>NZ_JBNJLT010000002.1:0-475075 GCF_050113635.1 Marinimicrobium sp. ARAG 43.8
CGTTGGCTGCGACACGAACACACTCTCGCCCACCTGCGTCATAAAGATTCTCCTTGACTGATTTCCTTTGCCCGAGCGCATTTTTCCACTACCAGAGCACCGCGCAGGCCCGCGTCTGAAGAGTGGTACATCAGGCAATTTTGTGCGGTGGTGTTTATTAATAGATTAAAGGCGGTCAGCGCGGAGTTAAATGCGGCATTCAGGTACTCAAATACTGCAATGGGGATCGGCGCCAATCGAAGAAGGAAGCCGTTGTCGTCGACGCATAGGGAGAGTTTGTAGCGGTTGAAGCCAGATTTGACGGACGTCCACACCATGGGAATAGAGCCGCCAATCGCGTTCGTCATGCCTACGTCGGAAAGATAAAGTTGCGGAGCGTCGTCCATATACGCGGCATCCCTGGCCAGAGAAAAGTCAATCAGAAGTCTAATCAGCGGACCGGAAAGCCGCAAGCTCCGAGCGACTGCTCGTTACCGTTTTGTGAATAGACTCACAGCACGGGACGCCGTTGGCATCCACAACGAAAAAGCCCCCGATCTTCACTAGGAAAATCAGGGGCTTATCGGTTTTGATATGGCGCACTCGGGAGGATTCGAACCTCCGACCGCTCGGTTCGTAGCCGAGTACTCTATCCAGCTGAGCTACGAGTGCGTCGTCAACGGGTGCGAATATTAGAGATTTGAAGCGGGTTCGTCAAGTGGTTGATTGGAAAAAGTTTTTTAAAAGCCGGGGTTGGTTCGAAGAGGCGGAACGGATAGCGCATTACGCTATTGACATAAAAAAACCGCCCCTGATACAGGAGCGGTTTTAGATGGCGGTGAGGGAGGGATTCGAACCCTCGATACCTTTCGGTATACACACTTTCCAGGCGTGCGCCTTCAGCCACTCGGCCACCTCACCTACAAGTTGTTCCCGAGCGGTGCCGTCTGGCTGCCGTTCAGAGGTGGCGTAATGTACACAAATGGAGCCGCGAACGCAACGCTATTTGCCGGGCCAGGGCTGAAAAAATGTCTCTGGATTCACGGACTTGGGCGGGTGTGGCGTCTTGGCAGGCGTTCCCAGATACAAAAAGCCCACTAATTCCTCCTGGCCCGTAATGCCCAGGCCCTCTCTGACCACCGGGTGATAGGCCGGACCGCCAGTGCGCCAGAAGGCACCAATACCCTGGGCAAAGGCGGCGTTGAGCATATTCTGGACGGCGGCCCCCGTCGATACGACTTGCTCAATCACCGGCACCTTGGGGTGTTCACGGCAGGCTGCAATAGCCACGATGATCAGCGGCGCACGGCGCGGTTTGGCGCGCAGAGAGTGTTGCTCTTTCTCTGACAGGTCCGGCTTGTCCGCCAGTGCCGCTTTCACCAGCAACTCCCCCATTCGGTCCAACCCCTCACCCTGGATCACCAGGAAACGCCAAGGCTGCATCAAGCCATGATCGGCGGCTCGCAGTGCGGCCCGATACAAGGCGTCGCGCTGAGCGTCATTCGGGGCCGGTTCGGTCAGTTTAGGGGTGGAAACCCGCTGATGTAATACATCCAGTGCGTCCATAAGCCACTCTACGGTCAGTTCATTGGTCAATTCATTGAAGGCTCCATAATACCACGCCCAGAAACACCTCCTGCTGCGACCAGGGAGGCACATAGACTTTTGGCACAAAAAAACGTCTAATAGGTGGCTGAGGGACTACTTGCCGTTGAGATTCCGGGAATGACGATGACCGTGACAATGGTTTCACCAAAGGACAACCCCCGCCCCAAAAACAGGGGCAGGGTGTCAACAGGTCCGAACCACCAAGGTTTTCGATAACAATGACGCAACGCCCCACAGCCCAAACGCCCGAAGAGGTGCAAGCCGACTCGCCCCTCTATCAATACTACTTCCGGTCGCTCATCTGTTTCGCGGCCGCCGGAACGCTGGCGTCTTATACCAACTGGGAGAACATTTCACCACTGTATCTCGGCACCATCGTTTTTCTTCTGCTTTATACCTATCTGACGTTTCATTTCACCCATAAGCTTGAGCGCCCCACCCTTGTCAAAGTCAGCCGCTACCTTTCCTGGAGTGATGCCGCGCTTATTGGTCTGGTACTGAGCCTGACGGATTTCAGCTTGCTGCCGCTAACGCTGTTCATGACCATGATTCAGTTTAACGCCCTCCTCTCCGGAGGCGTCAGACGCTGGTTCGAGGATAACCTGGCCTTTGCCAGTGGCGTACTGGCCAGCCTGATGGTGCACGAGCCGCAATGGGTACTCAGTGGCAATATTGAAATCAGTGCGGCCAGCCTGATCGGAATTATTACCTATTTTCTGTTGTACGCGCTGTGTATGCACCAGCGCATGCGTAAACTGTCCATGACGTTGCTCAAGCTGGAAAGCGAACAAAAGTGGCACAAGATCCGCGCGTACAAGCTTTCACGATATCTGCCTCCGCCGGTATGGCGAGCGATCAACCAGGGCAAGGATCACATGCTCCAGGCCGAACGCAAGCGCATCACGGTCTTCTTCTCTGATATCAAGAACTTCAGCCAGCTGTCCGAGGAAATGGAGGCCGAGTCACTGACTGAACTGCTTAACCACTACCTCACGGAAATGTCCAAGATCGTGACGCAGCACGGCGGCACCATCGACAAGTTCATGGGGGACGGCATCATGGTGCTGTTTGGGGACAGTAACAGCAAGGGCGTAAAGCAGGATTGCCTGAGCTGCGTCTCCATGGCCATTGCCATGAAAAAGCGCATGAAGTCCCTTCAGCAGGAGTGGTTCAATCAGGGCATCAAGAAACCATTGCAAATTCGCATGGGCATCAATACCGGCTACTGCACCGTGGGCACCTTCGGGACCTCCAGCCACCTTGATTACACCGTACTGGGCACGCACGTGAACCTGGCCAGCCGACTGGAGTCAGCAGCCTCTCCCGATGAAATTCTGGTATCCCATGAAACCTGGTCGCTGGTGAAAGACCTGATCCTATGCCGGGACAAAGGCGAGATCACCGTGAAAGGATTCAGTCAGCCGGTGAAGGTGTATCAAGTGGCCGACTTCCGCAAGGACCTGGGCAAAAACCAGAGCTTTTTCGAGGACCGCGCTGAAGGTTTCTCCATGTACCTGGACCTGGAAAAGGTTCGCAATTACGACAAAGCCAAAGTGGTCAAGGCGTTGCAAGAAGCCGCCGAAAAACTGAAAGACAAGGTAATCGTCTAGCGCTGGTGGCGGCTACTGCCGCAACAGGCGCTCAAACAACGGTTCTCTTCCGGGCTCCGAACATCGAAACGGGTTAATATCCAGCCCGCCCCGGCGCGTGTAACGCGCGTAGACGCTCAAAAACTGCGGCTGACAACGCTGCGTGATATCGAGAAACATCCGCTCAACGCAGTGCTCGTGGAAGTCCTGATGCTCGCGGAACGACACGATGTATTGCAACAGCCCTTCCCGCTCAATGCGCTCACCACGGTAGTGAATGCTTACGGTCGCCCAATCCGGCTGGCCGGTGACAGGACAGTTGCTTTTCAGTAAATGACTGAACAGCTGCTCTTCAACGATCTGGGGGCGAGTGGCCAGGAGCTCGGGCGCCGGGTGGTATTGGTCCACGGCAATGTCCAGCACGTCAAGACAATCACCTGCCGGAGCCATCACCGGCAACACCGCATCCTCAAGCGGTGTCAGCGTCACGCTCACCGTTGCCCCAGCCGCGTTACTCAGATCGGCCACCATTCGCTCCCGAACCGTTTCCCTGTCGGGAAAGCGCGTGAGATTAAAGGAGTTCAGGTACAGTTTGAATGACTTGGACTCCACCAGGTGCGGGCTCTCACAGGGCAGACAAAAACGGGCCAGCGCCACCTGAGGCTTGCCGCGCTCGTTTAACCACGAAATTTCGTAGCCGGTCCAGTAATCTACCCCATAGAAAGGCAACCCCTCCGCTTCTGGGCCTTGCGTCCCGATACCCAGCGCCGCGCGCGTTTGTGCCCGCGCAATCGGAAACAGTAACTCAGGGTCATACTGTGCGCTGTACCGAGTGTGCTGCCCCAGGGGGCCATGTGAAGACTCACTCATTGCCATTTTCGCCTCAGGCTCGCAAACGTTTGCCGGTTTTCAGCAGGTGCAGACCCACAGCAAATAACACCACCACGCACAAGAGCAGGCCGCCAAAGGCCAGACGAATATCCACGTCCGATACCCCGAGCATCCCATAACGAAACGCATTGACCATATACAGGATCGGGTTCAAGCGGGCGACGCCCTGCCAGAACTCAGACAGCAGTTCGATGGAGAAGAACACCCCGCCCAGGTAAGTCAGAGGGGTAAGCACAAACGTGGGTACAATGGAAATATCATCAAACGTGGTGGCGAACACCGCGTTGATAAAACCCGCCAATGCAAACAGCACCGCCGTCAGCACCACAATGGAGATGGTAATAAACCAGCTGTGAATAGGCAGATGCGTAAAGAACAACGCCAGCGCGGTTACTGCTACCCCCACCGCCAGGCCACGCGCCACGCCACCCAGGCAGTAGCCGAGCAGGATGATGTAATTGGGTGTGGGCGACACCAGAAGCTCCTCAATACTTTTCTGGAACTTGGCACTAAAGAATGACGAGCTGACATTCGAATAAGCGTTGGTCAGCACCGCCATCATAATCAGGCCCGGCACCACAAACTGGATATAATCAAAGCCGCCCATATCGCCGATGCGACTGCCGATCAATTTCCCGAAGATCACAAAGTACAGCGCCATGGTAATGGCGGGCGGCAACAATGTTTGTACCCAGATACGGGTGAAGCGCTTGATTTCTTTGCGCAACAGCGTCATGAACGCGATCCACTGTTCTCTTACTTCCACCGTGATTACCCTCCGGTTACTGCAGTTTGGGGTTCGTCCGATACCTCGGCGTTCGCTTCGGCGGAACCGTTGCCGGTCATCGCGACAAACAACTCTTCGAGTCGGTTGGCTTTATTGCGCATGCTGACAATATCGAGCCCTTGCGCATTCAGCGCCTCAAACACACGATTGAGCGACTGGCCTTTCTCGACATCCACCTCAAAGCTGTGCTCATCCAGCAGACGCGTCGCAAAACCCTCCACCACGGGCGCTTGATCCAGAACCGCTGAACTATCAAAAATAAATACTTCCCGGCTCAACTCTTTAAGCAGGCTGCGGATGGACGTGTTCTTGACGATCGTTCCCTGATCGATAATCGCCACATGCCGACAAAGGCTTTCCGCCTCCTCCAGATAATGGGTGGTCAGGATGATGGTCGTGCCCGCCGCGTTGATGTCGCGCAGGAAGTCCCACATGGACCGGCGCAACTCGATGTCGACACCGGCTGTGGGCTCATCCAGAATCAGCAGGCGCGGCTCGTGCACCAGCGCCCGTGCGATCATCAACCGCCGCTTCATCCCCCCAGAGAGCATTCGTGCCGGCGTATCGCGCTTATCCCACAGCCCGAGCTTCTTCAGATATTTGTCGGTTTGTACCAGCGCTTGCTTGCGTGGCAAACCATAAAATCCACCTTGCTGAAGCACGATATCGCGCACTTTCTCGAACTGGCTGAAATTGAATTCCTGCGGCACAATGCCCACATCTTTTTTGGCCGCCGAAAAGTCGGTATCGATGTTCTTGCCAAAAATTTCCACTTCCCCACCGGTTTTCCGTACCAGCGAGCAAAGAATACCGATGGTGGTGGACTTACCGGCGCCATTCGGCCCCAGCAACGCAAAAAAGTCACCCGGCTGCACCTCCAGAGAGATGCCTTTCAGCGCCTCGAAGCCGCTGCCGTAGACCTTCGTAAGATTTCTAATTGAAAGTGCAGCTGTCATAATGTCGAATTCACTCATTGCTTTACAACGATGGCTGAACCACAACCATCGGGGAGTTAACGATGTCGACCCAACTGGATCATCAGGCGGAAACCCAATACCGCGAGCATCACCTGCGCCTGCTGCGCGACTTCGTTCGCCAGGCGCAACAGCAGCCCCCCTTCGTACTGGAAGATTGCCCACCCGAGGATTTGGAGTTTCTGGCGCAACTGGAGGCGCTACCCAGGGCTCACGACGAGGAAGATTTTTTACACCAGGGTCAGCAAGTGCTGGGTAGGGTGATCGCGGCCTACGGCCAGCTGATGCCCCTGCTTCATCGTGACCTGCTCTGGTATTTTGGCGGTGATTGCCTGCACTTTATGCCGGACGAGGAAATTGCCAATTACCAAATACTGGACGAGCGTCGCCACGAAGCGCAAGCCGAAGGCCGGGAGTTTTCCTATGCCCACGAGCGAGCCAAGCTGTTCGGGTTGCACTGAGCCTCGAACGAAGGTCGAGTAGTGTAGCAGATTTCAGAGCTGGCAATGGGCGGGTATAAAAAAAGCCGGCCTAAGCCAGCTTTTTTAAATTTGGAGCGGGAAACGAGATTCGAACTCGCGACCCCAACCTTGGCAAGGTTGTGCTCTACCAACTGAGCTATTCCCGCATGGCGTCCCCTAGGGGAGTCGAACCCCTGTTACCGCCGTGAAAGGGCGGTGTCCTAGGCCACTAGACGAAGGGGACCCGGACCTCCCTGAACGCGTCGCCGTGTGGCGTTGCCCTCAAGAAGTGGTGCGCATTCTAGGGAGCGACCCGGCACCTGTCAACACTTTTTTATATTTTTTTTGTGCCGGGAAACAATGACTTACAGTTCAAGGGCTTCGTACCGCGAGGGGGTTTGGTGCTATACTCGAATTTTGACGCCTCATTCCATTCAACTGACTGAAAAACGGCGGCTCAATGTCCTCACTCATTATCGCCAGCATTATCTTTGCGCTGCTCGTACTGCTGGTGGGATACGCCTTTGTACACCAGACGCTGGAGAAGCGGCGGCAGCACCGTCAACGCCTGCTGACCGCACTGAAGCACCGTCAGCGCAACTTCAAATTCATGATCTCCGGACTGCCTGAAGGCTTTTTGACCAAAGAGCTGACATTGATTGTGTATCGGACATTGCTCGACGCCTGTGAGCAACTCAGCCGACTTGAGCCCAAAGAGCCCGGACACCTGAGGGACTTCAACCTTTACTCCGCCGAACTGGAAGAACTGAAACACCGCCCCTCTGCCAAGCGTACCCCGGCTACCAACCCGGAACAGGCCGTCGAAATCAAGCGACTCCTGCAGGAGCTGTACCGGTTTGTCTCCGCACAAACGGACAAGGGCAATCTTTCTTCCGCTCAGGGGCAAACCTGTAAAGAGCAGATTAAACGACTCGCTCTGCTGGTGTCCGTAGACGCACACATCAGTCAGGCGCGACAAGCACAGGCGGCTGGCAAGCCCCGACTGGCCATTCACTTTTACAACCTGGCCAAAAAACGAATTACCCAGGAAAGTGGCGGTCAGGCCCACCAGCAACAGCTGTCCCAGATTAATAACGTCATTGCCAAGCTGGAGAACCAGATGGCTCAATCCGCTCCCGAGAACTCCGACACGCCGCCACCGCTTGAAGACCAGAAGGAATGGGAGGAATTCGAGCAGGAAGACGGCTGGAAGAAAAAACAAATCTATGACTAGGACTTATCCTGATCCAGGTCAATGGACGCTGAATTAATGCAATAGCGCAGGCCGGTCGGAGCAGGTCCATCCGGGAATACGTGGCCCAAATGGGCTCCACACTTGCGACACATCACCTCGGTGCGACGCATACCGAAGCTGTCATCAAAGGCCTCTTCAATCACCTCGGCTTTTGCGGGGGCGAAAAAGCTGGGCCAGCCGCAACCGGCATCGTATTTCGTGTCGGACTCAAATAACGGTTCGCCACAACAGCGGCAGCGATACACACCGTCCTCAAACACATTCCAGTAGCGACCGGTAAACGGAGGCTCCGTGCCCTTCTCCCGGCAGATACGATATTCTTCCGGCGACAGCGTTTGGCGCCACTCGGTTTCGCTGCGGCTTTTATGGTCACTCATACACACGGCTCCTTGACAGAGACTGGGAGTAGGCGAGATGATTCAAGGACTTGCAGGCATTTGACGCTTGCCTAACCCGCCATTTTGGACATGATACTGCAGATGCGCACCATCAAGAAATCCACCAAGCTCCAGGGAGTCTGCTACGACATTCGTGGCCCGGTGCTTGAGCACGCTTACCGCCTGGAAGAAGAAGGCCACCGAATTCTCAAACTGAATATCGGCAACCCCGCGCCCTTCGGTTTTTCCGCACCCGACGAGATTATTCAGGACGTTATCTATAACCTGCCCAATGCGGAAGGCTACACCGAGTCCCGTGGTCTGTTCGCGGCACGCAAGGCGATTATGCAGGAAAGCCAGCGCCTCGGTGTTCCAGGCGTTGATATTGACGATATTTTCCTCGGTAATGGCGTCAGTGAGCTGATCGTCATGGCCATGCAGGCGCTGCTGAACAACGGTGACGAGATACTGGTGCCCGCCCCCGATTACCCCTTGTGGACCGCGGCGGTCAATCTTGCTGGCGGCAAAGCCGTACATTATCGGTGCGATGAGCAGTCTGACTGGTTCCCTGATGTGGCTGATATGGCCAGCAAAATCACGGACCGCACTCGCGGCATTGTCGTGATCAACCCCAACAACCCCACCGGGTCGGTTTACAGCCAGGACGTACTCGAGCAAATCGTGCAGTTGGCCCGGGAGCATGACCTGATTTTGTACGCCGATGAAATCTACAGCAAAATCCTGTACGACGATGCCGAATTTATCCCTATGGCCAAACTGGCCCAGGACATTCTGTGCGTCAGCTTCAACGGCTTATCGAAGTGCTACCGCCTGGCCGGATTTCGCTCCGGCTGGATGACCGTCAGCGGCGCCAAACACAAGGCCAAGGGCTACATCGAGGGGCTGGAAATGCTGGCTTCCATGCGACTGTGCGCCAATGTGCCGGCAATGTACGCCGTGCAAACGGCACTGGGGGGTTACCAGAGCGTCAACGAATTGATTATCCCCGGTGGCCGGTTAAGAGATCAACGCGATGCGGCCATGAAGGCCATTGACGAGATTCCGGGGCTGAGCTGTGTCAAACCCAAGGGGGCTTTGTACCTGTTTCCCAAGCTGGATCGGAAGCGCTATAACATTAAGGATGATGAGCAGATGGTTCTGGACTTCCTGGTGCAGCAAAAAGTGTTGCTCGTGCAGGGAACCGCGTTCAACTGGCCGGAACCGGATCACCTTCGCATTGTGTTCCTGCCCCGGGAAGACGATCTCACCAAAGCGATTCAGCGGTTTGGTGAGTTCCTGGAGCATTACTCACAGTGAGAGCAGCCCTGGGCTTATCCTTTAATGCTCAAAGCTTGAAAGCCCAGGGCCTGCAAACGCTCGGAAGTCTCAGCGCCTTCCGAGCCGGTAACCCGATAGTTTGAAAACTCCCGGCGTCTGGGATACTCCTTGCGCAAACGGTCAAAGCCTGGCCCAAAGGCCTCTGCCCCCTTATCCGCCCGGGCAGCCAATTCCCTCAGCCTTCGGTCATCTTCGGCGATGGCGTAAACCTGGGGAATCAACGCTTGAATTGAGGCCCATACCCCACCCTCTTCCAGCGCTTGAGCACTCAGCGCTCGTTGCGGATCGGCTACGGGCGGCTTCAGTGAGACCAGATCCTTGTCCTGTGATATTCCCAAATGACGACATAACGCCTCGTAGATCATAAAGGTGCCCTGCATTTTTCCGTCATAACTGTAGCCGGCAATGTGAGGGGTCCCCAGAGCCACTTTGGCCAGTAACGGGCGGGAAATGTCTGGCTCGGGCTCCCAGACATCCAGCACCACCCGCAAGTCGGCGCCTCTGTCCAGATGCGCTAACAATGCCTGGTTATCAATGACCGGCCCTCGCCCGGCGTTTAGCAGGATCGCACCAGGCTTAAGACGACGCAGCTGTTCAGCGCCTATCAAGTGATGGCTGGGGAAGTCGCCCGTTCGGGTCAGCGGTGTATGCAGGCACACCACATCCGACGCCAGCACAGCCTCCAGGCTCGTCAGATCGGCCACCTGAGTCGGCGCCAGAAAGGGATCGTACACGCGACAGGCTACGCCCTGTCCCCTGAGCCGACGGTACAGCTCACCGCCCACGTTACCGCAGCCCACAATGCCCACGGTTTTCCCCACCCAGTCCGCACCGAGATGTGCCAGAGCGGCGTAAACATACTCCACTACGGAATTCGCATTGCACCCGGGAGCGCTGGACCAGCCAATACCCGAGCCGTCAAGATAATCGGTGTCGAGGTGATCCACCCCGATTGTACAAGTCCCCACGAAACGCACTGGCGTATCACGCAGCAGCTGTTCGTTGACCTCGGTCACAGAGCGCACCAACAACACATCCGCCCCCTGCAAATCCGCCTGTCGCATGGCGCGGCCGGGCAGACGCACAATCTCACCCAGATCACCGAAGCACTCATTCACCAAAGGGATGTTCTCGTCGGCCACTATCTTCATTCTGTGTTCTCTCAGCGTTTTTCTTTCAAGACCATTAACACAATGGGCGCAGAACGAAGAATCGTGCTGCGCCCAAAGCGGGACCCAACCTGTAAAGCCGGTTAGATACAGTGTTCTTTCAAAGGCGGGAAACCGTTGAATTCTACCGCACTATAAGACGTCGTGTAGGCGCCGGTGGACAGCCAGTATAAGCGATCTCCGATGGCAAGATTGAGCGGCAACGGGTACTTGTGGTGCTCGTACATGATATCCGCACTATCGCAGGTCGGCCCGGCCAGAACGACATCCTCCAGTTCGCCCTGCTTTTCTACGTAGATGGGAAACTTGATGGCTTCATCCAGCGTTTCGATCAGGCCTGAAAACTTGCCCACGTCGGTGAACACCCAGCGGTGCAGCGCTGTGCGCGATTTACGGGCGATCAACACCACTTCACTCACCAACACACCCGCGTTGGCAATCAACGAGCGGCCGGGCTCGATGATGATTTCCGGGAAGTCCTTGCCAAAATCCTCTTCCAGAAACCGGGTAATCTCACCCGCGTAGGTGCCTAGATCATTGGTGCGGGTAATGTAGTTCGCCGGAAAACCACCCCCCATGTTAATCATTTTCAGCTCGATCCCAACCTCTTCCCTAAGACGCTCAAAGATCACTTTTACCTTACCCAGGGCGGCGTCCCAACTGCTGATCTCTCGCTGCTGGGAGCCTACATGGAATGACACACCGTAGGGCTCCAACCCCAGATCACGAGCGAGGATCAGCAGGTCCATCGCCATATCGATTTCACAGCCAAACTTGCGCGAGAGCGGCCAGTCCGCGGTCAGTGTCCCTTCCGTCAAAATTCGTACATAGATTTTTGAACCGGGGGCGGCACGGGCGATGTTGCGCAGGTCCGCTTCGGAGTCAGTCGCGAACAAACGCACCCCTTTCTCGTAGAAGTAACGAATATCCCGGCTTTTCTTGATGGTATTGCCATAGCTGATCCGGTCAGTGGTCACACCGAACCCCAGCACTTTATCCAGCTCATAGATGGAAGCAATATCAAAATTAGCGCCACGCTCGGCCAACATCTTCAGGATCGCCGGTGCCGGATTGGCCTTCACCGCGTAATAAATCCGTGCGTAGGGGAAATTCTCCTCCAGTTCCTGATAGTGCCGCTCAATGGTAGCGGTATCAATCACCACAAACGGCGTCTCTTGCGTATCAGCGAACTGTTTGATGCGGGCAAAGGTCTGCGGGTCGTAGTAGTCCTGCAACTGAATCGGAGAATCGGTCATGGCACCCCCTTGTGGGCATGAGAATAAACGTCGGCCAACTGGCTCTCTAATGCCAGTGATCGCGGGCGGCGATTGAATAGCAGTTCATACCGCTTGGCAAGCATTATTTTAGACGACTTGAGCGTAATTTTCTGGAACTGTGACTGACTCTCATGAGACATCTGGACAGGGACCGAAGGGATACAAAAAACCCCGCGAGCCTGGGCTCGCGGGGTTTTTTGAGAGAGCGGGAACCTAAAAGTCCGAATCAGCTCTCCTCGCCGGTGATGAGCTTGCGCTGCTTTTCCACCAGGCTGGTCAGGGAGTCGCGAATAATCTGGATCCCTTCACGCAAAATTTCTTCTTCAATCAGCAGAGAAGGCAGGAACTTCAAGACCTGATCGTCGGCACCGGCGGTTTCAGCCACCAGACCGCGAGTGAACGCTTCCTGAGACAGTTCGCTCGCCATGCCCGGCGCCAGTTCAAGCCCCCAGACCATACCCACACCGCGAACCTTCGGCTCGAACTCAGGGTAGTCCGCCACGATCTTGTTCAGCTCCTCCTCAATGATGCTGCCTTTGTACTCGACCACTTTACTCATGTCGTCGTTGTCCCAGTAGCTCAATGCCTGGGTAGACGCCACAAAGGCCAGGTTGTTGCCCCGGAAAGTCCCGGTGTGCTCGCCCGGTGCCCACTGGTCCAACTCAGGACGCATCAGCAACAGGGCCATCGGCAAGCCACCGCCAATGGATTTGGACAGCGTCACCATATCCGGGTGGATTCCCGCGCGCTCAAAACTGAAGAAGGTGCCGGTACGACCATTACCTACCTGAATATCATCAATGATCAGCAGGATATCGAACTCTCGACACAGCTCCTCAAGGCGTTTCAGCCACTCAATGCGCGCCACATTAATGCCGCCCTCGCCCTGCACGGTTTCCACGATGACCGCCGCCGGCAGGTCAACACCACTGCTGGGATCAGACAGGAACTTGCGCATGTACTCAATGGTATCGACGTCTTCGCCCAGGAAACCATCGAACGGCATAAAGGCGGTGTTAGCGCGCGAACCGTAGGATTCGTCTTTGTAGAAGTAGTTACCGGTCACACCCAGGGCACCCATGGTCAAACCGTGGTAGCCATTGGTGAACGCGATAATATTGGAACGGCGCTTGATCATACGAGCCAGCTTCAACGCGGTTTCCACCGCGTTGGTACCGGTAGGGCCGGTGAACTGCATTTTGTACTGCAGTCCGCGCGGCGCCAGAATGGTATCGCGGAACTTGGTCATGAATTCACGCTTGGCCACGGTCGCTTTGTCCAGGCCGTGCACAATACCTTTGTGCTGCAGATAGCTGATCAGCGCTTCCGTGATCTTCGGGTTGTTGTGGCCGTAGTTAAGCGTACCCGCACCCGCGAAGAAGTCGATGAAGCGATTGCCGTTTTCGTCAAACAGTTCAGACCCTTCAGCCTGATCAAATACGACCGGGAAGGAACGCACATAACCACGAACCTCAGACTCCATCTCTTCAAAAATTCTCATTGAAAATTCCTCATTGTGATCAAAAAGTGAATGACTTGATCCGGGCGCAATACACACTGCCTATCGACAAAACCGGGCCGCAACGGGCGGCACATCGCCCCAAAAGGCAGCTTATTTTAGAGAAGTTTAGAGTTCAAAGCAAGTTGCCCCCCAACCAAAAACTGCCTGAAGGCCAGTGGTGGCGCGGGCTACACTGATTTCTGCCTCTTTTTCGACACCACCTCTACCGCTCTAAATACCGTCGCCGAACACAAAAAAACCCGACCGCTTTCGCGATCGGGTTTTACGCTTTCGGGCAAAAAACGGATTACAGCTTGCCGCTGTTCTCGCCCAGGTACTTGGCGACACCTTCCGGTGAAGCGTCCATACCAGCGTCACCCTGGTTCCAGCCAGCGGGGCACACTTCGCCGTGCTCCTGATGGAATGCCAGAGCGTCAACCATACGCAGCATTTCATCCACGTTACGGCCCAGCGGCAGATCGTTGACCACCTGGTGACGAACCAGACCATCTTCGTCGATCAGGAACGAACCACGGAAGGCCACACCGCCTTCGGATTCCACATCGTACGCCTTACAGATTTCGTGCTTGACGTCCGCCGCCAGCGTGTATTTAACCTGGCCGATACCGCCCTGGTCCACCGGGGTGTTACGCCATGCGTTGTGGGTGAACTGAGAGTCGATGGACACGCCAATCACTTCCACGTTGCGCTTTTTAAACTCTTCGACGCGGTGGTCGAACGCAATCAGCTCGGAGGGGCACACAAAGGTGAAGTCCAGCGGGTAGAAAAACACCACCGCTTTTTTGCCCTTGATGGCAGTGTGCAGGTTGAACTCATCAACAATTTCGCCATTGCCCAGTACCGCGGAAGCGGTGAAATCGGGTGCGGGTTTACCTACGAGTACGCCCATATTCAATCTCCTGATTGTGGTTGACAGTTAAGGGTGAAAACGAGACCAAATGTTCTTTTACAGAGGGGAGCACATGATCACCTCTCAAAAAAACACCTGACAAAACAATGCGTTACCGGCAATTTTGCCGTATCGGCAAAGTCGCTGACGCCGGCGGGTCAGCTGCACGTTATCATACAGACGAGATGGTTTGTGTTCTATTGATTTTCTATATCGTTGTGACAGCCAAAGACTATATTGGCCCAGACTATTAAAGAACAACCAAAAATAGCATTTTAAATGTGAATTATTCTCAGGAGTTATTGACAGAAATTCTCATTAGCAATACTATAGCCAACAACTTGTCATATCCCCGGAGCAATTCGCATGTACGTTTGTGTGTGCAAGGGCATTACCGACCACCAGATCAAAGACGCCGTTTACTCTGGCGCCGATACATTGGGTAAGTTGCGCAAGTCTCTCGGCGTTGCCACCCAATGCGGTAAGTGTGCCTGCCATACCCGTGAAGTGATTCGCGAGACCAGTGGCACCGCTGAAATGGCTTCGGGACTGGGTTCGCCGCTGTGGTATGCCGTTGCTTGAGAGGGGTATGCCGTTGCTTAACAGACCCTGTGGCTTGATCGTACAGTGAAAGCCAACGCCACTGAAAATCAGTTGTATTTCTATTAATTTTTCATTAAATATCAAGCACTTACAAAAACATTGTGCTTGACAGCCCCGCTATTCCCCACCACACTTTAACGTCGTATTGAATCCGTTCACACGCCACCTATTTTCGCGGAGAAGGCTATGAAAGGCGACGCTAAAGTTATTGCGATTTTGAATCAGTGCCTGGGCAACGAGCTTGTTGCCATTAATCAGTATTTCCTCCACTCCCGGATGTATAAGGACTGGGGCCTGAAAGAGCTGGCTGACCACGAATACGAAGAGTCCATCGACGAAATGAAACACGCCGATATGCTGATTGAGCGTATTCTGTTTCTCGAGGGGCTGCCCAACCTGCAAGATCTGGGCAAACTGCTGATCGGGGAAAATACTCAGGAAATGCTGGCCGCCGACCTGAAACTGGAGATGAAAGCCATTCCGGATCTGCGCGACGGTATTGCTTATTGTGAATCGGTGCGTGACTACGGCAGTCGCGATCTGCTGCAAAACATTCTGGAATCCGAAGAAGAACATGTCGACTGGCTGGAAACCCAGCTTTCTTTGATCGACAAGGTCGGCATTCAGAACTATCTGCAGTCCAAGATGAACAACGACGAGGAGTAAAGGCCTGGGTATTGCTCCCTGTGCGGTGGCGCTCTCAGACCACCGCACAGCCCGCTCGAGCCGTATTAGAGCCGTTTAGCGTTCCTCAAGCATTTTGACAAGGTTGCGGAACGTCTCCTGGTTTTCCTGATTCATCCCCATTAATATCTTGTGCGCTTCGATAACCTTGTTCTTCACGGCCAGCTCTTCCTGCATCCCAGAGGGGAGCGCCTGATCAGGCTGAACCGGAGCGTCCAGATTGGTGACCAGAGTGAAAATTTCCTGAAATCCCATGGTATACAGCAACCGGTTGATACTGTCGTTGTTCGAGTAGATCACCGGCGTAATGCCCCGCTCTTCATTTCCCTGCAAGGCGATCTTGGCCATCAGGCCCAGCGTTGTACTGTCGATGGCCTCCGCCTCCGACAAATCAAACATGACATCACAAAAATCATCGCGACGAAACATAGTGTCTATAAATTGATCGAAGGAGATGCACAGCGTTAACCTTACATCGCCCACCATCTTGATGACATAAACACCCGCGTGATCGGCAACCAGAATCTGACCGGGACGCATGAGTCGCTACCTCTTGATAATCGTCATTACCGCAATATCGTCGGGGGTCTCACTGGCCCCCTGTATTCCCAGTGCCTCGCACACCGATTCCATACTTGAACCGTGCTGCTGAACCACGTCCAAAAGCTGCGCTTCTTTGTCGATCAATTCCTTGGGCGGGAGCACTTCCAGTACCCCGTCGGAGAAACACACCAACGAGAATGTCTCTGGCAGCACACGTTGATAAATCTGCCACTCGGGGTGAGCGAAGATCCCCACCGGCTTGCCATTACCCGACAAAAACTCGGCCCGACCATCGGCCACCAGAATCGGCATGGGAAGATGGCCCGCGACTACGTAGCGCATTTCCCGGGTGTCGGTGTCTATTACTCCGACAAAAAAGGTCAGGTGGTGGTTCAGCCGGGTTTCATTCAGTTCCCGGTTGATCTGCTGCAGCATGGTGTTGGCGCCCGTCTCAAAGGAGTCCGCATCACAGAACAGCCCCTCCTCACGCACCATACGACTGACCAGATGTTTCAACCAAATCGTGACAAACGCCGACGAGGCCCCGTGGCCTGATACGTCCGCCAGATAAAATGCCAAATAGCGCTGCTTGAGGAATGCATAGTCGACAAAGTCCCCGCTGAGGTACAGGGACGGTGCAATATAATGAGAGGCCTGATACCCCTCCTCCGTGCTTAACGAGGATGGCATCAGCCGCTTTTGCACCTGCCGTCCGGCCTGCTGGTCACGTTCGAGCATGCGCAAATTATCCCGCAGGCCACGGTTTGCTAATTCCAGCTTGGCGCGATAGCGTTGATTCTGGAGCAATAAATCGCAGCGCTCCAGGGCGCGACGAACGGAGTGAACCAGCATTTCCATGTCGACAATGGGCTTGATCAGGTAATCACTCGCCCCCAGTCGCAAAGCCGACACCACATCGCCCATTACGCCCGCGCCAGATACCACGATGACCGGCAAGTCGGGAGAGCTCTCATGGATGGTTTTCAATACTTGCAGGCCATCAAGGCCAGGCATACGCAGATCGGTAATGACCAGTTCGGGAGATTCTTCGCGAAACGCCGCAAGGCCAGCAGGTCCGTCACAGGCTTCGATCACCCGGAAACCGCTATCTTCAAGATAGGCTACGATACTTTGGCGGACCGGCGCATCGTCATCGATGATCAGCAGTTTTCTGCTTTCGTCGGTCATCTGTCAGTCGGTCCGTGCGCCGGAGAAGTAGGAGGTTGCATAAAGCGCAATACACTACTCCCTTATAGTATCGGACGCAAGCTGTTCAAAACGGGATTTTTCGACTAAGTTTAAGCTCTCGGAAGGCAATGAGACGCGCGGCCGGGCAACGGTTCTGCCAAGAGGTTAGAGCGCATTCCAAATCAGCGAGGTAGTGATCGATGGGCGTTAAGGGAAGTGGAGAAGAGCGGCGGGATTTTATTCGGGTGAAAGTGGACTCCCCCCTGCCCGCCCAACTCTTTGGGGAACAGGTGCAAACCCAAGGGATGTGCCTTAACCTCAGCGGGGGCGGCATGTTGCTGTCGCTGGATCAGGCTTTGCCGCTGGGTCAGGAGATCGAAGTGACTGTGGCATCCAAGGAAGGACCGAGCCCTACTCTTCGCGCTCGAACCCGCGTCGTGCGCAGCGAACCCGAGGAGGAGCAGCCAAACCGTCACCGTATTGGTGTCAAAATCCTCGAGATTCTGGACTGAATCAAGCCTGATTAAGGAGTCAGAACGGATCTGACTCCGAGCCGTCATCAAAATCTCCGTACTCCGACATATCCATATCCGCCCCAAAATCATCCTCGACTTCCCCATCGTTCACCAGGAACTCACGCCGCTGAAGGTAAGCATCGCGAATGAACGTATAGTGGTCGCCAGTGAGATGCTCTTCGAGGTCAAGGAGCTGGGAGCGACGATTGATGACACTCATTACCAGAACCGTATTACGGGTGCGGGTATGGTCGATGTAAAACAGTGGATCCGTCACCCCATCTACGGGCAGAGCGAACGCGTCGCGAACATTACTTGCGCCGAGGAATGGCAACACCAGATAGGGACCCCGATCAAAGCCCCAAACGGCTAACGTTTGACCGAAATCTTCGTGATCACTGTTTTCCAGGCCCATATGCCGGGCTACATCAAATAACCCGGCGATTCCCAGCGTCGAATTGATCAGAAAACGACCCGTATCGTGCGCCGCCGAGCCGGGTTTGCCTTGTAACAGGCCATTCAGAGCGCTGGGCACCTCTTTCACGTTGTTGAACACGTTGCGAACCCCGGTCTGCATAAAATCGGGGGTCACATAACGATAGCCCACGGCAATCGGACGCAGGAAGAAGCGGTCTGTCGTCATGTTAAACGCATGAACTTTGCGGTTGAACCCTTCCCAGGGGTCATCGAACTCGCCCTCAGCCGCCCAAACGGGCGACACAGCAGCCAACAGCGCTGCGCTGAGCATGGCGGCAAAAAGCCATCCGGGAACTAAACGGCGGGTTTGCGTCACTACATTTTACCTCTGTCGATCCGACAATTTCGGAAGGCATTCGGCCAGACAGCCTGCAAGAAGGGAAGCCGGTGTTCCGTCCCTAGAGCGGCAAAGAAAGAACGCCAGAGCCTTTAATCTTACCGACAGATGCTACCATTCATCTGTTAAAAAGTGTTAGCCCAAAACTCCTTCTGCCTCAATGATTCTTCGTAGAATTGGGCAAGAGCGGCCCCAGGCGCCGGGTCGACCACCTGGGCCTGGGCTGGCTTCAGGTTGGCTTCAGGTTGGCTTTAGGCTGACTTTAGAAGGTAACGCTAAGGCCCGCCCCCAGATACTGGTCTTCGCAACGTTCCACGCCACACCCAAGGTCACGGGACTCATTGGTGTAGTAGCCGTAAAGCTTGGTACTCGGGCTCAGCCGGTAATCGACACCCACGCTGACAGCCTCTCCACCGCCATGGTTGATATCCGAGGTTCCGCCCTGCAGTTTGAACGCCCATTGTTCGCTGGCTTCCCACAGCAGAGAGACGAGACTCCCCTCTTCTTCAATCACACCGTCATCGTAGAACTCGTACAGGGCTCCCACATGCAGGCCGACGGCAGCGAATGAATAGCGCCCGGCGATTCGAAACAGGTCCGCATCGGGCGCCTGAACGCCGGAGTCACCGCCCACGGCCAGATAAAGGTCCTCGTACTGGAACGTCGTGGCGGCTGAAACCCCCGGATCCAGCCCGTCTTCCTCCGGCGCAATGTAGGCCACTGAGGAAGTGAAGTAACGCCCATAGGCCGGGCTGATATACTGCACCACATTATCGGCTCTGACCTCACCAGCGAACAGATAGTTGAGGTCACCTTCCAGGTCATTGAACAGGTCGACGGCGTCCTGAATATTCTTCAAAGGGGTATTGAGTTTGCCGGCGATAAGAGAGCCCATGCGACCACGCAGGCCGATGTAGCTGTCGCGCTGGTTAAACGTCCTGTCATTCTTGTCGCCATCATCAATCTGGACCTCGTACTCCAGCTGATAAATCACCTCCAGCCCCTCGCGCAGCGTTTCCGAGCCACGCACGCCCAGGCGGGACGCGTTACTCACCAGCTCCGAGGTTCTCTCGCCGGATTCATCCACAGCCTGGAACGATACGTTACCTTTGCCATAAATACGAAAGTCCGCGACCGCCACGCTCGGCAAGCCCAATAACGCCACCAGGGGTAACCAGCATGATTTCATAGACCAGCATGTTTTCGTCGACCAGCGCGTTTTCATAGAAAGTTCCTGCCTTTAACTCGCTAACGTTTCAATTCAGAGTAGATCATGGTCTTCTCAAAGCCAGAAACCAGGAAGACCGCCCATCGAGATATGTCGGCTTGATGTCTCTTTTGTGTCTGTTTAATGTCTATTTTATGTCTTAAAAATGACAGTTTGATGACAGCGGTACCCCAGACACTAGTGTGGCACGCCTCGGTTTATTTCGCTTTTTTAATGTTTACAGGCTACAGTTACAAAACATGGAAGCGGTACCGGTCCCCGTTGGGCGCGGCTTGAGCTGTCACTGGCCCGGCAGCACTGTGTACAATAGCTCGCCAGGGACACCTGTTGCCCCCTTCAATATTTCAAGATCGCAACCGGCAGAAAATCCATGGCCAAATCGCTAAAAGTATTATTTATTGAAGACTCGGAAGCGGATATGGAACTCACCGTCGCTGAGTTAACCCACGGCGGTTTCCTCCTAGAGAGCCAACGCGTAGAAACCGAAGAAGAACTGCTCGACGCTCTCCAGGAAGGCTGGGGGCTGATTATCTGTGATTATCGTATGCCTCGCTTCAGCGCTGAAGCGGCATTGGCAGCCTTGAAACACAGCGGTCGCGATATCCCCTTCATTATCATGTCCGGCGCGGTGCAGGCGGAAGATACCGTCAACCTGCTTAAACAAGGCGCCCACGACTTTATGGACAAGCATGCGCTGGCACGGCTGATCCCCGCCGTGGAGCGAGAGCTGCGCGAGGCCGAAGTTCGCCAGGAGCGCCGCCGCGCAGAGGAGCGGGTTCGTATTCTGTCACGAGCGGTAGAGCAAAGCCCCGTGTCCGTCGTCATTACCGATCCCGAAGGCCAGATTGAATACGTTAACCCCCGTTTCGAGGAGCTCAGTGGTTACAGCGCCGGTGAGGCCACCGGTCGAAACCTCGGTTTTACACTGCTCGATCAGGACAGTGCCAGCGCCTTGACCGAACTGTGGAATACGGTCAGCACGGGCCGGGAGTGGTCTGGAGAGTTCTGCAGTGCAAGGCGGGATGGCCAACTGCTGTGGGAGCAGGTCAGTGTGTCACCGCTCACTGACAATGACGGACATATCACCCACTACGTGGTGATTAAGGAAGATATCACCGTCCGACGCAGCTATGAGGAACAGTTGCTGCGCCAGGCGCATTACGATCAACTCACCGGCCTGGCCAATCGCGTTCTCATGATCGATCGCCTGAATGTGGCTTTGGAAGCAGCACAGCGGGACGGCCACCAGTGCGCCCTGCTGGTGATTGACCTGGATCACTTTAAAAACGTCAACGACAGCCTTGGGCACAGTGTCGGTGACAACCTCCTCAAAGAGTCCGCCGGTCGCCTGAGCGGCTGTATTCGTGGCGGCGACACACTGGTGCGCATGGGTGGCGATGAATTTGTGGTCATTCTGCCTCGCGTGGAGTCAGCGCGTGAGGCACAGCAAGTCGCCGAACAGATCGTTCAGCAGTTCGAACGACCTTTCACCATTATCGGGAAACAGTACCGGGTGACCGCCAGCATCGGCATCGCCTTTTTCCCCGACGATGGCAAGAACCCGCACCTGGTATTGCGCAATGCCGATTTGGCGATGTACAAAGCCAAAGACCTTGGCCGCAACCAGTATCATTTCTTCACCGAAGATATCAATCGCCAGTTGATTGAACGGCTGGAGCTTGAAGAGCGCCTTCACCGGGCCCTGGACGACAACGAACTCGTTCTGTTTTATCAGCCTATTTACTCACTGGAAGACAACACGGTGGCGGGTGTGGAAGCGTTGGTGCGCTGGCGCCAGCCGGACGGCAGCATCTGGCTGCCCAATCGTTTCATCCCCCTTGCGGAGGAAATCGGTGTCATTCAGGAACTAGACAATTGGGTACTGAAAACGGCTTTGAGGGCAACCGCCGCCTGGCTGGCTCGCAGCCAGGGAGGCATTCGCCTCGCGTTGAATATTTCCTCTCAGCAACTTCAGATGCCGGGCTTCAATGAGTATGTGGCAGAACAGCTCACCGCCAACGGCGTGAGCCCCACACAGCTGGAGCTCGAAATTACCGAGCGCATGCTGGTGGACGACTCCGAAGCGACGCAACACAATATTCGGGCGTTGTGCGACATGGGCGTCCGGATCTCCATTGATGACTTTGGCACTGGCTACTCGTCACTGGGCTACTTGCAGGATTATCCTTTCCATACACTGAAAATAGATCGCAGCTTCGTGTGCAACATCGGCGTGAACACCAACACGTCACAACTGATTGAAACCATTATCACGATGGGACACGGCTTGGGCATGGACGTGGTCGCCGAAGGCGTCGAGTCGGATATGGAGCGTCAATTCCTGCGCGCACATGGCTGCAATCAGGCTCAGGGATACCTGTTCAGTCACCCGCTCCCACTGGAGCGCCTCCGCCCAATTCTCAACCAGTTCAGTCCCGCCGCCGAGGGGGTCTCAGGCGCAACCTAGCCGGGCTGTTTTCGATAACCATACGTAGAACGTCACGGACCGGAGTCTTCATTACCCATAAAAAACTCCCGCTTACGCGGGAGTCAAAGGGTCGCACTGGCGACAGAGTTCATTCTTATCCGTAAACAAGCCGCCTTAGGCGGGCGCAATCACTCGCCAACCCATCGCTCGGGCTTTGGCCTCTAACTCCCGCCCGCCGCTGACCACCGTCGGCATACCGACAGCTTGCAACATGGGGAGGTCAGACACATCATCCCCATAGGCGTAACACGTCTCGGCAACCGCACCATGCTCCAGCAAAAACTGGTGAATGGCTTGCGCTTTACCGCGACCAATCGTCTGTGGAGGCAGTAGATTGCCGGTAAACAAGCCATCACACACCTCCAGGTTCGTAGCCAATATATGCCGAACCCCAAGCTCTTCCGCAATGGGCTGAAGCAATAACGGAAATGAACCGGAGACAAACACAACCTCCCGACCAGCCCGCTGATGCGCACGCAGTTCCCGCAACGGGTATTCGTGGTAAAAATTCGGCAGCACTGACCGTTGATGGTCAAACCATTGCCGAGCCACTTCGGCCACCTGGCACGGGCTGCGACCGGCAAAGTGGCGGTAATAGAGCCGGTTCAGGAACTCCCAGCAAGCATCCGGGCGCAAATGCGCTTTCAGGTCCTGTTCATAGGCATGGCGACCTGTGTCATCGCCGACCTTTTCATACCAGTACGGTTGAAAACTGAGCATACTCTTGACGGAAATAAGTGTGTCATCCACGTCAAAGAACGCGTACGATTTTGATAACGATTCAACAGCGTTCACAAAACACCTCCTGTTTAAAAAGCCGTCCGTTTCCGGCCATCACTAGAAATTATCAACACGACGCAGATCATTAAAATCCACGGCTCCGATTTGTTGCAGTTGATCATCCACTGCTGACAAATGCCATTTCTGCGCTTTACTCGCCATGCTCGCTTCACGCTTTCCGATACGTGCTTTGTCCATAGCGGCGAAGGTAAACGTCAGGGAGGACACCTCCACACCACACTGACACACAACGGCTTCGGTCACAAACGTCAAACGCCGGGGGTTATCGGTACTCTGCTCCAGGATTCGACACTCGATGCTCGCCGATACCGGGAACGCAAAGTTGTTGTACTTCACGCCCATATCGTTGAGCACAAAGGCGTAGTCAATGTCGTTCTCGGGTAGAAAAAACTGCTCTACCACAGCCAGCATCCCCTGCCGCGCCGCCTCGATCAGAATCATGCCCTGCACATGCTGCCCGCTCTGGTGGTCCTGCATCAGTTCGCAACGCTCATCAATCATCAGTTGCATAGTGAATGTTTCCGCCGTCTGGCGGACGGGCATGGAGATCAACGTGTTTTCCGGACGATGCTTGTGTGTTAACGACGACGGGGCCCGGCCCGGCAACTGATGCCAGAGTGAGAAATCAAACTGACTCAGGTTCGGGGAGCGAGAGGCTTCGTCCAACAGCGTTTGGACATTTTCATCACTCAAACCTTGACCGGGAACCAAAACGGTCCGGCCCTGATTCGGCAGCAAAGGAATAGGCAGACTTAATATTCCACGCAAATTGGAATACGTCATGGCATCTTTGCCTTGTACATACGCGGAGAATTTGTCACTGACTACGAGAACAATACGCTGGTTCATAAGGTTCACCTTAGTTACCTGTAATGGAATAACGCACACCATCAAGTGTGTCGCCAGATAACTCTTTGCAAAAAAGCGTCCCGTCTCGCGCAGCGCGGCAAAAAATTTTTACATTCTCCCCTTCAAACGAAGGGCGGATTCAAACGCCACAAAGTAAGTGATTGTTTAATTTGAATTTTTTTGTTATGAAACCCTGTGACTTTGTAAAGGCCGCTGAGCCCTGCACCCCACTGTGCTACTGTTAAAAGCGCCTGCGCCCCACTTAATGGTCACAAAGAACACAAAACGGCTAATTTTTAGTCAATTTTATGACGCTTTGCCTGCTGTGCCCCACTCAAAAACCATAAAGTGACGGCTTTTAGGCGAACCAATCGTATTCTTTGCAGAGAACGAGGTTATTGGGTGAACAAAACGCCAGTGTTTCGTACAGTTTCTTTTGGTCTTGTCGGCGCACTTCTATTATTCAGCGGCCACTCGCCTCTCGCCCAAAGCGAGGAACCAACAATCGAGGAACCGACAAGCGAGAAGCCTACCCATCAGGCAGCGCCCGCCCCGGATCTTAAATTCATTACCATTGATGTCGCGCCGTGGGCACATTACAACCCTGAAACCGGCGATCAGCAAGGCGCTTTCGTTGCGATCATTGATGCCATCGCGGCGTTGACCGGTTTCAACATTGAAACCAGCCTTACGCCATTTGCCCGCGTTGACCGCGAACTGGAGTCGGGCGATCACGATTGCACTATTCTGGTTCCACGGGATGAGGAGGTGGTGGTTCACGGCGAGCTGGTGGCACAGCACGATGTCGGTGTGCTCTCCCACAAAGACCACCCCATTACCCACTACGACCAGTTGCACGGCGAAACCATCTCTTTGCTTCGCGGCTCGGCCATCACTCCGCGTTTTGACAACGATACCGGTATTCAAAAGGTGTACGACACCGATTACCTGATCGCGTTGCGCAAACTGGATCGCCACCGAGTCGCAGGCATCGCGGGTGCGGTGCCCACACTGCGCTATCTCGCTGTGGAAAATGGCCTGGATGACATGTTGGCAAAGCCCCTGAAGCTCACCGATATCCCGCTGATGCTTCAGTGCTCGCGACAGTCCCCCCACCTGGACTTGATGCCAAGGCTCAATGAAGCCATTATCACCCTGCGGCGCAACGGTCGCCTTCAGGAAATCACCGACCTGTACCACTTCTGATCAGGGTTTGCCCCATGCTTTCCAGGCTGCCTGGTATTCCAACCTTAAAGGAACTGCGACGCCCGGGGATCGGGCAGCGCCTGTTGCTCCAGATCATTTTATTCAGCTCTCTGATCACCTTGATCGCGACGGGAATTCAGCTATACACGGATTACAATCGCGATATCGGTACGCTCAAAACGCGGCTGAATGATATTGAAGGCAGCTATCTGGGTAGCGTCAGCGCCAGCCTGTGGAATTTGGATGTCCTGCAACTAAACCTGCAACTGGAGGGCATCCATCAACTGCCGGATATTCAGTCGGTGGTGGTTCAAGAGAATCCAGAGAATGTCTCCGACCCGCTCCATCTGCAACGCGGAGTCATCGCCGAGCGCAACGTGCTCACCCGCCAGTACCCTTTGGTTTACCATCTGGCCAGCGGGCCCCGGCAAATCGGCACTCTGACGGTCCAGGCCTCATTGGCCGAAGTGTATGCACGACTTCAAGAAAAAGTGATTGTCATTCTGCTTAGCCAGGGGGTAAAAACCTTTCTGGTGTCGATGTTTATTCTGTTTATTGTTTACCGGATGATCACCACCCATCTGACCCATATTTCCAACCGCGTGAGCCATTTTGAGATCACCCAGGAGCAGCCACCGCTGGCTCTGCAGCGCCAACCGCCCCACGAACCCGACGAGCTGGACCAGGTGGTGAATGCATTCAATGCCCTCACCCGGAATTTGCGCCAGGCCTACGAGCATATGCACGAGGTCAACCATGCGCTGGCGCGTGATATCGTCGCCAGACGTCACGCCGAAGAGGAAGTGAAACGGCTGAACTCTGTTCTGGAGCAACGGGTGTTACAACGTACTGCTGAGCTCGAGGCTGCCAATAGTGAGTTGGCCAGTTTCTGTTATTCCGTGTCCCACGATTTGCGTGCGCCTCTGAGACGGATCGAGGGCTTCCGGCGCATCCTGCATGAACGCTACCACGAACAAGTGGACGAGCAGGGCCAGCACTATTTGAATCGCATCGCCGCCGGCACCTATGAAATGGCCGAAATGATCGACAGTTTTCTGCGGCTCTCCCGCGCCACCCAGGGAGAGCTCAACGTGGAAATCGTGGATCTCTCTTTGAAGGTGCGCCGCTTGATCGCCGAGCACACCGAAAGGGAGCCAGAGCGTCCTGTGACGCTGGATATCCGAAACGAAGTGCGCGCCCCGGTTGATAGCCACTTGTTCGATATGCTATTAAGTAACCTGGTTGATAACGCCTGGAAATACTCGAGCAAGGCGCCAGAGACACATCTGAGCTTTGGCTTCAACGAAGAAGACGGTGAGCGCGTCTATTTTATCCGTGACAAAGGCGCGGGTTTCGACATGCAGTACGCCGAGCGACTGTTCGCTCCTTTTAGCCGCCTCCACAAAAACGAAGAGTTTGATGGAGTTGGCATCGGGCTGGCGACCGTTCAGCGTATTATCACCAGACATGGCGGCCGAATCTGGGCGGAATCCAGCCCGGGCAAGGGAGCCACGTTCTACTTTACACTTTGGGAAAGGAACACGGATCGTGAGCAGGGAGACTATATTACTGGTTGAGGATAACCCCGACGAAGCCGAGCTGGCGCTATTCGGGTTTGGCCAGGTGTGCAGCGACTACGATGTGCAGCTGGTACCTAATGGCGAGGAAGCCCTGGACTTTCTATTCGCAAGGGGCCAGCACGCCGGACGGGCCGAACAATGCAAGCCAAGCCTGATCATTCTCGATATCGATTTACCCCGTGTCAGCGGTTTTGATGTGTTGAAAGCTGTTCGTGGCGCTGCAGAATACCGGTTCACGCCTGTCGTCATCCTCACCACCTCCGATGAACAGGCCGACATCCTGCAGGGATACCAATTGGGGGTTAACAGCTACCTGTGTAAACCGGTGGATTTCGAGAGCTTCGCTGACCTGTTACAACAAGTCAGCCACTACTGGTTACGCACCAACACCCGACCGGGCTCGGGAGGGCGAGCCAGCTAACACCCTCCCACCTTCAGTGGATGAACCGTTCAGGCGCGCTGCTTCTCCCAGTCCCGCCATCGCCTGTCCAGACGTTTGCCAGACACCGGGAAGCGGGTCTTGAGCGTCTGGGCAAACAGGGACACCCGAAACTCTTCCAGGCTCCAGCGGTAATTTTGCAACGCTTCGTCCTGTAACAGCGCCCGCCCTTCCCGCTCGGACCAAAAAGGCTCCAGTCGCTCCCAGAACGGCACCAGCTCGTCCAGCAGCAAACGGTCCTTGCGTGCGTCCAACGGCGCCTTTTCCAACCGCACGGACAGAGCCTGGAGATAGCGCGGGTACTGCCGAAACCACTCTTCGGGGGTGCGATACAACACACCGGGGAAAAACAAGTGGTCCAGCTGGTTGCGGATATCCGACAGCGTGAAGGCCAACGGTAACTGGCTTTTCAGCGCTTTGATCTGCTTCTTGATGGAGACCAGTCGTGTCAAACTCTCGGAGAGCACCGCAGCGCGCTCTTGCGCCCTGGCCACCAGCGTTTCCTGTACCCGCTGACGAAACTGCACGTAATCCTCCCGGGTCCGAGGTAACGCGTTCTGGGGCAATGTCTCGGCCGCCACCGCCAGCAACAGGTCATCCACCACCGCCTGACGTTTTCCCATCTCCGCCACGGACAATGCCAACTCGTCTTTCTTCAACAATTCCTTGTGTAAATATTTCGCCGTTTGCGACAGCTCCAGCAGCACCAGCCGGGCAAGCCCCTGGCGGGTTTCCCAACGGGCGTCACTGGCTTCATCCAGCACCTCGATGGACACGGACGAGCCTTTGTCCACCAGCGCGGGAAACGCGGATAACTCAATACCAGCGCGGCGCAACTGTACCTGTTCGGGCAGTTCATCCCAGTCCCACCCGGTGATATTCTCGCGCTCAATGCCCACCGCTGCCGACTGGATTTTCTCCTGGGCCTGCTCACGGTAGCGCTCACGTAGCGTCGCAAGGTCGCGTCCACGCGCAATCACCCGGCCCCGCTCGTCCAGCACCTGAACATTCATGCGATAAAAGTCGTCGAGCCTGGTCGCGTCCCACGCCTCCACCGGAACCTCCACCAGCGTTTGTCGCTTTAGCTGGTGGGTCAACGCGTCGGTTAGTGACACATTGTCAGCCTTCAAACCCGACAGTGCCCGATCCACGACATCCGGCACCGGGACAAAGTGTCGGCGCCACTGCTTTGGCAAGCCTTTTACCAGACTGATGCATTTGTCTCTCAGCAGCCCCGGCACCAACCACTCCAGCCGTCTCTCGGGCACCTGGTGTAGCAGACTCACCGGCACTTGCAGGTTAACCCCGTCATCCTCATTGCCGGGCTCAAACTGATATTTCAGTGGAAACCGGGTGCCACGCCAAACCAGCTCGTCGGGAAACTGCGCTTCGGAAACCTCACCGGCGTCCCGTTGCATCAGCTGTTCACGCTCGATAAATAACAGCTTGGGTTGGGTACGTTCTGCTTCCTGCCTCCACTGATCGAAACTGGCCCGGCTCACGACGTTGTCTGGAATACGCTCATCGTAAAACTGAAACAGCACCTCGTCGTCTGCCACAATATCCCGGCGGCGGCTCTTGGCTTCCAGATCGTTCAGCTCGGCCACCAATTTGCGGTTGTGTTCAAAAAACGGGGCGGGCTTTCCTCGGCGTCCGCGCTGCACGTATCGACCTTCGACCAAAGCCGCCCGAATAAACACCTCGCGGCTGACTTTCGGGTCCTGATCGGTGAAATCAATGCGCTGCTTTTCCACCAGCACCAGCCCGTAGAGCGTGACCTTCTCGTACGCTTTGACACGGCCACTTTTGGTATCGTAGTGGGGTTCGTACGACTGGCGTTTCACCAGGTGTCCGGCGGCGGCCAATGCCCACTGTGGATCAATTTTTGCCACCGTATGCGCATACAGCCTGGAGGTTTCCAGTAATTCGGCGGCCATCAGCCATTTGGGCGTTTTGCGAAACTGGGAGGAGCCCGGAAAGATTAAAAATTTCCGATTGCGGGCACCCAGATACTCACGCTCCTCAATATTGAACCCCAGGTTACCCAGCAAACCCGTCAGTAACGAGCGATGCACGGCTTCATAATCGGCTGGCTCACGGTTTTCCGAAAGCTTCAAGCCCTTGAGGCTTACCTTTAATTGGTGGTGGATGTCACGCCATTCGCGCCAACGCAAATAATTCAAAAACTCTTTTTTGCACTGCTTTCGCATCTGATTCTGCGACAGTTCCTGACGTAACTGTTCAAAGTAATCCCACAACTGTACAAAGCCGAGAAAATCGGATTGCTCGTGCCAGAACCGTCGATGCAGCTGATCCGCCGCCTGTTGCTTATCGGCCGGGCGCTCCCTCGGATCCTGCACGGAGAGCGCGCTAGTGATGACCAAAGCCTCACGCAGGCTTCCCTGCTCGGCGGCAGCAAGCAACATGCGTCCCAAACGCGGGTCAAGGGGCAAACCGGTCAGCTGCCGACCAAGAGTCGTCAGTCGGCCTTTGGTAGTCACCGCCTGCAACTCTTCCAATAATTTGTAACCGTCATTGATTAACCGTCTGTCCGGGGGATCAATAAACGGAAAGCGCTGAATATCCCCCATCCGCAACTGCAACATTTGCAGAATCACGGCGGCAAGATTAGTCCGCACGATTTCAGCATCGGTAAATGCCGGACGGGAGAGAAAATCGTCTTCGCTGTACAAGCGAATACAAATACCTTCGGACACCCGCCCACAGCGGCCCTTGCGCTGGTTGGCGCTGGCCTGAGAGATCGGCTCCACCGGCAGACGCTGAACCTTGGTGCGATAGCTGTAACGGCTCAAGCGGGCATAACCGGGATCAATGACATAACGAATACCCGGCACCGTAATGGACGTCTCTGCCACGTTAGTGGCCAGCACCACGCGGCGCCCTTTATGGGGAGCAAACACTTTCTGCTGCTCGGCCATGCTCAGCCGGGCGTAGAACGGCAGCACGTCCAGATGACGGAAACCGGCCTGACGGATACTCCTCGACGCCTCACGAATCTCGCGCTCACCACTCATGAAGACCAGAATATCGCCGCCCCGGTTACCGGAGTGACGTTCGTGATCTTCGATTTCCGAAATCGCATCCAGCACGGGCTGATAGCTGTCTTCACCATCGCTATCTGAGTCCAGCACTGGCCGATACCACACATCCACGGGATAGGTGCGACCAGACACTTCGATAATGGGCGCATTGTCGAAGTGTTGGGAAAAACGCTCCAGATCAATCGTGGCCGAGGTGATGATCACTTTCAGGTCAGGCCGTTTTGGCAACAGCTGTTTTAGAAAACCCAGCAGAAAATCAATATTCAGACTGCGTTCGTGGGCTTCGTCGATAATCAAAGTGTCGTAACGGGATAGAAACCGATCATTCTGAATTTCCGCCAGGAGAATCCCGTCGGTCATGACCTTGACGAGGCTTCGATCACTGCTCTGGTCGGTGAAGCGCACTTGATAGCCCACCATTTCTCCCAGAGGAGAATTCAGCTCTTCCGCGATGCGTTGGGCCACAGAGTGAGCCGCCACCCGGCGCGGCTGGGTGTGCCCGATCATACCGTTCACGCCCCGCCCCAGTTCCAGGCATATTTTGGGCAGCTGGGTGGTTTTTCCGGAACCGGTTTCGCCGGCGAGCACAACCACCTGATGGTCGCGAATCGCTTCGGCGATCTCGTCGCGCCGCTCACTGATAGGCAGTTCTGGATAATGAATCGCCGTCGGCCGGTAAGCCGCCCGCTGCTCAACGCGCTCGCGGGAGCGATGCCACTGTTCAAGCCATTTGCGTCGATCTTGATCCACAGGTTTGCTGTTGGCCTCTCGGGCACGGATGGCCTGCCAGCCCTTGAGCAACCGAAAGCGATCACGGCTCAGCACCCGACCAAAGTCAGGCGCCTCCGGGAACGTCTCTGAGGTGGGGGGCGTAATTTCAGTATCAGACATAACCAGCTCTCAACAATGAGGCGGCATGATAACAAAGACAAACCCACCTCGCCGAGTGCGGCTGAGCCCCCCTCCAAGGCCGGAGGCGGGCCACTAGGCGTCGTTCATTAACGCCTTCCTGTTACTCCAGGAGGCTGCGCAACATCCAGGCTGTTTTTTCATGCAACTGAATACGCTGAGTGATCAAATCCGCTGTCGCTTCATCACTCGCTTCTTCAGCGGCGGGAAACAGCGAACGCGCGGTGCGCACCACTGACTCGTGACCTTCCACGGCCAGCTTGATCATTTCCTTCGCATTGGGAACCCCTTCGGTTTCCTTGATGCTGCTTAACTCAATAAACTGCTTGTAGGTGCCGGGAGCGGGGAAGCCCAGGGCACGAATTCGCTCGGCGATTACATCCACCGCTTCGGCCAGCTCGGTGTAGTGCTCTTCAAACATCAGGTGCAATGTTTGAAACATGGGACCGGTGACATTCCAGTGAAAATTGTGGGTTTTCAAATACAACGTGTAGCTGTCCGCCAGCAGACGGGACAGACCCTGAGCGATGCTCTCACGATCACTCTGTTTAATACCAATATCGATTTCCATGACTATCTCCTTTATCGGATTAGGACGTATTGCACTGAGCACTGAAACCCAAAAACCTATTGGAGTCTAAAACTGCTATCTAGGACTAAACTGTTATCTAAGACTATAAAGTGTGGCCATTTGTTCAGAATTTCAAGGCACCCTGGCGCTATCACAATAATAGAACATCGCTATGAACAGGGAACGATGATGGGGTATCTCAGCGGAAACGCGGATCGTCCTCATCCTCGTCGGAGAATAACGCTTCATCGTCAATGGGAAACAACGGTTCCTCTTCGCGCTCAAGCGAGCTCGAAGGATCACCCGCTGACGACGGGGTAGCATCTGGCTTTGACGTTGGGTCCTGGGCTTTATCAGGGTTGCTGCTGGGGTCGGTCTTGCTCATGCCCGCATCAATTTGTTGCATTGGTTGAGGGGTCGAGCTAAGTGCGGGTTCGGTCGCCAACGCCGTCTCCTCGTTGCCCTCCTCATCATCCCACAGGGCTGGCTTACGCTCATTCACCAGCTGCCGGTAAAGCCAATACCCCAAGGCCAGGAGCAGCCCATTGGCCAGCGCCAGACTGCCCCATAATACGGCCGGGTGAGCGCCCGCCCGACGAGGCTGGGAAGCCTCTGAAGCCCCATGCGACGCGGATATCAGATTCGGTACCGGAGCGTCCAGGGTGATGGAATTTACCGCCGCCGAGGTCTCCCCGAGCTTCGCTTTCCTGGCGGCGCTTTCAGACTGCTCAAGCTCGACAGTCAGCGCGTCAATAGATGTCTTGACAGGGTCGATGGGCGTTGGATCACCTGCCTCTGGGTAAGTGAAATACTGGCTTGGCAACGTCTCATCGAACGCATGACCATCGAGGGTTTGGCCACTGGCCTGCAAACCCACCCGATAATGGCCCCTGATGCGCGGTTCAATCGGATAGCTCCAGACACCGGGGCTGACCATATTCAGTGGTTCAACGACACCAAAAGCCCCGGTTCTATGCACATGAGCCACTACATGGGTTTGTTCGGGGTTTACCGTGTTTTCACCATCCACCCTGGTCGTCCAGACTGTGCGCCCCTCTTCGACGTGTTTCTCCAGGGTGACGGCAAATTGTGAGTTCACAGAGAAGCGGTGGGTGAACAACCGCTGAAATGTCTTGCCATCGAGCGTCAACTGCAATTCGTATTCGCCACTCTGCCTCGGCGCGGGCATCGTCAACTGGTAAACCCCGTCGCTCGGAGGAGCCTGTTGCCAGCGCTCCTGCGCTTGTCCGCGCTCATTCGGGCCTTTCATCTCTGCACTGAGTGTCAGCAGATCCAGCCATTCGGAGTCCTTTAGTACCCCTTGCTGCCCCCGTATATGAAAGCGCAGGGGGACGTCTTCGCCCACCCGAATATTATTGGACAGTGGCGCGACCGTCAGCTGCAGATTACTGATAACAGTGACGCGGCTGAGCGGTTGCAGAGCCACATTAACGCCCCATCGTCCCGGCACGGGCTGCCGCACCGTAATCAAATCATAGCGCTCGGCGTGATGCCAGTGCACCGAATCAGATTCGGTATCGACCGTCAGCACCTCACCGTTCGGCGAGGTCAGCGCCGTCGCTTCCTGTCCGGGCTCACGGCGGATCAGCGCGGTAAATTCACGGACGGATTCATCGATCAAAAACAGCCCGCCGTTCAGAGGCAACTGCTCGGTGGGTACCGTTTGTTGAAAGATTTGTAACAGGCTGTCCATCAGCCCATCGGCGTCTCTCGCCCGGCTGAACATACCATCCGAATGGCGGGCGATTGCCCTCAATAACGCTTCATCGGTTTCGTCGGAAAGACCAATGGTATGCACCCGATAACCGAGGGCGCGCAGTGCGGGCACCAGTTCATCCACCACCCTCGCCTGCTCGCGGGCGTTAACCGCCGCATCGGGGCTGACATCCACCATCCCATCGGTAAGCAGAATGATGTCGGCGCGTGGAGAGTCAGCTGTGCGCTCGTCACGGTCGTAAGCCGCCGCTTCAAGCGCCGCGCCGATATGCGTAAACAGGGCGACGGAATTGATATCATCCACCCGATCCAGCGCGTTGGTTTTCCAGTCCGGTGTGACAGGCTGATGGGGAATCAGGGCATTGACCCGTTGGCCGAAAGACCAGACGCCGGCCTGACTGCCAGCGGGCAGCAGGCGGACCAGCAGCGACAGCGCCGGACGGCGCAGGTTGTCGGGATCGGTGCGCGTCATGCTCCCGGAAATATCCACCACCAGACGAATATCCGCCTGATCGGGCAACCGGGGAGCGGGTTCACTCCGGACCTGGGCACTACCGATGGCCAGCAACGCGGCCCAAAGCAATAGCAGCCAGCGCCCGGGCATAATCAGACCAGCATATCCAGAGCGCGACGGCCCTTCTCGGTGAGGTACCAGCGCACACCCTTGCGAGTGTTGATCTTGCCAGCCAGCTGACGGTTGACCAGAACGCTGAGCGATTTGTGAATGGTCGTTTCATCCGCCTCAGCTTCGCGGCACAACCCGGCCATTGAGCGGAAAATGTGACGCCCCACGCCCAGTGTTTTCAGTACTTTGGTCGCAGCGATATCCAGCTCTTCATTCGGGTCAATGGGCCCGGCGTTGTCATCCGTGTCTGACGTTTGTTCGGTTTCAGTATCCAGCAACGGAAGCAGCTCGTCCTGCATCAGACGCAGCTCATACTGCATGGCTTCCACTTGCGTGCGAGCCACCTGCGCCTCCCGCAGAATGCGTTTGGGCGTGCTGGTCAGTACCAGGCGCGAGGCAATCGCTACAATGAGACAGAAACCGGTATAGATCAGCAGCTGCGAGGGATCGTCCTGAATGCTGGAAATCAAATCGCTCTGCACGAAGAACAGAATGACCGGTACCAGAAAAGCCGCGCCAATACCCATCACGATGCAACGGGGCAGCGCGGCTTCATCGTCCCGCTCCTGCGTCATCTGATAGTAATTGATCAGGCCACCAAAAACGCCAGCAATACTCATCACCGCCGCGAGAATAAAAATATGATTTGCCATGCCGTTGTGCTCCCCAAGTTGGCGTCTAATAACGCATAGTTATAGCAGGTTTGGCCCAAAGGGCAATGCCACCTTAGAGCGAAGGCTCCCTTCTCTCTTCTGCGGTCTTAACCTGATCGGCCTCGTCCGGCGATTGTGGCTTATGAGAATGCGGTGAGGCCCCCTTAGGCCGCACAAGCAGCTGATAGACCAGCGACAACACCAGTGCCACCAGCCACACGCCAAGCAACACCAACCCCGCCCGCGACGCACTGGCCAAGGTGTCAAACAGACCGTCGAGCACCAGGATAAAGAACGCTGGCGCCAAAAACAGGTCCTGCTCCACCACGATCGGTCCCGGTGTGAGCAGCAGCGCCGCCGCAGAGACCATCAGTAGATGCCGCCACTCACGACGGGCGTTGCGAGTCATCCGCCACACAACGGCCAGCAGTGCCAGCGCCCCGGCGATGTACAGTATCCAGGCAATGGTATAACCCGATGTCATGGTTGTCGGCTCCTGCAAAGTTCTCTTGAATAATCGTAACGGCGTTACACCCAACGCACCGCGTGCTCTTCCCAGTCTGACTCCGGCACCTCCGTTTCCCACACGAACCGCCCTGCGGCGGAGACACCTGCGGCTCTCACGGAATCCGGATCTCCAGAGACCAGAGGGTGCCACTCCGGCAGCGGCTTGCCCTCGGAGACCCGCCGGTAAGCGCAGCTCCGGGGCAGCCAGTGAAATTGCGCGACGTTTTCCAGGCGAAGCACAATGCAGTCCGGTACGTTATGTTGCCGATTGGCATAATCGCGGCAATTCGCGGTTTCAGTGTCGAGGTAGCGGCAGGCAATATCCGTGTACAGGATCTCGCCGGTGTCTTCGTCTTCCAGCTTATGCAGACAGCATTTACCACAGCCGTCACACAGTGCTTCCCACTCGCTGGCGCTCATCTGCTCCAGTGTTTTCACTTCCCAAAAGCGAATAAAGGCCACGTCAGTGCCCCAATTTGCTGTTGTGCTCACGAATCGGGTCGATTTCCCGATCAGCCTGCGGTCCCGGAGGCAGTTGCAGATAGTAGCCCGGGTCATCCAGGCTGGCCATCACGCGCTCTGCCGACGTTCGCGCCAGCTTGCGGTCCGGCGTCAGCACCAGAACCATGGCACTTTGCGGTTTTCCGAAACGCTGCAACAAGGCGTCGGGCACCCGTGCCAGGCCCTCGTCGCGGCGCACATACAGGTACATGCCTTCTTCTTTAGGGCTGCGAAAGATTTCGCACAGAACTTTCTCGTCGGCTGCCTTCTTATCAGCTGCCTTACCGGCCGCATTAGTAACAGTCTCGCTCATACCGGCCCCTCTTGCGTAAACTGCTCAGCGGCCTCAAGCAGTGGCTGACCCACCACGGGGTAGCGCCAGCCTGTGAGGCGCTCTGGCAAATCGAACTGGCCCGCGTTCAGCCAGCTCCGGACAATCGCCTCATATTCCCGTTTGCGCACCAGCAACTCCGGCGGCAACGCCAGCGCCTCAGCCACTTCCCGGCCCCGCCGTTTCAATGCTTTCATCATCGGTGCTTCAGCCCGTCCAAGCGGCGGGTCTATCAGCTCGGGCCAGTGCTCGCTACTCTCTTCCTGAGCGGCGCGGATTTCCGCCATCAACGCCTCACCCTCCTCCGCCTGTGTGTGAGCGGGCACTTCTTTGAGCTTTTTGAGCTGAGCCAGATCGGTCGGCTGGCGTCGGGCAAGCTCCCACAGACCGTTTTCTTTGATCAGGCGATTGCGCGGGCGATCCCGGTCGCGGGCCTCACGCTCGCGCCAGGCCACAAGGCGACGCAACACCGCCAACTCGGGACGACGTAACTTCCACGCCGAACCGACTTTCAGGTAAGCCTGCTGAAAATCCGGCTCTCGGCGGGCGTTGACCAGCAACTCGGCGCTGTCTTCCTTCACCCAGGACAGTCGATCGGATTCCCGCAGGGTTTGCAGCAACTTGCCATAAATCACCAACATATGCGCCACATCCAGCGCGGCGTAACTTTTCTGTGCCACAGATAGCGGGCGCTGCAACCAGTCAGAGCGAGTCTCACCTTTCGGAATCTCAATGCCGAGCACAGCATTGACCATGTTGGCATAGCCCACCGAAAAACCCAGTCCGGCAAAAGCGGCGGCGATCTGGGTATCAAATAAGGGATCAGGCAGCACGCCGAGCCATCGCTGGAAAACCTCCAGATCCTCGGAACAGGCGTGCAATACCTTGGTCACCCCGGGGTCGCCAAACAAGGCCCGTAGCGGCTCAAGATCGTCAATGGCCAGAGGGTCAATCAAGTAACAGCCCCGACCATCGCCAATCTGCAACAAACCCGCAATGGGGTAGAACGTCTCCGAGCGCATAAACTCGGTATCCACGGCGATCGCCCCCTGGCCCCGCCAACGCCGGCAAAGCTCGGCCAGCTCGGCATCGCGGTCAATCCAGATCGGGGCGGTGGGGATTTGTGTCATAGCGTTTTGCGACTGGAAAAAGCGTGGGCCAGGGTACCGCCGTCGACGAATTCAAGTTCGCCGCCCAGTGGCACCCCGTGCGCAATTCTGGAAACAGTGACCCCCAAGTCACGAGCCCGCTCGCTGATGTAGTAGGCCGTAGTTTCGCCTTCCATCGTCGGGTTGGTGGCCAGGATCACTTCCTGAATGGCTTCCGTTTTCAAGCGATTGACCAGTTGATCAATGCCGATATCCTCGGGGCCGATGCCGTCGATGGGCGACAATCGCCCCAGCAGCACAAAATACTTGCCTTCGTAACCGCCCGCCTGCTCAATGGCAATCACATCCGCCGGGGTCTCTACGACGCAGAGTACCGAACCATCGCGTTTGGGATTCGCACAGACTCCACAGGTGTCTTGCTCGGTGAGCGTCCGGCACATCTGGCAGCGCCCGACGCCATCTATCGCCTGATCCAGACTGCGTGCCAGACGCGCTGCCCCCTCGCGATTGTGCTCCAGAAGGTGCAAGACCATGCGCTGCGCCGACTTGGGCCCCACACCGGGCAAACAGCGCAGCGCCGAGATCAATTCGTCAATCAGTGGGCTGAAAACCGATGCCATGGCAACCTCTTAAAAGGGCATTTTAAAGTCCGGCGGCACGTTCATGCCGGACGTCATATCGGCCATTTTTTCACGGCTGTTGGCTTCCACCTTGCGTACGGCATCGTTGACGGCGGCGGCCAGCAAGTCCTCCAGAATTTCCTTGTCTTCGCCCATCAGGCTCTGGTCAATGGTCACACCGCGCACATCGTGGCGCCCGGTCATCACCACCGATACCAGTCCGGCGCCGGACTGCCCGGTCACTTCGGACTTGGCCAGTTCTTCCTGCATTTTCTGCATATTGGCCTGCATTTCCTGGGCCTGTTTCATCAAGTCGCCCAAACCTTTCATAACTCACCTCGTTAATAACGCCCCTCGGGTTTTACTCCAGAGGCTGTACGGTATCTTCACGCAGTGTTGCGCCAAAATGTTCGACCAGCTGTTGCACCATGGGGTCCTTTTTCATGGCTTCAAGCGCCGCCACCCGGTTTTCCTCCTTCACGCGCAGGGCTCGGGCCGCCGGTGTCTCGCTGCTCACAGCGCCGGGCTGAATGCTGACTCGAACCGGCTGACCGTAGTAATCGGTCAACACATCCGTTAGCCGCTGTTGATGGCTCTCATTGAACAAGGCACTGTGCACCTCATCCAGAACCAAATGGAATTGCGTGCCCTGCCGCCCCACCAGCTCACAATTGGAAGCCGTGCTCTGCAACAGGCCGCCAACGTCCAGCCCCGCAACCACCTGATACCAGTTTTCAGGCCGTGTGCTCTCCAGAGCGACTTTGACCACTGGGCGCTTTGGCTTTGCCGACGGGGCCGACGATTCGGGCGCGACACGCTCTCGCGGTGGCTGGTCGTTTTTAGAAACCTCTGTGGGTTCATTACCGCCGGACGCTTCATCGTCGTAAGGACCGTCGAAGGGCGGCTGCTCCTCGAACGCATGGGCAAGACCATGAGGTGCCTCGGTATGCGGCGGCAGCTCTTCAACATCGGGTGATGGCGTCTCGGCCTGTATTTCTGCCGACGCCTCAGTGGGCGGTTGCTCGACCGGTGCCTGGGCATTGGACTCATCAACCCTAGGCGCTGCTGCCTGTTCCGGCTCGCCGGGCGTCGTGGCCGGCTCGACGTCGGTCGGCCTGGCGACAGACTCAACCACCGGTTCAACGGCCGACGGCGGCGGAGAAGCCGCCGTGTCAGCTTGAGACTTTGGGTCTGCGGAGCGCCCCTCCGACGGCGCAGGCGCTTCCGGCAACCGCTCCGCCATCGTTTCCGTCGGACTGGCAGCAGCGCCGGCAGAAGACGATGGCAGTTTTTTTGTAGGAATTTCTGCCAGCCCCTGAGGTTTGAACGCCAACATGCGCAGCAATACCATTTCCAGGCCCGCGCGAGGATCTGGTGCCAGTGGCAAGTCGCGCCGTCCCAGCAGCGCCGTCTGATAAAACAATTGAATATCTTCCGGGGCTATTTGCTGAGCCAGCGCCAGAACTCTGTCACGGTCCCCATGGCTATTGTCCGCCGCCTCAGGCAACGCCTGGGCAATCGCGATGCGGTGCAACAGTGCCAGCAGCTCGCCCAGTGCCGCGGCGTAATCCGGCGCCTGCTCGGCCATCTGCTCCACGGCACCGAGCAATGCCTTGCCATCCTGTGCGGCCAGGGCGCCGAGCATGTCGTAGATGGCCCGCTGGTCGATGGTGCCGAGCATGGCCCGCACATCCGCTTCGGTGATCTTGCCGGACCCATACGCAATGGCCTGATCGGTCAGGCTCATGGCATCGCGCATACTGCCGTCCGCCGAACGACCCAGCAACCACAATGCGCTCCCCTCAAAGGGGACCAGCTCTTTTTCGAGGATTTCCTGAAGATGGTGAACGATCCGCTCAGGGTTCATGTTCTTCAGGTTGAACTGCAAGCAGCGCGAGAGAATGGTCACCGGCAGTTTCTGCGGGTCAGTGGTTGCCAGCAGAAATTTGACGTGGGGTGGCGGCTCTTCCAGGGTTTTCAACAGCGCGTTGAAGCTGTGCCCGGAGAGCATGTGCACCTCATCGATCAGGTACACTTTATAACGGCCTCGCGTCGGCGCGTATTGCACGTTTTCCAGCAGTTCGCGGGTGTCTTCAACCTTGGTGCGCGAGGCGGCGTCCACTTCGATCAGGTCCACAAAGCGGTTTTCGGCGATTTCGACGCAGGCCGTACACTGGCCACAGGGCTCGGAACTGACACCGGTTTCGCAGTTCAGGCATTTGGCCAGGATGCGTGCGATCGTGGTTTTACCGACCCCGCGAGTGCCGGTAAAAAGGTAGGCGTGGTGGAGTCGGTTGTGATCCAGAGCATTGATAAGGGCCTGCAACACATGCTCTTGCCCCACGGTTTCGCGAAAGGTGCGGGGGCGATATTTGCGGGCCAGGACTTGGTAGCTCATGCCTTCCTCAGTGGATCAAACACTCTCAATGGATCAAACGGCGCAGTACAGGGCCTTCAAAGCCCAAAGCGGGAGTATACCGGAAGATACCGCCTTCCAGATATAACGATGCCCCCGAGAAGCCAACTGGCAATGCGCAGAACCGAGGGCATCAATAGCCATCCAGTATCCGGCGGGAGCGGCTGATAAAACCATCACCAAACCCCATGTCCGCCGCGAATTCTTCCAGCGCCCACCAGTCCACCGGCCCGGGGCGCAGGTCGTTCAGGGTAACATCCAGAGGCAAGTCCTCCACGATGGTGGCCAGCTGCCGGGCCACCGCCACCTGCTCCCGGTGCTTTTCCAGCTTGGCCGCCAACGATTTTGCCCCCCGGATCGGGAGCGTGGCGACCTCGTCCAAACGGTCCCATAACTGGTCCAGCGTCTGAAAATGGGTCAGCAGCGCGGAGGCGGTCTTGGGTCCGACACCCGGCACGCCGGGAATATCATCAATGCTGTCGCCCACTAGGGCCAGATAATCCACCAACTGGTCTGGACGAATGCCGAGCTTGGCCTCGACATCCGGCGCGTAGGAGCGCCGATCAGCCGCGTGATCCCATAAATAGTCCTGGGGACGACGCAACAACTGCCCCAGATCCTTGTCTCGCGTCAGGATCGCCAGCGGATATGGGCTCTCGCGCAGCGGGCGGGCCAACGAGCCAAGCAGGTCATCCGCTTCGTGCGTGGCACTGGCAAAACTGGCAATACCAATAATGTCTCCAAACCGGCGGCAGGCCGCCAGCTGGAAGGCCAGCGCCTCGTCCGGGTGAGGTCGACTGATTTTGTAGTTCGGGTACAGATCATTGCGGAAACACTGGCCGAGGCTTTCGTCGTAACACGCCGCCAGGTGCCTCGGTCGCTCTTCCTCCAGCAGACGCAATAAAAAAGTGCTGTAGCCGTACACGGCTCCCGTGCCGTACCCTTCGTGCCGGCTGGTCCAGTGATCTGGCAGGGAGAAGTAATAGCGAAAAATATAGATGGACGCATCGATCAGACAGATGGGGGACTCATTCATGCCACCACATCCCCAGCGAAGCGTTCAGGACTCAGCAGAGACCGCACATCCCGGGCCGTGCCGTAAAATGCCGACAACGATGCGAGAAAGGCCTCAGCCCGGGCGTTCACGCCCCGACGGCAATAAGCATGCACTTGCTCGACAATGGCCTGGCAAAACGCGGGGCTTGGACCCAGCTCCGCCTCCAGATTGTCGGCACTGGGCCGAAAGCGCCAGCCTGCGGCTTCGGAAAACAACCACTCCAGAGATTGAGGCTTGACCTCCACCCGCTCGAACTCCGCCTGCTGATCACTCGTGCGACCATCCGGTGCGTACCAGTAGCCATAATCCCGCTGCTGCCGCCGGGCCGGGCCCGCCACGCACCAGTGCGCCACTTCGTGCAGGGCACTGGCAAAATAATCGCGGGTGAACCAGATCGTGTGCACATCGTCCCGGCCCTGAGCAGGCTCATACAGAGGCTCGTCGGCGCCACCGCGCAAACAGGTGCGATACGGGCGCAAAAAGGTGCGGTCGAACAGCACCATCAAATCCCCGCTGTCGTGGCCCCGGCACGGTACGCCGTGTAAGCGATCAAATGGTCTGATCGTATCAACATCGTTGAACATGGAACTCCCAAAACTGCTAGAGGGTCCATCCCTTTAGCGAAAACAAATTAGCGAAAACAAAGATTTTCACCACTAGGTGTTGTGCTTTAGTGTTATAACCTATACTTTAGAGGCAGGTGGCGGTGGAATCCGCCGGTGCTCCAGACGGGACACCGACCAACCCACCGGTGTCTCCGGGCTAGCGTCGTTAGCCCCAGCCTCAGCCAGGGGGTGTATTATGAAGACGTCATCGTCTCGCCACAACTCAGAGAACGTGGTGGACCTCTTCACCGGAAAGTCCCTCGCCGAACTGCATGATCAGCGCTTTATCCGCCTCTCCCCGGAGCTGGATGGGCTGGAAATGCTGTATTCCAACGATACCACGGATGACCGCCTGTTCAGCCTGAAAGTGCTGTGCTGGGGGCTGCGTGCCAATGGTGAAGTGGTCGGGCTGGTGCCCTGGCTCAACGACATTGTCGCCTGCCCGGATATTTGCGATCCGCTCAATGGCCAGTGGGAAGGTTATTACGACCCGGGCATTGACGAGGTGTTTTTCGACGCTCCCATGCACAAAGTCGTGGAGCTGGAAACGGCAGCCGAATATTACGAATTGCAATGTGATCACGACGATGACGTGGTGCAGGAATTGCCCGATACGCTCGGCACCCACGCGGTACTGGCGACGGAACAGTCCAACAAACTGAACCTGGTGGAAGTGGTGAGCTGGCGCCTGCTCAACAATGGGCAGCTGTACGGCATGTTGACCGACGCCCAAAAAGTGGTGAGCACACCGGTGCTGCCCGGGGACGACTGCTTGTACCCCGCTCAGGCAAGCGAGCAGTTCCGCTATTTTTTCCAGCACCAGATCGCCAATAAAATCAAGGCGGAAGATCCGGAAGCACTCGCCGCCATCTCCCTGCTGGTGGACGGTTATTAAGCGATGGCCCGGCTCATGGCGCCGGGCCACTCACTCTTGCGAATCAGTCACTCTTGCGAATAATGTAACGGTATTCCTGAACGTCCGTGGATGCCGTGTTGTCCGTGGCTTGAATAGTGTGCCGCCCCTCCCAGACCAGCTCGTGCCCGAGAAAATGGCAGAATTTCGGCACATCACGAGTCGTGGAAGGGTCCGTGGCCACCATGTCGATCAGCTGTCCCGCACTGACCTCGCGCACCGTCCGGTGCAACAGCATCACCGGTTCCGGGCAGGTCAGACCTCGCGCGTCCAACTGCTTGTCCGCCTTTGGCGGTCTATCCTGTTCTGTCACGCTTTCCCGCTCTTCCACGATGCCCACTCCTCTACCCATGCGTACGACGTTACACTGTCAATGATAGCGCGAAGAGACGGCAGCGCCCAACGTTCGTTCATATCCGTTAAAGCAATAATGCAAACGCGACGAAAAGCCTCTAGAATAAAAACAACCGCCCGCTTTCATAAAAACAGCTCTGGATAAGTTCATGATTTACGTGCTTGTAGAACGACAAATCGCCGATGGCATGGAAAGCACTTACGAAGTGGCCGCTCGCCACGCGTTAAAGCGTGCGTATGAAGCGGAAGGTTTCCTCAGTGGCGAAACCCTGCGCGATCTCCAACGCCCCAACCACCACTACCTGATCTCCAAGTGGCGCTCTCTGCACGACTGGAAACGCTGGTACTACAGCGATTCACGCTATGAAACCATGAATCAGTTGAACCCCACTCTCGCCGATTTCGAAAAAATCACCTTGCTGGAGAAAAGTCCGATTTAACGAGGCGTCAATCGCCGGATATGCCCCGTCACTTCCTCGCGATCATGATAGAGCTGTTTGAAGGACAGCGTGACTGACACCCCAGCCTCTTCGCATTGCTCATACATCCGGTCACGCAGTTTGCACACTTCGGCGTAACGCTGCTTCATGGGTAACTTGAGGTTAAAAATCGCCTCGCGACACCAGCCCATTTTTACCCAGTAAGCGATCATGGAGGCGACCCGAGCGGGTTTGTCGGCAATGTCACACACCAGCCAGTCCACCGCTTTTTTGGGTTCGAATACAAACCCGTCTTCCCGCCAGTGCGTCACCTGCCCCGACTCCATGAGCGCGTCATCCATCGGGCCATTGTCTACGGCATCCACAAAAAAGCCACGCTGAACCAGTTGCCAGGTCCAGCCACCGGGTGCCGCCCCCAAATCCACCGCACGCTGCCCGCCTGCGAGACGGGTGTCCCACTCATTGGCGGGAATAAAGTGATGCCAGGCCTCTTCCAGTTTCAGCGTCGCCCGGCTCGGGGCGGATTTGGGCTGACGCAACCGGGGAATGCCCATCGGCCAGGCAGCACGATTACGGGCCGGGCTGATTCCCAGGTGCATACACTGTCCCGACAACAGCAACAAGTGCCAATACCACGGACTACCATTGCGCCAATGACCGTTACGTTTGAGCGCCGACAGCAGCGGCGGTGTCAGTTTTTTGCCCAACGTGGACAGCGCTTTGCCGTGATTGGTGTCCGGGGTTTCCACCATCAGGAATTGCGCTGGAGGAAATGTCTCGGCGGCGGCCACCAACGGCCCCACCCGGTCTTCGGGCGGCAAGTCCGTCAACGCCGCGGAGGTCACAAACCATTGGCGAGCGAAGATCAATCGGCTGAAGTCAATTCGCTCCACCAGCGCCAGGGCCCCGTCCGGCTCATGAGTGACATAAACCACATGCGCCTGATCGTCCTTCGCTTTAACGAACCCATAAAAACCGGCGCCAGCGGCGACGTCCTGGATTTCCGCCGCACACTCCTTCTCGAAACCGGGGCGACAATGCAAAAACAAATGATTCAAGACGCCTCCTCGACGATTGACCGGGACCATTGCGCTACGACCTCAACCGCCCTTTGCCAGTGCTCGCGCTGCCGATAACCGGAACGCACACGCGGCTTGAAGTCATGATCGCCGTCCTCCAGCCATTGAAATTCCAGGTGGGCCGGTAGTTCATAGCCAGCCACATCCTCACGGCTGCCCAACGCATCGCGGGTGCCCTGCACAATCAACGTCGGCGCGCTCAATGCCTGCAAGGGCTTCAGTCGTGTGTTTTCCGGCTTGCCCGCCGGGTGGAATGGATAACCCAGACACACCAGCCCGCGCACTGGCGCCTCGTTTGCCACCAGGCTGGCCATACGCCCGCCCAAGGATTTGCCGCCCACCAATAACGGGACACCGGTATCGGCGGCCTCAGCCAGAGCATCGCGCCAGCAGGCCAGTAGCTCGGGCTGCCGGTTCGGGGGCCGCTTTGTGCCCCCTCGCCGCCGTTCCGCCATGTAGGGAAACTCGAACCGCCAGATGTCGAGGCGCCGCTCACACAAGCCTTCAGCCATCACGTTCATAAACTCGCTGTCCATCGGCGCGCCAGCTCCGTGGGCGAGTACCAGGCGGGCCACAGGCTGCGCCGAGGTGTTTTTTAGCCAATCAATCATCCGGTATGTCCCGCGCCTGCTCACGGGTCAGTAAACTGACGGTTTCACTCGCGTGATCGAATACAATCACGACCTCGCCGCGTTCGACTTGCGTATGCACCTGCTGGACTTTCCGCTCAAGACTGGTTTCTTCCCAGCCGTAATCGGTGCCCTCACGCGTGATGAACTCTTCAATCAATCCGCGCAGCGCATCGGCGGATAACTGTTGGTATGGAATGATCATGAGCTGACTTTTAAAATGGCTTGGGCCACAATGGTGGCACAACCCTGTTGAGTGGATGATAACAATGCAACACTATCTGATTCTGACGCTGATCAGCGACGACAAACCGGGCATTGTGGAGCGGCTGGCGCACATTATCCAGCAGCACGAGGGCAACTGGCTGGAGAGCCGCCTGTCACACCTCGCCGGGAAATTTGCCGGTATTGTACAGGTTGCGGTGCCTGATGCGCAGCGCTCGGCACTGACCGACGCGCTAAACGCGCTGGCCGGCGAGGGCCTGAAGCTGATGGTTGAAACCGCCGAAGCCGGAGAGCGCACGGGCTTCAGAGCCTTCCGCTTTACCGTGGCTGGGGCAGACCGCGCAGGCATTGTGTATGAAATTGCCCAGGCGTTTGCCGAGCGGCAGATCAATATGGGAGAGCTGGAGACCGATTGCTCCAGCATGCCATGGTCGGGCGAACCCCTGTTTCAGGCGAATGGCATCGTTGAAGTTCCCACCTCAGCGGATATGGATGAACTTCAGGATGAACTGGATGCGATTGCGGATGAGCTGGCGATGGATATCCGGCTGGACGAATATTACCCCCACAATTAAGTTTAAAATCCGTCAAACCTTAGCGAATTTCTCCGTGACGGGTGCCCGTTTATAGACCACAAACAAGCTGAAAGCCAATGTTTCATATCGTTCTTTATGAGCCTGAAATCCCACCCAATACCGGCAACATCATTCGCCTGGCCGCCAACACCGGCTGCCAGCTTCATCTCATTGAGCCCCTAGGCTTTGCCCTGGATGACAAACGCCTGAGGCGGGCAGGGCTGGACTACGGTGAGTGGCGCGACGTGAAGACCCATGCCGACTGGGCGGCCTTCGAAGCCTCGGAGAGACCCGAGCGGCTGTTTGGACTCAGCACCAAGGGCGATCAGCATCATAGCGACATCCATTTTCAACACGGCGACTATCTGCTGTTCGGCCCCGAGACCCGCGGGCTGCCGCCCGAGCGCCGGGACCAGCTGGGGCCGGACCGGCTGCTACGCATCCCCATGGCACCGGACAGCCGCAGCATGAACCTCTCCAACGCCGTTTCCGTTGTGGTGTACGAAGCCTGGCGCCAGCTCGGCTATCCCGGGCACGTTCGTTGAAACCACCCATGCCAGAGGCCAGCCGTGTTAACAGGCGCGGAAACGGCCTGATATCATGCGCGTATCCACGAGAAGGTACACATTCATGAGTCATATCCAGATTCTGGTCGGCAGTGTCACCGGCACCGCCGAGCGTATCGCCGACCTGGCCGCCGAGCGGCTACAAACCCTGGGCCACCAGGTAACCGTCAACCGCTTCGCCCAATTGGACGACCTGTTGCGTTCACCGGAGGAGGTGCTGCTAATCTGCACATCCAACACCGGCTCCGGTGACTTACCCGATAACCTGCAACCGTTATACGTTCAGCTCACCCGGGAGTTTCCTCCGATTGCGGGACGCCTTTATGGTTTAATCAATCTCGGCGACAGCAGCTATACCACCTTTGGAGAAGCCGGGCAGGCCATGGACGATGCCTTTGCCGACCTGGGCGCACAACGCATTGGCGAACCACTGGTACTCGATGCGAGCAGCGGCGACGACCCCGAGCCACTGACGGAAGACTGGGTGGCGAACTGGGCAACCCAATTGCCGGAGGACGCCGCATGAACCGTGCCCCCATTGGTCTGTTCTACGGCAGCTCCACCTGTTATACCGAAATGGCCGGCGAAAAAATTCGCGCCGAGCTCGGCGAAGACCGGGTGGATATCTTCAACATTGCCGAGACACCAATCATTACCGCCCAGTTTTACGACCACCTGATTTTCGGCATTCCCACCTGGGATTACGGCGAGCTGCAAGAGGACTGGGAAGAAATCTGGGAGGAACTGGACGACCTGGACCTGACTGGCAAGGCGGTGGCGCTCTACGGTCTGGGCGATCAGGTGGGCTACCCCGAGTGGTTTCTGGACGCCATGGGCTACCTGCACGCGCAGTTGCTGGCTCGCGGCGCCCGGGCGGTCGGCTACTGGCCGCGCGACGGCTACGAATTCGAAGCGTCGAAAGCTCTGACGCCCGAGGGCGACCAGTTTGTCGGACTGGCTCTGGATGAGGAAAACGAATTTCAAAATACCGATGAGCGCATTCGTCAGTGGTGCACCCAAATTGTGCGGGAATTCGGTTTGTGAGTGAATCCGGTCTCGACGATTCAGCAGAGAAGTACATCCAAACCGCCGAACTGACCTGGGACGCGCAGGGCCAACCCAATTCCCGGCAATTTGAAGATGTGTATTTCTCAAGAGCCGATGGTCTGGCGGAAACCCGCCACGTCTTTCTTCACCACAATCAACTGGCGGAACGCTTCGCCGCCCTGAGCGCGCTGCCCCCCGACGCACGCCATTTCGTGATCGGTGAAACCGGCTTCGGCTCCGGTCTGAATGTCCTCGCCGCCTGGCATCTATGGCGACAAACCGCCCCCTCCGATGCGACCTTGCACGTTATCAGCGTCGATAAATACCCGCTGAGCCGCGAGGACCTAATCCGCGCGCTGTCGCTCTGGCCGGAGCTGGACGACCTGACGCGTCAGTTGATCCAACAGTATCCCCCCGTCGCTGGCCCCGGCTTCCACCGTCTTAACCTGGACGGTGGACGAGTGAAAGTGACGCTGATCTTCGACGAAGCCTGCACTGGGCTGACCAAAGCCCGAACCAGTCTGCATCCCGCTTTCCGCCACCAGGGTTGGCGTGTGGACGCCTGGTTTCTGGACGGTTTCGCCCCGGCCAAAAACGCCGACATGTGGACAGAGGCCCTGTTTGACACCCTCGCCGCGCTCAGTGGCAGCCACACCACACTGGCCACCTTCACCGCCGCTGGCCTCGTACGGCGCGGGCTGCAAGCCGCTGGTTTTCAGGTGAACAAAGTCGCGGGGTTCGGGCGCAAACGGGAAATGATTGTCGCGCAGTTCGCGCCAGCGGCCAACGCCCCGACCACCCCGCACCGTTTACCCAGGCGCCCACCGTTGCCGTGGGCCATACCGTCGACGAAAAGCCGTCACCCCGCTGCCGCGCCGCGCACCGCCATGGTCATCGGCGCCGGGCTCGCGGGTTGCCACAGCGCACGATCACTGGCCCATCGCGGCTGGCGGGTAACAGTGCTGGAACGTAACCCCGCCCCTGCCACCGAAGCGTCGGGCAACCCACAGGGGCTGCTGTACGCCAAATTGTCCGCGCAGGATTCGCCTCTGTCGCGCTGGAATCTGGTCAGCCTGTGTTATGCACAACGCCACTACACCGATTTCTGGCAACAAACCCCGGCCTCGGGCGAACACTTTGGCGCCGCTTGCGGATTGTTACAGGTACCCTCGAATGATCGGGAGCAACGACAGCAAGCCGCGATAGCCCAACGCTTCGCCGCTGCTCCCGACCTGCTGATACCGATGACCGCCGAGGAAGCCAGCGCGCAGGCGGACGTCCCTCTGGCCAGTGGTGGGCTGTTTTTCCCCGACGCTGGATGGCTTAATCCTCCCGCCATCTGCCGGGCGCTGCTGAACCACCCGAATATTCAAGTGATCACCGGCGTGGACGTACACGCACTGACGCACGAGCACAACCAATGGCAAGCCCGCGATTCACAGGGCCACCGCCTGGCAGACGCCACCGTCGCCGTGCTTGCCAATGCGTACGCCGCCAGCCGCTTTGTCGAGGCACTGCCGCTAAAGGCCATTCGCGGACAAATCAGCCAGGTGCCATCGACAGCGGTTACCCGTACACTGGCCACGGCTTTATGCAGCGAGGGCTACATCGCCCCGGCGCATGAGGAACGACATTGCGTTGGTGCGACGTTCGACCTGCACGAGACACACACCGACGTGACCGCCGAAGGGCACCGGGCCAACCTGAAACAACTGTCGGTCTTTGGAGAGGTGCTCGGTTCGAGCTGGATCAATCCCGATATCGGGACCATTGATATTGAGACCATTGATATTGAAACATGGAAAGGTCGGGTCGGCTTTCGCTGTGCCACGGCGGATTACCTGCCGCTGATCGGACCGGTGCCCGATCGTGAGGTCATGCGCGAGGACTATGCCGACCTGCGCCGGGACGCCCGGTTGAATATCCCGTTACCAGGGCAATACCAACCGGGACTTTACCTCAATGTCGGGTACGGGTCGCGGGGGCTATGTTACACCCCGCTCGGTGCGGAACTGCTCGCATCCCATATCGACGGTGAGCCGCCCCCCGTGGACCGGGAACTGCTCGAAGCATTGCACCCGGCACGTTTTCTGATTCGCGCCCTCATGCGCAATCAATGCTGAGGCGGTACAGCTCCGTCATCAACGGCCATCATCAACCGAAGCAACCGCGCTCTCCTCCGCCGGCGGATCGCTCAGCACCTGCGAGCCACTACCGCAGGCAATCACAGTTCTCATGGCAGTTTCAACGCTGATGTGTGGCAACAGATCCACACAGTCCTCGCTCAGGTGGTACACAAACCCCGAAGAAGGAATCGGCGCGGTGGGCACATACACTGTGCAATCGCCATTGCTGTGGCGCGCCGTCACAATCGCCGTCACCGACACCGGGTTTTGTCGGCCCATAATGTACGCACGGCACACCTGTCCGCGCAGCAACGAGGTATTGTTCTCACCCCCCAACAGCTGCATCACTACTTCCCGAATGGTGCTGTAGCCGGGAGCGAAGCGAGTCAGCCAGTCGTCAACGCGTTTGTGTACCCACCGACCGATACTGGTTTTCACCGAAAGGCCAATGGCGAAAAACAGGGCCAGCACCAGCACAATGCCCACCAGGTCGGCCACGCGCTCCCCCATCGGCAACCAGCTGGAGAGCCAGTGGCTCAGCGGGGCAATGATTCCCGTGATCAAGCCCAGCAGCCAGCGCAGCAGGAAAATAAAAATGGCGATGGGCAGCGCCACAATCAGCCCGCCCAGCAAGGTTAATCCAACGTACGATTGCCAACGTTTCATGTTTTTCTCTCGTTGTTTACTATAAGCCGCTACTTACAACAGGCCCACCCAGATTGGAAAGCCATTATGACTGATCCACTTGCGTCAATCGTTCCATCCTTTCTTTTCCGCCTGTGGCTAATCGCACTCAGTGCATTGCTGACCGCCTGCGCCGAAGCGGACCACGCCGGCCAGGACCCCACACAATACCACTATAAACTCGAAACCAGCCTGCCCCATGACCGAACCCTGTTTACGCAGGGGCTTCTGCGGCACGATAACCTATTTTACGAAAGCGGCGGACGCTACGGCCAGTCCCGGGTGGTGGTCTACCGGGAAGACGCCCGTGCGCCTTCGCAGGAACACCGACTGGATGACCGCTTTTTCGCCGAGGGACTGACGGAGTTGAACGGTCGCCTTTATCTGCTGACCTGGCGGGAGCGCACGCTGTGGGTGCTCGACACCGAAAGCCTGGAGCCGCTGACGCACTATACGTATGACGGAGAAGGCTGGGGCTTGACCGACAACGGCGAGCTTTTGATCCGCTCCGATGGCTCCGACCAGCTGTTCTTCCACTCCCTGGAAGACTTTAGTGAAGTAGACCGGCTTCGGATCACTGAGCGCGGCGAACCGATTCACCGTTTGAATGAACTCGAGTACATCAAGGGTTTTATCTGGGCCAATATCTGGCATGAAAATCGTCTGGTGCAAATTGACCCGGACAGCGGCCACGTCGTGGGCAGCCTGGATCTGACAGCGCTGGTGCGCCGGGAGCGCCCGCGAGGACAGGAATCGGTGCTAAACGGTATTGCTTATGAGGCGGAGAACAATGCGCTCTGGGTTACCGGAAAAAACTGGTCGCGCCTGTACCGCCTGACACTGGAGCCTGCGCTATAACCATCCGGACTGAGCAATGCGTAGAAAATGCGGACACAAAAAAGCCGCGCCGAAGCGCGGCTTTTAACGCCAAGACGTCAGGCTCTTACATACCCACTACATTCTCGGCCTGAGGGCCTTTCTGCCCACTCTTGACATCAAACTCCACTTTTTGCCCTTCGGCCAGCGTTTTAAAGCCTGTGCCTGAAATTGCACTATAGTGAACAAACACATCCTGTCCACCTTCCTGCTCAATAAAACCGAAGCCCTTGGACTCGTTAAACCACTTAACTACACCTGTATTCCTGGACATAAAAAAACCTTTACGTTTTGCTGAGTCAAATGGAATCCGCACCGGTACTACACAGTTAAACCACCGATCCGGGCGCGGGACATCCCGCTGGCACTACTCACTACTTACTTATGACTCACTAAACGTATTACGACAGGCAGGCGACAAATCTTTGCAGGACAGCCCCGTGGACATACATTCACCACATACGTGCTTACCATAAATAATGCGGCATTAGGCCAGCAACAAAAAGACTATATACTTCTTGCCGCGCTCAAGTAAAGGCCCCTACAAAGCCTGCTTTACGATGGCGCATAAAGCTGTAACATATAGCCTAAATCACTTTACGGGCGGCCCCATGATACGGATCACAGCCAGCAACACTGAATGCCAGCACGACACGCTGGCGTCGTGCCGTACTTGCCGACTAAACACCCTGTGTCTACCCCTGAGCCTGCACCTCGACGATGTGGAGCAACTCAACCGCATTGTGCAGCGCGGACGTCCTCTGCAACAGGGGGAATACCTTTACCGGGCCGGGCAGAAGCTCACCTCGCTGTTTGCCATTCGCTCCGGGTCCGTCAAGGCCTCGACGCTGAACGAACAAGGGGAGGAGCAAATCACCGGCTTTTATTTTCCTGGCGAGCTGGTCGGCATGGACGGCATCGCCACAGAGCGTTACACCAATAATGTCGTCGCGCTCGAAACCGCCTCGGTGTGTGAAATTCCCTTTCACCAGGTGGAACAACTGAGTCTGAAAATTCCGTCGCTGCAACGCAATGTGTTTCAATTGCTGAGCCGGGAAATTACGCACGACCAGAGAATGCTCAGCCTGCTCAGCCGAAGCCGCGCCGATGAGCGAGTCGCCTCGTTATTGTTAAGCCTCTCGCAACGCAACGAGCGCCGCCAATTGTCACCAGTGTCTTTCACACTGCCAATGTCGCGCACCGACATTGGTAACTTTCTCGGATTAACCATCGAAACCATCAGCCGGGTCTTCGGTCGCCTGCAACAGCAACAGGTGATTGACGTCAAACGCAAAGAGGTGCGCATCACCGATCTCGATCAACTAAAACACCTGGCAGGGCACCGCGTGCGCTGATGATTTATATTCGCCAACGATTGCAGTAATTCCCTATGACCGATAACCGCTTACAGGATACACTCGCCGCCTTCGATGCCGCCAACGCCGAAGACCCTAACCAGAGCGACGACCAGGGCACACTCCGCCCCAAGGAATGGCTATACGGCAGACGCATGAGCGAAACCCTCGCGGCTTTCCGCCCGGAGGCGACAGAGGCGTTGCAGTTGGCCGCCCGATGCCAGCATATTCGGCGCTGGGAAATTCCGCGCAGCGATTACCCCCTGGGTCGCACCGGTTACAAGAAATGGCGCAGCCAACTCGCCCTCTTTCACGGCGAGGTCGCCGGCAAGATTATGGCCGAACACGGCTATGAGGCAGACACCATTCAGCGAATCAAAGATATGCTGATTAAGCGCCATTTAAAGCGCGACCCCGAAGTACAGGCACTTGAGGATGTCACCTGCCTGGTTTTTCTGCGCTTTTACCTGGACGATTTCGCGCAAAAGCACGACGATGAAAAGCTGATCGACATTCTCCAGAAAACCTGGAAAAAGATGTCGGAAGAAGGTCACGCCGCCGCTTTGCAACTGCCGTTACCCCCGGAGATGGGCGCCCTGGTGGAGCGCGCGCTTTCCGAATAACACCACACCGGACCCGGCCCTGGGAAGCGCCCCGACAGCGCCGCTCCTTTTTGGTATACTTGTCGGTTTTTCGCCATACCAGTGGGAACGCGCATGCCTGAGATTACGCTTTACGGCATCAAAAATTGTGACACCGTTAAAAAAGCCCGGCGCTGGCTGGACGATCATGGGATCGATTACCGGTTTCACGACTTCCGTGCCGACGGTCTTACCGCTGCACAGGTAGACGCCTGGCTGAATGAGTTCGGCCTGGATCTGGTCAACAAGCGCAGCACCAGCTGGAAGGCGCTGGACCCGGCCACCCGGGATGCGCTCACGGTCGAGAATGCCACGCCCGTTATCCTGGACACTCCCACACTGATCAAGCGGCCTCTGCTGGACACTGGCCGTGTGCGACGCACCGGATTCAAACCGGCGGAGTATGAAGCGCTGCTGGCCGGTTGAGTTCGCTCCCGATCAGCCCGCACTCCGTTTGACGACAACCTTTTTCATTTAAACCCTTGGCATCTTCACACTTGCAACAGGATCTGACCATGACCCAACTCTACAGTCTCGGTCTGGGTGTCGGCACCCAGAATCTCAACAACGAATGGCTGGAAATTTTCTATCCCAAGCCGCTGCTGAACCCGCCCGCACGCACGGTGGACGCCATCAGCCAGGCCATCGGCTATCAAGGTGGCAACCAGGTCATTGAGCTGGATGTGAACAATATGCAGGCGCTGGCCGAAGCACTGGAAGACGCCGGCGATGAAGAGCAGGCCAACATTGCCCGCTCCTTCATTCACAGCAAACGCCCACTGGTGGCCACGCTGCTGGCGGAAGACAGCGCCCCGCAATCCGTCCCGGAAGGCTATTTGAAGCTGCACCTGATCTCCCACCGTCTGGTCAAGCCGCACGGCACCGACCTCAGCGGTCTGTTTGGCTGCCTGCCCAATGTCGCGTGGACCAATCAAGGCGCCGTTGATCTCGACGAGCTGCCAGAACGCCAGCTGCAAGCTCGCCTGGCCGGCGATCTGCTGGAAGTGGCCTGCGTGGACAAGTTCCCGAAAATGACCAACTACGTCGTGCCGCAAGGGGTGCGCATCGCCCACACCGCGCGCGTGCGGCTCGGTGCCTACCTTGGCGAAGGCACCACCATCATGCATGAAGGCTTCGTAAACTTTAACGCGGGCACCGCTGGACCGGGCATGATCGAAGGCCGTATTTCGGCGGGTGTCTTTGTCGAGTCAGGCTCCGATCTCGGCGGCGGCAGCTCCACCATGGGTACACTGTCCGGCGGTGGTAACATCATCATTTCCATCGGCAAAGAATGTCTGCTGGGCGCGAACGCCGGCACAGGCATTCCGCTGGGGGATCGCTGCACCATTGAGTCCGGCCTGTACATCACCGCTGGCACCAAGGTGGTTGTGCTCGACGATCAGGGCAATGAAGTGAACACCGTTAAGGCGCGGGAGCTGGCCAACCAGTCCGGTCTGTTGTTCCGTCGCAACTCCCTCACCGGCCGGGTGGAGTGCGTGACCAACAAAACCGCCGTCCAGTTGAACGACGCCCTGCACGCCAACAATTAAGGCCCAAAGCCGATCACTGAGAGACTCCGCCATGACGCCAACGCTTGAACTCGCACAGGATCTGATCAGCCGTCGTTCAGTGACGCCAGAAGATGCGGGCTGCCAGGATTTGATGATTCAGCGTCTGAAAGCCATCGGGTTCACCGTCGAACGCCTGCGCTTCGGCGAGGTGGACAACTTCTGGGCCACCCGGGGCGACAGTGGCCCCCTGCTGGCCTTTGCCGGTCATACCGATGTAGTACCCACCGGACCGGAAACCGAGTGGCGCCACCCGCCGTTCGAGCCCGTGGTGGAGCGAGGCATGCTGTATGGGCGCGGCGCGGCGGATATGAAGGGCTCTCTGGCCTCCATGGTGGTGGCGTGTGAGCGGTTCGTCGAGGCGCACCCGTCTCATCGCGGGCGTATCGGCTTTCTGATTACCAGCGATGAAGAAGGCCCTTCGGTCAACGGCACAGTGAAGGTGGTGGAGTGGCTGGAGGAGCAAGGCATCAAAATGGACTGGTGCATTGTAGGTGAGCCCTCCAGCACCGAACGGGTCGGAGACGTTATCAAGAACGGGCGGCGCGGTTCGCTCGGCGCCGTGTTAACCGTGAAAGGCGTACAGGGCCACGTCGCCTACCCGCACCTCGCGGACAATCCCATCCATCGCGCCGCGCCGGCACTGGCAGAGCTGGCCGCGCAAACGTGGGACGAAGGCAACGACTTCTTCCCTGCCACCAGCTTCCAGATTTCCAATATCAATGGCGGCACCGGGGCGACCAACGTGATTCCCGGTGACGTTCAGGTGGTGTTCAACTTCCGCTTCTCCACCGAAGTGACCGAAGCGCAGTTACGCGAACGCACCGAAGCGATTCTGGACCGTCACGGTTTGACCTACGAGGTGCAATGGGTCTTGAGCGGGCAGCCCTTTCTGACCGCCGAAGGGGAGCTGGTGGAGGCGCTGGTGCAGGCCATCGCACAGCACACCGGCCAGAAACCGGTCTTGTCCACCGCTGGCGGCACCTCTGACGGGCGATTTATCGCCCCCACCGGAACCCAGGTGGTGGAGCTCGGTCCGGTCAACGACACCATTCACAAGGTCAATGAGTGCGTACGCGCTGAGGATCTCGACACGCTGACCGACCTTTACACCGAAACCTTGACGCTATTGCTGGGACAACCGAACGACCGCCAGCCATAATCCCGACGGATCGCCAGCGCGGGGTTTCCCCCGGCCGCCGCGCTTGGCATGATACCGATTCCTCTTGGACGGAACGCACTCATGCCGACACGTTATCTTGGCCACCGTGATCTTCGCCCCCGTGGCTTGCCCGCCGTTGAGCAGTGCGTTTTCCAGCGCTTCCTGCTCTGGCCCCTGCTGCTGATCAGCCACTTCCTGGCCGCCGCCCTGCTGGCCTGGCACCTGCTGGCACAAGGGAGCTTTGGCTTTGCGCTGGCCTATCCTGCGCTGAATATCAACGAGCATATTGAACACTTCGGCCCTCAAAATCGGTACAAATCCGGCTTTGGCGATACGGATAAAGCCGAGCACCTGCGGTTGTTCGGGGAGATTGCCGACAGCATTCAAAAGGATGGCGAGGGGCTGGCGTCCATCACCTATACCGGGCCGGAGGGGGAACCGACATTGTTAATGCGACCGCCGGAGGTATTGCACCTCCAGGACGTCGCGCACCTAGTGACGTTTTTCTACCAAACCGGCCTGATCGCCGCGGTTCTGCTGGTGCTATTGAGTGCGTACACACTGTGGCGCCGCCCTCGCCCACCGCGTGTGCGGAGCGTTTTGCTGGTCCTGGCGATCACTTTGGCGGCGGGCGCGATCCTGCTGTGGAGCCTGGGACCGAAAACGGTGTTTTACCGGTTGCACGAATGGGTCTTCCCGCCCGACCACCCCTGGTTTTTCTACTACCAGGACTCTCTGATGACCACCCTGATGAAAGCGCCGGACCTGTTCGGGTTTATCGGTGCGCTATTGCTGGCACTGACCCTCGTAATCTGGGGCGGCACCCTCATTCCTTTCTGGCGGTGGCTCAATGACCGCGCTCGGCTTTAATGAGATCATAGGCCGTGCGGATTTCCTGGGAGCGCTCGGTCGCTTCCTTGACCATATCTTCCGGCATCCCCTGACCGATCAGTTTGTCCGGGTGATACTCGCTCATGAGCTTGCGATAGGCCTTTTTGATTTCCGCGTCACTGGCCTCCGGACGAACACCCAACGCATCATAGGCGCTTTGCAACTGGTCCGCCCGGGACGGGCCACCGGTCGGCCCCTGATAGCCGCCACCACTGTAGCCCTGCCCCTGCCCTCGAAACTGATTTTGCGCCTGAATCATGCGTAGCAGCTGTTCGAACATGGCGGGGGAAATACCCAGACCCTGCCCGATACGCTTGAGCAGCGTCGCCTCGCTCTGATCGAGCGCTCCATCGGCCAACGCCAGGTTCACCAGAAAGATGAGCAGCATGCGTACCAGATTGCTCCGACGTCCACACACTTCGCGAAAGCGTGCCACCTGGGCATCTACATCGAAATCAGCGGCGGTGCCTTCCTTGAACAGGGCGATGGCCTCGCGCCGGTGCTCGGCGGTCAGCCCCAGCTCCATCATGTAGGCTTCGGTCTGCTGCACTTCGGCTTCCGAAACGCGGCCATCGGCCTTGGCCAAATGACCACTCAGGCGGAACACCGTCTGGAAAAACGTTTGCTCTATCTCACGCCGCCGCTCAGGCGACCCCTCCGCCTGCACCTGGGCATACCCTTTATCGAACAGGTGCCCGACCGCGAGTCCGAGCAGTGCGCCCAGCGGGCCGCCGACCAACCAGCCGAGCCCCCCGCCAATTACTTTGCCTAAAATCATCATGGTGTTGTCTGTACCTGACTAAAAATGCGTTACGAACTGCAAGAAAGCATGGAACAACCGGCCTTGTGCCGCGCCCACTCGGGGCGCAGGGCGAAATAGCGCGCCTCTTCCTCCGGCTGCTCATCGTAGGGGCGGCGCAGCAGTGACTGCAAGTGATGAATCTCGCTGAAATCCCCTTCCGTCGCACGGTCAATGGCCTGTTGGGCCAGGTAATTACGCAGCACATATTTGGGATTGGTACGATTCATCAGCGCTCGACGGGACACGTCATCCGTGCCGTTAAGCACCCGGTCCTGCAATAGCCGCTCACGGTAGCGCCGCAACCAGTCGGCCATGGCGTGCTCCGCTTCAAAGCCTGGCGACTGGTAAAAGGCCCCGGCCACCGGCGCAATCAACTGCGAGCTGTCGCGCTCATCGGTGTCCTGATCCCAAAGGGGATCAAAATCCGCGAGCCGACGGTAAAAAATCGTCATGTCGGTTTCGCTCTGGCGCAACGCCTGCTGCAAGGTCGCCACCAGAGCGGCGTCGGTCTCGTCGCGCCAGTCAAGCAGCCCCAGCTTGGAGGCCATATCCCGCTCCCAGCAGCGCTGGTAGACGTGCCGGTAGTGTTCCATGACCGCCTGCAGCGGCTCCACCGCCCCAATCAGCGGATGCAGCGCGTTCGCCAATTGCGCCAGGTTCCACAGCGCCACCTGGGGCTGAGCCCCAAACCGGTAGCGCCGCCCTTCAGCATCGGTAGTATTCGGTGTCCAGTCGGGATCGTAGCCTTCCAGCCAGCCGTAGGGGCCGTAATCGATAGTCAGGCCGAGCACCGACATATTGTCGGTATTCATCACGCCGTGCACAAAGCCGACCCGCATCCAGTGCGCCACCATCTCGGCCGTGCTCTCGGCCACTTGCCGCAACCAGCGGATATAGGTGTCTGGACCGGGTTCGCCCAACTCGGGAAAGTCGGTTTCCAGGGTGAAGTCGAGCAGGCGTTTCAGCAGCTCGTGATCCTGCCGGGCAGCCGGCAACTGAAAATGGCCAAAGCGGGTAAAAGAGGGCGCCACGCGGCACACCACCGCGCCCGGCTCCCACTGCCGGTTGCCGTCATAAAACATATCGCGCTCTACACGATCACCGGTCAGGACCAGACTGAGCGCCCGGGTGGTGGGCACACCCAAGTGATACATGGCCTCGCTGCACAGGAATTCACGCACCGAGGACCGCAGCACCGCCAGACCGTCGGCGCCCCGGGAATAAGGCGTGGTGCCCGCGCCCTTCAGTTGCAAAGTCCAGTGCTCGCCAACCGCATTGTGCAGTTCGCCAAGATTGATGGCGCGACCATCCCCCAGCTGACCGGCCCAGTGGCCGAACTGGTGGCCACCATAAGCGGTGGCGTAGGGCTGCATTCCCTCCAGCAGCGCATTGCCGGAGAAGACCTGCGCGAAGGCCTCACTCTCGCAATCGGCTTCGGAAAAACCCAGTGAATCCGCCACCTCGCGGGCGTAGGCGACCAATTGGGGATTACCAGCTCGGCGTGGAGTAACAATACTGGATACAGCAGCCGCTACCGACCGTGGGATATTTTCCGCCACCGGATCGGTCGGCAATTCTCTCAACCAACGGTTGTCGAATTGTGGGGAGGATTGAAAGCGAACGAATTCAGAAGTCATGCGCCCAGTATATCATCTGATCCTGGGGAGGCTCATTGTCTGTCAACAAGCACCAACCATGACGATAAAACAGGCCCAGCGGACCCGATGCCTCAGGCGGCGGGCAGTCGATTGACGCGCCGACGGGCGAACCAAAGTCCGAGCAACCCGATCAACAGCAAAATTAAACCGCTGGCCTCGCTAAGCTCAGCTGTAACATTGCCATCCTCTAAATCGTCCACTGCAAAATCGTCATCGGAGGGGCCCGTAACCAATGGAGAACCACCGGTAAAAGTCATCCCCCACGATGGTAAAAATTCGCCCAACCGCCGATGACCCGCAGAGGCTATGAGGTAGCTCTCGGCGTCCGAGACGGACACGTTGATCCAATTGTCGCCAGAAAGCCAGCCGGAAACCGTAGGGGATGCGTCCAGGAAATCGACTGCCTCATCAAAGCGGTTCACCAATTTGGAATCGAGACGGGTATTCAACAGATACCGGGAACGGCCCGCGCGGAGACCACCAGAGTCATCATCCGCCACATCGGTATCTTCTAGCAATTGAGGGGTATCGTCCTGCAGGTCGGCGACTTCCTGACCCACGTCAGCATTGAGCAAAGCAGGGAGACCCTCAAAGGCCATCAAGTCCTCCCGTGTCGACGAGGCGATCAGTATCAGGCTGGCCAAGCCAACCAAACATACACCAATCAGTATTCTCCGTTTCGCCATTATTGCCTGCTTGAGATATGAGTAAATACGAATAACTGTGGCTTTCAGTGCCACCCGAGACCCACGCAAATGCAATATAGAGACCAAAAAAGACAAATCACATAGAAATCAACACGTTAAAAAACACAATGTCTTCTTTTACCTCCATCAGTCCGCTTTAATTCCGTGAAACGTAAAGAAAGTCAACAATTTCGCCGCCCCTCCCGCCCAGGCCTCACCCCGTGACACGAGGGACTGTCGATGGGTTTAACACTGTTTGCTGACCCTCAAAACCCCGCGAGACATGCAATAGGCCATCGCTGATGCTTGACGCTCCGGGTGACTGCTCTTAACCTAGGCGCCCTTTGAATGACTGGGCGTGCCTCATTATGACTTATTGTCTGGCCATCAACGTCGACAACGGCTTGGTGTTCTGTTCGGACTCGCGCACCAATGCCGGCGTCGATCAAGTAAGCACCTACAGCAAGATGTTCCGGTTCGGTGTGGATGGCGAACGGCAGTTCGTATTGCTCTCGGCGGGCAATCTGGGAACGACCCAGGCCGTGGTGTCAAAGCTGAAAAAGGATATCAAGGAGCAGTCTGAAGTCAGCCTGTTGACGGTGTCATCCATGAGCGACGCCGCCGAGTATCTGGGCGAGATCAATCGCGCTCAGCAGGAAAAGCACGCCGACAACAACGGGGCCAATTTTGAGGCCAGCTTCATTATCGGCGGCCAGATTCAGGGCGACAAACCCCGGATCATGATGGTCTACCCCGCCGGTAACTACATTACCACCTCCAAAGACACCCGCTACCTGCAAATCGGTGAGAGCAAATACGGCAAGCCGATTCTGGATCGCATCCTGACCGCTAAGACGGACCTCCATACCAGCGCCCTGTGCTCTCTGGTGTCCATGGATTCCACCATGCGCAGCAACCTGACTGTAGGGCCACCCATTGAACTGGCGCTCTATGAAAAGGACACCTTCCAACTGCAACACAATCGCTATGACGAGGATGACGAGTACCTTCGGGAACTCAAAAAAGCCTGGGACTCGCGACTCGTGGAAGCGTTTGTACAGTTGCCCGCTATTGAGTGGCGGCCTGAATCACCCGATGAATCATCCGAAGCTTAGCCACCACCGCGTCGCTCAACACGAAGGGGTAAGCATCCGATAACCCCATGCTGCGGTTGAGCGAGTTCAACACCAGGCTCAACTGTACCCACTGACGAACCAGGACATCCAGAGAGTCCTCCCCAGGCTCCGCTTCACTCAACGGCAGCCCGAACGCCCTGGCGGTATCGAGCGTATCCTGCATGTGCAGATAGTGCGCCCAGGTTTCCGCCCAATCCTCCAGCGGATGTGAGCCCGCGTACGCACTGATATAACGCTGGCGCCAGTCGGGTGCAGGCCCTTTGGCGTAATGCGCCTTAAGGGCTTTGTGGTACGGCAGGTCGGGGTCGCCAAAACGGTCCCGAAACTCGCTCTCCCAGGCTGATCCCCGAACCAGAAGATCATAGTAATAATGGCCGATTTCGTGCCGAAAATGCCCGAGCAGCGTCCGGTAGAATTCACCCAGTTGCTGACGGGTTTTTTCCCGATAGGCGTCATCCGCTTCAATCAGGTTCAAGGTAATCAGACCGCGGGCATGGCCCGTGGCGACGTATGATTCCTGCACATTGGCATTGGATCGGGTGTCTTCGAGAAACGCGAATGAGAGTCCCGGCAGCTCCCCATGAGCCAGATCCCGGCTGGTGGTTTGTGCCTCACTCTGAACCGGCAACCCGAGCTGCAACAATGTGTACAGCAGGTGCCGTTTCGCCGCTTCGAGCTTGGACCACTGCCGCACATTGCCCGGCCGCTCCAAATGCGGAACGATGTCGTTCAAGCGGCACGAGCGGCAATAGCGGTGATTGTCCTGCGCGGGCATTACCCAGTTGCAAGCGCGGTACTCCACCCGGTTACGGCAGTCGCGAAAACGCGTTCCACGATCGTCAATCCATTCATTTCCATCGGCACGCAACGCCACCATGGTTTGCCGGTCAGGATCAAACCGCAACGCCCGCCCGCAGGACAGGCATTCGGTGTTGTCAAAGTAAATGCGCTGTCCGCAGGTACAGTAAAACGCTTTCATAAGGAGGATCGCAACTTATTCGTTTTCCACCAGCGGGGTGACCGGCAGAAACCAGGTGCTGGTGATCTGTTGGTGCACATCGGCGACCTCCAGCTGTAAACCATCAATGTATTCCTGCAGTCCCGCCTGCAACAATTCTGGAATACTGGCGGTGCGCAAACGCCGCCGAACAGCGGTCGCCACGTGCAAGGCGTTATCGCTGTTGGGCAGCTTACGAAGACACGATTCCAGCTCTTCCAGACAGCGGGACACCGCCCTGGGAAACCGTCCGTCCTGCAACAAGAACGTCACCACATCCTCCGCGTTAACGCGGTCCTGAACGTGCTGCCGATACATCTGGTAGCCACTGGTGGAGCGCAATACGCTCATCCACAGAATGTTATCGTACGGCTCCAGAATGTCTTCTGCACCATTTAAATGCGGCAGCAGGTTGGCCGAACCGGCATCCACGATACGGGTGGTCATATCCGCCCGTTCGAGATTGCGCCCCAGTTGAATAAAATCATACGCACTGTTGTGGCTCATGCAGCCGGCGAGCAACCCGGTAAACTGTTGCACGCTGGTAATCACCATTTGCAACACACGGTTGCGCTCGCGGCGCGCCACGGATTTGGACAGATTATCTTTCACAGAAAGATACAGGTTATTAATCAGCTCCCACGCTTCCATCGGAATAATTTCGCGGGTAATGCGCGCGTTTTCTCTCGCCCAGCTCAGCGAATTCAGCAACGAGGAAGGGTTATCACGATCCGCCAGCATAAAGCGGATTACCGTGCGCTCATCCGCCTGCTCGGTATCCCCTCGGTTAAAAAATTCTTCCGTCCCACTGATGTGGATCAGTGATCCCCAGCCCACCCGAACGCCTTTGGGCAGATCCATCAGCAGATGGGAATTCACGTTCACCAGACGCGCCAGATTTTCGCTGCGCTCCATGTAGCGCCCCAACCAGTAAATGCGTTCAGCCACTCGCGACAGCATCTCAGTTATCTCCTTCCACAACGACCCAGGTATCTTTACTGCCACCGCCCTGAGAGGAGTTCACCACATAGGACCCCTTAGTCATGGCCACCCGGGTAAGCCCGCCGGGCGTCACGTGATGCTCGCGCCCCTGTAAAATAAAAGGTCGCAAATCAATGTGACGCGGCTCGGCATTGCGCGGTGTGACCACCGGCGCGGTGGAGAGCGACATCAACGGCTGCGCCATATAGTTGCGCGGGTTGGCCTTGATTTTTTGCGCGAAGGCTTCACGCTCTTTTTTACTGGCCTGGGGACCCATCAACATACCGTAGCCACCGGACTCATTGGCGGGTTTCACCACCAGCTTGTCGAGATTCGCCAACACGTAATCACGCTCTTTTTTATCGCTGCACAGGTAACTCGGCACATTGGGCAAGAGCGGTTCTTCCCCCAGGTAATACTTGATCATGGCCGGTACGTAGGTGTAGACCAGTTTGTCATCCGCCACGCCCGCCCCGGGCGCATTCGCCAGCGCCACATTGCCTTTGAGCCACGCCCTCATCAGACCGGGAACGCCCAGCACCGAGTCCGGATTGAACATTTCCGGATCGAGAAACAGGTCATCGATGCGCCGATAGATCACATCCACGCGCGCCAAGCCGTTGATGGTGCGCATGTACACCATGTCATCTTCCACAACGAGGTCACTGCCCTCGACCAGCTCCACACCCATTTGCTGGGCCAAATAGGAGTGCTCGAAATACGCGGAGTTATAAATGCCGGGGGTCAGGACCACGATTTCGGGGAATTCCATCGGGCGCGGCGAGATCGCCGCGAGCGTGTCAAACAACTGGTTGGGGTATTCGGTCACCGGCAGAATGGTGTGATTTTCAAACAGCTCCGGCAGCACCCGTTTGGTGACTTTGCGATTTTCCAACATATAGGACACACCGGAGGGCACACGCAAATTATCCTCGAGTACATAGAACTGACCTTTGTGATCCCTAATCAGGTCGGAACCACACACATGCGCCCACACACCCAGCGCGGGTTTCATGCCAATGCACTCGGAACGGAAATTTTTCGAATCGGCTAGCAGGGACTCGGGGACGACTTTGTCCTTGAGAATCTTGCGATCGTTGTAGATATCGTCAATAAAGCAGTTGAGCGCGGTGAGACGCTGAATCAAACCGCGCTCGGTTTTTTCCCACTCACGTTGCGGGATGATGCGGGGGATAATATCGAAAGGCCAGTCGCGATCAATGTTGCCGGCATCGCTGTATACGGTGAAGGTAATGCCCATGGTTTTGATGGCAAGCTCAGCAGAGAGTTTGCGTTCCTGCAGTTCCTCGCCACTGAGGGAGGCCAGGTAGTTTGCTAAATGCCGTGCCGCTTTGCGCGGGTTGCCGGGGGAGCTGATCAGTTCATCGTAAAAATCGCCACACGCGTATTCGCGCCAGTCAATCTGCATAGCCGAGTCCCTACTGCTGTGAATGGGGCGCTCTTGAGGCGGCTGACTGTCTGCCTCTGTTCGGGCGCCGACGGTTTGACAATAGCACCTTGGGTGGGAAAGGCCAAGTTGGTTTAGCCCGGTTCCGGCTCCCAGGGTATTGATTCGGACCCGCATGAATACGTCCCTGTAGCTCTGCGTCGGCATCCATGCCTCCGACGGTCTCGAATCAATACCCTGGGAGCCGGAACCTCAGTGCCAATCCTCTAAGCCGGGAGTTATCGGGCGGGATCGGGGGCGCCAGCGGCGGTGTTGTTGACGCGGAACCAACCGGCAATGCTGTAACGTTCGCGCCGTGCGGGCAGCACTTCGTGAGGGAAAACTTCGCTGAGGAAGATCACCAGTTTGCCGTACTCCGGCAGCACGCGTTCGAGTTCCTGGTTATCGGCTTCGTTGTAGATAACGAGTTCGCCTCCGTCCGTCGGTTGCCAGTTGGGGTTCAGGTAGAAGACGGTGGACAGTACACGATTAGAGCGGCCCTTGAAGGCATCCAGATGCTTTTTATAGAAGGCGCCTTCCGGATAGGCGGCGTAGTGCGCTTCGTAATCAAACAGGCCGAGGAACAGCCGACGGTTGAGCCCCTGGCGCAACGCTTCCATCCAGGAGAGAAAATCACGGGCCGCCGGAGTGTCGCCGTGCAGCCAGCAAATTTCATCGGAGCGCACAAAGCGGTTTAGCTGGAAGTCGTCTTTGCGACCGATACCGGCCCGGCGGAAATCCGCCGCGGGCGTTTCCTTGAGTGCCAGAAACAGGCGGTTCACATGCTCGGGAGGCAAGGCATTGGGCACCACGGCGTAACCCTCGGTTTCAAGCCGCTCGGCAATGTGATCCAGCGTATCGCCATCAAACGGACCACCGGGTGGCGCCGGACCGGGTGAGGAAGCAAAAACCGATGATGTAGTCACACATTTACCCTGCGCTATGACGAGCCAAAACGGCGTTGAATCGACTCCGCTTGTGAAGAGACTTTCTCCACTTCGCGACCCGGCGTATCCACCGCCCCTGCAGGCTTTGACGGAACGACAGCAATGTTTCCTCGAAGGGAAAGCGCGCACAATAAAGAATGAATTGAGAAAACAGCCTGTTTCAGAAACTTGTCGCTTGCACCGCACACATTCTACCGGCTGCTCCCTGGAACCGCCACCACCTTACCCATTGACTTTGGGCAATGAGTCACGTTTCATGCGGGTTAATTCGTAGCGCCTGGATCTGTCATGAAACCGCAATGGCTGACCGCCCTCAAGCACCACTACACTGGCTCGTTGGAGCACGGGTTCCAGCAGTTTCGTCAGGGTGTAGCCTTCTTTTTCCTAGGGATGGTGGGGCTGTACATGGCCCACTCCATGCTGGCACCGTCGCTGGCACAAGAGGTCGCGGTACTGATCAGTGTGCTAATCGGTGGCGCGGGCTTTATCTGGGCCATGATGGCCCACGTGCGGATGCTGGTGGGCCGTCTGATCCGGTTCTTCGAGCGCCGTTAGCGGCTCAACTATCAGAACCGGGCTTGGGCATAAAATTGCCGTAGGGGAATTGCGCGACCTTATCGCCGCCTTTGAAGTCACTGATCTTGCCAGAGCCTTCCTTTTCCACCTCATCGATCCGCACGATGGCGTGCATGGGAATATAGGAGCGCTTGACCCCGGCGAACTCGTTTTTGAGCTTTTCCTCGGACGGATCAACCACGACCTGGGAGCGTTCACCAAAGACGAACTCTTCCACTTCGATAAAACCGTACATCTCGCTCTGGTAAATGGCGCAGGCAAACACTTCATACACCTGCCCCTGATTGAGGAAAATGACTTTATAAATCGGTTTCGCCGCCATAGAACCACTCGGGAGAAATTGCACAGAAACAGTGAGCTGAAACAAGGGGCGCGAAGAATAGCACAAAATCGTCGCTGTGAAGCGGTTTTGCGGTCGATTTTTGAGCAATCTATGGGATTTCGCCCGTAAGATCGCTATAATGCCCGCCCTCGATTTTGACCACTTTTTAACCAGGTTGTTGCCATGAGCACCGATACCAACGCCCCGGCCTCCTCGTCCGCCGCCCAGCCCGAAAAACAGCCCAAAAAGCTGTACATCAAGACGCACGGCTGCCAGATGAACGAGTACGACTCGGCCCGCATGCGCGACCTGCTGGGCGAATCCCATCAAATGGTCCCGACCGAGAATCCGGAAGACGCCGATGTCATCCTGATCAATACCTGTTCGATCCGGGAAAAGGCCCAGGAAAAGTTGTTCCACGAGCTGGGCCGCTGGAAGTCGCTCAAAGAGGCCAAACCGGACCTGAAAATCGGCGTGGGCGGTTGTGTGGCCAGCCAGGAGGGCGATGCCATCGCCAAGCGCGCACCGTACGTCGACATGATCTTCGGTCCGCAAACGCTGCACCGCCTGCCGGAAATGATTGAAACCCCCCGGGGCGACAGCGCCGTTGTGGATATCAGCTTCCCGGAAATCGAGAAGTTCGATCACCTGCCCCAGCCGGAATCCGATGGCGTAAGCGCTTTTGTCTCGATTATGGAAGGCTGCTCCAAGTACTGCACCTTCTGCGTGGTGCCCTACACGCGCGGCGAGGAAGTGAGCCGCCCGGTAACCGATGTGCTGGCCGAAGTGCTGCACCTGGCCGGCCAGGGTGTGCGGGAAATCAACCTGCTGGGCCAGAATGTGAACGCCTACCGCGGCGACAACGGCGATGGCACCGTCATCGACCTGGCCGAACTGATCACCTACGTGGCCGCCATCGATGGCATCGACCGCATTCGCTTCACCACGTCTCACCCGGTGGAATTCAGCGACTCCCTGATCGATGTCTACAACGACGTGCCGGAACTGGTCAGTCATATCCACCTGCCGGTGCAAAGCGGCTCCGACCGCATCCTGATGGCCATGAAACGCGGCCACACGGCGCTGGAGTACAAATCCAAGCTGCGCCGACTGAAAGCCAACCGGCCCAATATCAGTTTCTCTTCGGATTTCATTATTGGCTTCCCCGGCGAAACCGATGCGGACTTCGAGGCCACCATGAAACTGATTCACGATATTGGCTTCGACACCTCCTTCAGCTTCATCTACAGCCCGCGCCCCGGCACTCCGGCCTCAGACTTGCCAGACGATACGCCAATGGATGTCAAGAAAGAGCGTCTGAAAATCCTGCAAACCCGCATTACCCAGCAGGCACAGGAGATCAGCCGTCGTATGGTGGGCAATGTGGAGCGAGTGTTGGTCAGTGGTTACTCCAAGAAAGACCCAGGGCAGCTCTCGGGCCGCACGGAGAACAACCGTGTGGTGAATTTCCGCTGCGACGATCCGGCGCTGATTGGCAGGTTTGCGGATATTCGCATTGAGGAAGCCTTGCCCAACTCGCTGCGAGGCACGTTGCTGGGCTCTGAGCTGGATCAGGATTGGGCGGCGTAAAAGAAAGAGTGGCCTCTCCGCTGAGGGAGCACTTAGGTAATCCGGGCTCGATATCAGGTGGGCTGTTTCGGCAACGCGATGAATACGCCCCTGTAGCTCCCTCCCGGAACGCCGGACCGCTTCTTCCCTGAAGAGAGGGTTCCGAAACAGCCCACCTGACACCGAGCCCTCCGAGTTTAATTCTCGCTCATCGCTACGTAGCGACGCGGACTTTCGGCTGCCTTGGAGGGCACGGCGTCGGGGGACCTTTTGGCAAACCCTCGCTTCAGGGATGAAGCGGGGGAGCTACAGGGACGTATTCATCGCGTTTTGCCAAAAGGTCCCCCGATGACGGGCCCGGACGTTCAGAGAGCCGCGAAGCTCCTTATAACCCAAAGTTCCCAAAACCCACCGACTCAGAAACAAACAACCGAAGATTTGCCTTTTCGCCGTCATTTTTATGGTTTAGGCTTTAAGTAAGTCCACATACAGGAGATCGACACCTCTTTGAATAGTCACGCAGTAAACAGCCACGCAGTAGCCAGCCCCAAAACGGTCACCCAGCGCGTCACCCTGGAGCCGGATGACAATCGACGTCTCGCCAACCTCTGCGGTCAATTCGACCAGCACCTGCGACAAATTGAAGAGCGACTCGGTATCGAAATTCGCAACCGGGGTAACCAGTTTGCGCTCACCGGAGGTGCCAACACCACCGCCACCGCCGCCGAACTGCTCAAGCACCTCTACGGCGAAACCGATGTCGTGGAGCTGACACCCGATGAAATCCACCTCGCCCTGCAAACTTCCGGCATTGAGGAACTTATGGACCAATTGAACGAGCACGCCACGGGCGAGGACCGCACCGAATCCGACAGTGCCAGCCGCTCTGCCGACGATCGGGGTGATAAGACCGGCAGTCAGTCCGGCGCGTCGATGACGCTGATCCGCACCAAGAAGTGTACGATCAAGCCTCGCGGCGGGAATCAGCAGCGGTATGTTCAGGCGGTGCAGACCAACGACATCAACTTTGGCACCGGCCCCGCCGGTACCGGGAAGACGTACCTGGCCGTTGCCTGTGCCGTGGAAGCGCTGCTTAAAGACGAGGTCGAGCGCATCCTGCTGGTGCGCCCCGCCGTCGAGGCGGGCGAGAAGCTGGGCTTTCTGCCCGGTGACCTCGCCCAGAAGGTAGACCCTTACCTGCGCCCGCTGTACGACGCCCTGTTCGAAATGCTGGGCTTTGAGACCGTCGGCAAGCTGATTGAGCGCAACGTGATTGAAGTCGCGCCGCTGGCGTATATGCGGGGCCGGACGTTGAGCAATGCGTTTGTGATTCTCGACGAGAGCCAGAACACTACCCGAGAGCAGATGAAGATGTTCCTGACCCGGATCGGCTTTGGCTCTACGGCCGTGATTACCGGCGACCCCAGCCAGATCGACTTGCCCAAAGGCCAGAAGTCCGGACTGCGCCACGCCATCGATGTGCTGTCCAACGTTAATGGCATCAGCTTTACCCATTTCAGCGCCAAAGACGTGGTGCGACATCCTCTGGTACAGCGCATCGTCGAGGCTTACGACGCCTTCGATGAGGCCCAGCCGGACGACTGACGCTTACCATGAAACTGCACATCGATATTGCCGTCGCCACGACGGGCGGCGGCCTCCCCTCCCGTTCGCACATCAAACGGTGGATTGAGGCGGCGCTGATTGCCAGCGACGAGGCTCGCGACGAAGTCGAAGTCAGTGTGCGCCTGGTGGACGATGACGAAAGCCGGGCGCTCAACCACCAGTATCGCGGAAAGGACAAACCCACCAACGTCTTGTCATTCCCCGCCGACCTGCCACCGGAGCTGGAGCTGCCCCTGCTGGGCGATCTGGTCGTCTGTGCCCCCGTGGTCGCCCGGGAAGCCGCCGAGCAGGGTAAATCGCCCGAAGCCCACTGGGCGCACATGCTTGTGCATGGCACCTTGCATTTGCTAGGTTATGACCATATCGACCCCGAAGACGCCGAGATAATGGAAAGTCTGGAAACCCGGATTCTGACTCGGTTACACTACCCGGCGCCCTACGGGGCCGATGATCCACAACAGGACTGATTGACCTCATGAACGAAGACCCTCCCAGTAGCGGCTTATCCGCTCACTATTCTGATAAATCCGAACGAGCCGACAAGTCTGAACGCAGTGACCGATCCTGGCTGCACAAGCTGATGCAGGCGTTCAACGGAGAACCCCAGTCCCGCGAGGAACTGCTGGAAATCATCAAGGAAGCCGCCAACAACAAACTGCTCGACCAAGAAGCGCTGAGCATTATCGAAGGGGCGCTGGACGTTTCCTCCCTCCAGGCCCGGGAGCTGATGATCCCCCGCTCCCAGATCGTCGCCATCCGGGCGGACGATACCCCCAAAGAATTCCTGCCCAAGATCATCGAATCCGGCCACTCCCGGTTTCCGGTGATCGGCGAAAGCTTCGACGACATCAAAGGCATCCTGCTGGCCAAAGACCTGCTGCGCATGATGCTGGAAGAGAATACCGATTTCACCCTGGAGTCCATCCTGCGCCCCGCCAACATTATTCCCGAGAGCAAGCGGGTAAACGTGCTGCTGCGCGAATTCCGGGAAAAGCGCTACCACATGGCGCTGGTGATCGACGAGTACGGCGGTATCGCCGGCCTGCTCACTATTGAAGACATTCTGGAAGAAATCGTCGGCGACATTGAAGACGAGACGGACGAAGAAGTCAGTGACGAGTTTATCAAGCGAGTCAGCGACACCGACTTCATTGTCAAGGCACTGACCCCCATCGACGAGTTCAACGACTATTTCGAAGCCGGGTTAAGCGACGAGGATTTCGACACCATCGGCGGCATCCTGATGCAAGAATTCGGGCATCTGCCCAAGCGCAATGAAGTCGCCGTGATCGAGAACTTCCAGTTCCGGGTGCTCTATGCGGACAACCGCCAGATCCACCTGGTGCGACTGACCCTGCTCGACGACTGATTCATGACCGCTTTACAAACCGCGCTGACGCGCCTGCCCGGCTGGACCGCCTGGTTCCTGTGCGCCGCCGCTGGCGCCCTGCTACCGCTGGGGCTGGCCCCCTTCGACCTTTGGCCGCTCGCCCTCGGCGGGCTGGTCGTTTTTGTTGTATTGCTCAACGGAAGCTCCGGTCGCCGCGCCTGGTGGCGGGCCTGGGGTTTCGGTATCGGCCTCTACGGCGCTGGCGTCTCCTGGATTTACATCAGCATTCACACCTACGGCAACGCCTCCGCGCCCTTGGCGGCGGTCATGACCGCCCTGTTCGTGCTGTTTATGGCGCTGATTTTCAGTCTGCCCTTCTGGGCCTACGGGCGCTGGTTCAGCCGCCACCGGCTCGGCGCACCGCTGGCGTTTCCCGCCATTTACCTGCTGGGCGAATGGCTGCGGGGCTGGCTGCTCACCGGCTTCCCCTGGCTTTACCTCGGCTATGCTCACCTCGACACCTGGCTGGCCGGCTGGGCGCCGTTGCTGGGCGTGCTGGCACCCAGCCTCATCATCGCGCTGAGCGCCGGACTGATAGCGCTTTGGCTGCTGCAACCTGGGCACTCCCCTCGCCGCTGGGCACTCACCCTCGTCGTGTTATTACTCTGGCCACTGGGCGCGATTCTGCACCGGGTTGAGTGGACCCAGCCCCAGGGCCAGCCCATCAATGTCGGGATGATTCAGCCAAATATTCCCCAGGAGCGCAAATGGGACCCGGCGTTTTTCCAGCCCACTCTCGACCGGCTCGACCATTTGAGTGAAGATTTGTGGGACAACGACTGGTTGATCTGGCCGGAAGCCGCCATTCCCCGCGTTTACCACGACATGCTTCCGTACCTGGAAGCACTCAACCGAAAAGCCGAAGACACCAACACCGGCCTGACTACCGGCATCATCTTTGATGATCCGCGTCAGGGGGTCTACTACAACAGCGTTGTCGGACTGGGGCCAGCGCTGGGGATTTATCACAAGCGTCGGCTGGTGCCGTTTGGCGAGTACGTACCACTGGAACAGTACCTGCGCGGCCTGATTGACTTCTTCGATCTGCCGACGTCCATCATCACCCGTGGCCCCTGGGAGCAAAGTGGATTGCAGATTGGCGACACCGGTATCTCCGCCTCCATCTGCTACGAAGTCGTCTACCCGGACCTGGTCGCCCGCAGTGCCATCGACCGGCAGGTGCTGCTGACCATCAGCAACGATGCCTGGTTTGCCGACTCCATCGGCCCACTGCAACACATGCAAATGGCCCGCATGCGCGCCCTGGAAACCGGCCGCCCGATGATTCGCGCCACCAACAACGGCGTCAGCGCTTTTGTGGACCACCACGGGGGCATCGAAAAACGGGCCGAACAATTTGTGGAAACGACATTGGAAGGCACCGTCCAGCCTCGCAGCGGCCTTACGCCGTTTATGCGCTGGGGCAGCTGGCCAGTGGTGGGCATGTGCGTGTTGTTGCTGGTACTGGCCGGGGTCTGGCGGCGCCGACATTCTTAACCGGTCTCTCTTTAACCAGTCGGCGGTTTAACAATTCTAGGGCCGAGTCCGCTACGTGGCCCGACCGCCACTCCAGCGCATCAGGTTCAAAAACTCCCGGCGCGTCTTGGGGCCGTTGGTGCGGTAATGGGGGTCCGGTTGCTCCCGGTATCGCGCTCGGGCCGCCGCCAGTTGGTCACCGCCCACACGCTGGCGGATCAGCGACTCATCAATCTCGTAGGGCACCAACGCATTCAGACCGAAAATCTTGCGCTTAATCTCCGGCGTCAACGCCGAATAACCAAACTTCTCCCGCACCTGCTCCGCAATCTGGAAAGTCCGGAACGCCTGAATCTGATCCTGGGGCGAGCCATACCAGATGGAGTCCGTCCCCCAGAGTACATTGTCCTCCCCCAGATACTTAATCAACTTGCCCAGCGTGTGCGCCGCCGAGTCGGGGTCCCGCATCAGAAAACGCCAGGTCGAGCCCAGCTCTGCGTAAACGTTGGAATGACGGCCTAAGTCATTGTCCACCACGGTTTTGATCAGGGAATCCACGCCTTCATTGCGATTCGGATCGTAAGGCCCTTCGGGCTGGCCCGGCACAAAGCCGGAGTGGTAAACCAGAAACTTCAGATCGGGATACAACTTCGCGACCCGGCCAATGTCATCGCAGAGCGAATGCTCGTAGGATTCCGGGCCGAAGGGAATGCCCTTATGAATCACAATAATCTTCACGCCCAGTTTGCGCGCTTTCTCCAAAAACGGAATGCCGGTATCCTCGTCCGTCAGCCAATACCCTTTGCCCTCCGGCCCCCACTGGGTGTAGGTTTTCCAGGCCACGATATCGAACTCTTCCTTCAGCCGATCCATATCTTCCAGGTCGCCCTTCTGGTTCGGATTCACGCGGCCATGCAAATACAAACGGTGCTGGCTGTCCTTCATTTGATTCACAATGGAGCGAGTCGCCGCCGCTTCCTCAATGGTGAGCGGCTCTTCATCCCGCTTGGACGGCACGAAGGACAGCACCATCAAATCCGTATCCGAGTCCATGAACACATCCTGCACAAACGCATCCGGCCCGAGGCATTGCAGATACGAACGATCCTCTTTGCCGGTCGCCAGCGCACACCCGGCCTGTTCCATGCCCGACAAAGGCCGGGCACTCTCCGGAATATTGTCCAGCCACGCCCCCGTGGGGTTCACGAAATGCCCCTGCACATCGAAGATGAACTCATCCCCGTCCAGCGCATCCGCCGCCGCGTCACGATCCAGTCCGGCTTCAGCGGCCAGGGAATAAAAACCCGCACCGCGCCCAGCCGCCGCCTGGGCCGCATTAAACGCCAACAGCGTCGTCGCCGCGCCGCAGGCCGACACCAGCAACTCCCGTCGACTGATACCCAATCGGCGGGCGTTAGTGGAAGCGGCTTCGTGCGCCATACGATTGGCGAGCTGACTCGCTCGATCCAGGGGAATGGGGGAAAATTCGCCGTTACTGGTGCTGTCCAGCTTGATCGGCAGACGGGTACCTTCGGGATCGTGAACAAATTTCATGGCCAACCTCTATGGGTTTGAGGACGGAGAATTTGTAACACAAAAAGGTATACACGGTTGGGAAAGGCTTTGCAAGACAGCGACACGCCCGTACCACAGGCGTGTCGCCGCGTTCCTCTTCTTTAGTCCTTGAGTGTGTAATCAATCACAAAGGCGTCTTCCACAATATTGAGTTGCTCCAGCAAGGCTCCGAACTTCTTATGCTCCGGGTGCGGCAAATACGTATCCCTGGCCTCTTCGTCTTCAAAGGTCATCACATACACATGCTCAAAACCTTTATTCAGCCCTTCCGGACTGTTATTGACGCCGTGCTCAAATGAAACAATACCGGGAATCGTATCTTGCAGACCACTAAACGCGTCCGTCAGCCGCTGGATGTCCGCCTCGCTGGCATCCTCTGCATACTTAAACGCCACAATGTGCCGTATCGGCTCGTCTGCATGGGCGGCCCCAACAACGGAGCACACTAATAATAGAGACGAAGCGAACAACCCCACATTCTTTAACATAGTATCAACCTCTCAGAGAACCATATGAGATTAAATTTAACTCAATACACTTTAACAGAAAGATGCTTATAGAAAGCCTCAAGTTCAAGCCAAAGTAATCCTTTTACACGATTTCAGGAAAAGCCACCTCCGGCAGACACTCAAAGCCGGGTTTGGCAAAGAGATAACCCTGCATCAGTTCAACGCCGGCATCCCGCAACCACCGCATTTCCTCTTCGGTTTCTATACCTTCCGCCAAGGGCACAATGTTTAAATCTCGAAACAAATTCAGGCAATTGTGAATAATGGCCTGTCTGGCTTTGTGGCTATCAATATTTCGTATCAGCCCCATATCCAGTTTTATGATGCTCGTTTGAAAGTCCGCCAGCAAGCCAAGGCCGGCATACCCGGAGCCGAAATCGTCAATCGCCGTTGTAAACCCCTGCATCTTGTAGTGTTCGACAATCTCCTTCAGGAAAAGATTGTCTTTTACCTGCTCCGCCTCGGTGAACTCAAACATGATTCGCTCTATGGGAAAACCATATTCCCTGGCGGCCTGAAGCGTTGTTCTCAGGCAACGCTCAGGATTGTAAACGGCGTTGGGAAGAAAGTTGATACTGAGCATCGAGGTAAGCTTCAGACGTGACGCCAAACTAATCGCTTTTACACGGCACTTCTGATCAAAAAATATACCGGTTCTCGTCGTTTACCTTGGACAATACCGAGTAGGCCGACTCATTATTAGTGCCCCGAACCAGCGCTTCATAGCCAAATATGTGTCTTTCCCGAATATTCACAATCGGCTGAAACGCCATCGTGAAATCGAAGTCTAAAGCGCCTTTATCGGCACAATTAGCGCAGGAAAACCGGTCATAAATCATTACATCTTCAGTGCTCATAAATCGCTCATCGGTTATGACGCGCGCACCAGACGACACAAGAGAAATACGACCTGTGAAAATAGGTGCCTACAGAGGGCCTATCATACCGTTTTGCCTATAAAGATAAAATCAGAACCCTCCGAAGAACACCCTACTGGCGCCCATTATCCCTTATCAGCTTCTGAGGTTTTCGACTTGCAGAGGTTCTTTGCCATCAGGAAAAAGGCTAGAGAGGCAAGCCATATCATGAAATAGGCAAACTGGTTGCTCAACGTTATGAGCATCTGGAACTCACCGCCACGAACGAGCCCAGTCGTGTGATAAGCGATAATCAGCCCCCGATAAAGCATCACGATTGATGTGAGGGCAAGAAATACGGCAGAGATTTTTCGGATCATTGATTCTTCCTTTTACGCTTACTAAGACAGCTCTAGCGAATGACACCCCCTCTAAATGGGCTTTCATCAGTTCGCACAGGACGCCACTCTTATGTTAACTTGGACTAATGCGCCAATCCAGAGCGCAGCTACCCTTAAGGGGATTAGGTGTCTACTTTTCTTGGGGAGCTCGGGGCACAGAACGCCAAGCTAAGCGGCGTGCGCAAGCACGTCCGGTGGAGGGCCGGCAGGCCCGGAACATACTTGAGCGACTGGTTAGGGCTTGATTGCGCTACCACCCGATACCGCCGATTTGCTCCAAAATTTTACAATGGCGACCCGTTAAATCTTTGCTTGCTAAACACTCACCCAGAAAATAATTTCAACCAGACCCCTTTAATTCTTTAATTGCAGGGTGCGAAACGCCGCTTCGATGAATAACGCCTGGTTGAGAAACGGATTTTTACTGAATAGGTCGCCGGATGTCACTCGATCAATCAGTGACTGGCGCGGATTGCTAATATCTGTATTGGGTAAGTTAGCTGATGATTGGGGAATAAACTTGCCTGCATTCTCACTTGGCTCATGCACTAAATAGATTGTACCTGAAGCAATAGCGGCTTGGCGTCGTCGGTCACTGGCAAGTAACCCGGCTGCCAGTTCCACATCATCAGCGTCGAGGTTGTTCTCTACAGCATAATCATACGCAGCTTCCAACGCTTCTCTGTCGCTTCCCGATAAAAAATCAAAGACATTTCCACTATCAGATGAAGGGTTAGGTCTTGGTATCGTTTCACGAATATTGTGTTCTTGCTGCAAGGTATTTCTCAACGCTTGTCCATCTATATCAATTTCGGTATTGGCTGTTACCATGCTAACGGCTTGATCAAGCAACGCTTGGCCTCTTGCTAAGGGAAGGTAACTGGGCCCAAGTTCTTGGCGTAAAAACTCGTTCGCGCCTTGCATCAATAGGCTTATAGAGTGACCACGGGCGCTAATCTGCAGGGCTGAATTAGTAGTATTGCTGACCCGAGAGCCGGAGCTGCTTGTATTCTCTGAATTCGTTCTATCCTTGGAATTAACAAGGGAGGTATCTGATTGTAATGCGCTTTGGGCTGAGCTGTTAATAAGTCCAGTGATGATATCCATGCTGCATTTCCTCCTTATGACAAAGGGGTAGTCTATACATATTGTATTACATCAGTAGCTGTAATCCACTCTTACTGTATCCGCTGGACACCAGAACAACCACACCCTAACAGCTGTATATCGAGCCAGCACACTTTGTTCCCCATCACCTACCGCCACAAAGCCTGATAACCCATTGAAACTAAAGACCTTCTTACAGCCGTAAAATTGCCTGTCAGAAAGTGTGCGCCGACACGGCTTTAGGAATAAAAGCGCCTGTTATTTACCCCGACCGCACAATTTGATCATTATTTATACAGCCCTTCAAATGGCACCCATATCCTCAAAAAACGTGATGCAATTCACTATAGCGCTTCTCTTCAGAAGTGCAAGGCGCTCAGGCTTGAGCGCCGTGTTTGTGGGTGACCTGGAAGGCGCTGGTGAGGTGGTGGAGGTTGGTGGCGGTGCCTTTGAGGCGGTCGGAGGCGCCGTGCAGGGCGCGGATGACTTTGTGCATTTCGCCTCCGGCGCCGACGACTTCGCGGGTCTGTTCGCCGTATTCCTGGCTGTGGGCTTCGATGTGACGGATGACTTCGAACATGCGCTCCACGATGGCGTGCAGTTCGGAGTTGTCGGTGGTGCCCTCTTCCGCCAGGCGCAGGCCGCGATCCACGCTTTCGACGCTGCTTTCCATAAAGCTGGCTGCCTGGGCGGCTTCATTTTGGATGGTGGCGATCTTTTCTTCGATTTCCTTGGCGGCTTCGGCGGTGCGGGCGGCCAGGCCTCTGACTTCATCGGCGACGACGGAGAAGCCTCGGCCGTGTTCACCGGCGCGAGCGGCTTCAATCGCGGCGTTTAAGGCGAGCAGGTTGGTCTGGCTGGTGATGTTGCCGATCAGTGAGACCATGCCGCCGATCTCCTCTGTGCGTTCGTTGAGTCGGTGGATGGTTTTGGTGGAGTTTTCCACCGCATCGCGAATGGCTTTGGTACCGGCGTTCACGGATTCGTACTGCTCGCGCGCTTCCTGCACGACGCGGTCCATGACTTGTTTCATTTCGGCAGCGGTGCCGGAGGCGTTGCTGATTTCCCCGATTTGCTCTTCCACCAGCGTGAGCATTTGTTCCATGGCGGCACTCACCTGGGTCATGGTGGCGTTGGCGCTGTCGTTGCGGGCGAGCATGCGTTCGCTGTTGTGGCGCACGTCATCCGCTGAATGAATCACTTCGCCGATGATGCCATCGAGGGTATCGATAAAGCTGTTGGTCCACCGTCCCAGATCGCCGGTTTCATCATCGAACATGCGCTGGGGGTCCATCCGCTGTTTGAGGTTACCGCCGCCCTCCCCCAGCGAGTGGACAATCTCGGTCATTTTGCCGATGCGCCGGGAGAGGTGCCTGGGGCCACGCCGGTTAAACACCATGGCGCCAACGGCGGTCAGCCCGAGGGTGGCCAAGTGCACGCCCCATACAGGCAGGGTCGTCCAGGTGTGCAGCGCTACGTTTCCGGCCAGCACGACGGCGGCCACGGCCCAGAACAGAGCCATAAAACGATAGCTGATAGAGCGGAAACGATAGACTTCTTCCAGGTCGCCCTCGCACATCATGCCCCATTTGTCTTTGGAGCCCTGCAACGTGAAGGTGATGCCTTTACCAATTACCGGGATGTGGCGGTAATCGGAGTAGCCGGGGTATTTGATATAGAGGTTCTGGCCGTTGCGGATGGTCTCGCGCACGCCGGGGTGCAGCTGTCCGGTGGCTGGATCGGTGAAGTGAATTTCAAACTCGGTGTGCCGTTTGACGCCGACCACGCCCCAGTTGGTGTGAATACCGCTTTTGAGGTTTTCACCGTGGGAGAAGGTGCTGTCTTCAAAGCGTGAACGGGACAACGCTGTGCCCGGTTTGATGCGCCGATCAAACTGCGGGTCGACCATAAACAGGTAGTTGTCCCCCGATTCATGGAAGATATGGCCGGCTTCGCGCTGGATCAAATCCCCCAGGACGTCGTTGGGCACACGGGCGCACAGGCAGCCTCGCGACCCGTCGCATAGGGTCAGCGGCTGGTAGAACATCAGTGTGACTTCGTCGTGAAAGCGCGACGATGAAGGGCCAATGCTCAGGGTGAGCGGGTCGATGTAGGGGCCGTGCAAAAAGGGCGCTTGCAGCCCTTCCTCCAGTGCACGAGGCTCCACGTCTCTCTTGCCTTTGCGGTCACGATACGTGGAGGCCAGCACCTGGCCATCGGCGTCCAGCACGAAGAACTCGGACACATCCGCTGCCAACCCTAACTGCCTGGCCAGGAGGTTGTCTCGGTCGTCTTCGTCCTGCTCCAGACGGGCGGCCAGTGAGACTAACTGCTCCCATTGGCTGCTGACCCAGTGCTGAAGAATGTTGATACGCGTTTGGGCAATGCTTTCAAACGCCTGCTCCATAAGAGGGTAACGGTGGCGGTTCAACCAACAGGCCCATCCCATACGGAATTTTCCGCTCGGACCCCACCAGTTCAGCCAGCGACGCTCGTCGCCGGACAAGTTCATCGCATCGCTCTTTAGCGTCATCATACTGTCTGTCTTCCTCATCAATTCGGCATGCCTTCCCTGAGCCTGTTTTATCCCGCTTGAGCAACTTCTAGCAGGAAACAGGCCATACATGGGTTGATCGCAAAGGTTATTTTTGGCGCCATACGCACCAATATCGATCACACCCAATGTGCACAACCATAAAAGCGCACCATAAAAGGGCTTATCGCAAGGGTGGCTGTCCGCGCGAATTGTCGTTATTCTGAGCGCCCTAACCAGCGCAGGGATATCAACAGCAACGCTATGTACCATCTGTTCTTTGGACTGCGGGAACCGGCGTTTTCCATCGCCGTGAATCCGCGCTACCTCTATCTGAGTGAACAGCACCAGGAGGCCCTGGCGCACTTGCTGTTCGGGCTTCAGGGTGGCGGCTTTGTGCAACTGACCGGAGAGGTCGGCACCGGCAAGACCACCATTATCCGCCGGTTGCTGGAAGAGCTGCCTGCCGATACCGATATTGCGTTGATTCTGAATCCCACGGCGTCTGTCCCGGAACTGCTGGCCAGCATTTGTGATGAACTGCATGCCTCTTATGAGGGCACCCCCAGCCCCAAGGCGCTGACCGACGCGCTCTACCAACGGCTGCTGGACAACCATCGCCGGGGCCGCAAAACGGTATTGCTCATTGATGAAGCCCAATTATTGAGCGCCGAGGCACTGGAACAGATCCGTTTGTTGACCAACCTGGAAACCCATACCGAGAAATTGCTCAACATCATTCTGGTCGGGCAGCCGGAACTGGGCGCGTTGCTCGCCCGCCCCGGTTTGCGTCAATTGGCGCAGCGCATTACCGCTCGCTACCACCTGACGCCACTCTCCCAGGCGGAAACCGGCGCGTATATTCGCCACCGGCTTCAGGTCGCGGGAGCCGATCATACCGCCGAGTTATTCTCTCCGGCACGAGTGGCCGATATCCATCGCTTCAGCGGCGGCGTGCCGCGCCTGATTAATATGGTGTGCGAGCGCATGCTGCTTGGGGCTTATGGCCGCCAACAAACCCATCTGGACCGGGCCTTATTTGAGCATGCCCGGGCGGAAATCACCGGCGACGCACCGCTCACGTCCCCCGCCGCACTGCCGACCCGCCACGAGCCGGGTTCACACTGGCCCAAACTGTGGGGCGCGGCATTGGGAGGCGCGATGGTGAGCGCCATAGTGAGTGCGCTGGTAGTGCTGGCGCTGTTGCGCGCTCCCACTCCGGAAACGTCGGCCCCCGAATTGCCCCCCGCGTCCACCGCGAAAGAGCAGGCCCCCAGCGAAGTCGATCAAACGCCCATGGGAATCAGCGACCTCGGAGCGGCTCAGCGCCAACTGGCCAACGCGCTGTCGTTACCTGTGATGGCCGGTGACCCGCTGTGTGTTGAAAGCACCACGACGGCGGGCGGCTATCGCTGCGTATCGGCCACCCCCCATACCTGGAATGCCTTGATGGACTTAAACCGTCCCGTGGTGCTCTCGGTGATGGATAGCACTCGCAAGGCCGCCTATCTGCCGCTGCTTGGGCTGAATGAGGATCGCGCGACGGTGCTCACTGCCGAGGGGAAAACCATGATCGCCTGGCGGGACCTCGCGCCGCGCTGGACCGGCGAGGTCCATTATTTTCGCTACCGCCCACCGGGCTTCGATGGCAGCCTGTCGGCGGGCGAACGAGGCCCGGCGGTGCGCTGGCTGGCCGAACAGTTTGCCCAAATGGACGGAGAAGCCCGCCCTCTTAGCGATGACCGCTATACGCCCGCCCTGCGCCAGCGTGTGGAAATCTTCCAGCGCCGCCACGGCCTGACCGCCGACGGCGTGTTTGGCGAAAATACCCTGGAAGTATTAACCCGGGCGCAGGAGCTCGATCCCGCTTTTCAGCCAATGGCGGAGGCCCCGTAAGATGTCGATGATTCTGGATGCCTTGAAGCAGGCCGAGCAGGAACGACGTCAGCGGGAACAACCGGCCCATTCCGAATCCGGTCCCAACAACGAGCCTGGAAAGCGTGAAGACACAACGCCGCCTTCACCAGCCATGCCCTCTTCCCACCGGCCACCGTCTGACGATGCGCCGCCACGGCGACCCGCACAGAAAACCGGGAAATTACCACTGTTGCTGGGTGCCGTGACTGTCGCTCTGATCGGCGGGGGGCTGGCATTGTGGGCACCGCGGCCGGAATCCACTGCGCCGACGCCAAAACCCAACGCAGAGGGGATGAAAAGCCCAACGGAAACTGTCGCCCCGGAGCCCATTGAGCCGTCGCCCGCTCCGCAGGAAACTGCACGACAGGAAACTGGCCCACAGGAAACCGTTTCCCAGGAAACCGTCGCCCAGGAAACCAGCCCGCAAGCACCCGCCGTGGATGTCGCCGAGCTGTACCGCTCGCCTCAGAGTGATGACGCGGCCGCCGCGCTGTATCAACAAGCGGGCGCGGAAGCCTCTTCAGAGGAGCCTCTGGAAGAGCCCGAGGAAGAGCGAGTGACCGAACCTGACGCGGTTGCTCAGGAGGAACCCCCTCCGCCCGTGCCGACTATGCCCACCATTCGCGATTTATCGTGGGGCCTGCAACAACGCATTCCCACCCTGAATTATCAGGCGCACGATTATCGTGAGAACGGCCAAAGCCGGGTGCGGATCAATCACCGGGAACACCGGGTGGGCGATCAGTTGGCACCGGGGCTGCGTATTGAGGGCATTGAAGAGGACGGCGCTGTCCTCAGTTTCGAAGGTGAAACGTTCAAGCTGCCAGCGCTCAACAGCTGGGTGAATATGTAAGGGCGGGCGTCTCTTTTAGATCAGCGCCAGATCAATGACAGGAAGGGCAACAGAGTAATCGCCAACACCACCACAATCGCCAGCGTCAGCGCCACAAACCGCACTGGCGCGCGGGCGATTTTCTGCCACAGCGTGGGCTGCTCTCCCGCCGCAATCCGTTCCTCGTGCAGCGCCCGTTGCGCTTCCAGCCGCTGCGCCTGATAACGTTTCAGCACTGCCCGGGCCTCGGGTAACTGTTCATCGTCCGCCAGCCAGATGGCTGAAACGCCGAGCCCCCAGAAACCGGCATGGGTTTCGTAGGTGCGAAACCCGGATTCCTCCAACAGTTCGCGAACCTCCAGGGCCTCATCGTCCGGCACCTGGTTCAGTTTGAATAAGAGTTGTCCCATGGCCGTGCCCGCAGGCTCCCCGGTGGTTGAAATCGCCCGTAGTGTGAACAGGTACAGAGCCTCTGGCAAGCCCCTTGGTCCACAACCGCTTGCACTCGATATCGGAGTTGCTTACATTGTTGTCTCAAGAACTATTACATAGCGACATAACAATAACCGTGCAGCCGCTACACCTCCGTTGGCCGCTGTTTGTTTTACCAACCATCGGTTTCTGCCCATGAACAGACGAGATATCCTTCGCTACACTGCGTGGCTGACGGGCACCACTGTGGCCGCCCCGCTGGCCAGCGTCATCCTCAGTGGCTGTTCGGAAGCCCCGCCCGGCTCCGCCGCCACCGCCTCCTCTTCCAGTGCTTCGCCCCATCATTTTTTCAGTGCCGACGGCTTTGAACTGATGACCTCTGTGGCCGATACGTTACTGCCCGCCACGGAGAGCCCGTCCGCCAGCGACGTCGACGTTCCGAAAACACTGGATGCCATGCTCGGCGAGGCGCTTGGAAAAGACTATGTGGACAGCTTTCGCCACGCCTGGTCGGCCTTGAGCAATGCGCTGGTGGATGAGCGCTTTCTGACGCTTCCCAGCGCCGAGCGCGAAGCGCTGCTGAGCCGTTTGGAAACCACCGACGACGCCGCGCTGGCCGATGCGCGCGAAGGGATGGTGATGCTCAAGCAGCAGGTCGTGCTGTATTACCTCACCTCGGAAACCATTGGGGAAAAATTCCTCAACTATCTCCCTATTCCCGGCGCGTACAAACCCTGTATTTCCGTGAATGATGTCAATAATACGAAGTGGGCGATTTAATCATGGCGCAGACTGATTTTGATGCAATTGTGATTGGTTCCGGTATCAGCGGCGGTTACGCGGCCATGGAGCTGTGCAAAAAAGGTTATAAAACACTGGTACTGGAACGCGGCCGCGATGTTCGCCACGGCGACTACCCCACCGCTCACGATGACGTGTGGGATCTGCCCTATCGCGACAAAGTGCCGCAAGAGGAAATCAAGGAACATTACAGCAAGCAGAACCGTCTCGCCTGGTGGGTCACCCAGGCCAATAAGCACTGGATCAACAAAGACGACGAGTACCCCTATCAGGAAGAAGAACGGTTCGACTGGATTCGCGGTCACCATGTGGGCGGTCGTTCCATTATGTGGGGGCGTCACTGTTACCGCTGGAGCGATATCGACTTCGAGGCGAATCAGAAAGAAGGCGTCGCCATTGACTGGCCCATCCGCTACAAGGACATCGAACCCTGGTACGACTACGTCGAACCTTTTGTTGGCATTGCCGGGCAGGCCGAAGGACTCAAGCAAGTGCCGGACGGCAACTTTCTCAAACCCTTCCCGCTCAACTGCGCCGAGCAGCATTTGCGCGAAAGCGTCGGTGCCGAATACCCCGACCGGGTGGTGACACCGGGCCGTGTAGCCAACCTCTCCGAGTACAAGCCGGACTTGCACAAAGGCAGCCGTGGCCAGTGTATGGCGCGGGACCGCTGCTGGCGCGGCTGTCCGTTTGGTGCCTATTTCAGCAGTCAGTCCGCCACTTTGCCGGTGGCCGAATCCACGGGCAACCTGACCATTCGTCCACACAGCATCGTCAAGGAAATTGTGTACGATCCCGAAAGCGGTCGAGCCAGTGGCGTCCGCCTGATTGATGCACAAAGCAAAGAAGCGCTGGAGATTTCCGCGCGCCTTATTTTCTGCAACGCCAGCACGGTGGGCACCACGGCAATTCTGCTCAACAGCCGTTCTGAAACCTTCCCCAACGGTTTGGGCAATCGCAGCGGGGAGCTGGGCCATAACATTATGGATCACCACTACGGCATGGGCGCTGCCGGTATTCTGCCGGGGCTGAAAAACGAGTATTACTCAGGCCGTAAACCCGGGGGTTTTTACATTCCCCGCTTTACCAATATCGACGAAAACAGCCAGCGCGAGGATTACACGCGAGGGTTCAGTTACCAGGGCTCGGCGCAGCGCATCGATAATGTGCCGGTCGGCATGGTGGGCGCCTCACTCAAACAGGCGGTCATGGAACCGGGCGCGTGGAGTGTTCGCATGACCTGCTTCGGGGAAATGTTGCCCTATCACGACAATCGCATGTTCCTGGACTTCAACAAGACCGATCAATGGGGCATGCCCCTGATCACCTTCGATGCCAAGCTGCGCGATAACGAACACAAGTTACGCGAAGACGGCGTGCGCAGTGCGGTACAAATGCTCGAAGCCGCAGGCTGCACCGACATCACCTGGTACAACAGCGCGACGGCACCCGGTGCCTGCATTCACGAAATGGGCACCGCACGCATGGGGCACGACCCGGAAACCAGCGTCCTGAACCGCTGGAACCAGATGCATGATGTGCCCAATGTGTTTGTCACCGACGGGGCCTGCATGACCAGCTCCGGCACGCAGAACCCGAGCATTACCTACATGGCATTGACGGCTCGTGCGGTGGATTATGCGCACCGCCAGATTGAAGCGGGCGAACTGTAACACCTTTCACAAACAACGACGTTGAATGACAATGAGGTACTGATGTATGAAAAAAATCTCTCTTACGCTATCGGCACTGCTGTTGGCCATCGGCCTTGGTAACACGGCCATGGCCGACGATGAGCGCGTTTTCGAGCTGCGCACTTATACCACTCACGAAGGGAAACTGCCCGCACTGCTGGAGCGTTTTGACAACCACACCCGGTGGCTGTTTGAAAAGCACGGCATGATGAACCTGGCTTACTGGACGCCGGTTGACCCGGAACTGAAAGAGAACACGCTGACTTATATTCTGGTGCATCCGAGCTTGCAAGCGGCGGAAACCAACTGGAAAGCTTTTGGCAGTGATCCTGAGTGGCAGGCCGTGTACAAGAAATCCCGTGAAGACGGCCCCATTGTCAAACACATTGACTCCACCTTCCTCACGCCTACCGAGTTTTCCCGCATTCGCTAACGGCCACCGGTGGCGCGCCTGTTATCAGGGCGCCGCCCGACAGGCCGGGCCCACTTGCAGTAATCCGCGTCCAAACTGCGCATCGCGCCCCGCCGGCCCCAGATCTTTTGCCCACCCAGCCAAATCCTCCCCGGCGGCATCGGCGAGCAGCCAGGCGGCCGTGGCAAACGGCACCGCAAAGGAGGTGCCACTGTGGTAGTAGCCTCCGCGGCTCCCGGACGCCGACCACACATCCACCCCCGGCGCGGCATAATCGACATAGTCGCCCCTGTTGGCCTGGGTATAAAGCTGTTCCAACGCATCGACGGCGGTGATGGCCAGTACACCCGACTGTGCGGCCGGGTACACCGGCGGGCCGTCAGCACCTTCGTTACCAGCGGCAGCCAGTACCACAATGCCCCGGGAAAGGACTTGCTGCAACGCTAGCTCCAGTACGGCGTTGTGCTCGCCGCCCAGGCTCACATTAATAGCCCGTACCTGCTCGGTAATCAGCCAGTCCAGCGCCTGCAAAATGCTGTCGGTGGTGGTTTCCACCTGCTCATCCCGCTGGCGAAAAACGTTAGCTGCCAGTAATTCCACCGCAGGCAGTAAACCCTCGATATCTTCCGCACCATTGCCGATGAATAGGGCCGCCACGGCCGTACCGTGACCGTCGTCAGCCGAGGTCCCCCGTGTAAAGGTCCGCACTTGAAGTGCCCGCCCTTCCAGCGCCGGATGCGACGCATCGACGACCGTGTCGATCATGCCGATACGGGCCTGCACCCGACAAACCCAGGGTGCATTCGCCGGCCAGTGAATCAAGGTGCGAGCATAACGGCGCCGCCCGTTCATCAAATGGTAACGCTGGTTGGTGTCCAGGTTGAGATCGGGATAATCGCGCTGCAGCTCCCTTAACAGTGGCAGCGGGTTCTCACCTGGCGGCAGCCGAAAGCGGGTCATCACCAGCCCCAACCCCGGCAACTGTTCACGCGACTTGATACGCAGCGAATAGGCACTGAATTGCCGGGCCACCGTGCGAGCCTCGTCCATATCCAGCGTGGTCAACAACAGTTCATCCGGTTCATACGCAGTGTTACCGGCATGCGGCGTCACCCCGGACACGACAGGATCACGCGATGGACGCTCGGGAGGTTCCGGTGGAGGCGGAGGAAGCGCCTGGCTTATCAAGCTGCCACCACGCTGGATCAAAGGACGAGTGCGGACGGGCTGCGCAACTGCCGGGCGCTCAACAGGTTCGTCTTTTGCATCAGGTTCCACAGCCGACTCCGACGTCGGAGAGGACACAGACTCTTCACCGGTACTATCTGGAACCGACTCACTGTTGTCATCTACGGTTTGCTCATCCGTTGATGGGTCGCCCTGTGGTTTTTCTTCCTCAGGTAGAGGTTCTTTGGGTTGATTTTCCCTAGGCTGACGCGCCTCTGGTTTACGTTTCTCTGATTTAACTTCTTTGGATTTAACTTCTTTGGATTTAACTTCTTCGGATTTGACTTCCTTGCGCTGCCGCTCGGCGGACTGGCGGCTTTCAGACCGATCGAGCTCGTCCGATGAGACTCGTTCACGAGTCGAGGTCTGACTCCGATCCGGGCGCGGTTCGTTCGGTGCCACCTCATCAGACTGTGCAACATTCTCTGTCATTCGCTCCTGAGCCGACACTGGCGCGGGCACGAGCGCGACTGTCAGCCACAGGACCATCAGCCAAGGCCAAAGAGGAAGCCGTGCACCGGTCACGCCCTGTTTCATAGCGCGATGACTTCCGCAACGCCTTGTGATGATTGCAGCCGCTCGCGCACGACTTGTACATCGGCCCCCTCGGGAAGCTCCAGCGTCCAAATACCCAGTGCGCCGGGGCCGTCCACCAACCGGGCATTCACCGCCTGCAGCATAACCTGCATGTCGGACACCGACGTGCTGCCATCGAACACAATCTGCAGACGCGGGCCAGAGATTGTGACTTTGCCGGACGCCGGGGCAAGATTCGTATCACGGACGGCCCTCCACGGATCGCTGCCAATCAGTAAGCCGGCCTGGATTGCCACCATAACACTGGCAGCCAGAGCCAACGGTTTCCACAAATTAGCACGCCGTCGGACAGGTTGCGGCGCCCGGTTATGAGCGATATCCCGTTTGAGACGGGCCAGCCCTAGCTCCCCCGGCGGCGTTTCATCGGGCGGGCTTTGCAAGCCCGAACGCAACGCCTTCATAAAGTCCGCTTCGTGCGCGAGCTTGGGATCGTCTTTCAGCGCTTGCTCCAAGCGCTGACGTTCGGCCTCAGGCAGTCGGCCGTTGGCCCACAGGGGCAATTGTTCGTCGGTTTTGTTCACGATAACCTCAATAGCTTCGCTGACTTCATGGCCTGGCCCTTCACGGCTTAAACCTTCAAGGACCTGACCAATAGTTGCTGCAAACGGTTCTTGGCGTGATGCACACGGGATTTGACCGTACCTTCCGGAACCCCCATCACCGTCGCAATTTCGGCGTAATCCAGTTCTTCAAAAAACACCAGATGAATCACCTCCCTGTGAGCGTCGGACAGCTTGCCCAGGCATTCGCGCAACCGCTCGGCATCCTGTACGGCAGACAACGCCTTTTCCAGATCCGCGCTTTCAGATTCATCTTCCAGTGTTTCATCCACCTCGGTAAATACGCGGCTGCCCTGTCGACGCCAGTGATTCAACACTTTGTGGTGCGCGATGCCCAACATCCAGGTCGTCACTTTGGAGCGACCGGCAAACCGTGCCGCCCCGCGCCATACATCCAACATCACATCATTGAGTAAGTCGGCGGCGGTGGCCGAATCGTTCAAGCGCGTCACTAAATAGCGGTACACCCGGGATTCATGGCGACGATAAAATTCGCCGAGTGCATCCATATCTTCTCCCGCCATGGCGTGCAGCAATTGCTCGTCACTGGCTTTGTCCAAACTCAAAATCATGGCGCCTCCGATGTCACGCCAGCGTTCAATGAAGCAACGGCACTGGCGGCCACCACCTGCCCGTCAACGTCCACCGCGATAACTCGCCACCAATAAGGCGTCACGCCATCCATACGGTTCAGTACCGAGGCCGACGCGCGCGTTTGTTGAGTGTCGCCACCGAGCATCATGCCACTGACCGGTTGCACTGCCAGTTCTACCGGCTCGCCCTCTGTCACGTCCTGCCGTTCCGGGCGACGGTCATAAAATGCCAGTTGATAGGCAAACGCGCCGGGGTGACGCTGCCACTGGAAGACCGTATGACTATCCAGCGTCTCCCCCGAGGCGGGAGAGACCAACGGGAGGCGAGCTACCTGTTCGGGGGTTTGCGCCTCGCCGCCCACCTGATAACGCAATACCGGCACGGGCTGTTGAATGACCGGCTCGATCAACCGCAAACGCACCAGGTACAAACCGCGTTCACGGCTGGGCAATACCGGGCTTTCCAGAGTGGACTCCTGCCCTGCTCCCAGATACTGGCGCACGGGTGCCAATGGCCGAAACACCGGATTACCTCGCGTGGTGGCGGGCGTGGCGACTTCCCAGACGGCGTTAATGCGACCGACGCGGTCATAGCGCAACAGCGCCTGCGCGCGCAGCAATTCACCGGGGGCGATGCTCGATACGTTATTGCCATCGTCGAAACGCAGTGCCAGCCGACTCAACAGCACGCCATCGCCCGGGTCCTCCGCACCTTCGCGCAGCGAGCGGGCAGCATTCGGCGAGGGCCGGGCCAGACGAATGGTTTGCACCCCGGTCACCATTTGCTCACGCACAAAAAAGCGTCGCACGAATTGAAAAGAGACAGCGCCGCTTTGCGCCACCCGCCGACTCAATTCACCGGGAATCTGCAAGGTTTCGGTCACCGTAAAAGGGCCGCCCATCGTTGTATCGGGCAGTGTCTCCACCAGAGGCCGGTTGAGTGGATACAGCGGCTCGCCACGGTCGCCACCGAGCGAATAAAATCCGGTTTCCGAAATCAATCGGCGGCGCCACTCTCCCTCAACACGCCCCCGCCATTGCACTGTTACCACGGTATCTTGTCCCGGGGTGACCGTTTGATTGACGGTGCAGTTCATGGCGGGAGAGCATATTTCCGCGTTTTGTGCCTGGCTTGCCCCCGACCACAAGAGCGCGATCAGGATCAGTCCGACTCGCCATTGTTGTCGCTTCATAGCGTACCTCCTGGAAGCGTTATCGGCCGAAGCGTTCTCAACTCAATAAACACCTGGTAACCCGGCTCGAATATTGGGCTCGTTAAGTGATCGCGCCAGTCATTGCGGGAAAGAGAAAGCGACAGCTGCCAGCCAAAACGGTTGGCCGCCGGCTGGCGAATCTGCCACGCCAGTTCCGCACTGAGATAAGTAAACTGATCCGAGCGCGGCCGGAAAGGATCGTCCCGCGCACTGGTCTGGTTCAGGCCAAGGCTTAAGGTGCCGGTCAACACGTCGGGAATAAAACCAGCGCCGGCATTCACCGAGTAAAGATGCTGATCCTCTGTGACGTTCGTGCCATCGTAGCGGGTATGCAGCCATTGCCACCCGGTACTGATGTAGTAATCGGCATTGAAGTAAAACCCGGTATCGAGCAGCAGCGTATCGGTGCTCGCATCGGGTTGCCATCCGCTGTTGTCATTCAGGGAATCGCGCTCGTAACCCAGTGACCACTGCCATTGCGAGCGCGTAAACCCTGCACTGAGATGATAACGACGTGTGGCCAGATCATTGACCCAGTAACCGGTGGGCGTGTAGTCGTCCTCCAACGTCGAGCCGCTAGCACTCAGCCGATAGCGCGGCTGCCCCAGCCAACCCAGAAAACCTTCCGGATCGCCCTGGTAACTGGCGCTTACATTCCAGCGATGACTTTCCGATGTCGCGTAATCCGCATCGTCATCGAGATTGTTGTTCTCCACGGCGTAGTAGCCGTCCCACTGCCAGCGGCGGCGCAACGCCTGAAAGAACACTCGCTCCATACGCTTGTCGGCGGGCGCGTATCGATCCGCGACGCTGCGAAAGTAGGTGCCGATTTTCTTGGCTTCCAATCCAACCTGCCAGTCGGTCTCGTCAGCGGCTGCACGCGGGTCGTACACCAGCAACGCGGACCAGGCACTGTCGCGCTCGGCCTCGAAACCAAAGCCAGCCCCGTCGAAATCGTATTCGGTTCTGGCATTTTCCAGCCGGAGCCGCCACTGACGCTGGAAAAACTGACCGTCCATCACCACATTCCAGGCCGACCCTTCCTGAGCGGGGCCGCGCTGTGCATCGGGGGGAGCTAACGAGCTGTCATCAAAAGAACCCTCATCAACCGCAATAACAAGACTGCCATAGTCCGGCGCACTGGCTCGCCCCTCAAGGTGGGAGCCCGCGATATACACGCGCGCGTTTTCCCCGCGCAGCGGCCAGAACGATACGGTGCCCCCGCTCAGTTGATCGTCGGGTTCATCCAGCCCGAGGCGGGCCTCCAGGCCCGGTTGCTGGCGCGCCCCGGCGCGGTACACCGAAAGCGCCGCATCCCAGGGCGTCAGCTGCGCGGAGGCGGAGATGCCTCGGCGCTCAAAGCCGTCCTGAATGAGGCTCGCTCGCCCCAGGCTCTGATCTCCCAGCGTAACGGCATAGCGTTCATCCAGCGCCGCCCGCAACGACCAGCGCGTCAGGTCTGCCCGGCGATTTGCCGGAGCAAGCGCTACGTTATCCACTATCATCAGGTCCGCCTGGGTCGCCAACTGCCAGCGCTCGCCCTGAACCTGGGCGGACATCTGGCCGCTCCCCTGAACCCAGGTGTCATCCTGGCCCCCCGCTTCGCCGTCAGGGCGGGCGGCGAAGCGTTCAGCGATGGCCAGTTCCACATATCCTTGGGCCTCGGCGCGCGGCGAAGGCGCTTCGGTGCGCACCTCGAAGAGCCAATGCCCCAGCTCCTCCACATCGCCCTCTGCGCGGTACACCATCAACCGCAATTCATGCCGCCCGGAAGTCAGAGGTCGCACGGGAACGTAAATCAAATGCCGACCGCGCAGGCGCACCATGGCCGTGACATCCATACCGCCCAGTTCAACGGTCAGTTCACTGGGATTCCGGGCCAGTGCGTCGTCTTCAAGGCGCAGCCGCAACGCCTCTCTGGGCGCCCTGAGGCCCCCTTTTTCAGGGTGTTCCAGCACAGCAACGCCAGACAGCACGGCAGAAGGCACGGAAGCCGCCCACAGTACGGGGGCCACCAGAACCAGCCCCGACAGGAGCATCCAGCGGACAAAGACATTGCTTAGTAATTGAATGGGGGCTGTTGCCATTCCATGCTCGCCTTGCGAGTACCAGTCGACCAGAGTGAGGCGATGCTTGATCGCTCTTACGTCAAGGCTTGTGTGTTACCGAGGGTAGGTAACCCCAGGACGACCGGTGGTTCATTTTGTTTTTCTAGGGCCAAATTACACCAAAACCGCCAGCGCGCCAAACCGTGGCACGTCAATAATCATCCGTTAAAACACCCTGTTGACCTTCCAGCGGCGGGAAGGTCTATGCTCAGTACATACTCACAGGAGGCACCGCTATGGCTGACAACACCACTGTAAATCTACGCATTTCCGGCATGAGCTGCGCCTCGTGTGCAGCGCGGGTAGAAAAAGCCTTATCGGCCGTACCTGGCGTTACTGAAGCCACTGTGAATTTAACCACGGAAACGGCCCAGGTCAGCGGCGACGTCAACACCGATACGCTGGTACGCGCTGTAGAGGACAGCGGCTACGGCGCGCAAACCACTGACAACAATAGCTCGTCAGAAGACAGCGACAGCGCCCGACGGGAAGAGCGCGAGGCAGAACAACGCGCTTTACGCCGGGCCTTTTTCTGGGCACTCACGCTCACCCTGCCCGTTTTTGTCCTGGAAATGGGCGGGCATTTGGTGCCCGCGCTGCATCACTGGCTGAACGATCTGGTCGGTCGCCAGTCGCTCTGGCTGCTGCAGTGTGCGCTGACCACTCTCGTGCTGTTCGGCCCTGGTCGACGCTTTTTCCGCGCCGGTGTCCCGGCTCTGTGGCGACTCGCGCCCGATATGAATTCCCTGGTGGTGGTCGGCACCACCGCAGCCTGGGGGTACTCTCTGGTGGCCACGTTTTCACCCGAAGTGCTGCCGGACAATGCGGTGAATGTGTATTACGAGGCCGCCGCCGTGATTGTGACCCTGATTTTGCTGGGCCGCTGGATGGAGTCCCGCGCCAAGGGACGCACCAACCAGGCCATTACCCGTCTGGTGGGCTTGCAGGCCCGGCAGGCGCGAGTAATGCGCAATGGAGAGGAGGTGACGTTATCACTGGACGAGGTGGAAAAAGGCGATACGCTGGTGGTGCGCCCCGGTGAAAAAATCCCGCTCGATGGCGAGCTGATCGACGGCCACTCTTATGTGGATGAGTCCATGCTGACCGGCGAGCCGCTGCCCGTGGAAAAGCAGTCGGGTGATACGGTCGTGGGTGGCACTCTGAACCAAAACGGCACCTTTACCTGCCGCGTCACCCATGTGGGACGCGACACCCTGCTCTCCCAGATTATCCGGATGGTGGAGAACGCCCAGGGCTCGAAACTGCCCATTCAAACGGTCGTGAACAAGGTCACGCTCTGGTTCGTTCCCGCTGTGATGGGCGCGGCTTTGCTCACGCTGGTGATCTGGCTGATCGTCGGGCCGGAGCCAGCCCTGACCCACGCGCTGGTGGCGGCGGTGGCCGTGCTGATTATCGCCTGCCCCTGCGCCATGGGGCTGGCAACACCGACGTCCATTATGGTGGCCACCGGGCGCGCCGCCGAAATGGGCATTCTGTTTCGCAACGGCGAAGCGCTCCAGGCATTGCGAAACATGGACGCCATCGCGTTCGATAAAACCGGCACCCTGACACGGGGAGAGCCGCAACTGACCGATCTGATCACCGCCGAGGGCTACGAACGAAACACGGTACTGCGCTGGGCCGCCGCACTGGAACAACGCTCCGAACACCCCATTGCCAGCGCGATTCTGGCCGAAGCCAGAAAGCAGCAACTTTCGCTCCCCGAGGCCAGCGACTTTAACGCACTGACCGGCTACGGTGTGGAAGCCCAGGTGGACGGTCACTCCGTCGTGATCGGGGCCAGTCGATTGCTGGATAAACACGCCAAAGGCGGCAACCCGTTCGCCGAACGCGCCGAAGAATGGGCAGCGGAGGGCAAAACGCCGCTGTATGTATTGGTGGACCAGGAACCCGCCGCGCTGATTGCCGTGGCGGACACGATCAAGGAGTCCACTCCCGACGCTATCGGCTTCCTGCACGACGAAGACTTCCGGGTGGTCATGATGACCGGCGATAACCGCCGCACCGCCGACGCAGTGGGGCGCCAACTCAACATCGATGAGGTGGTGGCCGACGTGCTGCCCGAAGGCAAGGTCAAGGCGATTAAGGCGCTCCAGCAAGACGGTTTGAAAGTGGCTTTTGTGGGCGATGGTATTAACGACGCCCCGGCGCTCGCTCAGGCAGACCTTGGCATTGCCATGGGCACCGGAACAGATGTGGCGATTGAAAGTGCGGACGTGGTGCTGGTGAAGGGTGACCTGCGCGGGGCGGCAAACGCTATTGCCGTTTCACGGGCTGCGCTGCGCAACATCAAACAGAACCTGTTTTGGGCGTTTGCCTATAACACCGCTTTGATTCCCGTGGCAGCGGGCGCGCTCTACCCCGCTTTCGGTTTGCAGCTCTCGCCCGTTTTCGCCGCTGGAGCCATGGCGCTGTCGAGCGTTTTCGTGCTCGGCAACGCGTTGCGTTTGAAGCGCCTTCCCGTGGCCGTGGTGAGTAAAGAACCGTAAATCACGGAAGGTGACTCGCCTGTGCGATGGTCAGAAAGACGCGTACACTTGTAGACCCTTATTACCTGAATCAACAACATAGAAGGAGTTCTCCTATGACCAAAGTACTGGTGCTTTACTACAGCATGTACGGCCACATCGAAACCCTGGCCAACGCCATTGCCGAAGGCGCCAAAGGCGTTGAAGGTGTGGACGTCACGGTAAAACGCGTGCCGGAAACCATGCCGGAAGACGTTGCCAAGGCGGCGGGCGCCAAGCTGGATCAGTCAGCTCCGGTGGCCAAGCCGCAGGAACTGGAAGAGTACGATGCCATTATTTTTGGCACCCCGACTCGCTTCGGCAACATGTGCGGACAAATGCGCAACTTTCTGGACCAGACGGGCGGCCTCTGGGCCGCAGGAAAACTGATCGGTAAAGTGGGCAGTGTCTTCACCTCCACCGCCAGCCAGCACGGCGGCCAGGAAACCACCATTACCTCTTTCCATACCTCACTGCTGCACCATGGCATGATCATTGTGGGTGTGCCCTACGCCGTGCCCGCGCTGACCAATATGGACGAAGTCAGTGGCGGTACACCGTATGGCGCCAGCACCCTCGCGGGCAGCGATGGCAATCGCCAACCTTCGGAAAATGAACTGACGATCGCCCGTTATCAGGGTGAGCATGTGGCGAAAATTGCCATCAAGCAAAGCGCCTAAGTCGATAACCGCTGTTAAGCGGCTTCGGCTGGAGCAGCCATAAAAAACCCCGCCAACTCAAGGGATTGACGGGGTTTTTTAGCACTCCACTTCGAGGCACTTATTGCATTGTGGGCACCATTTATTTTATTCCGCTGTAGGCACTCTCAACAACGCATCCACAGCCGGTTTCGGGGAACCATCGCGGTTGAACAGCAGCGGATAGTTCACACGGTTTTCAATGGGGTAGTAATTTTTCCAGGACATATCGTCCGTGACACCCCACAGCGTTACCCGATCAATTTTGTCACGCTTGCGATAGAACAACTCGAACAGCTCTTCCCAGCGCTCGGTCAGTTGCTGCTGAACATCGTCCGGCAAACCGTCCGGGTACGGGTTCAGATATTCCACGAACTCTTCGTTCTGGTATTGCGGGTGCAACATGCCCGTGCCGATAATCTGGCCCTCGCGGGTGAGCGGCAACACATCCACATCCAGCTCGGTAATCATGACTTTCACACCCAGCTCCGCGTAGGCATCGATGGCGTCTTCGATGTAAGACATTTTCGGATAGTTCAGACCCCAGTGTGCCTGAATACCGATGCCATCAATACGAATACCCGCGTCCTGCAGCATTTTTACCATGCGCACAATGCCGTCGCGCTTTTCCGGACGCCAGGCGTTGAAGTCGTTGTAGTACAGTTCCGCATCGGGGGCGTATTCACTGGCGTATTGAAACGCGAGCTTCACCACATCGTCCCCGTTGCCGATGCTGTTCACCCAGGTAGTCGGACGATATTCGCCGTCATCCCCGATAATTTCATTCACCACATCCCAGGCATGAACTCGCCCGGCGTAACGCCCCGCCACCACTTCGATATGACGGCGCATGCGCTCTTTTTGCTGCTCGGGGGTATTGGGTTCACCGTCGTCGTTTTGAAAGAACCAGGCGGGTGTCTGGTTGTGCCACACCAGCGTGTGGCCAATAATAAACAAATCGTTTTCCTCACCGAACTCGACAAAGCTGTCGGCGGGACCAAAGCGATAAACGCCGGGCTCCGGATGAATTTCTTCGTTTTTCATCACGTTTTCCACGGTGACGCTGTTGAAATGCTCCAGCACAATCGCTTGTGAGGAGGCATCGTCACCCGTCGTGATGGCCTCATTCACGGCCACGCCCATTTTAAAGGCATGCTGGTAAGCGTCTTTCAGGTTGTCCGCCACCGGCGTTTTATCCATGCTGGACATCGGCTGGCAGGCGGTCAGAGTCAGGCCCGCGGCCAGCGCCAAAAGTGTTCGCGTCATACTGCTGTACCTCATGGTGATCTTATTGTGACGGTCTCATTTATAGTCATATTAACCACGAGGCAAGTGTACCCTGCCGCTCAAGCCGGTGCAAAAAAGCCACCGGGCGGTACGGCAAGCGAACGATTTCGGGATGAACCTGTTTAGCGGAAAAGCCTGTTCAGCGAGAAAGCCAGGCAATCACGATCAGCAGCAGGGCCAGCAGTCCACCCAACGCACCGAGTATCATAAAGGCCCGGTTGCGGCGACGCACCGCCGGCAGGCGCGCCATTACAGAGGCGGGGGTGGGCTCTTCAATGGAGGTACTGGCGGGGTCGGCACCCGCGAACCGGGAGCCTCCGGGGGTGTTCTCTCCCTCGGGTAACACAATCAGCAGCGCGCCCGCTTCACCGAACGCATGCCGCCACTGATCGGCTTCTTCCTTAGTATCTACCACTTTAAAATCCACCGAGCCTGGGGAAAACAACTCGGCTTCGGTCTGCTCCGGCGACATCTCCAACAATCGGGCCAGGTTATCGATGGCCTCTTGTCGACGGAAGCCGGTCACGGTATCACCCGTAAAAGTCAGTCGATACATCCGGTCACTCCTTTTGCAGGGATTGTGGTTGCAGAAGTTATAGCACTGAAAACATGGCGTGTGCTTCTGTGACAGTGTACCCGCCAGGCCCGTTCAACCCTTTAACGGGCAAATACCACCGTTTTGCTGCCATTGAGCAATACCCGATGCTCGGCGTGCCAACGCACCGCGCGGTTGAGCACCACCGCTTCGATATCACGGCCAATTTCCGCCATTTCTTCAGGCAGGTTCACATGGGAGACCCGCTCGACGGATTGCTCGATGATGGGGCCTTCATCGAGATCGGCGGTCACGTAGTGCGCGGTGGCACCAATCAGTTTCACGCCGCGCTCATACGCTTGATGGTAGGGGCGCGCTCCTTTGAAGCCCGGCAGGAACGAGTGGTGAATATTGATGGCCCGCCCACTGAGTTTGCGGCACAAATCGTCGGAGAGAATCTGCATGTAGCGCGCCAGCACCAGACACTCCGCGCCACTGTCTTCCATCAGCGCCCAGATGCGGGCTTCCTGTTCCGCCTTGGTGTCCGCCGTGACCGGCAGGTAATGGAACGGCAGCTGATACCACTCTGTCAGGTCCCGCATGACTTCATGATTGGACACCACGCCGACGATATCAATGGGCAGAGAGCCGTTTTTCCAATTGTTGAGCAGACCGTTCAGGCAGTGCCCCCATTGCGATACCGCAATCAGCACTTTAGGTTTGCAGTCCACATCAAACAGATCCCAGTCCATGTCATAGTGCTCGGCCACGGGCCGAAACAGATCCCGGATGGCAGGCAGCTCATACCCCGCCGGACACTCGAATACCGTGCGCATAAAGAAGCGACGTCGGCTGGTGTCCTCGAACTGGGACGATTCGCGAATATTGAAGCCCCGCTGGGCGAACAGGCTGGCAACCGCCGCCACAATACCCTGGGCGTCCTGACAACTGAACGTAAGTACTATTTCCCGCACACCTTCCCGCACACCAGCCATGAGTTCAATCCTGATTAAAATGACGCCGGCAAGCCTACTGGATGGGCGGACACCAGCTCAAGTGTTTTGTCACCCGACCCCTCAGGTACCCGCCAGGGGCAGGACCCATACCAGCACCATCGGCAACACCAGAAACGCCAGCAGCGTGGAGATCAGCACCATGGCCGCCACCTCCTGGGGCTGGCGGTCATAGCGCAGCGACAGCAGATAGTTGAAAATCGCCACGGGCATGGCCGCCTGCAACACCGCAACGCCCAGCGCCTCACCTTCCAGGCCCACCAGGCGGGCCGCCAGGTAACCCAGCGCCAGCCCACCCAGTACGCGCAAAGCGCTGAAGAGCAAGCTGCGTTTCCAGGCGACCAGTTTCAGGCGCGCCAGCGACACCCCGAGTGTCATGATCATCAACGGAATCGCAAAGCCGCCCAGAAGATCCGTGGTGTTAAACAACCAGCGAGGCAACTCGGTATCGGTCAGCAGCAGCGCCACCGCCAGCACCATCGCATACAGCACCGGCTGGCGTGCCAACGCCCGCAGACGCGCCCCGATACCTTCGGCGCGGGACACCATCACAATTCCCAGGGTAAAGGTGCTCAGCATCATCACCATGAAGGAAGCCAGGGCCAGGGCCAGGCCAGTTTCACCAAACGCGAACAGACACAAGGGCAAACCGAGGTTGCCGTTATTGGGGAACAGCAGGGATGGCAGGTAACCGGCGGGCTCCAATCGCAGCCAGCGGGTCACCAGATAGCCGATGACCAGCATGCTCAACGTCACCAACGCCGCGGCCAGCGCGACCCCGCCCATAATGCGGGGTTCGACTTCGACGCGGGACATGACCGACACAATGAGGCACGGGGTGGCAATATTCATGACCGCCCGGGAGACAAACTCGGACGGGTAGTCCTTCCCCGAATGCACCCAGCCATACCCGATGGCCGTGCCAATAAACAACGGGGCCATAATGGCCAGGAGTTCAGCGAGCATGTCGCTCCTTTGTGTGACAATTAAGACACTATTGTACCCAAAGCCTCTCAACAAACTAGAGGCAGCTCACACTTCAATGGCACAATAAATCACATGGACCGCTTCGCCATAAAAGTTTCTCTCAGTAGAATAAAATGATCTATCAAAACCCGGCCACCGTATTTTTGCCCGTTACCGCCCGACAAAACGCGGCCCCGGGGATAGCACTCACTGACCGACCGGTTTACACACATTTTATCCACAGGTCATCCCCTGTCTTGTCCGCTTGCATTCAGCTCAAAAGCGCATTATCTTGTAGCACATCCACGCAGCACCCCTATATATGGGGTTTTATGTAAGATACAGTTTTATATATAGGATTTCGGGAAACCTCCCCAACCGCTGCGCTCGTTTGCCCAATTTTGCCACCGCCTTCTCCCGGTGGCCGCGCTTGCGTACTGCGCAAGCCGTTTGATTTACATGCAAGTCGCTTTTTAGCACCTGCAAGTCGTTTTTTAGCACAAGTCGCTTTTTAAACGTCACGTTTGGCCCCCAAACGCCTGACTCTTGAATGACCACCGAATCCAGCTCGCTCGCGGAGACGCCCAATGCACACAGAAACCGACCAGTCCACCCCCCAAACGCGCCCGGAAGGCCAAGACGCCCACGCACAGCGCTCCCCCTCCAGCCTTTCCGCGACAGCCCCCGGTCAAGTGCGCGTGATCAAACGTAACGGCACCGTCGTGTCCTACGATCCGAGCAAGATCGCCGTGGCCATGACCAAGGCCTTCCTGGCCGTTGAGGGCGGCACCGCCGCCGCTTCCCGCCGGGTGCGTGAAACAGTGGAGAACCTGACCGGACAGATTACCGCCACCTTCAAGCGCCGGATGCCCTCTGGCGGCACCATTCATATTGAAGAGGTTCAGGATCAGGTCGAACTGGTGCTGATGCGCTCCGGCGAACACAAAATCGCCCGGGACTACGTACTGTATCGCGAAGAGCACGCCCGCCTGCGCGCCGAAAAGCAACCGGCTGCCACCACTCCGGTGGAAGACCCGGACTACCCCAGTATTGAAGTCACCCTGGACGACGGCAGCCGCTCCACACTGGACATCCAGCGGCTGCGCACCATCGTCAACGAAGCCTGCGCCGGCCTGAAGGACGTCAGCGAGAAAGCCATCCTCGACGAAGCCATGCGCAACCTGTACAACGGTGTCGCGCTGAAGGATGTGAACACCTCACTGGTCATCACCGCCCGCACCCTGGTGGAGAAAGAGCCCAACTACACCTACGCCACCGCCCGCCTGCTGCTGGACAAGCTGCGCGCCGAAGCCCTGAGCTTCCTCGGCGTGGCCGATTCCGCCACTCAGGGCGACATGGAAACCCTGTACACCAAGGCGCTGAGTGCCTATATACAGAAAGGCGTGGAGCTGGAGCTGTTGGCCCCGGAACTGCTGGGCTTTGATCTGGAAAAACTGGGCAAAGCCCTGATCGCCGAGCGCGACCTGCAATTCACTTACCTCGGCCTGCAAACCCTGTACGACCGCTACTTCATCCACAGCAACGATACCCGTATCGAGCTGCCCCAGGTGTTCTTCATGCGCGTGGCCATGGGCCTGGCCGTGGAGGAAGACAACCGTGAAGAGCGCGCCATTGAGTTCTACAAGCTGCTCAGCTCGTTCGACTACATGAGCTCCACGCCCACGCTGTTTAACGCCGGCACCCTGCGCCCGCAGCTGTCTTCTTGCTACCTGACCACCGTGCCCGATGACCTGCACGGCATCTATGGTGCCATCCAGGACAACGCCATGTTGAGCAAATTCGCGGGCGGCCTGGGCAACGACTGGACTCCAGTGCGCTCACTGGGCGCCTACATCAAAGGCACCAATGGCCGCTCCCAGGGCGTGGTGCCCTTCCTGAAAGTCGCCAATGACACCGCCGTGGCAGTGAATCAGGGCGGCAAGCGCAAAGGCGCCGTCTGTGCGTACCTGGAAACCTGGCACCTGGACATTGAAGAATTTGTCGAACTGCGCAAAAACACCGGGGACGACCGCCGCCGCACCCACGACATGAACACCGCCAACTGGGTACCGGACCTGTTCATGAAGCGCGTATTTGATGACGGCGAATGGACCCTGTTCTCGCCCAGCGACGTGCCCGACCTGCACGACCTCTACGGCAAGGCGTTCGAAGCCCGCTACAACGAGTACGAGCGCATGGCCCAGAACGGCGAAATGAGGCTGTTCAAAACCCTGCGCGCCAAAGACCTGTGGCGCAAAATGCTGGGCATGCTGTTCGAAACCGGCCACCCCTGGATTACCTTCAAGGACGCCTGCAACCTGCGCAGCCCGCAGCAGCACGCCGGTGTGGTGCACTCCTCCAACCTGTGCACGGAAATTACGCTGAACACCAAGTCCAATGAAGAGATTGCCGTGTGCAACCTCGGCTCCGTGAACCTGGCCCAGCACATTGTCGACGGCAAGCTCGACCACGACAAGCTGGCGAAAACCGTGAAAACCGCGATTCGCATGCTCGATAACGTGATCGACATTAACTACTACTCCGTGGACACGGCGAAGAACTCCAACTATCGCCACCGTCCCATCGGCCTCGGCCTGATGGGCTTCCAGGACGCCCTGTACCGGCAGCGCCTGCCCTACGGCTCCGATGAAGCCGTGCAGTTCGCCGATACCTCCATGGAAGCCATCAGCTACCACGCCATTAAAGCCTCGTGCGAACTGGCCAAAGAACGTGGCCGCTACGCCACCTTCGAAGGGTCACTGTGGAGTCAGGGCATTCTGCCCATCGACTCCATCCAGAAGCTGGCAGACGAGCGTGGCAGCGATTACATCGAAATGGACCTGGGGCAAACCCTGGACTGGGACAGCCTGCGCGAGGAAGTGAAGACTCACGGCATGCGTAACTCCAACGTCATGGCCATCGCCCCGACCGCCACCATCGCCAACATTACCGGTGTGAGCCAGTCCATCGAGCCCACGTACCAGAACCTGTACGTGAAATCGAACCTGTCCGGCGAATTCACCGTCGTGAACCCCTTCCTGGTACACGATCTGAAAGACCGTGGGCTGTGGGACAACGTGATGGTCAATGACCTGAAATACTACGAAGGTACCGTGCAGCCCATCGACCGCGTACCAGACGATTTGAAAGCGCTGTACTCCACCGCCTTTGAAGTGGAGCCCAAGTGGATCGTGGACGCCGCCAGCCGCCGTCAGAAGTGGATCGATCAGGCCCAGAGCCTGAACCTCTACATCGCCGGCGCCAACGGCAAGAAGCTGGACATCACCTACCGCATGGCGTGGTTCCGTGGCCTGAAAACCACCTACTACCTCCGTGCCCTGGCCGCCAGCAGCACTGAAAAATCCACCGTGACCACCGGCACCCACAACGCCGTATCCGCCGGAGGCGGTGGTGGTGTCGCCGCGAGCGCCGCCGCAGCCAGTGCTTCCGCCAGCAGTGGCGAAGCCGCGCCGGTGCCCAAGGCCTGCTCTCTGGACGATCCGGACTGCGAAGCCTGTCAGTAACCGTTGTGACCCGCGCGCCTCTCGGGAGGCGCGCCGATTCAAACAAACCAAACACTCTGAACCAAACAACCAAAGGTAAACCGCGCCATGTTAAGTTGGGACGATTTCGACGCCGCCGAAGAGACTCCGCAAAAAGCCAAGCCGGCTCCCCAGCGTGCGCCGGAGCCCGAATCCAAAGTTCAGGAACCGGCCGCCAGCTACGATAGCGCCCCGGCCCAGGCCGCTGCCACCTCTGAGGCCCAACAGGCCCAGGGCAACGGCAAGGTGTCCGATGCCGTGGCCCAGGCCCGCGAATCCCTCGAACACCTGGACGTCGCCCCCGGCCTGGAAGAGCTGGAAATGGGCGCCTCACGTATTGAAGTCGACGACAAGCGCATGATCAACTGCCGCGCCGACCTCAACCAGCTCGTGCCCTTCAAATACGACTGGGCCTGGCAGAAATACCTGGACGGCTGCGCCAACCACTGGATGCCGCAAGAAGTGAACATGACCGCGGACATCGCCTGCTGGAAAAGCAAAGACGGCCTGACCGAAGACGAACGCCGCATCGTCAAGCGCAGCCTCGGCTACTTCTCCACCGCCGACTCCCTGGTCGCCAACAACCTGGTGCTGGCCATCTACCGCCTGATCACCAACCCCGAGTGCCGCCAGTACATATTGCGCCAGGCGTTTGAAGAAGCCATTCACACCCATGCCTACCAGTACTGCATCGAGTCACTGAGCATGGACGAAGCCGAAATCTTCAACATGTACCGCGAGCTGCCCTCGGTCGCCGCCAAGGCCGCCTGGAGCCTCAAGCACACCCAGACCCTGGGCGACCCGACCTTCACCACCGGCACCCCGGAAACCGACCAGGAACTGCTGCGCAACCTGGTGGCCTTCTACGCCGTGACCGAAGGCATCTTCTTCTACTGCGGTTTCAGCCAGATCCTGTCCATGGGCCGTCGCAACAAAATGACCGGCGTGGCCGAGCAGTTCCAGTACATCTTGCGCGATGAATCCATGCACCTGAACTTCGGCATCGACGTCATCAACCAGATCAAACTGGAAAACCCGCACCTCTGGACCCCGGAATTCCAGAAAGAAGTCACCCAGATGATTCTGGAAGGCACCGAACTGGAAATCGCCTACGCCCGCGACTCCATGCCCCGCGGTGTACTCGGCATGAACGCTGGCATGATGGAAGAGTACCTGCACTTCATCGCCAACCGCCGCCTCGCGCAGCTCGGCCTGAAAGAACAGTACCCCGGCGCCCAGAACCCCTTCCCCTGGATGAGCGAAATCATGGACCTGCGTAAGGAGAAAAACTTCTTTGAGACGCGGGTTATTGAGTATCAGACGGGTGGTGCGTTGAGCTGGGATTAATCCATCCCCTCGCAAAGACATATAGAACCTTTTAGCCAAGGACGGCCGCACCGGAACACACAGGGAAGCTCGCTTTGTTGAATTAACATTTAGATCTAGTCTTGGAATATATCTTATACGGCGCTACCACTGTTAGTTAAGTACACGCGCACCTGGGGGGCACACTGCGTTGGAAGAGAAAGACAGCACCACCCCATCCAAAGGACGATTCAACACAACCGCTGAAGTGAAACAGGTAGTTTGGATCCGAGCGGCAGGTCACTGTGAACTCTGTGGCGTAGACCTTACGCACGACTATCGAGTTGGCGCGCCGATTAAATGGGGGGAAGTAGCTCACGTCCTACCAGCGAGCCCAAAGGGCCCAAGGGGCCGTACTGAGCACAGTGTTGAACAGGCACAAGCTCTCACGAATGATTGTGCTAACCTCATGCTTCTATGTCGGAATTGCCACGGGAAAATTGATCGAGATGCCGAAGGCTATCCCGAAAACGACTTGAGAGGATTACACCAAGCATACCTAGAGCGACTCAGGCTGGCTGCAACAACACCGGACAACGGAAGAGCTATTCCCGTAATAGTCCAAAGCCAACACTTTGCCACCCAAAACGATATACCTAGCCGTGAATTATTAGTAGCCATGTCGGGTGAAGGATTAACGGCGCTCGACCACCCGATCAAACTCACGTTTCGAGCACCTGGCGCGAGAGGTAGAGATGCCCTATATTGGCAAAATATCAAAGACGACATCCAACATGAGCTGGACAATCAACTAAAGCGACGTGGTGGCCAGTTTGGCGACACGCCGACACTCGCAGTAGTCGGCTTAGCCGACATTCCGGCGTTAATCCAACTGGGACAGGCGATCGGTGATCGCTCCAAGCGACTACTGTTCTCACTTAACCGAGAACACGGTTTGTATTGGCCAGACCAGCATGCCGCTCCCCCTGAGTTTCTCGTTTCTGGCCCTCCTCCCGGCGATGGCCAACTGGCACTTGTGTTGTCGATCTCCGCAAAAATCCCTTCTCGGGATATATATGCAGCCCTACCAAATTCACGTATTGCAGAATTCAGCATCCCAGAACCTAGCTACATGATGGTCAAGAACCGTCGAGTAATTCATGCATTCCGCAATGCGCTCCAAAAATGCCTTAGCCAGCTCGAAGCAGAAACTCCAGGCGAAATAAATGTTTTTCCGGCGATTCCGGCAGCTTTAGCCATTGAGTTCGGAGCTCTACTCACGACTGAACACCAGCACCCGTACATCATATTTGATAGGGATAGCTCCACTCAGAACCAATTCCAACCGGTTCTTCATTTACCGTCAAGTGCTCAGGAGGCCTAATCGTGGGAATACTCAACGAACAAACCAAGCGCAGCAGCTGGGAATACTTTCTTCTCAGGGCTGCACAAGAAATCTCATTATCGCAAGCTCAGTATGAGACGATCGAAAATCGTTATGCGCAGCTACAGAATATTCTAGACGCCTCCGATAACCCGATGCTATCTGAAGCCCACATTTTTATTCAGGGATCTATAAGGCTAAAAACCACAGTCAAACCGGCACCTAAAGCCCCGGAAGACCTAGATACTATTGATGCCGATGCAATCGTCTGGCTACCTAATACCAAAGACGCGAGCGCGAGCGAGGTTTTGGAGGCCATCGAAGCACGATTTAGAGACGGTAGTCGCGTCCAACAAGAGATTCAACAGTTGCGTAGAGGGATACGAATCGTCTACTCAGATGAGAACCCCGGATTCCATATTGACATAACACCTGCGCGAGCGATCAACGGAAACGGCGAAGAAAAGGGAAAGGGCAAACTAGAGGTTCCAGATCGAGTCGCTGGATGGAAGCCAAGTAGCCCAATTCCATACTCCAATTGGCTTAATGCAGCTTCCCAAGAGGAAATCACGCTGGAAAGCTACTTGGCCGTTGCCAAGAGCCAGAGAGCCTATGACGCCGCAACTCAGGACCCGTTACCCGACTACCAGTCATATATCAACCAGGACGCCCTTCGCGCGACCATCAAACTACTTAAACGGCACCGTGACGAGTGGGCCATTCGTTCCGGCAACGAAGGGAGTAGACCAATATCAGCGGTCATTACAACGCTTGCTACGCATGCATACCTTGATGTGGTCGAAGAGTCTCGGTCGCAGCCACTTAGACCATTGGATGTGATCATTGAGATTGTCCGTAGAATGCCGAACTTTATTGAATACAAAAATAGCCAGTATAGAGTATTGAACCCAGCGGACCATGGCGAGAATTTTTCTGAAAAGTGGAACAGAGAAACTGAGGGTCGCATTTACCGTCAAGCATTTTCTGATTGGCACACGAGCGCTATTTCATCGGTGACCTTGGGATTAGAAAACTTTGACTCTGCAACAGCTTTTGCTAGCGCAGCTAATGAGAGCTTTGGAGTGGGCCCAACGTTTGTCACTCTTATCAACAATGAGATTCCAGCTAACTGGACGATGCCGGGTCGTCCCGAGGGAAAAACTCGCAACGCATTGTCTATGGGAGCGCTCTTCGGTGGTACGACAACCAGCGGTAAATCTCAAGCTGACGTAAAGCCGGTTGAACGTCTTGGTTGAGAGTTATGATAATCCTCTAGAGCGAGGGGTGGCGGCTCTAAGAAAGGCCTTGGGTGAAGAAGCGGCGGAGGCCCTTCTTCACCCCGCCTCTACGAAAGCTGACGAAGCCACGACCTTCCTATTTCCTCTGCCGGTTGACTATACGGGCACGCAACGACAAGTACGTATAGGCTTCCCCAAAAACTTCCCAGCGGACCCGATTAGGTTGCATGTCGAACCCTCGCCGTGGCTTGTCTGGCCTCACGCCACGAAATCTGGACTATGTCTTCATGGATTTCGAGAGCGCCCCATCACCGGCTCCCCTGAGTCCATAGTACAAGACAGCATCTCGCGGCTAGCCAGAATTATAACCTTATGCCAATTGGGATCTGATGACGCTGAACGAGAAACAGAATTCCAGAATGAAATTACGTCCTACTGGGAAATGCAGCATGCAAGTTCTCTTCAAAACATTATTCTATTAGATCGCCCAAAGAGCGGATCAGAGCTATTCGCTCTCAGCGATCCTCGGTTCGCCGTCCCTTCCGGACAGGAAACCGTCTGGATGGCGACAGATATTTCAGTTATTAGAACTCATTTTCTTCGTCTCATCGGACGCCATGTAAAGATCAGATCCCTTGAGTTGCCTGGCTTCTATGTAAAACTGAAGTCGTATCCAGATATTCGAATTCCAGATCCAGCTAAGATTATGGACTGGTTAACACCTCATTTGTCTAATGAAAGCTCGCAGAAGCTAATGAGCTGGATCGAAGAACGGGGATCGATAACAAACAGATGGATTGTACTGGAACTGCCTGGCAATGAGGGATCTTCGACCTATTGCCTAAATCTTCGCTCCGGCAGTTTACAGCCTAATCGTGGACCACGGTTTGGGCTGCGATCATCATACAGAACGGCGAGCAAATCCGGACAAGGCTCTCCCAAACTTGTTCAATCATCTACGGTCGATATTCTGGACCGTTCCACTATACTGTCCCGCGACTTGCATGGGATTGCTCAGGGTCTTGATAGTTCGCATGTTATCCTCGTTGGCGTTGGCTCCCTCGGTGGAGCCGTAGCTGCACAGCTTGCCAGGGCTGGCGTTGGCCGCATCACTCTAATAGATCCAGAGATACTTGTTTCTGAAAACATTGGAAGGCACGTGCTCGGCGCTGATGATCTAGGAAAGCCCAAAGCCTATGCGCTGCGTAACAGAATCCTCAAAGACCTCCCAACAGCCAAAGTTGAAGCTTATGCTACCTACGCCGAAGCCGTACTGCATCAGAAAAAGGACTTGTTTGAGAAAGCGAATCTAGTCATAGTTACAACAGCTGACTGGGAATCTGAGGTCGCACTTTGGAGGGTCAAGTCTCAAGGAGCTATTTGGGGCTTACTTCATGCTTGGAGTGAGCCTTATACACAAGTAGGACACGCGCTCTTCGCACCCAGCGGATCGCCTGATGCCAGATACCTGTTTGAAGATAATGGCAATTTTCTTCACAAGTACACTGAATGGCCAGAGGGCGGAGTCGTTCCATTACCGGCATGTGGAGAAAGCTTTATTCCAGGTGGATCATTGGGAATGACAAACGTGGCTTCAATGGTATCCCAATCCGCTTTGCGAGTTCTTTCCCGCGAACTCTCGACTGCCACATGGATAACAACGATCTATAGGCCTCAAGATGTCGCGGGATTGGGTGGTCGATACTTAGGGCCACCATTGCCAGATGGCGTACAACAATCCATTTTGGAACGTAGATGGCCAGATCAAATGGAAAGTGTCGCATGACCGGCTTCGCCTGGACCTGGAAATGGCCAAAGTTGGATTGCGAGCTTTTAGTTTCTAAATCTGTAGCAAAAGTTCTCAACCAATACCGACAGAAAAGATTCAACTTAGAAAGAGGTGGTCAGCTATTTGCCGACCTCGGAAACTCGAACGGCCTAGTACTTTCCGATGCCACTCCTCCACATTATAACGATCAAGCGGGGAAATCGTGGATAAATCTGGATCCAGAAAGGTGTAAGCAAGAAATTTTGGATGCCAACGAAAGAGGATTGAGGTTGGTTGGGTACTGGCACACTCATCCTCAGTCGGTTCCTGAGGTCTCCCACGCAGATATAGAGAGCTTCCGTCGCTTCTCAGAGAATAACAGTCAGCAACTACCCAGCCCTATCGCTGTAATCGTAGGGACTTCAAATAAATCCAATGGCATAAGAGCTTGGTCCTTCAGGCAAGGAAGCTATATTGAAGGTGTTTGGTCTGAATATCTTGGAAGCTGAACATAATCAACCCTTTGAACCTCTCTTCAACATTAGAGCAAACAACTCCGCCTGAAAACGCGCGTCATCCAATGCATTATGGTTTGGTGAAGTTTTCGGATTGAGAGCCACTGACATTTTGGAGGATTTTGTCTCCTTCCAGCTGCAACCAAACGCTCCCATAAAATAGGCTTTCATATCAATTGCCGTAAAACCAAAAGGGTTATTCCCTAGATACTTTTGGAAGTAATAGTTAACGAATGACCAATCAAAAGGTGCGTTAAGTCCCACAAAAATGGCTTTCTGTTCTGGTAGGCAGAATGATTCAATCCATTCGCCAAATAACTTCATAGCTTGTTCAGGCTCAAGCCCCTCTCTCTCTAAGCGGTCTAGGCTTAAACCAGAAACAGCAAGAGCTTCTGAGTCGTGATGTTTACTTACAGGCTTTAGCTCAAGATAGATATATGTTGTAGACTCACTTACTAGACATGCCCCAATAGAAAGCATGCTGTACTCGCCAGGCACAGGGCCAGACGCTTCTACATCAACGGAAACATAAATCTCATCACTAACCACGTTTCTCTCCACTTTTGGTTAAGATGTTCAAGATTTCTGGCCTTCCCAGTCTACTTTGAACTGAACAGTACTGATAGGGTTACGGCCTGCACTTCTATCGAGATTTTTCCAGAAACGCTGTTCTCGTTATCAATTAGAGTAGAATTGGACACCCACATTTTGAAAATGTCCCCGAAATAGACCTGCTTTCGCACGGCCCAATTCGCAGAGCTACTCCTTGCTGAGAGGAAATTTCGCTTTGATAGGCGAAAATGTCGTATCTAGAGGGAATTTGGACGAGCAAAGAGCTGGAGCCTATTTGCTTGGCTAGGGGTTGCGAAGTAGTCTGGCGGTGTCCTCGACCGCTCGACACCAATAGGGAACTGCCACATGAAAGCCCAAGCCCGTCTACTCGACAAGCTGTGCCAATGCCTTCCGGAGCGTCGGCTTGAATGGCTCGACTTGCGGAGCGAAAGGCGACGCGCAGTTCAGGTGGTAGGCAGCGCCTGGGCGGCAGAGGATCAGGGGCTGGAGGGGGATCATCGCATGACGAGAACTCCTGGCTCGGCCCGCAAATAAAGGGGGATGGACGGAATATAATTTAGTCCCTTCGTCCCCTTTTACCCATCCACTAACCCGAAAAAGACCCATCCCAAGCATGTCATTCATGTCGGTTTTTCACATTTTCCTCCATTTCGCGGTTCCGGCGATCGTCGCCCGAGTGTTCTTTAAGGAGAAATGGCTAAAAGCCTGGTTGATCATGGTAGCGACTATGGTGGTCGACCTCGATCACCTACTGGCTGACCCCATCTACGCTCCTGACCGTTGCAGTATCGGCTTTCATCCACTCCATAGCTGGCCCGCCATAGCGGCCTATGCCGGCTTGGCTGCCTGGCCCAAAACCAGGCTGATTGGCCTGGGCCTGCTGATTCACATGGCACTGGATGGGATAGACTGTTTCGCCTGAGAGGGCAAAACTAAGCCGCTGGTCGGAAATTCGTCATTTTTTACGAGCAAAATTCCCCCATTTCCAGTATATTTGCCGCCTAATTTTAACCCCCGTGTTCAACCCAGCTTTAGAGAGCGCTATGACTGATCTATCCCTTTACCGCAACATCGGTATCTTCGCCCACGTAGACGCCGGCAAAACCACTACCACGGAGCGTATCCTGAAGCTGACGGGTAAAATTCACAAGCTCGGTGAAACGCACGAGGGTGAATCCACCACCGACTTCATGGACCAGGAAGCCGAGCGCGGCATCACCATCCAGTCGGCCGCCGTCAGCTGCTTCTGGAAAGGGCACCGCTTCAACGTCATCGACACCCCCGGGCACGTTGACTTCACCGTGGAAGTGTACCGTTCACTGAAGGTACTCGACGGCGGCATCGGCGTGTTCTGCGGCTCTGGCGGCGTGGAGCCCCAGTCCGAGACCAACTGGCGTTATGCGAACGACTCCAAGGTGTCGCGACTGATTTTCGTCAACAAGCTGGACCGCATCGGTGCGGACTTCCTGCGCGTCACCGACCAGGTCAAGAAAGTTTTGGGCGCCAAGCCGCTGATTATGACCCTGCCGATCGGCCGCGAGGACACCTTCTCGGGCGTCGTGGACCTGCTGACCCGCAAAGCCTACGTCTGGGATGATACCGGCCTGCCGGAAAACTACACCATCACCGATGTACCGGCCGATATGGTGGATGACGTCGAGATGTACCGCGACCAGCTGATCGAAAACGCCGTCGAGATGGACGACGACCTGATGATGGCCTACATGGAAGGCGAGGAAGTCAGCGAAGACGACATTAAGCGCTGCATCCGCAAGGGCACTCTGGAGCTGGCCTTCTTCCCCACCTACTGTGGTTCGGCCTTCAAAAACAAAGGTATGCAGCTGCTGCTGGACGCCGTTGTCGACTATCTGCCCGCGCCGCAGGAAGTGAACCCGCAGCCGCTGACCGACGAAGAAGGCAACCCGACCGGCGAGCACGCCATCGTGTCTCCCGACGAGCCCTTCCGCGCCCTGGCGTTCAAGATTATGGACGACCGTTTCGGCGCCCTGACCTTCATTCGGATCTACTCAGGTCAACTGAACAAAGGCGACACCATCCTCAACTCCTTCACCGGCAAAACCGAGCGTGTGGGCCGGATGGTTGAGATGCAGGCCGACGAGCGTAATGAGCTGTCGTTCGCCACCGCAGGCGACATTATCGCCATCGTGGGCATGAAAAACGTGCAGACCGGTCATACCCTGTGTGATCCCAATCACCCCTGCACCCTGGAAGCCATGGTGTTCCCGGAGCCGGTGATCTCTATCTCGGTGTTCCCGAAAGACAAGGGCGCCACCGAGAAGATGGGTATCGCCATCGGCAAGATGGTCGCCGAAGACCCCACCTTCCGCGTTGAAACCGATAGCGACTCGGGTGAGACCATCCTCAAAGGCATGGGCGAGCTGCACCTGGATATTAAAGTGGATATCCTCAAGCGCACCTACGGGGTTGAGCTGACTGTCGGCCAGCCGCAGGTGGCCTACCGCGAGACCATCACTCAGGAAATCGAAGACAGCTACACCCACAAGAAGCAGTCCGGTGGTTCCGGTCAGTACGGTAAGATCGACTACACCATCAAGCCCGGCGAGCCGAACACTGGTTTCACCTTCAGCTCCTCGGTGGTGGGCGGTAACGTTCCCAAGGAATTCTTCCCCGCCATCGAAAAGGGCTTCAAGTCCCTGATGGGCTCTGGCCCTCTGGCCGGCTTCCCGGTGTTGGACGTGGATATCGAGCTGACAGACGGTGCTTACCACGCCGTTGACTCTTCGGCCGTTGCGTTCGAAATTGCCGCCAAGGGCGCCTTCCGTCAGTCCATGCCCAAAGCTGGCCCGCAGTTGCTCGAGCCGGTTATGAAGGTGGACGTGTTCAGCCCGGAGGACCACGTGGGTGATGTTATCGGCGACCTGAACCGTCGTCGCGGCATGATCTCCGGTCAGGAGCCAAACGCTACCGGCGTTCGCATTAAAGCCGATGTACCGCTTTCAGAAATGTTCGGTTACATCAGCACCCTGCGCACCATGACCTCTGGCCGCGGTCAGTTCTCCATGGAGTTCTCGCACTACGCGGCCTGCCCGGCCAACGTGGCCGAGACTGTGATCGCCAAGGAAAAAGAGAAGAAAGCCGCCGAAAAGTAACCGCGGATGGGTGTCACTCGGAGCCCCACCAGCGAAAGCTGGTGGGGCTTTTTTTTGGAGCCTCACACCATTAGCCTGGACTCATGACGTTAAGCCGTTCCCGCACCACGACCTCTGCCCTCTCACGCATAGCCTTCGGCATAAAACTGTTCTGGATCAAGGTTACCGCCTTGTCTTCCAGGGAGACCAGCTTGCTGGCAAAATTATTTATCGCTCGCTCTGGAATCTTCAGCCGCCGCCCCAGCTCAAGGAAATCCTTCAGGGTATAGAAGCCCAGCCGCTCGTAGCTTTCCGTGAAGTCGTCATTGGCCAACAGGTCCAGCGCCAGAAAGCTATCCTGGGCGGAATGCTCAAAGCCGCCACAGAACAAGACGTCGTAGTTTGGGGTCAATAGATCGTAATAGCTGTAAAACGCTTTGGGTGTAGCGCGGCGCAAGCTCAGGTTTTTCAGGTGCAGGTCGTCGTTCCCCATCACATAGGCGAGCATCACCCGCTTGATCATTTCCAGAACGGGCGCTGGCTTGCCATTGGTGGCTTTTGAAATAATGTGACCAGCCGCTTCATAGCTAAGCCGGTACTTATCCTCGGATGGAAGTCCTGCGGCTTGCAGCAGATCCTCTTGGGGCGCCTTGTTGCCTTTGGCGTCCCGGTCAAACCGGCGGCACACATAGGCAAACTCGCCGCCTTTAAAAGGGATCAGGCCGCACAACGCGGTCTCGATGCCAACCAGGCGACTCAACTCCATTCCGGCGTGTTCGTTCTCGGCGGCGTGGGGATAGGCTTCGGGGCTTGGCTTGAGAATGTAAAGCCCACCCTCGTCTACCGGCACTAACTCACCCGCGCGTACTCCCAACGGGAGCTTCTCTTGAACGCCAGAGATAGACATCCCTTTGGTGTAACGGCCTCCGGCCTGGAAGAATTCAGCTCGGGTAAACGGTAATACAGGTTTCATTTTCAAGCTGCCGAAAAGGCGCTTATATTCAGCATCCCGGTAGCCTGGGTGCGTCTCTTTGCCCGTCAGGGGCTTGAGGCTGATGTGACAATACTCATTCATCATTCTTTACTCGGCAAAATGCTGACCGCACCCACCAGGTCACGGCCATTGGCCAGAAGAAGCCCAAATCGATCCTCTTCGGCAATACGCTGGGTTTGCGATTGGGTGCGTCGCAGCCAGCCCTCGGACACCAGGTTGTCGAAATACCCGGGAAAGTGTTCAAACTCATAGACCGCTTGGCTCAACGGAAACTGAACCCCGATCGGCCGACCGCCGTTGACTGGGTAGTTGGGGTCATAGGTGAACCGGTACCCGGCACCGGTTTCCTCGAGGACGCCAGCGAATACTTCCAAAAAGTACACATCTGCCTTTCGTTTTTCGGCGCTGGCCATAATTACTCTCCGATGTACAGTCTCAGCCCCAGGGCGCCAGCGAGCCGTTTCAGAGTATCGAGCTGCACCGATAGCTGTCCGTTCTCCACATTGACGACAGAGGTGATGCCCACGCCCGCCAAATCCTGGAGGTCGGCCTGCTTGAGCCCTTGGCGGAGCCTGGCCTCGCGGATCACCTCACCAGCGTTTTCAATGGGCACCGGTGGCGCCGCCCCTTTGGACCGGTACTGGGCCAACTCCTGCTCCAAGGCCTTTGCCAATTCGGCCAACTGCTCCAGTTGCTGGCTCAAACGATTAGTCTCCATAGAAAATCACCAGAAATCTATAAATTGATATATTTATCTATTAAAACCTACAGAATTTCGTTAATTCTATAGAATAGAACCGGTTATTCAACTATTTACTCTATTTTTTTAGATAAAAACCGCAAATTAATAACTTCGCACTGTGTAGTGCCTAGTGGCGATATCCCTTGAATCCAGTGACACGTTTTCGCACAGATTGTTTGGCAAATTGCGCTCTATAAGAGAAGCACTGCAAAGGCTTTTCCGTCCCAGCCTCACCTTCGGATCGTTATTGTCATTGCGACTCGCATCACTCCCCCGTCTGGTTTATAGTGACGGCCGTTCGATTTTCGCACTTAGCTTGTACCCCCATAAACAAGCGAGTAATAACACCCCATAGGCAATGTGATATTCCCCATGACTGTGAATACCCCTCGTATTTTCGCTGTTTTCGCCCTCGTACTCTTGGGCGCCTTTACCGCTGCTTGCTCTGAATCCGACCGAGAGGCGAAACAGCCCTCCACCGCTGAGCAGGGCGCTACTCTGAACTCTGTGCTGATCTTCTCCAAAACCACCGGATGGCGGCATGATTCAATTCCGGCGGGCATCGAGGCTGTGACGGAACTGGTGGAAGAGAAAGGTCTGACGCCGGTGGCGACGGAAGATGCCAGTGTGTTCACTGACGAGGAATTGCAGAAGATGGCCGCGGTGGTGTTTGTAAACACCACCGGGGATATCCTCAATGGGCAGCAGCAGCTGGCGTTTGAGCGCTATATCCAGGCGGGCGGCGGTTTTGTGGGCATTCACTCCGCCACGGATACAGAGCACGGAGGCGACTGGCACTGGTTCCAGCGCCTGGTGGGCGCGGCTTTTGAGTCCCATCCGGGTGACCCTTCGAATGTGCAGGGGGCCACGCTCAACGTGGTTAACCCGAACCACCCCGCGACTGAGGCACTGCCGGAGCAGTTTCGGCTGGCCGACGAATGGTATGACTTCAAGCTGCTCTCAGACCGGCGCCATGACCTGCTGACCGTTGACGAACGCAGCTACCAGGGCGGCCAGCATGGTGCCTACCACCCTATTGCCTGGTATCACGAGTTTGATGGTGGCCGGGTGTTCTATACGGGCCTTGGCCACACCAGCGAGATGTTCAGCAACACTCTGTTTTTGCAGCATCTGGACGGTGGGCTTGAATATGCGTTGGGTGAGCGTCAGGCACTGGATTACACCCAGGCGAAGCCCGATCCGCGCCGCTTCCAGCGTCATGTTCTGGTGGATGACCTGAACGAGCCGATAAGTTTCGACGTGACCAGCGATTACAGCGCGGCCATGATTGCCCAGCGCGAGGGCACGCTGTTCTGGCTGGATGTGGCCACTCAGGAAACGTCTGTCATGGCCGAGTTTGATGTCTTTGCGCCGGAGAAGCGCATCGAGTTTGGTCTGATTGCGGTGGCTTTCGACCCCAATTTCGCGGACAACCAGATCATCTACGCCATGTACAACCTCCCGGACGAGAGCGGTGAGCACGATTTGTTGCAGCGTCTGGCGCAGTTTACGGTGAGCGGCAAAACCCTCGATATGGACTCCGAGCAGGTGTTGATGGACATTCCCAACGATAACACCTGTTGCCACACCGGCGGCAATCTGGAGTTTGACCGTCACGGCAATATGTTTGTCGCATTGGGGGATAACACCAACCCCTTTGAGTCCAACGATTCCGGCCCGATGAACAACACCGCCGAAGGCAAGCACAGCGACGCCCTGCGCAGCGCGGGCAACACCCAGGACCTGCGCGGCAAGATCCTGCGCATCCACCCGGATAAAGACGGCGGCTACACCATTCCCGAGGGCAACCTGTTCACCTCGGCCGAAGAAGGTCGCCCGGAAATCTATGTCATGGGCACCCGCAACCCTTACACCATCGCCGTGGACGACAAAACCGATACCCTGTACTACGGCGATATCGGCCCCGATGCCAAAGAAGAGACCGACGACTTCGGCCCGCGCGGTTACGATGAAATCAACAAGGTGACCGAAGCCGGTAACTTCGGCTGGCCCACCATGGTGGGCAACAATATCCCCTATCGCATGTACGACTATGAGGCCGGCACCAGCGGCGAACTGTTCAACCCCCTGGCACCGGAGAATTTCTCACCGCGCAATACGGGGCTGAAAGTGCTCCCTCCGGCCCAACCGGCGCTGATCTGGTACCCCTACAACAGCTCCGAACGCTTTCCTGAGCTGGGCCAGGGCGGGCGCAATGCGTTGGTAGCGGGTGTGTATCCGGAATCTGGCGACCTGGCCTACCCTGAGTACTATCAGGGCAAGCTGATTATCGGCGACTTCATGCGCAGCTGGATCAAAGTCGTCACGCTGGATGAGTACGACAATGTGGTCAAGATCGAAGACCTCGCTCCCACCGTGGACTTCGCTGGCCCGCTCGACTTGAAGATTACCGACGACGGTCGCCTGTGGGTGCTTGAGTACGGCTCCCAGTGGTGGGCCGCCAGCAAAGCGGCCAAACTGAGTGTGGTGGAATACGACGCGAACGCCGACCTGTCAGAGCTGCAAGAAGAAGACACCGCTGTTGCCGCTGCCGCTGAAGGACTGGGCCATGAAGCCCAGATGGAAATCGCCGAGGGTAAAACACTCGCCAAGGACAGCAGCTGCTTAGCCTGCCATCAGGAGCGCGACGTCTCCGTGGGGCCAAGCTTCCTGCAAATCAGCCAGAAATACGGCGAGCTGGACGACCCCAAAGGCTACATTACCAACACCATTGCCAACGGCAGCACCGGCAAATGGGGCGAGCACACCATGCCCGCTCATGGTTTCCTGGACGACGATACCCGGGCGAAGCTGTCCGCCTATATCCTGTCCATCACCCCGGAAGGCGAGGAATAAAGGCCCGCCGACCAACATCGCCGGAAACCAATCGTTATGGCCTTCATGTTCGAGGAAATTGACAGCCAGGCATCCCCGCTGGGCGAGATATCCCTCCGCCGCCGTCGCATGCCGGCGTTCGGCGACAGGGATATTTACGAAGTCAAACTGGGCGAGGAGTTTCTGATGTCCAGCATGTTTGTCGAGGCCGAAGAAGCCTTGGCGACGCTGGGGCTGGCGGCCACTCAGAGCGATCCGCTCCGCGTGGTCGTCGGCGGGCTCGGTCTGGGTTATACCGCTGTGGCCGCACTTAACGACGCACGAGTATCGGAGTTGTTAGTGGTCGAAGCGCTGGAAACCGTCATCGGCTGGCACAAGGACGAAAAAGTACCGCTCGGGAAAACGCTCAATGCGGATGCGCGCCACCGTTATGTGTTGGGCAGCTTCTTTGATTTGGCCACGAACCCCGACGCCGGTTTTGACCCGGACAGTCCCACCCGGCGGTTTGATGCAATCCTTCTGGATATCGACCACTCCCCGACCGAGTACCTGAACGCCAGCAATGCCGGTTTTTATACCACGGAGAACCTGACGCTGATGGCGGAGAAGCTGACACCCAAGGGGGTGTTTGCCATGTGGTCCCAGAATCTCCCGGACGAAGGCTTCGAGGCTTTACTGAACACCGTGTTCAAACACGTCGAGTCGCATGTGGTTTCATTCTATAACCCATTTCAACATGGCGAATCGACAAACTCGGTGTATGTGTGCGTGAAGAGTTAGCGTATTTGTACGCGACGGCAATAAGCATTATAGTTACACTTACCATAAGATATTGTCATAATATATTAGAATCGTCTTAGCACACGATTTCAGAACCTCCCGAGGATTGACCCCATGAAAAAAATGATGAGCATGCCGCTTATGGCACTGGTCGCCCTGCTGGCCGGCTGTGATTCGACCAACGATAACACCCGTGAATCCCAGGCATCGTCGGCCCAGGAAGCCACTTCATCCAACGAGAACGCCCCGGCTTCGGCCCGGTTCACGAAGTTTGACTACCAGGGGCAATCCCAGGAGCAGGTCACCCTTGGCGAGAACGAGTTTCGCAACCCTATTATTTCCGGCTATGCGCCAGACCCCACCGTGACGCGCGTGGGTGACGACTATTACGTAGTCACCTCTTCGTTTACCCACTTCCCCGGGCTACCGATTTATCACTCCAAAGACCTGGTGAACTGGACCCAAGTAGCTACCGCGATTGACCGGCCAGACCAGTTCGACTTTTTCGGTCTTGAGGTCTCTCGCGGGATTTTCGCACCGGATATCTCTTTCCACGAAGGCACGTATTATCTGGCCTCTACTTGCGTCGACTGCGGCGGCAATTTTGTGATGACCGCCGACCACCCCGAAGGCCCCTGGTCGGACCCCCACTGGCTGGGTTTTGAGGGCATTGACCCCTCCATCCACTGGGATGACAGCGGCAAGGCCTATATCCTCAATAACGGCGCGCCCAACGAGGAGCCACGGTATGACGGTCACCGGGCGATCTGGATACAGGAGTTCGACTGGCAAAACCTGACCATGACCGGCGAACGCAAGCAATTGATCAACGGTGGCGTGGATATTTCCGAAGAGCCGGTATGGATTGAGGGGCCGCACATTATCCAGCGCAATGGCTATTACTACATCACAGCCGCCGAGGGCGGCACCAGTGTGCACCACTCCCAGACGATTTTCCGTGCAGACGATGTCTGGGGCCCCTATAAGCCGGCCGATCATAACCCGATCCTGACCCAACGCGATCTGGCGTTCGAGCGTGAATATCCCATTATCGCCGCCGGACACGCCAAATTTGTACAGATTCCCAATGGGGACTGGTGGGCCACTTTCCTGGCGATCCGCCCCTATGATAACGACATGTTCAATATTGGCCGGGAGACGTTCCTGCTGCCGGTTCGCTGGGAGGACAACTGGCCCTATATCCTGCCCCAGGGCGAGCGCATTCCGTTTGCGCTGGAAAAGCCGAAGCTACCGGAGCAGAACGAAGCGACACCACCGAACGCTGGCGATTTTGGCTACACCGACGAGTTTGACGGTGACGAGCTGGCCTTGGGCTGGATGGGTATTCGCGCCCCGGAAACGGCCTTCTACGACGTCAATAACGGTGCGCTGACTCTGAGCTGCCAGGGCGGACTGGGCAATCTCGACGCGGTGCCCGCTTTCCTGGGCAAGCGCCAGCAGCACCATGTTGCCACGGCGTCCACCACCGTCTCATTCGATCCCGCCACCGCCGATGAAATGGCCGGTATTGCCGCGGTTCAAAATGACGAGCATTTCATTTTCCTGGGCATCACTGAGCACGAGGGAGAACCTCAGGTAGCGCTTTACCGGCACCAGGGCTCTGGTGAGAATACGCTGGTCAAGGCCGAACCGCTGACCAGCACGGAAGACGTTACTCTGTCTTTGGAGTTCAACGCGGGGACGATGAACGCCCACTACGAGGTCGGCGGCGAACGCCACACTCTGGCCGAGAACGTGGATGCGACCAACCTCAGCACCAACGTGGCCGGAGGGTTCGTCGGCACCTTGATCGGACCTTACTGCACTACTCTATAACCCGCCTCACCCTTTTGGTTCCGCTTCCTGTTGCCGGGAGCGGAACCTCTCAATAAATTACGCCTGCCCGCCCGCTTCTTGTCTATATTGACTATTGCCACTCGACCAGCTTTGGGATCTGATGAGGGCAATTTTATGACTGACACTCTGCTTCTGGGCACCCGCAAGGGCACCGTTATTATTGATCGACACGCCTCCGGCTGGCGGGCTCGCCCGATTCTTCATCCCGGCATGCCCGTCTGCTATGCCACACGAGACCCGCGCGACGGAACGCTGTGGGCCTCGCTGGACCATGGCCACTGGGGCCCCAAACTGTCACGCTCGCGGGATGGAGGCGAGAGCTGGGACGATATTTCATCTTTGAAGTACCCGGAGGGCGCACGCCACATCGCCCAGGTTCTGCCGACGCCGGATTTCGACCCCGAGGCGCCGCTCGGCCAACCCGACTATGCGGACGCCACGGTGTACAAAATCTGGCACCTGGCTTTTGGCGGCCCGAAGCAGGCCGGGCGAATGTATGCCGGAACTATTCCCGGCGGACTGTTTATCAGCGATGACGGCGGCGATACCTGGACGCTCAATCGGCCACTTTGGAACCATGAAAGTCGCGGCGGTAATCTGTTCTCCGGCGAAGCCACTCATGAAAACCACTGGGGTGGTACGCCAGCAAGTATCGACTATGGGGTATTTGAGCCTGGCATCCATTCCATTATGGTGGACCCGCTTGATCCCGATCACCTTTATGTGGCCGTCTCCTCGGCGGGAGTGCTGGAAAGCACCGACGGTGGCCAGACCTGGGCCGGACGCAATCGCGGCATGCTGATGGATTACCTGCCCAATCCCGAAGCCGAGTGGGGGCACGACCCGCACTTTGTGGCGCAGTGCCCCGGGCAGCCAGATCATCTATGGCAACAAAATCACTGCGGTGTGTTTTATAGCGACGATGGTGCCAGACAATGGAAAAAGGTCAGCCAGCCGGAACTCGGTGTGCACTTTGGCTTCCCGATAGCCGTGGATGAGCAGGACGGGCGCACGGCCTGGGTGGTGCCGGGGCGCAGCGATGCCCAACGCATGACGCTCGACGGCAGCCTGTTTGTTGCCCGCACGGAGGATGGCGGCCAATCCTGGCAAGCGCTGCGCAACGGGCTGCCGCAGGAAAATGCCCACGACATCGTGCTGCGCCACGCTCTGGACGCTTCGGGTGACTGCCTGTGCTTTGGCAGCACCACCGGTAACGTCTACCTGTCGGAAGATCGCGGCAACCACTGGCAGAGTCTGGGTCACCACTTTCCGCCGGTTTACTCGGTGCGTTTCGGTTAACGCCTATGCCAGCCATAAAGATGACCTCGCACCTTTACCGGTTCTTCCCTCACCTGAAGGGCCGAACCCTCACGGCACCGCCAGGCTCCGTCGCCGAGGTACTGCATACCCTCAACGAGGTGGCGCCCGGCTTTACCGATTATGTGCTGGATGACCGAGGCGCGGTACGACGACATGTAAAACTGAGTATTAACAACACCGTCGTACTTGACCGAAAGGCGCTCACAGATCGTGTCGGTGAAAACGACACGCTGTTTATTTTTCAGGCACTTAGTGGTGGTTAGGCAGGAATCCGTTGACATCCAGCCAGTGTATAAAGGCGTCAAACCACTTATTACTGGTGCGGTCGGGGTTCCCTAAACCAAAGCCGTGACCGCCGTTTTGGTAAAGGTGAAATTCCACCGGCACATCGGCTTCGTACCAGGACTGAATCAAACCGAACTGACCGTTAAACAGGAAGTCATCCGAGGCGATGGCCGCGAACATGGGCGGCGCGTCTTCGGGCACATCAACCGCGTTCATACCCCCGTAAATCGGGCCGATAAACGCCAGGTCCACTTTCTTAGATTCCAGCGTGGTCGCCATGGTCAGGCCCGCCCCGGCCGAGAAACCGATCATCCCGATTCTATCGGTATTGACGCCCCACTCGTCTGCCCGCTCCAGGATCATCGCGTAGGCCGCTTCAACATCTTCGAGCTGGTCTGAAAGATCCCAGCGAGGGCGCTCGGGGGCAGACTCCGAATCGCTTTCCTCCGACGACTCGCCCGCTTCCTCGAAGCGGCGATTCATTTGTTTTTCAAATGCTTCCAGAGACGGCTCTGTCGGCTGAAGGCGGTATTTCAATACAAAAGCGTTGATGCCCTGCTCGGCGAGCGCCTCAGCCACTTCCCAGCCTTCATTGCCCATCGACAGCCACATAAAACCACCGCCTGGGGCAACAATCACGGTTGTGCCATTGGCTTTCTCAGGGTCCGCCAGTACCGGTGTCAGCGTTGCTTTTGAAATATTGCGCGCCATGGGATCGCCCCATTGACGGAACCAGCTCTCCGACGCCGTCTGCCCCTCCACGCCGCCGGTTTCCAGCGGAATAGCCCGAGGTTCATCGGGTGCGTCTATCGGATACATTTTGCCATCCTGCGCCCATACCAGGGTGCTGAACGTCATCAATAAAGCCATCAGGCTCCGACAGAAGAAAAAAGTCTGTTTCTTGTTCATCACGTGTCTTCCTGTATTTATTGGTTGGTTGGAGTGCAACGGACAGAAGCGTTATGGTTATGTTAACCATATGCAATTATCATAATATATTGCAATGGCCTGCGTCGACCCATTCAGGAAAAGAACGCTGATCAGGAAAAGAGTGCTCGTTCAGGTGGTGCGCTTATCGTTTTACGAAAACAGGCGGAGGTTGCTTTGAATTTCTTTTGCCAGTGAAGCAGGCACCTGGGCTTGCTCGGCATATTTGGGCCAGCGCGCCACGATATCACTGATTTCTTCAATCACCCGCCGGGCTTCGGTCTTGAACTCTCCGATCTGACCCGCCACGGCCAGCAAGTCATCCACGGTAAACTGCTCGCGCTTGCCGTTCAGGGACAGCTGGTGACTGTTCACCCAGGGGGAACCCGGTTTATAGCTGTACGCGACATCGAAGGCGGGAGCCAGTCTCCAACGGGCGGCCGGCCCATCGAGCAGGAAGCCAAAGTTCTTGGTGTGATCGTCGTGGTTGCGGGCCATGACGTTGAACACCATTCGCCGGTAGAGCTGAATCGCTTCGGTGCGGCTCAGACGCAGGCGTCGAGCCGTTGTGAACAGTTCTTCATAGCTGTAATGACCGGGCTTTTTATAATCGGCATGATCGATTGCACACAGGGACTGATAGTGGAGCTTGTCGTTGCCATCCCGATCAAACCGCCGCGTCAGAAAGTGGGCCCTGTTACCCTCTTCAAGCAGTTCACAGGGTTCCATGGTGATGCCGGCATCGGTCGCCATCAGGGAGTAAGCGTATTCCATTCGTCCAAAACCCTGGGGATCACCAAACGTCTCTTGATCGGTGCGGTGTTCCATCACGCCGTCAAACTTCAGCAGATAGTGGGTGAAACCTTTCGGGGCGTCCACCTGGCCGGAACGGATTCGGGTGCGATCCTCGTTAATCGCCACGATGGCTTTGGGCCGCGCGCCCCCAGCGGAAGTACCGACTTGCAGGATACTTTTCAAAGCGCTTGCTTCGCTGAGCTTTACACCGAGCTTCGCCCGCTGGTCGAGAATGTCCTGCGCGACCTGTAATAGGGAGTCCAGTTGAATATCCTCGCCGCGGTCATCCGACAGGCGTTTCGCCGGGTGGTACTCCAGCGCCCCCATGCCACGGGAGCCGGTATAGAGCAACCGATCCAGCGTTCCAAAGTCTTCCCTGGGGATACCCTGGCGCTCAAGCCACGCATTAATCACCGCATTTCCAAAGTCATCCGGCAGCGTATCGGCAAAAGCGCCGGGCAGGCCTCGAAAAGTCTCTGGATTCAGGCCGGGAAACTGAAAAATGCCGGGCCTGGCCGGTAGCCTCAACGGTGAAATTTCAATGCCGCGAGCCAGCCATTGAGGGTCGTACTCAAACGCGATACTGGCGTCCGGCTGTTGAGCTAGCGCGCCGACCGTATGCCCCCAAAGGGTTACCCTCGCCACCGTGGCTACCATTTCAGATCATCCTCTGGCCGGAGTGAATCCGTGGAGCGCGTTGAGGCTTTGGGTTTGCGCACGCGCTTACGCTTCGATGGCTTTTTTTGTTCGCTCGCCAATTGCTTCAGGGGGCTCAGGGTGGCACCTTGCGGCAACCACTGTTCCAGAAGATCCAGACGATCCAGTTGGCGAAGCACAGCCACTACCGTGGAAAGCTTGCCGGAACCCGAGCTTTCCAGGCGACTGATTCGTCCCCGATCCATACCAATAGCGTCGGCCAGCTCGTCCTGGGTCAGCTCGGCGTTAATACGAACCTGAGCCAAGCGCTGGCCCAGCTCTTTCGCAATCGCCTCATCGGTCATGGCGTTTCGAATTTTGGGCATACCCGAACCCCGAATAATGATGCACTAATAAACCATTAAATCTTAATATAGGTATAAAAACCCAATATTACAACAATAAAAACATCCATCAGATAATTTAAAATAGCAAAAACGCAGCATTATATTTAAAAATTGATTTAGTGATGCAAAAAAGCACCATTAATAAAAAAGCCGCCCAGAAGGCGGCTTTTCAAAACGCTCAGCATCCTTGCCGACACTCTATTACTGGCGCTGATAGCGCACCAGATTAACGTGCTCGTCCTCAACCGAAGAGCAAAAAAAGCCTTCATCGTCCACGGCCAACACCTCACAGGATACTCCCGGCACATCCGCCACGGTCTCCCACTCCTCCTCACAGGACGAGCGGAACTCTTGCGACCCCGGGGTCTGCACCATCAGGCTGCCGGTCAGACTCCATTCAAATTCACTGCGGAAGGTATCGCACTGCGGCGCACTTTCATCCGGCCCGACGAAGCCACCATTGAAACCACCCGTGCCATCTTCCTCCAGGGTTTCCGTACCAAACTCGTTCCAATTGCACGAGTATGGATCAAGCTGGCTCAATGCATAAGTGCCAGACAGCTCGCTCATTGAGGCAGGCCCTACTGTGGTGATTTCAAAGCCAAGCTGGCCATTCCAGCCGCGCTGAGTAAACTGCTCCTGATACGTGGCCGAGAACGGCATTTTAGTCAGTGAAAGCAAGGCATCGTATACCCGGCCACACTCACCCATACCGGCAGCGGAATGGCTCAACGCTGGCTCAATAATGTCAAACAGCTCGCGCGGCTGCTTCAGGTTTAACGCCAGTGCCGACACACCCGTAGCTTCTAGCGGCTCACTGCTCATGTCTTCCGCCACTTCACGCGCGGCCTCACCACGATAAACCACCAGGTGCTTGCCTTTTATGGCCACAAAATTACCACCGAGCCCCATTGGATCAGGGATTTCCACCGCCGTACCATCGGAGGGAATCTGCAGCCCACTCACACCCGGCATATACGCCGAGGCCATGGACGCCAAAGCGGCCGGATTTTCGGAGCTGAGGGTGATGAGGGCAGAGCCGTCCAGTCCCAGCGGGGTGGTATCGCTTTGCTCAATATTGAACAACGCCACACCGACGCCGCGCACCGAATCAAACATGGCAGTTCCCATGCCCAGCATGGCAGGGTTAGTCATCTGGACGCTGCGCTGCATTTCTTGCAACTGCGGACAGCTGAACGTTGCCGTAGTGAACTGATTCCAGAATTCCGTCAACACCGGCACCAACTGGCTGACGTTAACGCCCAGGGCAAACGCGCCGAGCTTGTCTTCTGTGGTACGAGCGTAGGCCGGGATATGGCCGTGAAGTTTTGGTAACGCCGCCACCACGCTCTGGTTTTTAATTTCCCACAGGAAGCTCATTGCCTGCTCCACGTCGTCACCGCTGACGGAAAGACTGTCGGAGCCAAAGGTCAGGCGCGGGACATTGCCGGCCAGCGCCAGGTAATCATCACGGCAAGCTGCATCCATTTCGCGGTCAAGGGATTCCCGCAATTTCGGAAACCACTCGCGCAATTCACGTCCGGTGCTGCTCTGTTCCGGCAACAGCATGGCACGGGTCAGCTGCTCTATATCGAGAAAGCCCATAGCCTGATCGGCAGCGGCGTAATCCTCGCGCAACTGTTCGATAATATCGCTTCCCGCCAGACTTTCCGACACGGGTTGACGGGCAAAGCGAACCATTCGTGCTTCATCATTTTCTCCGTCTTTCAGCAGCGACAGAGTCCAACTGTTTTCAGCAATCGCAAAACCCAGAGCAATGCCTTCGTCTTCGCTCAGCTCCACCTGGTACAACGAGGCGCTACCCAATGTGCTCTCTTCCAGAGTGACACCCGTGGCTTCTTGAGCTTCCTGAAGGACGGCGTGCAGAGCCTCCGCATTGGTCAGGCTGCCGCGTAATACGGGTGCGGCGCCACTAACGTACAAGCCAAACGGTGCTTCCAGATCAATGCCGTAGCGAGTCTTCAGGCCTTCATAGCCGCCAGAGGCCGCCGTCTTGAGGTAATCATCCAACAGCCAGAGCAGCGCGTAAGCGGGAGAGTCATCATCCATCCCCTCCAGCAACTCAAACACCGGCCTCAGCTCTTCCGGATTCGTGTTGCGCAGAGTCTTGTCATACGCTTCCAGATATTCGGCGTCCGTTTGCCCCACAATCACAAACGGGGAATCCGCGGGAATATACCCCAGAAAATCATCCAGGCCACTGCCCGTATTTTTCTGGCTGTTGAAAACACCGGCGGCAATCGCTACCACCACGGCGCCGACCACTAGCAGTAGCGCTATTGTGATTTTTGCAGTTTTCTGCATAACGGGAGATTTCCTTAAGTTGAAACGTTCAGCGTGTCCTGAGAGACATGACCTGCCCTGAAAGACATAACATAAAGAGGTACGCGAATCAGCGCGACGCATATTTTGCCAGAAGGCTCACGCTCACGCCATGACAGAGTTCACGTCGCCTGAATGATCTAATGAGTGCGGTCGCACAGTTGATTTCTCTCACTGCCTTGTGATTTATTGGTACGACGTCAACCATTTGTCCCCGAGCTGGTCTCGGGGCAAGACTATCGTAGCCTGTCTACCGGAGCGTGTATGAAGTGGGGTATTGTGGGATGGGCGGGTGCGCTCATATTGAGTTCGGCCAATGCGGCACAAGCCATGACCGATGAGGCATTTTCGCAGTGCCGTGAACGCTTCGCGCAACAGGCTGAGCAGGAAGATCTCACCTCCGAGTCCGTGCGCAATGCACTGGCGGGATTGCAATGGTCAGAGCGCGTCATTGAACTCGACCGGCGCCAACCGGAATTCACCACCCCTTTCTCAGACTACCTGGGCCGCCGGGTCACCGACCAGCGAGTAGAGGACGGGCGTCGCCTGTTGCGGGAAAATCGCGACCTGTTGCGTAAAGTAGAGCGCCAATACGGCGTACCCGCCCCTTATCTGGTGGCTTTTTGGGGCCTGGAAACAAACTTCGGCCGCTTTTTCGGAAAGATGTCCGTGCTGGACTCACTGGCTACGCTCGCCTGTGACGAGCGCCGGAGCACATACTTCACCCGAGAGCTAATGGCGGCACTGAAAATCATTGAGGAAGGCGCCATCAACCCTCCGCAAATGGAAGGCTCCTGGGCCGGAGCCATGGGTCACGTTCAATTCATGCCGTCGGTTTTCCTGCGCTACGCGGTGGACTATGACGAAGACGGCAAACGCGATTTATGGAACAGCCTGCCGGACGCCATGGCATCGGCGGCCAATTTCCTGAACCATCTTGGGTGGGACGATGAGTATCGCTGGGGTCGCGAAGTCACCCTTCCGGAAAACTTTCCCTATCTTGAGGCCGGATTGAAGAATCGTAAAACGCTGGCCGAGTGGCAGCGCCAGGGCGTGCGCCAAACCAGTGGGGCCGCTCTGCCCGATGCCGATATTGAGGCCGCATTGCTCATTCCTTCAGGCCATCGTGGACCCGCCTTTCTGGTGTATAGCAATTTCCGCGTGATTATGGGTTGGAACCAGTCCGAGTACTATGCGGTGGCAGTCGGTCACCTGGCTGACCGTATTGCCGGTGCCGGTCAATTGCATCAAGCCCCTCCGGCGGACAGCCCACGCTTGAACCGCGAGCAGGTGATGGCTCTGCAAGAGGCGCTGAATGATAAAGGACATGATGCCGGGAAAGTGGATGGCATCTGGGGTCCCGGCACTCGCGCCGCGCTCAGCCGTTTTCAGGATGCACAAGACATGGTCGCCGATGGCTTCCCGGACCCGAAAGTCCTGTCCGCCCTGGGCATTACTCTATAGGGACCACACTGATTTGGCGAGGCGGGATCGCGTGCTCAACACACGTAATCCCACCTCTGCTGGAGCGCCATGTTTTCGACGAAAACCCTCCAACCGCCCTACCCCAAGGCACGATCGCCAGAATGCCGTGACAGGCGTGCGCATTGACAGGATTTTGATAACTTTTCCCTGGCATATTCCACTATTCCATAACTAAAAGTTCCTTTTAGAACCTTTTCTAATAGTAAGGCTTGTGGGAAAATGCGCCGCGTGATCAGGATATTGCGAAGTCGGTCACAGATCAGTCTGTCAGTGAACGGTTCCAGGGTGGGTGACGCCACTGGGCCGACGATGTCAATGAATAGGTATTTGACCATGAAGAAGTTGTTGTTTGCAGCTGCCTGCACGGCGGTCCTTAGCTCTCCAGTGTTAGCTTGCACCGCTCCCGGTAAGGCGCCCGAGATCCCCGATCCGGCCACGGCCGTTACGGCTCAAATGGTAAAATCCAATAACGAAGTGAAAGAATACGTTCGCGCCCAGGAAGAGTACATTGCGTGCTCCGGCCTGGGAAGTCGCGAAAAACGCCAAGCGTTGGAAAGCTTGCAAGAGTACGCGGACCGGTTCAACCAAGCCGTTCGTGCATTCAAACTGGCGTCGAACTAAGTTCGGACCCAGCGTTTGATTCGGGGTTCACTGCCCCACCGCTTTTTCAGATTTAGCCCCCGTTTTTCGGGGGCTTTTTTTTGAAGCGCATCCAGTCAGAATTCTCGCCATAAAAGTAAGCCTGGTCTGCACCTTGAGGCAGGTATTCCACCGTCAGCCCCGCAAATCCGCCGCCTTGAAAGTAGGACATTTCGAAACGGTGCTCCCCTTTTTCGAGTTGCACGGCGCACGTCTGTTTTCGGTAGGGCCGATCACGATCAAATCGACACAACGCATTGCCATCAATTCGGGCGGAAAAACCATCGTCACTGCCAATCAAAAACCGATAGGTTCCTGTCTGAAGCACCTCAAAGGTGTGGTCGATATCAATAAAGAAGTGTTCGGCGTAGCCAATTTGCCCCAGCTTGGGATGGCGCAACTGGTTTCGATCAGAGAAATTCAATTGATCCACCCACAGGGTACGCTGGTACGCCACCTGGCGTGGCTGATCAATGGTGCGAATCGCCGCGTCGTTTTTTACCAGCGTCAATTGAATCACATCGGGAACAAAGGGCGGCAGCAGGCGCAGCACAATGGCCAGCAACACCACCCCCAACACCCCGGTAAAAACCGTATTTTTATTCCACCAGGCCATTGTCATCAGCGCACCACATTCATTTGCCAGAGCCGAAACCAATTGCGAGCTTCAAACTGGTCCTCGTTGATGGGCAATCCATAGGTGAACGGTGAGAACCAGGCAAAAATAGCGACAACCAACAGAACAAACAACCCCAGGTTCACCATGGTGTGTCGTCGATTGACCCGTATGTCGTCGTGATAGATGTATGTAAAAAGCACCGCCAGATTCAACATGCCAAACACCAGCGGCACCAGATAGTGATACAGGTACATGACCCTTTCGATTTGCAGGATCGCCGCCATGTAACTCACATAGAGCCCGGTGAACGCCAGTACCCAATAGAATAACCGGACGTCCTTCACGGGGTTGCCGTAGACGAACCGACTGATTAACAACCCCAGCGATAACACGATACCCGCCGCCACGGAGAACCACACAACCGGGTTGGCGATAATCTGGATGTAGCGAACTCGGGTCTCACCGTCGATGGTGTTTTTGTCCCATCGGTAGTTAATGCTTTTATTGCCCAGCGGCCAGCCAATCGCGTAGCTGCCGTTTTCCCCCGGTTTGCAAATATCCAGACGCGCCACGCCATCGGAGTACTCCAGCATATAACGCAAGTTATCGCGAAAGCCGTAATAGAACGCTTTGGGCCCGGCGCTGTGGCCCTCGCGCACTTCGTTCAGATACGCTTCCGATGCTTTGTAGGTGCGGTTGCTGACAATGTTTTCCCCCAGGGCAATATGCACGTACAACACGCTGGCAAAACTCGCCACCAGCGGCACTACCGCTGCGGGCACCGTCACTGCCAGGCGCTTAAACAGCGCAAGCCAGTCGAAGCGTTTGATATTTTGCCACTGGTCCACGCCCCACAGCATGACGAACAATAGCAGCAGTACCGCACCATTGAGCTTTACCGATATCACCAGACCGACCAGAACGCCAAGCATGGCGTACTGAGGAAGGCGCACAGGCCGGTCTCGGGTGAGTACCACCACGAAATAGTAGAGCGCCGCCAGGATAAAGAACAGCTGAATGCCTTCCAGCATTGCCGAGCGGGAGTGAACCACCAGGGCATTGTCGAAAATCAGCAGCGCACTGAAGCCGGCGGCCACCCAGGTGCGCCGGGAAATTCGCCAGACAATGCCATAAAAAAACAGCACCGATGCGGCCATCAGGAAGGTGGAAGCGAACCGGAACCCGGTGTAGCTCATACCGCCCGGCACTTGTGAGCCTTGCAGGTAGTCTGTGCGGCTGAAAGCGCGTTTATCCAGCGCTTCATTACCACCGAATACCGCCTCTCCAGCCGCGATCAGTAATTTGCCCAGCGGCGGATGAAGCTCCATGAAGAGGGTGCCGTCCAGGTATTTCTGGCCGGAGGTGATATGGTAATTCTCATCCCAGAACATGGATTTCGGCGAACCGTAGTTGATGCCGTAGACCAGTAAAGAAACAAGCAGAACCAGAGCGGGCACCCAAAAGCGCCGGTAACGTGCGATGGTTTGAAGCATGGTTTTATTAATGTCGTTATGAACCCGGGCCGTCCCTGGACGACCACCACGAACGGGCCGCTCATTGAATCGCGTGAGCCAGCCTGCCTCGGAAACACTATCACAAACCACCGCCGAGCGGCAGTCCCAGAGGGGAAAGAGGTCAGCTATTACGCTCTTCAGGGGGATTCAGACGCCTCTTCCGGCTCTGGATGGGCCGGATCATCGCTGACGTCCAGATTGGCGCCGCCTTCAAACAGTCGATCAAATTTAATCACCGGATCGTCCCAATCGCCCCGAATGGTGTAGCTAATGCTGGTCGCCTGATCCATTTGCTTCTCGAACAGTTTACTCACCAGAAATACCCCGGCCGCCGCCGGCAGCCCGGCGGCAAGCGCCGTGAGGAATGTCAGGTTACCAGCGACTGGCAAGGTGGCCACCAGACGCGCATCCAGCGTTTCGTTCAACAGATCCGCTCGTCCGCCCAGTTGCAGGCGACTCGAGGGGCTACGCACCAGAACGGGTTCGGAGAACACCACAGAACCTCGCTCAAAGGTCATTCGCCCTTCGATACTGTCGAAGGCCAACCCGCTTTGATACAGGTCTGAAAAATCGAGGCGCAAGCGGCGCGCCAGCGCATCAAAATTCAGGATTGAAAACAGCCTCAGGATACCTTCGCTGCCCGCTGCGGGATTTCGTTTGAAGCGCCCGGCACGCACATCAAAGCCTACGTCGCCTTCTAGTTTTTCCAATTGAACGCTTTGCGGTGGTCCTGTCCATTCCAAGTCCACCCCATAGGTGGCAGCCTCACTCTCAATGATGTCGCCTTGCCCCCACTGGCTCATGACGTCGGCCAAATCCCCCGCCCGCAGAAGCGCCTGAAGACGGGTGCGCTCGGCAGCCCCGCCGGGTGAATGCCAGACCAGTTGAGCGCCCTGCCCTTCCTCTTCACCCTCGATGTGAATCCCGCGAATGTCACCCACCAGGTTTTCCAGACGGATGCTATCGCTGCCGGGACGCCAATGAAACGACCAGTGGCCATAGTCCTCTCCATCTATTGTCAATTGGTCCACCGCGACATTCGCCGCCGGCACGGTGGTGGGGTCAAAAGGCTTTTGCGCTTCCTCAGCGCTGGCTTCCGTGTCTGCGGCATAATCGCTCAATGCACTTTCTGACAAGGCGAGCCTGGCGAGATGAAGTTCCGGCACAGCGTCTTCGCCCCAGACCACGTCTCCCATCGCTTGCGCGCTCTCGAATGACAGCCGCCAGCCTTGACGACGAGAGGTAAGGTTCAGATGCAGATCTTCCAGGTGCAGCGGCCCCAAACGATGCGACGCCAGTGTGAGGTTGGCTTGTAATGGCAAACGCTGCAACACTGCGGAGGGAGTCGCCTCCGGCGCCCTCGCCAGCGTCGTGGCGTCGTTCTGTGGGCTCAACCCGTCACCCAGCCCGTCAACTGGCCCAAGCGGTGAAGCCAATGCCTGATACCGTTCAAACGCGGCCTTCCATCCTTGCAAGTCAAGCGACGCTAGTTGACCATCCAGCCGAATGCCCGGCGCGTCTGGCAACGTGGCGGCGGCATCGAATCCCAGTGCCGCACGCCGTAACTGTTTCTCCTCGTTCAACTGGGCCACGGCGTGCACCTCGTCTCCATAACGCAGGTCTGCCAATGATGAGCGACGGCCCAGTATCAGATTGAATACCGCTGGCCGGGCCTCGTCGGCCGTTTTTCCGATGGGCGCGGGTAAGTTCACCGTTACCCTAGTGAGGTCCGTCGTCACCGTCAGGGATGCCAGCCGCTGGTCCTGTTCAGAATCGGGAGCCGGGTGATGATTTAGAATCAGGGTGCTATCAAAATCAAACTGGCCTTCTATCAACCGTAGCTCGGGGTGCTGACTCCACTGCGCCAGCCGTGCGCCGGACACTGTTCCCGAAAAGGCCAACTCCGTGGTGGGTGTGCCGTCTTGCTCACCCCCGGAAATGGCCAACGTCAGTGGTGCACCAAACAAGTGTCCTTCAATCCCCTCGCTGCTCAACCCGCCGTCATTGGACCCGCTACCACTAACGTAGCGCAGCGGACCCGTCACATCCCTCACGGTCAGCCCCAGATCTCCCATCGTCAACCGGGGCAGCATCAGTTCCATATCGACCCGCTGGTACGCGCCCGGTTGGCCGTCATCCAACGGGATGGCCAAATCAAGGTCGGCCACCAGTGACCCCTGCACACTCCAACTGTCCATGTTGTCGCCGACGAACCGGCGCAGGTAATCGCCCCGAAGCAGTTGCAACCCATCGCTGGCCAGCGCTTGAACCTGGCCATCAACGGTCAGTAGTAACCCCTCACCCTGCGGGTTGTCTTTAACAACAATACGGGCGGCGCCCACCTCACTCTGATACAAGCGGGCATGATCCACGCGCGCGTCCACCCGATTATCATTCAGTACCAGTTGCCCGGATAGATCGCTCAACACAGGCCAATCCGGGTGATAGGCGAGGTCGGCTCCCGTCATATCCAACGCCAGCTGATAGCTGCGTGACAAGGGGTGGTCGGGCCGGTTAATCGTTCCGCGAAACACGAAATGCGCTTGCGCCGCGCGACCGGCGTTATCACGGCCAATGCTTTGCTCCAGCCAACGACGGAGTGAATCCGGAACAACTTCCGGCAGATATTTTTGATAGACGTTAGCACTCAATTGCTCGCCGTATACATCCAGATACAGGTCGATATCGCCGGTGTTTCGCTCCCAGGGCAACGACAGCCACATACTGCCCCGCGCCTGCTCACCCTGCCCTCTTAACGTCAGTGGTCCAGAGTTAACGTAGATCCGGTTCTGTTCTGGCAACAGGTGCCACGCCACTTGCCCGCGAGCCGTTTGATACTCCATCGGCCCGGCGTAGGTTTTGGCAAAGTACATGCTGAAACCGTTGCGACTGTCGAGATCGATAAAACCGCCGTCCCGGCCCGCTTCCAGGTAGCCCGTCACTCCGCTAAGGCCCGGCACTCCCTGCCAGGGCTCCACAGCGACCGCCTCCATTTCGGCTTGCAGCGTCCAGTCCTGCCACTCTCCGTGTGGCAATTCCAGGTTGAGGTGGCGCAGGCTGCCGTTCGGGGCGAGCGTCGTGATCACTTCCCTCAACCGGGGCGGATTCAGTAAACCGAGTTGTTCGGCCAATTCCGTCCAGTAATCGAGTTTCAGGTGATCCACTTGTACGGCCACCGGGGCTTCGCGCCCTTCAGAGGAGATTGACACTTGCAGGGGCTCCAGCTCGCGGTCACGCCAGTCCGCGGAGAGGTTGCCCAGCGCCAGCTCCCAGGCACCGTCACGCTGCCACTGACCACTGAGATCGGTGCTGACACGATCGAGCGTCAGCGACTCTACGGGCAGCGCGACATCGTCCAGCGATACTGTGCCGCTCCAGTCGTATCCCAGACCCTCTTCCTGACTGGAAAACCAGAGGCTCGCGTCCATATGGCCCTCGCGATACCACTCCTGTTGCGCCCCTTCACCCAGCAAAATGCCACCGAGTACACTCAGCGGCTCCAGCGTGGGAAAATCGCGCAATTGCAGATAACCACGGGTGCGAAACTGCTCAGGTTCCCGAGGGTCTCCCTGTCCCTCAATCACGGCCACCAGCGCCCGGTCCTGCGCTTCAAAATCAATTTGCAGCGACATTCGATGGAAGTTGTCGCGGTGTTCCAGCAGGAGGTACGGCGCCACGAACCGCTGTTCGTGGCCACTGGCGAAGCTCAGATCAATACGAGCCTCGAGCAATTCCACACGAGTACCCAGCTCAAACAGGGTCAGCAGGTCGTCGGGGGCCAGGGGCTCATTGTCAGAGGAGGAAAGAACCGGTAACCCCCAAAACCCATCCGCTCCCTGGGACAAGCTCAGACGCGGTCGGCGCAGCTCGACTTTGTCCCAGGCAACGCGGCCCTCAAGCACGCTGCTCAGTAAATTCAGTCGCAGCAGTACGCGATTGGCATCCAGCAGCCGGCGACCCTCGCCGTCATTGACCACCAGATCGTGAAGCACGATTTCCGGGCGCAAGTCTTGCCAGTCTGCCTCCAGGGAAGCCACCTGGATATCGAGATCCAGCTGCCGGGACAACCAGCCGGTCAGCTCCGTATCGTAGTGCTCGAGCAAAGGGAAAAGGCTGCGGCCACCCTGAATCAGCACTGCCAGACCAATGATCACGACAGCGCACAGGATGTAGAACTTTTTCAGTAAATACGCTAACACTGAAACCATAATTCGAGGTTGTTTCCAAAGCGGCGGTCGCTATTCCCGCCAACCCTCATTCCGCGTCACTGTCTTTAAACCAATACAATGTCGTATTGTTCCTGAGTAAACAGTGCCTCGACCTGAAATTCGATAGTACGACCAATAAACGCTTCCAGGTCAGCCACGTAGGCCGCCTCCTCGTCGAGCAACCGATCCACGACCACCTGGGAGGCCAGCACCAGAAATTTGTCATTATCGTATGCTCTCGCCTCGCGCAATATTTCGCGAAACAGTTCATAGCACACCGTCTGCGCTGATTTTAGCTGGCCTCGGCCAGAGCACAGCGGGCAAGGTTCGCACAGCATTTGCCCAAGCGACTCGCGCGTGCGCTTGCGGGTCATTTCCACCAGCCCCAGCTCGGACACGCCGGTAATGCTGGTTTTGGCGTGATCCTTCTCAAGCGCCTTTTCCAGTGTTCGCAACACTTGGCGCTCGTGCTCGGGGTCTTTCATATCGATAAAATCGAGTACGATGATCCCACCGAGGTTACGCAGCCGCAATTGTCGCACAATCGCACTGGCCGCCTCCATGTTGGTTTTGAAGATGGTTTCTTCAAGGTTGCGCCGCCCGACGAATGCTCCGGTGTTCACATCCACCGTGGTCATTGCCTCGGTCTGCTCTATGATCAGGTAGCCATTGGACTTGAGCGGTACGCGCGTATCCAGCGCTCGGGCAATTTCATCCTCCACACCGTACAGGTCGAGCAATGGGCGTTCGCCACTGTAGCATTCGATCAGTTTTTCCAGTTCGGGATAGTAGCTGGCGGCGAATTCCCGCATCTGGGCCCAGCTCATGCGGGAATCCACCCGGATTTTTTCAATCGGCGCCCGGGCCATATCCCGCAACGCGCGCAGGAACAGCGGCATGTCGGTATGAATGGCCTCGGGGACTGTGGCGCTGCTGCATTTGTCTTGAAAGTCTTTCCAGAGTTTCTGCAGAAAATCGATGTCGTTGCGCAGTTCATCCGCCCCGACGCCTTCGGCCACGGTACGAAGGATAAAACCGCCTGGCACACCCGACTCGGACGCCAGCGTCTCTACCAGCGTCCGCAGGCGCTGACGTTCGTCTTCGTCATCGATACGCGTGGACACACCGATATGTGTGCTGTTGGGCATGTACACCAAATAGCGCGAAGACAAGCTAAGGTTGGTGGTGAGGCGGGCACCTTTGGTGCCTATCGGGTCTTTACTGACCTGCACCACCAACATTTGGCCTTCGCGCACCAGCGTGCGGATATCCGGCACGTCACCGCGACGCTCTTCTTCATCAGTGTCCGCCATATCCGAGGCATGGATGAAGGCGGTACGCGCCAGCCCGATCTCCACAAAAGCGGCTTGCATACCGGGCAGGACCCTGACCACTTTGCCTTTGTAGATGTTGCCAACGTACCCTTTGCCGTGACTGCGCTCGACATGCAGCTCCTGCACTACGCCATTCTCTACCAGCGCCACCCGGGTTTCTACCGGGGAAACGTTTACCAGCAACTCTTCTGTCATCTAGTGTCCCACCTGTTTATCCCCTTGAGACGGAGCCCCACCAGGGTACTTCAAACCGGTTGAGCAGCGTCGCCGTTTCCGCCAAAGGCAACCCAACCACAGCACTGTAGCTGCCCTCGATTCGCTCGACAAAAACACCGCCCAACCCTTGAATGCCGTAGCCACCGGCCTTGTCCCTCGGCTCGCCCGTGGCCCAATACGCCAGCATCTCTGCTTCTGACAGAGTCCGAAAATGTACGCGAGTACTTACTCGACACACCTGCTCTTTCTCGACGGAACACAGGGCCACGGCCGTCAGCACTTCGTGCGCGCCCCCGGACATCAGGCGCCACATTTCCAGCGCCTGCTCCCGGTCCTGAGGCTTCTCCAGCACGCGCCCGCGACAAACACCCAGGGTGTCAGATCCCAGCACGGGCCTCAGTGCTGATCCCGACTCCTGTATATGCGCCAGCCCGGCCCGGGCTTTCTCCAGCGCCAGTCGCTCCACATAATCCTCAGGCGCTTCCCCGTCAGCCCGCACCTCTGGCACTGAAAGGCTCAGAGTGGAAAACCGAACACCAAGTTGTGCCAATAATTCGCGGCGACGTGGAGACTGGGACGCCAGGTAGAGATCGGTCATGGAGTCGCCCTTAGTTCATTGGTCAATTACTGAATACGGTAGCGGTGCCGCAGCGCTTCAAACAGAAGGTGTAGAGGGAACCAGAGGAGGGCGCTGGTCAGCGCCGGATACAAAAACTGCATACCACCGACATGCCCCCCATCCAGCGTGTGTACCCAGTTACTGGTGACCTGAGCGATCCCTACCAAGAGAAACACCCAGCAAGCCTGCTGCCACAACGCAAAGTTAGCCACCCGCCGATAGGATTGCAGCCCGATATAGGCCACAATGACCAGCCCCAGGGCATGCTCTCCCAACGCCGTTCCCTCGACAAGGTCCTGAACCAGTCCCAATAGGAAAACCAGCGTAAGACTGATTTGATCGGGCAAAACAAACACCCAGTAAATCACGACCAGCATCAGAAACTCCGGTCGCCACCACCGCCATTCCAAGGGCAGCGGATACACCGCCAACATCAATGCCACGACCACCGCCACGCCGATCAGCCAGCGATTTCGGCCTCGTGTCGGGTCAATCACCTTGACTGTCTCCCGCCGGGCTCATTTCCACCTTGGGGGCCAACACCTCCGCGTCCACTTTCTCGGCCTGCTCACGCCCGAATACCAGTAACAGATGGCGGCTGCGATCCAGTCGCGCCATGGGGCGGGCAATAACGGTCGAAAATGACTGGCCCGGGTCGCGTACGACTTGCTCAACCTCTGCCACGGGATATCCCACTGGAAAGCGGTTCCCCAGGCCAGAACTGACCAAAAGGTCCCCCTCTCGAATATCCGTGGTGTTGGATACATGCCGCAAGCGCAGCCGATTAATGTGGCCCGTCCCCTCGGCAATGGCCCGCACACCGTTGCGATTGACCTGAACCGGTAAAGCATGACTGGTATCGGTAATCAGGAGCACACGGCTGCTGTGGGGGTTGGCCTCCACGACCTGCCCCATCAGGCCGAAGGCATCCAGTACGGGCTGGCCGTTGTAAACGCCATCAGAAAGGCCTTTATTAATGACCACTGAGTGACTGAGCGGATTGGGGGAGACGCCGACCAACTCGGCGACCAGCACATTATCCTGAAGCATATCGCTGGAGCCGAGCAGCCGGCGCAAGCGCACATTTTCAGCGGCGAGCGCCGCCATTTGCTGGAGCTTTCGTTGAAGGATGAGCAGCTCGGATTTCAGCGCCTGGTTTTCTTCGTGCAGGGCCTGTTTGGAAGCAAAGGCCTCATCGCCCCAGTTGCCGATACGCTTGGGAAGATCCGTGACCCAGTAGAAGGGGGCCGCCACCACACCGAGCTGGGCACGGACCGGCGCCAGCCAGTTGGTATAAAGGCTTACGAGAATAAGGCCCACCGCCACCACACTAAAAAACAGTGCACGCGAGGCAACCGCCGGCCCTTTGGTAAACAGCGTTTTAATAGCTTTCTCTCCCGCTTATCCCGACCGATTCCCGCACCACCAGCCCAGGTCAGCCGCCCTGGGTAAGAAAGGGGTGCGCGCCGTCAGGAAGACAGCAGGTCGATATTGCGTTTGTCCATCATTTCCATGGCCAGGCCGCCACCGCGCGCCACGCAGGTCAATGGATCTTCGGCAACGATAAACGGCAAACCGGTTTCGTTGGACAACAGCCGATCAATATCGCGCAGCAGCGCCCCACCCCCGGTCAGTACCACGCCGCTTTCGGCGATATCCGCTGCCAATTCCGGCGGTGATTGCTCCAGAGCGCTTTTGACCGATTGCACAATCCCCGCCAACGGCTCTTGCAGGGCTTCCAGAATTTCATCGCTGTTCAGCGTAAAGCTGCGCGGCACACCCTCGGCCAGATTGCGACCGCGTACATCGATCTCACGCACTTCGCTGCCGGCAAAGGCACAACCCACTTCCTGCTTGATGCGCTCGGCGGTGGCATCCCCAATCACGCTGCCGTAGTGGCGGCGCACATAATTGACAATCGCTTCGTCAAAACGGTCACCACCAATGCGTACCGAGTCGGAATACACCACGCCATTCAGAGAGATAACCGCGATTTCCGTGGTGCCACCGCCGATATCCACCACCATGGAACCACTGGCTTCGGATACTTTCAAGCCAGCACCAATTGCGGCCGCCATGGGCTCTTCAATCAGTCTGACCTCGCGGGCACCCGCCCCCATCGCCGACTCACGAATAGCCCGTTTTTCCACTTCGGTGGACAGGCAAGGCACACTGATCAGAACCCGTGGACTGGGCTGAAACCAGCTGGCTTCGTGCACTTTCTTGATAAAGTGCTGCAACATTTTCTCAGTCACCTGGAAATCGGCGATCACACCATCCTTAAGCGGCCGGATAGCCGTGATATTGCCCGGCGTGCGACCCAGCATTCGCTTGGCTTCGGTACCGACGGCTTCAACAATCTTATGGCCATTGTGGTGACGGATGGCAACCACCGACGGCTCATTCAGGACAATGCCGCGACCGCGGACGTAAATCAGTGTGTTGGCGGTACCCAGATCAATGGAAAGGTCGTTGGAGAAGGCTCCACGCAGGTGTTTTAACATTGGTTCACGCAACCCTAATAATGTTCTGTCACGCGGGCCGCCGAGAAAGCGCCCCGCCTAAATTCTGTCGCGCCGACCGGAGGAGGGTTCCAGTGTCGGGGCGAATGTCGTCCTTTGCCACATTCTTGCTCGCGGCTTAGACCCGCGCAGGGCCGACGAATTCAGTCGCCGTCCCAAAACTCTGTCGCCTTCCCAAAACAGAATGGCTGGGCCGAACCTGTGGAGCGGCACGGACTTGGCAGGCGTCGCCGGGAGGCGCGCACCTCGGTGCATTGGCGCGGATGCTGGCACTCTATCAACGGCAGGGATTTAGGGCAAGGCGCAAATGTGATAACTTTAACCGCTTATCGTATAAACGCGAACTTTTGGACCTTTTCGGGCCCGGTTGCGCACATTCTGTACCGAAGCCCTATCGAATTGGAGCACCTCGATGGCCATTGCCTCTTCTGATATTGCCAAACTGGCGCATTTGGCGCGTATCGCCATTTCCGACAACGAGGTCGGACAGGTCACTGAACGGATTTCCGACGTCCTGAAACTGGTAGACCAGTTACAAGCCGTCGATACCCAGGGCGTCAAGCCCATGGCTCACCCTCTAGACGCGGTGCAGCGCCTGCGCGCCGACCAGATCACTGAGCGCGACGAGCGCGAGGCCTTTCAGGCCATTGCTCCGGCGACTGAAGACGACCTTTACCTGGTACCCCGCGTGATCGAGTGACAGCACGGCACACTTCGTAACTTGTCTCGTAACTTGTCGTAACTTGCCATACTTTGGACGTCCCCTGGACCCCGACCGATTTGATTTGAGGAATTGATTCGCAATGCACCAACACACCATGGCCCAACTGGCTCAGGGACTGCGCGACCGGGCGTTTTCCAGCGTCGAGCTGACCCGACATTATCTCGAGCGCATCGAGCGGCTGGACCCGGCTTATAACAGCTACATCACCGTCACTGCCGAACGCGCCCTGGCCCAGGCGGCCAAAGCCGACGAACGCCTTGCGAACGGCAATGCCCCCATCCTGTGCGGCATTCCCATCGCCCATAAGGATATTTTTTGCACCTTGGGCGTGCGCACCAGCTGTGCCTCGAAAATGCTCGACAACTTTATTGCCCCGTATAACGCCACCATCGTCAGCAACTACGAAGCCGCTGGCGCCGTCATGCTGGGCAAAACCAATATGGACGAGTTCGCAATGGGCTCCTCCAATGAAACCAGCTTCTACGGCCCGGTAAAGAACCCCTGGAACACCGGCTGCGTACCAGGAGGCTCCTCTGGAGGCTCGGCGGCCTCGGTGGCGGCTCACCTCGCCCCGGGCGCCACCGCCAGCGACACGGGAGGCTCAATCCGCCAACCCGCCGCGCTGTGCGGCCTGACCGGCCTCAAGCCCACCTACGGCCGCGTCAGCCGCTGGGGCATGATCGCCTTCGCCTCAAGCCTGGATCAAGCCGGCACCCTGACCCGCACCGCCGAAGATGCCGCGCTGATGCTCAACACCATGGCCAGCTTCGACCCGAAAGACTCCACCTGCGTCGATCACCCCGTGGAGGATTACACCGCCCAGCTGGACCAGCCATTGTCCGGTCTGAGAATCGGCATCCCGAAAGAATATTTTGGCGACGGCCTGAACGCCGACACCGCCAAGCGCGTGCAGGACGCCATCAACGTCTACGCAAGCCTGGGCGCCACGCTGCACGACATCAGCCTGCCGCACACCCATCTGGCCGTACCCGCCTATTACGTCATCGCCCCGGCGGAATGCTCCGCCAACCTGTCGCGCTTTGACGGCGTGCGCTACGGCCACCGCTGCGAAAACCCGAAAGACCTCAACGACCTGTACGAACGCTCGCGCAGCGAAGGCTTCGGCGAAGAAGTCAAACGCCGCATCCTCGTCGGCGCCTACGCACTCTCTGCCGGCTACTACGATGCGTACTACAACAAAGCCCAGCAAGTGCGCCGCCTGATCAAACAGGACTTCGTAGACGCTTTCGAAAACGTCGACGTTATCCTCGGCCCGACATCGCCCTCCCCGGCCTTCGCCTTCGGCAGCAAAACCCAGGACCCCGTGGCCATGTACCTGGAAGACATCTACACCATCGCCACCAACCTGGCCGGACTGCCGGGCCTGTCCATCCCCTGCGGTCTGGTCGACAGCAAACCGGTTGGACTGCAATTGATTGGCAACTACTTCGCCGAAGGAAAACTGCTAAACGTCGCTCACCAGTTCCAACAGGCGACGGACTTTCACGAGCAGTGCGCACCGGGAATTGAGTAACCAAGAATATGACACTGAGGCTTTGGGTGGGGCGTAACGGTTGAAGACTCTCTGAGGCATGGATGCCGATGAGAAGCCTATAGGGACATATTTACGGCGGGTCTTCAACCGTTACGCCCCACCCAAAGCCGGACTCAAACAGATACAACCAAACGATCAAAACCGAATTAAAGGTTATTTGAGATGGAATGGGAAACCGTTATTGGCTTGGAAGTTCACGTACAACTTTCAACTCAAACCAAATTATTCTCCGGCGCCAGCACCGCATTTGGTGCCACACCCAATAGCCAGGCCTGCGCCATCGACCTGGCCATGCCCGGCACCCTGCCCGTGGCCAACGAACAAGCCTTCAAAAATGCCGTCAAATTCGGCCTCGCCGTTAATGCCGAGATCGGCAAACGCTCCGTCTTCGAGCGCAAAAACTACTTCTACCCCGACCTCCCCAAAGGCTACCAGACCACCCAGTTGGCCGAACCCATCGTAGGGCCGGGGCATATCGACCTGCAGCTCGAAGGCGGACGCACCAAACGCGTACGCATCCATCATGCGCACCTCGAAGAAGACGCCGGAAAATCCTTGCACGAAGATTACCACGGCATGAGCGGCATCGACCTCAACCGTGCCGGAACCCCGCTGATTGAAGTCGTGACAGAACCGGATATGCGCAGCGCCGAAGAAGCCGTCGCTTTTGCCAAACAACTGCACAACATTGTCACCTCACTGGAAATCTGCGACGGCGACATGTCCCAGGGCTCCATGCGTTTCGACGTCAACATCTCCGTGCGCCTCAAAGGCGAAGACCAGCTCGGCACCCGCACCGAAACCAAAAACCTTAACTCCTTCCGGTTTATGGAAGAAGCCATCGCCCTGGAAGTCGAGCGCCAGATTGATGTCCTCGAAGACGGCGGGAAAATTGTTCAGGAAACACGACTGTACAACGGCGATACCAAAACCGCCCGCTCCATGCGCACCAAGGAAGACTCCAACGACTACCGCTACTTCCCCTGCCCCGATCTGCTGCCGGTGATGATTGACGATAAGTTCATCGAAGCTGTGCGCAAAGATATGCCGGAGCTACCGGAAGCTCGACGCGACCGGTTTATCAGTGCGTATGGCCTGCCTGAATACGATGCAGCCCAATTGGCAGGCGACCGGGCCACGGCCAACTATTTTGAAGCCACCGCCAAGGCCAGCGGCGAACCCAAGCTCGCGGGCAACTGGATCATGGCCGACCTGGCTGCTTACCTGAACAAACAAGACCTGAGCATTGAACAATCTCCGGTCACCCCCATACAACTGGCCGGGCTCATTACCCGACTGAAAGACGGGACGATTTCCAGCAAAATTGCCAAGACCGTTTTCGAAGCCATGACGCAGGGTGAAGGCGACGCCGATGCCATTATCGAAGCACGAGGCCTCAAACAAGTATCCGACACCGGTGCCCTGGAAAAGATGGTGGACGACGTGATCGCCAACAATCAGGCGCAGGTGGATAATTACCGCAGCGCCGATCCGGACAAACGGCCCAAAATGCTGGGCTTCTTTGTCGGTCAGATTATGAAAGCCAGTAAAGGGCAAGCGAACCCGCAAGCCGTCAACGAGATTTTGCGCAACAAGCTGGAAGGTTAACGAGACATTACCATGAGTGAATTACGTAAAGACAAGAAAAAAGTCATCGGCGAACATTTCGATGACGAACGCATACAAAGCTTTTTCCAGCACCCCGCACCAGAGGGGATGAATCAGGACTACCACTTACTGGAAAAAGCGTACCGCGGCATGCGGGAAGAAAATTTTGCCACTTTTGTAACATTTTTCGTCGAACGCGGGCACGACCTGAACGCACCCGGCCCCGATGGCAAAACCTTCCTTCAAGGTATTCAGGACCACCGCATGGCGGACGAGTACATCACCGCACTGAAAAAGGCGGGCGCCCATTAACCGCCCCACCCCTTTCCTTCAATTCACGCCCAGCCTCTGGTTCACACTGGGGCTGAGCGCGCTGATGATTCTTCTCGGCGCCCTGCAAAGCGTCACCGAACCCGCGCTGGAATACCATCGAGAAGCCATTCTCAACGGCGAATACTGGCGACTGTTTACCGGCCAATGGATTCACTATGGCCGCTACCACCTGGCCATGAACCTCGGCGCGCTGATGCTCTGTGGCTGGATTCTGTTCCAGGACATCCCGTTAAAACACTACAGCCTGCTACTGCTCGCCTGCCTGGCGGGCGTAGGCGGCGGACTGCTGGCCTTCAGTCCCAGCCTGGATTACTACGCCGGCCTGTCCGGCGCCCTGCACGGGCTACTGGTGGCGGGCGTGATCATCACCTGTCGGCAAACCCCTTGGATGAGCGCTTTGGCATTGATGGTCGTCACGTACAAAATCGTGCAGGAGCAATGGCCGGGCTACGACACCTCGCACCCGCTGTTGCCGGTGCCGGTAGCCGTGGATGCGCATTTGTATGGAGCTTTGACGGGGTTAATCTGGGGGCTGGGGTTCTGGGCTGGTGCTTTGCTGCGGCTCCGCCAGCGCAGAGAGAGTGAGTGATTGTGAGTCGCTTCATTGGCAACCCGTTACTCTTGGGAGTGTTGCCGCCAGCCCAACAGGTTCATGCTCTCTCAACCGGTCGATCAGTGCGTATGCCTGCTCTCGTACGCCATCAAGAGAGCTATAGCCTTTTTTAGTATTTCCTTCTCTTCCTCCACCCGCCATAGCTTACGCTTGAGATCCTGAATCTCACGCTGCTCCGGGGTTAGCGCCTCACCTTTCTGTGGGGCCTTGCCTGAACGCTCAGTCCGAAGCCTGCGTACGCAATACGCCATGGTAGACTTGCCGACTCCCATGGCGTCGCAAGCCGCTTTCACTGTGAGTGATAATACACTCAAAATCAGGTGGCCGGAATCACTATGCCACTACACAGTGTTCGGTGGCGGCAGTACGTACAAAGTCCGCTTAGAGGAAAAACCCAGTCGAGCTCGAAACCATAGCGCTATGGCTTCGAGTCCTCGTCTTAGATAACACCAAATGCCAGCATGGCTTCAGCAACCCGGCGAAAGCTGGCGATGTTGGCACCCACCATGTAGTTGCCCTTATAGCCGAACTCTTCGGCGGTGTTATAGCAGTCATTGTGGATATTGGTCATAATTTCCTTCAAGCGTTTCTCTGTATGCTCGAAGCTCCAGGAATCCCGGCTGGCGTTTTGCTGCATTTCCAAAGCAGAGGTGGCTACGCCACCGGCATTGGCCGCTTTACCTGGGCCATAGGCGACGTCACTGTCCAGAAACAGCCGGACGGCTTCAGGGGTGCAAGGCATATTGGCCCCCTCACTAACCGCCATACAGCCGTTATTGATCAAAGTGCGCGCTGAATTCTCGTCCAGTTCGTTTTGGGTGGCGCAAGGCAAAGCCAAGTCACAAGGGATGTCCCAAATATTGTCGTTTTCATGGTATTCGGCATCGGGATGTTCATTGACATAATTCTTGATTCGCTGACGCTCGACTTCTTTAACCTGTTTGACGGTATTCAGATCAATGCCCGTTTTATCGTAAATAAAACCTGCGGAGTCCGAGCAGGCCACCACCTTGGCTCCCAGAGATTGCAGCTTTTCCATTGCATAAATCGCGACATTACCTGAACCAGAAACAAGACACTTCGCTCCCTCTAGGTCCCGGCCTTTTATTTTCAACATTTCTTCGGCAAAAAATACCGCTCCGTAGCCGGTGGCTTCTTTACGCACCAGCGCGCCCCCCCATGAAGGGCTCTTGCCCGTCAGGATGCCGGATTCGTATCGGTTGGTAATTCTCTTGTATTGGCCAAACAGATAGCCTATTTCGCGTGCACCCACGCCCATGTCTCCGGCCGGCACATCCGTAAGCTCACCGATATGACGGTAAAGTTCGGTCATAAAGCTCTGACAAAACCGCATGACTTCACTGTCGGACTTGCCCTTGGGGTCAAAATCCGAGCCGCCTTTACCACTCCCGATGGGCAAGCCCGTCAGAGCGTTTTTGAAGGTCTGCTCAAACGCCAGAAACTTAATGGTACCCAACATAACGCTGGGATGAAAACGCAAACCGCCCTTGTAGGGCCCCAGTGCGCTGTTAAAGCCAACGCGAAAACCCCGGTTTATGTGAACCTCACCGTTATCATCCTGCCAGGGAACGCGAAAAATAATTTGCCGTTCGGGTTCGCAAATGCGCTCGATAATTTTCTGCTCGGCATAACTTGGGTGCTTTTCCAATACCGGGGCCAGGGTATCGATCACCTCCCGCACGGCCTGGTGAAACTCCGGCTCGCCCGGATTTCGCTTTATGACTTGCTCGAAAATCGCCTCAATGCGTTGTTGGGCATTAGTCATAGATTAATTACTCCCACTGTAGGTAAAAAGCGGGCTTAAAGCCCGCTTTTTGTCTTGGTTTATTGTTTACCTCCACAGCTTCCGCAGCACATACCTTCGCCTTGGTGGGCATCTGCCATGGCTTGGTCCGACTCGGTGTAAGCCGGCTCAACTGCCGCCCCTTTGCCAAGAGTCCCCGAAGCCAGGACAGGTGCATCGGGGAAATATAACCCTTTAACCACCTGCCAAGTCACTGCCAGAGCGCCGATAATGAAGACAACGTCGCCGAACGTGCGCACCCAACGCAAGCCCTGCAATATCGGCTGCTGCATAAAGGTTTCACTGCGGGCATACCACAGCCCTTCCGAGGCGCTGGCGACAAACTGGATAATACCGACTGGCAGCAGACTGGTAAACAGCATGAGCGCCAACCCGATGTTCATCCACCAGAAAGCCACCTTCATCAGTTTTTCGTCGAACAACATTTGCGGCCGGATATAACGCAGGATCAGTAGTACAAAACCCAACGCCAGGAAGCCATAGACGCCGAAGAGTGCACCGTGGGCATGAGTCGGTGTGGTGTTCAAGCCCTGGACATAGTAGAGCGAGATCGGCGGGTTGATCATAAAACCAAGCACCCCCGCGCCCAACATATTCCAGAAAGCGACAGCAACAAAGAACAACAACGGCCATTTAATGCGCTGCATCCAGGCCGCTTTGTGCTGTAAGCGCCAGTTTTCCCATGCCTCGTAACCCAGTACGATCAACGGCACAACTTCCAAAGCGCTGAAGGTAGCACCGATGGCCATCACCGGCGTGGTGGTGCCAGAGAAATACAAATGGTGGAAAGTCCCTGGCACACCGCCCAGCATGAAAAGCGACGCCGATGCCAGCGTAGCCGCTGTGGCCATTTTGCGCGACACCAGCCCCATGCTACAAAAGATGAATGCCAGAGCGGCCGTTGCGAACACTTCAAAGAAACCTTCCACCCAAAGATGCACTACCCACCAGCGCCAGTACTCCATGATGGAAATGTGAGTGCGCTCACCGTAGAACAAGCCAGCACCGTAGAATAAACCGATGGCAACCACGGACGCCGTTAGCAGAGCCAAAAGGTTCTTGTCGCCAGGCTGACGCAACGCCGAAACAATGCCCCGCAACATCAGTACCAGCCAGAAGACAATGCCAAGGAATTTGGCGATTTGCCAGAGGCGCCCCAAATCAACGTATTCATAACCTTGGTGGCCCAACCAGAAGCTCCAGTTAGCCGGCATGATTTGAGCGATGGCGAAGAAGTTGCCCGCGAACGAACCGACCACCACCAGAATTAACGCCCAAAACAAAATATCGACACCCAGCTTCTGGTACTTGGGGTCTTTACCGCCATTAATGATTGGAGCGAGGAACAGGCCGGCCGCCAGAAATCCAGTGGCAATCCAGAACATAGCCGCCTGCAAGTGCCAGGTGCGCGCCAGCGTGTACGGGAACCATTTAGAAGTATCGAGCCCGTAAAAGCCCTGGCCTTCAATGGTGTAATGCGCCGTAAAGCCGCCGAGAAACACCTGAAAAGTGAACAGCGCTACTACCACGAACAGATATTTGCCCAGCGCCCGCTGAGAAGGCGTTAACTCGAGCGTGGTAATGGGGTCTCTCGCAGGGGATGCTGGCTCTTCCTCATCGTGCTTACGCAAAAAGGCCCAGCCCCACACCAGGGCGCCGATGCCAGCCACCAAAAGCACCACACTAATGATGGACCAGACTACATTCTCCGCCGTCGGCTTGTTGTCGATCAGCGGTTCGTGAGGCCAGTTGTTGGTGTAGGTGGCCGTCCCTTCGTAACGCTCGGTCGCGGCCGCCCAGGCCGTCCAGAAGAAGAAGTGGGTCATTTGCTCGCGCCGCTCAGCGCTAGGCAGGGTATTCTCCTTCATCGCATAGCTTTGACGGGTGCCCTGCAGTTCAGGGGCGTCGCTAAACAGTCGGCTGTAGTAATCGGCGGTTTGGGCAATAGCTTGAGCACGTCGGCCCGTCAATACCAGGGTATCGGTGCCGGCATCATAGGTGTTGGTCCGGTAGGCCGTTTTCAGTTCGTACTGCAAAGCATTCTGCTCGCGCCCAATGAGCTCGGCATAGGGGAAGCCGTATTCTTCCTGCGCCGCCAGTTCCAACCAGGCATTCAGCTCGCGATGTAACCAGTCGGCCGTCCAATCAGGCGCCTGATACGCACCATGCCCCCAGATCGAGCCCAGCTGCATGCCTCCAACCGATTGCCAAGCAGTCTGTCCATCAAGAATGCTTTCATTGGTCATTAATGGCTGACCGTCTTCGGTGATCACTCGGTCAGGGATCGGTGGCGCCTTACGATAAACTTCAACGCCAAAGTAGCCTAACAGTGCAAAGGTAAAGCCCAGAATACCAATTAAGGTCCACCATAATTTGCGGTACTCACCCATGGTTTGTTCCTCTTTCAAGGTTGTGGTTTTGGTCGGAGTCAATCCGTTCAAAGAGAATGTTGTTCTCCAGGTGGATGTGCTCCTTTAAGTCTGTTTCCAGCACCGCCAATCCCAGGTAAAGTGCTCGCCAGGTATTGCAGGCTCCCTTGGGGAGGTTAATGCCCTGGGTCAACTCACTGATGCGATCAACGGAAGCTCCGTGATCATCGTGCTCGTGACGCATCATCGCGACTGGCCCCCGGGCCATGCCTTTGACTCCCAGAGTAATCATGGGAAACAAAATCTGTTCTTCTTTGCGCATGTGCGCTTCGAGTTCAGCGTGCATGAGCTCCAAGTGATCCGACAGACCGGCGGGGCAATCGGGGCGCCCCCCGTGCACCAGCTCCACTCGCTGACTGAGCCGAATCAGTTCGGACAACTGCTGTCGGTGGACGTCGTGGTAGTGTGTCAAAATATGTTCTATCAAATCGGCATCCGGCGCTTGGTACCAGCCCTCGACGCTGGTCGTGTGCCGTGCCGCCGACTCCTTCAGGGCCAGCACCAAAGCGTCAATGTCCGCCCCTTTGCGTTCAGCTGCCTTGGCCAGGCTTTGCTTTCCGCCACAGCAAAAATCCAGCTGGTAGCCGTGAAATACCGCCGTGGCCCCCGGTATCTCACGGGCCAGTTCACTTAACGTTCGCTCTAACATACTCATTGGTTTTTTCTCTCGGGGACTCAGGCAGTACCCCACTCGCTCGGCCTATCGACTTAATAAGATACATCTAAAATGAATCTTATGGCGAAGTTTACATCGGCTTTTTAAAGATGTAAAATAAATCCATCTTTTAAGGTGGGAGTACTACCTATGCCCAGTCCACGCCTACGCTTTCTCACCCACCTTCGCCACCTCCCTTGGCAGTGCCTGACCTGGGGCTGTATCGGCTTGGGGGCGGCTGGCACCGTGCTGCCATTATTACCCACCACTCCTTTCTTGCTGATAGCCGCCTGGGCTGCGCCGAAAGGCTCCCCCCGGCTCGGACGGTGGCTGCACAACCATCCGCATTTCGGGCCGACTCTGCACGCATGGCGAACCGAGCGTGCCGTCCCCAAGCGAGCCAAAGCCATTGCCTTGGCACTACTTATTAGCAGCTGGCTGACGCTCTGGTTATGGCAAAGCGCTCCCGGCGTATTAATTTTCACAGCTATCCTGTTTCTGGCCGTCGCCAGTTTTCTATTGACGCGACCCAGCCCACGAGGAGTTCACTAATGTCCAACGCACAGCCTCCCATTTTGTTAGCCTATGGCTTTCGGCCATTCTTTCTGCTTACCGGAGCCTATGCCACCCTCGTGGTGCTGGGGTGGATGGGTTTTTTATTCGGCGACTGGGCCTTGCCGCTAGGCTGGTCGCCCATGAAGTGGCACAGCCACGAAATGTTGTATGGCCTGGTGCCCGCCGCTATCGCCGGCTTTCTTCTCACAGCGGTGACCAACTGGACCGGAGCCAAGCCGCTGGCAGGCGGAAAACTGCTATCGTTGGTATTGCTCTGGTTGGCGGGGCGGGCGGTCATGTGGATGGCAAGTTGGTTGCCGGGCACATGGGTAGCTGCCGTAGACTTGGCATTTCTACCCATAGTGGGTATCTATATGGCGCGTGTGCTCCTGAAGCACGGGAACAAACGCAACCTGATTCTGATCGCGGTACTGGCGCTTATGACCCTGGGTAATGTTCTGATGCACTGGGGCTTTTTGAAGGGCTCTACCCAGATGCTCAATATGGGTGAACAACTGGGATTCAACCTGATCATTTTGATGATGGTGGTGATCGCCGGTCGAATCACTCCAGCATTTACCGCTAACTGGCTGAGCGCTCAAGGCAAAGACCCCGAGCGGGTCACTCGTTCTGCCATGACCGACAAGCTGGCCATGTTCAGCGTAGCACTGTTGATTCCACTGGATGTTTTTCTTGCACCCAGTGCTTTAATCGGCGCGAGTGCGTTGTTAGCGGCAGGCATCAATGGCGTGCGCCTTTTACAATGGTCCAGCTGGAGCGCGGCGCGCGAGCCTCTGCTGTGGGTGTTGCACGTCGCTTATCTGTTTATTGTTCTAGCGCTGCTAATTCGCGGCCTGGGCATTTTTGCCAGCAGCATCTCTGACAGCGTATGGCAGCACACTTTGGGCCTAGGCGGCATTGGCCTACTGATCCTGGGGGTTATGACTCGCGTCGCCGTTGGCCACACCGGGCGCCCCCTCAAACTAGTTCGGTTTGGGCTGCTGACTTATCTGGCCTTGATCGCCGCCACAGTGTTGCGCACAGGCGCTGCACTGCAGTGGTTCGACTACCGCATCAGCGTGACCCTGGCGGCCATCGCCTGGGTTCTGGCTTTCAGCCTGTTTGTGGTACTTTACTGGCCCATACTCAGCCAGCCTCGAGCCGATGGCCGTACTGGATAACAACAACGACACCTCAAGGTAAGCACATGCGCATCACTCGCTATACCGACTACTCCTTACGCGTTCTCATGTATGTCGCGTTAAAAGGTGAAGAGTTATCCACCATTCGGGAAATCGCGGATAGCTACGGCATCTCCAAGAACCATCTTATGAAAGTGGTCCAAGAGCTTAATAGCAAGGGCTATTTAACCGCGATTCGGGGAAAGAATGGCGGAGTTCGGCTGTCGGGACCGCCGGAGTCCATCAACATTGGCGCTTTGGTGAGGGATACTGAACAGGATTTTGCGTTAGTGGAATGCTTCGATACCGGTGGGGGCTGTGTTATCACGCCCGCCTGTCAGCTTAAACTGGTCTTGGCCGAAGCACTCAACGCCTTTTTCAAGGTTTTGGACCAGTATACTCTCGCCGACTTGCTGCCAGGAAAAAAAGCACCGGAAATGGTGCGTTTGCTAAATATAGGTTAACAGGTTCTACGATAATGATTGATGTTGTATTGTTAAAGCACCTGCACGTCAGCTTGGTGTTTATATCCATCAGCTTCTTTCTGGTACGCTTTCTAGGGCGACAGTTGGGTGCGGGCTTTATGCAGGCACGCGCCGTGAAAATCGCGCCCCATATTATCGATACCTTGCTGCTGGCTTCGGGCATTACCTTAGCCAGCATTTACCGGTTGTCTCCGCTTGACGCTCATTGGTTACTGGTCAAGCTGATATTAATTGGGGGTTATATTGGCTCAGGCTTCGGGGCTATGAAGGCGCCCGCCGAACTGCACAGAAATCTCTTTGCCCTACTCGCGCTAAGCCTGATTACCGGGGCGATCGTGCTGGCGGTCATTAAGCCATTCTAGCGTTGGCGGGCTCTCAGGCCCGCCAAGACCTTGTAGCGGCATAGTGATTCTGGCCACCTGATTTTGAGTGTATTATCACTCACAGAGAAAGCGGCTCCCCCTCCGGGCTGGCTACTCTCTAGAGGCGTAACAGTTCTATCTAACTACGAGGCCGACGACGACCACCGTTGCGGTTACCACTCCCGGAGCGGCCGCCTCCTCCACCGGAGCGACGACGGGGTGCGCCGGGTTTCATCGGCGGTGTTTCTACTAACAGAGACTCCGGGGGCTGTTCGCATTTGATCGGTTCGCCCAACAGCTCTTCAATCGGCTGCAAACGGAGCGCATCATCCTCACAGGCGAAACTGATGGACGTGCCGCTTTTACCGGCCCGACCCGTGCGACCGATGCGGTGCACATAGTCCTCGGGCTCTTCAGGTAAGGTGAAATTCACCACATGGCTGATGCCACTGATGTGAATACCACGCCCGGCTACATCCGTCGCCACCAGTACCTTCAACGTTCCTTCTTTAAAATCATTCAGCGTACGCACCCGCTTGTTCTGGGGAATTTCCCCGGACAACAAACCTGCGCTGATGTCGTGCCGCTTGAGCTTATCGTGCAGGTCCCGACACTCATCGCGCCGGTTGGCGAACACAATCAAGCTCTCCACGTCATCCTGCTGAATCAGGTTGTAGAGCATGGGGTATTTTTCGTCGGTCGCCGCCAGATACACATGCTGGGTGACCGTGTCGGTTGCCACGCTGTCGGGCTGAATTTCAATGGTGGTGGGTTCGTGAGTCCACTGCTCCACCAACCGCTGCACTTCCTCGGTAAAGGTGGCGGAGAAAAACAGCGTCTGGCGGTCTTCCCGTTTGGGGGTCTGCCGCACGATTTGCCGAACCTGAGGGATGAACCCCATATCCAGCATGCGGTCCGCTTCGTCGATCACCAGGATTTCCAGTTGATCGAGGAACACATCCCTCTGACGGCAGAAATCCAGCAGGCGGCCCGGTGTCGCCACTAAGATGTCGACCAGGCTGTCGTGTAAGCGGCGCTGCTGTTTACCGTAGTCCATCCCACCGACCAGTGTGTGAATTTCCAGATCGGTGTATTTGCACAGGCTTTTGGCATCATCGGCGATTTGCATGACCAGCTCACGAGTCGGCGCGATCACCAGAGCCCGTGCTTCACCCGCGTAACGCTGCTCGGTAATCGGGTGTTTCAGCAGGTCGTCAATAACGGCGGTCAGAAACGCTGCGGTCTTGCCCGTGCCGGTTTGTGCCTTGCCCACCACGTCCTTGCCTTGCAGTGCCAACGGCAGGGATTGCGCCTGGATAGGGGAGCAGTACTCAAAGCCGAGATCGGCAATGGCGTGCATCAGGTCGTTTTCCAGGCCGAAGTCATGGAAGCGGAGTTTGCCTTCGACTTTGGGCACGGGGAACTGCGAGATGTCCCAGGGTTGTTTGGCCATAGGGGGATGTTGGCTCTTCTGAGGGCCGCTGCGGCGGCGATTGTTGTTACGGCGACGCCGCTTGCCCGAGGATGATGGCGGGTTCGAGCGACCGTTCTGATTCGTGCCTTGCTCCGTACCTTGCTGCGTGTTTTGCGCCTTTTTGCTGGCGGTTCCAGCGCGGGGTTTTTGGGCACGGCGCGGTTTGTGACCGCGAGGGTTGTTGCCTTCGCCGTTAGGGCCGCTACGCTGCTTCTGGGTTCGATTTTGTTGGGGGCGCTCTTTGCGGGTGTCTGTGGTGCTGTCCGGTTTGCTGTCCCCGGAGAGCTTTTTTAGGAACTTTCCAATCAAAATGGTCACCTGTTGTACAAACTGTGCGCGGAGTATACACGAATTTGCTCTTTCTCTCCCACCTTGACCTGGTAGAGCGCCTTGAGGGAACGTTTGTTGAGGTGGCTTCGTAGAGGGGGCGTCAGGAGGCCATGCCCCTTGGAGACACGCTGTGAATACGTCCCTGTACGCTCTGCACCGGCCGTCCAGGCCGGTGACGGTCTCCAAGGGGCATGGCCTCCTGACGCCGTCTCAGCATCGAGTCCTGATAAACAGGGCTTTGCGGCTTTTCTCAGCGGTTATAAAATCGGGGCTGATTTGTACCAGAGGAGATTGTCGCAATGCCTCGTATTCACAGTTTTCACCATGTGCCGTTTGAGGGGCTGGGCTGCTTTGGCGATCTGTTTGAGCGCCGTCAGTGGCCGGTGACGCAGACGCACTGGTATCAAGAGCGCGCTACGCCATCACCCGATCAGTACGATGCGCTGGTGGTTATGGGCGGCCCGATGAATATCGATGAGGAAGACCGATATCCGTGGCTGAAAACGGAGAAAGCGGCCATTAAAGAGGCGATTGAGGCCGGGAAAACGGTAATTGGTGTTTGTCTCGGGGCGCAGTTGATTGCCTCGGTGTTGGGAGCAAGTGTTAAGCGCGGTGCGCACCGGGAGATCGGCTGGTTTGATGTGATTCGCCAACCGGGCGCAGACTCGTCCCCATTGGCGGCCCTGTTACCCGAGCGCTTCCCGGCGTTTCACTGGCACGGCGATACGTTTGAATTACCCGTCGGTGCCACATTGCTCGCCAGCAGTGAGGCCTGCAAACATCAGATTTTCAGTGTCGGCGAGACGGTGCTGGGGTTTCAGTGTCACCTGGAAACCACGCCGGAGACCGCCGCCGCACTGATTGCACACTGTGGCGATGAACTCGATGGCTCGGCATTTGTGCAGTCCGCCGAGGCAATGCTGGCCCAGCCCGCCCGTTTTCACACGATCAATACACTGGCAGAGCAAGTGATTGAGACCATGATTGCGCCTCGGGGCTCAACCGCGAGCTAGGACCCGTTTTTTACACGCGCTCAGCTACCGGTCCGTCACCGCACCTTCGGACGCCGAACTGACGACCTTGGCGTATTTGGCCAGCACACCGCGCTGATAACGCGGTGCGGGTGCCTGCCACTGCTGGCGGCGTTTCTGCAGCTCCGTTTCGTCCACTTTCAAAATGATGGAGTCCGCCTCGGCGTCGATCACGATTTCATCGCCATCTTCCACCAGCGCGAGGGGGCCACCCTCCTGGGCTTCGGGGGTCACGTGACCGACCACGAAACCGTGGCTGCCACCGGAGAAGCGCCCGTCGGTGATCAACGCCACGGCATCGCCCAGCCCTTTACCCATGATGGCGGAGGTCGGGGTCAGCATTTCGCGCATGCCTGGTCCGCCTTTTGGCCCTTCATACCGAATAACCACCACATCACCAGCCACTACCTGGCCTTCCATAATGCCGGCGGTGGCCGCTTCCTCGGAGGCAAACACCCGGGCTGTGCCGGAAAACCAGGTGCCTTCCTTGCCAGTGATTTTGGCCACCGCGCCTTCGGGCGCCAGGTTGCCGTACAAGATCCGCAAGTGACTGTCTTTTTTGACCGGGTTATCCAGCGCATGAACAATGGTCTGATCGTTTGGGTATGGCGCTACTTCTGCCAGATTTTCCGCCAGTGTCTGCCCAGTGACCGTCAGACAATCACCGTGCAGCAACCCGGCTTCCAGCAGGACTTTCATCAGAGGTTGTATACCGCCGATGGCGACCAGTTCACTCATCATGTAGTGCCCGCTCGGCCGGAGGTCAGCCAGTACCGGCACGCGCTGGCCAATGCGGGTGAAGTCATCCAGAGACAGCGGGACACCCACCGTATGCGCCAGTGCCAGCAGGTGAAGGACAGCGTTCGTGGAGCCACCCAGTGCAATGACTACCGTAATGGCATTCTCGAACGCTTCACGGGTCATGATATCGCTGGGCTTGAGATCTTTTTCCAGCAGCGTGAGCACCGCCGCGCCGGCCGCACGGCAATCAGCCAGCTTGTCATTGTCTTCGGCATTCTGCGCGGAACTGCCGGGCAAACTCATGCCTATGGCTTCAATCGCCGAGGCCATGGTGTTAGCGGTATACATGCCGCCACAGGAACCCGGACCAGGAATGGCGGTTTCTTCGATGTGCTTGACCTCAATCAGGGATTTATCGCCCTTCGCGTAGGCCCCGACCGCCTCGAACACAGACACAATATCCGTGTGCCCCTCACCGGGCTTGATGGTACCGCCGTACACGAAAACCGAGGGACGATTCAGGCGCGCCAGCCCCATCATACAGCCGGGCATATTCTTGTCGCAGCCACCAATGGCCACGAGACCATCAAACCCTTCACAGCCCGCCACCGTTTCAATCGAGTCGGCGATCACTTCGCGGGAAACCAGCGAATATTTCATTCCCTCGGTACCGTTGGCAATGCCATCGGAGACGGTAATGGTGTTGAAAATCAGGCTTTTCCCTCCGGCACCATCCGCGCCCGCTGCGGCCTCTCTGGCCAGCCCATCAATGTGCATATTGCAGGGGGTGAGATTGCTCCACGTGGAGGCCACGCCCACCTGGGGTTTGCTGAAGTCCTCATCCGTAAAACCGGTTGCGCGCAGCATAGCGCGACTGGCGGATTTACCCAGCCCGTCCACGACAGGGGCTGAATAGCGGCGACGATGATCCTGGCTCATAGAATTCACTCCTCCCGAAAATCCAATGGGTCTGCTCAACAGGCGCGCACGCGCTGACTTTAGGACCCCGCATTTTACCCGGTGCAGAATCTTGCGTATTACCCGGTGTTAGCCCCTATACTGGGTGAGTCAGCATTGTTTGGCAACCAGTGCCAATGATCCGAAAGTCATCGCGCTACGTTATCGCTCCGTACCGCACATAAAAAAGAGTTCTCTGGATGGAAAGTAGTCACCCCGTCATTCTTCTGGGTTTTATGGCAAGCCTGATCGCCAGTCTCGGCACAACACTCGGGGCCGCAGGTATCCTGTTTGTACGTCGGCTCACTCATCGTTCCCAGGATATGCTGCTGGCATCGGCGGCAGGGGTGATGCTGGCCGCTGCGATTTTTTCGTTATTGATTCCCGGCATTGAACAGGCGCAAAGCGTTGGGTACTCCCTGTCCGAGTCTTCCACCATTGTCGTCGCCGGCATGCTGCTCGGGGCGATTATGCTGGCGCTCATCCATCATTTCACGCCCCATGAAAACTTCCTCAAAGCCGGGGAAGACTGGGAGGTGAGACGCGCGAGCGGGATTTCGCTGTTTGTCATCGCCATCACACTGCACAATTTTCCGGAGGGAATGGCCGTGGGGGTTGGCTTTGCGGAGGGCAACCTCGGCAACGGTATACCCTTGGCGCTCGGCATTTTTATACAGAACATCCCCGAGGGGCTGGCGATTGCCGTATCGATTTTCAGCATTGGCTATCGCAAGCGCACAGCGTTTCTCGTCGCCGTGCTGACGGGACTGGTAGAGCCCATGGGAGGGTTATTTGGCGCCGCGCTGGTGTCCGTTGCCGTGCCCTTGCTGCCGTGGATTCTCGGCGGTGCCGCCGGTGCTATGCTGTTTATCATCAGCAATGAAATCATCCCCGAAACCCACAAGGACGGACACGAAAACGCGGCCACCTTTTCCCTGATGGCCGGTTTCGGTTTAATGGTTATTATCGACAGTTTAATTGTTTGATGTCAGTGACTGATCATCCATGGGCGCATGCCGGGAAACATCTTTTTGCCATCGGCGGTGTACATCAGGGCGGAACGCCGAGTCTCACCGCAGCAGCCTTTACCATGCTTATGCTCGTGGCGTGCCCGCCGTTCCACCCGCTCCTGCGGCGTGGAGAACACCGGCTCGTGGCGGCTGCGTTCGTTGCGTTCCATGGCCTGACGATCGTGCGCCTGCAGCCCCCTCAACTCCGGTGGCAGAACAATCACCCGGGCGGACAACTGACCGCACTGTGGGCAGGCGCACGGCTGTGCACTTTGCTCAAAGGTCGCCAATTGATTGAAAAGCCCATGGTCGGTGCATTTGTAATCGTAGACGGGCATGGCGCTTACTCCTTATCCTTGGACAAGGGAACATCCATTGCACCGGACACCTTCGCTCCCGGGCCGTCCGCACTTGGATTGACGTCGATATCGAAGATATCGGTGGGCAACCATAACGTCGCGCAGGCATTGGGAATATCCACCACGCCGCTGATGTGTCCCTGCACCGGCGCGCAACCGAGAATGGCGTAGGCCTGGGCCCGACTGTAACCAAACTTGGTTAAATATTCGATAGCATTGAGGCACGCCTGGCGATAGGCCACATGCACATCCAGGTAATGTTGCTTGCCTTGTTCGTCAACGGAAATCCCTTCAAAAATCAGGTAGTCATCGTACTTGGGTGCCATGGGGCTGGGCTTGAAAATCGGGTTCTTGATACCGTACTTGGCCATGCCATCCTTCACCAGTTTTACGCGCAGGTGGATCCAACCGGCCATTTCAATCGCGCCACAGAAGGTAATTTCCCCGTCGCCCTGGCTGAAGTGTAAATCCCCTACCGATAAGCCGGCCCCTTTGACGTACACCGGAAAGTAGACTTTGGAACCTCGCGACAGGTCTTTAATATCGCAGTTCCCCCCGTGCTCTCGTGGAGGCACTGTACGGGCGGCTTCGGCGCCCGCTGCTTTCGCGTCATCCTTACCCATACGGCCCATATGCGCGGTATCGGCATAGGGCAAGGTCGCCAGGGCCGGAACGCGGTCTGGTTCAGTGTCGTACAACGCTTTTTCACGTTGATTCCATTCGTTCAACATTTCTTTCGAGGGCAGACAACCGATCAAGCCGGGATGAATCAGACCGGCAAATTCCACGCCGGGAATATGCCGGGATTTGGTGAACATTCCATTGAAATCCCAGATGGATTTCTGGGCCTCGGGAAAGTGCTCAGTGAGAAACCCACCACCGTTCTTTTTGGAAAAGAAGCCGTTAAAGCCCCACTGGCTTTCGTCAAAGGCACCGATATCGAGAATATCCACTTCCAACAAATCACCGGGCTCTGCGCCCTCCACGCCCACCGGGCCGGACAAAAAGTGTACCTGGGTCAAGTCGACATCACGCACATCATCGGCACTGTCATTATTGGCGATCTGGCCGCCCGTCCAGTCGTAGCACTCTATAATAAAGTCGTCACCCGGTTTCACTGTGGCGGCCATGGGAATGTCGGGGTGCCAGCGATTGTGGACCTTGTCGTTCTCGTAAGGGGTTTTATTAAGATCGATCTTGATAATGGTTTCGGTCATGGCATGGCTCCTGACAGGATGGAATTCATCGGGCGTCGGACGCCCCTTGTCCATGCCATTATGAAAATTGCACCCCGTAGAGCCCATACGGCAATTAGCCCTGCACCTGCGTTATTTGACGTAGTGGTCTCTCGACATCCAGCGCGCTTACAAACACACGCCCTTCTCGCCAGTCACAGTGCAAGGCATACACGACAACGCCCGCTTTCTCTCCACTGTCGCTCACCTGGAAATTCTCGGTCAGCAGGTGGCGCGCTACTGGCGTTTCTACCATTTTCCGAAAATGTCTTTTCATAGAACGGGCGCCGTAACGGGGGTCAAAGCCTTCACTGACCAGCTGTTCACACAGGCGATCGGAAAGACTGACAGCAACACGTTTCCTGGCGAGCCGCTGATTGAGGTTTCGCAACAAGCGTTCGACAATGGCCGGCTGGTTTTTGGTGGCCAAGGGGTAATACACCAGCGTATGATCGATACGGTTGAGAAATTCGGGATCCAGCCCGTTTTGTAATGCTCGATGGACCGTATAGCGCAACTGACGTTTCTGGATGCTCCCCCGACCGAGCCAATACCATCGCTGCGACCGTTCCAGACAACGGGTCAGCTCCCGGGAACCGAGATTCGTGGTCATAAACACCAGGCTGTTGCGAAAATCCAGAACTTTTTGCCCGGAGGTGAGGCGCAACTGGCCGTAGTCCAGTACGCCAAGCAAACTTCTCAGCACCTCCGGCCCGGCTTTTTCAAGCTCATCAAACAGAACGACACCCGGGGTGCTAAAGTTGCCCCGTATGTGCGTTTCATCAATTAATGTATGACTCTCGCGACTTCCGGCGTAACCCGGCGGCGCACCGGTGATCGCAGCGGTGTAATGATCCTGGGTAAGTGTCCCCATATCCACTCGACAAAACGCATCGGTTTGGCCATGCAGGGCTTTGGCCAACAGGCGCACCGTTTCTGTTTTACCCACTCCGGTCGGACCCGCCAGCAAAAATACCGCCAGCGGACGTCCGGGCTCACCGATGTCAGCTTTAATCCGCATCAGCTCATCGCTCACAACCGAGAGCGCCTCTTCTTGTCCCTGCAAACCATCCCGCAACTGTGCCGATACAGCGAGCGGGTCAAATCGAAAGCGTGACGGAAACACTGCGGGCCCGTCAGTCTCACGGGTGGACTGTTGCAATGCTTCATCCTGCAAACGGTCGGTCAAATAAGGCATTGCACCCTAGCCCACCGTTTTTTCCCGGCCCGGATGGGGCAAGTCACCCACGGGGCACTCGGCCACGCCGACCGTCTTCCGGGTAAGACTCTCTACCTGTTCGCGGGCCTTCTCCGCATCCAGAACCCAGGTGCGATAAAAATCGAACGGACACTCGGCCACACCGCGTTCGCCGTCGCCCGAGTTGTAGATGCCGGAGTAGCCGCGGTGCAACAACTTGAACAGGTGGTTCTGCGACTGGTCATTGGCGCGAGCATCGCGAATCTGGCTGACCGACAGTTGCGCATACTGCACACCCATGTCCTCTTCACCACACTCACCCATAGTGCGCCCATCAAAACCAATAATGGCGGAATGACCAAAGTAGGAATAGACGCCATCAAAACCGGTGGCATTGGCCACCGCCACATAACTGTTATTGGCCCAGGCCATGGATTTGGCCATCATCACCTGCTGCTCCTTGGCCGGGTACATATAGCCCTGGCAACGCACAATCAACTCGGCCCCTTTCATGGCGCAATCGCGCCAGATTTCCGGGTAGTTTCCGTCGTCGCAGATAATCAGGCTGATGTTCAGGCCCTTGGGGCCCTCGGTGACGTAGGTGCGATCTCCCGGATACCAGCCTTCAATCGGACACCAGGGAATGCACTTACGATACTTCTGCACGATGTCGCCATGATTATTGATCAACACCAGCGTGTTGTAAGGGGCTTTATGCGGGTGCTCTTCGTGTTGTTCCCCGGTGAGGGAAAATACACCCCAGGTATTGGCCGTCCGACAGGCTTCTGCGAAAATATCCGTTTCCTCTCCTGGAATAGTGGCCGCTGTGGCCATCATCTCGTCGGGGTTGTACATGATGCCCATTGTGCTGTACTCCGGAAAGATCACCAGGTCCATTCCCGGTAACCCCTGCTTCATACCCACGATCATGTCAGCAATGGCTCGGGCGTTATCAAGCACTTCCGCTTTGGTGTGCAGCCGGGGCATTTTGTAATTCACCACCGCCACGCCAACGGTATCATCACTGCTGGAAATATCACCGTGTCGCATTGTCGTCTCCTCGAATATACAGTCGGGTTATACCGATAAATAAGATGCCACTTTTTGCGCATCCACACTGGCCCGCTCTTCCTCGTGAACAACCTGCCCCTTCTCTACAACCAGAATTCGATCTGCCACCTCCAATGCAAAACTCAGAACCTGCTCGGAGACAATAATCGTCAGTCCTCTCTGGTTGCGAATGTCTTTCAGCGTTTGCGCCATTTCTTTGATAATCGAAGGCTGGATGCCCTCTGTCGGCTCGTCCAGTAACAGGACTTTGGGGTCACTGGCCAGCGCGCGGGCAATCGCCAGCTGTTGCTGCTGTCCGCCCGAGAGGTTACCGCCGCGCCGATTGCGCATGTCCAGCAACACGGGAAACAGGTCGTACAAGTCCCGAGGCACGGACCGGCGTCCGCTGACGGTCAGCCCTGTTTCGATATTTTCCCGTACCGTCATACTGGAGAAAATCATTCGTCCCTGGGGGACATAGCTCAGCCCCTGCTTCACCCGCTGGTGGCTTTTCAGGGTGGTAATATCATGGCCTTCCAGTGTTGCCTGTCCGCCCGAGCAGGGAATGACCCCCATTAGTGACTTCATCAGGGTCGTCTTACCCATTCCATTGCGCCCCATCACCGCTACAATTTCGTTGGGCTTAACCGAGAAATTCATCCCGTGTACGATTTCACTCTGGCCATAACTGACCCGATAATCCGCTACGCTGAGCATGGCTTGCCCTCTTTGAGTTAATGGCCCAGATACACTTCCACCACTTTGGGATCGTTCTTCACCGAATCGATGGCACCTTCGGTCAGAATTCGTCCCTGATGCAAGACCGTGACCTTGTCAGCGATATCTGCCACAAATTGCATATCGTGCTCGATCACGATCACAGATCGGTTCTCGGATATACGACGCAGCAGCTTGGCGGTTTCCTGCCGTTCGGTCACGGACATACCCGCCACCGGTTCATCCAACATGAGAAGGTCCGGGTCCTGAATCAACAACATGCCGATTTCCAACCACTGCTTCTGACCGTGACTCAGTAGCCCCGCGGACTCATAAAGCTGATCCTTGAGCAGAATCATGTCCGCGATTTCCTCACACTTTCTGACCACCTCGGCATCGCGTCTGAAGAACAGGGAGCCGAACACATTGCGACCCCGTGGATAGGAAATCTCCAGATTCTCAAATACCGTCAAGTCCGTGTACACCGACGGCGTCTGGAATTTTCGTCCCACCCCGGACTTCACAATGTCGGACTCGGTCATTCGGGTAAGCTCCTGGTTGCGAAAACGTATGGAGCCCTCGGTGGATCGGGTGCGACCACAAATCAGATCAAGAACCGTGGTCTTCCCCGCGCCGTTGGGACCAATAATCACCCGGATTTCACCTTCATCGACGTATAAGGTGAGATCATCTACCGCTTTAAAGCCATCAAACGATACCGTGAGATTCTCCACGGCCAGAACAAAATCAGTATTACTGGCGCTCATGAGCAACTCCTTCAAGCGATGGGTTACCACTTTCACGTTTCAGACGACTCACCCATTCATCCATCTTCCGGACGACATGACCTCGCGCGTAGGTGTCGTAAAGACCCGCGATACCATTGGGAAAAGCCAGTACCACACCGATGAACAGTGCGCCCATCGCAAACAACCAGAGCTCGGGAAAACTTTCGGAAAACATGGAGCGGGCCCAGTTCACCAGGAGCGCACCGTAAATGGCGCCAAACAGCGACAGGCGACCACCCACCGCGCAAAAAATTACCATTTCAATGGACGGCACAATGCCGATAAAGCTGGGGGACATAAACCCCACTTGCAAGGTGAACATCGCGCCGCCGATGGCCGCGAATGCCGCGCCCAGGCAGAATACAAACACTTTAAAGTTCGCCACATCGTAGCCGGAGAACCGAATCCGGTCTTCGGAGCCCCGCATCGCCACAAGAATACGGCCGAACTTACTCTGTCGAACAAACTGGGCAACGACCAGGCAGGCCAGCAAAAGTCCGACACAAATAAAGTAGAAGACGTACTTCGCGAAATCTGATCGAATATTCCATCCGAGCAATGTGCGAAGATCCGTGATGCCATTAACGCCACCGGTATAGCCTTGCTGGCCGATGATCAGAATCGTCAGGATCGCGGCGATGGACTGGGTGATAATGGCAAAGTACACCCCGCTGACTCGGCGCTTGAACATCGCCACGCCGATCAGGTACGCAAACAGCGAGGGCACCAGAACGACAGCAAGCAGCGTAAACCCGAAGCTGTAGAAAGGTTCCCAGAACCAGGGCAACTCGGTAATCTGGTTCCAGTCCATGAAATCGGGAATACCCGGTGTGGACTGGATAGCGGTACTTTCAGGGTCCGAGGCTTCCAGCTTCAAGAACATAGCCATCATGTAGCCGCCAATCCCGAAAAACACACCCTGCCCCAAACTGAGTACACCGCCATATCCCCAGCACAACACCAGGCCGAGAGCGACGAACGCATAGGTGAGATATTTCCCCACCAGGTTCAGGCGAAAGATGTCCAGCGCCAATGGGAACACGACAATTAACACAACCGCCAGCACGGCAAAGCTGAGTAAGTCGTGCCGGGAGAACAGTGAACGTATGCCAGTCATGATTGAGTTCTCCTTAGCGACGAACTTTCAATGTGAACAGGCCCTGAGGACGAGCCATCAGAACACCGACCACAAACAGCAATGTAAGCACTTTCGCCATGGAACCGCTCAAAAAGAATTCCATAGTGGATTGTGCCTGGGAAATCGTGAACGCCGATGCCACCGTTCCCAGCAAACTCGCCGCGCCACCGAATACCACGACAAGAAAGGTATCGACAATATAGAGTTGACCCGAAGTGGGTCCGGTAGAGCCGATCATTGTAAACGCCGCACCAGCCACTCCAGCGATACCGCACCCCAGGGCGAACGTCATACGATCCACCCGCTGGGTATTGATACCCACCGCGTCGGCCATGGTACGGTTCTGTACAACGGCACGCACTTGAATGCCCCACCGTGACCGATACATCAATATCGCTACCACGATGGTGATGGCCACCGAGAGACACATGACAAACAAACCGTTAATGGGAATTTCCACCAAATCCGTCACGGGGTAGGACCCCATCATCCAGTCAGGCATGCTGACGCCAACTTCCCTGGCCCCAAAAATGGATCGGTAGCCCTGTTGCAAAATCAAACTCAGACCCCAGGTGGCCAACAAGGTATCCAGAGGCCGGTGATAAAGATGGCGAATCATCGCCCACTCCACCAATGCCCCCAGTAACCCCGCTGCGATGAAGGCCAATATCATCGCCACAAAAAAGTAGGAGCCATAGAACCCCGGAAGGTACTCGGAGAACAGGTTGGACGTCATATAGGTTATGTAGGCACCGAGAATCATAAACTCCCCATGTGCCATATTGATCACCCCCATCTGGCCAAAAATAATCGCCAGGCCCAGGGCCATCAACAAGAAGACGGAAAAGAGTGTCAGCCCGGCAAAACCCTGCATGGCAAATATCGACATCAATTCCGAGGTGGAATAGTCTGCAAACATGAAAGTCGTCTCCGCGTGCATGCTCCTGATCAGGCCACAGGGCCATTCGGTCAGTCAGCCCCGCCGTTGCGAGGCTGACCTTTCATCGAGCGCTTTACGTTTTTTATTATTGGTAACCTTCGGGGAAGGGGTCTGGCTCGATCAGCTCACCCGTTTCGAAGACAACCTCGTACTGACCATTTTCTTTTGCACGGCCAATGCGGGTTTTGGACCACAGGTGATGGTTGGGGTGAATCTTGACGTAACCTTCCGGTGCCGTGGTTAATTCAATGCCTGGCGACGCCTCGCGAACCTTGTCCACATCGAACGATCCAGCTTTTTCGACCGCCGCTTTCCATAACCAGGGGCCGAGGTATGCCGCCTGCGTGACGTCACCAATGACGATGTCATCACCCCACCGCTCTTTGAACGCCTTGACGAACTCTTCGTTGTTCTGGTTGGTCAGGCTCTGGAAGTACTTCATCGAGGCGTAGGCCCCTTGTACGTTCTCGCCACCAATACCCAGAATCTCATCCTCGGTCACCGAGATGGTCAGCACCAGAGGTTTTTCCTTGGTCATATCGATGCCAGCCGCCTTGAGCTGTTTATAGAACGCCACATTGGAGCCGCCCACCACAGAGGCAAAAATAACATCCGGTTTACGCAGCTTGATTTTGTTGATCACCGAGTTGAATTGGGTATGACCGAGGGGGTAATACTCTTCGCCCACCACTTTCAGGCCCAGCTTATCAATGTGCTTGCGAGCAATTTTGTTGGAGGTACGCGGCCAGATGTAATCGGAGCCGAGCAAGTAGAAGGTCTTGGCTTCTTTGGCGTCAACCACCCAGTCGATACCCGCAAGAATCTGTTGGGTTGCTTCCTGGCCGGTGTAGATAACGTTAGGAGACTGCTCCAGCCCCTCATAGAACGTCGGGTAGTACAGCATGCCGTTGTATTGCTCAAACACCGGCAATACCGCTTTTCGGGACGCTGAGGTCCAACAACCGAACACCGCTGCCACCTTATCCTGGCGCAGCAACTTACGGGACTTTTCGGCGAAGGTCGGCCAGTCACTGGCACCGTCTTCCTGAATAAACTCGATCTGACGACCCAGCACACCGCCAGCGGCGTTGATCTGTTCGATAGCCAGCTTCTCCGCCTGTACCGAGCCGGTTTCACTAATGGCCATTGTTCCGGTTACGGAGTGCAGGATACCCACTTTCACGGTATCGTCCGTCACCGCCAGGCCCGTCGTATTGACCTCTTGGGCCACTGACGCCGCGCTCATGGCCAAACCGGCCGTAACGGCCAGCAGACTTTTGAGAAGGCCGCCCCCAACGCGGCGCGATCCCGAAGGATTACTAAAACCCGAAGGATTACTAAAAAGAGTCACCATGGTCTTTCCTCGTTTCATTGGTCTGTGTTTGAGTGGTCTATGAGTGCGAAACCCGACTGGCTAACCCTGTCCGCTACCGCCATGACAGCGAAAAGCCATACTGGCATTCTGCTAGTGCTCATCGTCCGCGCCCATTCGACAAATGCCGCAGGCTTCTACGTCAAATGGCTTATATGGCTAAAGCTTGGATGGCATAAAGCTTGATAGTGGTTTGCAGAGGGGCCTTTGGAGAAAACACCCGAGTGCGGTGCGGAGGCCACGTCCGCGAACGTCGACGAATATCGAGCACCATTTTGAGTCAGGCGCTCGAGCCATCAGCCCCAAGAAGCAGCACATATTTGGCAGAGGGACGTCGCCACAACCTCAAATGGCGAAGGTAACTCAGTGCAATGACGGCCAAACAAGCCATTTTCCGCGTGCGCCGCAACTACAACCAGTGGGTCGCTAACCAGACACTGGAAGACTATGCGTTGCGCTTCACCGCCAAGCGAGCCAGGCGCTGGTCGCCAGGACGAGTGGCGCATACGGCCCTGGGGGCCATTTCCTTTCTGGCACTGGAAGCCATCGGTGGCGCCATCACGCTTCACTATGGCTTCACCAATGCGTTGGCCGCTATCGTGGTCGTCAGTCTGGTGATTGCGCTCACGGCGCTACCTATCAGTTATTACGCGGCACGTTATGGGGTCGATATTGACTTGCTGACCCGGGGAGCGGGGTTTGGTTATATCGGCTCAACCATTACTTCCCTGATCTATGCCTCTTTTACGTTCATCTTTTTTGCGCTCGAAGCGGCTATCATGGCCATGGCGCTGGAAATCCTGTTTGGTCTGCCCGTGGCCTGGGGCTATGTATTGTGCTCGCTGGCTGTTATTCCCCTGGTGACTCACGGCATCACCTTTATCAGCCGTTTTCAGCTTTGGACCCAACCGCTGTGGGTCATTCTGCAAATACTGCCCTTCGCTTACATTCTTTGGGCCGACATTCAGTCCGTTTCGAATTGGACACAGTTCGCCGGCCCCGCCGGTCATGACTTCAATTGGCTGCTTTTCGGCGCAGCCTGCGCTGTCATATTTGCGTTGATCGCACAGATTGGCGAACAGGTGGATTTTTTGCGGTTTATGCCTGAGCCCAAACCCCATCAGCGCAAACGTTGGTGGCTGGCATTGTGCGCCGGCGGGCCGGGCTGGATTGTTATCGGCGCGATTAAAATGCTCGCTGGCTCCTTTCTTGCGGTGCTCACCCTGAATCACGGCGTACCGGCCGAGGAAGCGCTGGACCCCACCCACATGTACCAGATCGCCTTTGGGTACGTCTTCCACTCACCTCAGGCGTCCCTGGCGGTAGCGGGCATTTTTGTGATTCTGTCACAGCTGAAAATCAACGTGACCAACGCCTACGCCGGTTCCATTGCCTGGTCGAATTTTTTCTCAAGATTAACCCACAGTCACCCCGGCCGGGTGGTGTGGCTGGTGTTTAACGTGACCATCGCGTTGCTGGTCATGGAGCTCGGCGTCTACCGCGCCTTTGAAAATACCCTGGGATTCTATGCGCTAATCGCTATCGCCTGGGTGGGCTCACTGGTCGCTGACCTGGTGATCAATAAGCCCCTTGGATTAAGCCCCCGGCATATCGAGTTCAAGCGTGCCCACCTTTACGACATCAACCCTGTCGGCGTTGGCAGCATGCTGATTGCTACGATTGTCGGCATCATTGCCTATCTCGGTTTTTTAGGGGAGTGGCTCAAAGCGCTAAGTCATTTCCTGACGTTAATCAGCGCGCTTATCATCGCGCCACTGATCGCCTGGCACACGCGCGGGCGCTATTACATTGCCCGCGAGCCCGTGCATTTAACCCCATTGGCTTCGCGACAAAGCTGCTGCATTTGCGAGCACGCCTTTGACATTGAGGACCTGACACACTGCCCCGCCTACGATGGTTCGATCTGTTCACTGTGTTGCTCTCTGGATGCCCGTTGTAACGACTTCTGTAAACCGGGCGCGAGCTATCCGCAACAGATTCGCACCTGGATCAAAGGCTGGCTACCGGGTTGGCTCATTCCCGATATGAATGCAAAGCTCGGTAATTTTCTGGCGCTGGTGCTGGGTATCAATGGTTTTTCCGGCTTATTGCTGGCCTTGATCTATCATCAGACACCGTTTCCCGAGCCCGCCACAGAAGCCATGTTTGCGGCACTGCTGTGGAAAGTATTTTTTATTCTGCTCATTATCACGGGCGTCGTAAGCTGGCTCTTTGTGCTGGCTCACGAGAGCCGTGTGGTGGCCCAGGAGGAATCACAACGACAGACGCGACTGTTAATGGAAGAGGTGGATGCGCATGAGCGAACGGATCGCGCTCTGCAAAAAGCGAAAGAACAGGCCGACGCTGCTAACCAGGCCAAGAGCCGTTATTTAACCGGCATCAGCCACGAGCTACGCTCCCCCCTCAACGCGGTACTCGGCTATGCACAGCTGCTGGAGCGTGACAGCAGCATTCCAGAAAATCGTCGCGATGCGCTGGGTGTTATACGTCGCAGCGGTGAGCACCTCTCGGATTTAATCGAGGGCTTACTGGATATCTCCAAAATTGAGGCGGGCCGTCTGGATCTACATCGGGATGCCGTTCGTCTGGGACCGTTACTGGAGCAGCTGGTCCACATGTTTCAGTTCCAGGCGGAGGCCAAAGGGTTGACCTTTGAGTATGAGTGCCGGGACCGGTTACCGGCGCTGGTGAGAACCGATGAAAAACGCCTGCGCCAGATTCTGATCAATCTGCTCTCCAACGCCATCAAATACACGGCCAAAGGCTATGTGCGCCTGACTGTCCGCTATCGCAGTGAAGTCGCCGAGTTTATCATCGCCGACTCCGGCACCGGCATTTCTCCCGACGATCAACAACGCATTTTCCGGCCCTTTGAGCGTATTCGTCGGCCCGGCGAGCAGGTCTCAGGTACCGGGCTCGGTCTCACCATAACGCAACTGTTGACCGACATTATGGGCGGCGACATCAACCTGTCCAGTGAGCTGGGCGCAGGCAGTCGTTTCAAGGTGACCTTAATGATGACCAGCTTGCAGGCACCCACCGAACCGCATACCGCAGAGCCGCTGGCCATTCGTGGCTACAGCGGTGAGCGCCGTCGCATTATGGTCGTGGATGATGAAGCCTCGCACCGCCAACTGGTAGAAGCGACATTGACGCCGATTGGCTTCGACGTCTGCCAGGTGGACAACTCGCTGACAGTGCTGGATCGGGTACGACGCGAGCACCCGGACTTAATTCTGCTGGACGTTTCAATGCCCGGTCTCGATGGTTGGGAATTACTCCGGCAACTGCGCGACACCGGTTACCGAAAACCGATTGTTATGATTTCCGCAGACGCCAGTGAAGGTCAGTCCGAACGCGAGCGACTCGAAGACGCCTATCTGGTTAAACCCGTGCGGCTGGTATCGCTGCTCGACACGCTTGCCCAGCAGCTGAAACTGGTGTGGGAAACGTCACACACACAATCGGCCGCTCCCAGAACCGCGCACAACGCCGCCCCGGAAACGATCGACCTGTTGCAGCTACCCGCCGATGCTCATTTACAGCACTTGAGAAAGCTGGCTCTGATTGGCCACAAGAGCGGCTTGCTGCAAACCCTGACCCAACTGAAAGAGAGCGGCGAGGCCGATGCCCGCTTTGTGCATACCCTCTCTCAGCTCGCGTCCCGTTTTCAGTTTGAAACCATCATCCGACTCCTACAGGTAACCGACCATGAACGCCAAAGCGACCTCTCCTGAACCCGTGGTGCTGGTAGTCGACGATGCCATCGACAGCATTCACATGCTCAGCGATGCGCTGGAAGCCGAGCATATGACCGTGTTGGTAGCGCTGGAAGGCCAGCAGGCACTCACTATCACCCGCAATATTACACCGGATATTATTCTTCTGGACGCGCTCATGCCGCACATGGACGGTTTCGAAACCTGTGAGCATCTCAAGCGCAACCCCCGTCTCACTAATGTGCCCGTTATCTTCATGACCGGGCTGAGTGACACCGAGCACGTGGTGAAGGGGCTGGGCGCTGGTGGAGTGGACTACATCACCAAACCGATCAATCCCGAAGAGCTCGTGGCTCGAATGAAGGTACACATCGCCAACGCCCGACTAACACTCAGCGCGCATCGGGCGCTGGACACAGCGGGACAGTACTTGTTCGCCATCGACCGGGAAGGGCGGCTGTTGTGGACCACCCCACAAGTGCAGGAGCAACTGGACAGCGCCGGGCTTCAGAACCCGGAAGCCCAGACCACGCTGGCCAGCCAGTTGCGCGAGTGGCTGTCGCACCAGCCAGAAACCGGTCACAAGCTGCCGCTCACCCCGATGGCGCGACATCTGACGCTGGAGTTCCTCGCGCCGCTGAACGAAACCGATCTGTTGTTGCGCTTGCTTGAGCAACGGCCCGAAAACTCGGAAACCCAATCGCTGCGGCACACCTTCGGCGTCACCAGCCGGGAGGCTGATGTACTGCTGTGGATCGCCCAGGGCAAAACCAACCGGGAGATCGGCCAGATATTGTCCATGAGCCCTCGTACCGTCAACAAGCATCTCGAACAGGTATTCCGCAAACTGGAGGTGGACAATCGCACGTCTGCCGCCGCTGCGGCCATACGCTGCATGGCGCGACATTGACCCACTGCTCAATTTTCTCGACATAACCCGACGACTCTCTCAATATGCGTTATCCTAAGTAGCGTGACCCGTTGTTTTTTCAAGGATTCAACATGCTACTGAGATACGCCGCCCCGTTAACTGCGCTTCTAATGACCCTGATATCCCTGCCGCTGAGCGCAGAAACGGACGAGGAGGAGTCTGGCAGCGCCGAGTTGCCCGAAGAACTCATGGTTCAATGCCTGAAGATTGCGGCACCGGGTGCTGGCGGAGAGCTGACCATCAAACAGCTTCGCGAACTGTGTAATACGTTGGCCCGGGAAGACGCCAACCAACAGGACGCCGTACGGCGTGCCCTGGAAGCGTTAAGCGATGAAGCTGAAGGCAAAGACAACGACAGTGACCCGACGGGCAACAGCCGCATCCTGGAGCGACGCCTGGGTATGGAGGCGCTCAACCGGGCCAACCGATTCCTTCTGACGCCGCACCGCCGTAATTATCTGCTTCCGGTGAGCTATCAGGAAGGGCGCAACATTGAGCCCTATACCCAGGCGGACAGCCAGTTGACGGATCAGAAAAAGATCGAAGTGGAATTTCAATTAAGCGTCAAAATTCTGATTCGTGAAGGAATTTTCGGCGACAACGGCCACCTTTACATGGCCTACACCAACCACTCGTTATGGCAGGCCTACAACGAAGATATTTCTCGCCCCTTCCGGGAAACCAATCACCAGCCCGAGCTGATCCTGAGCTTCGTCAATGACTGGGAAATCTTCGGGTTCCGCAATGTGCTGAACGAGGTAATGCTGACGCACCAGTCCAATGGTCAGAGCGGCGCCCTTTCCCGAAGCTGGGACCGGGTGATGGTCAACACCGTGTTTGAACGGGGGCCTTTCGCATTCAGTTTCACGCCCTGGTATCGCCTGCCAGAAAGCGAGGGAGACGGGCCGGACGACCCCACGGGCGATGACAACCCGGATATCGAAAAATATATGGGCCATTTTGAACTGTCCGGCGCCTATCAACGTAAAGAGAATATACTCAGCCTGATGGTGCGCAATAATCTGCGCTCGGATAACCGGGGGGCGGTGGAATTGGGCTGGAGCTTCCCGGTCTCCTCCACCACTCGCGGGTACCTGAAAATTTTCAACGGCTACGGACACAGCCTGATTGACTACGACCATCACACCACCGCCGTGGGCCTCGGTGTTATCTTTACCGATTTGTTCTGAAATCGGTTTATCCGCAGGGGGCACGGCCAAAACCGGAGCTGAGCGTGGAAAACTGGATGTAGCTGGTGGATGAGAACACCGTGATCAACCAATCCACGTTGCGTAAATGGGGCTTTCGGGTGGGCAGCATCCAATTGACCATTCTGCGTCAGCGGGATTGAACCGGTGGGCACACGGTGCTATAACGGCCGCCCCATGCATTAATCTGGGACAAGCCCATGACCGAGCACACCGCCGAGCCCATCACACTGAACTGCCCGACTTGCGGAAAAACCGTGCGCTGGACCGACGCCTTTCCCTACCGCCCTTTTTGTAGCGAACGCTGCAAACTGATCGACCTTGGAGAGTGGGCCAGTGAGAATCACAAGATTCCAGGAGAGCCCGTCATACCCGACCCAGAGGACGACTCTGGTTATTAGAGAGGCTATTAAAGAGAGGCCATCCAAACCTGATGCCGGCAATGCCCTGTGCGCCGCTGGCTTTGGCCTGCTCCAGATCCTGAGCTGTCATACCACCCAGGGCGTACACGGGTAACGGCGTATCAGCAACCCACTGCGCGAACTGCCGCCAGCCCAGCGGGGCAATGTCCGGATGGGATTCCGTAACGTTAACCGGAGAGAGCGTTACATAGTCCACGCCGAGTTCCACCGCCCGAGCCAGTTCTCCGGGCGAGTGGCAAGACGCGCCCCACCAGCGTGACGGCGGCACCGGGCGCTGCGAGCAGCGGGCCAGTGCCTCCCCATTCATATGCCATCCACCGAGCGCTTCATCACAGTGAGCTTCCGGGCCGTGAGCCAGCAATCGCGCGTCGAACGCCTGACACAACGCCAGTGCCTGTCGAGCCCTGTGGCGATATTGCTCGACGGAAAGCTCCGGCGCCCGCAAAATCAGTGCACGCGCACCACGCCGCAATGCCTCCTGCAACCGCTCCATCCAATCGTCTTCGGACAGTGAAGGCCCAGTGATCACCCACTGGGATGGCAGACGGATGGCATTCACTATGGGACGATTGGCTGCTGGAAAATCATAGTCCAGCAGCGCCTCGGGGCTGACCCAGCGAACCGGCTGCCCTTCATTGCCCTGCGGCTCCCCCTCAAAGCAAGTGACCCGGCACACCTGCAACCAGACGGATTTATCCGGGTAATGGTGCCGAATATCAATCAACGACTCGGCTTCGCGCACCCGAATCGCCAGCTCTTCTTCAAGCTCGCGGGTAAGTGCGTGAGTCAGCGTTTCCCCCTCGTCCATCTTGCCACCGGGAAATTCCCACAGTCCGCCCTGGTGGACATGATCCGGTCGGCGCGCGATCAGCACCCGACCAGAGGCGTCCTGTACCACGCCCACGGCGACCCGAACCACGGCGGCCATATCAGCTTCGGTAGTCAGCATTGATTCGCACATACTCGTGCGACAGATCCGTGGTCCACAGTCGCTGTCTGGCGTCGCCCCGACCAAGATGGATGCGGATGGCGATCTCCTCGCCGTCCATCACCGCCTGCCCCTGCTCCTCGGTGTAGGACTCCGCTCGCGCGCCATTTTCCACGATCACCGTGTCGTTAAGCTGGATACATACCTTACTGGGATCAAGCCCGGAAACCCCGGCGTACCCCACCGCCGCCACGATACGCCCCCAGTTGGGGTCGCACGCGAACAGCGCAGTTTTGATCAGCGGGGAGTGGGCTACCGCGTAGCCTACCTGCAAACATTCATCGTCATTGGCACCACCGCTGATTTCCAACGTGACAAATTTGGTTGCTCCTTCGCCATCCGCCACAATACACTTGGCCAGATACTCATGCGCTTCAATCACAAGCGCGCGCACTTTCTCGTAAAGCTCCCCAACGGGTTTTTCAATCAGCGGAGCTGCGGAAGTACCTGTCGCCATCAACACACACGCGTCGTTGGTCGAGGTATCGCCATCAATGGTAATGCGGTTAAACGAGCGATTGGCGGCCTCTTTGCAAAGGTCCTCCAGCACCGTCTGCGCAATATCGGCATCGGTCGCAATATAGGCCAGCATCGTTCCCATATTGGGCCGTATCATGCCGGCCCCTTTGGCGATGCCGTTAACGGTGACCGTGTTCCCCTCATGCTCTACGGTTCCGGTAAAACCTTTGGGGCGGGTGTCCGTCGTCATAATGGCTTTGGCCGCGGCTTCCCAGCCGTTGTCACTCAAGGCCTCGTAGGCCGACGGCAGAGCGCCTTCGATTTTTTTCAACGGCAGCGGCTCGCCAATGACTCCCGTGGAAAAGGGCAATACCTGTTCGGTCATGACGCTGGCCAAACGGGCGACGGCGCTACTGGTCGCGATGGCATCGCGGCGCCCGCGCTCACCCGTGCAGGCATTGGCGTTGCCCGAGTTGATCACCAGGAAGCGGGGACGACTTTGCTTGAGATATTCCCGGCAAAGTGTCACTGGCGCGGCGCAAAACGCGTTGCGTGTAAAAACACCCGCCGTGCGAGTGCCTTCGGCCAATTCGATAAGCACCAGGTCCTGCCGACCGGGTTTTTTAATACCCGCGCTGGTCGTGGCCAGACGAACGCCTGTCAGGGCAGGCATGGAAGGGAACGAATATTCACCGACAGCCATTGAGGAAACTCCGTTTGTTCATCCAGTGGATAGGCCCGAATCAGCTTAGCTTTCCGTGGCATTGTTTGTACTTTTTCCCGGACCCGCATGGACAGGGATCATTGCGCCCCACCTTCCGGCTCTCGCGCACAAACGGACGCCCGCCGGGTTCCCCTTCTGCCGGCGCTTGATCGGCGGCCTGTTCAGCACCGCCCAACGCGGACACCTCATCGTGCTTCAATTGCATTTGCTGCTTCTCGCGCGCCTCGCGGCGGCGGCGCTCCATCTCTTCCATCTGTTCACGGCTCACCGGCTCGACTCGAGCCAGCAGGTGCACGACTTCGTGCTTCACCTTCTCAAGCATGGACTGGAACAGATAGAACGCCTCGCGCTTGTATTCCTGTTTCGGGTTACGCTGAGCGTAGGAACGCAGATTGATCCCCTGACGCAGATGGTCCATATTCTGCAACTGCTCTTTCCAGGCGTTATCCAGAACCTGCAACATCACCTGCTTTTCAATCTCGGTCATCATTGGCCCGATGCGGGCACATTTCGCATCGTACGCACCCTGCACTTCTGTCTGCAGCCGCTCGCGCAACTTTTCCTCATGCAATTGATCGTCTTCATCAAGCCATTGCGCAACGGGCAGTTGCAAACCGAACTCCTGTTCCAGACGTTTTTCCAGCCCCGGGGCATCCCACTGTTCCTCAAGGCTTTGGGGCGGGATGTACTCGCTGACAATATCATTCACCACATCGAAGCGCACAGAGTTGATGGTATCGGTGATGCTCTCCGCTTCGAGTAGCTCATTACGCTGCTGATACACCACTTGCCGCTGATCGTTGGAGACGTTATCGAATTCCAGTAACTGTTTACGGATATCGAAGTTGCGCCCTTCCACTTTGCGTTGAGCTTTTTCAATCGCGTTATTCACCATTCGGTGCTCAATCGCTTCCCCTTTCTCCATGCCCAGCGCTTGCATAAAGCCACGGATGCGATCCGAAGCAAAGATACGCATCAGGCTGTCTTCCATGGACAAGTAGAATCGGGTCACACCAGGGTCCCCCTGACGACCGGCACGGCCCCGCAACTGGTTGTCGATACGGCGCGATTCGTGCCGTTCAGTCCCGATAATGTGCAAACCTCCGGCTTCCAGCACCTGGTCATGGCGTTTCTGCCAATCCGCTTTGACCGCTTGGATCTGGGCTTCGGTCGGGTTCTCCAGTTTAGCCACTTCAGCTTCCCAGTTACCACCAAGCACAATATCGGTACCCCGGCCCGCCATGTTCGTGGCGATGGTCACCGCGCCAGGCCGACCGGCCTGAGCAATAATTTCTGCTTCCTGCTCATGGTATTTCGCATTGAGCACCTGATGAGCGATACCAGCCTTTTTCAGGCGCTGGGACATTTCCTCAGAGGTCTCAATAGAAGCCGTGCCCACCAGAATGGGTGCTTTTTTGTCCTGAAGTTTCTTGATGTCATCAACAATCGCGTCGTACTTTTCGGCAACGGTCAGGTAAACCAGATCGTTCAGGTCAATCCGCTGTTTAGGCCGGTTGGTCGGAATCACCACCACATCCAGACCGTAGATTTCGCGGAATTCAAAGGCTTCCGTATCGGCGGTACCGGTCATGCCGGACAGGGTTGGGTACAGGCGGAAATAATTCTGAAAGGTGGTGGACGCCAGCGTCTGGCTCTCACTTTGAATCGTTACGCCCTCTTTGGCCTCAATGGCCTGGTGCAGCCCCTCGGACAGACGCCGACCGGCCATGGTCCGGCCGGTGTGCTCATCAATGAGTACGACCTGATTGTTCTGTACGATGTACTCAACATCCCGGCGAAACAGGGCGCGGGCGCGCAACGCCGAATTCACATGGTGCAACAAGTTCAGGTTGGTCGCGGCGTACAGGCTTTCACCTTCAGGAAGCATTCCGGAGCGGCTCAACAGGTCCTCTACCTTTTGATGGCCTTCTTCCGTCAACTCCACCTGCCGACTTTTTTCGTCAACGGTGTAATCCCCTTCATCGCTGCCTTCCTTCACAACGTTCAGGCTTTGGATCAGTTTGCACATGCGCATGTACAGCTCTGAGCTGTTTTCCGCGGCGCCGGAAATAATCAGTGGCGTACGCGCCTCGTCGATCAGGATGGAGTCCACCTCATCCACCACGGCAAAGTTGAGCGAGCGCTGTACTTTGTCTTTGACACTCAGCGCCATATTGTCGCGCAGGTAATCAAAGCCGAATTCATTGTTGGTGCCGTAGGTAATGTCCGCCGCGTAAGCGTCACGCTTGTCGGCGGCCGGCTGCATGGAGCGAATCACGCCCACACTCAACCCCAGGCGCTCATAGACTTTTCCCATCCAGGCCGCATCACGCGAGGCCAGGTAGTCGTTCACGGTCACCACATGCACGCCTCGACCGGTCAGCGCATGCAAATAACACGGCAAAGTGGACACCAGCGTTTTACCTTCACCGGTGCGCATCTCGGCAATTTTGCCTTCATGCAGGGACATACCACCGATCATCTGGACATCGAAATGACGCAGGCCCAGCGCCCGCTTACTGGCCTCCCGAACGGCAGCAAATGCCTCGGGCAGCAGTTGGTCGAGCGTTTCGCCCTGTTCATGGCGTTGCTTGAACTCTGCGGTTTTAGCGGTCAACGCCTCATCGCTGAGCTTCTCCAGGTCGCCCTCCAGCTCATTAATCTTGGTGACGACTTTACGCATACGCTTCAGCTCGCGTTCATTCTTGGAGCCAAAGAGGGATTTCACTATAGTACCGAGCATTGTTATTACCGTATTTGAGCTGTAAACAGGTGAACGATTGTCGCCTCATCGGAGGCCGACGAGTTAACCGGGAGCGACTTGCCAAAGCAAGTGAGGAAGGGAAAACTTAACGACTGGCGCGATGAATGTACGTGGCAGGATCGACCGCGCGGCCGTTTTTATAAACTTCGAAGTGAACGTGCGGCCCAGTGGATCGCCCACTGGAGCCCATCAAGGCAATCACCTGCCCTTTCTTGACAACGTCACCCACCTTGACCAGGTTTTCCTTGTTGTGCGCATAGCGAGTGGTGAAGCCACTGCCATGATTGATTTCGACCATTCGACCGTAACCGTGCCGATCCTGTGACCAGGTAACGACGCCAGCCGCCACGGAGATGACTTCGGAACCATCTTTACCCGCAAAGTCCACACCGCCATGCCAGGCGACTTGACCAGTGAATGGGTCGGTACGGCGACCAAAACGCGAGGACATCCAGCCTTTTTTAATTGGCCGACCAGCGAGGAACACATCATCCTGTAATTTGCGCTTGGCCAGCAGGGTATCCAACATGGCCAGCTGCTGCTCGCGGTTTTCAATCTGGGACGACAACTGGTCGATCACCGAGATAAAGTCCGGCGGGGCGTAGGGGTCGCCGATGGTGTCCGTCTCCGGACCGCCCAGGGCCGGAGGCTGGCTGAAGTCAAACTCGCCTTCATCCAGATTGGCAATGCTGGTGAGGTGTTCACCCAACGCATCCAGTCGCATCAGCCGCGCCTGCAACTCGGCTACTCTTAGCGTCAGCGCGGCCACCTGTGATCGGGCATGCTCTCGGGTTTGCTTGATCTGCTGCTGCTGTTCGGCCAGGGTGGCTTCCCAGGCCCGGCGTGACTCCGCCGTAAACATATCACTGTCACTGCCCCAGCCATTCAGCCACTGCATGCCCAGAACACCCGCCGCAGTGACGGGCACCCCCAGCAGGCAGATCGACAGCAGAGCCCGCGTCCACCCTCCCAGGGTGACGCTGCGCGTCTGGCCGTGCTGTTTGCTGACAATGATGATCTTCATGGGCGGAATATTACCCGTTTTTGCTACCAAATTGCATAGTGATTAACGGGAATTTATGGCGATAATCTATACCGAATCCATATAAAACCCAGCGCCTTATAACCAAAAGCACTAAAAAGGCGTTGTTTGCCCAAGCTATTCTGGAAATTCTTCCAACGCAACCAGAGAACTCTAGTCACTGGTATGGTCACTGGCCTGCTCACTGGAAAGAAACTGCCCGATCTGAGAAACCGGGGCCAATATGGCATATTCAGGGCGTGATTACCAATTTTTATGCCTGGCCGTTTATCGAAAAAAGCCGCATAAGGCTCGGCCTTATGCGGCTTTTTGTGCCAGACCGCAGTCAGTTCACACGGCCAGCAGCGGCTTCATGTAGGAAATCGGCGCGGTGCTCTCATCCTCAAAGGTCACCACTTCCCACGCATCGCGCTGGGCGATCAACTGACGCAGAGACTTGTTATTCAGGCCGTGGCCGGATTTGTGGGCCTTGAACTCACCAATCAGGCTGTTGCCGAGCAAGTACAAGTCCCCAATGGCATCCAACACCTTATGCTTGACGAACTCATCTTCGTAACGCAGCCCATCTTCATTAAGAATGCGATAGTCGTCCACCACAATGGCGTTATCTACGCTGCCGCCTTTGGCCAGGCCCTTGGAGCGCAGGTACTCAATTTCGTGCATAAAACCAAAGGTTCGGGCGCGACTCACTTCCTTTACAAAGGAGGTGCTGGAAAAATCCACCGAAGTCTGCAGGTTACGCCCCTCAAACACGGGGTGGTCAAACTCGATGGAGAACGACACCTTAAAGCCGTTGAAGGGCAGGAAGCTGGCTTTTTTGTCGCCCTCTTCCACGGTCACCGGCTTTTTGATGCGAATAAATTTCTTGGCCACCGCCTGTTCCTGAATGCCTGCCGACTGAATCAGGAATACGAACGGTCCGGCACTACCATCCATAATCGGCACTTCCGGCGCACTGACTTCAACAATGGCATTATCAATACCCAGGCCAGCCATGGCTGAGAGCAAGTGTTCTACCGTGGACACGCGAACATCACCTTTGACCAGGGTAGTGGACAGTGTGGTGTCGCCAACGTTTTCGGCTTTGGCTTCGATCTCAACGACCGGGTCCAGATCAACCCGACGGAACACAATGCCAGCATCAGCCGGCGCCGGCAAAAGCGTCAGATACACTTTCTGGCCAGTGTGTAAGCCAACACCGGTTGCCCGGATGGCGTTTTTGAGGGTGCGTTGTCTGATCATTACCTTAAGTAGCCCACCTTTGGCTGTGGCGTTGGTGCCCTTGTGAGGCTCCGCCGCCGAATTGTAAAAAGGACGCGATTGTAGCAACTTTTCATTTTAGCCACTACTGAAACTGTCGCTAAATGCACCAAATTGGTGACTTTTACCTCACTTTACGTTTCACAACGGTACAAACCCGTCAGCCTGACCGTTCCCGTGGAGAGCACTTCCAGCACTTGGCTCAGCGCCATCGGGAACACACAACTCAGGCTCTCACTCAGACAACGTACACTCCAAAGGTTCTATAAAAAGATCACAATCCCTGTGATTGTCTGAGCCTATCGCCCTCTGGGCGACCCATAAACCGGGTCATAAAGGAGGGTTTGTATGACACCGTTAGTCTGCTTGCCGACGCAGAAATGCCGGGATATCCAGATATTCCATTTCTTTTTCCGTGGCGGGTATGGCAGCCGCCGCCGAGGACTGCCCGCCCGCCGCCGGGGCACTTTGGCGCATCACGGTCGGCCGCTCGTAACTGCTGTAATCCACTTCGCCGGTATTTTTGCGACGCGTATTATCCACGACCACCTTGGTTTTACCGGTAGGCTTTTCTTCCTTTGCCGGTGCTCCCAGGCCAGTCGCCACGACCGTCACGCGCAGCTCGTCGGACATTTCCGGATCAATAACTGTGCCAACCACGACTGTAGCATCGGCCGACGCGAACTCTTCGATGGTGTTGCCCACTTCAGAGTACTCGCCCAGAGACAAGTCGATACCAGCGGTGATGTTCACCAGGATGCCGCGCGCACCCTGCAGGTTCACATCTTCCAGCAACGGACTGCGAATGGCAGCTTCGGCGGCTTCACGAGCCCGGTTCTCACCCGTGGCGTGCCCGGTGCCCATCATCGCCATGCCCATTTCGGACATCACAGTGCGCACATCGGCAAAGTCGACGTTGATCATACCCGGACGGATGATCAGGTCCGCGATGCCCTGAACCGCACCGAGCAACACATTATTGGCAGCCTTGAACGCGTCCAGCAGACTGGTGGACTTGCCCAGAACGGCCAGCAACTTCTCATTCGGAATCGTGATCAATGAGTCGACGCGCTCCTGCAATTCTTTAATCCCGGCATCGGCCACCACCATACGTTTGCGACCCTCGAACGGGAACGGCTTCGTGACCACGGCCACCGTGAGAATACCCAGATCGCGCGCAATTTCGGCCACGATAGGCGCACCACCTGTGCCCGTACCGCCGCCCATACCGGCCGCGATGAACACCATATCGGCGCCTTGCAGAACCTCGGCGATGCGCTCACGATCTTCCATCGCGGCTTGACGACCCACCTCTGGGTTTGCACCGGCACCGAGACCCTTGGTCATGCTGTGTCCCAGTTGCAGGACCGTGCGTGAGTCAATGTCTTTCAGCGCCTGGGCATCGGTGTTGGCGCAAATGAATTCAACGCCTTCAATGTTGCTGTCGATCATGTGCTTGACGGCGTTACCGCCACCGCCACCGACACCGACCACTTTAATAACAGCGTTTTGCGGGATGTTATCTACCAGCTCAAACATAGTAAGTCCCCTTTTCCTTTGACAAATTAAAAATGTGACCAATCAAAAAGTTTTAGCGAAGCCATTAAAAATGGCTTTGAAACAGTTTTTTCAAGCGCCCGAACCAGGAGTCGTCGCTGTCTTTAACATGAGTAATAGCCCTCCCCTCTTGTTGCTGCTTGACGGCGTATTGCAGTAAACCAACGCCGGTTGAGTAAATCGGGTTGTTAACAATATCTTTCAGGCCGCGAATGTTCTGCGGCGCACCCAGGCGAACCGGCATATGAAAAATCTCCTCGGCCAGTTCCACCACGCCTTCCATTTTCGCGGTGCCGCCGGTCAGTACGATCCCGGCGGCGATCAGATCTTCGAAGCCACTGCGGCGCAGCTCGGCCTGCACCAGCGTGAACAATTCGTCGTAACGCGGCTCGACCACCTCGGCCAACGCTTGTCGTGACAGATCCCGAGGCTGGCGATCCCCCACACTGGGTACTTTGATCGTCTCATCCGGGCCAGTCAGTTTAGCCAGCGCGCACGCGTACTTGATTTTGATTTCTTCGGCATGCGGCGTGGGTGTGCGAAACGCCATGGCAATATCATTGGTCACCTGATCACCCGCGATCGGAATCACGCCGGTGTGTCGAATGGCGCCTTCTTTGAAAACGGCAATATCCGTCGTACCGCCGCCGATATCCACCACGCAAACGCCGAGTTCTTTTTCATCATCGGTCAGCACGGAGAAGCTGGAAGCGAGCTGTTCCAGAATGACATCCTCCACCTCAAGACCGCAGCGGCGAATGCATTTTTCAATGTTTTGTGCGGCGTTGACGGCGCAGGTCACCAAATGCACTTTCGCTTCCAGGCGCACGCCCGACATCCCCAGGGGCTCTTTGACGCCCTCCTGGTCGTCGATCAAAAATTCTTGCGGCAGTATGTGCAGAATTTTCTGATCCGCCGGAATCGCTACCGCTTGAGCCGCATCGATCACCCGTTCGAGATCCTGCGGGTACACTTCACGGTCGCGGATGGCCACGATGCCATGGGAGTTGAGGCTGCGGATGTGGCTGCCGGCGATCCCGGCATACACAGAGTGGATCTGGCAGCCTGCCATCAATTCAGCCTCTTCAACCGCTCTCTGGATCGACTGAACGGTGGACTCGATGTTAACCACCACACCCTTTTTCAGGCCGCTGGAACGATGGGAGCCAATACCCACCACTTCCACGTCACCTTCGGGGGTAATGGCACCGACAATAGCCACGACTTTGGATGTGCCAATATCCAACCCAACAATCATTTTGTTGTCAGCTACATGGGCCATTGTACGAACCTCGTTTGCATGTCACTGTTTTCCATCGGTTGCTGTTCTGCTGTGTTGTCGTCTTTAAGGACCGGTCTTCGGCCTTACTCATCGTCATCGTCCGTTGCATCTTTCCAGGCTACCGCCACGCCGTTTTGGTAACGCAAATCCACTTGTTTCACCTCGTCCCACTGGCGTTGCAGTCGGCGATCAAACACCAGGGCGAATCGCTGCATTTTCTCCAGCACCTGGTCCCGACCCACCACCAGCACAACACCATCGGCCAATATCAATCGCCACGCACTTTTCCGATCGCTGTGCAGCGCCTTGATCGCTAGTCCCCGATGCCGCAGCAACTGGGAAAGATCCTGATACCGGGCCATCATGCTTGCCGCATCTCTGTCCGACCCTTTCAGTTCCGGCAAACTCTCGAGTGCCGACAAATCGTCCACCGCAATAATATCGCCGCGGCGGTTGAGAAACCCGGTGTCGCCCCAGCGGGCAATGGGCTCCTCTTCATAAATTCTGACCTGCAATCCATCCGGCCAACGCCGACTCAACGACGCCCTGGCAATCCAGGGTTCAGCTTCCAGTGCTGCTTTAATCTGAGCGAGATCCATTTTCAGAAATCCTTCTCCCAACTGCTCGCTCAACAGCGTTTCCACTCGCTCGCGACTCAAGTACCGAAACGCCCCTTCTACACTCACTTCCGCAACGGGTCGATTGAACCAATGGCTCAGCGGGGTAAGCGCCCAGCCCGCTAATCCTCCCAGGCCAATCAACAACAACGCTGGCAACCCCCACCGCCTTATGCCTGCGGTCACCGGCGCCCAGCGTCGCCGGGGAGAGGCTTTCCGACTGGCACCCCGCGTGGGCGAGCTTCTGCGCAAGCCGCTGTTCATGACTCCCGGCAAGACGCCCCAATAATCCGCTGAACCAGTGTCACAAAATCCATTCCCGCCGCGCGGGCCGCCATCGGCACCAGGCTGTGGCTGGTCATACCCGGCACTGTGTTCACTTCCAGTAAATAGAAATGACCGTGCTGGTCCGCCATCACATCCACTCGGCCCCACCCGCGACAACCGAGGCTGTCGAAAGCGTTCAGTGCCAATGATTTCAAAGCCTGCTCACGCTCCTCTTCCAGCCCGCAGGGGCACAGGTAACGTGTGTCATCGGCCAGATACTTGGCATCGTAATCGTAGAAACGATGCTCGGTTTCCAGTCGAATGGGTGGCAATGCTTCGCCGCCCAGAATCGCCACCGTATATTCGCTGCCCACGATCAAGCGCTCAACCAGAACACTGCCGTCGTAACGCGCGGCCAGGGCATAGGCGTCGGCCAGCTCTTTCCCCGACTGCACCCGGGCCATGCCTATGCTGGACCCTTCGTGCGCCGGTTTGACGATGGCATCGCCGCCGAGTGTCTTCAGAATCTGATCCCAGTCACTGTCGTCAGACAAGAGCGCGAACTCCGGAGTCGATAATCCTATGCCCGCCCACAACTGTTTACTGCGCAGCTTGTCCATCGCCAATGCCGACGCGGCCACTTCGCTGCCGGTGTAGGGAATACCGAGGTATTCCAGCACTGCCTGAATACGTCCATCTTCCCCGCCGGGGCCGTGCAGGGCGATAAACGCAAGGTCCATCGGGCTGTCTTGAAGCTGCTTGACAGCATCGCGACCAATGTCGATACCAAAGGCATCCACGCCGCCTTGCTGCAGCGCATCCAATACCGCTTTGCCGGTTTGCAGCGAGATTTCCCGCTCGGCGGAGGTGCCGCCAAAAAGCACACCCACCCGACCGGCAAACGGCTGTGTTTCATTCACTGTTGTGGCCTTGTTCATGCTCACGTCTGCTTCTACCTTCTATGCTCAACGCAATTCGCGTCGGGCCAGTTCTACCGCCAGCGCGCCGACATTCCCGGCGCCCTGGGTAATCACAATGTCACCGGGCTGGACGATGTCCCGCACCACATCCGGCACATCGTCTACAGACTCCACGAAAATCGGTTCCACCGAACCGCGCAAGCGGATACTGCGGCTCAGGTGGCGTCCATCCGCGCCGGGGATAGGATCTTCGCCAGCGCTGTACACTTCCAATAACACCAGCTGGTCAACCGAGGACAGTACTTCCACAAAGTCTTCGTAAAGATCGCGGGTACGGGTGTACCGATGCGGCTGATACACCATCACCAACCGACGCTCCGGCCAGCCATCCCGAATCGCGGCAATCGTTGCGGCCACTTCGCGCGGGTGATGACCATAGTCATCCACCAACATGGCATCCTTATCTCCCACGCGGAAATTGCCGTACACCTGAAAGCGCCGCCCCACACCAGCGAAATTTTTCAAGCCTTCCTGAATCGCCGAATCACTCACGCCCTCATCAGACGCAACGGCTACCACCGCGGTCGCATTGAGTACGTTGTGAAGGCCGGGAATGTTCAACTCAATCGACAACGGTTCATCCCGATCCGGGCGCAACACTTCAAACTGCGTGCGCATTTTGTCTTTCGTGACATTCACGGCCCGGAAGTCACAATGCTCATCGAACCCATAAGTCAACGTGGGACGTGACAGCTCTGGAATAATGTCCTGAATGACCGGGTCGTCGCCACACAACACCGCGAGTCCATAGAACGGAAGATTGTGAATAAACTCGACAAAGGTACGCTTCAACTGATTGAAATCGCCCCCGTAGGTGTCCATATGATCCGCATCGATATTCGTGACGATGGCCACCATTGGCTGCAAGTGCAAAAAAGAGGCATCGCTTTCGTCCGCCTCTGCCACCAAATAGCGGCTTGCCCCCAACTGCGCGTTGCTACCAGCGCTGTTCACCAGACCGCCGATAATGAACGTCGGGTGACGACGACCCGCCGCGAGCACGGAAGCCATTAAACTGGTGGTCGTGGTTTTACCGTGCGTACCCGCAACCGCAATGCCGTGACGATAACGCATCAATTCGCCCAGCATCTCGGCACGTCTGACAATCGGGATACGACGCTCCCGCGCGCTTTCCATTTCCGGGTTGTCCGCTTTAACAGCGCTGGAGTTCACCACCACATGTGCATCGGCCACATTGTCCGCCCGATGACCAATAAACACAGTGGCGCCCATGGCCGTCAGTCGCCGTGTGGTCGACGACTCTTTCAAGTCCGAGCCGGTAATCTCGTAACCCTGATTCAACAACACCTCGGCAATACCGCTCATACCCGCGCCACCGATACCAATAAAATGGATGCGGCGAATACGGCGCATTTCGGGCACTTCGTAATGTTGCACGGCTTTATCCACAGCGTTATTACCCACGAGCTACCTCAATACAGTGTTCAGCCACTACCTGCGCCGCTTCGGGGCGAGCCAGTGCGTGACCTTTCATCGCCATCTCGAGCAACCTCTGGCGATCAGAAAATTCTTCACGAATCAGCGCGGCCAGTTTTTCCGCATCCAAGTCCCGTTGGGATACCGCTTCCGCCGCTCCCGCGTTTACCAGTACCGCCGCGTTGTGTGTCTGGTGATCATCAATGGCGTGAGGAAACGGAATCAACAACGCCGCCAAACCGACGGTCATCAATTCCGACACCGTCAAAGCGCCCGCCCGGCAGATAACCCAATCGGCCCAGTGGTAAGCCTCGGCCATATCCTCAATAAAGGCCTCCACCTGCGCGTCCACGCCCAACTGCTCATACAGCGCCTGTGTCGCATCGCGATGCGCCGCACCGGTTTGATGACGAACCTCGGGGCGTCCCTCGTCGGGCAACCGCGCCAGCGCCTCTGGCAACAATTCGTTGATCGCCTTCGCCCCCAGACTGCCGCCCAGCACCAGCAATCGCAAAGGCTGCTGCGCACGATTCGCAAAGCGCACCTCCGGTCCGGCGATGGCCGCCAATTCCCGGCGCACAGGGTTGCCCACTGTCTGAGCACCTTTCAGTCTCGTCGGGAAGGCCGTCAACACCCGTTTTGCCATTGGGGCGAGATACCGGTTGGTGGTTCCAGGCACGGCGTTCTGTTCATGAATGACCAAAGGCTTGAACGACAACACCGCGGCCAATCCCCCAGGGCCTGACGCAAAACCGCCAAACCCCACCACCACATCCGGACGAAAGCGCCGAATGACGTTGAGTGCCTGAACCACAGCCGCCAGAATCAAAAACGGCGCCTTGAACAAACCCACAACACCCCGGCCGCGCACGCCCTGCACAGAAAGGCAGTGCAACGAAATGCCCGCTTCGGGCACCACTCGGGCTTCAATACCGCGTGCGGTTCCCAACCATGCCAACTGATAACCTTGCGCCCGCAGTTCACGTGCCACGGCCAGTGCCGGGAACACATGGCCACCAGTGCCACCTGCCATAAGCAGCGCCTTGCGAGCGTTGGGAGAGGCTGGTGTCATCATGCTGCCTCCCTCAGTTGAGCCCGTACCGACACCGGGCGAATACGCGCACTGGAGGAACGAACGACGGAGACCGCCTGACGCTGTTCCCAGTCCACCCGAATTACAAAAGCCACCAACGCACAACCCACCAACAAACTGCTGCCGCCATAGCTGATGAATGGCAGGGTCAGCCCTTTGGTGGGTAGAAGCCCGGAGGCGACTCCGACATTAATAAACACCTGGCAAGTGAGCAGAATCGCAATGCCGTAGGCCGCGAACGCCGCAAAAAGCCGGTTGGCAGACAGACTGGCCCGCGCGATTCGGAACACCCGCACAATCAACGCCGCAAACACGCCAAGAATCGCCACCAGTCCAGTCAGTCCCAGCTCTTCCGCCATAATGGCGGCAATAAAATCGGTGTGCGCCTCGGGCAGATAAAAAAGCTTTTGCAAACTGTTGCCCAACCCGAGGCCAAACCACTCACCACGCCCAAAGGCGATAAGTGATTGCGTCAACTGATAACCGGAATCAAACTGGGCGGCCCAGGGGTCGAGGAACGTCACCAGCCGCTGCATGCGATAGGGCTCAAAAATAGCCAGCGCTGCCAGCGCTGCCAGCGCGCCAATCAACAGCAATCCAAAGTGCCACAATTTGACGCCGGCGATAAACATCATCGCCAGTGCGACTCCGGCGAGTACCACCGCACTGCCGAAATCCGGTTGCAGCAACAACAAGATGCACACCAACGCCAGCACCAGGATGGGTTTCACAAACCCCTGCCACCCGGTATACAGTTCCTGGTGTCGACGGGCAAAGAAACTGGCAAAAAACAATACGGCGGCAAACTTGGCCACTTCCGACACCTGAACAGAAATAACACCGAGATTCAGCCAGCGACGCGCTCCATTTACCTCTCGCCCAATACCCGGCACCAACACCACGCACATAAGAACCAGTGTGGCCACCATTAACCAGCCCGCGTGTTGCTGCCACCGTTTAATCGGAACGGCCGCCACGACCAACGCACCCAACAGGCCGAGTACCAGGTAGAAACCATGGCGCTTGGCGAAAAACCAGGGGTCACCATACTGCTCTGACGCAAACGCAATGGAGGCCGAAGTAATCATCACCAGCCCAATACTGAGCAGTGCCAGCCACAATGCAATTAAGGTACGATCCGCTCCGCCGCGAAACACACCGACCGACTCTTCCCACTGCTGTTTGAGCCACTCGATCATGACAGTTCCTCCACCGCTTGCCGGAACTGATCGCCCCGATCCTGGTAGTTGCGGAACATGTCGAAGCTCGCACAGGCCGGAGATAACAACACCACATCGCCCGATTCGGCGACCTCAGCGGCTTTTTCCACCGCCTCACTCATGCTGCCAGCGCGAATTGTGGTCGCCAGTTCGTCGAGGGTTTCTTCAAGCTGAGCGGCGGCGCGACCGATCACCACGACAGCCCTGACATAGCTCGCGACCGGTTTGCGCAAATCGGTAAACGCCACACCTTTAGGATCGCCTCCGGCAATCAACACCACTTTGCCGTCGGCTGGTGCCAGCCCTTCAATAGCAGCAACGGCAGCGCCCACATTTGTGCCTTTGGAGTCATTGAAAAACGTGACACCATTGCGCTCTGCCACCCATTCACAACGGTGGGGGAGACCAGTGAAATGACGCAATGTTTCTTTCATGGACTCCATGGGCAGACCGGCGGCATAACCCAGCGCCAAAGACGCCAGCGCATTGTCCACGTTATGGCGGCCGCGAATTTTCAACTCGCTCGTGGCCATCAGCGGCGTCAACTGCCAGTACAGCCAATCCTCACCGTTGTGTTCTGCTACTCCAAAGCGCTTGAACTCCGGGCGACCACCGAACGTAATCGGCACCGCGCTAACACTCATCGGCGGCTGCGTCAGAACACTCTGACTGTTGTACACCACCTGCTCGGCTCCGAAATAAACGCGCAGCTTGGCCTGATGATAGGCTGGCATGTCGGCATAGCGATCCAGATGATCGGCACTGACATTCAGAATCGTCGCCACCTTGGCGCCGAGCTTGCTCACGCTTTCCAGTTGGAAACTGGATAACTCCAACACGTACAGTTCAACATCATCGGTCAGCAGGTCCAGCGCCGGTGTTCCAAGGTTGCCCCCGACGGCCACCTTCACGCCCGCGTCCGACGCCATTTGTCCCACCAGCGTGGTGACTGTGCTTTTGGCGTTGGAGCCGGTAATCGCGATCATCGGCGCCGTCGCGTAGCGAGTGAACAACTCAATGTCACCCACCAGCCGTGCGCCAGCATTGCGCGCCTGCTGTAGCGCCGGGGTGCGCAAATCAATGCCGGGGCTGACCACTACCTCTTCCTGCTGTCCCAGCCACTGCGGGTCCAGTGGCCCGAACTGGACACGCTGTGCGCCGAACTCGCGCACTAATTCTTCGCGCTGCGGATGGTTTTCGCGAGTATCAAGCAACTTGAACGCCTGGCCCCGGCGCACCAGAAAACGCGCCACCGAGACGCCGGTAATACCGGCGCCGACAATGGCCGTTTGGCAACTGGTGGCGATTAACTGAGGCACAGTGTTCACAGCTCCACTAACGCAGTTTCAAGGTCGCCAGTCCGAAAGAGACCAGCATGACAGTAATAATCCAGAAGCGCACAATCACGCGCGGCTCTGGCCAGCCTTTCAATTCAAAATGGTGATGCAGCGGCGCCATGCGGAAAATCCGCCGACCCGTTAACTTATAAGACGCCACTTGAAGGATCACAGAGACGGTCTCCATCACGAAAATACCGCCCATAATGAACAAGACGATTTCGTGTCGCACAATCACGGCAATCACTCCGAGCGCAGCACCGAGTGCGAGTGCGCCGACATCCCCCATGAACACCTGCGCCGGGTAGGTGTTGAACCAGAGAAAGCCGAGCCCCGCCCCCGCGAGTGCGGCGCAGAAAATTACCAGCTCGCCCGCTCCGGGGATGTGGGCAATGTGCAGGTAACTGGCAAACTCCACGTGACCCGACAGATAAGCAATGACGCCCAGTGCCGCACCCACCATGACGGACGGCATGATCGCCAGCCCATCCAGTCCATCGGTCAGGTTCACGGCGTTACTGGAGCCGACAATCACAAAGTAGGTCAGCACCAGATAGAAAACGCCAAGGTCCAGTGCCACATTCTTGAAAAACGGAACAAACAGCTGGGTTTCTGCCGGAGTGATGGCGGTGTAGTACAAAAACAACGCCGCGCCCAGTCCGCCGACGGACTGCCAGAAGTATTTCCAGCGCGCAGGCAACCCGCGCGAATTGGCGTGCACGACTTTGCGATAGTCATCCACCCAGCCCACAGCGCCGAATATCGCGGTGACAACCAGCACCACCCACACGTAACGATTCGTCAGATCACTCCACAGCAACGTGCTGATAAAAATCGCCGCCAGGATGAGGGTGCCGCCCATGGTGGGCGTCCCGGATTTGCTCAAGTGCGTCTGTGGTCCATCGGTGCGCACGGCCTGGCCGATTTGCAGATAGTTCAAGCGACGAATCACCCAGGGCCCCAGTAGCAGCGACAAGCCGAGTGCGGTCAGAACGCCGAGAATTGCGCGCAACGTCAGATACTGAAACACGGCCATGCCGCGCCAGTATTCCTGTAGATAGTCTGCCAGCCACAGTAGCATTAGCGGGATTCTCCACTTTCGCTCAGACCGCGCACGATTCGATCCATTTCGGCGCTACGGGAGCCTTTGATTAACACTCGGGTATCTCCATTCAATTCGCCCTTGAGGGCTTCAATCATTGTGTCGTGATCGGGAAACGTCTCTGCCCCCTCGCCAAACATTTTGGCCGCGCCTGCACTCAGTGGACCCAATGTCAGCAATCGGTCAACACCGCGCTCGCGCGCCAGCGCGCCGACCTCATCGTGCAACGGCGCGCTGTGCTCACCCAGTTCCCCCATATCGCCCAGCACGAGAATGCGACGGCCAGGCTGGGAAGCCAACACATCGATAGCGGCCCGCACCGACCCCGGGTTGGCGTTGTAGCTGTCGTCGATAATCAGCGCTCCGCCCCAACCGCGACACGCGGACATACGTCCGGCCACCGGCTCGAAGCCCTCCAGGCCGCGTGCAATCGCTTGCGCGGAAAGGCCGAGAGCATAAGCGCACCCCGCTGCGGCCAGAGCGTTGCGCACGTTGTGCTCGCCGGGCGCCACAAGCTGTACCCGGGCTTGTTCTTTGGCCACCACCAACGTGAAGGTGGTGCCATCCGGGCGGTAGTGAATGTCCTGTGCGAAGCAGTCGCAACGCTCGTTATTCAGCGAAACGCTGACGATTCTTTGTGACGGCAGTGTTTGTAACCAGCCCTCGGCAAACGCATCATCCTGGTTAATCACCGCCGTGCCATCCGTCGGCAAGGCCTGATAAATTTCTCCTTTGGCCCGCGCCACTCCGGCCACCGACCCAAAGCCTTCCACGTGAGCTGGCATCACGTTATTAATCAGTGCGACATCGGGCGAGGCCCATTGGCAGTAGCTGGCAATCTCACCTGGGCCGCTGGCCCCCATCTCAATCACAGCGTATTGATGGTGAGCTTCCAGTTCCAGCAAGGTGAGGGGCACCCCGATGTGGTTGTTCAAATTGCCGCGCGTGGCCAGAACGCTGCCCGCTCGCACCAGAATGCCGGCCAGCATGGTTTTTACCGTGGTTTTCCCGCTGCTGCCGGTAATCGCCACCAGCGGCCCGGCGAAACGTTCGCGATTTACCTTGGCGATTTTCCCCAGAGCGGGCAACGTATCGGGAACTACCCATTGCGGCACGGCCAACTCAGGCAGAGGTTTCGCCACGACGAGTGCGCAGGCGCCACGCTCAACCGCCGTTTCAGCAAAATCGTGACCATCAAAACGTTCGCCTTTAATGGCAAGGAACAGGTCGCCATGACGAATCGTGCGGGTGTCGATACCCAGCCGTTGAAATTCGGCATCCCCGTTCAATAAGTCACCGCCGAAGCGCTGGGCGAGTTCCGAGAGCATCATCGGTCCGATCATGCGATACCCTCCGCTGAAAGCTGCTTGTTCAGTCGCCGACGCAGGGAATGGCTGACCACATCCCGATCGCTAAACGCTATCGTTTCCGTCGCAAATATCTGGTAATCCTCATGCCCTTTCCCTGAGACCAGGACCGTGTCTCCCGCGCGCGCCTGTTGAATGGCGAGATCGATGGCCTGCGCGCGGTCGGCAATGACCAAACACTGGTGATCATTGTTCATCCCTTTGAGAATATCCGCCGCTATTTGTGCCGGGTCTTCAGTACGGGGGTTGTCGTTGGTCACCACAACATAATCGCTAAGCTGCTCGGCAATGCGCCCCATTAGTGGCCGCTTGCCACGATCGCGATCGCCCCCACAACCGAACACACACCAAAGCCGCCCGGTGTTATGTTTGGCCATGGCTTTCAGAGTGTTTTCCAGTGCGTCAGGCGTGTGGGCATAGTCGACCACGACCTGCACGTCCTGGCGTTGCTCGTCCAGGACCACCGGTTCCATGCGCCCCGGTGCCGGACGCAATGTCGGCGTCGCGGCCAGGGCTTCCGCCAGCGGCATACCCGCAGCGCACAGTGCGGCGATGGAACCCAGCAGGTTAGACAGATTGAACTCTCCAAGCAGCGGACTGTGCAATTCCCCCTCGCCCCACGGCGAATGCATCAGGGCGCTGACGCCGGAACGCTGCTCCACACGGTCTGACACCCAGATATCCGCGTCTTCCTTATTGAGGGAATAACGCAGCGTTTTGACCGAGGCGGGCGCTTTTTCGGACAGCGCATTGGCCCAGTCATCGTCGGCATTTAAAAGAGCGGTTTGCAAACCAGGCTGCTGCAAAATCAGCGCCTTGGCGTCGCCGTAGGCTTTCAGGTCACCGTGGTAATCCAGGTGATCACGGGTCAGGTTAGTGATCAGTACCACCGGCATGGAAACGGCCGCTGCCCGACGCTGAACCAGGCTGTGAGAGGACACTTCCATCGCAACCGTGTGCGCGCCCTGCTGCACAAGCTCGTGCAACATTTTTTGCAGGCTTGCCGCGTCCGGCGTGGTTAACCCCGTGTGGGTCAAATTCGCCAGTTCATCCGTCAAGCCGTAGCCCAGTGTTCCGATCACGGCGGCGGGTCCCTTGCGATCCGCTCGGGCGGCGGCCAATTGAGCCATCAGCAATGCGCAGCTGGTTTTACCATTGGTGCCCGTTACGCCGATGACCGTGGCCCGCTTGCTGGGAGCTTCGTACAGACGATCCGCGAGAGCACTGAGCTGCGCCGCTAATAACGGCACTTCCACCACGGGCACTTTAACCACTGGCACATTGACCACTTCACCGGGGAATGCCTCTACTGGAGTGTCAGCCTCCACCAGAGCCGCTACGGCTCCGTTTGCGACAGCGTCTTCTATATAGTCACGTCCGTCAGTCACATCACCTTTAAGCGCAACAAATACGTCACCGGGCACCACCTTGCGGCTGTCCAGCGCCAATCCACTCACCTGTGGATCACCACCACCCACGGCGGCAGAGGTGAAACCCGCCAGCAATTCAGACAAGTAGACATTCCGGAGCGCGCTCATGACCAAGGCTCCCCGGAAGATTTCTTTTCATCGGCCACAGACCCACGGTCCGGCAACACCGGGGGTTCCTGGAGAAGGCGCAACGCACCCTCAGCCACCCTGGAAAAGATGGGAGCTGCTACCTGCCCACCGAAGTATCGTTCGTCCGAGGGTTCATCAATGATGACGGCCGCTACAATGCGCGGATTATCCACCGGTGCCATCCCGACAAACGAGGCAATATAGCGATTCTCCACATAACCACCCACGCCGACCTTGTGTACGGTCCCGGTTTTACCGGCGACCGGGTAAGCGGAGATTTCCGCCCGGTGCGCAGTACCATCTGAACCCACGGCGTGCCTCAGCATGCCCACCACTTTGTCGGCCAGCGCTTCATCGACCACCCGCTCAGGTTCAGGCACATGGTCGACTCTGAGCAGGGAAGGCGTTTGTTTCAATCCGCCATTCGCCACCGTGGCATACGCATTAGCCAATTGCATGACGGTCAGGTTCAGGCCGTAACCGAACGCGTAGGTCGCACGCTGAATCGGTCGCCAGTTTGCGTAATTGGGCAGCAACCCCACCGCTTCACCCGGAAAGCCGGTACCCACGGCCTGCCCGATACCGAGGCGACGGTACATATTGCGAATCACCGCCGGGTCAAGTTTTAGTGCCAGCTTGCTCATTCCCACCTGACTGGACTTGGCAATCACGCGAGTTAAGGTCAGGGGACCGTAGTTCACCGGATCAAGTAGCGTTTTGCGACCGACCTGAACATAGCCGGGCGTCGTGTCGATCACCGTATCGGGAGTAAAGTTGCCGGTTTCCAGAGCGGCCATCACCGCAAAGGGTTTCATCGTGGAGCCCGGCTCGAACAGGTCGGTAAGCGCGCGGTTACGCAGCGCATCGGAACGCAGACCCGACCGATCATTGGGGTTATAGGAAGGCTGATTGGTCATGGCCAACACTTCACCGGTGTGGACGTCGATAATCACCAACGAACCGCCTTTGGCATGATTAGCCCGCACAGCTTCTTTAAGTTCACGGTGCGCCAGGTATTGCAAACGCAGATCGATACTGAGCGCCAGGTTACGACCCGGCCGGGCCGATTTGACCAGTTGCAGTTCCTTGACGGTGCGACCCCGCAAGTCTTTCAAAACCTGCTTGGCACCACTCTCGCCAGAGAGCCAGGCATCGTAAGCCAGTTCGATACCTTCCTGCCCGCGATCGTCGACATCGGTAAAGCCCACCAAATGCGCTGCAACCTCACCGGCCGGGTAAAAGCGGCGATATTCCCGCTGGCTGTAGACACCCGGCACCTCCAGCGACAACACCGTTTCCGCAGCGTGAGGCGCCATGTTGCGCTTGAGGTACATGAACTCCTTACCGCTGTAGCGGGACAGACGCCCCTCCAGATCCGACTCCGGCATATCCAGCGCCCGCGCCAGCTCGCTCCAGCGCTCCGGGGATTGCAGCAACACTGAGGGATCCGCCCACAGCGTGGTCACCGGCGTACTGACAGCCAGCGGCTCACCATTACGATCCGTAATTACGCCTCGATACGCACTGACGGGTTCGGTCCGCAAGGTGCGCGCCTGCCCCTGCCCCTGTAAGAACTGATAACCCTGATCGGTGTGCGGCAGCACCTGCAAGCTGGCAAGACGCCAAAGCAAAGCGGCCCCGAGCAGCACAACGGCCAGGGCCACCAGCCAGACTCGCCAGCGGGCGATTGTTAATGTCTGCCGCTTACTCATGGACCACCATCACAATGTCATCATCCGTGGGGAGGCGCAGATCCAGTTCGCGCCGTGCCAGCCGCTCTACTCGCGTGTAAGCTCCCCACGTGCTTTGCTCCAACATGTATTGGCCCCACACCACCTGTAGCTCAGCCGCCTCCCGACGCAAGGTTTCCAGGCGGTCGACCCGCTGCCGGGTTTGATGGGTGGAGGCAATCACCGCGAGCGCCGATACCATGACCAACAGCCACAACACCGCCACGCCCAGAGCGATGCTCCGGGGTGACGTCGGCTTGGCTGAGGTGTTGGCCATGATGCAAGCGCTCCGGTTATAGTTTTTCCGCAACGCGCATAATCGCGCTGCGGGCTCGAACATTCGCACTCACTTCCTGTGCTTCCGCCCGGGCGGCTTTCCCCAGGCTGCGTGCCCGCCGCTCCAGCTGGGCGTCTGTCACCGGCAGGCCTCGCGGCAAGGGCTCGCCTTGCTCCTGGCGCCGAATAAAGCGCTTGACCAGCCGATCTTCCAAAGAATGAAAGCTGATCACCACCAGCCGTCCGCCGGGTGCCAACACATCCATGGATTGCGCCAGAACAGCTTCCAGATCCGCCAGCTCACTGTTCACATGAATGCGAATTCCCTGGAAGGCCCGGGTGGCCGGGTGTTTTCCCTTTTCCCAGGCCGGGTTAGCGGCCTTGACGATCTCGGCCAGCTGTCCGGTACGAACAATCGGTCGCTCTGCTCTCGCACTGACAATGGCGCGGGCCATGCGCTTGCCAAACCGTTCTTCGCCGTACTCTTTCAATACTTGTGTAATTTCTTCCTCTGGAGCCTGGGCCAGCCACTCCGCCGCACTTTGGCCGCGCGTCTGGTCCATGCGCATATCCAGAGGGCCATCGTGCAGAAAACTAAATCCGCGCTCGGCATCATCCAACTGCGGAGAGGAAACGCCCAGATCCAGCAACAGTCCATTCACATGACCCTTCATCCCCAGCGCTTCGACCTGCTCGGCCAGCTCAGCGAATGACGCTTGAACCACGGAGAACCGATCATCGTCAGCGAAACGTCGGTGCGCCACGTCTATCGCGGCCGTATCCTTATCAAAGGCCAACAGACGTCCCTGGTCCGAGAGGCGATTGAGGATGGCGGCGCTGTGACCTCCCCGACCAAAAGTGCCGTCCACGTAGAAACCGTTGCGGTCTTGAATCAAGGCCTCAACCGCTTCATTCAGCAGCACTGTCTGGTGGGGCAGATCGCTCATTGCATCTCTATCTCGTTTCTGTTGACCAAGCCATCAGACGGCGTGTCTTCCAACTTGCCTCAGCGCCGACTCACGTTCACCGCTTACATTTATGGGTGAACTGAACCGGGCTGTTTTTGTTCGGCGACCGCCGTCTGTACTCCCTCACCCCTGTTCGGCCGATCCGGCGGCCTGGATCGCCTCGAATCAGAACGTCAGCGATTGCAATTCGGGGGAAATTTCAGTTTCCGCAGGCTCTTCCAGCAGGTCGAGCCAATGTTCTTCGTTCCACAGTTCAATTTTGTCCCCAAGCCCTACCAGCATCAGCTTCTTGTCGAGACTGGCAAAGCTGCGCAAGGTCGGCGGGACCAGAATTCGACCATTGCCGTCCATCTCCACCGGCGTGGCATAACCGATCCACAACCGCTGAATGCGACGGGCCGCCGGATCTAGTGTCGGCAGCGCCTGAATAGTCGGCAGCTTGGCCTGCCAGTCGGGCTCGGGGTATACCAACAGGCAACGCTCCTGCGTATGCGCGGTCAGCACCAGACGGCCATCGCACGAGGCGACCAACGACTCGCGAATGCGAGTCGGGATCGCCATGCGACCTTTTGCGTCCATATTGATGGCGTGACTGCCTGTGAGCACGATGCGTTTTCACCTGTTGGTTATGGGCCGACGAAACACTATTGACCACTTCGCCGAACTAAAAATCCACAAAAAACCACTAATAACCACTTTTTACCACTTAATGGCACACTATAAATCCGGCCCAACCAAAGTCAAGCAATAGAGAAGGAAAATGCGGCGAACTTCACGGCATCTGTCGGGAAAACTGTAGGGATACACAGGAAACTGCCAGAACGGCAACAAGAGGAAAGTCGGGTCTTTCTTAAACTTTCAACCAGTTGGCCAACAAACTTAAAGTATTACATTAAGTTTGTGATTTTTTAGCATTAAAAAGAGGAGGGGATAGAAGCGAAAGCTCTAAAAAAACAGGCAATACGGAGTCGGCCTGTAAGCCGGGTTCTGTCAAGGACAGTCATTCATCTGGGACACGCGTCACCGCGTACCTCAAGCGACCTACCCGAACCCGGTACGGGCCGCACCATTGGGTTCCTATTTGGTCTTGCTCCGAGTGGGGTTTACCATCGCCACGCACTGTTACCAGGCGCGCGGTGCGCTCTTACCGCACCCTTTCACCCTTACCGGCGACCAAGGCCGCTTAGGCGGTTTACTTTCTGCTGCACTTTCCGTGGACTCACGTCCCCCAGGCGTTACCTGGCACTCTGCCCTGTGGAGCCCGGACTTTCCTCCCCGGTGCGAACACCGAAGCGACTGCCGAGCCGACTCCGAGCCAAAAGGATACCGGCAGAGGCTGACGCGCGCAAGCGCGCCGTGTCACTGTGCTGACTTCTGCTCCAGCCCCCATTGGTACAACGCGTTCTTTTTAACACCGGTGATTTTCGCTCCGAGCGTTGCGGCCTGCTTTATGGGCAACTCCTCCAACAAAAGGGCCATTACCCGTTCGGCCTCCACCCCGAGCACACGCTCATGTCTCACCGGTGCGCCCGCCACCAACAACACAATCTCGCCCCGCTGCTGATTCGCATCCTGCCGCACAAATTCCACAAGCTCCCCCAACGGAGCCAACCGGATCGTTTCGAATGTTTTCGTCAGCTCACGGGCCAGCACGGCGGATCGCTCCTCCCCAAACACTTTGGCCATGGCTTCCAGGCATGCCAGCACGCGATGGGGTGCCTCGTAAAAAATCAGCGTCTGGGTCTCTTGTGCGAGGGCGCTGAGCCACTGTTCACGAGCCTGGGCTTTCGGGGGCGGGAACCCCTCAAAGGAAAAACGATCTGAAGGCAGACCCGAGGCACTCAACGCCGCCACCAGTGCGCAGGCTCCAGGCACCGGCACCACGGATACTCCGCGCTGTCGAGCGGCACGCACCAGGCGAAATCCGGGATCGGACACTAAAGGGGTGCCGGCATCTGAAATCAGCGCGATGTTATCGCCACCGAGCAAACGCTCGATCAACTGATCGGTTTTGTGCGCATCATTGTGGTCATGATACGAGATGGCGGGTGTCGTGATCGAAAACTGAGACAGAAGTCTCGCACTATGGCGGGTATCCTCAGCCGCAATCAGATTGACCGATTGTAGAATTTCCACCGCACGGGGTACCATATCGCCCAAATTGCCGATGGGTGTGGCAACGACGTACAAAACACCGCCGCCCTCAATACCATCGAGAGCGCCATCGAGTTCACGGTTGTTGGACGCAAGGCTGTCATTCATGGCGTTTGCCTTTTGGTTACATCGCCCTGGCCGACTACCCGACAAGGGCTTGTTAAGTTGTGGCTTTGCCGGACCGAGGAACGACTGGCCGACACATCACTGGAGAAACGCATCATGCATTATCGGGGACCTTTAGGCACCTTGTCGGCCCTGTCGGCCTGGCTACTGGTGGTTTGGTTGCTAGCCAGTTGCAGCAGTACCCCGCCCTCCGAGACAGGCCCTCAGGGAGAGGAATTATTGTCTCGCGAAGCCGTAGAGGCACGAATCAAATCTCTCGTAGATGAAGCTCGTGCCAGCCAATCCCCGCAGCGCGAGCGCTACCTTCTGGAGGCCGCCGACCTTCTGGTAGACCAGCAAGAGTTTGACTGGGCGCGCAACCTGCTGAGTTCCATCGACAGTCGCCAGCTCGATCCTGTCGCCTTTCGGCTCCACACGGAGCTGCTGGGCACACTGGCACTGGATGAAGGCTCCTATTATTTAGCGGAGCGCATTTTAACCAACCCCCGCCTCGAACAACAGTGGAGCGAGATGAGCCCTGAGCGGGAGATTGCCCTGCGCGAGCTGCGGGCTCAGCTGTTCAACCGCACGGGACAGGTGATAGCCAGTGTCAAAGAACGCATCCAACTGGACAGCCTGCTGGCCGAGGAAATCTCGGCCACCGAAAACCGGGAAGCCCTATGGCAAGGTCTGATGAGCCTCTCGCGAGAGGAACTGGAAACCGCCTCCGACGAGGCAGAGGAGCGCCAGCTGCAAGGATGGCTAAGCCTCGCCGCGATCAGCAAAAATAACCAGGCCAACCTAGAGCGCCAACAAAGCCGTATCGATCAATGGCAAAGCGATTGGCCCGATCATCCGGCCAACCGCCACCTGCCCAATGATCTGCAACTGTTGAGGAAAATGATCGAACAGCAGCCCCGACAGATCGCCCTGTTGTTACCAGAGGAAGGGACGTTGGCCCGAGCCGCTGACGCTGTGCGCGACGGTTTCCTCGCGGCTTATTACCGTTCTCAACAGGAGCAAAGCCGGGTCCCGCAAATCCGCCAATACAATACCAGCGGCGACACCGACATACTCGATCTGTATGAGCAGGCGATTGCCGAAGGTGCCGATCTGATCATCGGCCCTCTGGACAAGGAGAAGGTTCAGCGCCTTTACGAGCAACCGGACCTCCCCATTCCGGTGTTGACGCTAAACTATATTGATGCGCCCATGGATCAGGAGCGTCCCGAGGCGCCCGAAGGGCTGTACCAGTTCGGTCTGGCCGCCGAAGACGAAGCTCGCCAGGTGGCGCGCCGCGCCTATCAGGAAGGTCGCCGCAACGCCATGATTCTGGCCCCTGACCGCAACTGGAGTTCGCGTAGCGCCCAGGCTTTCACCGAAGAGTGGCGCGCGCTTGGTGGCGAAATTTCCATCGACAGCCAGTTCTCTGGCACTGATGATTATTCCAGCATTATCCAGCAGGCCTTGCTCATCGATCAAAGTCAGGCACGGCGACAGGCCGTCACGCGTCTGCTGGGAAGTTACCTCGAATTCGAGCCTCGTCGCCGCCAGGATATCGACATGATTTTCCTGATGGCCGAGCCCGGCCAGGGCCGACAAATTCGCCCCACCCTCGCGTTCCATTACGCCGGGGATCTGCCTGTGTACGCCACTAGCCACATCTATACCGGTGAGCAGGACACCAAAAGCAACCGGGATTTGAACGGTATCCGTTTTAACACCTTGCCCTGGCTGCTCGGCAACCATTTCGAAGAGAAAGCCACGCTGGCAGAGCACGCCAACGCACCCGCTATTTACGGTCGACTCCATGCCCTGGGCGTCGATGCGTACCGGCTTTACCCCAGACTCCCGCAACTGGAACAAGTCGAAGATGCCCGCCTTTACGGGGCGACCGGTGCCCTGCGTATGCGCCCCGGAAGCCGCATCGAACGGGAACTGGTCTGGGCACGATTTCAAGGCGGAGAGGCCCTGCCACTGGTCACCGTCACTCCACGTATGGACACTCAGGAGGAACAAGACAATGAGGAACTGCAACCACCCGGCGCGCGCTGAGCGAGGTCGCCTCGCTGAACAGGAAGCCGAGCAGTATCTGACCCGTCAGGGGTTGACTCTGCGCGAACGCAACTACCGCTGTAAACTGGGTGAAATTGACCTGATCATGGCGGATCGCGATACCCTGGTGTTCGTGGAGGTGCGGTTACGCACCCACCACGCGTTTGCCAGCGCCGCGGAAAGTGTGGATTACCGCAAGCAACAAAAGCTGCTTCGGGCCGCCCGGCATTATTTATTGCGAACGGGCCTGACCGATAAGGTCAACGGTCGTTTCGATGTCGTGGCGATCAACCCTCGCTCCGACAACGGCGAATCCATTATCTGGCTCAAGGACGCCTTTGGCGCTACTTGAGCCTGCACTGTGAGAACGGAACTACTATGGAACAACGGGTCATCACCCTGTTTCACGAAAGTATCGAAGCCACCATGCAAACTGGCGAAGAGCTGGCGCCCGCCATTGCCAGGGCCAGTGAAATCATGGTGGAAGCCCTGCTGAACGGCCACAAAATCCTGACCTGTGGCAATGGTATTTCCGCCGCGCAGGCTCAGATTCTAACCAACTGCCTGCTGCACCGGTTCGAACAGGAACGTCCGAGCCTGCCCGCTCTGCATATTGGTTCGGACCTGGTCTCTGGTAGCGCCATGGCCACCGACGGTGGCGGCAATGACGTGTACGCCAAACCGCTTCGGGCCGTCGGCCAGGAGGGCGATGTGCTGGTGCTGTTCACCAGCACCGGCAGCGACAGCAACCTGCTGCAAACCATCAGCGCCGCACACGAACGTCATATCCGTGTCATAGCATTAACCGGTGGTGATGGCGGGGACGCCGCCTCATTGCTGGATCACGGAGACATTGAGTTGCGTGCGGCCCTTCCTTCCCGCACGCGAGTACAAGAGGTACATTTACTGACGCTTTTCTGTCTGTGCGACTTGATTGATCAGCACCTGTTCGGAGGTTTTCACTGATGGGTTATCCGCGACTGTCTTTATTGACGCTGCCCCTGCTGCTATTGCTGCTGAACGCCACCGGCTGCACCACCATTGTCGGCGCCACCACCGATGAGCCCATCGAGCTCAATCCGGGCAAGCGCACATTTGGCATGCGTATCGATGACCAGCAAATCGAAACCATCGCCACCGTCAACATCAACAAGGTAAGCGATACCCTCTCCGATGCCCCCATCTCTGTACACAGCTACAACGCTGTAGTGTTGCTGGTCGGACAGGTTCCCAACCAGGATGTCCGCAGCCTTGCCGGGCGCACCGCCGGCCAGATTCACAGTGTGCGCCAGGTCCATAACGAACTTGAAGTCTCAGAGCCCATTTCGTTCATGACCCGGACCAACGACACCTGGCTCACCACCAAAGTCAAAACCAAGCTGTACGCCAGCCGCGATGTGGAAGGTGGCCGGGTGAAAGTCGTGACCGAGAACAGCAGCGTATACCTGATGGGTTTGGTCTCTCGCGCCGAAGCCGATAAAATCACCGATATCGTCCGCAACACGGGCGGTGTGCAACGAGTTGTGCGAGTATTCGAGTATATTGACTGAGTCGGCCTAATAACCAAGGATCTTGCTATGGACTTATCCACGCTTATCATTCTCGTGATCACCGGGTTGGTGGTCATTTACCTGATCAGTGTCTATAACCGCCTGGTCACGTTGAAAAACCGCTACCAAAACGCATTTGCCCAAATCGATGTACAACTGAAGCGCCGCTACGACCTGATTCCTAATCTGGTGGAAACTGCTAAGGGCTACCTCAGTCACGAGCGCGAAACCCTGCAAGCCGTTACCGAAGCCAGAAACCAGGCCATGGCCGGTTTGAACGCCGCTCGCTCCGCACCCGGTGATCCCCAGGCAATGGCCCAGCTCGGCGGTGCAGAGCAGGCGCTCGGCGGAGCCCTCGGCCGTCTCAATCTGGTCATGGAGGCCTACCCCGACCTGAAAGCCTCCGGCAACATGATGCAACTGAGCGAAGAGCTGACCAGCACCGAAAACAAAGTGGCGTTCGCCCGGCAGGCTTTCAACGACTCCGTGATGACCTACAACACCTACAAACAAAGCTTTCCTCCCGTCGCCATTGCCGGACTGCTCGGCCACAAAGAAGACGCCGCGCTATTGGAGTTCCAGGACCGGGAAGCCATTCAGGAAGCGCCCAACGTGTCTTTTCGTTAACACACCCGTCTTCCCATGGATTTTTTTGAGCAGCAGGAGTTGGCCCGGCGTAACACGCGCCGGCTGGTGCTGTTGCTGACCCTGGCGGTCACTGCCATCATCGCCACCACCATTCTGGTATTTGCGGTAGCGACCGCCGGGTTCAAGCCTTTCCTGCTGGAAAGCGGGCAGAGTTTTTGGGTGGCACTGTACTACTATCACGGCTGGCAGCCATTTGCGCTGATCGCGGTATTTATCGTGCTGATGGTGTTAACGGGAGCCGCCGTGAAATGGTTGCAGCTGCGCTCCGGCGGCCAGGCGGTCGCCGAAGCGCTGGGCGGGCAGCGTATACCCGGTAACACCAGTCTGCCCGAGCAGCGGCGCCTGTTGAATATTGTGGAAGAAATGGCGATTGCCTCCGGTACGCCAGTGCCGCCAGTCTACCTAATGGACGAACCGGGTATTAACGCCTTTGCTGCCGGCCACGGAACACATGACGCTGTCATCGGGATTACGAAAGGAGCTCTCCACACGTTAAATCGCGAAGAATTACAGGGAGTGATCGCCCACGAATTCAGCCACATCCTGAACGGCGATATGCGTCTCAACCTTCGGCTGGTGGCTATTCTTAACGGCATACTGCTGATCGGCCTGCTCGGAGAGCTGTTATTGCGTTCCGGGAGCCTGCCTCGCTCCCGAAAAAACGCTCAAGGGGGGCAATTGGCATTGGCGGGCCTCGGGCTGATCCTGCTCGGTGCCGTGGGGACGTTTTTCGGGCGCTGGATCAAGGCCGCAGTCAGTCGGCAGCGAGAATTCCTGGCCGACGCATCGGCCGTGCAGTACACCCGCAACCCGGAGGGTATCAGCGGCGCGTTGCTGAAAATTGGCGGCCACACAAACGGGTCTCGCCTGCAGGCTGCCGACGCATCTGAGTTTAGCCACATGTATTTTGGAGAAGGCGTCCGTGTGCGATTCCACCGCCTAATGGCCACTCACCCTCCTCTGGAAGCGCGCATCCGTCGCGTGTGGCCCCAATGGGACGGTCGCTTCCCCACCCCTTCCAAAAACGCCGAAACTCAATCTCCAACGGCAGAAACACCATCGTCATCCGAGCATCGCGGTGACAGCCAGCGGGAACGCATCCAGGCTGTGTTAAGCGGCGTTATAAGCGCGGAGAGTCTCCACCAGGCCCGCGAGTTGCTCGACCAAATTCCCACTGCATTGCGGGAAGCCGCACAGGAACCCTTTTCCGCGCGAGGCGTTCTCGCGGGTTTATTGTTGAGCCGCACTCCTTCGGATCGCGAAATGCAATGGCACATCCTGCAGCAACAATGGGACGCCCCCACGCTTGCCCAGTTGACCCCGGTTATCGAGCTGGCCGAACAAACCCAGCCCAGCCACCGCCTGCCATTGATTGAATTGTCCCTGCCCTCGCTGACGGCGTTATCCGAGCCCCAAAAAAAGGACTATCTGACACTACTGGATCAACTGGCCCGTGCCGATCAGCGCATTGTCTTAAGTGAGTGGATTGTCTGCCGCCTGGCCCAGACGCACTTGAATCCAAAACCGGTCGTTACGCAGCGGCTGCAATTGAAGTTTTGCCGGGACGAAGCGCGCACCCTGCTCTCGGTCGCCGCGCTGATCAGTGGTGCCAGAGCGACTTCAGCCTATGAAGCCGGCGCACAGGCACTCGAAGAAACACGCCCGATGCTGTCCCGACACGAGCTATCGTTCGATCAACTCGACCAGGCCGTGGAGCGCCTGCGACACCTGCAGCCACTGAGCAAGCCCAAACTGCTCAAAGCGCTGCACCAATGCCTGGTCGCCGACAAACTCATCACCACATCGGAAACGGAGCTGTACCGGACGCTGGCCGATGCTCTGGACTGCCCTGTGCCACCGCTAAACGTTCCAGACACCCGGTAATTCGCTTCCAACGACCCAATAACCTAACAGCCACGCCATAAAGCCGGTTAAATCCTGGCCGCCCAACAGTTATAATGGACCTTTCGCCCACCAACCATTGAGGTAGCAACCTTGCAACTGGATCAAGCGACACAAGAACAATTGCGACAGTGGGAATCCGAACTGGCCGAGCAATATCAGGCCATTGTCGACCAGAAGCTCAGCCTGGACCTGACTCGCGGCAAGCCCTCCCCCGAACAACTGAGTCTTTCGGATGCGTTGGACGGTATCCTGAACGGCCACTACAAAGCCGAAGACGGCACAGATACCCGCAACTATGGCGGCCTGGACGGGCTCCCTGAAGCCAAACAGCTGGGTGCCGACCTGATGGGAGTCAACCCGGCCAATGTCCTGGTGGGCGGCAACAGCAGCCTGACGCTGATGTTCCAGATGATGTTAACCGCTCACCAGTTCGGCTTGAGCGGCCCCGAGAGTGCCTGGAAAAACGAAGGCCAGGTGAAGTTCCTGTGCCCCGTTCCCGGCTATGATCGCCACCACACAGTGTGCGAGCAGCTCGGTATCGACATGATCCCCGTTCCGATGACCGACACTGGCCCGGACATGGATAAAGTCGAGGCGCTCGTCAAAGACGACCCGCGCATTAAAGGCATGTGGTGCGTCCCCAAGTACTCCAACCCTACCGGCGTTGTCTACAGCGACGATACGGTTGAGCGCATCGCCGCGCTCGGGAAAGTGGCCGGGTCAAACTTCCGGGTATTCTGGGACAACGCCTATGCGGTGCACGATCTGGTCGATAATCCGCCGGAGCTGGCGTGCGTCATGAAAGCCTGCCAGCAAAATGGCACCGAGGACTCGGTTATCCAGTTCGCCTCCACCTCCAAGATCACTCACGCTGGAGCGGGGGTAGCGTTTGTAAACGCCAGCGAAGCCAACCTCAAGGGCTTCAAGCAGTTCCTGGGCAGCTGCACCATCGGACCGGACAAAGTCAATCAAATTCGCCACAGCCGTTTCCTGCCAGATCGTGCGGCATTGATGAAGCATATGCAGGGGCACGCCGAACTGCTGAAACCGCGATTCGCGGCGGTACTGGAAGCCCTCAATGGGGCATTCAGCGGCACCGATCTCGGGCAGTGGCAGGAACCGAAAGGCGGCTATTTCGTGTCGTTCGATACCCGTCCCGGCTGTGCAAAAGACACGGTTCGCCTGGCCGCGGAAGCCGGTGTAAAGCTCACTCCAGCGGGAGCTACTTTTCCCTACGGCGAAGACCCTCGGGATTGCAACATCCGCATCGCTCCCTCCGTACCCAGTGTGGAAGAAGTGAAGGGCGCCATGAAGGTGTTTGTGGTGTGCGTGAAGCTTGCCTCAGTGCGCGCACAACTGGGCGTATGACAACACAGCGCTAACGGACGAGCAGCCATGGATGGCTGGAAAGAGGCAAAATGACAAACGGACCTGCATAAAAAAACCACCGGTTTTCACCGGTGGTTTTTTTATGCCGCAGCGCAACCGGCTCTAACGAGCCCGTGTTTCCTCAGGCATTGGCACCAATACCACACCGGGTGCGTTAGCCGCCCTTGCAGCATCTGCCACTGACACGTATACAGAAGCGTCTGACCGGTCATGAGCGCGGATAATCACTGTGGCTTCCGGCAGCTCCGCCCGCATCCGCTCGATATTGGAGCGGATCGCCCGGGCGTCCACCCGGCGGTTTTCAATCCACACCTGATTGTCCTGGCGAATGTCCACCACGATATTGGGGTCGGCATTCTCTGGTGGCGGCTGATCATTCTCCTCAGGCACATTCGTGTTGAGGCCGACTTCTTTGACGAACGACGCCGTCACAATGAAGAAGATCAGCATGATGAACACCACGTCCAGCATGGGGGTCAAATCGATATCGTTACTATCTTCACCGCTACGGCTCTTCTTTCTTCTCACCGCACTTACTCCCGTTGTTATCTGACATCACCGGGCTATCTGGGACAGATGCCCGGAAAACAGACCCGAATACTAACAGCTTTTATGACCAAATGACCAATGCTTTCTCGCCAAAACAATGATTACTGCGCCATTTTGGGTGATTATGCCCACTCCAACGGCGCCCCTTCTTACTCGAATAGATCCAGCTGAAAAAAAGCCTGATCTTCTCGCAAATCCACAAATCGAACGCCCAGGCCCAACAATCGGACCGGTCGATTGCCCCGGGCAAACGCTTCTTCACAAAGCCCCCGATAAACGGCGGCATTGATCGACGTTCCGGCCCGCTCCAGAGTCGTGGCCGTAAAGTCATCGAACTTGAGCTTCACAAACGTCTTTACCACGCGGTAATCTCCATCCACCCGCCTCAGCCGCAACCCCAGGGACTGTAGTAAACCCGGAATCTGGCCCAGGCAGTGCGGTAAGTCCGGCAAATCCTGGGCAAAAGTGTGCTCCACGCTCAATGATTTTCGTCGACGGCTGACCGTCACTTCCCGCTCATCCCGCCCGTGGCTCAAGTGGTGCAAGCGCGCTCCAAACGCCCCGAAGCGTTCACTGAGCGCGAAAACATCAAACGCCCTCAGATCTCCGCAGGTTTTTACCCCCAGCTCGGCCAGGCGCTGGGCCGTGGCACGGCCCACACCGGGCACACGGGTGACCGGCAAGGTGCGCACGAAATCGGCTACTTGATCCGGGGTCACCACGAAAAGCCCATCGGGTTTCCGCCAGTCACTGGCCACCTTGGCCAGAAACTTATTCGGTGCCACTCCGGCGGACACGGTAATGCCCAGTGTCTCCCGGATGCGCTCCCGAATGGCCTCGGCCATGCGCGTAGCGCTGCCCTGACAGTGATCGCTATCGGTCACATCCAGATAGGCCTCATCCAGAGACAAAGGTTCCACCCGATCAGAGAAATCATAAAACACATGCCGCATCGTCAAAGACGCCTCGCGATAAGCCTCCATACGGTGGGGAACAATCAACAGATCCGGACAAAGGCGTTTCGCGTAGGCCGATGCCATCGCCGAACGCACGCCATAGCGACGCGCTTCGTAATTACAAGTGGAAATAACACCACGTCTGTCAGCCCCACCACCCACGGCCATGGGCCGATGACGTAAAGACGGATCATCGCGCATTTCAATCGCGGCAAAAAAACAGTCAGCGTCGCAATGAATAATCTTTCGCACCGGGCACTCCCCACATTCTTTACCTGTAATTATATACAGAAAAAGGAGTCTGTTCGATGTGTGACTGACCATTGGCACTGGCTTCGAAAATAATCGAGGTGGCCTGGAGGCTATGCTTCAAACGCAAAAAAAAGAGCAAATCGTTTGTTTTTTATAAAAAAAGTGCTGTTTTTGGGGAAATTCGCAATAAAAAACTTGAATTTTTATCACAAAGTTTTAATTTACTACCTGTTTGTATTTCACTTTTCCACTCATTGTATTTTTTCTCTTCCAAAAAGATAAAGGAAGCACACCATGGCTGCACGCAAAACCAAATCCGTTGACGCGGTCGCGCAACTGGAAAAAGACTTGGACACCCTGAAGGCGCAACTGAAGAAAGCCCGCACCCAACAGGAAGCCGACGCTCAAAAAACGGTAACGGCTCTGAATAAAGAAGCCACCAAAGCTGCCACCAAAGTGAAGTCCTCCCGGACCAAGCTGGCCGCCGCCCGCAAAAAGAAAACCGCCGCTGCAGCCCGTCAAGCCGAAGCCGCCAAAGCCGCACTGGCTTCTGCTCAAACCGTCCACAACAAAGTAAAAGCGGAACTGGCTACCGCCAAGCAGCTGCTGGCGGAAATCAAAGCCTCCAACAAACTGGCTGACGAGCATGACAAGGCCATCGCCAAAGCCGAAGCTTCCATGGCGAAAGTTCAGAAAGCCGCCGCTCGCAAAGAAGCCGCCAAAGCCAAGGCCGCCGCTAAGAAAGCCGCTGCCAAAGCGAAGGTAAAAGCCAGGAAAGAAGCCGCGCGCGCCAAAGCCGCTGCCAAGAAGGCCGCCGCCCGTCAAAAAGCTGCGGCTAAGAAAGCCGCCGCTAAAGCCAAGGCCAAAACGAAAAAGGCGGCCGCTAAAGCTAAATCCAGCAGCAAGAAAACCGCCACCAAAAAAGCCTCTACTCGCAAAACTGCCGCGAAGAAGCCGACGGCCAAAAAAGCCACTGCCAAAAAGAGCACCGCTAAAAAAGCAGTCGCCAAGAAGCGTACGGCCAAGAAGTCAGCCGCTAAAAAGGCACCTGCCCGTCGCGGTCGCCCACGTAAGAAAGCTGCTACCACCGCGTAAGTCTGCGCTGGCAGTGTCAAAAAAGGGTCCTTCGGGGCCCTTTTTTATTGGGCTTTCCGTTTATTAGCACCCGCGGTTTGATCCCGCGCACCAATATCCAACGTCACGCCATCTTCGGATTTCATGCAAACCGCCCGGTAAAATAACGGCTCGCCCTGATAGTTCTCAGCGTTAAAATCCACGGTGTAGGACAACGGCGGATGATAATCCAATGAGGGGGTTTCTAGCACGGCGGGCTCCGGGCGAGCGCTGTTCAGCCACTCCAGCGCCTGCATGTTGCCCACTCGCTCTCGCAGCGCCACCACACACTGCTCCCACAACCGCTCGCGGCGCTCATTTTCCACTTCCCACCATTCGATCCATTCGCGACGCTCCTTTTCAGAGGCCCACACCTGCGCCTGCAGCGCATCCCTTTGCGCCAATCTGGCTTGCCGCTCACGCTCTTCGGCATCGATTTCGGCCTGCTCTTTTTCTAATTGATCAAACGACACCAGCCCTTCGGGTCGGGTTTCGTCCACTTTTTGCAAAGTCGGGCCATCCACTACCAGACTGAACGTTCGTCCGGCTTCATCGCGGCAGACAAACCTGAAAACCGGGTGTTCAAGACGGGTTTGATCCAGGAGAGAGGTGCCCTCCAGCAATTCATCGCACGCTGACCAGGCTTCCACTTCTCGTGCTGCATCATAAAGGCGGGGTAAATGGCGTAGATAAGACGAGGGCAACCAGAGCTTGTCCAACAATGCATCATCCACGCCCAACACATCGGCCGGCGTAGCTGCGAACAGCCACACCAGGAGTATAATAAGGCGAGGGGGATTACGCTTTAGGCAGCTGTTCCTGGGCAATCTGGGCATAGACATACGCCGCCAGCAACAGCCGGCTGTCCTCATCGTTTTCAGTGAATTCCACCCCGTAGACCACGGGCATTTTCTGCTTGACCTCCTGAGTGCTGCGCTCCACTCGTGATCGAATCACCGCCGTCAGGGACAATGACCGGTAGATTTCCGCCACCTCGACCTGACCGGTAAGCGTCAGCTGGTCTCCATTGCCTCCCGCCACCTGATCAAACTCCAGGCGAGCGCCCGACAAACTGATATCGGTGATGCGAGCCTCCAATACTTCATTGCTCAGGCTGCTGCGATTGACCACTTGAACCGGAAGCTCAACCTCAACCCGGGTGGACTGACGGATACCTTTGAAGCCGACCTCACTGGGGTAAGTGAGATGCAGCAGCGGATAAGGCTCAGTGGTTTGGGCTTCCACCTGACAGGAGAATACGGCGGCTCCATTCGAGACCACCATACGCGCTACCACTTGCTGTCCAGGCCGCAGCCGCAGGAAACGCCCATTGATTCGAGGGATGGTCAGCATAAGCGCACGCCCCGGAATAGCGCCGAGAAACCGGCAGGGGTAGCGCTCAGACATTCCGGAACTCGTCTGCACCTCTAGCTGTAGAGCGTAGCCCGGATGAAGTTTCAGATCATCAAACGTCATAAATTCACAAGGTAGCTGGTATCAGTCTGTACCGTTGGGAAACGGCTTCTTTGGCCTCATGATAGCAAATTCACTGGCGCTATCATCGATTCATCGACTCTGAGTCTCCACGGGCTGAGACTCCACCGACCAATACTCAACCACCAAATTCGCCGTTCCATTCGAGCAGGAGGCGTGCCAGAGCCTCCGCCTGGGCGTGTAACGCCAGCAGCTCCTCCTCTGTGTCTCTAGGGCCGTTGAACAACTTGATTTGCCGGTGCCGGTTGGCAAAGCTGTGCAGCGGGTTCTGAGCCCGGTACACCTCCAGTTTCCAGCGGAGGCTGTGGACCGTGTTGCGATAGTAGGTCAGTTTACTGGCAAGGGTCACTGGATAATGATCAAACAGGTCCGCAAAGTGCGAAAAGTCTGCGCTAAGAACCACGGCTTGCCGACCATTCTCCGGGGCGATTAACGTGGCGGTTCGCTCTCGCCCCGTTAACATCGCCAACTCACCAAACACCTCACCCGGGGTGATACGATTGATCGGCTGCCCACGTGCAGCGGCGTTGGCATAGACTTCCAACTCCCCGCGCAACAGAAAATACAACTGCTGGTCTCGCTCGCCCCGCATCAATACCACTTCACCTGGAGAGTAGGACAACACACGCGCTTCACTCAGCAACCACTCGAACTGAGCGATATCCTGCTGCTGAACCTGTTTGTAAAACGGTATCGTCAACAACCAGCGCTCGATACTCTCTCGAGGCAGCCTGGACAGCGGTTTGGTTTCCATAAGGGACCATTTCAGCTTTTATTATCGGGTTCACCGCCGCCCTGGCCCGAGCTCGCGGCAAATTCCCTTGAATCATAGCGCTGCCCCGCGGACTGTGACAACCGCTACGCCATCAAGTTGAGACCTGCGCCCTTAATTAACACTTTCCACAAAGACTATATCGCCCGTAGGCACCGTCGATCCGACAGTCGATCCGACAAAGGTACATTACCAGGCTAATTATTGTATGATTGACCGTCAGGGTACGGGCCGTGGCCCCAGTGCAGTACGCTGGGTACCGCCACCGCGATAGTGACAACAACCGCCCGACTGAAAAATAATGATGCTGAAGTGGGATTAGCTTATGTACAAAGCCTCAGTCATTTCTTTTTTAACCGCCTCTCTGTGGGCAGGATTCATCATGAGTGTCCAGGCGGCCTCCAGCCTTAACGGGTTGGCGTCACATCAGGAACTGGGACACGAAAGCTTTATTGGTGCACTGTACCTGGAGTCCACCACCGACAGCGCTGACCGGGTTCTGAACAGCAGCGGCGCCAAGCGCATGGAGTTGCGCATAACGGCTGAGAGCGGTATTCCGGCCAGGCGTTTCAGCCGCATGTGGATTGAAGGGGTGTCGATCAATAACAGCGGCAGTGTCTTTGCCGCCCAGGCCGATAACATGGTGGCCTTTTCCAACCTGTTCGCAGACCGGCTGGAAAAGGGAGATATTATCACCATTGCCCTGGCACCCGATAATGGCGTGGCCGTCGGGGTGAACGGTGTGGAACTAGGGGTGATTGAAGACGATCAGTTTTTCAATCTGCTGGCACGCGCCTGGGTTGGTAGCGTTCCTCTGTCTTCTACCTTTCGCAACAACCTGTTATCTCCCAACGATATCTCATCGGACTTGCGCTCCCGCTTCGAAGCCATCGAACCCACGGCGGAACGCATTGATGCCGTAGCGCAGTGGCAGGAACCAGAAACTGAGCCAGAGGAGCCCCCCTCGGCTCCTCGCCCACTGCCCGGCAACGGCGCTCCACTCGTTACCGCTCTGGACATACCCCAGGCCAGGGTCGAACCTGCCCCAGAGCCGGAACCGGAACCCGAGCCAGAACCGGAGCCTACCCCCGCGCCACAACCTCAACCGGAACCAGAGCCTGAACCCGAACCGGCGCCAGCACCACCGCCTACAACGGTGGCAGAGGAGGAGGATGAAGACGATGAACCTTTGTTGACCGCAGAGTCCCTGCGTGCACAACAGGTGTACTTCTCGGACTTGTTGCGGGGCATTCTCAGCAACACAGCCTACCCCCGCCGCGCGATGCAGCGCGGGCAAGAGGGGGAAATCCGGGTGGCGGTGGTCATCAATCGCCAGGGTCGCATCCAAAGCATGGAAATGATGGAAGAGTCCGAGCATTCCATGCTCAACCGCGAGGCGGTCCGCGCTATCGAAGCAGCGGCTCCCTTCCCCTCAGTGCCGGATATCATTCGCGGCGATATCTATGAGTTCTCGGTACCGTTTACGTTTTTGTTGCCGGACTGATTAATGCTCCCGGGTGGCGCGGAGCTTAACATCCGGGTAGCGTTCCTCGGTCAATGACAAGTTAACGCGAGTGGGGGCCAGGTACGTGAGGTGGCCCCCACCATCCAGCGCCAGATTGTCTCCGCATTTACGCTTGAACTCTTCCAGTTTTTTGGGATCCTCACACTCGGCCCAGCGGGCCGTCGCCACGTTCACCGGCTCGTAGATCGCCTCGACTTTATATTCGTCCTTCAGTCGATAGGCCACCACCTCGAACTGCAAAACACCGACCGCCCCAACCACGATATCGTTGCTGTTGAGTGGGAAAAATACCTGGGTGGACCCCTCTTCCGCCAATTGCTGCAAACCTTTTTGCAATTGCTTGGTCTTCAACGGGTCTTTCAGACGTATGCGCCGAAACAGTTCGGGCGCAAAGTGGGGGATGCCGGTGAATTTGAGATTTTCTCCCTCCGTAAAGGTATCCCCAATCTGGATAGTGCCGTGGTTGTGCAATCCGATAATATCGCCGGCAATCGCCTCATCCACTGCACTGCGATCGCCCGCCATGAAAGTGACTGCATCTGCGATTTTCACATCCTTACCCAGTCGCACATGCTTCATTTTCATGCCCTGCCGGTACGTGCCGGAGCAAATACGCATGAAGGCGATGCGGTCCCGGTGCTTCGGGTCCATATTCGCCTGGATCTTGAAGACAAAACCGGACAGTTTTTCTTCCACGGGCTGAACGTCCCGGTCATGCGTCGGCCGGGACAGCGGTGCAGGTGCCCAGTCCACAAAATGGTCCAGCATTTCGCGAACCCCGAAATTCCCCAATGCCGTACCGAAGAAGACAGGGGTCATCCGCCCCGCCAGGTATTCTTCCACATCAAAGGGCGACGTTGCCCCCCGTACAAATTCAATCTGCTCACGAACGTCTTCCAGGTCATCACCCAGCAAGGCGGCCGCTTCCGGACTGTTCAGGCCGTTTATTCGAGTATCTTCCGGCAGCACATTGCCCTGCCCTTTGTGGTAAACGTGGATGGTATCGCTATAGAGGTCATACACACCTTTGAAATCCTGCCCCATCCCGAGTGGCCAATTGATGGGGGCGGCGGTAATATTGAGCACCGATTCAATTTCATCCAGCAGATCCACCGGGTCGCGCGCTTCACGGTCCAGCTTATTCACAAACGCCAGGATAGGAGTGTCGCGCAGCCGACACACATCCATGAGTTTAATGGTTCGGTCTTCCACCCCTTTGGCGCCATCAAGCACCATCAATACCGAGTCCACCGCCGTGAGCGTGCGGTAAGTATCTTCTGAAAAGTCCTCGTGCCCCGGTGTATCCAGCAAATTGACCATTCGCTCCCGATAGGGAAACTGCATCACCGATGAGGTAACGGAAATGCCCCGTTCCTGCTCCATCGTCATCCAGTCGGACTTGGCGTGTGGGCCGCGCTTGCCTTTGACTGAACCAGCCTGCTGGATAGCGCTGCCCAGCAGCAACAGTTTCTCGGTAATAGTGGTCTTACCCGCATCCGGGTGGCTGATAATAGCGAAGGTACGACGCTTGGCAATTTCCTGGGGGAGCGAACTCATGGGGCCTCTGACACTGACATTACCCGCCCGCCAGAACGGAGGGCGCGGAAAATTTGACGAATTCTAGCACGGGCCACTGGATTTCGCAGACTCTAACCCAACGATGGCTTAAGCTTGTGGCAGTGTCAGCTCGAACCGACAGCCTTGTGGGGAGTTCTCCACTAGCGCCAGGTCACCACCATGGGCTAACGCAATCTGGCGGGCGACGTGAAGCCCCAGGCCGGCACCTCCAGATTTGTTCATCGGCGCGCTCGCGCGGCGGTAGCGGTCAAAAACAAACGGCGCTTGCTCGGGATCAATTCCCGTGCCCTGATCCGTAACACTGACCACAAGTGCGCCTGATCGCTGCGAGACATCCACAAGAATCTGGCCCTCACCGGAATACTTCACCGCATTATCCAGAAGATTGGAAATCGCGATGCGCAGTAATCCCGCATCCGCTGAAAGGCGAAGGGGTTCCTGGCCATCCGGTTCACCACCGTTGACCGTCAAATACAGGCGGGCGTCATTATCGGCGCCGATGCTGCCCGCCAGCTGGGCGGCCTCCCGGGTCAGATCGGGCAAATTCACATTCTGCCGGTCAACATACAGTTTGTCGGCTGACAGGCGGGCATCGGCCAGACAATTATCGGTGAGCTGCACCAGCCGGTCAGTCGCCCTCTGAATCTTATCGTACCGCAAATGCCGCTGATCCACATTCATCCGTGGCATCAACTTCAGATTAGCGAGTGCACTGGACACAATCGCCAGTGGCGTACGGAACTCGTGAGAGACCATGCCAATAAACTGGCGCTGATGAAAACTGGCTTCCCGCTCAACCTGTAACTCGCGTGTCAGTTGATGCTTCTCTTTGGCGAGCCGATTCTCTTCCCATATTCGATACACCGCCAAAGCCAGAACCGCCACCATGTTCACCATGAGTATGTACTGCCAAATACCATAAATAGCGTTGGAGTACGGAATGAGACCAAACAGGGACAGCAATGCCATGGTAGCGGCAAACACGTAAAACAGCGGCGCCAGCCCCAGCAAAAGATAAATCACACCAGGTCGTTTAAGCCACCAAAACCGAAGCGCTCCTCCAGTGAACACAAGAGCGGTAATCGTGGAGATGAGGGTTTGTAACTCAATGGCTGTCCCATAGACATTCAGGGGAATACTGATCTGCAAGCCAATGATCAACCAGAACCCGACCATCACACCGGTGTATGCCTTTGGCGAGTATTCTTTTAAGCCCAGTGCTTCCGCACTCATCCACAGCAAGCTTGCATAGGCCAGGAGCGTCAATACACTGGTCAAATGATGTTGGAGGTTCCAGGAAGAAGGACCCATCAACCAGTCGACAAACCCCTGGATACAGGCCACCAGCATATAACTCAACGAAAACAGGCTAATGGACCACAACAAACGACGCCGCAAAATAAGCGCCAGCAGCAGTGCCAAACCGCTGGAAACGGCGGCCAGCCCAAAGTAAAAACTCCAAAATGCGGTGCTGCCTGCGGCGTGCGAGGAAAATGTGGCCGGAGACCAGAGCGTAGCATTGGCCAACACGGCACTGCTGCTTTGCACACGCAGCACCAGATCATAACCCTCACTGCCCGAGGGCAACGGCGGTATCACAAACACAGGGAAGCGGTAATCGATATCACCGCTGGCGACCGGTACCAGGTCGCCGGCGGAACGACGCTGCCACGGTAAGTCTGTCCCTTGGGGACGAAAAAACAATGACAAGTGGTCCACAAAGTTAGGTCCCAGTTCCAGCCATTGTTCGCCAGACTCGAAATAACGAGCTGGCAGAGAGAAACGAATCCACAGTGCCGATGTCGTGTAACCCAGAGAGAGGGGGACGCTGCGGGCTGTCAGTTCAGAGGCGGGCACTTCGAGAAATTCGTCAAGCGTCAGGGCGGCCTTCTGATCCTCATACCACTGAAAGGGGAAATCCTCCCCCAGTAAGCGTTGCGCCCACGCCTCCTGTCCCGCAAACGGTAACGTCAGCAGGAAGCAAACCATCAGCAGTAACCGCTGAACAACCAACCGTCGGGCGGGCATTAGGCATCGCGACATGAAAAAAGCTCAGGTAAAATCGCCATTAACAAACGAGCAGGAGAAAGGCTATCGCACACGACGCGGCGCAGCCGGTGGCACCGGCAAGGTCACCGTCACTTCGAGTCCTTCCTGAGTCGCACGGTGCAGCGTCAGGCTCCCACCATACAGCGTGACCAAGTCTTGCACAATTGCCAATCCCAGCCCTGACCCCGAACGGTTTTGATCCAGCCGCATACCGCGATTGAGCGCCTCACGCGCTTCTTCCTGAGACATCCCCGGGCCATCGTCCAATACCGTCAGCGTCACCAAGCTCCCGTTCATGGAGTAATTCAGTTCTACTTTGCCATGGGCCCAGTTCACCGCATTTTCCAACAGGTTCCCCACCATTTCCTGGAGATCCTGAGGGTCTACATTCAAGCGTGCCGCCGGGTCCGCGCTTACAGTAAAGCGTAACCCCCGGCGCTCGGCCAGGCGTGCAACGCCGGTTACCACGGGCTCCAGAGTCGCCACCAGATCCAGTGTTCGCCCCAAAGAGACCGGCCCCGCCGCAGAGGCGCGGGCCAGATGATGACGCACGGCTTCGTCCAGGCGGCGCAATTCCGCCTCCACTCCCGCGCGCGACTCTTCAGGAAGACGCTCCGCCAAGGTCGTCAGTACCGCCAGCGGGGTTTTCAAGGCGTGGGCAAGATTGCCAGCAGCCGTGCGCCCGCGCTCAATCAAATGTTGATCCCGTTCCAGCACGGTATTGATGGCCGAAGCCAGACGAGCCAGCTCTTCTGGCAAGCGCGTATCCAGATACGGCAACGCACCTTGCTCCACGGCCCGCAGACTGCGTTCAATACGACGCAAGGGCGCCAGCCCCCAGCGCACTTGCAGCCAGATCAGCAGCAGCAACAACGCGCCCAGTGTTACCAGAGAAATTGCCAGCAATTGCCCAAATCGCGCCACCTGGGCATCGACCTCCGTCAGGTCAGCCGCAACGGACACGTGTAGCGTTTCCCCCAGACCCGGCAACCGGATATCGCGTTCAGCCAACCGCAAAGGCTCTTCGCGAGGCCCGGCAATATCACGAAACGTCAGACCGGCGTCATGAGCGTGCGGCAAGCGTTGGTCCCACAGGGAACGAGAGGTCAGCACCCGATCGCCATCGTCCCGAACCTGCCAGTACCAACCGGAGAAAACCCGATCAAAGCGAGGGTCACCCAACTGCCGCTGGCGCCCGAGATGGTTCTGGGTCTGATCGTAACTGATACCGGCTATGACGACATTTAACAGCGATTCCAATCGTTCGTTAAACGCCGAATTCACCGCACCGCGAAGATTCCAGAACAGCAGCCCCCCGGCGAGAGGCAATATCACTATCACTATAATCAGAGCCGTCACCACCATTCGGGTGGCAATGGGCATTGAATACAGGAATCCCGCTTTCATGGCTCGCGGGGCTCCACCACCATTCGATATCCCTGCCCTCGTACGGTTTCGATCACCTCGTTACCCAGCTTGCGGCGCAAGCGGCTGACTTGCACATCAATCACATTCGAGTCTGGCTCCTGGTCGCGATCATAGACATGCTCCGCCAGCTCGGTGCGACTGACAATGCGGGGGGCCGCATGCATGAGCCGGGAAAGCAGGCGAAATTCCTGAGCGGTAAGCGACACCGGAAGCCCTGCCCGGGTGACTTGCGCATTGTGTGTATCCAGCGATACATCGCCCACGGCGATCACTGGGTGCGCGTGACCGTGGGCGCGGCGCATCAACGCCCGCAAACGAAACAAAATTTCGGCGGTTTCGAACGGCTTGACCACATAGTCATCCGCACCGGCGGAGAAGCCCGCGGCTTTATCCGACCAGCGCTCCCTGGCGGTCAGAATCAGCACCGGGAGATCAATGCCCTGTTCCCGCCAGGCCGACAACCATTGGATTCCACTGCCATCAGGCAGGCCCAGATCCAGCACCACCGCATCGTACGCTTCGGTGCTCATCAGAAAATCCGCCTCGCGACCCGTCGCTACCGACTCCACCAGCAAGCCCGACTCCTGCAAAGCCGTGGCGAGCCCCTCGGCCAGCGGTGCATCGTCCTCAACCAAGAGCACTTTCATCGACGCTCCATCCCTTTAATGTTGCTGCCTTCGATACTCAACAGCTCGCCGGTGACGGCATTGATCTCGAATTCCACCACCTGGCCCTGCGGGCCGAGCAGTTCGACTTCATACACTCTGATGCCGTCTTCATCATCCAGATCCACATCAATCACCTGTCCCACATAATCCTCGGCGAGCTGGTCCAGAATCTCACTCAAAGGTTTGATTCTGCCCTCTTGGACTTCCTCGTGCAGCCGCAACCAATCCTGATCGTCGTCCGCCGTTGCGGGCAGCGCCCCCAACCAACAGGCCATCAGCACCGCGCTCAAAAGCGCTCCGCCTATCGAGAATATCACACGGAATCGATTGTCGGTTTTCATAAGCAGGTTTCGGGCAAGGAATTGAAAATGTCACACCTCACATTATCACAAAGCCAACATGAACAGACCATGAACAAAACGCTCACGCTACGGTAAGCCTGACTTTTGTAGGATGGTTCCAACGCTGTAGCAAAACACGTCTTACTGGCTCAGCGTCTGATGATTAACTTTATGTCGAAAGACAGGAGATGAACCATGAAAAAGATGATCAGTGCAGCCCTTATTGGTACGTTCGTTACCACTTCCATGGCAAGCTCTCTGGCGCTCGCGGCCGGCACCCAGGACGATGTGAAACGGGCGTTGGACGTGGGTACCGAGTACGGCATTACACACTTCCACAGCATTGAGCTGGACGACGACCCCAATGATTTTGCAGAAGTGGAAGGCTGGCTGGACGAGCAGTGGTACGTCGAGCTGGAAATTAATCCCGATGGCACGATTCACAAAGAGGAGCGCCACAAACGCAACGGAGGCCCCTGGGGATTAAGCGCCGACCAGACGATGGAATACCTCAATGCAGCGTCTGAGCGCGGCCTGGATCAGATCGAGGAAATCAAAATGAACAAACGCGGATCGGTCGAAATTGAGGGCCGCCATACCAATGGCCGCGAGCTGGAACTCGATTATGAACAGGGCAACATGGAGCCGGTGAAAGAAGATCTCGACTAACGGTGAGCGAACCGCTACCGATTCAAACTCCCTCCAGCATTAGCGGCCTCGCCCAGAGGCCGCTCTCTTTTTAACGATCTTCCTTTTAACAATTTCCCTAGAACGGTGAATGCTTTTTCAGTTTTCTCTGCAACGTTCGGCGATGCATGCCGAGCGCGCGAGCCGTGAGTGAAATATTGCCCTCGTGCGCCAGCAACACGCGTTGAATGTGTTCCCACTCTAACTCTGCCGGGGAGGTGTGCCTGGTCTGCTCATCCGCCGAGTAAGTGGCCTCGCCGGTCAACACCGCCAGCAAATGACCCATATCCACCGGTTTGGCGAGATAGTTGGTAGCGCCGCGCTTCATGGCTTCCACCGTGGTGGCGATACTGGCGTAGCCCGTCAACACCACCAGTTGGCGCGGTTGAAACCGTCTATTCAGCGGCTCAATAGCGGCTAGACCCGTTTCTTCGCCCAACATCAAGTCCAGCAGAATCAGTTCCACTGGCGCCACCGCCTCTGACTCGGCTTCTTCCAGGTTGGCACAGGCCGTCACTTGCAAACCCTCACGAGCCAATCGCCGGGCCATCAGGTCCCGGAACACTGGGTCATCATCAATCAACAGCAAATGGCTCATCACTCATGCACTCTTGTCTATCGGCAATTCCAGCAAGGTTCGCGTTCCGCGCTCGTCCCCGCTCCAATACACCCGCCCACCGAAGCGCTCCAGCGTGGCGTAGCTGACCAATGCGCCCACGCCGAAACCGGTATCGCTGGCCACAAATTCCGCACCGAGCCTCGCTTGTAGCTCCGGGGCCAGCGAGCGACCATCGTTATCGATCACCAATTGCCACACGTCGCCGTTAATGTGGCTTTTCGCCTTGACTTGACCGTCCGCATCCAGTGCATTGTGCAAAAGGCTTAAAATCGCCGGAATCAACGTGCGATCCGCCCGCACCTGGATGTCGCCCAGCGCCGACTGTACCGCCCACATTACCTGCTCTCCTGGGCGGGTAATCAGCAACAGATCCCGCACTGACTGCAACAATGCTTTTACAGACAACGGTTGCAAACGCCGCTCACGGACATCTTCCGCAATGAGCCGCCAATCCGACAGCAAGCTCTGCATACGATCCAATTGCTGGCGGATCATCTCGCGCTCGATCTCCGTCGCCGCTCGGGAGGACTCATTCAACCCCACCTCCATCTCATCCATCAGCAGCCGGACAGATTGAACAGGCGTTGCCATTTCATGGGTCAATTGCGCGGCGGCGGTACCGACGGCCAACAACTGCTCATCGCGTAACTGCGCCTCGCGCAGTTGCTGGATGTCCTGATCACGCTGGTGTAGCTGTCGCCGAAGATACAACAGCGTCACGGCCATCAACACCGCCGCAATCACAAAACCAATCACCATGGCCTCGAAATGGCGATCCATACCGTGAGCACCAGCGTGCATATCCGGAATCGCCACCAGTTGCACGAGTTGACCGGTGATGCTCACCAACAACAGACCGGCCGCCCAACGGGGCGGTAACAGCAAAAACGCCAGGACCAGCGGAATCAGCAACAAGGCCGCAAACGGGTTGGTGGCACCGCCGGTCAGCCACACCACACCGTTCCACAATAAAATATCCAACAAGAGATGCACCGCCAGCCGATGGTGGTCCACCCGTGGCCAGGGCACATAAGAGAGAAGCTGTACCAACCACACGGCGCACCACAGAACCAGCCAACCCTGTTGCGGTGACGTATTACCGATAAGCGCCTCTGCACCAATCACCAGTGATAAGGCGGCGGCCAGTAACCATCGCACCCATTGCAGGTACAGCTCAGGAGGCCGGTCATTGACTGTCATGGGTCGCCTCCATTAATACCGGAGTGTTACTCTGCCTGAGGCCTTTCTCCTGAATTATTCGTACATAATGACGCAGCCACCACCAGGCCCACAGCCCTACTAACACGTTGGAGAGCGCTGTGGCGATGAAAATACCCTCCAGTCCGAGCCACCATTGCCCGATCAAAGCCAAGGGTAAAAAGACATACACCACTCTACCCGCCGAGAGCGCCATGGCCGGCAGCGGTCGACCCAGGCCATTGAACGCCGCATTCACAGCCATCACGAGCCCATAGGCCCCGTAACTGAAGGGCACCACCGCCAAATAAAACGCCGCCACTTTCAGCACATCGTCATGCTCGCTGAACAAACTGGCCAGGGCGCCACCAAACCACCACAGCAACACGGCCACCAGCAGCCCGAAACCGAGACTGAAGCGCGTCAGTACGGACAGCGCCCGCGCCAGCCGATCCGGCTGTCCGGCCCCAAAATTCTGGCCAAAAAACGGGCCGATAACCCCCGAGAGCGCATAGAAGGCGATCAACATCAACGGCTCAATGCGCATCGCCACACCGAGTCCTGCAACGGCATCAGTGCCGTACCGCGCCACCATCAGGGTCACCACCGCGGTCGCCAGCGGCACAATCACGTTGGCCACCATGGCCGGGACACCGACATGCACAATGGTTTTCCAGGAACGGCTTAACGCATGCCAAGCCACCCACGGATAGGTCAGCAGGTGCACCCGCGCCGCCAGAATGTAAAACGCCACCAGAAAGGTCAGCACTCGAGTGATCAGCGTTGCCAACGCCGCACCCTGCAATTCCAGCGCCGGAAAGCCCCAAAGCCCAAAAATCAGCAGTGGATCAAGCAACGCATTGAACAGCGCCGCCGCCCCCATCAAATAGCCCTGAATCTGGCTCAGGCCCAGGGCCCGCAACGCCGACAAACACACCATCGGCACCATCAGGAACGGGGCACTGATAAACCAGATAGACATATAATCACGAATCAGCGGCAGCAGGTCCGGCGTCGCACCGAGCAGTGAAAACAAGGGATCGAGAAACAGCCAGCCGAGCAGACACATGGTGGCAGAAATCAGGAAGGTCAAGCTGATCGCGTCGGTGGCCAGTCGCCTCGCACTGTTTGAATCCCCCTCGCCAATGGCCCGGGAAATCGCGGACGACGTTCCAGCGCCCAGCCCAATACCCAGGCTGGTAATGGTGAGCACGACGGGAAAGGTAAAGCTCATGGCCGCCAAAGGCTGGTTGCCGAGCTGAGCCACATAAAAGGTATCCACCACATTGAACGACATGGTGGCCAGCAACCCCCACACCATAGGGATGGCCAGAGTGCGCAGTTGCCCCGCTACGGACCCTTCAGTAAGCGTTGCTGTCAGTGGTCGCGCCATAAACTCCCAGCGGTCAGCCCCGTTAGTGATAACGGGTTTGTGATGGCGGATTTAAAGCGCCATAGTATAACCGATACACAAACCCAACTGATCCGGACCCGCATTAAAACTTGCCAACCCATAAGACCCGGGTTGACAAAATACCTTTATAGGCATAAATATATACCCATACATTCTTATATAGGCATTTTAATCCATTTCTGTATCCGCTTCCGGACGTCCGCTCAATGCCAAAAACCGACTATCAACAAGGCTTATCCGAAGAAGCGCGGGTTGCGCTTGGAATAATGGCCTCTAACCTTCGGGAAGCCCGAAAAGCCAGAGGCTGGACAATTAAAGAAACCGCCAGACGCTCCCTGCTTTCCATCAATGCTTATCGAAACGCTGAGGCGGGTAACCCGGGCACCGCCCTGGGTGTCTATCTCGCGGTGCTGGACACGTTTGGTTTAGCGGACGGCGTAGCCGACCTGGCGGCCCCCCACCGGGATGAAACCGGACGCCGCCTCAAACAGATAAAATCTCTGGGGAAAGAGGTCTGAATGGTTGAGCCGTACTATGACGCCTACGTCTTCACACGCACTTCGGGGGGAGAGTTGACCCGAGTCGGCCAGCTCTCAGCCCGACCTCCCGTTGGCACCTTTCGCTACGACAGCCAATGGCTAGAGAACCGTGACGCCTACCCTCTTGATCCGGAAAACCTACCGCTTAAAGCGCATACTTTTCGCACCACAAACCGCAAGGCCGTGTTTGGCGTTTTTACCGATGCCGGTCCGGATGACTGGGGGACCCGGGTTTTACTTCTCAACAACAGCAGCACGCCCAAAAATGAGATAGAGCGCTTGCTACGCACCAGCGGCAGCGGTGTAGGGACACTGGCCTTTAGTTTGTCCCGGTCAGCAACCCGACCGGCATCTCAGCCCCCCGATATTACCCTGCTGGCCGAACTTTCCAACGTCATTCAAAAGGTATCTGAGCGAGAAACACTAACCAGCGATCAGCTCGCACTTATTGAACCGGGTTCCAGCATGGGTGGAGCCCGGCCCAAGGTCGTTGTTTGCGAGGGAGAAGAAAGCTGGCTGGTGAAGTTTTCTCGAGTGAGTGACCCTGTCGATATTCCACGTCTGGAATATGCCACGATGAAACTGCTTTTTCAGGCCGGCTTTCACGTTCCCGAAGTCCGACTGGAAGAGCTTGGAAATGGACAAACTGCCTTCTTGATAAAACGCTTTGATCGCACACCGGGGCAGCCCGTCCACTTTCTTTCCGCCAACAGTCTGTTTAATCTGGATAGAGTCAGAACCGTTCGAGATTCAAAACTCAACCCATACAGCTATATCAATCTTGCCCGAATCCTTCGGCATCACTCATCCGAACCAGAAAGGGACTGTCACGAGTTATTCCGAAGAATGGTCTTCAATATTCTGATTGGCAACGTTGACGATCATGCACGCAATCACGGCATGATCTACGAAATCAACCAACAACGTTGGGGAATTGCGCCTGCCTATGATGTGCTCCCCACGATTCATGGGGCGCAGGGACGGCAAGCCATGGGGGTCGGGGTTGACGGAGCGAACAGCACGAAAACCAATGCACTGTCTTACGCCAACCTCTTTATGCTCGACAAAACGACGGCCAACCGATTTTACTCAGAGGTCAAAGCGATTGCAGAGGAGCTGCCTCACTTTGCTCAGCAAGCCGGGATGGCAGCGGCAGAGCAAAGCATTTTGACCTCTTTCCTCAAAGCCACAACCTCGTGAGCGGTAATAAGACTCAAGACAACTGGCGGGCCAGAATCAACGCATCTTCCCGGCCGCCGTTAGCCGGGTAGTAATTGGGGCGATGGCCTACCTCAAAGAACTGCTCGCGCTCATAGAAGGTAATGGCCTGGGTATTAGAGACACGCACTTCGAGGAATAACATACTGGCGAAAGGCTTTATCTGTTCCAACGCCAGTTCAAGCAGCGCTTTTCCCACGCCGTGGCGCTGCTTTTCAGGCGCTACCGCAATATTCAGCAGCTCTCCGTCACCACCGGCCCAAGCGACCACGACAAAGCCCACCAAGCGGCCTTCATTGTGGACAGTCCAGCAGTGGTGCCGCCCGTTCAGACAATCTTCATAGCTGGAGCGTCGCCATGGATGCGTTTGCACCCGTGCTTCCAGCGCCATCACATCGGCGATGTCCGAGGCCGCCAGCGGCCGGACCTGAAGCGCAGCGCCGGACTGGGTCGTTAATTGCTCGGGGAGTGGATAACCTTTCAAAACCATGACGTGCCGCAATATCCGAGTCAGGAAGCCATGGGCAGCCAGGCTTGCAGCGCCTGCCACAGCGGGCGCTTCAGAGAACAATCCCGAAGCAGCTCGGCCAGGCTGGGGGCCACGAGGGCCTGCCGGTCAACCACCGGCAAAACGAACGACTGCCACAGTGCCTCGTCATAACGCTGTTCATTGGGCAGGAAGTGCCGGGCGGCATTTTCCCCCATGAGCAGCAAATGCTTGACCGGACGCTTGCGCAACTCCGCCTCCAGCCAGGAATGCAGCTCCTGTCGCGCGTCTTCGGTTGTTAAGCGCACCTTGGGATTGTTAATCAATGGCCAGGGCAGCACCTCCTCGCTGACTCCCTGGCCCGTTTCGGCCCCCAGTGCTGCCAACAGGTTGTGCAACAACCGGTCCGTGGGCAGCGCCGCTTTGGGTTCCCGGGCATCCAGCACCAATAAAGGCAAGGGTGAACGCCAGATACTGAGCTTGAACGGTGCCACCGTCGCCGCGTCCGCGGCCTTTTCGGGCACGGGCGCCGCTTCAGGGTCTATGGGGCGTGGACGACGGTCGGTTTCAGGCGCCGTCATATCCCTGAGTACATCCGTCATCACCGGCGGCGTCACCGCAGCGCCCGTGACGGGCTTCTGCGGCGCCGAAGCCGCTCTCGTTTCGCTGGATGGCTGCTCGACGGATCTCACCTCATCCAGCACCGACAACTCGCACGTTACCGGCTCGGGAGCCTGAGCGAACTGCCAGCGCGGAACATACTGCTCCACACCGAGCACATCGAGGTAAGCCTGTCGCTGGTATTCGTTCATCAGGGGCTCTGGCTATTCGCCAATCGCAAGAAATGTCCGCGTATTCTAGCAAACTTACCCGCGCTTGAGCGCGTTGGCGCCAACCTTCGGTGGCCGGTATACTCGACGGCAAGTTTACAACCGTCCTGAACAGAAGAAGGAGCCCCGCCCCATGCCTGATATGCCCTACGCCGATGTCGTCACCACCGCCTGCCGCGCGGGAGACGCCATTATGGCCGTGTATTCGCGGGACTTTGCCGTTCACCAAAAAAGCGACGACAGCCCGGTGACCGAAGCCGACCTGGCAGCACATCATATTATCGTCGCCGACCTCCAGCGGCTGACTCCAGATATCCCGATCCTTTCCGAAGAGAGTGCCAATGCACCCTGGGAGGAGCGTCGTCAGTGGGAGCGCTATTGGCTGGTAGACCCCCTGGACGGGACCAAGGAGTTTATTCGCAAAAACGGGGAATTTACCGTCAACATTGCCTTAATCGAGCAAGGCAACCCGGTCTGGGGGGTTGTCTACGCGCCTGCACTCGATACCTTGTACTACGGTGGGACAGCCACTGGCGATGCGGTCAAGGTGCGGGCCGAACAGGCATCCCCCATCCATGCCAGTGCGGCCCCCGAGGGACGAGCGGGCTGGCGCATCGTCGGCAGCCGTTCTCATCAGAGCCCAGCCTTTCTGGAATTTCTGACTGGTTTTGACGAGCCGGAAATCAAAAGCCTGGGCAGCTCCCTGAAAATATGCCTGGTGGCCGAGGGCGAGGCCGATCTTTATCCTCGCCTCGGCCCCACCAGCGAATGGGACACCGGCGCGGCCCATGCCGTCCTGCTCGGCGCAGGCGGGCAACTGGTGGTCGCTGACACCGATGAACCTTTACGCTATAACCAGACAGACTCGGTGCTGAACCCCTTCTTCATTGCCAAAGGGAAGGTGTAAATGACTGAAGCGCTTTCCATCGAGCGGGAAAAAATGCTCGCCAGCGAGCTGTACGACCCAATGGACCCGGAGCTGACCCAGGCACGACGGCGCGCACGCCTGCTCTGTGAAAGCCTGAACGCGAGCCGCGATAATGAGGTCAAAAAACGGCGTCAACTATTGCGCGAGTTGATACCGGATGGCGGGAACACCGTTTGGATGCAGCCACCGTTTTATTGCGATTATGGCGACAATATTCACTTGGGCGACAAAGTCTTCTTCAATTTTAATTGCGTGGTGCTTGATGTGGCTGAAGTACACATTGGTGCCCGCACGCTGTTCGGCCCCGCAGCGCAAGTCTACACCGCCACCCATCCACTGAACGCACAGGAACGGGCCTCCGGGCTTGAGTCCGGCTTGCCGATTCATATCGGTGAAGATGTCTGGGTTGGGGGCGGCGCCATTATTTGCCCCGGCGTCACTATCGGGCATCGCAGTGTGATCGGTGCGGGCAGCGTCGTGACCAAAGATATTCCTGCGGATGTGTTTGCGGCGGGCAACCCCTGTCGCGTAATCCGGGAACTGTAAAACCGCACTTACTCCCCCAATACCTGCTCCGCGATGTCACCACCGATCCCGAGGATGCCGCCGTCGTAAAAGCCATTATTTACCTGGGGAGGAGTTTCGGTCTGAACGTGATCGCCGAAGGCGTTGAAACCGAGGAACAGCTCGCCTTCTTGCGCAACAGCCAATGCACCGAGGCACAGGGGTACTTATTTGCTGAGCCGATGCCCGCCGAGGATTTTTTACAGTGGATAACAACATTAAAGTGAGGTGCTGTTAAAACGACAGTTTTTGAACTATTTTCTACCAAACAATAATTAGCGCCGTCCTTGGCGCCGACGCATTACTTATCTGCGATTCTTTTAATGTTTTCGTGAATTTTGAACAGCACGATCAACAGCTCACACCAGATTCTAGCACCTACTGCACCACCGATAATAATACCGAGCCCACCGATAAATTTACCGAAAGTCACGCCACCAAAACCGGTAAACATCGTGCCGAAACCGGAAACCACGGCGAACAGTAACAGCAACCAATAAACAAAAGTGATGATTTTTGGAGTCAGCATGGAATCGAAAAAGAAAACTTCCTTCATGATTGTTCCTCTTGAGCGTTATTAAAACAGACAAAATCGTTGGTGCATTAAAAACCACCCATACATCAGTGGATTAACATGCCATACCAGATGCCAGTTGACAACAAGCCAACCAGATTGAGGCGAAAGTCATCTAACTGCCTCTTTTTCATCGGAAAAAAATTCGCGCATTTCGCCCATAATACGGCGGTGGTTATATTGCCAGAAGCCCAAATGTCCATGAAGCAGTTCAAAATCATAAGATCCGCGCTGGCCGGAATCGGCCCAATACTCTTCAAACCCCTTGAACGTCAGTCGTGGGTGGCTCCCGTCCGCCGCCTCGAACTCCCCAGGGGCCACCGACTGATAGGTCACCACAAACGATTGAGCACCCATGGCATTGAGCCGCAGCGCCGCTGGCCAACAGGCGGCTCCGACACTCACCCCAAATAACAGAGTGACCACCAAATGCTCAAGGCGTGGAGCCCCTTTGCCTAATCCCGCACAGGCAGCCATCAATACCACGCTCGTGAATACAAAGACCAAGACAGATGGACCCTCGGCATAACGCCAAGGGGAAACAAAAAAGTAATCAACCAGAAAGTAAGCCAGAAAACCCAAGGCCGCAAACGTCAAGACCTTTAAACCCCGGTGCTGCATAAGGTCAAAGCGACCCTCATCCGTATAGCCAGGCCGAACGCTTGTCTGCAATGGCCCGGAATCAAAAGCCGGCCACCCACAGGCCGCCAGATCCTCCACCAAATGACTCTGTAACGCCATCCGGTAGCGCATTTGCACCGCCCCGGCTGTGGACATACTGTAGCGCAAGTCCTTCATTCGCAGACCAAAGTCTGGCCGGTCTCTATTGCCATCAACCCACCGCGTCGGATCCAGCCGTCTTACCGAACCGCTTCGCGCATGTAATCGGATCTGTCTCAGCCAAGGCTTGGCCGTGCCAGGCTTGAGACTGCCTTTGTACTCGACCCTCTGCAAAGCGCTCCAGGATACAAACCATGAAGGCTTTACCAACGACGCCAAAGGTACAGGATTATTGAAACGGATACCGTTGCTATCCAACACCAAGGAAACCCGGCGGGCGATATAAGCGGCGCCAACATATCCCCCCAGAAACATCACCAGCAACCCAACAAATGGCATGCCTATATCGACCATCAGTTGCTGTTTGTTGTCAGTCTCCGCGAACAGCACCGAAAACGCCAATAGCAACAAGACGATAATGGCCACCGGCATGATTAGGGGGCGCTTGCCTTGATCCCTATGAAAGGGATTAGTGCGTCCAGCATAACGAACTCTGACTAAAGGGTTGGAATCCATGGCATCACTGTGCTCAACGAATGCAAGTCGAAGCCTCACATAACTAGTCAATAAGAGGATATAAGGTGAACCGATACAAACCTTAAATAAATGAGCAACAAATTTAATACGAAGCCAATAAAACAAAGGCCGAGGGTATAAGCCTCGGCCTTTGTTTTAGTTTCAAACATAAGGGTTTACAAAGCTATCAATCATCCGAACCATCGGAGGAACCACCAGAGCCGATGCTCGGACGATATTGTGAGGATACAGTACCACCTGACACAAAGTAGCTAACAGTGCCCACGTCATTTCTCTCGGCGGAGATTTCTACTGTCTTGCCATCCAGCTCTTGGTTTCCGGTGGCGTTCGCTTCAGAAGCTTCCAAGAAGGTGACGGTGATTGTGCCGTTATTGGCATCTGTCCGGCCCCAACCAACAGATGCTACAGCACCAACACCGAGGTCGGTTGCCGCCAGTGCCCCTCCTTGATCATCACAAAACTGAACCCGAGTACACATATCAGAAAATGCAGGGGGCAACTGCGCAAACCGCGAGCTATATTCAGATACGGCAATTTGTAAAGAGCGAATTGCATTGGCAGTTTGAGCCTGGGACTCAGAGCGAGTTACATAGGATTGATACTGCGGAATCGCTACTGCCGCCAAAATACCAATGATCGCTACCACGATCATCAATTCAATCAAGGTAAAACCTTTTTGCATTTGTTGTTTCATCTTTATATCTCCGCTTTGAGAAGAAAGTTACCGACGCTCAACCCAACGCAATAGGTATGCCAACTCTGGCAAGTCACCATCGACTAATCCTGCCCATCCCGAAATTCCACTAAAGACCTCAAAAGTTCACCCAAAAAGATGCTTTTTGCGCCAAACCTAATCGTAACCGCCCTAACTGTGACAATTTACGTCACATAACCGGCCGCAATACTGCCCATCGCTGCCTATTGACGCTCTTTCACGACCAATAAGTTTTTGTTTTTGTGATGCCTGTCACACTTAATCGGCAACACTCATCAGAGCAACAGGCGATGGCGCAATTCCTGCCTGTCAAAAAGGTAGAATCTTCATAGACTTATCGGATAGAGTGACGGCTTAAACATCGCTCTTTCGGCCCACGACCAGAATAACATTCTTGGAAACCAGGCATTTATGAATACCTCCGCTCCCGTGCTCAGTGGTCTGGCGCGCCGTTTGGTGCAGGACGGACTGATGGACTCCGAACTGGCCGCCAAAGCCCAGGCGCAGGCTGTCCGTGACCGCGTACCCTTTGTTATCCATGTGGTGAGCCACAACATGCTGGACGGCGCCACGATCGCCCGGGTCGCTTCCGAGGAGTTCGGCACTCCCATGTTTGACTTGAACAGCCTGGCAGCCACCGCCATTCCCACCAAGCTGGTGGACCCGAAGCTGATTCAAAAACACCACGCTCTTCCTATCACCAAACGGGGCAACCGCCTGTTTGTGGCGGTGGCCGACCCCACCAACCTGCATGGCCTGGATGAGATCAAATTCAATACCGGCCTGAACACCGACCCCATATTGGTGGAAGCGGATAAGCTGGGACAGGCCATTGAACGCTATTTGAACGCCCAAGATGAGTCGCTGGGCGAGGCACTGGGCGGACTGGACGATGAGGCTTTGGAAGGGCTGGACACAAGCGCGACCGAGTCCGAGTCGGCGAAAGAAGAAAAGGAAGAAGACGAAGCGCCCATTGTCCGCTTTATTAACAAGATTCTGCTGGATGCCATCAAGAGCGGCGCCTCGGATATCCATTTCGAGCCTTATGAAAAGGCCTACCGGGTGCGGTTTCGCACCGACGGCATTCTTCAGGAAGTCGCCAAACCACCGATCAATCTGGCCACCCGGTTGGCGGCCCGCCTGAAGGTGATGTCCCAGATGGACATTTCCGAGCGCCGTGTGCCGCAGGATGGCCGGATCAAGATGAAGATTTCCAAAAACCGAGCCATTGATTTCCGGGTGAACACGCTGCCCACACTGTTTGGAGAGAAGGTGGTGCTGCGGATTCTCGACCCCAGCTCGGCAAAAATGGGAATTGATGCTCTGGGGTATGAGGACGATCAGAAGCAACTGTATATGGAAGCGCTGAACGAACCCCAGGGTATGATTCTGGTAACCGGCCCCACGGGTTCGGGTAAAACCGTGTCTCTTTATACCGGGCTGAATATTCTCAACACGAGCGAGCGCAATATCTCCACCGCGGAAGACCCGGTGGAAATCAACCTGGAAGGTATTAACCAGGTACAGATGAACACACGGGTGGGGCTCACGTTTGCGGAGTCCCTGCGCTCGTTTCTCCGCCAGGACCCGGATGTGGTGATGGTGGGGGAAATTCGGGACCTGGAGACAGCGGAAATCGCGATCAAGGCCGCCCAGACCGGGCACTTGGTGCTCTCTACCTTGCACACCAACAGTGCGCCGGAAACCCTGACGCGCCTGTTGAACATGGGGGTTCCCGCCTTCAACGTTGCCACCAGTGTGAGCCTGATTATTGCGCAGCGGCTGGCCCGCCGCTTGTGCAAGCACTGCCGGAAACCGGCCACGGATATCCCGAGTGAAATCCTGACCGAGGAAGGCTTTGACGAGATCGGCATTCCCCGCGACGAAATAGAGTTGTACCATCCGGTAGGCTGCTCGCAGTGCAGCAATGGCTACAAAGGCCGTGTCGGGGTGTATGAAGTGGTTCGCATCACGCCTGAGATCGCGACCCTTATAATGGAGGGCGGCAATTCATTGCAAATTGCCAAGGCAGCCCGTGCCGCGGGTTTTAATAACTTGAGGGTGTCCGCCCTGCGCAAAGCCGCCCAGGGTATGACCAGTCTAGAAGAAGCCAACCGAGTCACCAAGGACTAACGATTATGGCCACTACCGCCCAAGCGCAAAAACCGGCCCAGAGCACCACCCGACGAAAGGCAGCGGGTAAAAGTGCCACCACCTCAACCTACACTTACAAAGGGTTGGATAAGAAGGGCAACAAAATCGATGGGGAAATCGAAGGCGTTAGTCCCGCTCTTGTGAAAGCGCAACTGCTCAAGCAGGGCATCCGCGCCAATAACGTGCGCAAAAAGCCCAAACCCTTGTTTGGCGGTGGTGGCAAAAAAATCAAACCCGGCGATATCGCGGTATTTTCTCGCCAGATGGCAACCATGATGAAGGCCGGTGTGCCTCTTGTACAATCCTTCGATATTGTGGCCGAGGGTGTTGACAATATAAGGCTTCAAAAACTAGTTTTTGACATTAGAGATGATGTTGCTGCGGGTGGTGGCTTTGGCTCAGCTCTCAGGAAGCATCCTAAATATTTTGATGACCTTTTTTGCAGCCTTGTAGAATCCGGTGAGCAGTCTGGTTCTCTGGAAACTATGTTAGACCGAATTGCCACGTACAAGGAAAAAACTGAAGCCCTCAAGTCAAAGATTAAAAAAGCTCTGACCTATCCTGTGGCAGTCGTCATAGTAGCTGTTGTCGTTACTGCCATTCTACTGATTAAGGTTGTCCCACAGTTTGCTCAGACATTCGCCAGTTTTGGGTCAGATCTCCCAGCCTTCACCTTATTTGTCGTCTCGTTATCGGAAACCATGCAGGAAATGTGGTATCTGTACCTGCTTGCAGTCATCGCCTTCGTTTTTTGCTTTCGAGAGCTTAAAAGACGGTCAGAGAAGTTTGCTTACGCGATGGACAAATACATTCTCAAGGTACCTATTATTGGGGAAATTATTTTCCTATCAGTAATTGCGCGTTTTTCTAGAACACTGTCTACAACCTTCGCCGCCGGGGTTCCGCTCATTGATGCATTAACCTCTGTGGCCGGCGCAGCAGGAAACAGGGTTTACAGCGAGTCAATTTTTAGAATCCGCGATGAAGTGGCAACAGGCATTCAACTAAACACAGCCATCCGAGCACAAAAGAAGTTTCCAACCCTGCTAGTCCAGATGTCTTCGATAGGCGAAGAATCCGGAGCCTTAGATGAAATGTTGGAAAAAGTCGCTGTCTACTATGAAGACGAGGTGGATAATAGAGTAGATAGCCTGACATCCTTGCTTGAACCTATCATTATGTCTGTTCTCGGTGTTCTTGTAGGCGGTCTGATGGTGGCAATGTATCTCCCTATCTTCCAATTGGGTGCAGTTGTTTAAATGTCCGCTGTACTCGAAGCCCTCACCCTTTACCCTACCCTCGCTCTGATCAGCGCCGCCATTCTGGGGCTGCTGGTCGGCAGCTTTCTCAACGTGGTGGTGTACCGCCTGCCCAAAATGATGCAGACCGAGTGGCGCACTCAATGCTGTGAGCTGCTGGAACAGCCACGCCCTGAGCAAACCCGCTTCAACCTGATTACCCCCAACTCCACCTGCCCCCACTGCGGGCACGGGATTCGCGCCTGGGAAAACATTCCGGTGGTCAGCTATCTGTTTTTGCGCGGACGCTGCTCTGCCTGCCGCGCGCCCATTTCCCGGCGCTACCCTATTGTGGAGTTGGTCACCGGGCTGCTGAGCGTGTTTGTGATTCATCACTTCGGTGTGACGTTCGAAGGTGCCGTTGCTCTGGCGTTCACCTGGGCCTTGATCGCCCTGACGCTGATCGATGCCGACACGCAACTGTTGCCTGACGCCATTACCCTGCCGCTGCTCTGGCTCGGGCTGATCGTGAATCACCTGGGCGGATTTGCGACGCTGGAAAGTGCGTTGTGGGGGGCCGTGGCCGGTTATCTTTCCCTCTGGAGCATTTACTGGGCCTTCAAGCTGCTCACGGGCAAGGAAGGCATGGGCTACGGTGACTTCAAATTATTGGCGGCACTCGGGGCCTGGCTGGGCTGGCAATTGTTGCCGGTGGTGATTTTACTGTCATCACTGGTGGGCGCCGTCATCGGCCTCGGCCTGGTGCTGATGCGTGGGCGGGGGCGCAATGTGCCAATGCCGTTCGGTCCCTATCTTGCCATTGCGGGCTGGATCGCCTTTATCTGGGGTGATGCCATCGTTCGCACCTACCTGCAATTTGCACTCCCCTGAGTCATGGCACGTTTTCGGGTAGGCCTGACTGGCGGCATTGGCAGCGGCAAATCGGCCGTGATGCGGGCCTTTCAGGCGCTGGGCGTGGAAGCCTGGGACGCCGACGATATGTCTCGCGTGGTGGTGGAACCGGGCCAACCGGCGCTGGCCGCTATTGCCGAACACTTCGGCCCTCAAATTCTGGCTGATGACGGGACACTGAACCGGCCCGCGCTGCGGCACATCATTTTCTCCGATCCCTCGGCCAAAACCTGGCTGGAGCAACAGCTACACCCCCTGATTAACCGCGAACTTCGTCAGCGGCTGGATGCCGCCCAAACCCCCTATGCATTGCTGGTATCCCCCCTGCTGTTCGAAACGGGACAGGACCAACTGGTGAACCGCGTGCTGGTAGTGGATGCGCCGGAGTCAGTGCAGCTCTCCCGGGCCCGTCAGCGCGACGGGGCGTCAGAGGAGCAGATCCGGCGCATTATCGCCAGCCAAATGCCCCGTAAGGAGCGCTGCTCCCGCGCCGATGACGTACTGGATAACAGCGGCAACCTGGACGCCCTGGGCCCGGAGGTTCAGCGCCTACACCACTTTTATCTCGAGCTTTCAAAGAGTTAACGTGCCCCATTACCGGACCAACAACAGCCTGGCACCGCTGTTAACATTGGTTAAGAGCTTCGCTCAAAACTGGCACTCACCCCCATTTTCACGGTATAACAGCGGTTGTCTGTTTTCGGTACGACGTCCACAATGACCTAAAACGCAGGAATAACCGCGATGCCGCACCAACATAAGGCTGCTCAAAGCAGGACACTAAGGGCCAAACGGCGCCCGTTCTTTACCGACCCTCCCGAGTCACACTGAACCCGGCTACACTTGTTCACGACGCACGCCATGGCGACGGTGTCACGTACCGGATCGCATGGATGAACTTCAGTAAGGTGTGAGAGACCTTATGACGCTGCTATTGATTGTGTTTTTACCATTGCTCGGTGCGCTGTTGCCTATGGCCACAGAGCGCTACGGGCGAAATATCTGTGCCCTGTCGGCCATGTTGGCGCCACTGATTGCGCTGGGATTGCTGATCAGCACTATCCCGACGGTATTATCGGGTGAGACCCTGTTTTACCATCAGCCCTGGCTGCCCGGGCTGGGCCTGGATCTCAGCTTGCGGCTCGATGGGCTGAGCCTGATGTTCGCCTTGCTGATCACCGGCATCGGACTGCTGGTGCTGCTCTACGCCCGCTACTATTTATCCTCCAAGGATTCTCTGGGCAAGCTCTATACGTTGCTGCAGGTGTTCATGCTGGCCATGCTGGGTATTGTCATGTCCGACAATATTCTGCTGTTGCTGGTCTTCTGGGAACTGACCAGTCTTAGCTCTTTTCTATTGATCGGTTACTGGTCCCATCAGTCCACAGCCCGTAAAGGGGCGAGGATGGCGCTGGCCATTACCGGGGCCGGGGGGTTGTGTCTGCTGGCGGGTGCGTTGCTGCTCGGCCATATTGTCGGCAGCTTCAACCTGGGAGATATTCTGGCGGCAGGGGACCAGATCCGCGCCCACGCCCTTTACCCCATCACCTTGATTCTGGTGTTGCTCGGCGCGTTCACCAAATCCGCCCAGTTCCCGTTCCACTTCTGGCTTCCACATGCCATGGCGGCGCCCACGCCGGTATCGGCCTATTTGCATTCGGCTACGATGGTAAAGGCCGGGGTATTCCTGCTGGCGCGGATGTACCCCGCCCTGGCCGGCACTGAGTTGTGGTTTTTCATCGTCAGTTTTACGGGGTTGGCGACGCTGGTCTACGCCGCTTACACAGCGCTGTTCAAGCACGATATCAAAGGTTTGCTAGCCTATTCCACGGTGAGCCACCTGGGCCTGATTACGCTGCTGTTTGGTTTCAGCACACCCCTGGCCGCAGCCGCCGCCGTGTTCCATATTATTAACCATGCCACGTTTAAAGCCTCGCTGTTTATGGCCGCCGGGATCATCGACCATGAAACCGGCACCCGGGATATGCGGAAAATCAATGGGCTATGGAAGTACATGCCGCATACGGCGCTGCTGGCCATGGTGGCCGCCGCCGCCATGGCCGGTGTGCCACTGCTGAACGGTTTCCTTAGCAAGGAAATGTTCTTTGCCGAAAGCCTACACCTGTCTTATATGGGCGGGTTCGACTGGATCATGCCATTGTTCGTAACGCTGGGGGCGCTGTTCTCGGTCGCGTATTCTTGCCGCTTTATCCACGATGTGTTCTTCAATGGAGAGCCCAGGGACCTACCCAAATATCCGCCGCACGAGCCGCCGCGATTCATGAAAATTCCGGTAGAGCTACTGGTGGTGCTGTGTCTGGCGGTGGGCATTTTCCCGAACTTTACCGTTCTGCCCTTTATGGAAGCGGGTGCATCGGCGGTGCTGGGAGAAACCATGCCGGAGTACCACATCGCCCTTTGGCACGGCCTTAACCTGCCCCTGCTGATGAGTGCCGTGGCACTGGCGGGCGGCATTTTGTTGTATGTTCAGCGCAAAGGGCTGTTTGCCTTCTACGAACGCAAGTTTCGCCGCGACGAGAAACTGGTGTTCGAGCGCCGTATTCAGTGGGGCGAGCAATCGGCCCGCTGGTTGACCGATCGGCTGGAGAATGGCTCCCTGCAACGCTATCTCGCGCTGTTTTTTGGCTCCGCCGTCGTGGCGGGCGCCATTGGGCTTTGGCCGTTGACCACCTGGACCGGCCCGGTCGCCTTAACACCGATCGATCCGGTCAGTCTGGTCGCGACGGCTCTATTGATGATCGGCGCTTTCGGGACCGTGCTTATTCACCACAACCGCTTTGCCGCGCTGCTGCTGTTGAGCGTGGTGGGGTTGATTGTGGCGCTGACGTTTATCCGTTTTTCCGCCCCCGACCTGGCCCTCACACAGCTGTCTGTGGAGGTGGTCACCATTGTGCTGCTGATGCTGGCCCTGTACTTCCTGCCACAGTTGACTCCCAACGAGTCCGGACCTAAGCGGGTGGGCCGGGATATTGTGATCTCCGGCGCCGCCGGGCTGGGTGTCGGGTTGCTGTGTTGGACCGTACTCACCCGGCCGTTCACCTCCATCTCGGACTATTTTCTGGAAAACAGTGTGAGCGGCGGCGGTGGCACCAATGTGGTCAACGTGATCCTGGTAGACTTCCGGGGCTTTGATACGCTGGGCGAAATTACCGTGTTGGCGCTCGCCGCCGTTGGCATCTATGCCATTCTCCACGGCTTGAAACTGCCGTTGCCCATGGCCGATGGCGATGGGCGCCGCTGGGCGCGCGATCCACACCCGCCGATTCTCTCGGTGATGACCCGCATCCTGATGCCACTGGCCATCATGGTGTCCCTGTATATTTTCCTACGGGGCCACAATATGCCCGGCGGCGGTTTCATCGCGGGCCTGGTGACCAGCGTGGCGCTGATCCTTCAGTACATTTCCACTGGAACCGAGTGGATGCAGCAGCGGTTGCGCTGGAATTACCGCAAGGTGGCTGCCACTGGGGTGCTGATTGCTACCTTCACCGGTTTTGCGAGCTGGCTGTTTGGCTATCCGTTCCTGACCTCCACGTTTACCCATGTGCACTGGCCTTTTGTCGGCGATTTCGAGCTGGCCTCGGCCATGGCGTTTGATATCGGGGTGTACGTGAGCGTTGTGGGCGCCACCATGTTGATCCTGGCGCATCTGGGTAAGTTGGCCCAGACCACACACGAACCCCCTCCCGTTAACGACCAAGGGGAGAAAGTTTAATGGAATTGCTGATTTCTCTGATGATTGCCGTCATGACCGCATGCGGCGTTTACCTGATGCTGCGCGGGCGCACCTTCCCGGTGATTGTGGGCCTGACGCTGTTTACCTACGCCGTCAATCTGTTCATTTTCGTGATGGGCCGCCTCAATAGCGGCATGCCGCCGGTGATCGGCACTGGCGAACAATACGCCGACCCTTTGCCTCAGGCACTGGTGCTGACCGCTATTGTTATCAGCTTTGCCATGACGGCTTTTGTGCTGGTGCTGGCGCTGCGTGCCCGCGCCGAACTGGGCAACGATCACGTTGACGGAAAACCGGTCGACGAGCACAAGGAGTCGCGCGTATGAATCATTTAACAGCCCTTCCTGTGCTGTTGCCCCTGTTCACCGGGGTCACGCTGTTGCTGTTGGCGGGTAAAGGGTTTGTACTGACCCGGACAGTGAGTCTTATTGGGGCCGGACTGCTGGTTCTGGTTGCCGCGCTGCTGTTCCAGACCGCCTCCACCGGTGTCATTCAGGTATACGCCATGGGCGACTGGGCGCCGCCGTTCGGTATCGTTCTGGTACTGGACCGGCTGAGCGCTTTTATGGTGCTGGTTACCAGTGTGCTGGCGTTTTTCAGTATCTGGTACGCGGCCAGTACGATGGACCATCCCGCCTATAACCTGAACGGCTTACTGCACTTGCTGTTGTTCGGTGTTAATGGTGCCTTTCTGACCGGCGATCTGTTCAACCTGTTTGTGTGTTTCGAGATTTTGCTGCTGGCGTCCTACGGGCTGCTGGTACAGGGCGGTGGTCCCGAGCGGGCTCGAGCGGGATTGCACTATGTGCTGCTGAACCTGGCGGGCTCAAGCCTGTTCCTGATTGCCGTCGCTACGCTGTACGGCGTTACCGGGACCCTGAACATGGCCGATATGGCGGTACGCGTCGCGCAGCTGCCCGCCAGTGAAGCGCCCATCGCCGCCGCTGCGGGTCTGCTGTTTATGGTGGTGTTTGGCCTGAAAGCGGCCATGGTGCCGCTGTACTTCTGGTTGCCCAGAGCGTACAGCGCCGCCAGCGCTCCCGTGGCCGCAATGTTTGCGATCATGACCAAAATTGGTGTGTACTCCATTGCACGTATGTACACACTGATTTTTGGCGATCAGGCGGGCGAGCTGGCCAATCTGGCGCAGCCCTGGCTCTGGCCTCTGGCACTGCTTACCCTGACGCTCGGCTTTATCGGCGTGCTGGCCGCCCGCACTCTGCGCATGCAGGTTTCCTATCTGGTCATCATTTCCGTGGGCACTTTGCTGGCCGGTTTGGCCATTAATACCGCCGACGCCCTGAGCGCTACTTTCTATTATCTCGCGCACTCCACCTGGATTTGCGGTGCCCTGTATTTGATCGCCGACCTGATCCGCCGCCAGCGCGAAGATGGCAGTGATGAGATCGTCAGTGGCCGGGCACTGCCACAAAGCACGTTACTCGGCCTGCTGTTCTTTGTCGCGGCGGTGGGCGTGGCCGGTATGCCGCCGCTGAGTGGTTTCGTTGGCAAAGTGCTGCTACTGCAATCAGCGGGCACTGGCTACGACGCTATCTGGCTGTGGTCACTGGTGCTGCTCGGCGGCCTCGCCTCCATTACGTCACTGAGCCGCAGCGGCAGTACCTTTTTCTGGCGTACTCACGACGGCATCAGCACTCAGCCACGATCCACGCTGTTACCTCTGGCCGCCGCCGGAGGCCTGCTGGCCACGGTGCCGGTGCTGGCCATTTGGGGAGAGCCGGTGCTGGCGTACACCCAGGCCATGGCCGAACAGTTGTTAAACCCGGAACAGTACATTCGCAGCGTACTGGGCCACACTACGGTAGGAGGTTGATCCATGGCTACTCTGTCCCGACGCCACCGTCGGCCCCGGCGCTGGCTCCCTCACCCGGTACTCAGTCTGTTCATGTTGTTTCTGTGGTTCCTGCTGGTCAACCAGATCAGCGGCGGGCACCTCGTGCTGGGCGCCATCCTGGCCTGGTTTATTCCGTTCGTCACCCAGTCTTTCTGGCCGCAGGAGATGACGCTAAGCCGTCCCTGGGTGGCGCTCAAGTTCTTATTCCTGGTGGTCGGCGACATTATCGTTGCCAACTGGAGTGTGGCCCGCATGATCCTCGCCTCCCCGCGTAAACTAAAGCCCGCCTTCATGCGGCTGGAGCTGGATCTCAAGCAGGATTTCTCCATTACATTGCTGGCCAGTACGATTTCCCTGACACCGGGGACCGTGTCTGCCGATCTGACGGCCGATGGCAAAGCGTTGATCATTCACACCCTGCATGTGGATGACCCGACCGAAGCCATCGCCACTATCAAGCGTCGCTATGAGGCCCCGTTGAAGGAGATTTTCGAATGCTCGACACCGTAGTGCAGATCACACTGCTGATGATCAGCCTGGCGCTGGTGCTTAACGTGTGGCGGCTGGCGCGCGGGCCCTCCCTGCCTGATCGCATCCTGGCACTGGACACCATGTACATCAATTCCATCGCGCTTTTAGTGCTGTACGGCATCGCCCAGGAGTCCATGCTGTATTTCGAGGCCGCGCTGCTGATTGCCGTCATGGGCTTCGTCGGTACGGTGGCGTTGTCCAAGTACCTGTTGCGCGGCGATATTATCGAATAGGAGGGTTTCACCATGAGCGATATCCATTGGATCGAGTGGCTGGTGTCGGCGCTGCTGCTGATCGGCGCGACCTTCGCCCTGATCGGCTCTTTTGGACTGGCGCGGCTGCCGGACTTTTTTATGCGCCTGCACGGCCCCACCAAGGCCACAACGCTGGGCGTGGGAGGGATGATTGTTGGCTCCATCATTTTTTTCAGTACCCGGGGGGAAGGATTGAGCCTGCACGAGCTGTTGATCGCGCTGTTTTTGTTCATCACCGCACCGGTCAGCGCCCATATCGTGGCCAAGGCCGCTTTGCACGTCGGACTCCCCTACCGCAAAGATACGCGCCATTGGGACGGGGACAGTTGACATGACGCCCCAAATCGGCATAATGTCGCGTCCTTGATTCCGGCTTGCGACTCGACCTGCGCCGGACGACCGAATTGAAAGCTTGAAATACGAAACAGGAGCACTACGGTGGCCAATACCCCCCAATCCAAAAAGCGCGCTCGCCAGAACGAAAAGGCTCGCAAGCACAACGCCAGCCTGCGCTCCATGACGCGCACCTACATCAAGAACGTGGTCAAGGCGATTGACTCCGGCAATAAAGAAGCCGCTCAAAAAGCCTACACCGCTGCGGTACCGGTCATTGACCGCATGGCTGACAAAGGCCTGCTGCACAAAAACAAGGCCGCTCGCCATAAGAGCCGCCTGAATGGACACATCAAGGCCATGGCGTCTTAAGGCACCACTGGACCCCCTGGTCGCCAGCCTCCGCTGGCCCCCAAAAACCGGCTTCTGGCCGGTTTTTTTGTGGTGAGAAATTTTTCTCAGGCGTTGACACATTTCTGCCAGATTTATCGTATACCGTGGCTGTATCTACCCACCTCAGCCACGGTCTTTTTAAGGAGCAGAATATGTTGCCGCGTGAACATTACCTCAAACAACCTTTTCAGGACCTGAAACATTTCCCCAAGGGTTTTGAGCAGGACGCTCAGCTGTCCGCCCTGCAGGCGCGTCTGATTCGCAAACACGGCGCCCTGATTACCGCCTTGCTACGGGGGGAAGTCAGCAACCCCAACGCAGAAGACCACCACCTGCTTAAGGTCATCGAGCGGCAGGCCGCCCCCAAGAACCCGGTGGAGCAAGCCTGGTTGAAATACAGGCTCACCATTGAAGCGACCCAGGAACCTCTCAAACAACCACTTATCAAACAAGAACCTCTCAAACAGCCACTCCGCAAAACGGCCTGAACAGAACCGGGCCACAGGTTTGCTCCGTCAACGCAAACAGGTTAGTCTTCCCGGCACCGTAAAATCACCCGTGGAGATGTAAACCACCTGTGGCCGACCTGATCATTGTTATAGGGGTTGCCGGATCGGGGAAAACTACCCTGGCTCAGGCGATTGCCAAGCACTGTAACCTGACCTTTCTCGATGCCGACGACTTCCACAGCGCGGAAGCGAAGGCCCATATGGCCAGTGGCCAACCGCTGACCGACACCATGCGAGTCCCCTGGATTGAACGCATTGCGAGCAGCCTGACCAGTCTGGCCCAGCGCAACGAGTCGGCGGCGCTGGCTTTCTCAGGTCTGAAACAACGGCATCGCGAGCCACTGCGGCACTGCGGACTCACCCCCCACTTCCTGTTCCTCTCTGGTGATCAACGCCTGATTGCCGAACGCATGAGCGCCCGGGAAGGGCATTTTATGCCGCCCGCCCTGCTCGACAGCCAGTTCAAGAGCCTGGAAGAGCCGGATCCGTCCCGGGAACCGGATGTGACGGTACTGGACATTACCCCGCCTCCCGAGGAGCTTCTCCAGCAGGCCATTGCGGCTATAAAAGGTTCAAACCGCTGACGTCCCAATAAAACCAGACTCACAACCACAAAAAACCAAAACACCAACAACAATCCCAACATCGGCAATATTAATAGGAGAGAACACAATAATGTCCGCCACATACCTGTTATCGGTCACCGTTGCCAGTATCGCCATACTGCTGTTTTTAATTATGGCCATGCGCATGCAAGCGTTCGTTGCCCTGCTGCTGGTCAGCATGGGCGTTGCCATCGCCGGGGGCGTTCCGCTTGGAGAAGTGGCTGACGTTATCCGCGAAGGCATGGGCAGTACCCTTGGGTACATTGCGATTGTGATCGGCCTGGGTACCATGATCGGTGAGATTCTTCAGGTATCCGGGGGCGCCCAGCAAATCGCCAATACACTGACGCGCAAGGCCGGCGTCGAACGGGCACCCTGGGCGTTGATGACCCTGGGCCTGATCGTCGCCATTCCGGTGTTTTTCGAAGTAGCGTTGCTGCTGTTTATTCCGTTGGCCTACAGCCTGGCCAAACGCACCGGCAAGTCGCTGCTGCTCTACGGCATGCCGTTAGTCGCCGGGATCGCGGTGGCTCACTCCTTTATCCCCCCCACCCCCGGACCGGTCGCCGTAGCGTCCTTGCTCGGAGCAGACCTCGGCTGGGTGATTCTGGTGGGGCTCATCGCCGGTATACCGGCGGCCATCGTGGGCGGTATCGTATTCGGGCGCTATATTGGCAACCGCATTCACGTCGAATTGCCGAAAACCGCCCTGGCACACCTGGATACCCAGAGCGACAACGAACGTCCCCAGCCCGGCTTCGCGCTGGTGATCAGCCTGATTCTGATTCCGCTGGCCATGATTCTGCTCAACACCGCCGCCCAGGCTTTACTGGGAGAGGAACACTCGGTGTCGCAGGTCATGGCGTTTGTCGGACACCCGTTCACCGCCCTGCTGGTCGCCTGTCTGCTGACGTTCTACTTTTTGGGAACACGGCTGGGCTTTAGCCGCGAAGAGGTTCAGAAGATCGCGACCCGCTCCATGGAGCCGGTGGGGATGATTATTCTGCTCACTGGTGCCGGGGGGGTCTTCGGTAAGGTACTGGTGCATGCCGGTGTCGGCGATGCACTGGTGGAAGCCATGACCGCGAGCAACCTGCCCATTGTGCTGTTCGCCTTCCTGATCGCTACCGTTATTCGGGTGTCCCAGGGCTCCGCTACCGTCGCCATGGTTACCACTGCGGGTCTGGTGGCTCCTCTGGTATCGGCTGGTAGCTATTCCGAGCCGGTCGTCGCCTGTGTGGTCATTGCCGTCGCCTGTGGGGCCACGGTGCTGTCCCACGTCAACGACTCCGGTTTCTGGCTGGTCAAACAGTTCATGGGGATGACCGAGCGACAAACCCTCGCCTCCTGGACCGTGCTGGAAACCATTCTCGGCGTCGTCGGTTTGGTCGTCGTCCTGGCATTGAGCCTGATCTTATAGCAAGCCGATAGGTTCGGCTGTGGTGGATGCACCTTGGGCGTGTCCGCCGTTTTGGCCGACCATTCGCATCACCTGCCGGGCTTTCACGGTACGAATCTTGCTGCCTGTTTTGATCAGTGCCACTGCACAGACAAGACAACACGCTGATGAGCCAACACGTCGATGAGAGAGCCCTGTTGCTATGACCACCGATTTCCTGTCACTGCCCGAACTCGAAAGTAAACTGCGAGCATTGCTCGGTTTTCTTTATCCACAATCTGACCCGGACTCACTCGCCCAACAATGCCTGGAAGCGATTGGGGATCGATTGAATAAAGCGATTGTGCCCCCAGAGCAGTTGTGGTCAGAGCAGGACTGCCTGCTCATCACTTACGGCAACTCGATTCGCACTCACCAGCAAAAACCGCTCGATACTCTGGAGCAGTTCCTGCACGACCATTTGCAAAACACCTTCAGCGCCGTTCACGTGCTGCCCTTCTTCCCCTACAGCTCGGATGACGGTTTTGCGGTCGTGGACTACACCAAGGTGGATGCCGAACTGGGTGAGTGGGAAGACATTGAAGCCCTGGCCGGGGACTTCAAGCTAATGGGCGATCTTGTCATCAACCACGTCTCCAGCCACAGTGGATGGTTCCGTAACTACCAGTATGGGAAAGACCCGGGACGGGACTACTTTGTGGAAGCCACGCCGCACTATGATCTTTCCATGGTCGTGCGTCCGCGTACCAGCCCTTTATTGCGAGCGGTGGAAACCAGCGAAGGGATTAAGCATGTGTGGTGTACGTTCAGCCACGATCAAATTGATGTCGACTTCCGCAACCCACAGGTTCTGCTGGAATACCTGAAGATTATCGGCCTTTACCTGGATCACGGCATTCAATGGTTGCGCCTGGATGCGGTCGCTTTTTTGTGGAAAGAAATCGGAACCTCCTGCATTCACCTACCGCAGACCCACGAGGTCGTTAAACTGATCCGTTTGCTGATGGAGTATAAAAACGCTCACGCCATTTTGATCAGCGAAACCAATGTGCCGAACCGTGAGAACCTGACGTACTTCGGCAATAGCAACGAAGCGCACATGATTTACAACTTCAGCTTTCCACCGCTGGTGATTCATGCGCTGCTTTCCGGTGACGGGCAATATCTGAAAAGCTGGCTGATGAGCATGCCGCCCTCGCCCATGGGTTGTGCGTATTTGAACTTTACCGCATCGCACGACGGTATTGGTTTGCGACCGGCGGAAGGCCTCTTGTCGGACGACGAACTGACCCAGTTTTTAAGCACACTGCAATCGTTCGGCGGGCGCATTTCCAGTCGCACCGACCAGGCCGGTAACAGCAAACCCTACGAGGCCAATATCAGCCTGTTTGATGCGTTTAAAGGCACTTATAAAGGCACGGACCGCTGGCAGGAAGCGCGCTTGCTATGCTCGCAGAGCATTATGTTGGCGCTTGAGGGAATCCCGGCGTTTTACATCCACACGCTGTTCGCCACGCCCAACGATCTGGACAAACTGGAAGCCACTCAGCACAACCGTTCCATTAACCGCAAGAACTGGCAATTGAGTGAACTGGAAAGTTTGCTGGCAGATCCGGAAACCGCCCAGCACCGCGTTTTCAATGAGTTAACCCGGTTGATTGGCCTGCGTCGCGCGCAGCCAGCGTTCCATCCCAACGCCACTCAGTTTACGCTGCATTTGCAACCCGAAGTGTTTGGGTTCTGGCGACAGAGCCTGCGCCGCACGCAAAGTATTTTTTGTCTCAACAACCTGAGCGACCGCCCTCAGGAGGTGAGCCTGACCAGCATCAACCTGATCAGCACGGAAAACTGGCGCGACCTGATCAGCGGGGAATCGGTGAAGGATTTGTACGGCACGTTGACACTCGCACCTTACCAGTGCGTGTGGCTGACAAACTACGAGAAGAAGGTGTAGAAGAGGATGTAGTGGTTGAGCGGCGGATAAGCACAGGCACCTCCGCCGCCGATCGCTCTATTACTCGCGATCCTGTTCCACTGCGTCGATCAGTCGCTCGTACACGTCCGGCACAGCGGAGAGCACCCGTGACCAATTGGACATAAAGGGACGTTCGGTCGGATCGTTCAAGAACTGTTCACCAGCGCGCATGATGCACTTGGTAAACAACTCCACCGTACTCTCCTCCCGGTTGCGATCCAGTGACATGCCGTTGATTACGGCATCGTTGTGGTACCGATCCACTAGGTCCAACGCCAGGCGGTAGTAGCTCGCTTTTATTGTCCGGAACGCCTCGGGCGTAAAGACGGTGCCTTTAATGGCAAGCTTGCGAAACAGCGACTTGGAAATATCCGTGCTCATTTTGGACAGACCGCCCTCCGGGTTGTCCTGGGACAGGTCCTGGTGCTTGTGATCGTACGCATCGGCAATGTCCACCTGACAAACACGCTCATCCGAATAACGCCGGTTCACCTCGGACAGCACACCGATTTCCAGGCCCCAGTCGCTGGGAATGCGGATGGAACTCACCACGTCCATGATCATGGAAAACTCTCCCGCCAGCGGATAGCGGAAGCTGTCGATGAAGTCCAGATAATCGTCGTGACCAAAGACTTTTTCCAGAGCGCGGACCAGCGGGGAGACCAGCAGTCGGCTGACCCGGCCGTTGAGTTTTCCCTCGGCCGCCCGGTAGTAATACCCTTTGCAAAACGCGTAATTAAACGTGGGATGGACCACGGGATAAAACAGCTTGGCCACGATATCGCGTTTGTACGTCAGAATGTCGCAATCATGTAACGCCACCGCACGAGCCCGACCCGATGCCAGCGCATACCCGAGGCAGTACCAGACGTTGCGTCCCTTCCCCAGCTCCGTGGGCGCCAAGCCATATTCGGCCAACATTTTGTCGATGGATTTAAGGCGTGGGCCATCGTTCCACAAAATATGGTGGCGCTGCGGAAGGCGGGAGAAAAACTGCTTGGCGTGTTCAAACTCCGCCTCTGTCGCACGATCCAGGCCGATTATAATTTCATCCAGGTACGTTACCTGACTGAGTTCCTGGATAATATTCTCCAAGGCAGGCCCTTCCAACTCGGAATACAAACAGGGCAGCACCAGGCACATGGGCTTTTTATCTTTCCATTCGTTCAGCTCGGCTTCCATCTGTTCCAGGGGGCGGTTACCAAGATTGTGCAGAGTGGCAATGCGACCGTTCTGAAAAAAATCACTCATGGTGCAATCCTCGTTCGAGTTATGACTGTGGCAAATGCCCGGCGCCTCAGGCGCGGTCGATCAGGGTCAAAACGACATGATTCCAACCTTGAGCGCCCTCTTTTGGTGCAATCAATGCCTTTTTTAGGGCATCGTCCTGCAAATGTGTCCCATCGCTGTGCGGGATGATCGCAGGTGCTTCAACCTGCTTCAGCATATCCAGGTCATTGGGGCTGTCTCCGAGCGCAATGGACCAGGGGGGTACGCCAAAGTGGTGCGCATAACGATTCTGCAAGTACTGTACCGCATCACCTTTGTCGCACTGGCCCATCACATGATAAAAGCGGCCACCTTTCACCACTCGCAGGCGGTACGCCGCCAACGCCTCGGCAAACTTTTCCAGCGCTTCGGGGGAATCCCGCCATATGATGGGCTCGGAGGCCTTGCGATCACTGGCCAAGGCCGCCGCCTCCTCGCTCAACCCCGTATGACGCGCAATATCTTCCACGGTCATCCAGGCAAAACCGGTGAACAGGTAGTCTGGCTTCATGTCATTCAGCGCCGCCAGAATCTGCTCCCGGGGCAGGCCGCGATAATCGTAGTAATAACCCTCAAACACAGCGCGTTCGTCCGCCTCCACCCCCAGCGGCCCTAGCCAGGCCTCCGGGATCAAAATCAGGCTGCCGTTCTCGCAGACCAGCGGGTCCGTATTCCCAAGCGCTTGGCGCAAGGGCAGCATCTCACTGTCGGTTTTGCTCGATACCAGAATCAGGGGAATATTCCGCGCTTTTAACGCCTTCAACGCCGGCTTGGCCGCCGACCAGTCGTAATCGTGATGATTCAGCAACGTGCCGTCGAGATCGGTAAACACCAGTGTGGGCTTGTTCATAACGCTGTTCCTCGGGAAGGGATGACCCGCTCGATACGATGCGCGGGATTCAGCTCAAAGACCAGATCCGCCCGGTGGGGCATCTCTTCCAGAATCCACCGGGTAAGACGTTCATAATGACTGATAAACTGTTTCAGTTCGTCCTCCGACATCAACCCCGGCGCTGTGCGGCCCTCTTGCGCGACACGGCGTGCCAGGGCCGCCTCCTGTTCGGCGCGCCACTGATAGACCTGCTCAAAGGAAGGCGCGCGCAATAACACGAGATGATCCAGCCCATCAAACAAACGTTGATAGTCCTGCAACCGGTCATTCACATAGCGCCGCCAATGGCCCTCCGGATCACGATCACGCTCCAGCGCATTGACCGGTTCGGACAAGGCCCCGTGTTCTTGTGGCCTGGCCCCCACACACCACCCTTCGAGAATAATGAGGTGTGGTTTTCCCTGCCACGCGGGCCAATCCTGAGGGGGAAGACGATCATCCCGCGCCTTGTCAAAGCGCGGTATGGCAACGGTTGTGGTCGGGTCGGCACGAAGCAGTTCATCCATGACTCTCAGACCCAGCACCAAGTCATGAGTGCCGGGCACGCCCCGGGTAGCCAGTAATGGATGTACCGTCTTTGCCAGTGTTTGCCGCTCATGGCGGGTCAGGTAAAGATCATCGATGGACAGACGACAGACGCGAAAGCCCTGTCGTTCCAACAAGTGGGCAATCACTTCAGCCGCCGTCGACTTGCCCGTGCCCTGAGCGCCGTTAATTCCCAGTGACAGCGGCTGCGACCGGGACGACACCGTGTGCGCCAACCGCTCGACCAGAGGCCGATACACCTGCATTAAATGGCCGGTGATCTCCGGCGCCAATCCCAGATCGTCGGATAACGGAAGGAGATCAGCAGGTAGCGACGACTCAGTGACGCCCCAGTGCTTTAGTAAAGCAGGGGGCCACAAGTGCCCCACAGATGGTGATTCAGACATAGCGGCGACTCCCTGAAACCTTTCGCTCAACAGTACAGCTTAGCAGTGCAGGAACCGGGCCATGATGAATTTACCTTGACGGATTCCTGCATTTACAGTAATTTCAGTAATTACTGAAGTTACTGGAGAACGCGCTCATGAGCAGCACGCTCACCCCCATGATCCAATCCTGCGTACTACACTTTGGTGAGATGGGCAGTCGTTGGGGTATCAATCGAACCGTCGGGCAGATGTATGCCCTGCTGGTGCTCAGCGAAGCCCCGCTGTGCGCCGATCAAATGTCCCAGGCTCTGGGTTTTTCCCGTTCTAACATCAGTATGGGCCTTAAGGAGCTGCAATCCTGGGAACTGATTCGCATCAAGCACATTCCCGGAGAGCGGAAGGAGTTCTACACCGCACCTGACGATATCTGGGAAATTGCCAAGATTCTGATTGAGCAACGGCGCAAGCGGGAAATGGACCCAACCCTGACCACACTGCGCAGTTTACTGCTGGAACAACCCGCCAATCAGGAGGAGGAATTTGCGCAACACCGCATGCGGGAAATGCACGAACTCATTGAAATGCTGACCCAGTGGACGACCGAAATTCAACGCCTGAACCGCAGCAACCTCAAAGGACTCCTGAAGCTCGGCGGTAGCCTGGGCAAGGTTCTGGATATGAAAGACCGCTTACTGAAATAAGAGGCCCTCTAAGATGGAAACGTTATTGCTATCGCGCATCCAGTTCGCCGCGAATATCAGTTTTCATATTTTATTTCCCACCATCACCATCGCACTGGCGTGGTTCCTGTTTTATTTCAAGGTGCAATACAACCGCACCAACGACGACGTGTGGATGCGCGCCTACCGCTTCTGGGTCAAAGTGTTTGCATTGAGTTTCGCCCTGGGCGTGGTCAGCGGTATCACCATGTCGTTTCAGTTCGGCACCAACTGGCCCGGCTTTATGGCGACCGTCGGCAATATTGCCGGTCCCCTGCTCGGCTATGAAGTGCTGACCGCCTTTTTTATGGAAGCCACCTTTCTCGGCATCATGCTGTTCGGGATCAACCGGGTATCAAACCGGGTGCACACCATCGCCACATTACTGGTGGCCGTGGGCACCAGTCTATCGGCGTTCTGGATTCTGGCCCTCAACTCCTGGATGCACACACCAGCCGGTTTTGAAATGCGCGATGGCGTGGCCTTTCCGGTCAGTTGGCTCGCGGTTATTTTTAACCCGTCACTGCCCTATCGCCTGTCCCATATGCTGGTAGCGTCCGGCCTGACAGCGGCGTTCCTGATGGCGGGCCTCTCCGCCTATCGTCTGTTGAAAGACGACCACAAACCCGCTCCCAGACTCACCCTGAAAACCGCTGTGTATGCGGCTGCGCTGCTGATTCCCTTGCAGATTTTCCTCGGCGACCTTCACGGTCTGAATACGCTAAAACACCAACCGGCAAAAGTGGCCGCCATGGAGGCCCTGTGGGAAACCACCGAGGGCGCCCCACTGGTTTTGTTCGGGCTGCCTGACCAGGACGAACAACGAAACCGCTATGCCCTGGAGATACCGCACGGTGCCAGCCTGATTCTTACCCATGAACTCAATGGCGAAGTCAAAGGCCTCAATGAATTCGAAAATGAGCACCCTCCGGTATCGCCTGTATTCTGGGGGTTCAGGATCATGGTGGGGCTCGGTATGTTGATGTTATTGGTCTCCTGGAGCTGCGGCTGGCGGCTGTGGCGTTCCGGCTCACTGCCGCCCTGGATGCTCAGAGTGCTCGTGGGTATGACGTTCTCCGGCTGGCTCGCTACACTCGCCGGCTGGTACGTCACCGAGATCGGGCGTCAGCCGTGGCTGGTCACTGGCGTTTTAAGTACGCACGATGCCGTCACCGATGTCCCCACCGGCAACGTCGCCCTCTCACTAGTCATGTATCTGTCGCTCTACGCGGTATTGCTGGTGGCCTACCTCAGCACCCTCTTTCTCATCGCCCGCAAAGCGGTGCTGGTGGACCGGGACGAGGAAGTCGAAACCCTGCAGGATCGACATAACCCGCTGAGTCCAAACCAAGAGAGCGTAAACGACGAAGGAGAAACACGATGATACCGTCCGGAGAAGCGTACTGGTTACCCTTCATTTTTATGGCGCTGATGGGCATCGCGTTTTTGGTATACGCCGTACTGGATGGCTACGATCTGGGTGTGGGTATTCTTTTGCCCAAAGACTCAGAAGCCCAGCGCGATACCATGATCGCCTCCATCGGTCCCTTTTGGGACGCCAACGAAACCTGGCTCGTGCTCGGCGTGGGTATTATTCTGATTGCCTTCCCCGCCGCTCATAACGTTATTTTGTTCCAGCTGTACCTCCCGGTCACACTGATGCTCGCCGGCCTGATCCTGCGCGGCGTGGCATTCGACTTTCGCGCCAAGGCACCCGTGGACCACAAAGAGCGCTGGGACCTGGCGTTTTTTGGAGGCTCATTGCTGGCGACCCTGTCGCAAGGGTACATGCTGGGCCTCTACGTTATGGGTTTTCAACAAAGCCTCGCGGCCTACGCCTTCGCCACACTGAGTGCGGTGTGCGTGACCGCGGGCTACTGTCTGATTGGGGCGGCCTGGCTGGTGCTGAAAACCGAGGGCGACTTGCAGGCGCGCGCGGCACGCTGGGCAAGATATTGCGCCTGGTTAATGGCCATTGGTCTGGTGACCGTATCGGTCGTCAACCCACTCATTAGCGAGCGCGTGTTCGATAAATGGTTGAGCGACGGTTTAGGGCTGTTTCTGTTAATCATTCCAGCGCTGTGTTTTCTGCTGTTTTTGATCAATGACCGATACCTGGCCAAATTTCCTTACGATAACGATTTTGGGTGCTGGTTGCCTTTCGCCGCGACCATCGGCTTGTTTGTACTGGCGTTCTCGGCACTGGCTTACAGCTTCTTTCCCTACGTGGTTCCGGAGCAGCTGACCTTTTGGCAGGCCGCCAGTGCGCCGGAATCGCTGAAGTTTATTCTGGTGGGCGTAGTCATCGTATTGCCGGCCATCGTAGGCTATACGATTTTTGCCTACCGGGTGTTCTGGGGCAAGGCCAGCGAGCTGACCTATTATTGAGCCGCTGAGCTTGCTTTGTTGACAAGCCTGGCGGCACTTTTTAATGTTGCAGACTTGAACAACGATAAAGGAAAACGCTGGCATGCAAGACGCGCATGACCTCAAGCTGATGCTGGACTCCAAAGTCCCGCTGGTGGTGATCGAGAGCCACGAGGAAACCAAAGCCATTAATCTATTACAGCGTGTCGCACGGGAAACCGGGCGACCGCTGTATCACTGGTCTATCACCGATGGACTCACTCAGCTCGGCTTTGGTCCTCAGCTACAACCCAAGGGTCGGCAGATGGAGGAGCCCGACGCGGTGCTTGAACACATCAAGCAACAGAATACGCCCGGCATTTATACCCTCTGTGACTTTCATCCGTTTCTGACGGACCAGCCCCGCACCATCCGACTGCTCAAAGATATCGCCCTGAATCAATCGCGGCTGCCTCACACTCTGGTGCTGCTCAGTCACCGGTTAAGTTTGCCTGAAGAAGTACAGCGCTTCAGTGCCAGCTTTCAGCTGTCCCTGCCCAGTGACGAGCGCATCCTCGCCATCATTCGCGAAGAAGCCCGCGCCTATGCCGAACAGCATGGACAAAAACGCATCAAAACCGACAACACGACACTGCGCCGACTGATGACCAATTTGCAGGGGCTCAGCGCCAGCGATGTGCGACGTCTGGTGCGCGTCGCCATTTGGCAGGATGGCGCGATCACCGAAGAAGACCTACCGGTAGTGAATCAGGCCAAATTTGCATTGCTAGATATGAACGGCGTGATGAGCTACGAGTACGAGACGGCGGATTTTTCCCAGGTCGCCGGGCTTCCCAACCTAAAGCGCTGGCTACAACGTCGCGGTGAAGCGTTTCACAGTGACGATTCAGGGGCCGGACGTCCACGCGGCATTTTATTGCTGGGCGTACAGGGCGGAGGGAAAAGTCTGGCCGCCAAAGCTGTCGCTGGCACCTGGAACCTGCCTTTGCTGCGCCTTGATGTCGGGGCGCTCTATAACAAATACCACGGGGAAACCGAACGTAACCTGCGCGAAGCGCTCGCCATGGCCGATGCCATGTCGCCCTGTGTGCTCTGGCTGGATGAAATCGAAAAAGGGCTGGCCCAGGGCAACAGTGATGACGGCACTTCCCGACGCCTGCTGGGCACGCTGTTGACCTGGATGGCGGAACGTAAAAAACCGGTTTTTTTCACAGCCACCAGCAACGACATCAGCAAGCTGCCGCCGGAATTGATTCGCAAGGGGCGCGTGGATGAGATATTTTTTGTCGATCTGCCGGATGCCGATGTACGCCAGCACATTGTGGACATTCACTTGCGCAAGCGGAACCTGGATCCCGTGCGGTTTGATACGGCGGCCATCAGCAGCGCCACCGAAGGTTTTTCCGGCGCAGAGATTGAACAGGCGATTGTGGCCGCGCTTTACAGCAATGACCGCGATGCGCTGAATACAGACTCAATCCTGACAGAGGTGGCAAATACCAGCCCGCTATCGGTCGTGATGGCGGAGCCTTTGCTTCAACTTCGTCAATGGGCAGCCGAGCGAACGGTACCGGCCTGAGGCATTATTCAGCCCTCAGCGGAGGGGCTGCGATGGGGGTCGGCGATGGGGTTTGGCTCGCACGTACAGGGTGCGGTGCACCCTGGCCACCAGTCGACCACTGGTATCGGTAACCTCGACCACAAAGTCAGGCAGGTATTTGGCGCCGCCCGCCGTATGCTCGCGGATGCGCTCCAGAATGGTGTCGTTCACCGTAAAGACCGCTTTGACGGCGCTGCGCCCCGGCGCCAGAAAATCGATGTGCGCGCCTTTGTCCCACACATAGTAATCCTTCCCCAGGTGATAGGTCAGCATCATCATGTACCAGGGGTCTGTCATGGCAAACAGGCTGCCACCAAACTGAGTGCCCACCATGTTGCGATTGAAAAAACGCAACTTGAGGCTGACTTCAATATGACGAAAGTCTTCGCTGATATGGGTCGCGCGGATACCCGCAAAAAACAGCGGCGGCCAGAAGTTGACCAGGCGACGCACCCACTTCCAATTCATCCGGTATAGCCTTCGGTCAACACGAGGTTATCCCGATGAACGAGTTCTTCATCATCTTTATAACCCAGCAGCGGCAAGATCGCCGAAGTGGGCTGTCCGATAATTTTACGCGCTTCCTCGGCGTTGTAATTGACCAGCCCACGCGCAATTTCCTGCCCGTCCGGCCCGACACAGACCACCATGTCCCCGCGCGTGAAGCGGCCTTTCACGGCCTTTACGCCCACCGGCAAAAGACTGCGACCTTTTTCCCGCAACACTCGCACGGCGCCTTCGTCGAGCACCAGCGTGCCCCGGGTTTGCAGTTGTCCGGCAATCCAGCGTTTACGGGCCGCCTGCGGCTCCTGATCCGCGCGCAGCAGCGTTCCCAGCGTTTCACCGCGACGGGCACGCAGCAGGGCCTGTTCGGTGCGCCCCCCCAGGATCAGCGTATCCGCTCCGGATCGCGCCGCCACTCGGGCCGCGCGGACTTTGGTCAACATACCGCCGCGCCCCAGGGCACCACCACCGCCCGCCATCGCTTCCAGGCTGGAATCTTCCGCGGACAACTCCGGCAACAATCGCGCGTCCGGATTTGTGCGCGGATCGCTGTCGTACATACCCGCCTGGTCAGTCAAAATCACCAGCAAATCGGCTTCGATCAGGTTGGCGACCAATGCACCCAGCGTGTCATTGTCGCCAAACCGGATTTCGTCAGTAACCACGGTGTCGTTCTCGTTGACGACCGGCACCACACCAAGATCCAGTAACGTGCGCAAGGTGGAGCGGGCATTGAGGTAACGTTGGCGGGATGACAGATCGTCGTGGTCGAGCAACACCTGAGCGGCGTGCAAACCGTATTGCTGAAAAGCGCTTTCGTAAGTTTGCACCAGTACCATTTGCCCAACCGCGGCCGCCGCCTGGAGTTGATGAATGGCAGTGGGACGACGATTCCAGCCCAACCGCGTCAACCCTGCGGCCACGGCGCCGGATGAAACCAGCACCAGCTCGATACCCTGCTGACGCAGTTGTGCCATTTGCGCGACCCAGTCATTGATCGCGGGCACATCCAGCCCCTTGCCATCATTGGTCAACAGGGAGCTGCCGATCTTGACGACCCAGCGCTGGGTCGTGGTTACTGAACGTCTGTCTGTCATGCTAGGCGTATTCCATTGGCTGAGTTGGGCGCGGCCACTTATCGGACGTATTCTACTTCGACATCGTAATCGTCGTCATCGAAGTCGTCATCATCCTCCTCTGAACGCTGGCTCCGACGACGCTCCCGCAAGACTTCCACTCGCTCGCGCACTTCGTCGGCCATATCCGTCTGGAATTGCCGTTCACGATTACGAGCGTCCTCGTCATTGGCCTCTTCGTCCCACACGGTTTCGAGATGCGTCATGATCTGACCGCTCAGCGCCTCAGTACCCACTTGCTGCAACGCCGAAATTCGGAACACGGGTCCTTTCCAGCCCAGTTCGTTCACTAACGCCTGGCAGCGCGTTTCCACTTCCTCTTCCGGTAGCAGATCCACTTTATTCAGCAGCAGCCAGCGCTCACGCTTGGCGAGTGTGGGGCTGAAGTTGTCCAGCTCCCTCATAATCGTACGCGCCTGCTCCGCCGGATCAGCGCCATCCAGCGGCGCCATATCGACGATGTGCAGCAGCACCCGACAACGCGTCAGGTGTTTGAGGAACCGAATTCCCAGTCCGGCGCCTTCGGAGGCACCTTCGATCAGTCCGGGAATGTCCGCAACGACGAAGCTGCGGTGCTTCTGAACTTTTACGACCCCGAGGTTGGGCACCAGTGTGGTAAACGGGTAATCAGCCACTTTCGGTTTGGCGGAACTGACGGCGCGAATAAAGCTGGATTTGCCGGCATTGGGCAAACCGAGCAGACCGATGTCGGCCAGCACTTTCAGTTCGAGTTTGAGGTTTCTTACTTCGCCTTCCGAGCCATTAGACGTTTGCCGGGGTGCCCGGTTTACGCTGGATTTGAAGCGGGTGTTGCCCAGCCCGTGAAAGCCGCCTTGAGCAACTTTGAGGCGCTGGCCGATGTCGGTCAGGTCTCCGAGGGTTTCGCCGGTGTCGCCATCAATGACGGTGGTGCCGACGGGCACGGGTAGCAGCAGGTCTTCGCCTTTGCTGCCGGTGCAGTTCTTGCTACCGCCTTTTTCGCCGCTCTGGGCGCGATACCGTGGCTGGTAGCGGTAGTCGATCAAGGTGTTGAGGGCTTCGTCGGCGACGAGGTATACGCTGCCACCATCGCCACCGTCACCGCCATCGGGGCCACCCTTGGCAATAAATTTTTCCCGCCGGAAGCTGAGGCAGCCATTGCCACCTTTGCCCGCTTCGACGTGAATGGGCGCTTCATCTACAAATTTCACTTTCTTACTCCCGACAGAATTTATCGAACCGATCAAATGCCAGCCAGCCGTGTAAGCCACTAGTAAGCCCGGCCCGCAAAGCGGTGTCCCCTTCCCGGACACGCCGTAAATACATCCCTGTAGGCTCGCATCGCGGGTCCCCCGCTCCACGGTCCGGAAAGGGGACACCGCTTTGCGGGCCTCAGTGCCAATGAAAAAGCTCGTGCCGATAGCAATCCATTAAAGATTACCCCTCTGACATACTCAATCAATGGCTCTGTCTTTGAAAAAGCTGCCCAACGCGAGGGCCTTGGTGGGGAACACCCATGCAAGACCGTGGAGCGGGGGACCCGCGATGCGAGCCCCCAGGGATGGGTTCACGGCGTGTCTTGCATGGGTGTTCCCCACCAAGGCCCTTCTCCCAACCAGCCTCTAAAAAGTCAGAATCAACCAACAAAAAAGCCCCATCGACAGTTCGACAGGGCTTTTCCGAGGTGTTTTACGCCCGAAGGCGAAAACCGATCCGCTGCGTCTTACGCGACTTCCACGCTGACGAACCGGCGGTTCTTCTCACCTTTGGTTTCAAACTTCACCCGGCCTTCGGCCTTGGCGAACAGGGTGTGGTCCTTACCAATACCCACGTTCACGCCGGGGTGAAATTGAGTGCCGCGCTGGCGAACAATGATGCCGCCTGCCGGTATGGCCTGACCGCCATACACTTTCACACCAAGGCGTTTACTTTCGGAATCGCGCCCGTTGCGCGTACTACCGCCTGCTTTTTTGTGAGCCATTGCTTAAACTCCTCTTAACCTTTAATTCCAGTGATTTTCACTTCAGTGAACCACTGACGGTGACCCTGGCGCTTCATGGAGTGCTTACGGCGGCGGAATTTGATGATTTTCACCTTCTCACCGCGACCGTGGCTGACCACTTCGGCCGATACTGTCGCACCTTCCACGACGGGAGCGCCGATTTTGACGTCGTCACCGTTGGCAACCAGGTAAACCTTGTCAAATTCCACTGTCTCACCAGTGGCGACTTCGATTTTTTCCAGCTTCAGGGTTTCCCCTTCCACAACGCGGTGTTGCTTGCCACCACTTTCAAAAATTGCGTACATAATTGCTCCAAAGACTCTGTTTGGACGACACGAAGCAGCGCCAGGGCACTTTCGGGGGCTTGCGCCGTAGGTTCGGTTTTTCAGGGGCGGCGATTGTATGCGATGTAGCGCCCAATGGCAATAGGGCCATTGGCGTTAATGTCGCCCTACCGGAAGTACCGCGCCAACGGCAACTCTTGTCGCTTTATGTCGGCCACGAACAGTCCGGCCACACGCCGGGCGCCGCGCCGTTGCAAGTGGGTATTATCGTCTTTGCCTTCCGGCAGATTGGCGTACTCCCCCGGGGCGACTTGCATATAAATGTCGGCTGACGCTTCAGGGCCGGCGTCCAGGAGCATCTGACGGGTGAGCACATTCAGGTCCACCAAAGGCACGCCGCGCTCGCTGGCTACGGCCCGCGTTACTTCCGGGTAATCTCCCAGGGTCGAGCGGGGCTGGCCGCTGTCGTGAAAGGCACGCCGATAAATGGAGGTCACCAGGATTGGCGAGGCTCCGCGAGCCCGGGCTTCATCCACCATCCGCTCAAGGTTGTGGCGATAGTCGGTCCAGGGCGCTGCGTAGCGCGTGTCGTCGTACTCTTTTTGATCATTGTGGCCAAAACCCATCACGACAACATCACCCGGTTGCAGCTGTTTAAGCACAGCATCCCATCGCCCCTCTTCAATAAAGCTTTTGGTGCTGCGCCCGTTTTTCGCGTGATTTTCCACTACGATGCCATCATTCACCAGGTCTGGCAGCGCCTGCCCCCAACCCGTTTCAGGGTATTTCTCGTCGGGCTGGTCAGCCATGGTGGAGTCACCCACCAGAAACAAGGTGGGCGCAGCCTCCTGGTCACCGGAGTCCGTTGTTGCACAGCCCACGGTCAAAATGGCGGTCGCCAGGAGCAGAGCCAGATTTCTTAACATCATGCGCATTCTTCCTTCTTGTCGGTCAAATCAGGTGGTACGCCAAATGAAACGGTTTTCAGTGGTGCGGACAGGCCTACTCGCCCAGAACCTTATTGAATCGCAACCACGCTTCGGCCACTTCGGGCCAGTTGGAGGCAGTGCCCTCGTTGGGCTCCAGTCCGAAACCGTGTCGGTCTGTCTGGAAGACATGCAACTCAGAGCGAGGACTGAACGGCAACGCCGCTGCAAATAACTGGAGGCTGTTAGCCACCGGCACCGTCTTGTCGCCGCTGCCGTGCACCAAAAACAGCGGCGGTATGCCGGCTTTGACCTGTTCTTCCAACGAATTCTCCCGGCGCTGCTGAGAACTGGGGTTTTCACCCAGCAGAGCCGCACGCGAACCTTTGTGGGTATTGGGGTTCTGCATCGTCGCGACCGGGTACAGCAGCATGGCAAAATCCGGCTGGGCACTGACCTCCGCCAGCGGATCGGGCGCTCCGGGGACGGTAAAATCAGAGCGCAAAGCCACGCTGCCTGCCAGATGCCCCCCGGCAGAGAAACCCAGCACACCGATTCGAGCCGGGTCCAGCCCCCAGTTTTCCGCGTTGGCGCGCACGGTTCTCACGGCACGCAAACCATCCAGGAGAATGTCGGGGTGCCCGTACTCTTTAAGCCGGTATTTGGTTAAGCCGGTATTTGGTCACGAATGCCGTCACCCCCAATTCATTGAGCCAGCGAGCTGCCTTGACACCCTCTTTTTCAAACGCCAACCAGTGATACCCTCCGCCAGGAAAAATGACCACCGCTGCGCCATTGGGCGTTTCGGGCCAGAATGGAGTGAGGGTTGGATTATCGACCTCCACCACCCGATCATTGCGGATGTGCTCGCGATCAGGCGCGACCGGAGCTTGCTCCGCCCAGAGCCGAATGGGCTGATCAGGACGGTTATCCGCCACCACGCTGCCCACCATACAAACCACCAACATCACCAGCAGCCCGATGGCTCGTCGCGTCCAAAATGATGATTGAATGCTTCCAAGTCTTCTCATCTCTTTATACTCCCCCAATCTCTGTTATTGTTCCGAGCATAACACAGCCCTCGCGCGCACCCTGAGCCCTTCGCTTTATGACGCTCCAGGCTCTATAATTGCGCCTTTTACACTTCGCACTCAGAAACAGGCCCAACAACCCGATGGAAGAGCAATACCACCCCGCGCACGTCGAATCCCAGGCTCAGTCGTATTGGGACGAGCACCAGACCTTTTCGGTCACCGAAGATAAAAGCCGCGAAAAGTTCTACTGCCTGTCCATGTTCCCCTACCCCAGCGGCAAGCTGCACATGGGGCATGTGCGCAACTACACCATCTCTGATGTGATCGCGCGCTATCAGCGTATGCAGGGCAAAAACGTTCTGCACCCCATGGGATGGGACGCGTTTGGCTTGCCCGCGGAGAACGCCGCCATCAAGAACCAAACGGCACCCGCCAAATGGACGTATGCCAACACCGACGCCATGCGGCAGCAGCTCAAGGAACTGGGCTTTGGTTTTGACTGGTCGCGCGAGCTGGCCACCTGCAAGCCTGATTACTACCGTTGGGAGCAATGGTTTTTCACCCGTCTGTACGAAAAAGGGCTGGTTTACAAGAAAAACTCTGCCGTGAACTGGTGCCCGGAAGACCAGACCGTGCTGGCCAACGAACAGGTGGAAGAAGGCTGCTGCTGGCGCTGCGGCACCCAGGTAGAGCGCCGTGAGTTGGCGCAATGGTTTATCAAGATTACGGACTATGCCGATCAGTTGCTGGCCGACCTGGACAAGCTGCCCCACTGGCCCGAGCAGGTCAAAACCATGCAGCGCAACTGGATTGGCAAAAGCAAGGGCGTAGAAATGCGCTTCGACCTGGCCGAGCCAGTCGGTGAACACCAGGGCTTTGAGGTCTACACCACCCGACCGGATACCTTGATGGGGGTCACCTATGTCAGCCTTGCGGCTGAACACCCCATTACCCTGGCGCTCGCCGAGCACAATAATGAGTTGGCGGCGTTTGTCGCCAGCTGCAAGAAGCAGTCAGTGTCCGAAGCCGACATGGCCAATATGGAAAAACGCGGTATGGATACCGGCATCAAGGCACTGCACCCGATTACTGGTGAACCGGTCCCGGTCTGGGTGGGCAACTATGTGCTGATGGATTATGGCTCCGGTGCGGTCATGGCGGTTCCGGCGCACGACCAACGCGACTTCGAATTTGCTCACAAATACGACTTGCCTATTCAGCAGGTCATCGCACCAGCCAACGATGAGCCCTGTGATCTGGCGACAGAGGCTTTCACCGACAAAGGCGTACTGATTAATTCCGGCGAATACGACGGTCTGGACTTTGAAGCCGCGTTCGAAGTCATCGCCCAGGCGCTGAAAGCCGCCGGTCAGGGGCGCGTTACAGAGAACTATCGTTTGCGCGACTGGGGTGTATCCCGTCAACGCTACTGGGGTGCGCCCATACCGATGTACAACCTGCCCAACGGCGGGGAGATTCCGGTACCGGCCCACAAGCTGCCTATGTTGTTGCCCGAAGATGTGGTCATGGACGGCGTACAATCCCCCATCAAGGCAGATCCAGAGTGGCGCAAAGACGAGCTGGATGGCCAACCCGTCGAAAAGGAAACCGATACGTTCGACACCTTCATGGAATCATCGTGGTACTACGCCCGCTATACCTGCCCACACTATGACCAGGGCATGCTGGACCCGGAAGCCACGGCGTACTGGCTGCCCGTGGACCAGTATGTCGGCGGCATTGAGCACGCCATTTTGCACCTGCTCTACGCGCGTTTTTTCCACAAGCTGATGCGCGACGAAGGTCTGGTCAGTTGCGATGAGCCGTTCGAGCGGCTGCTGTGCCAGGGCATGGTGCTTAAAGACGGCGCCAAGATGAGTAAATCCAAGGGTAACACCGTCGATCCGGGCGAGCTGATCAGCCAGTACGGCGCGGATACCGTACGTCTGTTTTCCATGTTCGCGGCCCCTCCGGAGCAAAGCATGGAGTGGAGTGACTCGGGTGTAGAGGGTGCCCACCGCTTCCTGCGTCGCCTCTGGAAAACCGTGCATGCGCACCTTCAGGCCGGCGCTCCCGGTGAGCTAAATGCCGATTCGCTCCCCGATGCACAAAAAGACCTGCGCCGCAAAACGCACGAAACCATTGCCAAGGTGGGCGACGATTATGGCCGCCGACAAACGTTCAACACCGCCATCGCCGCCGTGATGGAACTCATGAATGACGTCAGCAAACTGGCGGATCGTGCCACTCCCGCTGGGCTGGCCGTGGAACGCGAAGCGCTGGAGGCGGCCGTGCTCTTGCTGGCGCCGATCGTGCCTCATATCACACAGTCTCTTTGGACGGCACTCGGTCATGATGATATCCCGCTCGATGCCCAATGGCCTCAGCTGGACGAGTCGGCCCTGACCCGCTCCACCATTGAAGTCGTGGTACAGGTCAACGGCAAGGTGCGCGATAAACTGCAGGCGCCAGTGGATGCGCCTCGGGAAGATATGGAAAAACTTGCACAGGAGCAGCCCAACGTGCAGCGTTTTCTCGAAGGCGTGACTGTACGCAAAGTGATCGTTGTTCCCAACAAACTGGTCAACATCGTCGCTAATTAATCGCTTGCCCCGCAAGCTTGACGAACACAGGAGAGCCCATGCGCGTTCGACTCATGCTGGTGATTACCCTGGCTCTGGCCACCAGTGCCTGCGGCTGGCAGCTGCGCGGTTCGGTGGCCCTGTCCAGCCTGACCGACAGTCTGTACCTGACCGGTAACGACAACTACGGCCTGCTGATGACCGAGCTACGCAACCGTCTGGAGGCTGAATCCCTGACACTCACGGAAAGTCAGTCCGGCGCCCAATACACATTGCGCATTCGTGAGGAAACACTGGAGCGGCGCATTGCTGCCGTCGGCAGCGACGCGCTGGCCAGCGCGTATGAGCTTACCTTAAGTGCTCAGTTCGACGTGCTCGACCACCGAGGCCTTCCACTCGCGGGCGATCTCAGGAGCCGTGTGGTTCGCTCCTACACCGCGGGTTCCGGGAACGTAGGCAGCGGCAATCAGGAGGAAGCCCTGTTGGTCAGCGAAATGCGCTCGGAGCTATCACAACAAGTGCTTCGCCAATTGCAGGCCGTCATCAGCGCCGGGCAAGCCAAAGGAGCGTCTTCCACTCCCGCCACCGACCAGGTCGAGGCCCCCGATGGCAAAACTGCGCCCTGAACAGTTAGCGGAGTCGCTCGGAAAGGGGCTGGTCCCTCTCTATCTGGTCAGCGGTGAAGAGCCCCTGCTGGTGCAGGAAGCCTGCGATCAAATTCGTGCCACTGCACGCCAGCAGGGTTTTACCGAGAGGGAGCTTTTCCACACGGATACCGCTGGCTTTGACTGGTCGCAGCTGCTGAGCGCTACCAACAGCCTGTCGCTGTTTGCCGAGCGCAAAATACTGGAAGTACGTATTCCTAACGCCAAGCCCGGCGATAAAGGCGGAAAGGCCCTTCAGGAAGTCGCGCAGGCCCCTGCCGAGGACAATCTCCTGCTCGTGGTCACCGGCAAGCTCGACCGCAATGCCCTTAAGGCCAAGTGGCTCAAGGCGCTGGAAAAAGCCGGTCACCACATTCAAGTATGGCCGGTCAGCCCGGCACAGCTGCCACGCTGGATTGCGCAGCGTATGAAATCTGCAGGACTGAGCGCCGACTCCGCCGCCATTGATCTTCTCGCCTCGCGAGTGGAGGGCAACCTGCTGGCCGCCGCCCAGGAAATCGAAAAACTCAAGCTATTGAGCGATTCCCCCCAGATCACCACCGAACTGATGGCCTCCGTAGTGGCGGACAGCGCCCGCTACGATGTATTCGGCCTGGTGGATCGCGCTCTGCATGGCGACGCGCGCGCCGCCGCCCGTTCCTTACACGGGCTGAGGGAAGAAGGCAGCGAGCCCCTGGCGCTGTTATGGGCACTGGCCCGGGACATTCGAGCGCTGGTTCAAATCACGCAGGCGCAGTCCCAGGGTCAGGATTTCAGCCGCGCGGCCCAGGCCGCCGGCATTTGGCCCAAACGCCAACCGTTAATCCAGGGCGCTCTGCGTCGCCTGAAACCGGCCCAGTTGCAACAACTGCTACGCAAAGCCAACGGCATTGATCGCGCCACCAAAGGCATGCGCGCCGCCGACCCATGGGATGAACTGCTGGACCTGACACTGAATCTTGCCGGCGTCCAAAGCCTGCACCCCCAGAACGAGCGGTTAGCGCTGAAGCTGTAAACGCTCACCGGAGCCACCGCGAAAAATCACACCACGAGGAGATGTCCCCATGACCCAGACTGTCCGATTGCTGGGCGCCCTGTTACTCGGAGCGGTACTGTTCGGCTGCTCTGAACAGGAAGCAAACTTACCCAACCCTGCTGACCGACCTGCGGCCATCACCCCGTCCCCGCGCACCGTAGAATACGAATGGATGAGCATTGAGCGCTGGAACACACTGCACGCCGAGGACGTCGCCATCGCTGAAGAGGGTGATGTAGACCTGCTCTTTATCGGCGACTCGATCACCGAAGGCTGGCCGCCAGCACTTATGGAAGAATATTTCGGCGACTACCAGTGGGCCAACTTTGGCATCGGTGGCGATAAAACCGAAAATCTGCTGTGGCGCCTGAACAACGGCGCCGTCGGAAACCTTGATCCGCAAGCCGTCTCCCTGCTGATTGGCGTCAACAACCTTGGATTGAGCCAGCACAGCCCCGACGACGTCGCCCTCGGGGTGCAGGCCGTGGTGGAAACACTGCTGGATGCCTTTCCCAATGCCAGGATTCTGGTGCATGGCGTCTTCCCCTATCGGGAAAGCCCTGACGACCCGGCCCGCGATCAGGTCCGTCAGATCAACCGCCAGATTGCCAACCTGGCCAGTGAGGAGCGGGTGTTCTACCTGAATATTGGCGATCAACTGGTCGAAGAAGACGGCCACATCAGCACCGACATCATGCCGGATCACCTGCACCTGTCCGAACAGGGCTATCGCATCTGGGCCGGCAATCTCCAGCCTATTTTCGCGGACTGGCTGGAGGAATAACGGTGCATTGCCTTTGGCTTCCCCGACACCTGATCCTGGTGTTGGGCGTTACGTTATGGCTGGTCGGCTGCCAGCCTGTTTCACCCGTTTCCAACACTCACCAGACCAACGGCACCGCCATGAACTCACCCCTGATCACGGCGATCAACCCCACCATCGCAATTGAAGGCCGCAGCCAGACCCTGGACGATGGCAGCCTTCTCATCGGCTACCCAGGCGTTTCTCTGCATACTCACTTCGAAGGTCAACATTTATCACTGGTGGCCAAAAGCTCCGGCCGCGAAAACGAGTTGGAAATACTGATTGAAGGAGAAGCACCCCGCACCATTCGCCTTACCGAGAAACAGCAGGAGTGGGTGCTGATCGATGCCGGGCAAGTGGTGCATCGCGATGTGCGCATTATTAATCGCGGCGAAACCTGGCTGGGGCGCGTTACCTTGCAGGGGTTCATCACAGACGCAGGCGCGCACTTAAGCCGTCCTGAACGACCAACGCGCAAACTGCTAATTGTGGGCGACTCCGTTACATGCAGCTACGGCGCGGGCGATCGCAGCGCCCCCCTGAACACCGCACCCTGGTGGAATCCGCGCGCCTCCTATGGCATGCGGCTGGCCGACAGTCTCAACGCGCAAGTCCACCTGGTATGCTACGGAGGTCGGGGACTGATCCGAAGCTGGAATGGCAACACAGACGAAGGCAACGCGCCGGAATTCTTCGAATGGACCATAGCCGACAAGGCCAACCCTGTTACCTGGGACCACGACCAGTACACACCGGATCTTATTCTGGTCTCACTGGGCACCAATGATTTCAGCCTCGGCATTGGCCCTCTGCCAGAACGACAAACCTTCGTGACCGCTTATGTCGATTTCCTGAAACGCCTGCGGGCAGTTCACCCTGACGCCGTCATCGCACTCACGGAGGGCAGTATTGTGAACGATACCGATGATCCAGCCCGACCGCAGAAAAGCGTCTTAAGGCAATATATTCAGGACGCCATTCAACGATTTGACGAGCCGAACGTCTATTTCATCCCCGCACACCACTATCCCGGCGACGCTAAGGACGGCCACCCAACCGCCGCTCAGCATGCCAAAATGGCGCGTGAATTAGCCGATCAGCTCTCCCCCATCATGAATTGGTAAATTGTCCCAGGCCCCGTGAACCGGGGCCTTCGCGCCTTTTTTTGCCTTTCTCCAGCCCTTTCCGCCAACACTCCGCCCCTGCTCTTCCCGAAAAGCAATAATTTTTCTCATGACTTATGGTCAATAAGAACATTTGTGTGCTATGTTATCTCTCACGCCGTCATCCGGGGTTATCCGGCCCCGCCTGAGTTCCGGATTTCCAGGATGTGGCCACTTGTAACAACGTCGGTAGGCAGGCGTCGACCTGCTGCATTGGCGCTTAAGATTAGAATAATAGAGGGTTAACACCATGTTGCAAAAACTGCTTATCGCGCTTTGCACAATCTTTGTGCTCTCCGCTTGCGGCGGAGATCTTGATCTGGGGCCACAGAATCCGCCATCACCCGACACCGACAATGGAGGAAGCGACGGCGATGGTGATGGTGGCGATTTCGAGCCAACGGAACCACAACGCTGGCTCTACCAAACCTTCTCCGAAGAAGGCAGCGCTGACACCTGGCAGCACCGCTGCGCCGAGGGCTGCAATGCCACGGCCAGCCTCAGCCTGAACACCGAACAAGAGGTACTCGCGATTACCCCTGAGTGGGCCAGCGAAGAAGACTGGCTGGAGATTTATACCCCGATCGACGAGATTGCCGACATGGCGGGCGCTAACGCCAACATCTGGGTGTACGTCACCGAAGACTATGTCAATGATGGCCACTTGAGAATGCGGCTGTTCTTTGAGAACGCGGCGGGCGGCTCCGCCTACACGCGCCCGTACCAACCTGCCCAGGTGGGCTGGAATCAAGTGGCTATCTGGGAGATGCAAGCCGGAACCGGCGAGCCCATTACCGATGGCGATGGCGAGGAAGTCATTGACTACGGCAGCTTTGCCCAACACAGCGAGGGCTTCACACTTACCGACATCAACACTGTGGGTGTGCAATTTTCTGCGAATGGCAAGCCTGTAGAGGTGGCCGGAGATCTTTGGCTGGATAACCTGCTGCTCACACCGAGTTCCGGTTCAGCGCCACTGTTGCTCAATATCACTGAAGGCTGGTTCAGCAAAGGGGCTTATAACATCGAGGGCGACGAAGCCAACGATCCGGTTTACGCTGAAGGCCATGTCAGCCTCGCCGTTACCAACCCGAACCAACAGCTCGTCTACCCGGTACCGGGACCCGTCAATTTAAGAGGGGCGGATGTGGTTTTCACCCTGTCCATCGACCAGCAATACATTGACACCGCCGATGGCTACCAGCCTTTTGGTCAGATCTTTGACGACACCGACCCAGACGGCTACGCCGACGACGAAGAAGTACCGGATGCAGGCCAGTGGGGCTGCTGGACCGGTCTGAGTGGCGTAGTCGCCGATGAGGAGTTCGAAGTAACCTGCTCTATGCCCGACAGCGACCTGTTCGAGGTTGACGAAAATCAGTACGCGCTGATCGGCGTTCAATCCCAGACTGAGGGTGTCGAAGGCACACTGCGTATCCATCGCGTCGAAATCCGCGGAGCATCAGGCCCGGACACTGGCCCCTTCGAAATCGTCCCCACCGCCGAAAATATCGGCTCCTGGGACAATGATAACTACCAGAGTCTGGAAGGTGCTGCCGATCTGTCCTACAACGCGGAAGAAGGCGCACTAAACATCGTCCCGAACTGGCAGGCAACGGATAGCGACGAGCGCGCCGTTATTTACCTCGCCGGGGAAGATGAACTCCCCGATCTCGAGGGCGCGACAGTGGGAGTAGAGCTTTATTTAAGCGATTACTACATCACCACAAACCCCGGAATGGAAATACAAATTTATATCCAACAGAACGGCGGCGACTATGCCGGGAGCTATGGGGGCTATCTCACACTGGACACTGGCGAAGACTTGGGCGATGGCTGGTATCGCTTCGAGCGCTCAATGAGCGGCGTCCCCACCGATCCAACAGCGCAACGTATTGGAATCAAACTGCAACGCCGCAACGGCTGGAACTCAGAGGCTGAGGCGGGCGACGATATTCTGCTGCGCAAGATTACCGTTGAGTAACTACGAGGAAACCAGAAGTCGTTAAACGTATCCGGACCCATTTTATGGAGTCCGGATACGCCTCCCTAACAACATTCATCGGTCCGCACAATAACGATAGAGGATTGACACGATGTACCATAAATTATTAATCGCACTATGTACTCTTTCCATGCTCACCGCCTGCGGTGGCAGCGACAATGACGGCGATCCCAGCCGAATGATTTTGAACCCGCCCGAGGATTTAAACAGCGGGGACGACGATACGGAAGACGGCACCGACGATGAGGATGAAGACACCGACGGTGAAGGCGAAGAGCAGCCCCCGGTCGAATGGGTGCTGCAAACTTTTGAGACCGATAGCGCGGTGGATGCCTGGCAATTTGAATGCGTCAGCGCAGACTGCAACGCAAGCGCCACCTTTGCCCATAACGCCGACGAGCAAACACTGGACGTTACCCCGGAATGGACACAAGACGGCGAGCAACTGGAAGTGTTCACCGCCATTGATCCGGAAATAGCGGATATGACAGAAGGCAGCTTGTTCGTTCACCTTTATGTGCCCTCCGCGTACACCGAAGCGGGCAGCATGATCACCCAGGTCTTTCTGAAAGATGCGTCAGATCGCAAGGGCTATATTGGTTACACCACGGTGGAGGCTGGCTGGAACAAGTTCAGTGCCGACAACCTGGCCAGCGGCACTGGCATAGATGGAGACCACGGCGATTTTGGCTACCATAATGAGGGATTCAACCTGCAAAACATCAACACCATTGGCCTGCAATTTGAGGCTGACGCGGGGCTGGTAGGTGTCAATGCCACCCTGCAAATTGACGATGTAGTGCTCTCTCCAGATCCTATTACGGTTGATGAGAAGGAGGCGTCCGAGGATCCCTCCGCACTTGATCCCCTGCCTGCTGGCGATGAAAGCTTTACGTTCACAACTGGCGTCGACGGCTGGACCAATGATGACTCCAGCGGCTCAGCCATCAGTCACGACGCCACTGCCGAAGCATTGGTGCTTGAACCAGACTGGGCCAACGCCGATACCGGCGGCAGTCGTCCCAAAGCCATGGGCGTCACCACGAATGATATTTCGGAGGCCACCATCCGTTTCGTGGTCACTCTTACTCAGGCTCAGATCGACGACGGCTTGCAGATACAGCCCTACATCCAACAAAACTCAGGAAGTTATTCGCAAGAGTTCGGCGGCTTTATCAGCGACCTGAGCGCTGGCGACAACGAGCTTTCCTGGACAGCACCCGAACTGGAAAACGCTCAGCGTTTTGGCATCCAGATCGTGGGCACAGCCACTGACTCCACGGACGATGTGGTGCTGATCAAGCAAGTGGAAATTGATCTCCCCTAGCTCACCGCACACAAAAAACCCGGCGTGAACTGAACGCCGGGTTTTTGTGTCACACTCCTACCTCGATTTACTCCCTTTCTTTCCCAAACGGCCTGGTTAACAACACCAGTTTTGGGAGCAGTGTCAGAGAACCCAGAATCGCCGCCAGCATTGCCGTGGCCGTCAGCAGTCCGAAGTAAATGGATGGGATAAACTGCGACAGCGCCAGTATTGAGAAACCGATAATAATAATGATCGCCGTGTAATACATCGCCCGGCCAATTGAGGCATGCGAGGCGTGCATGGCATCAATGTAGCGACCACGCTCCGCAAATTCACGACGGAACCGGTAGAGGTAATGAATCGCGTGATCCACCCCCACCCCGACGGTGATCGCGGCAATGGTAATGGTCATCATATCCAGCGGGATGCCGGTCAATCCCATACCACCCAGCACGACACCAGCGGCCAGGATGTTCGGCAGGATGGAGATGATGGCAATCGTCAATGAGCGGAACAGAATCAGGAACATCGCCATAATGCCGATAAACACGGCAGCCAGTGTCAGGATCTGGGAGTTGAACAGGCTTTGCAGCATGTTGTTGTACAGCACCAGCATACCGGTAAAGTGAACCTGCTCCGGCGCGAACCCAAGTTCGTCAATAGCATGGGTACGAATTTTCTCCACCAACTCTGTGCGTTTCAGTTCCGGGCTGGTTTCTTTTACCCGCAGGCTGATTCTCGTCTCGCCATTGGCATCGGACAAATACGGTTTAATCAATACATTCTTGATATCATCCGACAGAGCGTTACGCATAACGCCGAGTTCAAAATTATTGAGCCGTCCGCCGTTAATATCCGAGGCCACTTCATAGGCAATCGCCAGCGAGTTGACTTTACCGACCTCCGGCAAGGATTCCAGATACTGGTGCAGGGCCTGAACCTGTTCCAGTCCCGAACGAGTGAACCAGGCACTTTCCTGTGAGGCCGATTCGGCATCGTCTCCGGTGGCAAACGGGTCTTCCCCTTCATCCGGGGAGGCAAACGGATCGTCTTGCTCGGCGGGTTCCGCGAAGGGGTCTTCTTCATCTGACCCCGCATCGGCCTGCTCCGATGGCTCCGGCGCCGTCAGAATAATATCCAGGTTAATCGTACCGCCCAGCTGCCGATCAATGACCGACATACCCTGATAGATTTCCGTGTCTTCATGGAAATAATCGATAAAGCGGTTTTCCACCTGCAAACGGCTGCTGCCGTACGCGCTGACCAACAACGCCACCAGCGCGATGCCAATCACCAGCGCCCCGTGGCGTTCAGCAAAACGGGAGAAAATCAGGGTAATGGCTCCGGATTGATCCCCTTTGTCCTTGGGTTCACCTTTGCGCCACAACATCAGGCCAGAGGGGATCACCAAAAACGCCAACAGAAACGCGAGGCTGAGGCCTATCGTCATCATCCAGCCAAAATCAATGACCGGGCGAATACCGCTAACCACCAGGGACACGAACGCCACAATGGTGGTCAGCGCCGTATACAGACATGGCAGCACCATTTGCCGAACCGTTTCGTGTACCAGCTCCTCTTTCGATGCGTCCGGCGCACGCGCGTGAAGCTCCCGAAACCTCACAATCAAATGAATGGTGAGCGCCAACGTCATGATCAGCAGCAAGGCCACAAAGTTGGAGGAAATGACGGTCATCCGCCAGTCGATCCAGCTCAGCCAGCCCAGCATCAGCACCACCGACAGAACACACGTGCTCAATGGCAATACCACGAACCGCCACTGCCGGAAAATGATCGCGAGCATCACCACGATAAACACCAGGATGGCACTGCCGAACACCACCAGATCGCTCTTGATGAAAGAGATCATATCGGCGGTAATCATGCTCACCCCACCGAGGAAAACCTCGGCGCGGTCATCGTAGCCCGACAGAATTTCCCGAACTTCCTGCACACGTTCATGGCTGCGGGTCGACGCCTCCGTCCGGTAGGCCCGGAACGTCTGGCTCACTTGTTCCAGTTCGCGCGCTTCTTCATCGGAAAGCCCTTCGCGCGATGCTTTGAGCCGCAGCGCGTCCCGCTCACGGGCCAGCTCGATATAACGATTATCCACCTTCAGATTCAGTTGCAGCGCCGTGGTTTTTTCGTCCGCGCTTAACAACGTGTCACGGTAGATAGGGCTGGTCAGAAACTCTTCCTTCGCCGCTTCGCGGTCCACGCCTTCCGTCATCAACGTCCGGGTGGACTCCTGCTGTTCAGACAGCGGCCGCATCGGCGTATAGAGAAGCGGCACATCCAGAATGGAGTTGATATTGGCCACGCCATCCACTTGTGCCAACTCATCCCGCAGGGATTGCAGGGTTTCAAGCGACGCATCGGAGAACATGTCCGTTTTCGGTGAATAGGTCACCACCAGGAAATCACCGCTTTGATACCGCTGATTGATTTCCCGGAAGTAATCCAGAGAGCGGTCATTTTCCAGGGTGAGAGAATCGGCCGAAGCGTCCAGCTTCAGATTGGGAAGCCCCGCCGCCGCTGCGAGAGCCAGCAAACCAACCAGTAGCAACACCCACCCGGGGTGGCGCAACACCGTCGACCGGTATAAACCGTTGAGCATCTTCAGCATAGAAAACCCTAATTCCGTCGCTAATGGGGAAACGGAGAGTGTACCCGAAAGCGCGACATGGCGTGATACAGCCTGAGTCGGTGCTGTGCCTTCTACCTGACCTTCTCCGTGCCGGGGAGTGGAATTGTGATAGAATTTTGCGGTTTTTTCATTCACCGACTCTGTTTAGGACCAACACCCCATGAGCTTTGAGAAGGTAGCTTCCGGCAAGAACGTGCCCGACAATATCAACGTTATCATCGAAATCCCCGCCAATGGCGAGCCCATCAAGTATGAAGTGGACAAGGACAGCGGTGCGATTTTTGTGGACCGCCTGCTGGGCACCGCCATGCATTACCCCTGCAACTACGGCTACGTGCCCCATACTCTATGCGGCGACGGCGACCCGGTAGACGTGCTGGTGGTCTTCCCCCACGCCTTGCCTGCCGGCTCCGTCATCCGCTGCCGCCCGGTGGGTGTACTGAAAATGACCGACGAATCCGGTGAGGACGCCAAGATCCTGGCGGTGCCGATTGATAAAGTGACCCCGCTGTACAGCCAGGTAAAGTCCGCCACAGACTTGCCGGAGATCCTGCTGAACCAGATCACCCACTTTTTCGAGCACTACAAGGATCTGGAAAAAGGCAAATGGGTAAAAGTGGAAGGCTGGGCCGATGCGGAAGCGGCTCGCCAGGAAATCCTGGAATCCGTGGAGCGCTACCAGAAGGAAGGCTAATCGCCTTCCAGGCGCAGTCCACTGATATCGGGCGCCACGGGCGCCCGATGTTGTTTCAGCTCCCCCAGATCGCTCCCCACAGGTGCCACCTCCAACGTAGGTGCCGTCACGGCAGGAACCTCGGAGCGCCGTTCTTCGCAGGTCAGCAAATCACTGCCCACCTCCGCCAGCCCCCAGTCGCCGGGCGCCACCGTCGCCAACGGCAAATCCCCACGAGCCTCTTCGCTGAGTAAATACTCACCCACTGCCGCGAGATCCAGCTCAGGCACTATGACCGGCTCCGGTACAGCGCGGAACACTTCTTCGCGGTCCAGCAACGGCCCTTCGGCGGGGCGCAGGGTAAACGCGCCAGCCACCACCGGAGGCGGCGCCGGCTGAAGCCGCTCACCGGGCTTCAACAACAATCCGCCCAGCGGGGCCAGAGAGAAACCGTGCTTTCCCGCCGGACGCTCAACAGAGGCCCGTGAGCGCACCACCTCAACCAGAGCACCGGCCTGTTGCAGAACCTTTTGATACTTTTGCGCTGTGGCGGCATCCAACTGGCGCTTCAGCGCTACCGGGCGCCCCGTGAACAGGCCTTCAATACGCGCCTCATCGGCCTTGAACAGCCGCTGAAGGCGCTGCTTAACGTCAGACAATGGCTGGCCCAGCACAATGTCACCCCGAAAAATCAGATCAAACCGGTCATCCGCCATCTCTCAATCCTCGTAATACCCTATCCCGGCGCGCGCACGGCGCGGAGCAAACACTATCAGCACTATATCCAGATGGTCTTTAGTCTAAAAAAATATGGAATACCGCTGGCCGCGGACAGAAAAACAGACAATACTCAAAAGAGTATTCCCACAACATCGGCCCGGCCGATGGTAACCGAAACGGAGGGAACAGCTATGCCGACACATACATCTTCACAGTCATCGACAAGAACCCAGTCGCGCCTGCTGGCCAATGGACAACTTCAACAGGTCCAGCATGTTCGATTAAAAGTTGAGCAGGATATCGCGTTTCTCCGCCATCGTATCGATGCGCTTGAGGCGCAGCTTCGCCCCAACCAACCCGTCATCGACACCTACCGGACCATGCTGGAGAGCCGTCGTTCCGTATTGCATTGGCTCAATGAGGGCCATATTGACCTCGCCGAGCGTCACGTCAAAGCCCGTCACGCCTGCTGAGCACCGCTTATTCCAGGCCATTCAGCCCCTGATCCATATCCCGGGCGGGCATTTCACTTTTAGGACGGCCCACCACTTTGGCGGGCACGCCCGCCACGGTCGTGTGGGGCGGCACAGAGTCCAGCACCACACTGCCCGCGCCAATTTTTGCACACTCGCCAATATGGATGTTGCCCAGTAATTTGGAGCCAGCACTGATCAGCACGCCCCGCCCCACTTTCGGATGCCGGTCTCCCCGCTCGCGGCCCGCGCCACCGAGGGTCACCGAGTGCAACATGGAGACATCGTCTTCCACCACCGCCGTTTCCCCAATCACCAACCCTGTCGCATGATCCACCATAATGCCCCGACCAATGCGGGCGGCCGGGTGAATATCGACCCCGAACTCCTGGGAGATCCGGTTCTGCAGATACATCGCGAGGGCGCGCCGGTCACAGTTCCACAAATAATGCGCAAACCGATAGGACTGCATGGCGTGAAAGCCTTTGAAAAACAGCAGGGGCATCGAAAATTTGTCGCAGGCGGGATCACGCTCACAATGCGCCCGAATATCGGCGCGCATGGCCGCTTCAATGTCAGGGTCGGCGGCCATCGCGGCATCAAAGACTTCGCGCACCATCATCGCCGGCACCGCCTGGCTGTCCAGTTTATTCGCCAAATGGAAACTAATAGCACGAGCAAAGCTGTCGTGGTTGAGAAGTGTGGCGTGGTAAAAGCTGGCCAACGTGGGCTCTTCTTTACTGGCGGCCAGGGCTTCCACGCGAATGGCCTGCCAAAGTTCATCGGTCAGTGAAGGCTGCACCAAAGCGTCTCTCCCGGTCATGGCAACAATTCCTTATTGTCGCACAAGGAGAAAGCGCTGACGAAATCGCTCCCAAAATTCCCGTTGCCGCCAAAACACCAGCAGCGTCAGCAGCAGATGCATTGCCATCACAACCTGAAACAGCTGCGGAATACTCCACTCCAGTCCGCCGAGCACGATCAGCCCGACCAGCGACGCGGCCACCATAAACAGGGCATTGATCACATTGCCCGCCGCAATCACCTGAGCGCGATGCCTGGCCTCACTGCGGTGCTGAATCAACGCCGACAACGGCACCACATAGAGGCCGCCCGCCACCCCCAGCATCAGCACATCCAGCGCCACCCGCCAGGCCCTTGGCCATTGCCGCATCATCTCCAGTGTGTGTAACCCGTCTTCCGTCACAGGTGGGTGGGCGGCGGCAAACGCCTGCCCGGCCCAGGCCAAATCGAGACCAAACAACAGGACCAACAAGGCTCCGAGTGGCACCACAGCGGGCTCTACCTGCCGACGTGCCAAGCGATCACATAGCAGCGCCCCAAAACAAATGCCAACCAGAAAGAGCACCAACAGCATCGAGACTACGAGCGACTCGCCAGAGAGCACCGAGCGCGTGAAATTCGGCAACTGCGTCAGGTATATCGAGCCGAGAAACCAGTACCATGAGGAGGCAATGATGCACCAGAACACCATCGGGTTCTCCCAGCCACGCAGGAGCGTACGCCGCATTTGCCGATAGGGGTTGGATTCCAGTCGCAGCGCCGGGGCTGCGGCCGAGGCCTCTGGTATTCGCACGCTCGCCCGCCAGCCGAGCCAGGCTACCAGCAACGCACCGGCGGCGACCCACCAGTATCCACCCACGACACCCAGCGCCAACGTTCCGGCAATCATGCCCAGAAAAATGGCCAATGACGTACCGGTGTGCAACAGCGCGTTGCCCCCGGTCAGCGCGTCGGGCGACAGATGTTGGGGTAAAATTGAATACTTCAGCGGGCTGAAGCAAGCGGACTGCGTCCCCGTCATAAACAACACCAGCACCAGCAAAGCCGCACTGTTGAGCCATAGCGCCAATGCGCCCAACGCCATAATACCGATCTCGGCGATTTTTAAGCCCCGGATGAAGCGCGCCTTTTCGAACTTGTCGGCGTATTGCCCCGCCACGGGGGCGAACAGCAAAAACGGCACAATCAAGGTGGCGGCCACCACATTATTTATCACATCAATGCTGAATCCCCAGCGCTCAATATCCCCGTAGGTAAACAGCATCAACAAGGCGCTTTTATAGAAGTTGTCATTGAAAGCGCCCCCCAGCTGGGTCAGGAAAAGGGGCAAAAAGCGGCGGTGGCGCAGCAACGAAAACTGAGAGGTGGCAATACCCGGCTTTGCACTCATGGTGACGACCCTTGGGCGGCTAACGCGATAGAAAGTTTAGTGAGCACCATACTCCGGCACACGAACAAAGCGCTCATGAATGTTCTCCAGGTTCTGCATCACCAACGGTTTCAGTGCAAAAGACTGTCCGGACAGAAACTCACGCAACCGCAGCACGGTCAGCTCGCGCTGGAAACGGTCGGCCACCGGCGCATAGCTCAAATGCCAGGGTTCCGGGGCCACCCCGCCGCGATCCCGGTCGTAGGGCCGATAAAAACCGGGATTCTCCGCACTGGCGAGGTAACGGTCCAACCATTGGTGAAACGCGGCAAAGGGGCCGCCAGGGCGGGTTTCCGCCACCGTCAGGGACAAGGTTTCACCCGCTGGCAGTGACGAGCGATCAAAGACGTCCACCTCCGTGCCCCAGTGATGCCGGGACGCACCAGGCAAGGCGGACCAGCGAAGAATCGCCCACATCCGTTCGCGGTCGGTCAACTGGCGGGCGTCCAACGGCTGTCCCCGTTCATCGAGCAGCGGGCGTTCGCCCGAGGCCTTCGCGTCCCAGATCCACTTCTGTCGCTCAAAATCCCGAAAACCGCTGGCCACAGCCAGTTCAAAACCCGCTTGCTGAGCGGCTCTCGCCAACACCGTCAGAAATGGCAGCACCTCACACCGGATTCGGCCGCCGAGCACACAATCCGTCATCGACGCTTGAGAAAGACCAAACAGCTCACCATCGATCATTTAAACGCTCCAGAGGTGCCTTTCTTTCGCAGAATTCATCCGGCCCGCCCTTTCTATTTTATAAAATGCGCCAAATACCGGAAAAGTTTTGCGCTATTTCAGGAAATGGGTACTATTGCGGAGGGCTGGCGATAAACAATAGTCAACCAAGCCACCCGCAGGACATTACCACAACCATAATCATAACGAAGAATGGAGCAAATCCGTATGACTCCCAGTCATAGTGAATTACTTCAGCTCAAAAACCTGGGCATGGCCACCGTGAACATTCTTCAGGCCGTAGGCATCAACACCCGGGAAGACCTTCAACAAGTCGGGGCCGTGCAGGCCTACCGTCGAATTCTGGCCCGCGATATCAACGTGTCCAAAGTCATGCTGTACGCGCTTCAGGGGGCATTGATGGACAGGCACTGGAACGATCTCCCATCCGATCTGAAACGGCAGTTGGTGAACGAGGCGGAACAGGATACGCTTAGCGAGGTGTAATGCCTTAACGGACTGTTAGGGCGTGTGTCTTTGGAGGTCGTCCATGCATTTGCCCCATAAACAGTCGGACGCGATCAGCGACTGCGCCGCTCACGTCAGTGATGCCGTCGTCGATTTGCTCGCCGACCTGAAACCGGCGGGAGAGCCGGTCCATTTCCAGGCCGAACCCAACCTGCTCGACGGCGGGACCTCGGAGTGGGTCTGGCAGATCACCCAAGGCGAAGCGTTTTATAGAGTGGGCGGCAAACAGGTGTCCCGACATGGCGCCGGTGATTTGCTCGGACTCGATCAGGCCCTGCCCATCGCCACTGGCGTTTATGGGTGCCACGCCCCGGTAACGCTGGTGCCCTACCACCGGAAGGACCTGGAGGAGCGCCACCCTCAACGCTTCATCCGTTACCTGCTCTACGCCAATGCGTTCCACCGGGCCGCACTGTCCCAGGAAATACGGAGCGAATTTCAACCCGCCACGGGCTTTATGCATTTTCAGGCGGGAGAGACCATTATTCATCAGGGCACCGAGGCAGATCGCGTCTACACGCTGCTCGAAGGTGAAGCCCAGGCCATGCGCGATGGCATCAAAGTGGGCGACGTCCGGACCGATGAAATCTTCGGCGCGCTCGCCGTGTTTACCCGCCAAAAGCGCATGGCATCCGTCGTTGCCATCAGCGACTGCACCGTTCTCGCCGTGCGCAAAGAAGAATTTGCGGATCTGGTGGAGCTGCAACCCCGCATCTGCCTCGGCCTGATCGAAGAATTAGCCGCCAAAATCAATGAAATGAACGCCCAGCTTCTGGCACTTCAAGAAAAATCATAAATTTTTCGCTGTAAATGAGAAAAGTTCTTGACTTTATAAATGATAATAATTACTATTTACAAACCGTCGGGCAATCCACATCTCCCTGCCCGACGGGAGTGAAGGTGAGCCTACAAGTGCTTCGCAGTCTTGTTTCCCGCTCACTGGATCTTCTCCTGAGGCCTTCGGCCTCTGGCTAATCACGGTTGCTTGGGCCACCCTTCGGGGTGGCCACTTTTCTCCTCTCCCACCTTTTCGTCCCGTACCCAACGTTTCTTTACACGTATTCGCCTATTGAATTTCTTGCGGCGGCACCTATATAACGCTCAAACTATTGGCGGCAGGGCTTGCGTCGCCCTCCGTGTACCCGGCAACGGTATTGAAAACCCATCAGGAGATTTCCGCTGTGATGCGAATTGGCTTGTTTCTGTTGACCAACCTGGCCGTATTGGTGGTGGCGAGCTTTACGCTCTCCCTGCTTGGCGTCGACCATTACCTGCAACAGAATGGCGATCTCAACTTGCAGAGCCTGCTGATTTTCTGCGCTATCTTTGGTTTCGCGGGTTCTTTTATCTCGCTCTTCCTGTCCAAGTTCATCGCCAAGAAAACCACCGGGGTGCAACTGATTGAAACACCCCGTACCGCCGATGAACAATGGCTGGTGAGCACCGTACAACAACTCTCCCGTGAAGCGGGTATCAAAACACCAGAAATTGGTATTTTCCCCGCCCAGCAAGCCAACGCCTTCGCCACCGGCTGGAATCGCAATGCCTCGCTGGTGGCTGTCAGCCAGGGACTGTTGCAGCGATTTGAACGCGAGGAAGTTCGCGCCGTGCTCGCCCATGAGATCGGTCACGTCGCCAATGGCGATATGGTGACGTTGAGCCTGCTACAGGGCGTGGTGAACACCTTCGTCATGTTCTTCGCCCGCATTATTGGTCACACGGTGGACCGTGTGATTTTCAAGACCGAGCGCGGCCACGGCATTGGCTTTTATGTGGTGACGTTCGTAGCCGAGATCGTTCTGGCCATTCTCGCCTCCATGATTGTAATGGCCTTCTCCCGCTACCGTGAATACCGGGCCGACGCCGCTGGCGCTCAGCTGGCTGGTCGCGGCGCCATGATTCGGGCCTTGCAGCGCCTGCAGGCTGAAGTCCAGGCCGGTGTGGAGAGCCCCATGCCGGACAGCATGAAAGCATTCGGTATCAGCGGCGGCTTCAAGCAAAACCTCGGCAAGCTGTTCGCCAGCCACCCGCCCCTGGAGGCGCGCATCGCCGCGCTGCAAAGCGGACGGTAAAACCCGATGCGCCGGGCCGTCTTCACCCTTCTGTTTGCGCTGGCACCACTATGGGCCAGCGCCCAGCCCTTCGCCACGGACGACGAACGCAATACCATCGAGGTGTTCGAGTACGCCAGCCCCAGCGTTGTGTACGTCACGAACGAACAACTGGTACGCGATCCGCGCTCATTCGACCTGCTGACCGTGCCACGGGGCGCAGGCACCGGCTTCGTGTGGAACGAGCAGGGTTATATCGTCACCAACTTTCATGTCATCGAGAATGCCCGCAAGGTAGTCATCACCCTGCAAGACCAAAGCGTCTGGCCGGCCACCCTTATCGGGCTGGCCCCTGAGCGGGATCTCGCGGTACTGAAAATCGATGCCCCGGACAAAAAGCTCAAGCCCCTGACCCTGGGCGACTCCGGACAACTGGTGGTGGGCAGCAAAGTGCTGGCGATCGGCAACCCGTTTGGGCTCGACGCCACGCTCACCACGGGTGTGGTAAGCGCGCTGGGCCGGGAAATTGAAGCGCCCAACAAACGTAAAATCCGCAATGTGATCCAGACCGATGCCGCCATTAACCCGGGCAACTCCGGCGGGCCGCTGCTCAACTCCAGCGGCGAGCTGATCGGCGTTAATACCATGATTTACAGCCCGAGCGGCGCCAGCGCCGGCATCGGATTCGCCATTCCAGTCAACACCGTCAAGGATATTGTGCCGCAGCTGATTGAGCATGGCCGCATGGTACGCCCGATCATTGGTATCGACATCGCCCCCGACCACTGGGCCCAGCAGGCCGGGGTTCGGGGCGTCCCGGTGTTAAGAGTGGCTCCCGGTTCACCCGCCCAGCGGGCCGGCTTACAAGGGGTGGAACGCAGCCGCTGGGGCAGCATCATTCTCGGAGACATCATCACGGCGCTGGACCAATACCCGACGCGCAACTATGACGAACTAATGACCGCCCTCGAAAAATACGAACCTGGCGATCGCGTACAACTGGTATTTGAACGGGCGGGTAAGACCGAGCGCCGGGAAATTACGCTCGCGGCGCCAGAAGGCCGTTAATCCAGAAGGTCGTTAATAACGCACGGCTATCGGGCGAGTCAGCTCGATCGCCTCCTCCTCAGGGCGAATGTCGGCTCGGTAAGCCAGCACCTCGACACCGGCCGCCACCGCCTCTCGCAACGCCCGCCCGTAAGCAGGGTCGATGTCGTCCGCCGGCTCCACCCACTCGATCCCCGTGTGCTGCACGCAAAACAGCAGCACCGCTCGGGCGCCACCGCGCACCAGCTCGGTCAGTTCTCGTAAATGCTTGGTGCCCCGTGTACTGACAGCATCGGGGAACCACCCCTGCCCGGGGGCCTCCATCAACGTTACGCTCTTGACCTCTACGTAACAGGGCCGGGCGCCGTCCTCATCAGACAGCAGGAAATCAATACGCGAACGCTCCTGTCCGTAGGGCACTTCACGGCGCCGTTGGGCGTAACCGGCTAACTCACCAATCACACCCGAGCGAATGGCCGCTTCCACCAGCGTGTTAGCCCGTCCGGTATTCACACCCGCCAGGTGCTCCCCGGGCACCGTCGCCACCTCCCACGTATGGCGGTATTTACGCTTCGGGTTCCCGGAATCGGAAAACCAGCAGGGCGACCCCGGCAGCACACAGTGGCGCATCGAGCCCGTGTTCGGGCAATGAATGGTCAACTCCTGCCCAGTGGGCAGGCGGACATCGGCCAAAAATCGTTTATAGCGCCGCAACAGGGTGCCGCGCTGCCAGGACTGGACCAAAGACTTCTCCCGAGTGAGCCAAAGAATGACCGCGATAACAGCGGTCTCCATCAATGACGCATTATTGTTGCAGTTCCCGTCCGATGGCTCAAACCTTTTGCAGCCGCCCCCGGTCCCGGTAAGAGGTAAAAAAACACTGGCAGAGCACCCGGATATCTGGTAGCTTGCCAACCCTTCAAAATTCGCCCCCGGAAAATGGACGGCGAACGAGGAGTGAGCGTGCCGGACGCCACAAAGCTCCGCCAAAACCGCTCATACCGCCCCTGCTTCGAGATTTCGTAACCTGATTCGAAATTTCGTGAGAGGGCGCCAGTCAAATGGGAAGTCACACGAGGCGCTAAACCATGCCGAAAAGTTCAACGAGCGCAGAAAGCAATTCGCTGAGCAATTTCACCCCTTACAAGGAAAAGAAGGGCGAAGAGTACATGAACGAAAATCAAAAAGAGCATTTTCGTCAATTGCTGCTGGCCTGGCGGCGCGAGCTGATGGAAGAAGTGGATCGCACCATGAGCCACCTGAAGGATGAAGCCGCCAACTTCCCCGATCCGGCTGACCGCGCCAGCCAGGAAGAGGAATTTAGCCTGGAGTTGCGTACCCGCGACCGCGAGCGCAAGCTGATCAAGAAGATTGACAGCACTTTGGAGTTGATCGAAAACGACGATTACGGTTTTTGCCACGCTTGCGGCGTGGAAATCGGTATTCGCCGTCTGGAGGCCCGCCCCACTGCGACCTTGTGCGTGGATTGCAAAACCCTGGACGAAATCAAGGAAAAGCAGGTCGGAGGCTAAGACTTGCTGCGGGGCGCGCCCATCGCGCCCCGGCTGTCCTTTTGATATACACGCTGCCTCATGCCCACCTCGTCGCCAGCTTTCCAATCCCCCACTCCCGCCCGCCCCGAGAGACCGTATATCGGGCGCTTTGCTCCCTCGCCAACCGGACCTCTGCATTTTGGCTCTCTGGTCAGCGCACTGGCCAGCTACTTGCACGCGCGCCACGCTGGCGGGCAGTGGTTGATTCGCATGGAGGACCTGGACCCACCGCGGGAGGCCCCCGGGGCCAGGCAGGCCATTGAACAGTCCCTGCAGGATCACGGCCTGATCGCCGATGCCCCGACGCTTTATCAGAGTGACCGGCTCGACGCCTACGCCCAACTTCTGGAGCAGTTGCACACCCAGGGACTTGCCTACCGCTGCCGGTGTACACGCCGGGAGGTGCAGGCCATGGGAGGCGTCTACGATGGCCGCTGCCGGAGCGCCAATGTCCCGGCTGACGAACCTCACGCCTGGCGGTTAACACTGTATGATCTGCCCCCTGGCACAGGCTCGCCAGCCACCCCTTACCGCTGGCATGACCTTTTTCAGGGTGAGCAGTCACAAAACCTGCGGCTCACCGTGGGCGACCCTATTATCAAGCGGCGCGATGGGCTGTTCGCCTACCCGCTTGCCGTAGTGGCTGACGATCTGCATCAGGGCATCACCCACGTCATCCGCGGCGCGGATTTGCTGCCGGTCACCGCCGCACAGTCCGCCAGCTTTGCCCTCCTGGGCGGTGCGCCGCCGCAATACGGTCATGTCCCGATGGCTATGAATCGGGCGGGGCAGAAACTCAGCAAACAGAATTTTGCGCCACCATTGAAGACAAGCGACGCCGCCGCTAATCTGTGGCTGGCTCTGGCCTTTCTCAACCAGCGGCCCTCCCCGGCTTTGCGCGATGCGCCAATTGACCGCCTGCTGAGCTGGGGGATCGAACACTGGCAGCCCGACCGTATTAGCGGCACCGAGCGCCCGGCCTCTGAGGAGGGCGACCACGACCATTGCGCCGGGCAACCGAGGACACCGACATGAACAATCAGCGACTGGTTATCCTGCTGCTGCTGATCGCCTACATCTTCTCTCCCACCCTGTTCACCTGGATTATCAATCCGGAAGGGGCCTGGTACCGGCCCTATATCATTTGGGTGCTGGTCATCATCATTGCCTACGTCGTTCAAAGCCGGAAAAAGAGGCCTCATGATCTTTGAGCTTAGTCATGTCGCCCTGATTGGCGTCAGTTACCTGTTGGTCCTGTTCGGCGTGGCCTGGATTGCGGAGCGCGGCTGGATCCCCCAGTCCATTTCCCAACACCCGCTGACCTACATTCTGTCGCTGGGTATTTTTGCCAGTGCCTGGGCTTTCTATGGCGTGATCGACCTGGCGTTCCAGTTTGGCTACGGGGCCCTTGCCTACTACCTGGGCGTGGGGGCGCTGTTTCTGTTTGCCCCGGTCGCCCTGGCCCCGCTCGCCGAGCTGGCGCGCCGCCACCAGGTTCACTCCCTGGCGGATCTTCTGGTGTTCCGCTACCACAGCCACGGCGTCGGCGCGCTGACCACCCTGTGCATGCTACTGGGAATCCTGCCGCTCATGGCGCTGAATATTCAGGCCATCGCCGACACCATGTACATTCTCACGGTGAGCAGCAACCCCAGCCTACCGGCCATGGGCACCGGCTTTACCTTCAAAGACCTGATGGCCATGGCGTATTGCGCCTTGCTGGCGGTCTTCACCATCCTCTTCGGCTCCAACCGCGATCAGCACCGCGGCCTGTTTACCGCCATGGCGTTCGAATCACTGATCAAAGTGTTTGCGCTGTTCGCGATTGGCTTGCTGGCGGTGTACGGGGTTTTTGACGGTGTCAGCGGCCTGGAGCAGTGGCTCAACCAGAACCCCGAAAACCTGGCCTTGCTGCACGCACCGATTCAGGACGGCGCCGCGCACACCTTGCTTCTGGTGTTCGTGGCTACGGCCATCACCATGCCCCACATCTTCCACATGGGTGTGACTGAAAACCTGCTGATGCGCAACACCCACACGATCACTTGGGCGTTTCCTCTATTCCTGCTGTTAATGGCGCTGCCCATTTTCCCCATCCTCTGGGCCGGGTTCGAGCTGTCAGTGCCATTGCCCGCGCAATACTTCACGTTGGGCGTACCCATTCTGGCCGAGTCGCCCTGGCTGACTATCCTGGCGTTTATCGGGGGCCTTTCGGCCGCCACCGGCGCCATGGTGGTGATGATGCTGGCTCTGACTACTATGGTCATGAACCACTGGATTCTGCCAGCACTCAGCCTGCGCAACCGGGATGATCTGTACCGTCAATTACTCTGGCTGCGCCGGGTACTGATCGCTACGCTGTTCTTCGGCGGCTACTTTTTCTACTGGCTGCTGGACAGCCGCCACAGCCTGACCAACCTGGCGCTGCTCACGTTCATCGAAACCCTGCAATTCCTGCCAGGCATGTTCGCTATTGTCTTCTGGCCACGCGGCAACCGGCGAGGGCTCCTCTCGGGCCTGACGCTGGGGACCTTGATCTGGGCTGTCGGGCTGCTACTCCCCGTATTAACGGGTATTCACTCACTGCCCTTGCCCGGTTTTGATATTGCGGTGCCACTGGGGATGGACCAATGGAGCAACATCGCCTTGATCTCGGTCGGGGCCAACACCGCCCTGTTCGTGGGCCTGTCACTGATCACCCGCCAGACCGAGGAAGAACAGTACAGCGCCGACCTGTGCGCAGCGGACGAACTCAGCCAGCCAGTGCGCCAGGCGCTGGATGTGCACAGCGCCTCCGAGTTTAAAACCCGGTTGAGCCGCTCCCTGGGCAAAGTGACGGCCAACCGCGAAGTGGATGTCGCCCTCAGCGAGCTGGGGCTGCGTATTACCGAGCGCCGACCCTACGCCTTGCGCCGCCTGCGCGACCAGATTGAAGCCAACCTGTCAGGCCTGATGGGCATCCATGTGGCCGGTGAAATCATGGATCGCCACTTGCCCTACACCCTGGCCGAGCGGCGCGACACGCTGGATATCAACCTGATCGAAAACCGCCTCGCCGAGTACCGCGACCACCTCACCGGCATGGCGGCGGAGCTGAATAATCTGCGGCTCTATCACCGGAAAACGCTTGAAGAGCTGCCCATGGCGGTGTGCTCTCTGGGGAGAGATGGTGAAATCCTGATGTGGAACCGGGCCATGGAGCTGTTGACGCAAACCCCAAGCGACGATGTGACCGGCTCTCACCTGGACGACCTCGGCGAGCCCTGGCGCGCCCTGTTGATTGACTTCAGCCAAAGCAGTGAACCCCATTACTACCGCCAGCAGATTGAACTGAACGACCGGCCGCACTGGATCAGCCTGCACAAAGCCAATATCGAAGGCAGCCTGCACAGCGGCGAATACGATCAGGTGATCCTGCTTGAAGATGTGACCGAAACCCAGTTGCTGGAGCAAGAGCTGATTCACAGCGAGCGCCTGGCCTCCGTGGGTCGGCTGGCCGCCGGGGTTGCTCATGAAATCGGCAATCCCATTACCGGCATCGCCTGTCTGGCACAGAACCTGCGCTACGACTCAGAGGAACCTGAGGTGCTGGAAACGGCGGACCAGATTCTGGGGCAAACGGATCGCGTGAGCCGTATCGTGCAGTCACTGGTCAGTTTCTCCCACAGCGGCCAGAACAAGAAAAGTGAATTTGAAGCCGTGGACCTTCGTGCCTGCGCCAATGAAGCGGTACAGCTCTTGTCGCTGCAAAAAGACAAAAATGAGGTGGTCTACGTCAACAATATCGCCAAAAACGCCATTATTGCGGGCGACAGCCAGCACCTCATCCAGGTATTCATCAACCTGCTGTCGAATGCAAGAGACGCCAGTCCGACCGGCAGCCGTGTTATGCTGGACAGCAGCGAGGATGAATACAGCATCATCTTCTCCGTGACCGACCAGGGCAGCGGTATCCCACCCGAGAAAATGGACCAGATTCTGGAGCCCTTCTTTACCACCAAGGACCCGGGGGAAGGCACCGGGCTGGGGCTGGCCATGGTCTACAGTATCGTGGAGGATCACGGCGGCAAACTCGACATCAAGAGTCCCGTGGACACGGTGCACCAGCGCGGTGCGCAGTTCACCATCAAGTTGCCGCGCCATATTGATTCCATGCGGCCGGAGTGATATTTTCCGGCAACGCACAGGCTAGGCTGGCCCGTTGGGCCGGCCCACTGTCTGCCAGACCATAGGCGATGTGAGCACTATGAGCAAAATCCTGATCGTTGAAGACGAACCCATCATCCGCACGGCATTGCGCCGCTTACTTGAGCGCAATAAGTACGAGGTGAATGAAGCGCCGTCGGTTAAAGAAGCCACCGGCAAGTTCACCCTCACGGATTTCGATCTCATCATCAGTGACCTGCGTCTGCCCGGCGCGCCAGGCACTGACCTGATCAAGCTCGCCGAGAGTGTCCCGGTCCTGATCATGACCAGCTACGCCAGCCTGCGCTCAGCGGTCGACTCCATGCGCATGGGCGCCGTGGACTATATTGCCAAGCCCTTCGATCACGACGAGATGGTAACGGCGGTCAAGCGGGTGATTGGCAAGGCCAACGCCGCCAATCTGCAAAAACACAGCTCCAACACTGCAAGCCACGCCATCGCCGGCATGATCGGCTCAAGCGATGTCATGCAGGACCTGTACAACCGCATTCACAAGGTCGCGCCCACCAAGGCGACCGTACTGGTACACGGCGAAACCGGCACGGGCAAAGAGCTGGTAGCACGCGCGCTGCATGAAGAAAGCCCGCGCCGGGAAAAGACCATGATCTCGGTGAACTGTGCCGCCATCCCGGAAACCCTGATCGAATCCGAGCTATTTGGCCACGAGAAAGGCGCCTTCACTGGCGCAGCCAGCACTCGTGAGGGACTGGTGGCCGCCGCCGATGGCAGCACGCTGTTCCTGGATGAAATCGGTGAGCTGCCCCTGGAAGCCCAGGCCCGCCTGCTGCGTGTGCTGCAGGAAGGTGAGGTCCGCCCCATCGGCTCGGTGGAGTCCCACAAGGTCAATGTCCGGCTGGTGGCCGCCACCCACCGTGATTTGCGCAAACTGGCCCAGGAAAACAAATTCCGGGAAGACCTGTATTTCAGGATCAATGTCGTCCAGCTGGAACTGCCTCCGCTGCGCGAGCGGGGCAAAGATATCATTACCCTCGCAGAATCGCTGTTACAGCGGTACTGCCACGAGCTGGGCAAACCCAACCTCAAGCTGTCACCGGAAGCTGTCCAGGCCATTACCACCTACACCTGGCCCGGCAATGTCCGGGAGCTGGAAAACGCCATGCAACGAGCGGTAATTCTGTGCGAGGACAGCCAGGAGATCAGCCACGAGTTGCTGGACATCGACTTGGATCTGGTGCGTTTTGATGACGATGAGGACAGTGAAGACGGTACCCGGCAGGCTCCAGAGCGCATCAAGCCGCGCGGGGCAGCGCCTCAGGACCCCACCGAGGACCTCTCTCTGGAAGATTACTTCCAGCGCTTTGTGCTGGAACATCAGGATACGATGAGCGAAACCGAGTTGGCCCGCAAGCTCGGCGTCAGTCGCAAATGTCTCTGGGAACGTCGGCAGCGCTTCGGCATTCCCCGCAACAAGGCCGCGAGCGCCAAATAACCCCTCCCTGGATTGCCAAATAACGTCCTGAATTTGAGAGCCGCCTGAACCGAACCGGGTTTGGGCGGCTCTTTAACTAACTCTTTAACACCTCGATAACATTGATACTAACAACCCCGGTACCACAGCCCATTTCAAGCCCGCAACTGGCCTGACCACCATGCCACCTGTTACCTAATGGCTTCAAAAAGAACGAAAAAAGCGTCAAAAAGAGATTTTTTGTGCCGAAGACGTTACCCGCCGTTACCAACGCCCCACCCTGTTACCACGGTAGCATTTGTTACCTCAGCACGTTGCCGTAACAAACCGTTTCCGAATTTGTAACCGTTCGAAATAACAAAAGCTGATAAGAGATCATACAATTTACCTAAGCCATTGATTTTATTGATTTTTACATTATTGGCACGGGACATGCTCTATACACGGCACATAACAACAACAAACATAAAAAAGCGACGTAATAATAAGAACAAGAAACAATAAAAAATGCAGACACGATAATTACAACAATAGACAATAAGAAACGAAGAAGTTCCTAATAAAAACAACAAACAATAAAAAACGAGCTATTCATAATAACGACAAGAAACAATAAAAAAAGACGCTATAAAAACGACAAAACCAATAATAAGAAGCGAAAGCCATGAGCTTTACGCGCATAAAACGATAACGATAAGAGACAAGAAGAAGCGGAAAGACTGACTAGACACTGGAGCGGGATTGCAAGCACGCATACTTGATACGAGGGCACGGACGCGCCGATTTGAAGGCCAAAGGAACCTTGGCGAATCAATCCCACGGGAAGGCTTCGGCCTTCCCGTTTTGCTTTCAGATACCCGCACCTCCACGCCTCATCTGGCGCTCAACGTTTCCAGTACCCTAACCCCATGCTAAACTGCCCGCCTTTCAAGCGCTGCATGGTCCGTCCGTCGGCGACCAAACCCAGACACAGTACTCCAATTTGCCCATGTTAAAACGGCTCCTCGATAAACTGCGCCCCCGCACCCAACGCACTGACCAGCCTCTCGTGATCCCGCGAGACCAACACAATGTGTCTCGCCGCGATATCAGCCAGGCCGCGCTGCGCATCATGAAACGGCTGGAAGACGCCGGCTTTCAGGCCTTCCTGGTCGGCGGCGGCGTCAGAGATCTGCTGCTGGGCGGCCACCCCAAAGACTTTGACGTCGCCACCGACGCACGGCCCGAGCAGATCAAACGGCTGTTCCGGGGTGCCCGCATTATCGGCCGACGCTTTCAAATCGTGCATGTGCGCATGGGGCGCGAGATTATCGAGGTCACCACCTTCCGGGGACACCACGACCAGTCTCGCAGCGAAGAGGGCATGCTGCTGCGGGATAATGTCTACGGCACCCTCGAAACCGATGCGGTGCGACGCGATTTCACCGTCAACGCCCTTTATTACACCCTGAACGAATTCGCGATTCACGACTACACCGGTGGTCTTGAAGACCTTGAAAACCGCACGCTGCGCATCATCGGCGACCCGGAAACCCGCTATAAGGAAGATCCGGTGCGGATGCTACGTGCCGTGCGCTTCGCCGCTAAGCTCGGCTTCCAGATAGCGCCAGACACCGCTAATCCCATCTACGAGCTGGGCGAAATGCTGCACAACGTGCCGCCGGCACGGCTGTTTGAAGAAGTGCTAAAGCTGTTTATGGCAGGTTCCGCCACCGCCACGTTCAACCTGCTGCGTGAATACCAGTTGCTCGGCCATCTGTTCCCGGCCACCGAAGCCGCACTTGAAGCCGGAAACCCGCTGGGCCTGGCGTTGATTGAAGAAACCATGGCGAATACCGACAAGCGGGTCAGAGCCGACAAGCCCGTCACCCCCGCGTTTATTTACGCCGCACTGCTGTGGGTGCCCGTGGTGGCCCGCTCGGATCAACTGGTGAAGGACATGCCACCACAAGCCGCGTTTCAGCAGGCTGCCACCGAAGTTATTGGTCACCAACTGGGACACACCGCCATTCCCAAGCGCTTTCTGATACCCATGCGTGAAATGTGGGACATGCAGCACCGCCTCGTGCAGCGTCGCCAGCCCCAGAGACTGGTAGAACACCCGCGCTTCCGGGCGGCCTATGACTTCCTGTTGTTGCGCGAAGCCGGTGGAGAAAAGCTCGACGGAGCCGGTAGCTGGTGGACCCGCTTTCAGGATGTCGATGAAGACACACGGCAAACCATGATCTCCGACGCCCGTCGCCAGGGCCCCAAAACGCGCAGCCGCCGCCGCAAGCGCAGTGGGCCGAAAGCCCAGGGCGACAACACCCCCAGCCCGACTCAGGGATAAAGGGGTAAGCATGATCCCCTGCTACATTGGCCTCGGCAGCAACCTGGATTCACCCCGGCGCCACATTGCACAGGCGCTCAAGGAGCTGGCCGAGTTACCGAACAGCCGCCTGGTCAGCACCTCGCCGTGTTATCGCACGGCTCCCGTCGGCCCGCCTCAGCCCGACTTCATCAATGCCGTGGCCCGTCTTGACACCACGTTGGCGCCGCTCTCGCTGCTGGACGAGCTACAGACGCTGGAACAGGCGCACCAGCGCCAACGCGGTGAGCACTGGGGGCCACGCACTCTGGATCTGGACCTGCTGTTGTACGGCCAGCAAACCCTTCGTGAGCCGCGCTTAACGGTCCCCCACCCGGAAATGCCCCATCGCGCCTTTGTGCTCTATCCACTGATGGATATTGCGCCGAACCTGGTGCTTCCCTCCGGGGCCTCTCTTGAGTCATTATTGAGCCAGTGCCCGCCAGAGGGCATTGAACGCATTCCTTCAGAGCGCCAGCATCGGGAGTCCTGAATCGTGGCAGCCATGTTTGACGAACAGCGTGTGGATCTCGACGGGGTGGAACTGCCCCGGTACATTGCCGTGGAAGGTCCCATCGGCGTGGGCAAAACCACCCTCGCCAAAAACCTCGCCCGACTCTTCAACTACGAGGTGCTGTTGGAGCAGCCCGAAGAAAACCCCTTTTTGGAGCGCTTCTATCGGTCGCCCCGCTCGGTTGCCTTGCAAACCCAGCTGTTTTTCCTGTTCCAGCGCGCCAACCAGCTCCAGCAACTGCGTCAGAACGACTTGTTTGAGCCCGTGCAGGTAGCCGACTTCCTGCTGGAGAAAGACCAGCTGTTCGCCCAGGTGACGCTGGATGACGATGAACTGGCCATTTACCAGCAGGTGTACGACCGCCTGACGCTGGACGCCCCGGTGCCCGATCTTGTGATCTACCTGCAAGCGCCCTCCCGAGTGCTGAATGACCGCATTCGTCAGCGCGGTATTGCCAGCGAGCAGAACATCAGTGCCGAGTACCTGGAGGCGCTGAACGAAGCCTACACCCAGTTCTTCCACTACTATGATCGATCTCCCCTGTTAATCGTGAATGCACAGGACCTGGATCTGGCCAGCAACCGCGAGCACTTCCAGCAATTGATCGATACGTTGTTGACTATCAAGAGCGGGCGCCACTACTACAACCCCACCCCGGCGCTGTAACCCCTCGGCGGAGATGCACTATGCCCTACAGTTCCCCCATTCCGGACAACACGCCAGCCAAGCCGGTCACCATCAAAACGTTGCACAAGCGCAAAGCCGACGGTGAAAAGTTCGTGATGATTTCCCTGTACGACGCCCCCATGGCGGCCATGGCCCAGAAATGCGGCGTGGAAACCGTACTGATCGGGGACTCTCTGGGCATGACCGTGCTCGGCTACCAGAGCACCGTGCCGGTTACCATGGAACAAATGATCTACCACGTGGAGGCCGTCGCCCGCGGTAACCAGAAGTCACTGATCATCGCCGACCTGCCCTTCATGACCTACGCCACGCTGGAAGACGCGCTGAAAAACGCCACCCGCCTCATGCAGGCCGGGGCGCAAGTGATCAAGATCGAGGGTGGCCGGTGGCTGGCGGACACCGTGCGGCGGCTCTCCGAATGCGGTATTCCGGTGTGTGCGCATCTCGGGCTCACTCCCCAGGCGGTCAACAAATTCGGCGGTTTCCGGGTTCAGGGGCGCGACCCCGAGCGGGCACAGGAAATCGCCGAAGACGCCCGCATTCTGGCCGAGGCGGGTGCCGAACTGGCGGTACTGGAATGCATCCCCTCCGCCCTGGCCGCGCAAATCACCCGCGACGTTCCCATTCCCACCGTCGGCATTGGCGCCGGGCGCGATACCGACGCCCAGGTACTCGTGATCAATGACATTCTGGGGCTGACCGAACAACCGCCCAAATTCGCCAAGAACTTCCTCGTGGAAGCGGGTGATATCCCCGGCGCGATGAAACAGTATGTCGACGACGTCAAAGCCGGCACTTTCCCCGGCGACGAGCACATCTTCCTCTAAAGCCCCCCGAATGCGGCCGATTTTTCAACGGCCGCTCAATCCGGTATTCTCTCCAGACAACAAGATCAACCTTAAAAAACCAAAGTCCCACAATAACGAGAGTGAGAGAAACCATGAAGTATCGCTACTATGCCCCACTGGTGTTGGCAGGCTGGGCTGTGGTCCTGGTTGCGTGCCAGTCGCCCAAGGCTACCCGTCCAGAATCCACCCCTGAGACCACCCCGGCTCAATGGCAGGCCTACGAGGAACGCTCGAACCAGTGGCTCGAACAAGACCGGGCGGTTCTCGCCCAGGAACTCGACTCACTGGGGCAGGATGAGGCCACCCTGCCCCGCCGTGCCAACCGTTTCGGGTTCGATCCCGACCAGCCGTCTGCCTGGTATCACAGCGCCGAAGGCCAGCGCATCGCCGATATCCTGCTGTCGTTCCAGACGCCCTCTGGCGGCTGGGGCAAACGCACCGACATGGGCACCGCACCCCGTCAACCGGGAGAAGCCTTCGGCGCCGAACCGAACTACGCTCCCACGTTCGACAACGACGCTACCACCACCCAAATCACCGTACTGGCCAAGGCCTACAAAGCCACCGGCAACCCGGACTATCAGAGCGCCTACCGGCGCGGTATCGAGCTGTTGCTCACCTCGCAATACCCCAACGGCGGCTGGCCGCAAACCTTCCCGCTGCGCGGCGGCTATCACGACTACATCACCTTCAACGACGAAGCCATGGAAAACACCATGACCGTGCTTCATCGGGTCAGCACCGGCCAACCGCCGTTTGACACCGCGCCAGAGTCCCTACGGGCGCGGGCCGCCGACAGTCTGGCGCAAGCGCTTGACCTGGTCGTGGCCGCTCAAGTGGTCGTCGATGGCGAACCCACCATCTGGGGCGGTCAGCATGACCCCAAAAACCTGGAACCGCGCAAAGCGCGTGCCTATGAAATGGTCTCCCTGGCCACCGCCGAAAGCATTTCCCTACTGAACTTCATGATGGATTTGCCCCGACCGCCGGACAATGTGCAACGTGCGGTGCACGCCGCCATGCATTGGTATCAGGAAAGCCAGATAAACGGCTACCGCTGGGACCGAGACACCCGGGAAATCGTACCCGACGCCGACGCGCCACCGCTGTGGCCACGGTTTGCCGAAATCGGCACCAACCACCCTTTATTTGGGGATCGGGACCACTCCATACACTACGACATCCGGGAAATTTCTAAAGAAAGACGCGACGGCTACGCCTGGTATACCACCGCGCCCAACCGGGTGCTGGAAAAATACCAGGATTGGAAAACGCGCTTCCCTCAGCGCTGACGCCCAGAGCAACGCTTCGCTGTCAGTGCGGCTCCGTATTGCTCCAGACCTTCATCGTCTGGTTCGACAACAACTGGCAATGCCCATCCACAAGGACGTAGGTGCGCATAAAGTGATAGCGGTTCACACGAACCGCCTCGCCCGCTTTTCGCGGTGACTTTTCCACCGTCGTCACTCCATCCAGCACCGCCGTGTTCGCCAGCCGCCGATACGACACCGACTCAGAGCGTCGCGTCAATGGCGTCTCATGGCCCTCGCCCAACCGGGCCAGCAACGTCCTCTTATCTTCCGAGGCCACCGCGTGGTTATGCACCCATACATAGTCCTCGGCTAACACACTCTCCAGAAAATCCACCTCCCCCACACGTAAGGCCTCCTCATAACGATGATCCAGAGCCTTCAATGGCGACGCTTCAAGGCAACGATCGGCGGCGAGGGAGAACGGGGAGAGCAAACAGGCAGCGATTGCTAAGTAGCGGAGGTTAGTTGGCATGGGTCTGTACCTGTTGGGCTAATCGTTGATTATAAAGTCGTCATGCTCTGGAGATCTTATAATACCCCCTAATACGCAGGCTTGCGTAAGGGACAACAAATATGCCTTGTGGCAGAGCCGATCAATGTATCTACCTTCATCTGCCTATACGGCAGCAAGCTGCTCGCCGAAACCCGCGCAGCGGCCCCAGCTTTTCTGAGCTGCCTGTGCGGCAGCGAACTAAGGGGGGCAAGTGATCGTAGAGATTGCCCATTTCTGAGCTGCCTGTGCGGCAGCGAACTAACCGCAGGTTTGCGGTACCACGTAGGCATATTTCTGAGCTGCCTGTGCGGCAGCGAACTCTATTTCCAGCTTGCGATTCAGTGTATCGCGTTTCTGAGCTGCCTGTGCGGCAGCGAACTCCGCTACCACACCACCGGCAAAATCCAGCGATTTCTGAGCTGCCTGTGCGGCAGCGAACTCCGCGCTGAGCCCGGCAATCTCCATGGCTGTTTTCTGAGCTGCCTGTGCGGCAGCGAACAATGATGCCCTTCTCTTTTGCGGACACGGCCATTTCTGAGCTGCCTGTGCGGCAGCGAACCTGAATTAGAGGGAGCGCCCGATCTGTCGCCTTTTCTGAGCTGCCTGTGCGGCAGCGAACCATCGTCCATGCCAGCGCACACGGATTTAGGTTTTCTGAGCTGCCTGTGCGGCAGCGAACTACGGCGACTTGAAGCGCTTCCAATAAATTTTTTTCTGAGCTGCCTGTGCGGCAGCGAACGTGACTGTGGGCCGTATTCGTGACGCGCTTAGTTTCTGAGCTGCCTGTGCGGCAGCGAACACGCGGGATATCACTCGGTACTACCTGCATAATTTCTGAGCTGCCTGTGCGGCAGCGAACATGCCCTGCATCGCACGATTGTATTGCTCGACTTTCTGAGCTGCCTGTGCGGCAGCGAACAGGTGGTCACCAGCGGCGGCACCGGTGAGAGTTTTCTGAGCTGCCTGTGCGGCAGCGAACGATTTACCTGGTGCGCGCGAGCTGGCCGAAGTTTTCTGAGCTGCCTGTGCGGCAGCGAACGATTCCGTGTCGTTTTCATGCTCCGGCGCGTATTTCTGAGCTGCCTGTGCGGCAGCGAACGTCGTGAATCGGTTGCCGCCTGGGCCGGAGAATTTCTGAGCTGCCTGTGCGGCAGCGAACTGGCCTTTGCGGCGGAAGCAAACCGTAGTGAATTTCTGAGCTGCCTGTGCGGCAGCGAACACCGCCGCTTATCCCCTCGGCCCATCGTGATATTTCTGAGCTGCCTGTGCGGCAGCGAACTGGTGGCCAAAAAATGATTGAAAAGCGCTCGTTTTCTGAGCTGCCTGTGCGGCAGCGAACGAGGCCGTCACGGCATACTCACAGACGCCCAATTTCTGAGCTGCCTGTGCGGCAGCGAACGCGAGGCGCTTGGTCGGAGTTTGGTTGCAAGTTTTCTGAGCTGCCTGTGCGGCAGCGAACGACTGATACAGCGACTCGCCTGACAGATCAATTTTCTGAGCTGCCTGTGCGGCAGCGAACTTGTACGTGCCTATCAGGGTGTGGAGGCGTTTTTTCTGAGCTGCCTGTGCGGCAGCGAACTCGGACGTTGTGAAGACCGCGTTACGCACTGATTTCTGAGCTGCCTGTGCGGCAGCGAACATCTCAACCGTCAGCGCGGAGATCATGGCCCCTTTCTGAGCTGCCTGTGCGGCAGCGAACGCGGAAGTCTCACTGTGACGCAAACCGATTACTTTCTGAGCTGCCTGTGCGGCAGCGAACGTTCGTAGGTGCCGTCTGAGTTTTCATCTACCTTTCTGAGCTGCCTGTGCGGCAGCGAACTGAGGGAGCCGCCCCTAGTGAGGCTATGGGGTTTTCTGAGCTGCCTGTGCGGCAGCGAACGGTTGTCAGTGCCGGGTGATATCGCTCAGCGATTTCTGAGCTGCCTGTGCGGCAGCGAACGCCTGGCTGCTCGCTAACGAACAAACGACAAATTTCTGAGCTGCCTGTGCGGCAGCGAACGGCCAGGCGGTTGCTCAGCTGCATCATCATCTTTTCTGAGCTGCCTGTGCGGCAGCGAACGTGAGCCAGGGCGAAAAAATTATTTACGTGAATTTCTGAGCTGCCTGTGCGGCAGCGAACGCGTCACCTCCACGAGATTCGCTGTTTTTGTCTTTCTGAGCTGCCTGTGCGGCAGCGAACGACGGCATTCTCGCTGAAAACCACGAGCAGCTTTTCTGAGCTGCCTGTGCGGCAGCGAATGGCTGGTACATCGACCAGGCTATCGCCACTCATTTCTGAGCTGCCTGTGCGGCAGCGAACTCCGTGCCGGTGCTGGTCAACCTCGGTTTTAATTTCTGAGCTGCCTGTGCGGCAGCGAACAACGACAGCGCCACTGCCAGCGAAAAACGCCATTTCTGAGCTGCCTGTGCGGCAGCGAACGCGGTGGCCGAGGAACGAGGCCAGCTCATCCGTTTCTGAGCTGCCTGTGCGGCAGCGAACTTCCGTGTGGGCGGTTAGTATTACGCATCTGATTTCTGAGCTGCCTGTGCGGCAGCGAACGAGCAGGAGCAGATGGCGCGCATCATGGTCGATTTCTGAGCTGCCTGTGCGGCAGCGAACACCTGGTTCAAGTTCAAGCGCGGGTTCCAGCATTTCTGAGCTGCCTGTGCGGCAGCGAACACGTTTCCGTTGCGGGGGTCGTATCGATGCACTTTCTGAGCTGCCTGTGCGGCAGCGAACGATTACGACAACAATACCCTGCTGTGGGGTGATTTCTGAGCTGCCTGTGCGGCAGCGAACCAGAGTATACTAGCTGTAACATGCTGATTTTTAAAGAGATTACTCAAAACTTACCGATAACCCAAAGTTTTTGAGCTGGCGCTAAGCCATTGATTTCACAGGGGGTTTCAAAGCCCCTGTGAAAAAGGGTCAAAAGACCGGGACAGTAGCCCCTTGGCTAAGACCGTAACTATTAAAATGTCCAGCAACGGCTTTAGACTGAGGCTGCCCCAACTCCACGAAGAGGTGAAACGCTTGGCCAGTACTCTGGCTACGCATCACTACAAACGGCACGTCGGGCCGTTGCTCCACTGAGCACGGAATTGCATCAGACGCCTCTTGATACGTCTCCCCTTTGCGAGTCATTCGTCGTCTACGCAGTCGATCCACGTTAGTTTTGTACTGTCGACGCTTAACCGTACGGTGCTGAGCGGAATCAGGCACACGACGAATAGATGACACCCGAACATGATCATTCATGCCCTTGAGCCACTCCAGCGCCTGAAGCTGCTCTAATTCTCGGACTGAACCATGAACTCTAAAGGTGTCTCCCAGTCCTTTGGGTTTGAGGCTATACTTGGGGAAACTTACCCCAATACTCTGCGACTCCAATATCACCAAAGCACGATGGAATTTACTGCAAAGTGCGCCCATAAGCATAGGCTGCCCAAACTCTAGATCTGGCAATAATTGAATTTCCAGATAATGGTCCATAAATCACCCCGCGTCACCAAATACACCACCGCGAATCAGCGTTGCTACCACAAAGTGCTGTTGCTCAACCTCTGGTGCTTTGTCCTTTAATACCCAATTGTCCAGAAGGTTATAGAAGTCCAGTTTCTGCTTAGGCTGCCGGTATGCTTTGCCCTGGGTGGTAACTGATCCGTATGGCTCCACGGCAATGGGGCCGAGTTCCTCCGCTTCTGGATACCAGGTATCAATGGTACGAACTGCATTACCAATTTTCTGAGAGTGAATCGCCGCCACTTTATCCACGTGGTACAAAGTTTTGCTTTTATCACCCCGCCCGCGATCCAGAATCAATTCCTGTGACGGAAAAACTTCTTGCCCTGCGCCAAGACGTACAAACGCCATAACCTGCAAAAGAACATGCTCCTCCCCCATCAGTCCCGACTCAATCACCTGCGCCAAAGCCGTAACATCGTCGTTGTCGCTACTAAAATCTCGAAGAGATAGAGCCAACGCATCACACTGCCAGCTCTGGGCTGATTGACCTCTCTGCATGCGCGCAATATGAACCTCCACTTCTTCGGCACCTATCCGGTTGCGCCATAGAAATCGTCCATTTGCCAAATTGGCCGCGTAACGTTTGGCCAGCTCACCGAAACCATTGTTAACAACGTAGTCGCCTACTGTTTTCTGCAACTTTTCCTGGTACGCTGGCTCATTACAAGCAGAAGGCTTTCCTGTACCGGCCAGAACACGCAGAGTAAAAGTAACTTTCAAGGTGTCTGCACCTGTAGGCAGAGCCGCTACGTCAACCGTTTGCAAATTGGGGTTTTCAATGGCTGCATCCAGTTTTGCAGGATCCTGGTCCTTAGCTTTAAGCCGATTCGATATAGTGCCACGAACGGATTTTTCTTTAATTGCCACGGTCGACCAATCCACATGATTTTTTCTGTCTTCCCAATCACCACAGTAAAAAAGCGCATCTGACGGATCGAGTTTACGCTCAAACGCCAATACGGAAGCTGTTTTCAAAGTATCGTTCGCCATGATAGTTTCCTCTTGTTCCTGGGTTGTTAGTCAAAATCGTATTCAAATTCAGGGGTTTCTTCTGAACGGTAGTCATTCCGGCAGCGGTACAGCCCCTCATTCGGCTGACTATCCGGATACCAGAGCATTTGTTCCGCCGACTGCACACGGTGAGGACTGAGCCACTGCCCAATGCCATAAACACTCTCTACAAAGCAAAACGACGTGGTGCTATCTCTCGCGTTGGCAACGGAACCCGGCGCTTGCAATTCTGTGAGTGCGCCATACCCAAGCGTAATCGGCACCAACCAACCTTGTCGGTCGTGCAGCCATCGTCCTTCTGCATTGTTCTCGCTGCCCTCCCAGGTCCAATTGACACGGGACAAAGACAGCCAGGCGTCCAGCCGAGTAGCGTCTTGCTCGGTCTTTTGGATGTCGATCAAGCGCTGCTCCAAAAGATCGCTGCGTTCTACCAGCACAAAGCCCGGCAGCAGACGCATTTTCAAGCGGTTGAACATTTGGCGTTGCGTTTGCGCATCCCCCGTAAACGGCTCGATATAAGGCGCTTGCCAGCGCCTATGCTGACCTGGTAATACCGTTCCTCCAGCAACGCGCATGCTGCTGACAAGGTTACTTACTTGCTCGGCAACCTCCTGAGCCCTACTGGGTTCTCGCAGCTCCGAACCGCGTATTGCAAACACCAGGCTGATCTCCAAATGAATGCGCCCCTCCTCCACAATCGCGGCGGGTTTGCCGTCTTTGCCCATGGGGTTACGGGTGAGGTGAAAACTGTTGGTGTAACCGGATTTATGGATTTGCTCACCATAATCGTGAGCCACAACACTCACTGCATTAAACTGCACATCCAGCCCTTGCGCCTGAACCTTGCGCTCAAGCGCCCACATCAGACCGAGAAATGCCGTCATTGAGGGAAAACCATGCGTGAGTGGGCTGGAAATGGCATTGGCATTCTGGACCCGCAAGCGGGGTAACACCATCAGGTAATCGAATGGAGGGCACTCAAGCATTGGTCACCTCCTGAGTTCGTATCGCCTGGGAACCTCGTCCCCGCATGGTCGCTGGCCAGTCGGCATCGATCAACGCTTGCTTGGCCCAGTGGGCAAGCTCTGTATCACCAACTGGAAAACCCTCTGTGACAAGGATATGGTTAAGCCAATTCCCAAAACGGTTTGCTACCTCTTTCGGCCAGTCTTTCCACGTCAAAGCCTGCTCAAACGCTAAGTCAGCAGCCTCCAGCTCGGGGCGTGGTGGTAAATTGGCCCGCTCGGGGTCCAACCAAAGTTTTTCACAATCGGGCAACTGACAGTCTGAATCGCGAGTCCAGCCCGGTTCTTTAGACTGCCTAACTGCCCAGCCGAAAGCGACCAGAGACTCACCCAGGGAGCGCTCTATTTTCTCCCGTTTCTTACGGGTTTCCATCGAGGAAGCCGGATCGTCTTTCAGCAATTTGATTAACGCTTTAATAAGACCGTTGACACCTTCATAGCGACGAAAATTCTGCAACACAGAGTCGGCGGAGAGTAGTGGGCGTTCGCCAAATTGGCGCCACCGCGGCGGTACAGAGGAAAACAAATAGTTTACACCCCCACGTTCACTATTGAGCTGACTGATATTCTGAGGTTTAGTCCCACCCAGCTTTCGGACCGCCAAACCACTGTACTCAGCATAAGGCGCAGGGTGCGCGGCGCGTTTGTAATACGATTGGCGGGCCTCTTTGTTTTTCTCCCCAAAACGGACGTTATTAATCTGGGAGTGCACTTCATGAGCCAAGCTGCTGGAGAACATGGGCTGAAGCAGATGAAACGCCGAATTATCAGAGGGTTCACCAGAGACACACCAGTAAACCTGTTTTGCGAGGGCATGAGAGACTAGCGCCGAGGGCGGGCGCACCAAGACTTTAAATGCCTCGGCCCATTCCTGTGCCACCACTTCCTCTGCATCCAGCGCAGCTAAAAGACTAGGGTTATCTTCTTGCAACCAGTCTAAAAGTCGCTTGCCATCAACTTTCAACTTGAGGAGTTTGTAGACATCAAGGGCGGCTGCGTTACCCACAACATCTTCCGCAAAATCCTCGCCCAGTAGGTGACTGCCTACTTCTATCCGTTGACTCAGGGTATATGGGGGAATATGCAAGCTACTGCCCTTGGCATCAGGATGCGTCGCCTTAAGCACATGGGTCACTGCCTGGATCTGTGATACGCGCCGGGCAGCATCAGCCAGCCAGGTGTGGTACTCATACTTTGCAGCCAGCTTTTCGGCCGCTTCACCCTCCTGACCTTTAAGCTTTGCATCTCGTCGCTCCTGTATAAATTCCGAGATAGCCTGATAAAAACGCCTCTTCCTATCGTTGTCATTCATAAATCACGCTCCTATTAATAAAAATAATTTCCACTGTTTTCATTCATTGCTTTTTACTGAATCCAAGCACCGCGTTATAACGCCATCCTTGGGCGCTCTCCAATACGTTGACCATCGTGAACTTCTCTGCACAACGAGTTAGGTTCTGCCCCTGGGCAGCCGCCAGCTCATCCAGCAGCGTCATTAAGTCGTGGTGACCCCAAGGTTGAATCCGCAAGCCGCATTCAAGGGGGCTATTTACTACTAAACCTTCTGCCGACGTATAGAGCGCTGGTTTGCCGTGGCTCGCTTCCTGGAAAATACGGTGAGGCACCAACCGCTCCTCATCTTCATCGGGCAGGAAGACCAGGGTGACCTCCTTTTGGCCCTCGTCAGCGCGAAAGGGCTGTTGCTGGGGCAACACCCAAGTAAGCATCGCTTGGGAGTACTGCCACGCGGAAGCGGCATTAAGCGGATTGTTCTGCCTGTCATAACGCCCCCCAGTTTTTTCAACCACTTTTGGGAGCATGGTCTCGGCCAGGCGAGCGTGCTCCAAATCCACCAAGCTCTTTTTGTCTTGCCAGGGCGTAGGACCAGGCTGGATACGCGGGCGGGCGGTAATAATGCCGTACTCTTCCTCTCGAAGAAGTTTGCTCAGTTTGTGAGTGACCAAACGGAAGGGCTTGTCGGCCCGCGCGAAAGCATCCTCAAACCCAGGGTAGACAAAAGCGGCCTTGGGCAGATTGTCCGGCCCATTTCCACCGGTGTAATGGCGCAAGTTGGTCTCAAATATCGCGATATTGGGGCTTTTGCAGGGTTGTTGTCGGTGACGTTGGACACGACCCGCCAACTGGATCAGCGAACGCATGGACGAAGGCTCCACCACCGCCCAGTCGTAATCATGATCGCGTCCCACCTCGGTCACCGGAGAGCCCAGCACCACAAACAGATGATTTTCCTCAGATTCACTATCCAGAGCGGCCCGAATATCAGCGCGCTCGAACACCGCCTCGGGCTGACGACGGTTTAAGGTGGTATCCAACTGGTTCTCGATAGCCGAGCGCAACAGCAACGGCAGTCGTGAATGATAAACACACAGGTGAATCCGGGTTCCCTCCGGCGAACCCAGTTGAAACAGCGCTTCGGCGACGCGAAATAATGGCTCGATATTGGCCATACGTACCAAACCAAAGCTGACGCGTTTATCCGTATAGGGGCAGACTTGGCAGTGGTCAGTGTGCAAAGGCAGCATCGCATCGCGCACGGCACCGGCGAACGCCTCGTAAACCTGCTCTTTCGGCAGTGACTTTTCAATAGACAGCGGCACCAGTTTGCCACACCGTTTGGCCCCTTCGTCCTTGTTTGCCTTATCCAGAGCCTTTACTCGCTGTTCCACAAACTGGTGGTGTGCCTGAGTGTAATCATCATTTGAAAGTATTTGCTTTCGTTGAACACCAAACTCATCGACCCATAGGCAGGGAACCTCTAACGTACCACCCGGTTTAAGGGGATTCACACCACGATTGCTGTGATAATGTCGCCGCCCCGCGCGGTAAGCCTGGAACATGCCCTCCAGCAAAGCAGGCGGCAAGGTCGCTGACGACAACACTACGCGGCTGCCCAGTAAGCCGGCCCAGTAGACTAGTCGAGTCAGTGCCGGCAAATCCTCCAAATCGAAGTCATCCAATTCATCGAGCACGAGATCGCTGCTCATCAGGCGCAGCATAGGTGCTATTTGGCGTCCGGCGCGTTGAGCTTCGGTAGCGGGCATCAAGTGATCAATCGTACAAACCAGCACCGGGGCAGACAGAAGGGAACTGATCTTGGGGTTGGCCATGGCTTTGGATAACAACGGGTGGTCGGCATGCTCGCCCTCAAAGAGGACATGGCTATCCTCTTCGATAAGCGCCTGAGTCGACGCTGATCCGGTTTTCTCCGCCTCATCCTCGTAGTATTCAAATAAGGCGCGGCTCGCGGAGCCACCCACCCGGATAGCCAGCTCATCTTCACCCAAGTGTAGATCTTCGCGATAGCTGCGCCCGGTTTGCAAGGTCAGGGTCCGCAGTCCGAGGGCAAAAGTGGCGCGCATGCCAAATACAGGGTCCGCCAACGCATTTAGAATGCGGGCATTAGCCAATGTTTTACCGCACCCGGTGGAGGCCATATTAACAATAAAGGCACCCCGTTCTTGCGCAACTTCCCGTATTGCTGTGGCCGCATCTGCGGCTTTGTCCTGCCAGCGAAAACGTTCAACACTACTGCGCTTCTTGAGGCCTTTGTGCCGAGCCAGCCTCGGCAGAAATCGCTCAAAACCTGGCAGAGCATGACTCACACTCCCAGCCAACCTGGCCACCCCCAACAGATGCTCGTCCAACGTTTGCTTAAGCTTGCCGTCCTTGTGGGTATTGGCAAACAAAGGTCCCTGGCTATCCGCTCTAACCCGCTCGGAACTGTTTGGAGGCAAAGACGAGTAATGATGGTCTGCCAACATTAGGCTTAGACGGGCCAGATGCATTACATAGGGGTTATCCAGCCAATTGCTGTGGCCTTTATCCATCAGGGCCAGCAGGCGCTTGGCCAACTTAGCCGACTGGGTCCTCCATTTGGGCATATTGATCGGGAGGTCGTCCGCCATTTTCCAGTACGGCTCAATGGTAGCGATGTCAGCTTCGCGTTTCTGTTCATTCCAGTCGTGAGTAACTCCTTGAATCAAATCCGCCAGTGCGTCAGCCTGATCAAAAGATGCTTTTTTCCCAAGCCGCTCTTGTTGCTGTTTTTGTGTATCCCAAACAGGCATGACCGGCAAACGATGATGGGTCAACACCAACCAGGCGACGGCAGCGGCCAACGGAGGCAACGCCTTGAGCGGTGCAGGTGTTTTTACGTCGAGACCGTCGCGCCAATAGCGACCACTCTGTAACCAGCTCTGATCATCCTCCGGCGAAGGCTTGATCAGCCGTCGCAACCAGCCAGCATCATCATCGTTGCCAACAAACGCCAGAAACAGGCGCAGGGAAACCCATTCATGCCGGTAAAAGTTCTTTTCTTTTCGCTCATTTCTCAAGCGTTGCTGAAAGGCTACACTGGCCTTTCCCAGGTCATGCAGCAGCGCAGCCAACTGAGCCAATAGTTTAATATCTTCTCCAGTGTGCCAGTCGTTCTCATCGGCGCTACGCACGATATTGCGTCGAGTCGTATTCGTGGGTACCGCCCCCTGGAGATTAAACTGGCTCGCATTACCCACGATCCACATCAATTCGCTGTGGTCTTTGCCTCGAATCCAGTGACAGGCCACCGCTGTGTTTTTGCGGGCGGTTTTGCGCAGTAACTTGCGTAAAGTGTTTAAGCCCTCCATGGTAATGGCCGTCTGCCACGCTCTGCCCCCACGGCGCTCGGCGAACTGATCCAGTATCCGGCGGGATTCCTTCAGAGCGCGTTTATTACATTGAGAGACGAGTAGAACGTTCATTCCTCCCGCCCCACTAACGCAGCTGTTTTCTCGGCGATCAACTTCAATGTGTCGATCATAAAATCCAGAGACTCACTTCGGGTCAGTGTTTCTATGCAGTTCTGGCGAAACTGCTCCTCATCGCCGCGCATCGCCGAGAGAAAGGCCTGGGGCAATATAGCCGCATCTTTGATCAAGTCAGCAGCATCAAATACCAAACCACCACGGCGCGTCTTACCGTGCAGCACTGCCAAACCATGTGGCAAACCCAGGGTCCAGGTCGCGGTGGCACCCAGGCCATAGGCCAGATAGTTGCCATGATCCAGAAAACGGTTAGCGGGATCGGCGCCAGTCCCCCGCTTGGCTCGAGTGAAATCTCCATAGCCGACGGCATCCACCGCCAGCTTAAATAACGCCTTGGTCAGTCGGGCTTCTTCTGTCAGCAACGCAGAAGTATCGGATTGCGAGTCTATACGCTGGGAACTGGCCATTATCAGGCTAGCCAGACGGTCAACATCAACAGCAAAATCAGCATCACGTAAAGCCCTTTTTTGCCACTCTTGCTGCAAGCGCACCAAACGACACTGCTGTAGCGCCTTGGCGGCAGTGAGACGCAGATCATCATCAAACCAGAACTTGACCCAGGATTGCAGATATTCTGTAGGGCGATACTCGCTCTGAGGCGAAAGCCAGGCCACATCAAAGTCCATTTCGTTCGCGCAGAATAACGGAGTGCCTCCACCCCCACAAAAACCGACTAGTACACCGGCTTTCGCCAGTTCTCGCATAGCGGCTTGCGTTATGGACGTGCCCGTACCCAATAGAATGCTGGTGGTATTGGCAATAGGGATGTTCCAGTACAACGATTCCTTTCCTTGGTCAGTGACATATTCCACCCTCCCGCCATTGACCAACACACGACAATATTGGAGGTAATAGATGTTGGCCCTCTTGGAGTGCAAGATGGTTTTTAAATCGGACGGTGAGATATCTTCCACGAGCTACTCCATTTCTCAATTAAGGCATCCAACGTTAGCGAATTATTATGATTCGAAAAATACTGAGCAAAAACACAGGTAAACTTTGTTGTCATGTTTCCTGGGTAGTTCAGCCTTTATCCTTCAAACAACCATTCTCGTATGTCAGCTTGGTTGACAAGCACCAGTTGCTGAGCCTCAGGCGTGCCATCCAATACTTTAGTATTTACTTGCATCTCATTGAGTAAATACTGAGCCAAGCAAGCTCTAGTGATAATACGAAGCTCACCGTTGCACATTTGATAATCGTGCTCCAGAACCTGGCGTTTAGCAGGAGAAAGGCGAGGATCAGGCTGAAAGATAAGGGTAACCTTGGTATTCCAAGCCTCATCTTGTTCTTCGGTATTGGGCGACTTACCCATCAAGTCGGGGGCACCGCGAAAACGACTGAGCACAAAATCACGGTAACTTTGTTTTTTTTCGCACCACGCTCTTAGATGCCAACGTAAACCCGTTTTTACAAAGGAGTGAGGAGCGATAATTCTCCCTTGCCTGTCTGGGTTGGACAGCGATACGTAATCCACATCCAGTCTACGCTTTTCCCGAATGGCACAAACCAATCCACGCATTATTTCTGGCGAAACCTGACGGGGTGGCAATGTTAGAGCTTCGTTAGAAACATTATGGCTTCGCCGTTCGACATATCCAATGCTGAGCCAATTTAAGTATTGTGACGGGTCACTATTGATAAAGCAGGGGCTGAAACCTGTATTGGCAAGGTAAGACTTGTCGGAGGGGGAATATCGCAAGTTGCCTGGAGCTAGATCCCGATAGCGCTTCAGATCCACACTGGCATACTGACGGGAAATACCAAAATGCCTAGTGAGCAAGGTGGTATTAACTTTACCCTCCCAATAAGCCACAAGCTCTAGAAGGGTCAAACGTTCTGATTGAGTATCCTTGGGTATCGACATACATGTCTGCTGAATATTCAGTTATCCGATGAATCATGCCATGTTAGGTGACGCTTGTTACATAATGCCACTTCACAGCATAGTTACGCCAAACAACGACTTCCAGAAAACAAGCGGGATGAGGTATGGAGCAGCTAGTCTAGCAGTAAAGCAGTCTCGGAAGATGACATGAATGATGGAGACCAGCCCGAACCTGAGTCGGCGGACGCCGTATTGACCGTACCCAAACTGTCAGATATAGTTGACACATGATCGAGCTATTCAAAACAGACACCTTTGACCGGTGGTTGTCTGGACTGAGGGACCGACAAGCGAGAGCAAGAGTGCAAGCTAGGCTTCGTCGACTGAGCCTCGGCAACCCCGGAGACGTGAAGCCTGTGGGTGAGGGTGTGTCGGAACTGCGGATTGATTATGGGCCGGGTTATCGAGTGTATTACGCCTCGAAAGGGCCGGTCATTGTGGTGCTCCTTTGCGGTGGCGATAAGCGCACCCAGAGGCGCGACATCGAGCAAGCCAAAACCATTGCCAAGCAGTGGGAGGAGTAAAACGTGGAAGCCAAAAAAGTTGAATTCAGCCGTTACGATACCGTGGATTACCTCCAGAGCGAGGAAGACATGGCGGCTTACCTCAATGCCGTGATGGAGGATGGTGACCCTTCCTTGATCGCCGCAGCCCTCGGCGACATTGCCCGGTCACGGAACATCAGCCAGTTGGCCAGAGACGTGGGGATGAGCCGGGAGGGGCTGTACAAAGCTCTATCAGGTACCGGTAACCCCACCTTCGCCACCATGACCAAAATTGCCAAAAGCCTTGGTTTGCGCTTCTCCGTCCAGCCCTCCAAACTTGTCTAACAGCGCCACCAGAGCGTGAATCCCCGCTCCGGTTTTCGGGTGTGGTGTTGGAGGGGTTGACGCTTATTTGAGCGTCTTCGTTTTTATACATGTATAAAAAGAGTGTCAAAACGAAAAAGCCCCTGAAATTCTCTAGGAAAATCAGGGGCTTAGTCTTGAATCAGTGGTCGGAGCGAGAGGATTCGAACCTCCGACCCCCTCGTCCCGAACGAGGTGCGCTACCAAACTGCGCTACGCTCCGACAGGCTGGCTGTGCCAGCGAGGGCGGAATTATAACAGCTGTTTTTCGTCTGTAAATGGCCGATTGGTATTTACCAGGCCCGGACGCGCGGATTCCCGCTTCAGAACGGCTTCATTCTGGCTCGGCAACTGGTATCATGGCCCGGTTTTGACCCTTAAGCATGAGGTATTGCTCGTGAACAACGCTTTTCGACTGGTTTGCGCCGGGGTTTTGGCGCTGGGAATGGCCGGCTGCGTGGGTCCGCTGGAGCGGCCCTCTGATGAAGAACAGGATGCGGCTGAGGCCCCTGAGGTGGATACCACGGCGGCTGCGGTGGTCTCGCTGATTGATCAGGCGCGACTGGCGTTTGAACAGGGGGACTTCCAGGGCGCGATTGCTTCTGCCGAACGCGGCTTGCGCATTGACCGCCGTGAACCCGAGCTGTATCTGGTACTCGCCCAGAGCTATATGACGCTGGCCCAGCCGGAGCAGGCCCGGCAGTTCGCCCGCCAGGGGTTGCGGTTCAGCCCGCCGGATTCGCACCTGTATCAGGCGCTGGAAACCGTGCATGACCAGGCGGCCCAGAATACCGGTACGCTGCGCTTCTAAACCCGTTGCGGCTGTCCCCCCCCATCAAATATAACTATTCCTGATAGGCGCTGCGGCGCCTATTTCAATTCTGTTTAACGCACCGGCTTTGTTCACTGGCGATTCCGCTCAGAGCACCAATACTTATAGGTACTGGTGCTTGCCGTCTCCGGTTGGGACCCCACCAGTGTGGCCCTGCGGGGTCAAGTCAGGAGCTTTCCTTAATGTGCACTCCTATCTTTACCGGTGCTTTGGCGCCGGTTTTTTTATGGCATCAATTCCACAGCCGATCCCACCAGCTGGGGGAGGATGAGCGATCAATACGGCAGCGTTCGGAATCGGTCGGCCCCTGACCTGCCCGCAGAGGCAGCCAGACGGCACCTTCACAGCGCTCGGCGCTGAGTTTTCCGGTGCGGCTGTCGAGCCAGTCGAAGCTGACATCCCCCGGCGGCTCCAGCGGAAGGCCCTGCGTGGGCAATTCCGCCATCAGGTCGGCCCACACATGCAGCGCACCGGAGGAGCCGGTAAGTGAGGTCTGTCGGTTGTCATCCCGCCCCATCCAGACCACGGCCAGGTGCTGGCCGCTGAATCCGGCAAACCAGCTATCACGGTAGTCGTTGCTGGTGCCGGTTTTGCCAGCCATGGCCAGCCCCTCCGGCAGTTGTTGATAAACGGAGCGGCCGGTGCCTTCACGCAATACCAGTTGCATCAGGTACTGCATCTGAAAGCTGGCCTCGGTGCTGAAGCGCTGCTCCATGGTCAGCCGGTAGCGCTTGAGAGGCTGGCCTTCGGCGGTCAGCACTTCCCGAATGGCACGCAGAGGCGTGTAAACACCTTCGGCCGCCAGCGTGTGGTAGATGCCGGCCACTTCATAGGGCGTCATTTCCACTGAACCCAGAAGGATAGCCGGCACACCGGGGATGTCGCCTTCAAAACCAGCCGCTCTCAGTGTGTCGTAAACGGCACCCAACCCGAGGTTCATGCCCAGGCGCGCGGTGGCCTGATTATAGGAGTGTACCAATGCCTGGTAGAGTGGCACCTCCCCGTGGTTTTTCAGGTCGGCATTGCGCGGCTCCCAGCGGTTGCCGTTGCGCGCCTCGACCACCACCGGTTCATCGCTGATCAAGGTGGCCGGGTGGTATTCCTTCTCCCGTTCCAGCGCCGTTAAGTACACAAACGGTTTGACCAGCGAGCCAATCGGTCGCCGGGCATCCAGCGCGCGGTTGAAACCATTGAACCGACCATTGCGGTCGCCCACCAGGGCCAGCACTTCGCCCGCCCCCACCGAGGTCACCACCGCCCCCACTTGCAGGTTTTCCGTGCCGCGTCGCTGCTCCAATTGATGGACACGCTCACTGACCACGCGCTCCAGACGGCGCTGAATCATGGGAGACAAGCTGGTGAAGATGCGCAGTCCCTCACTGCGCAAATCTTCCTCGCGATAGTCCCGTTGCAGTTGCCGATTGACCAGCTCGATGAACGCCGGATAGCTCTGCAAGCTGTACTGGGTGTTGGGGACAATACCGAGCGGGGCACGCTGCGCGCGCTGCAACTCGGCCTGGTCGATTAATCCTTCCCGGGCCATCACCCGCAGCACGAGGTCGCGCCGTTCACGCACGCGCTCCGGATGCCGCCAGGGGTTATAGAACGAGGCCCCCTTCACGATCGCCACCAGCAAGGCGACCTGCTCGGTGTTTAATTCATTCAAAGGCTGGCGAAAATAGTGTTGCGCGCCCAGGGCAAAACCGTGCACGCCTCGTGCGCCACTTTGGCCGAGGTACACTTCGTTGATGTAGGTTTCCAGAATCTCTGACTTGCTGTAGTGCACTTCCAGCAGCACCGCCATAATGGCTTCCTGCAATTTGCGTTGCAGGCTTTGCTCGCGGGTCAGGTAAAAATTCTTGACCAGCTGCTGGGTCAGAGTACTTCCACCCTGAACCACCCGACCAGCTTTGAGGTTGGCCCAGGCCGCCCGCAATATGGAGGACGGTGACACACCAAAGTGATGCAGAAAATCGCTGTCTTCCACCACGAGCAGAGTTTCCCCCAGCAAGGGCGGCAAGTCTTCCAGACGCACCAGCAGTCGGTCTTCGCCGTGCGCTGGGAAAATACCGCCGATCTCTTCTGGCTCCATGCGCATCAGCGCCAGGTCACGGCCATCAGAATTGCTAAGGTTGGTAATACGCCCACCGGAGAGCGTCATCGTAAAACGCCGGGCGGGCTCTCGTTGATCCCAAAACAAAAAGCCACGACTGTAAATGTCGTAGTGGCGGGTTCCACCGGCCATTCGACGCGCGTACTGCCCCGGACCGGACACCCGTTCGACGGGACGATACCCCAAAGCCAGCAGCTCTTTCTCGAACAGGTCCGCCGTCAGCGGTGCCCCTTGATACAGTTCCAGCGGCCGCGCATAGACCCGCGCCGGCACCGACCATTTTTTGCCTTCAAACTTTTCCCGCACCACACCATTGAGGTACAGCACCCATAGCGCGAACAGCAATGTAAAGATGCCCAGAGCGTACAGCGCCCAAAGACGAAACAGTGCCCAGCCGTGGCGTCCACGGTTCTGGCGGCGGCGGGGAGATGATCGACGAGATCGGTTCTTGCTCACTACACTCTCACTTCAACACAGGCACTTCAATTTGACTCTGGCTTTCACCAGCGGCGCTTATTTTGCATAATGGTCGACCAAAACCCAAACCCATACCCAACTCCCATAGAGAGGGCTTCATGACAGACCACTATCACATCTACGGCATCGGCGCGGCGTTGGTGGACACCGAAATCCAGGTCACCGATGGAAACCTGCGGGCCATGGCCGTTGCCAAGGGTGTGATGACGCTGGTGGATGAACCGCGCCAACACGAACTGATGGACTACCTGCAGGATCACTTGGTTCACTCACAGCGTGCCAGTGGTGGTTCCGGTGCCAATACCATCATCGCCGCCAGTTACTTCGGCTGTCGCAGTTTTTACTCCTGCAAGGTCGCCGACGATGAGAACGGCGCATTCTATCTGAATGACATCAAAGATGCCGGGGTGGACTATCCCGCACACCTGGGCGGTGCCGAGGGCATTACCGGCAAATGTCTGGTACTGATTACCCCCGACGCCGAACGCAGTATGAACACCTTCCTCGGCATCAGTGCCGAACTGTCGGTGAATGAACTCGACACCGCCGCCATTGACGCGGCGGACTATGTGTATATCGAAGGTTATCTGGTCAGTTCCGACACTGGTCGGGCCGCTGCCATCGCATTGCGCCAGCGGGCCGAAACCCGCAATACGCTCACCGCGCTGAGCCTGTCAGACCCGGCCATGGTACAGTTTTTCCGCGATGGCCTGCTGGAAATGATTGGCAATCGGGTGGATTTGTTGTTCTGTAACCGCGAGGAAGCCATGGGCTTTACCGGCTGTGACAACCTGGAAGATGCCGCCCAGTCACTGCAGGATTATTGCCGGAGTTTTGCCATTACCTGCGGGGCCGAGGGCGCACTGGTGTTCGATGGCAAGCATTCCTATTCTATCGATGCGCAAGCCGTAGAGGCCGTGGACAGTAATGGCGCGGGCGATATGTTTGCGGGCGCGTTTCTGTATGCGTTGAGCCAGGGGCACGGTTACGACACGGCTGGCCGGTTTGCCTGTCTCGCCGCCAGCAAGGTGGTGAGCCAATACGGCCCGCGGTTGCGGCCGGAACAGCATCAGGAGCTGAAGCAGGCGTTTTTCGGCTAACGTTTATCCGCCGCCGCAAACCGGGCAGTTCGGATCACGTGGCAATGCCAGTTCGCGCCATTCACTGCGAGCGGCATCAAAAATCAACAAACGGCCGGCGAGGCTATCGCCGACACCGGCCAGCAGCTTCACCGCCTCCAGTGCCTGCATACTGCCAATCACGCCCACCAGCGGCGCCATTACACCGCTGGTGGCACAATTGAGCGGTTCATCGTCGTGGACATCGTACAGGCAGCGATAGCAAGGGCTGTCTGACCGACGTGAATCAAACACGGTTACCTGCCCCTCAAGGCGAATGGCTGCCCCGGACACCAGCGGGGTGCGAGTGCGCACACACGCCGCATTGATGGCATAGCGCACACCGAAATTGTCCGTGGCGTCCACCACCAGGTCCACCTGCTCCGTCAACGTCGCCAGGCGCTCGGCATTCAGCGCCTCATGCAGCGGTGTCACGAGGGTATCCGGATTTAACGCCTGCACCGCCTGGGCAGCGGACACCACTTTGCTCTGCCCAACGCGCGCGGTGGTGTGCGCAATTTGCCGTTGCAGATTGGAAGGCTCAACCTCGTCGTGATCCGCCAACCATAACTCGCCCACGCCGGAGGCCGCCAGATACAGGGCGACCGGTGAACCCAGCCCGCCGAGCCCGACGATCAACACGCGTGATCTCAGCAATGCTTCCTGACCGTCGAGGTCAATCTCCGGCAGCATAATATGACGGCTGTAACGCAGCAGTTGTCGGTCATCCATTGCGCTCACCTCGCATTGGCTTATCTCGCAGGTTGCTTATGGGCTCAGACACCCCAGAGTGACTCGATCCCGGCCACCGAGATCCTGCTCGGTGGTGATTGACTGGTAGCCACAGCTCCGGAAGATGGCTCGCACAGCTTCGCCCTGAGTCCAGCCGTGTTCGATCAGCAGCCAGCCGCCGGGTGATAAAAAGTTACGGGCACGGGCCAGAATATGCTCGATGTCGGCCAGCCCGTCCTGCGCGGCCACCAGCGCCGAGCGGGGTTCAAAACGCACATCGCCTTCATTTAAGTGCGGATCGGCGTCGGCAATATAGGGCGGGTTACTCAGAATGATGTCAAACCGGGCGTCGGGGCTCACGCCATCAAACCAGTGGCTGGTGAAGCATTTTACATTGGGAAGCCCCAGTGCTTCGCGGTTTTGTTCCGCCAGACTGACCGCCGCCGCAGAGACATCCACAGCGCTCACGTGCCAACCGGGCCGCTCACTGGCGAAGGCCAGTGCAATAGCGCCTGTGCCAGTGCCCAGATCCAGCGCCGCTCCCGAGGGCGACGACTCGGTCAACAGGAGCGACAGCTCCACCAGACGCTCGGTGTCTGGCCGGGGAATGAGCGTGCTGCTATTCACCGCCAGCGGCAGCGACCAGAACTCCCGCTGACCGGTGATGTGCGCCAGCGGTTCACCCCGACGACGGCGCGCAAACGCGGCTTCGAAGCGTTGCCGGTGCGCATCGGATAAGTCGCTTTCTGGCCAGGTGTACAACCAGGTGCGGTTTTTTTGCAGCACCCAGGCTAACAAGAGTTCAACATCCAGACGCGGCGTATCGCTGATGGGCGTCAGTTTCGCGGCCAGGCGCAGCGCTTCGGCCACCGTCATAATGCGCCGCCCTCTTTCATGACGTTTCGTCCATTACGCTTCGTCCATTACGCTTCAGACAATGCCGCCAACTGATCGGCCTGATACTCGTGCACCAACGGTTGCACCACTTCATCGAGATTGCCCTGCATAACTTCGTCCAGTTTGTAGAGCGTCAGGTTAATGCGGTGATCGGTTACCCGGCCTTGCGGAAAATTATAGGTGCGAATGCGCTCGGAACGATCGCCCGAGCCGACCAGGTTACGTCGTTCATCCGACAGGTGTTTGGCCGCCGCTTCTTCGCTGGCGTTTTTCAGTTTTGCGGCCAGCAGCGACAGTGCCCGCGCCCGGTTTTTGTGTTGCGAGCGTTCGTCCTGACACTCGACGACAATACCGGTGGGGATGTGCGTTACCCGAATGGCGGAATCGGTTTTGTTAACGTGCTGCCCGCCCGCGCCAGATGCGCGAAAGGTATCAATGCGCAAGTCCGCTTTGTTGATATCGACCTCTTCCACCTCATCCGCTTCGGGCATGATCGCCACGGTACAGGCGGAGGTGTGAATGCGGCCCTGCGACTCGGTTTCCGGTACGCGCTGCACGCGATGGGCACCGGATTCGAATTTCAGTTGTGCATACACGTTATCTCCGGCAACCCGGGTGATAATTTCCTTGTAGCCGCCGTGCTCGCCTTCGCTCTGGCTCAGCACTTCAATCCGCCATTTTTTCTGCTCGGCAAAACGGCTGTACATGCGGAACAGGTCGCCGGCAAAAATGGCGGCTTCGTCACCGCCGGTGCCCGCGCGAATTTCCAGGAACACGTTCTTGCCATCGTTCGGATCTTTCGGCAGCAACAGACGTTGCAGCTCTTCTTCAAGTGGCCCCAGATGTTCGTCGCATGCGGCGAGTTCTTCGCGTGCCATATCGCGCATTTCGGGATCGTCGAGCATCGCTTCGGCTTCCTCGCGATCCTCCTGCATGCGGCGATAGCGGTCGTAGCTTTGCACCACCGGCTCGAGCTCCGCGTACTCCTTTGACAGATCACGGAAACGATTCTGGTCGCCAATAATGTCGGGGTCCGACAGCAATTGGCCGACTTCTTCGTAGCGTTCAGTCAAACGGGACAGTTTGTCTTGAATCGAGGCTTTCATTCGCGTTCTTGCTTTCCATCGGTGTGAGTGTCACCCGCCGCTAAACCAAACAGTTCACGCGCGGCCGAAACGATCTCATTGCGCCCCTCGGCGCCAGCCTGGCGCAATGCCACGCTCGGCGGGTGCAACAGTTTATTGGTCAGCGCGCGCGAGAGTTGCACAAGCAACTGCTGGGGATCGCCCCCCGCCTCCAGTGCGCGCTGCACTTTGTCCAGTTCCGCCGCGGCGTGCGCCTCGGCCTGGGCGCGATAGGCACGGATCGTGGCGGAGGCGTCCTGGGCACGCTGGGTTTTCAGATACTCCGCCACCCCTTCGGCGATAATTTCACGGGCTTTCCCCGCGGCCGCTTCGCGAGACTTTTTATTCTGGTCGATCACCGCATGCAGGTCATCCACCGTATAAAGGTATACATCGTCCAGCGCACCGACCTCTTCCTCGATATCCCGGGGCACGGCGATATCGAGCATAAACATCGGTTTGTGTTTGCGCTTTTTCAGCGCTGATTCCACCGCCCCTTTACCCAACAGCGGCAACTGACTCGCGGTGGAGGAAATCACGATGTCGGCCCGGTGCAGATGCTCGGGAATATCGGCCAGCAAAATTGCTTCGGCGCCAAACTCGCGGGACAATACCTCAGCGCGTTCCAGCGTCCGGTTGGCCACCACCAGACGGCGAATGCCCTGCTCCTTGAGGTGGCGGGCGACGAGCTGAATCGTTTCGCCAGCGCCGACCAACAGCGCCGTATCTTCTTTCAGATCCGAGAAAATCTGTTGCGCCAGGGTAACCGCCGCATAGGCCACCGACACCGGATTTTCGCCAATCGCGGTTTCTGAGCGTACTCGCTTGGCCACACCGAACACCCGCTGGAACGTCGCGTGCAAAGTGGCGCCCACGGTGCCGACCTGACTGGCGACCGCGTAGGCGGATTTCATTTGCCCGAGAATCTGCGGCTCTCCGAGCACCAGGGAATCCAGGCCTCCGGCGACCTTCATCATATGGCCCACCGCATCGGCATCCCGAAAACAATAGTAGCAGCGGCTGAACGCCTGGGCGTTCATTTGGGTGTGATCCAGCAGCCAGGCCAGCAACGCATCCAGCTCGGCATCGCTGGCAGCGTAAATTTCGGTGCGGTTACAGGTAGAAAGAATGGCGACTTCGCTCAAGCCGGCCCGCTCGCGGGCCTGCAGGAGCGCCTGCTCCAGCGTATCCGGCGCAAAGGCCACCCGCTCGCGTATCGCCAGGGGAGCGGTGTTGTGGTTGATGCCGAATGCCAACAGGGTCATAAACTCGGAGCGGTTTTGCCAGTCAAAGGGACGCCATTGTCCGGCCCCAGAAGGCCGGGCGCAAGGGGCGCGGCCCGAAATCGACCCCGCACACGAGGAATTATCCTCCCGAACGGACGTCGAAGCCAGCGCCGCCTCATTAACGGCTCACGCTGGCACAGATCGCGCGCACTGTTTATGATGACCCAACCGCTCATGAAACTGTCCATCCACAACACCATGGGATGCTATGAACGCTCATGCCTCTTTTGTCACGATTTTGCTCGCCGGCGTCCTGCTGATTGGCTGCGCCCAGCAGCCTACCTCACCTGAGGGTGAAGCCGCCCCCAAGGTCGAGCAGGATCAGGACACACCGGCCAAGGCCAATGAACCCCCGGTCGAGCCTTCCGCGTCGTCGGACCAGCCCCGCTCGCTGCCGCACACGCGGTCATTCACCAGCGACACGCTGTATGCCTTGCTGGCCGCCGAAATCGCCGGCAGCCGCCAGCAGTTTGATATTGCGCTGTCCAACTACCTGCAACAGGCCTACGAAACACGCGACCCCCAGGTAGCGGCCCGCGCCACTCACATTGCGCGCTTTCTGTCCGCCGAAAGCGCTATGCTCGACGCCTCTCTGATATGGGTGGAAGTGGCGCCCGACGACAGCGAAGCCCAGCTCAACGCCGCGTTGGCGCTGCTCAAAGGCGGGCGTCTCCAAGAGGCGTTTGAGCTGTCACGGAAGTTGCAGGAAAAAGGCGAGCACACCCTTTTCCAGAACATCGCGGCCAGCGCGGCCGAGGCCACCGACACACAGCGGGAACAGCTGTTAAACGGTTATCTGGAGCTTTTGAAAACCTACCCCGAACACACGGAACTGCTGGTGGGCACCGGCTTGCTCCTGCAACAGGAAGAGGAACTGGAGCCCGCACTCGACTACGCCAACCTGGCACTGAAAAGTAACCCGGACAACGAAGCGGCCCACATTTTGAAGGCCACGCTGCTCAGCCAGATGGACCGCGGAGGGGACGCCTTGCGCCTGCTGATGGAAGCGCTGGAGGACGACCCCCAAAGCCTGCGGCTTCGCCTGCAATACGCCAGGCTCCTGACCCAGCACGATATCTCGCTGGCTCAGGAGCAGTTTGAGGTGCTAGTCCAACAGGAGCCCACTGATCCGGATTTGCAGCTCTCGCTCGGTATTGTCGCGCTTGAGAACGGCGATACCGACACCGCCAAAGAAAGCTTTGAAACACTGCTGGATGTCGGCGAACATACCTCTCCGGCCAACTTTTATCTCGGCCAGATCGCCGAACACGAAGACCGGCTGGAAGAGGCCCTGCTGCACTATTTGCAGGTCGAGCCCGGTGGCGACTTTCTTCAGGCCACGCTGAACATTCAGCACATTCTGCTGGAAAACGGTGAGCTGGAAGCCGCCAACGATCACTTGAACCGCCTGCGCAACCGCTTCCCGGACCGTGCCGCCGATCTCTACTTGCTACAGGCGCGAGCCCTGCTTCAGCACGGTTACACCGACTACGCCGAGCAGGTGCTGGACAGCGCCCTGGAACAGCATCCCACCCATAGCGACCTGCTCTACAGCCGGGCCATGCTTTATGCTCGACAGGGTGACCCGGAAGCCACCGAGAGGGACTTGCGGGAACTGCTTAAATACGACCCACAAAATGCCACCGCCCTCAATGCTCTGGGCTACACCCTCGCGGACAATACTGACCGTTACGAGGAAGCCCGGGACTTGATCGAGCGAGCCTTGACGCTGCAACCTCATGAACCCGCTATTCTCGACAGTATGGGGTGGGTGCTCTATAAACTGGGGCAACCCGAAGAGGCCCTTCCCTATTTACAGGAAGCCGCCGAGGCCTATCCGGACCAGGAGATTGTCGCTCACCTGGGTGAAGTGCTCTGGCAACTGGGACGTCGTGAAGAGGCCCGGCAAGTCTGGCAACAAGGCCTGGAGGTTGACCCAGACAGCGAATTGATTCCCGCCACCATGCGCCGCTTGCAGGTAACGCCATGATTCGCGGGCTTCATGTCTTGGCCATCGGCATTCTGGTTCTCGCGGCGGGCTGTGCCCGCCAACCCGTGCAACCGGTGGACAACTGGCAGGCTCACGAGGCCCGCGCTGCCGCGCTGACACACTGGCAGTTGAGCGGTAAGCTCGCAGTACGGGTGCCAGACGACAACGGCAGCGCACGCCTGGGGTGGCGCCAACGGGGCGATGATTTTCGCATCGACCTGAGCGGCCCGTTTGGACAGGGTCGCGTTATTATTGATACCACCGACACCGGCGTGCGTCTGCGCCAGGGCGGCGAACCACCTCTGGAAGCGACCAGCGCGAGCGAACTGGTCTGGCAGGCCACGGGCTGGCAGCTTCCCGTGGAACCCTTGCTGTACTGGGTACGCGGCATCCCCTCCCCCGAGACCGATTACCGAGTGCTCGAGCGCACTGCAGAGGGGTTGCTGGGAACCCTGTCCCAGAACGACTGGACGTTACACTTCAGTGACTATCACGCCACCCGCCTGCTGCCGCTTCCGGGCCGGATTGTCGCCGAACGCGACGACATTCGTCTTATTTTGGTGATCCACCGCTGGACGTTCCCCGAGGCCGCCCCTGCGGAGCGCTCCGACACATGACCCAGCCGCTGATCTTGCCCGCGCCGGCAAAGCTCAACCTGTGCCTGCATATTCTCGGGCGTCGCACCGACGGGTATCACGAGCTACAAACGGCGTTTCAGTTACTGGATTACGGCGATGAGCTGCGCTTTTCATGTCGTAAGGACGGCGATATTCGCCTTGCTCCCGCGCTCGCCGGCGTTTCCCTTAAAGACAATTTGATCTATCGGGCGGCGGCGGCGTTGCACCCGCTCGCATCAGATCCCACCGGCGTCGATATTCATCTGACGAAACGATTGCCGATGGGCGGCGGACTCGGCGGGGGCAGCAGCAACGCGGCCACTACACTGATCGCCCTGAATCAGCTGTGGGACTGCGGACTGGATACCCCCACTCTGCAAGCCATCGGGCTGAAACTCGGCGCGGACGTACCGGTTTTTGTGGGCGGCCACAGCGCCTGGGCAGAAGGCGTCGGTGAGCGACTGACGCCGCTCGAATTGCCCGAACGCTGGTACCTGGTGATCACGCCAAATACCGCCGTTTCGACCGCTGGGGTTTTTTGTCACAAAGATTTGACAAGAGACACAGCGCCCATTACAGTAGCGGCCTTTCTTGAGCGGGGCGGCAAAAACGACTGCCAATCACTGGTCAGAAAGCTTTATCCCGAAGTCGATAAAGTGCTGATTTGGTTGGAAAATTTTGTCAGCAACGCTAGAATGTCCGGCACCGGCGCCAGTGTCTTTGCCGCCTTCGATTCGAAAGCGGATGCACTGGAAATACTGAGGCAGACGCCTGAATCCTGGTCTTCTTTTGTCGCCAGGGGCGTGAACCAGTCACCGGTCAGCCAGATGGGCGATTAGCAGTAATCGCCGGAACGATTGCCACTGGGGCGTAGCCAAGCGGTAAGGCAGCGGGTTTTGATCCCGTCATGCGTAGGTTCGAATCCTACCGCCCCAGCCATTTTCGTTAAGGCGCCGCTGTTGTCAGCGGCGTTGTTCGTTTTGGGTCGACGCCTATAGCATCTCACCTTAAGAGCTCCCGTGGATCGAATACCGGCACCGTCGCCCGCTGCTTTACAGGCGCACACCCCGCCCCCCTCGCTCCCGGCCCGACCCAACAACGCAAACCAGCAAGACCGACAAACAAAGCAAGACAGACAAAAAGGTACCGACCGTGACTGAGTTAATGGTATTCACCGGTAACGCCAACCCCGAACTGGCCCACAAAATCGTGGATTGCCTGGGCATTGAAATGGGGGACGTCTCAGTCTCGCAGTTTTCCGATGGCGAAATATCGGTGGAGCTGAACACCAACGTTCGGGGCCGCGATGTCTTTGTGGTGCAACCGACCTGCGCACCCACCAATCGCAACATCATGGAACTGATGATCATGATTGATGCACTGCGCCGCGCCTCCGCCGGAAGAATCACAGCGGTAGTACCCTACTTCGGCTACGCCCGACAGGATCGCCGCGTGCGTTCCGCGCGAGTGCCAATCACCGCCAAGGTCGTGGCCGACATGATGGTGGGCGTGGGCATTGATCGCCTGCTGACTGTAGACCTGCACGCCGAGCAGATTCAGGGCTTCTTCGACGTTCCCGTCGATAACGTGTACGGCTCCCCGGTGTTGCTCGAAGACGTTGAGAAACAAAATTTTGAAGACCTGATTGTGGTCTCGCCGGATATCGGCGGTGTAGTACGCGCCCGAGCACTGGCCAAACAACTGAGCGTAGACCTGGCAATTATCGATAAGCGTCGGCCCAACCCGAATGTGGCCGAAGTGATGAACATTATCGGTGAAGTGGATGGCCGCACCTGTTTGTTGGTGGACGATATGGTCGATACCGCCGGCACACTGTGCAACGCTGCCCAGGCGCTGAAAAATCAGGGCGCCAGTCGCGTTCTGGCCTACTGTACCCACCCGGTACTGTCCGGCAACGCTATTGAAAAAATCAACAACTCCCAACTGGATGAACTGGTCGTCACCGACTCGATCCCGTTGAGTGAAGAAGCACAACAGTGCTCTCGCATCCGCACACTGACGCTGTCAAAAATGTTGGCCGAAGCGGTGCGTCGCCTGAGCAATGAAGAATCACTGAGCGCCATGTTCCGCTAACACGGTCATGGCACTCGGTTAACGGCCGTCCGATAACGGGCGGTTTTTTAGAACCCCGCTGACGGTTCTGGTCGCGGACCCCAGCGGACATCTTTTTGAGGACTGATCATGTCTGAAGAGTTTAAATTGAACGCCGAAGCCCGGGACGACTTGGGGAAAGGTGCGAGCCGCCGCCTGCGTCGTCTCGAAGGCAAAGTACCCGCCATCGTTTACGGTGGTAAAAAGAAACCCGCTTCCATCATGCTGAGTCAGAAAGAACTGAGCAAGCAGCTGGAAAGCGAAGCTTTCTTTTCTCACATTATCGAACTGAGCATTGATGGCAAGTCCGAAAATGTCATCCTGAAAGATCTGCAGCGTCACCCCGCCAAAGGGTTCACCATGCACGCAGACTTCCAGCGCGTTTCCAAAACCACCAAACTGCACACCAGCGTCCCGCTGCACTTCCTCAACGAAGAGACAGCCAAAGGCGTCAAGCTGCAAGGCGGCAAGATCGTGCACAACATGGTGCAACTGGAAGTGACCTGTTTGCCAGCCGACCTGCCGGAGTTCATTGAGGTGGACGTGGCCGATCTGGAACTGGGCAACAGCCTGCACATTTCCGATCTGAAACTGCCCAAAGGGGTTGAGTCTGTGGAGCTGAGCCACGGCGCGGATCACGACCAGCCGGTCGTATCCATCAACAAACCGCGTGGCATGGCTTCTGACGACGCCGAAGGCGAGTCAGGCGAAGCCGAAGGCGGCGAAGAAGAGAAGTAAGTTTCCGCACGCCGAAAACACCCCGGGGGCTAACGCCACCGGGGTGTTTTTTTATGTCTGGCGTGTTCTCGCGCTACAATGTCCTCGAAGCAGTTTTCACACCTTCTTTCATTGCACAGACAGGACCCTCATTCATGGACACCCCGTTGCAACTGATTGTCGGCCTGGGAAATCCCGGATCGGAATATGACCGAACGCGACACAACGCCGGTGCCGACTTTGTCAGTGAGCTGGCACGCCGCGAAGGTGCCACACTCACCCCGGAGACGAAATTCCACGGCCTGACGGCGCGCATCACACTGAACGGACAGGACATCCGCCTGCTGATCCCCACCACTTTTATGAACCGCAGTGGCCGCGCCATCGGCGCCATGGCTCAGTTTTTCAAAGTGCCTCCAGAGGCCATACTGGTCGCTCATGACGAGCTGGATCTGCCCCCAGGCACCGCGCGACTGAAACACGGCGGCGGCCACGGCGGCCACAATGGCCTGCGCGACACCATTCAGGCACTGGGTAACAACAAGGATTTCAACCGCCTGCGCCTGGGCGTCGGCCACCCGGGATCGGCCTCTCAGGTGGTGGGGTATGTTTTGAAAAAAGCCCCCGCCAGCGAACAGCAACTGATCGACGAAGCGATTGAGCGCTCGCTGGACAGCCTGGCTCTCGCGGCCAGCGGCCAGTGGGCCAAAGCGATGAACCAGCTTCACACCAAGGCGTGAGCGGCCCCTACTACGAGCCCGCCCCGCCCTGTATAATTCCGCCCTGTTTTTCATTCTCTAACCTTGGATACATTCTCCCATGGGCTTTAACTGCGGTATTGTCGGACTTCCCAACGTGGGCAAATCCACGCTATTCAACGCACTGACCAAAGCGGGAATCGGCGCAGAGAACTTTCCTTTCTGCACCATTGAACCCAATGCGGGCGTGGTGATGGTCCCCGACCCGCGCCTGGATAAACTGGCCACCATCGTAAAACCGGAAAAAGTGATCCCCACCACCATGGAGTTTGTGGACATCGCCGGCCTGGTCGCCGGTGCCTCCAAAGGTGAAGGGCTGGGCAACAAGTTCCTGGCCAACATCCGCGAGACCGACGCCATTGCTCACGTGGTTCGCTGTTTTGAGGACGACAACGTCATCCATGTCGCCAACGCTGTAGACCCGGCGGCGGACATTGAGGTCATTAATACCGAGCTGGCACTCGCCGACCTGGAAACCGTGGACAAAGCCCTGTTGCGCTACGCCAAGGCCGCCAAAGGCCAGGACAAGCACGCCATGGCCATGAAAGCACTGCTGGAGAAAATCCAGCCGCACCTGGACGACGCCAGGCCATTGCGCTCCTTCGGTTTGAGCGACGACGAACTGCTGCAACTGCGGGAGCTGAACCTGCTGACCGTCAAGCCCACCATGTACATTGCCAATGTGTCCGAAGATGGCTTCGACAACAACCCGCTGCTGGACAAAGTGCAGGCCATCGCGACCGAAGAAAATGCGATTGTGGTGCCCATTTGCAACAAGCTGGAAGCGGAAATTGCCGAACTGGAAGACGATGAGAAACTGGAGTTTTTGCAGGACCTCGGCATGGAAGAAGCCGGGCTGGACCGCGTTATCCGCGCCGGCTACGAATTGCTGGGGTTGCACACCTATTTCACCGCTGGCGTGAAAGAGGTCCGAGCCTGGACCATTCCGCTGGGTGCCACCGCGCCCCAGGCTGCCGGAAAAATCCACACCGACTTCGAGAAAGGCTTCATCCGGGCCGAAGTGGTGGCCTACGAGGACTTCGTCACGCACAACGGCGAGCAGGGTGCCAAAGATGCAGGGAAGTGGCGCCTGGAAGGCAAGGAGTACATTGTGCAAGATGGCGACGTCGTACATTTCCGGTTCAACGTCTGAGGACTGGCTGCAACCCTGACATAGGCCTGTAGACCTTAAAAGACGCTAATAGACGCAAAAGTGGCCCTAATTGGGCCATTTTTGTTGTTAAATATAGATAAACCCCAAAATCATACTCCTGTTACAAGTCAAGATATTTTGGGGTGCAAATGGGGGCACCGAAACGAGTGGTAAAGTCCGTATATAGCCAACCTCTCCCGATTAGATATTGTTATAAAAATAAAACCATATAGTAATTTCAAACCAAAATTCATACACAAACCTTTTGAATGATTAAATTATGTGCTAGTTTTCACGCATGAATGAAAAATCCAGACACCATATAATCAAACGCCTGCAAGCGACGTTGCCACGTGGGACACCATTCGAGCTGGCCACCCTTGCTCAATTCGAGGTATCGCCGCAACTCGCCGCCCATTATGCGGAGGCAGGATGGCTCGTGCGCCTGGCTCAGGGCGTTTATGCCTTTCCGAACGACGACTTCGACATCTACGGCGCACTGAAATTTTTGCAGCAACGTGTGCCTGGCCTGCATATCGGTGGCAAGAGCGCTCTGGCCCTGCAGGGCGTGCGACATAATCTGAGCAATCGAGAAACCTGGGTGCTTTGGGGCGACAAGCGCTTCGCATTGCCGACCTGGTTCACCTCACGCTTTCCTGCGCGCTATTCCCACGCCCGCCTGTTCGATTGGCCAGACACAGCGCTGGCTAACAAGACCCTGACCACGCCGCCGGGCCTGCCCGATCATCTCCGGGTGGCCTCCCCCGAACGCGCCGTGCTGGAACTGTTGTACGAGGTAGGCGTCAAGCAAAGTCTCGAAGAAGCCCGCAACCTCTTCGACGGCCTGAGATCACCCCGCAAAACGGTGTTCGGACAACTGCTATCCTGTTGCACCAGCGTGAAAGCCGTGCGCCTGTTCCTCACCTGGGCACGCGAAACTAACCTCCTGGATGTCGATGATTTGCTGGATCAATATCCCATACGCACCGGTAGTGCCTCCCGCTGGATGAGCCGCCTTGATGACGGCACTCTGTTGAGCCTACGCCCTCATGGATGAGAAACATCATGGATAAACACTATGCCGATACCGTTCGCCTGCTACTGGCCATCGCACCCAATGTGTTTGCCAATGACATCTTTGCCATGAAGGGCGGCACGGCCATCAACCTCTTCGTGCAGGACATGCCGCGCTTATCGGTAGATATCGACGTGGTGTACCTCCCGCGGCAGACTCCACGTGACGAAGCACTGCAAACCATCAACCAGGAACTGGCGGCTATCGCCACACGTGTTGCCCCACTGGGATTACAAACTCGCCTTGTTAGCACCAAGGACCTGAGGGACACCAAGCTGATCGTCGAGAACGAGACCAGTCAGGTAAAGATCGAGGTCAATGTCGTCTTCCGAGGCAGCGTACTGCCCGTCGAGCGGCGTGCACTAAGTGCCAATACCAGCAACTTATTCGGCGTAGAGTTCGAACTACCAATGCTGGCGCCGGATGAATTGTATGCCAGCAAGCTGGTGGCTGCGCTGGACCGGCAACACCCTCGCGACCTGTTCGATGTGTGGCGGCTATACGAATCTGGGGGCATCAGCGACAACATGATCGAGTGCTTCGTGACCTATCTGGCCGGACACAACCGGCCACCCCATGAAGTGCTGTTCAGCAACGACAAGGATATCGCCAACGAGTATGAACACGCCTTTGTTGGCATGACCGAAGTGGACTGTTCTCTGGATACCTTGCTGGAGACCCGTACGCAGTTGAAGCATGAATTACCGCAGCGATTAACTACCGCGCACAAACAATTTCTGAGTGGTCTAGTGCGTGCAGAGCCAGATTGGTCGTTGCTGCAATGCCCTTATGCAGCGGAGTTGCCAGCGCTACGCTGGAAACTCCGTAATCTCGAAACCTTCCGCAAGCGGCGCCCTGAAGATTTCGCCGCCCAGGCCAATGCGCTTGATGCTGGCTTGGGCCATGTCGGCAAAGCTTGGGGAAGATGTGGACCTGAACGAAGCGATCGAAGGTGAAGTAGTAATTTGAACTGAGGACAATGTCTGCACAAGCGCTGGGCGTATCTGCAAGGGCTTGCAGGCCCTGACACTGCCGAAGCCTGCAAATCAGGCCTCTGTAAAGTGGTAGCTAGGGGCGGACTTGAACCGCCGACCCCAGCATTATGAGTGCTGTGCTCTAACCAGCTGAGCTACCTAGCCACTTGTTGAGGGCGCGTATTTTCCCTTCATACTCCCCCAAAGTCAAGCGTCTGAAGCCCACGATCGTCAAGTTATTACCCTAAAAAGCTTATAAATACTTGGAGCTGCAAAACCCGGACAGAATGGATACTATATTGGCACACAAATAAACCAAGCAAGGGAGGGACTACACTTGCCCGCACAACGCTCCCGCAAGGTCCTTCTGGCGGTCAGCGGTATGTCTCCGCAGATCATCACTGAAACGCTTTATTCGCTGATCCAGGAGCAACGCTGGGTTCCAGATGAAGTCAGGCTGATCACCACAGAACAAGGGAGGCTCAATGCCGTACAACATCTGCTGGAAGGCGAAAAGCACTTCCAGCGGCTGCTGAATGACTACCAGATCAGCCATCCTATAGCATTTACCAAGCAGCACATCACCGTCATCCAGGCCCCAGGCACTCCGCCTCTCTCCGATCTGCGTACTCCCGAGGATAACGAAGTCGCCGCCGATGTTATTGCCTCAAGCATTCGTGACCTGACCAACGATGAAGGGACAGAATTACACGTTTCACTAGCTGGCGGCCGAAAGACCATGGGCTTTTATGCGGGCTACGCCCTGTCGTTGTTTGGCCGCCCGCAAGATCGCCTGAGCCATGTACTGGTGAGCGAACACTATGAATCGAACCAAAACTTCTTCTACCCAACGCCCTATACCAATCACATTCATACCCGTGATGGCAGAACCCTGGATACCCGCGAGGCCAAAGTCTGGCTGGCACAAATTCCCTTTGTACGCCTGCGCAACCGTCTCCCAAGCAGCCTGCTGCAAGGCACTCACAGCTTTAGCGAGACAGTCCGTCTTGCCCGGGAAGCCACTGAAAAAGTGCACCTGATCCTCTACCCAGGCAGCGGGAGTTATCGTGTGAATGACCGGACAGGCAAGCTATCCCCGGGACAGATGGGCTTGCTGCTATGGGCCGCCATACGTAAACAACGTCACCAGCCACCTATAGAGCCCGTGGTGGAAGGCGAAAAGCGTTCTCCCGATGAATTACTCAGCATTAGCGAAGATCACTGGCTTTCCCTGAGTACCAAGACAGAAAATAAATTAAAAGCCGAAGGTATCACCCAGCAATGGTTGGAGCAGACGGTGTCCAGGCTGAATGGCACTCTGATTAACAGCCTGGGGCCAGAGCTGGCGGAGCGCTGCAAGCTTGCCAACTGCACCGTTCACGGGCACAAAGGCTATGCTCTGCCTGAAGACTTGGACGTGCGTATCGAGTCGATCTCTAATCGCAATATTCAGGATAAACAATGAACACCGTGACCAGAGAGAATGCGAGCATGAAGCAGTTGAGCTACACAGTGAGATTCCTCACCCCTGCCTTTCTTGGCAATGCCGAGCAGAACGGCCAGTGGCGTACCCCGCCGTTCAAGGCACTGCTGCGGCAGTGGTGGCGGGTGGCCTATGCCGCTGAAAAGCAATTCAAGGTGGATATCACCGCCATGCGCCGGGAAGAAGGTTTGTTGTTTGGCCATGCCTGGCTGGAAGATGACAAGGATAAGCAAGGGCAGAAGGTGGCGGCGCGGAAGAGTGCGATTCGACTGCGGTTGAATGCACTGGAGCAGCAAACCGCCTGGACCACTGGCAGCCAGCAGGGGATAGCACCGCTTAGTGACGGCCTGAGTACCAGCTATGCCTGGTTCGGGCTGATCCAGCGAGGCAACGGACTGCCAAACCGCACTGGCATCAAATCCGAAGTTGTAGCCGAAGCCGTGCGCCAGTTGGTTCTGGCGTTCCCCGATGAGCTTCAGCCGCGCATGGAAGAGACCATCGCACTGATTCACGCCTTCGGTCTGTTGGGCAGCCGCAGCCGGGGTGGCTGGGGTGCCCTGAATGTCGAAGGTGCGAAGGCTTTGCAAACCAATGATATGCAGCGTTATGCGCGAGATATTGACGCTTGCCTGCAAGACGATTGGGCCATGTCCCTGGCAAGCGATAAAAAAGGGCTTTGCGTGTGGGAAAGTAAAAACACATTCGATAGCTGGGACAAAGCGATGACGTTCATTGCAGGTGAGCGAAAAGCCGTGCGAACCGCCCTGAAAAATGGCAAGGATTTACGCCCGGCACTGGGGTTTGCCTCACCTGGAAGAATGCCCAGCCCGCTGCGCTGGAAAGCCATAGCCTCACAACCAGGCAAACTGACCGTGCGTGTCTTTGCTTTGCCACACTGCATCCCGGATGAAGGCGGCAAGAGGCTGTCACTGCAGGATCTGCAATCAGCCTGGCGCACTGTCTCCAGCACATTGGATAACTCCAGCTTGCAGCGTCTGAACTAAGGAGCCAAAGATGAGCAACCCGAACGAAAAGAGCAATAATCTCTGGCAAACCAAACTCGCCGCTCGCATCCACGACCCAGCAGAAAAAGCGCTGGTACTGCTGCGCGACCCGGCAGGACATGAAGGCGGCACCAGTCGTGCCCTGACGCGCCTGTTGGGTTTCCATGAAATCAACGCTGACAGTGTAGATAGCGACAACGACGAAGCGCTGACCCATACCCTATTCAAGAAAGGCATTCCGGCAGACATGTATCGGCATGTACAACGCGCCGACTGGTGGGCGGCAGCGGCGGATCGTCCGCAATGGCCCGTGGAGGAGTGGCCTGATAAGCAAGGCGTGATGCGAATTGTCAACTGGGCACAGGCACACTGGGCCAAGGAGCCTGTGCTGATTCACCCACTTACCGGCGAGCAGTTCGATCTGGGAAAATCCGGCGGCTTGAGCGCAACCGCCATTGAGGCGGTAAAAACTCGCAGCTTCGATCATTTTTCCGAGCTGATGCTGAAGCTCGGGGTCGGCAAGGACGATCAACAGGACTGGCGCAAACTGCTACTCACTTTTTGGCGCTTTGGTCCGGAACTGGGTGTGACCGATGCGGATACTGAAGACAATGACAAGCTCGGTAAGCTGTGGGAAGTATTACCATCGGATACCCGCATTCCCGACCACAGCATCTGGGATCACCTGGACCTCACCTCCGCCTTTGCCGGTGCCTTCGCCGCCGACCCAGATGGCGAGGTGGCGCTGCTCAGCCTTGCCATCGGCCCTGTGCAGCCCTTTATTGCCGCTGCGCGTAAAACCGATGACCTGTGGGCCGGTTCGCACTTGCTGTCGCGTTTGAGCTGGGAGGCCATGCGCCCGGTGTGCGAGCGACTGGGGCCGGATGCCATTCTATTCCCGCGCCTGCGGGGTATTCCACAGGTGGATTTGTGGCTGCGTGACCAGATGCAACTGCCGGACGAACTGTTCAAGGATTGTGACTGGATGAAGGGCGGCACCGACAGCAACCCGTTGTTCTCCGCCGCCTTTCCCAACCGCTTTGTTGCGGTGGTACCCGCTAGCCAGGCCAAAGCCATTGCTGAAACAGCGGAAAAGAATGTACGCAAGTGGCTGCAAGGAAAAGGTGAAGAGGTGGTCATCCGGTTGCTGAGCGAAGCAGGTTACAGTGGCGAGCAGGAAAATATCACCACCCCCTTTGCGCAGATGAAAGAACAGCTTGCTGGCTTCCCGGAAGTCCACTGGGCCGCCGTGCCTTTCTCAGTGATTCACTGCCGCGATAAGAAAAAGCAATGTGATCTGGATATAACGCAACTATCTGAATCCATGAAGCCATTTTTTGAGGGTGAAGGCGAACCCGGTTTTCTGAATACCCCCGCCTGGAAAGTGCTGCAAAAAAAGCGGGAGCTGCTGGATGACGACGGCAGGAAAAAAGTCTTCTTCGCTCCCAACCCCGGCGTACTGTACCCAGCCGTGTTCGATCTGGCCGAACGGGTACTGGCCGCCGCCAAGGCGTCGCGCACCTTTGCGCAAATGCAACAGAAAGGCTGGCGCTGCTCGCTGACTGGTGAAGCAGAATGGCTGACCACTGACCGCGAACAACTTCACTGGAACCAGCATTATCGGCAAAAACAGGGCACCCTGTGGACAGCCATTGCCGACAAGAAACTCTCGTGGGCTAAAAAGGACGAACACCTGAGTGCCTTGCCTGCCATTAAACGCCTGTGGCCAACGCTATTTAAGGAAGAGGTGGGTAAAGCGTTGGCCGCAAAGGATGATGGCTCCTTAGCGCAAATCGACCGCTTTGTGGTCTCCACCCACACCATGGCGCTGGCCCACCAGTTGGCAAACAAGCTGGACATCAGCCTCAGTGACGAACTGAAAGACACCCTGCAAAACCAGCCCCGTGTCGCTCTGCCACGTAAATTGGCAAAGAAGATCCATTCATCGGAACAAGCGGCGCTGATCGCCCGTATCCCCGGCTGGCTGGAGTCGGCACGGGATGAAGACGATGACGGTAAGGCACTGGAGCAGGCTCAACGCGGCATCAGGGATATACTGGGACAAAAAGCCGAAACCTACTACAGCCTGCTGATGATGGATGGCGACAAAATGGGGGCGATTCTGTCCGGTGACGAAAACACCCAAACGGTGATTTCCTACCAGCAAAGCTTTCACCCCGAGGTACAAAAGGGCTTTGCCCAGCGGGCGGAAAAACAGGCTGACCTTAAAGCCTACGGCGGGCAGAAACGCGCCATCAGCCCCAACCGCCACCTGGCGATTTCCGGGGCGCTGAATGATTTTTCGCAAACCGTGGTGCGTCATGTGGTGGAAGAAGAACACCTGGGGCGGCTGATCTACGCCGGGGGCGACGATGTGCAGGCCATGCTGCCGGTGGTGGACTTACTGCCCGCCATGCAGCGCCTGCGCCACGCCTACAGCGGCACCGTGCCGGAGGACGAGCCGGTGGATTGGGGTGAGCTGCGCAAGCGCAATACTCTGGTGTGCAAGGGCGGCTTTGCCTGGCTCAAGGGCCGTTTGATGCGCATGATGGGGCAGAACGCCACCGCCTCCTGCGGTGCCATCATCGCTCACCATCAAGCCCCACTCTCCGCCGTGATGCGCGAACTGCGCGCTGCCGAGCAGCGGGCCAAAAATGAAGGGGGCCGCGATGCTTTTTCCATCACCATCGTCAAGCGCTCGGGTGGCGCGCTTTATCTCACCGAAAAATGGGGCGAGCCGGTGGCCTTGCTCAACAAGCTGCGGGATTTCCTGACACAGGATGGCGTATCGCGCCGTGCCGTATATCACACCCTGCAATGGCTCAATGAAAGTGAGCTTCCTGACAATGCGTTCGACGCTTCAGCAAACGAAAAGGGTATGGCCCACAGCCTGCTAGCCTATCAGCTCGACCGGCAGGCACAGGGCGAGGCCAAACAGCAAACGCCGGAATTAGCCGAACGGTTGATTACCCTCGCGCAGAGCTGGCCTGCGGAAAAACGCATCGAAAAACTGCGCAACTTCCTCTGCGTGGCCGAATTTCTCGCCCGTGAAACCCGCACCGACAGCACTCAGGAGGGTGACGCATGAGCACCGTGAATTACCGTTTTATCGAACCGCTGGATGTGCTGTTCCTGCGAGGCAACAAACTGTTTGGCGACCCCGGCAGTTTCGGTGAAAGCCTGATCCCACCCTGGCCGTCGGTAGCGGCGGGTGCCATTCGCTCACGGATGCTGGTGGACGATGGTGTCGATCTGGCCGCGTTTTCCAGAAATGAAAAACCTCATCCCACGCTGGGCACGCCAGACAAACCCGGCAGCTTCACCCTGGCAGGCTTTTATCTCGCCCGCAGGCAAAACGGCATAGCCGAAATCCTGCTGCCCCCGCCCACCGACCTGGTGATCAGCAAGAACGATGATGGCAATGTGCAAGTGAACCGCTTGCAACCCACCCAGGTTGATCTGCCATCGTCTTTCAGCTTGCCCCTGTTGCCGGTGCTGGCCCAGGGCGCTACCCGCAGCAAACAGGTATCCGGCCACTGGCTGACCCAGGCCGGTTGGCAAGCCTATTTGCAGGGCAAGACACCCGATGCCACGCATCTGGTGTCCTCCAGCGAGCTGTGGAAACTGGATGCCCGCGTCGGCATTGGCATGAGCACCGCCACCCGCAGCGTGGAAGAGGGCAAGCTGTTTTCCGCTCAGGCGGTGGCGCTGGCTGAAGGTGTTGGTTTCCTTGCTGCCGTCACTGGTGCTGCACCATCGGAAAGCGGCCTGCTGCGCTTCGGTGGCGATGGTCGTGCGGCCAGTATTGAGAAGGTCAATATTCAGCTTCCTGAGCCGGATTATCAGGCGATCAGCAAGGCGGGCCGCTGCCGCATCGTGCTCACCAGCCCCGGACTGTTCCCCGATGGCTGGCAACTGCCCGGCAGCCATGGCCACAGCAATAACGACAACCGTGTCACCTTGCCCGGCGGCATCAGCGGCAGGCTGGCCTGCGCCGCCGTGTCCCGCGCCGAGGTGCTATCCGGCTGGGATTTAGCCAACAAGAAACCCAAACCCGCCCAACGCATTGCACCCACTGGCAGTGTTTACTGGATGGATGAACTGCAAGCCACACCGGAACAACTTCGCAAGCTTGTGGAAACGGGTTTGTGGGGGGACCTGTGCGAAGATGCAGGCCGTCGATCCGAAGGCTTTAACCGCATCGCACTGGCAATATGGAAGTAAAGAAGACAACCGTGAGTGAACTGCTGATCTACAGTACCGACAACCAGACTCGCCTGGCCGAGCGCGATATCACCAAAGCCGAGCAAGCCTTGAATCTGCTGGCAACCAGCGATACGCATCAATAAGGAGAAAGCATCATGTTCCAGAAACAAGCCACCGTATTCCTGTATGCCATCAGCCCCGTGCATATGGGCGCAGGCCAAGCCATCGACGTGATCGACAACCCCATTCAGCGGGAAAAACACACCGGCCACCCCAGCTTTGCCGGTTCCGGCATCAAGGGCGCGGTGCGGCACAACTTTGAGGCACTGGGCGGGCAGCCAGCGGATATTGACCGCCTGCTCGGCCCGGATTCCAACAGCGGCGACAACCTGCACGCCGGGGCGGTCAGCTTTGGTGATGCCCAGCTGGTGGCGCTGCCGGTTCGTAGCCTGAAAGGGGGTTATGTGTATGCCACTTGCCCCCAAGCGCTGGCGCGGGCGCAGCGGCTGCTGAACCTGACGGGTGCAAAAGTGCAGTGGACAGTACCCGCTGTGGAAGAAAACCAGGCGCTGGTTATCAATGACAAATTACTGTCTGGTGACAAGCTGCATTTGGAAGCCTTCGAGTATTCAAAAAGCAGTGCTGGCGAACTGGAGGGAATTGCACAAGATTTGGCCAGCAAAGCTCTGCCCGGCAGCGACGAATACGCCTTCTTCCGCGAAAAGCTGAAAACCGACCTCGTTGTATTACACGACACGGATTTCGCCTACTTCGCCAAAAACGCCATGCTGGTAGAGCCTCATGTGCGCATCAATCCTGAAACCGGTACTGCTGATAGCGGCGGGCTGTTCTACACCGAAAACCTGCCGCCGGAATCCATCCTCGTCGCCCCGCTGATGGCCAGCCAGACGCGCACCGGCAAGCCGGACAACCATCTGGAAGCCGAAGCCGTGCTGTCGCAAATCAAAACCCTGATCAACAGCCGACTGCTGCAAATCGGCGGCGACGCCACCACCGGGCGCGGGCTGGTGGTGGCCAACGTGGTGGAGGGTTGATCATGACTCAGACACTCGAACAGCAGCGTGCCGAAAACGCCTGGCAGGTGAGCGAAAAGTACGACAGGGAACACGTCAATATCGCCAAGGGCTTGCCCGCGCTGATTATGAACAGCGGCCTGATGCAGGTACTGGCCTTTGCCCATGAGAAAGGTAAAAAGCATGAAGTGGTGGCCACTGATTTGCGGGCCTGGCTGGTAAAACGCATCAGCAATAACAAGATAACTGACGATCCCGGCTTTGCGCAGTTTATGAATGTGCTGATGAGCGCCAAGCCTCAAGATTACCAGTTTATCAACGCCGAAGCCCTGGCCTGGCTGAAATGGCTGCGTCAGATGGCTGCCGCCCGCAAACCTGAAAAAGGAGGTGAGTGATGGTGACTATTGCTGCCGTACCTGACTATCTTGGAACTGACTTCAATACCGCCTCGCCGGGCTTACGTTTTGGTATGTACCTGCAAGTGTGGAATAACCGTTTTGGCAAGGAGACAAGCAGCGTCGAATCGTTGAAACGGGCAGGCAAACTGAACGATAACGACAAGAAAACGATGTCTGCATTGGCAGAGCGCCAACAGGCCACTTTCAACGTCGTTGCAGATACCACCCGTGGCTTACAGCTGGACGCCCTGGCCACCGCTCCCTTCACCACCGGCCTCGGCAACGAACACCCCACCGAAAACGGCTTTGCCTTTCTCAACCCCTACGGCCTGCCTTATTTGCCTGGCAGCGGCGTAAAAGGTGTATTGCGTCAGGCGGCGCGAGAGCTGGCATCCGGTGAATGGGGCGAGAACCACGGTTGGAATGACGCCACTATCACCGCCCTGTTCGGGCTGGAAAGTAAGGACGGAGACAGCGATCACCTGCGCGGTGCACTCACCTTCTGGGATGTGATCCCACAGATAAAGGGCGACAACAGCCTCACTGTGGAAATCACGACACCGCACCAAAAGCACTATTACCAAGATGGCAAAACCCCGCACGACTCCGGCCAGCCCATCCCCATCAGCTTCCTTACTGTACCGCCCGGCTCCGGTTTTACCTTTTATTTACAGTGCAACTTGACTCTGCTGAAGAATAGTGCCCCGGATTTACTGAACAACAACCAGTGGCAAACGTTGCTGCATGCCGCCTTTGAACACGCCTTCAACTGGCTCGGTTTTGGTGCCAAAACGGCCGTGGGTTATGGCGCGATGGTGAATCAGAAAATATTGCGCCAGAAGCAAGAAGATGCTCGGAAAGAAAGCCTGAAAGAGGCTGGGATTGCCATGGGTAGTGAACTTTGGAAGGCTGCCGAAGTGCGTGATGTCAATCCAGGTTCCGGTGAGGTTAGAGTGGTTGATGGTGATGGCCGGATTGCTCGGGGGAACTATTACGCAGCACTGTCCGATGCGGCAAAAAAACGATTAAAGAAACGCAAAAAGGTGTTGGTGAGTGTAGAGGTAGAAGTGCAGGGAAATCAATTTGTCATCACTTCAATCAACGACGCTGAATAAGCGTAATAGTAAGCATTCTGACTGAGGATACAGTATGACAAACCTGCACCTGTGCATTATCACCGGCCAGCCGCTGGCCAACCTCATCCCGCTGCTGCAAGAGCGGCCCGATGAGATGGTGCTGATGCATACCGACGATAAAAAGGAAGATGCCAGTGCCTTTGCCCGCACATTGGAGAAAGCGGGCTTTAGCCAGGCCCATATCCACATCAGGCCCGGCCTGCCCGCCCATCCGTTCGATGACATCAGAATGTATGTCTTGGAGCGACTGGAGGAACTGCAAAACCAGTTCCCCGATAGCCGCCTGACCTGGAATGCCACCGGTGGCACCAAGCAGATGGCACTGGCCATCTGGGATGTGCTGGACAGTAAAAAAGATCGAGTGATCTACAGTGACACGCGCGTGGGATATATGGAGGAATTAACGCCAGAGGTGGGCAGCATTGCACTGGAGTCACAGCTCACTCCCGAGCTGTACCTGCACGCGCTGGGAAAGATCAAGCGCCGTGCTGAATCCGACCAGGACGCATGGTGCGAGCGTGCCCAGTCACGCAAAGAGGCAACCCGTCACCTCGGGAATCATGCCGAAGCGCTGGCTGGTCTTGTGCAACAGTTCAATCGCAAGTTGGACAGCGACGGCGGCGAAAGGCAGTCTCTGGCCCTGAACAATATTGGCTCCCAATGGCGTCAGGCATTGCAGCGTCTTGAAGAACACGGTGTACTCAGTGGTCAGGGCGACGGACGTTATAACCTGGTGAATGCCGATGCTGCACGTTATCTGACTGGCGGTTGGTTGGAGGAATACGTCTGGCATGCCGCCAAGGATCAGCAGGTTGACCATGTGCAAGCTGGACTTAAGTTTGGTGACCTGGCACATCGCAAGCAGGGCCAGGACAACGAGGTCGATGCCTTTATCGTGCATTGCAACCGTCTGCTGTTGATCGAATGCAAGTCAGGGTGGATGGGTAAAGATGCTCGCAAGGACAGCAGTATCATTTACCAGCTTGACAGTATTGGTCAGCATGCCGGTGGCAGCCAGGCCACCCGTGTGCTGGTATCGGCTCAACCCTTGGAGCATGAAACCAAAGAAGGTCGTAAAGTGAATACCAAGGCCAGGGCATCCGCCACAGATATTCATACGGTTGAGGGCCAAGAGTTAAAAGGGCTAGGTGCCGCGATACGTGAGTGGAAAGAAAACGGACAATGGAGCGCAAAAGGATGAAGAGTTTGCATCTGGCCCGCTACCGATTTCACTGGCAGGTCACAACACCGTTACGCCTGCCTCCTTACGCCAGCTCCACCTTACGCGGTGTTTTCGGGCGCGCACTCAAACAGCAGGCTTGTCTTACCCGCGCTAACGACTGCCGGGGGTGTGCCATGATAGACACCTGCCCCTATCCGGCAATCTTTGAACCTCAAGTCACACCCCGTGCTTCTGGACAGCCACCGGCATTGGCCCCTTATTCCATTGAAACTCCTTTTGATGACGCCGCCCGGCCCTCCCCTCAAAGCCGCTGTTATCAGCCCGGCGAACATTATCGCTTCGACATGGTACTAATGACGCCCATTGCTATTCAACAGTTACCATTGATTATTGCTTCCTGGGAAAGAGCTTTTTCTTATGGGGTCGGCCCTTTGAGTGGTACAGCCAAACTGACAAGAGTTGAACAGTGTCAGGCAAACGGATCGGCAGACATACTTTACAGCACCGAGAAGCCACAACTGCAACGCCACAATACCGAGTTGTCTGTACCGCGGCTTACATTACCAATGGACATACAGTTGCACCTGAAAACTCCTTTACGCCTTCAACAGAAAGGAAGGCTTGTTAGCGCCAAAGACCTCACCCCCGGTTTATTCCTGCGAAACCTGATTCGACGAGTCAGCTTTCATGTTTGCACCCAACAACCGGATGCCTACACCCTGGCCGACATCCACCAGCTCAATACATTGGCCGATCAGGTGCAAGAAGGCGAACGCGAACTGACCTGGAGCGACTGGCAACGCTATTCCTCCAGGCAAAAACAGAAAATGACGTTAGGTGGGCTAATCGGTCACTGGCAATTACTCCATGTGCCACCCGCATTGTTGCACCTGATCTACCTGGGTCAGTGGCTGCATATCGGCAAAGAAGCCACTTTTGGGTTGGGGCACTACGTTATGATACCTTCAAGCGAGCTTGAATACTTTGATAAGCGGCAGGCCTAAAATGGAGAGTCGCGCCCGTTTGAATAAAAGCAACTTTCTGACAATGATTTTTTTCTTGAACCCACTGGTCAACCTATTGATTATAAAGGAAGTATTTCTGAGAGCAGGCTGAATCATTGCCCCGTCTAAAGGGGATTAAGACGGTCGTTATTGTGTTTATCGCCATCTTTGTGGGCTGAATCATTGCCCCGTCTAAAGGGGATTAAGACATTTTGGAAAATACGCCCTTCTCTTCATTGAAAGGGCTGAATCATTGCCCCGTCTAAAGGGGATTAAGACCAATAAACTGATCGGAAAAACCATCGATTTCCATATGGCTGAATCATTGCCCCGTCTAAAGGGGATTAAGACCAATCGCTTCGAGGACTTGCTGCTGACCCGGAGGGCTGAATCATTGCCCCGTCTAAAGGGGATTAAGACGATCGAATCTGAGACATGGACTCCGATATAGCGGGCTGAATCATTGCCCCGTCTAAAGGGGATTAAGACAGCTCGTCGCGCTCTTCTCGAAGCCTATCAATGGCTGAATCATTGCCCCGTCTAAAGGGGATTAAGACGCCTTGTACTCCCGGCAATGCCCATCCACACTTAGGCTGAATCATTGCCCCGTCTAAAGGGGATTAAGACTCGTCTGCGCGCTTCATGCGGAGGCGTTCGATTGGCTGAATCATTGCCCCGTCTAAAGGGGATTAAGACCCCTCATCGACGCAATTACAGTACAGCTCACGGGGCTGAATCATTGCCCCGTCTAAAGGGGATTAAGACATTGTACGTTTAGTCCAGTAGGCGCGGGAATCAGGGCTGAATCATTGCCCCGTCTAAAGGGGATTAAGACCACAATATCAAGCTTTTATGTCACGCAATTATGCGGCTGAATCATTGCCCCGTCTAAAGGGGATTAAGACGATTACTTATAATCGCATCCCGCGACACCCGGCCGGCTGAATCATTGCCCCGTCTAAAGGGGATTAAGACTTGGGTAGGTTGCCTTATCCTGTATGTATAAGGCTGAATCATTGCCCCGTCTAAAGGGGATTAAGACCCCACGTCAAAGGGTTTGGCTTCTTCTACAGGGGGCTGAATCATTGCCCCGTCTAAAGGGGATTAAGACAGGAAGGGAGAACCAAAGCAGCGGTAACCGTGGGCTGAATCATTGCCCCGTCTAAAGGGGATTAAGACTTTGCCAAAAGCGTTGGCCGCCAGTTCCAAAGTGGGCTGAATCATTGCCCCGTCTAAAGGGGATTAAGACATCCGTGTAAAACCCATAATGTCCAGCTTCAGCCGGCTGAATCATTGCCCCGTCTAAAGGGGATTAAGACTCTGATTTTCGTACATTGTGTGTCTATCATGAGGCTGAATCATTGCCCCGTCTAAAGGGGATTAAGACACCCCAACCATGTTTTTTTCATCAATCCGCCGAGCGGGCTGAATCATTGCCCCGTCTAAAGGGGATTAAGACCCCGATTGCGCGTCTAGCCGCCGCCAGTCGATAGGCTGAATCATTGCCCCGTCTAAAGGGGATTAAGACAACGGACTGCCATTACTTTACAGTTCGGACTAGGGCTGAATCATTGCCCCGTCTAAAGGGGATTAAGACTTGGAGTATCTGGACATGGCGTTGCCTTTTCCGTGGCTGAATCATTGCCCCGTCTAAAGGGGATTAAGACGGACACGTCACACCCCCTTGACGATCTCGTCAGGGCTGAATCATTGCCCCGTCTAAAGGGGATTAAGACTGTAGGGCCGCCAGGCTTTCCCAGCTGTGGGTGGCGGCTGAATCATTGCCCCGTCTAAAGGGGATTAAGACTCAATATCTACGTCCTTTCCCTCCCAAAACTCGGCTGAATCATTGCCCCGTCTAAAGGGGATTAAGACCTTGTAGCGTTCACCGTCTTCATCTTCAGCGTAGGGCTGAATCATTGCCCCGCCTAAAGGGGATTAAGACCGCTTTACCCAGTTCCTCTACCGCGTCCCGCGGCTGAATCATTGCCCCGCCTAAAGGGGATTAAGACCTTTCAGAATCTCTTCCTGCGTGTATTCGTAGAGGGCTGAATCATTGCCCCGCCTAAAGGGGATCAATCTGTTATCTGCGATTTTCGCAAGCTTGCCAAATACTCATATGCGTCAATACGAAGCTAGAATTCTCTCATCGTTATCAGAAAGCACCGAAATCGTTATGAATATGACCTCCACCCAGAAACAGAAGTGTCACACCATCATCCACTCCTCTGCACTGGCTGCTGGAGCAGGTAATATCTCTCCAGTACCAGGCACGGGATTAGCGGCAGACACTTTAGCACTCACCAGTATGGCGGTTGGGTTGGCCACGGTGTTTGGTGCCGATCTCTCTAAGGAAGCTGCTCGAGCCCTGGCGTTTTCTGCTATCAAAAACACCACACTTAAGCAGCCGGTCAAAGTGATCAGCAAGGAATTATCCAAAATAATTCCGTGGCTTGGACAGCTGGTTTCTCCGGCCGTGAGTATTGGGCTGGTAGAAGCCGCTGGGTGGACTATGGCAGAAGAAATGGCTCAGCGCACCCAGGAGGTAAAATGATTTACTTCATTACTCGCCACTCAGGTGCACTGGAGTGGTTGCAGCAGCAGGTTGCAGAACCAGCAGTGCATATTTCACATTTGTCAGACATTAGCTCTATTTCACATGGAGATACCGTAATTGGCACTTTACCGGTGAACCTGGTGGCCACCCTATGCAAGCGTGGCGTCCGCTATCTACATCTGGAAGTAAGTCCTCCACCACACCTTCGTGGCCAGGAGTTATCGGCCAAACAGCTGTCCGAGTTGGATACAGTATTGGTGGAGTATTTTGCGTATGCACCATGCCCGGACGAATGGATTTTAGAACGCGCCTGTGAGCTGGAGTAAAAGTGATGACACGGCTACTTTATCTTGTCGCCTATGATGTCCGTAATCCGAAACGTTTGCGCCTGGTCCACCGCGTACTTAAAGACTTCGCCTGCGGAGGCCAGAAGTCTGCGTTTGAGTGTTACCTGACACAGGCTGAACATGATGAGTTGACAACGCGAGTAGAGGAGTGCATGGATACCGACGAGGACGCCCTATTGGTGATTCGCCTGACCGACCGGGACAGCGTATCCACAATGGGTATTGCGGTAAAACCCGCTGACGAACTCTATACCTACCTAGGGTAATACAGTTAAGGCAATGCATGGGAGGTTTTCAATGGAAACGCTGTATATAGATCGCAAAGGTTCCGAGCTGGAGATTCAAGGGAGCCGGTTACAGGTACGAGTGCCCGGCCCCCAAAGGCCTTTTTCTACACCATTGAACCTGCTGGAATTTCTGGTTATCAGTGCTTCAGTGCAGTTTTCTTCCACCCTGCTTTCCCGACTGACCCAGGAGGGGATCACCGCGGTATTCCTGAACCCGCGTAAAGAGGAAGCCACCAGCATTGCCTACGGCTTACTGCACAACGCCGCCGAACGACGGCTGATGCAGTATCGTGCTATTAGCAGTGACTCTCTCTCGTTGTGCTATTCCATTGCGCTGGTGAAACAGAAGTTGCGTGGCCAGCGAGCCATGCTGCAACGTGCACTGCGGCGTCGCCCGGATCAGCGCCGCACTTTGTCCAAGGGTATTGAACGTCTGGCCAGCCTGGAGCCTCGGCTGGGGAACGTGGCTAACACAAGCTCGCTGCGAGGTATCGAAGGGGCTGGTGCCGCAATGTATTTTGAAGCCTTCCAGTGCCTTTTTGCACCACGCCTGGAGTTCACTGGACGCAACCGTCGGCCACCGCGAGACCCGGTAAATGTGATACTGTCACTCACCTATACATTGATGCATGCCGAAGCCATTCGCGTGCTTGTATCCATTGGTTTTGACCCACAATTGGGAGTGTATCATCTGCCCAGTTTTGGCCGTGAGTCGTTAGCCTGCGATTTACTGGAAATGTATCGGCCAATCATCGAGTACTGGATATGGCGCTTGTTTGCCAGGGAGACTTTACGCCTGGACCACTTCTCTCTTTCATCAGCCCCGGACAAGCCTTGTATTCTGGGCAAAGCGGGGCGTAAGGAGTATTACCAAAACTATGAATACCAGGCTCGCCTGTGGAGGAAGATGCTCCGCCGCACGGCACGCCATTGGTTAACCCGGCTTCAGAACGACACCCTTCAGTTATCAGTAACTGAGCGCGTACCCGGAGCTATAACATGAACGATGTTGCATTGACCTCGTTGGTTATCGACAGCCGAAAGTTGTGTCTCATAGCAATGGACGGCCCGGCCCTTAAAGTAATCATGCAAAGGCACAGCCCCGTTCTGTTCCCTTTACGCCGACTGCTCCGCATCCACATACTCGGCACACCGGGCAAAGGCATGGATGCCCTGCTATTCTGTGCCGAACAACAAGTGCCCGTGGCGTTCTTCCACTTTAATGGTCGACTGCGGTGTCGACTGCATCCGGCTTCAGGGGCACCCAGTCTGATGGATCACTGGTTTGAGCATGTGGAGTTTGATCCTCAAATGAGTCAACTATACGATGAATGGGCACTAAACCAGCGGCTGTATGTCATGTCTCAGTTAGGAGTCAATGCTGGAAACTGCCCGTCACGGAAAAAACTGTTAGAAGAAACACTTCGCGGTTATTGCCGCCAACAGCTTGGAAGGGAAAGATTAAAAGATGCGTTAGAGTGGCTGAACGGGCTGTTATGTTTTCACCTCGAGCACACTATTGATGAGTTTGGCTTTTCCCAGCAACGAGGTCGCCAGAAGCTCTTAGCGGATATCAAGCCCATTTGCGACCTTTGGCTGCTACACGCTCTAGCCGGACGTCTACAACAGAAAAGAAAGCTCAGGGTATCCGCACAGAGCATGATGGAATTTTATCAGCAGCAAGCAAGGTCACTTGAGTTTTCCATACGGCGAATGCTTGTTCAACTGACCAACATTCTGGAGTCGCTGGTTTAACATGGCTCACTACCTCGTCTGCTACGATATTGCTAACCCCAGAAGGCTGGGGAGAGTGCACAGGCGGGTTATAAAACATGCTCTGTTTATCCAGTTTTCCGTTTATTACCTGCAAGGCACCAGGCAGTCGGTAGAGGCACTGATGGATGACTTGCGGGAAGTCATCGACGAGGGACATGACGACATCCGTATTTATGCCATAAAGCCCTTATCAGGTGCACTCCACAAGGGCTGTTCTTGGTTACCGGAAGGCATCGAGCTATTCGAATAATTCTACCCACATCTCACCCAAAATTCTTTCAACCCATTGTTTTATATGGATTTTTAATCTCAACAGAGAAATCAAGACGCCCTCAACACCCCTCACAACCCCAAGGCAGCCATTTTAAGCTCTCAAATGAAAACAATTATCAAATGCTTCTAAATTCTCATTTTAGTGTGTAGAATGCGGTCTCCTTAAGCTTTTGCCTACGGACTTACAACAATCAGGAGACAGTACCGATGAAATGCACACTTCCCGCTTCTCTAGTGGCGCTGGGGCTCGCCACAGCGGCCAGCCAGGCAACTCTGGCACAGTCTGCCGGGCAGGCAGATCCTTCCGAAATGGAAACCATCGTGGTCACGGCAACCGGCTTTGAGCAGAAAATTACCTCCGCTCCAGCCAGTATTTCGGTGATTACCGATACCGAAATTCGCACCCGCCCCTTCACTTCTCTTCTGGATGCGGTGAAGTACCAGGAAGGCATTGATATCGGCACTACCCGGGACAAAAGCGGCCAGGGCAGCATCAGCATGCGCGGGCTCACGGGGGAATACACGCTGCTGTTGATCGATGGACGTCGGCAGAACAACCACGGTGATATCTACCCGAACAATTTCGGTGGCAATGCGTTTGGCCATATGCCACCACTGGATGCCATTGAACGTATCGAGGTTATTCGCGGGCCGGCATCCACCCTGTACGGTGCCGACGCTCTGGGCGGTGTGATCAATGTCATCACCAAGAAAACCACTGACCGGTGGATGGGTTCCATCAGCTTCGGGCGCAGCCTGCAAGGGGATGACCAGTTCGGTGATGACATTACGACGGACTTCTCCGTGATGGGACCACTGATTCCCAACACATTGAATCTGGCCCTGCGCGGTAGTGTGTATGAACAGCTGGCCTCCTCTCCAGAGTTCGAACCCGCTGTAGACCCCAATGGCGATGTGCACTACCGCTCGCTCGGCTTTGGCGGTGGCGGCAAGACGGTGGACAACACCAACCAGCAGTACGGGCTGTCACTGGTGTATACCCCCAGCCAGAAACACACTATCCGTTTCGACTACGACTCCTCCAACCAGGAGTATGACAACACACCGTCCTACGATATCAACAGTGACGAGATTACCTACCCGCTCGGCACCAAGGATAATATCGACTCCATCTGGCAAGCCGATGGAGACACCGGGCAAGTCATGCCCCGCGCCGGCTATGCCGCCGACCAGGAGTTTAACCGTGACTGGTGGTCACTGAGCCACGAGGGCGAGTGGGGCTTTGCCGACAGCTTTGTCTCATTGGCTTATGTAGACACCAGCAACGACGGCCGCACACTGCCACTGACCGTCAGCGAACGGCAACGGCTGCAGGAAATGTACGATGGCACCGGCGACTATGCGGGGCTGGATGAAGAGGAGCGCCAAGAGCTGGCGGAGGCGACGTTCCTGCCCCGTCCCAAGCGCCCGCTGGAGAGCAGCCAATATACGCTGGATGCCCGCCTGGATATCCCGGTCAAGGACTTTGCCGGGGAGCACCTGCTGGTGATCGGTGGTCAGGTGATCGACGGCGAACTGGAGGATGGTGTATTCGGCATGGAGGATAACCGTACCGACGGTATCCAGGAACAAAAAATGTATTCGCTGTTTGTAGAAGACAACTGGACCCCAGTGGACCCGTTCACCTTGACCGCCGGGGTCCGATACGATGACCACGATACTTTCGGCAACCAGGTGTCCCCGCGCCTGTACGGCGTTTATACCCTGAGCGAGCAATGGACTGTGAAGGGTGGCGTGAGCACTGGCTACAAGACACCGCAAACGACCGATCTCTATGATGGCATCACCGGTTTCGGTGGTCAGGGTACATCGCCTTTTGCGGGCAACCCCGAGCTGGAGCCGGAGACCAGCGTCAACAGTGAAGTGGCGTTGTACTGGAGCGCACGCGGACACAACTTCAACATCACCTACTTCAACACCGAATTCAAAGACAAGATTGCCAGCGGAGACACGGTCTATAGCTGTGAAGTCACCGGTGGAGTACGTCCCTGCGTGAACCTCGGCGCCTATGATGACCTGGGATACACAACGTACAGCCAGAAAATCAATATTGACCGGGTGGACATCCAGGGTGTAGAAGTGGCCGGACGGGTCCAGTTCTCCACCAACTGGTCACTGAATGCCAACTACACCTGGACAGACAGTGAGCAGAAAAGCGGGGCTCAGGAAGGCCAGCCACTAACATATACGGCAGAGCACATGGCAAATGCCACTCTTAACTGGGACCCGACCAGCGACTTGAGCGTGTTTTTGCAGGCGGAATTGCGCTCGGACCGTTACCGCGGTTGGGACAGCACACTGGACAAGCCCCAGTATTACAAGAATTACGAAGTGCTTAATCTAGGGGCACGCTATCAAATTACGGAAAACGTCAGCGTGACCGGTCGCATCAATAACTTATTGGATGAAGACTTCACCTCTTACACGACCGAATACATCGACTTGAACAATAACGGCGTTTATGAATACGCTACGGGCCGTGGCGCGGTCAGTGAAGTGATATTCACCGATGACTACAACGTCAAGGACAAAGCCCGCAATTTCTGGGTCAGTGTCAACGTGTCGTTCTAAACAGGTTTCGACACAGCAATAAAAAACTCACGGTGCCGCCGGTACCGTGAGTTTTTTATTAATGACGATGCTATTTATGCTCCGGTGACACTATCAACTCCCCGTTATGGGTGTCCAACGTAAAGTTCACATCCGGCTCACCCGAGCGCAGCCCGGACAGAATACGTAACACCGGGTACAAACGCTCCACCACAAGCGACTGCATCATGCGGCCGCTGTCGGTATCACTCTCAGCCAGCTGCACCGACAGCGCACGCAAGCGCTCTTCCAGCAGCGTATATTGGAAAAGCTGATTAGGCCCGATATCGGATAACGCCAAATGCCCGGCATTCCGCACACGGTAGAAATCCACGGCCAGATCCATTCCGCTCCACTGTCCGTAATCGGAAAATAAAATGCCTCTTTGGGCCGTGTAGAGCGCCGCTCGTTCTTGGGCCTGCGTCCACGCTTCACTGTCCGTCAGCTCACGCCATTGACCCAGAGTCACTGGCGTCTCGTCACCCTCCTCTTCGGACAGGAACGACAATACCAGCCAATCCTGTCCGCGAATCGACGCCAGCACCTCGCGCAACGATTCCGGCCAATCCGCAGCCAGAAAACGTTTCTGAGTCAGCTGCCGAAGGTGAGATTCCGTAAACGCCCGATAGGAATCGGAATCCAGAATGGATTTATCCCAGGCGCTCTCGGGCGCGGCGTTCTGCAAGTACCGATACTCCTGCGCATAATGCTCAAAGAGTTCGTCAAAACGTGGGACCTGATCCAGAGTGACGGTTTCTACATCAATGCGATGCTCACCCTGTACGGTAAGCACCTTGTAGCCCGGCATATACGCCGCCAGAGAGGGTGCCTGGATATTGAACAGGAAGTGACCGTCTTTCGTGCGCACAGTACCGGTATCGTTGATGTGCATATGTCCGCCCACATGGATCTTCAATCCCGTTTGCGCGAGCACTTCGCCAACACTGGCGCTCGGTCGTCGGGCCAGTTGGTGACTGTCGGCACCAAAGAACGTTGCCATATCGTCAGACTGACCGTCATAAAATTCGGTCATGGGGTAGTGACTGAACGCGATCAATCGCTTGCCCTGACGCTCCGCACGGCGGACCACATCTTCAATCCATGCCAAGAGATGCCGTTTATGGGTAAGCACTTTATTGTATCCGGCATTACCAGCGCCGTGATAATGCTCACCGTTTAGTGGACCGAAGGTTTCCCCGTCACGCCCTTTCGGTAAGTAGACATTGGCATCAATGGCCAGTAGCCAGAGCCCCTCCACAGGCTCGACCAGATAGCTGGTATCGGGCACAGCCGCACAGTCGGTAAACTCCGGCTGCCGGAACTCTCCGCCACTGCCCTCGCGACAAATCTCGTACTGACGCTGTGAATACGCCGCCGCCTGTTTTGCCGCACGCAGCGAGTAGGGTTCTCCGGCATAATCACTAAATGGCGTTTCCCAGTACACATCGTTTGCCGAGGGCGAAAAACCAAACGCGGACAGCGCCGTCATTATCGGCTGGTAACCCAGTTCCCGCACCTCTTCCGTACAAATCGTCGGCAACGCGTACCCGGCCTCAAGCACGGTCCATTCGGAGCCATACCCCTCACATTCCTGAGCGCCCCGGCTAAAAAGCCGCTGGGGTCGACCCGACTCGCCGAGGTAGTCGGCTTTACCCGCAGCGGTGGTAAATGGCCGCGTCGGATCGTGATTACCGGGAGCGGCAAAGAAGCGCATGCCATAACGCTGCTCATAGTGTTTGAAAATTTTCGCCAATCCGCGAATATGAACGGGTTGACCATCATCACTAAAATCGCCTGGGAGGGCGACCAGCGTGATACCTCGCCGGGCGGCATCATCCAGCGCTGCCAGCAACGCAAAGTAATTTTCATTAAACAGTCGAGTGGAGTGCAGCTGCGCCTGCATGGTTCGCATCGTGGCATTGAGGCCCGTGCTTTCGCTGTGCAACCCCGCAAACGAGCCGTCCTGGAAGTCGCCGTAGATATCGTGGAAGTGGATATCAGGCATAAAAGCGATGGCGACTGGCTCGGACTCATCCACCGTCTCCTGGGGAGCGGTGCAAGCACCCAGCAGCCCCAAAAGCATCAACGAGCCACACTTACCAACCACCTGATTTAGAAAATTCCGGATCAACGCGTTTACCTCACACCATCGTCGTAACAACATCCCACCATACCATCACGCCCCGCTCAACACAGAGCCCTGATATAAAAAAGCGCCCCGCAGGGCGCTTTGTCACACCTAGAAGCTGGCTCGAACACCTAAACTGATGCGTCTCCCTGAAAACTCGTACATCGTGGGGAACGCCTCGTTCATCGTATAACCCTTGGTCGCCTCGTCCGTAACGTTGATCGCATCCAGCGTCACCTTAAGGTTGTCGTTAATGCGATAACCGGCCGAGAAATCCAGCTGCCCGTAAGCGTCGCGGTACACCGGATACATGCTGTACCCGATTGACTCAACATATTCGTCTTTATAGTTGTAGGAAAGACGGGCATCAACCGTGCTGTTGTCGTAGTAGAACGTCAGGTTGTAAGTCTTATCGGCAAGCCCTTCCGGCGCGGTGGGAATACCCAGGTCAGAAGCCCCCGTCAGTGAACTGTCCAGCAACGTCAGGTTGGAGTTAACACCGAAATCCGCCAGCGTTTCGGACAGAATACCCAGCGAAAACTGCGCGACCAACTCCACCCCGGAGACATCGTAAGAGCCTTCGGCGTTCACTTTCTGGTAGATATCGAAATCGTAGGTGCCGTCCAGGGTGCCGTCGGCATTGTACTTAATGACATCCGGCGCCTGCCCCGTCAGTTCCTCGCGAACAACGCCTTCGATTTCCTTCTCGAAATAAGAGGCCGACAGCACACCACCGCTCACCGGATACCACTCCAGACCCAACTCCCACTGGTCGGCATACGTCGGTTCGAGATCGGGGTTGCCATCAAAATACTTGAATTCACTCAGGCTGACACTGCGCTTGTAGGCGATGTCACCCAGTGCCGGACGAATCAGCGTTTGCGAAGCGGCCGCTCTGAGCATCAGGTTTTCGGCCAGGTCCACGGTCATGTTCAGGCTGGGCAGCACATCCGAGTAATCGCCCTTTTTCGATACCGGCTCTGCGGTGTAGCCCAGGCTGCCGTCGTCTGATTGAACCTGCTGATAGCCAAACGACAGCACTTCGGTATCTACCGACCGCACTCCCACATTCGCGGTGGTTGGCCACGGGCCGATATGGAAATCAAAGTCGGCCATGGCATACAGGCTGAGCACTTCTTCATCCACTTGATAGAACTCGCTTTCGGCGAAGTTCACAGCAAACCCCGGGTAACGGAATTCCGAGCGCGCGTAGCTGTTCGGCACCTGCGCCCAGGAAATGTTGCGGTCGTCTTCCGGCAAGTAACGACCTCCCGGCACCATGTCAGTGACCACCTGCAATTCACTGTCGGTCAGAATGCGCGAACGGCTCCAGGAGGAATCGCCCTCTTCCGGCCCTTCAACACGGGTTTCACCACGGTTGCGGTCTTTGGACTTGTCGGTGTAACGAACGCCAAACTGAATTTCCGACAAAGCAGAAAACCCGGTCCACTGAGTCGGATAGGAGAAGTCCAACTGTGCCGCGTACTTGTCATCGTTGATCACTTCGTTACTGACATCGTAGTAATCAAAAATGTACGACTCCGGTGAGTTGTACATATCGATGGTATCGGAACTATCGCTCGGTATGGTTTCACCACCGGTGGCCGTGAATCGAGTGCGTGAAGGCGCGTAAGCGGTGTGTTTCAAGTTAGTGGTTTCCAGTTCCTTCTCGGCACTGGACAGCCCCAACAGGCCTTCCACTCGCCAGCCGCCAACATCCCACTCCATCGCCATACTGTATTGGCTATAGTCGGTACGGCTGTTGTTTTCCTTGCTCAGCAATTCGTGCTGAGTATCGGCATAGGAGGCGTCCGTCAGCACCACCAGCCCGTGCTCTGCCAGTGTCGTGTCGTCATAGGCGTGCACCGTTTCAAGGGTGCTGATGCTGGACGCTGAATAAGCAGCCGCATCGTATTCGTCTTCATCGCTGTCGTAACGGCCCACCATCGCATCGAACACGAGGTTGAAACTGTTGCTCGGCTGATACTGAAGCGACGCTGTCGCGCCAAGCTTGTCCTGATCATTCAGGTAAGCGCGGTCACCCACCTTATTGATGAACACCACGCGCGATGTTTCATCACTGTCGGTACGGTCGTTAATGACCACACCGGTGTCACGTTCCAGCACAGCGGCCGCCTGGTCAGACTGAAATTGAGAATCGCCGGATTTTTCAAGCCACCGGGACAACGGACGGAAGTCCACGCCGGAGTTGGAGTCGGTGCGGTTGGTTCGCTGGCTGCTGGCGACAGAGACCAATGCGCCCCAATCCCCAAACGTATCGCTGGCGAGAAAGGCGAATTTCGGATCAGTCTCCTCCGAAATTGAGTTGTAGGCACCCTCGGCTGAAACAACGATCTGACGCTCATCGTAATCAAAAGGACGGGCCGTGCGGATGTCCACAGACCCCGCAATACCACCTTCTTCATCGGCCGCCGTCGGGGACTTCTGAACGGTCACGCTTTGAATGATTTCGGAGGCAAAGATGTCAAACTCTACATCGCGGCCACCACTGCCAGAGGCGGTCGCCAGGTCGTTAATAGACACGTGCGTAAAGTTGGTGGGCAGGCTGCGCACGTTCACGCGAGAGCCCAGGCCCTTGTTGCGCTCAATCGTGACGCCGGGAATTCGTTGCAGGGCCTCGGCCAGGTTCTGTTCCGGGAAGTCCGCAATATCGGTAGCCAGAATGGAGTCCGAGAAACCGACGTTAGAGCGTTTTAGCTCCGCTGCACTCTGCAGACTTTTGGCGTAGCTGCCCGTTACCACAAACTCTTCAATGGCCCGGGGTTCCTCTTGAGCCACCGCCATGAGGTTTGCGGAAGCCAGCGCAACACCCACTACCGAATGTTTAATGACATTGCTCAACCGGCTTTTTTTGAAAAATACACAGTCGCGTGAACGCATCAATAACGACATACTACATACCTCAGTCTATGAACACGCGGCACCGTTGGAACAGTTCCATGGGGCGCCTTTGAAAAGTGCGCACAGACTAAAGGCTAATTGTGACAGCGAGGTGACGTTACTGTGACGGTGAAAACGACGGCAGGCGGACGCCCGCCGAAACAGGAGGTCGGGGTTGAGTTAGTGTTCGAACCAGTGTCGCGTTCGGTTTGCAAAGGCGACCAGCGATAACATGACGGGAACCTCTACCAGCACGCCGACCACAGTGGCCAGCGCCGCGCCGGAGTTAAGACCAAACAGGGAAATCGCCACCGCAACCGCCAGTTCGAAGAAGTTGGACGTGCTGATCATGCAGGCCGGTGCCGCCACATTGTGCGCAAGGCGCATTTTCCGCGCCGCCATATAGGCAATGGCAAAGATGCCATAGGTTTGAATCAACAGCGGCACCGCAATCAAACCAATCACCAAAGGCTGATCCAGAATAGTTTGCGCCTGAAAGCCGAACAGCAGCAAAACAGTTGCCAGCAAACCCATAATCGACCAGGGTTTCAGGGTCGTCAGAAATTGCTCCAACCGGTGATGGTCGTCCCCCTTATCGAGCCATTTGCGCGTTAAAGCTCCAGCCACCAGAGGCAGCGCGACATACAGAAGCACGGATAACAACAGCGTTTGCCACGGCACCTCAATATCGCTGACACCCAGCAAAAAAGCCGCGATGGGTGCAAAAGCGAAAATCATAATCACGTCATTCAGCGACACTTGTACCAGAGTGTAGTTAGCATCGCCCTTGGTCAGTTGGCTCCAGATAAACACCATCGCGGTGCAGGGTGCCACTCCCAAAAGGATCATCCCGGCAATATATTCATTGGCCGATTGAGGGTCTACCCAGGGAGCAAACAGAACCTTGAAGAAAAGCCAACCCAACCCCGCCATTGTGAACGGCTTGATCAACCAGTTGATAACCAGCGTCAATATCAGGCCTCGCGGGTTTTTCCCGACGGACTTCAAGGACGAGAAATCAACCTGAATCATCATTGGGTAAATCATGAACCAGATCAGCACGGCCACAACGAGGTTCACCCTCGCGTACTCCAGCGCGGCGATCTGGGAAAAGATCTCCGGAAAAAGGCTCCCCAGCACCAGACCACCAATAATGCCCAAGGCCACCCACATCGAAAGAAAACGTTCAAACACTCCCATCTTTATCTCCCGCCCATTTTGGCATTCAAAGGGATCGTTGTTGGACCCGCTGCATTAGCTGTTCGGCACTCTCGACTCGCTCGGAGTAGCGATCCACCAGGTACTCGCTATGATCGCGAGTCAGTAACGTGAATTTCATCAGCTCTTCCATCACATCAACGATGCGGTTGTAAAAGCCGGACGGTTTCATGCGCCCGTCTTCCTCAAACTCCAGGAAGGCTTTCGCCACTGAAGACTGGTTGGGAATGGTCAACATGCGCATCCAGCGCCCGAGCACACGCAGTTGGTTCACCACATTGAACGACTGGGAGCCGCCACACACCTGCATCACCGCTAGCGTCTTACCCTGGGTCGGTCGCACGGCCCCCAGCGACAAGGGCACCCAGTCAATTTGGGCCTTCATGATGGCAGTCATGGCACCATGACGCTCGGGGGAGCACCACACCTGACCTTCGGACCAGATCATCAACTCCCGCAGCTCCCGAACTTTCGGGTGCGTGTCTTCTTCGCTGTCCGGCAAGGGTAGCCCAGCCGGGTCGAAAACCCTGACCTCTGCCCCCATACGCGTCAGTAGGCGAGCGCACTCTTCAATCACCAGGCGACTGTATGAGCGTTCCCGCAATGAGCCGTACAACAGCAGGAATCGCGGCTTATGCGTGGAGAGCGATGCATTAAAGGACTCCACGTCGGGCACGGAAAATTGCTCTGTGTCCAGGTTAGGCAGCGTTAAGTCGTCGATGCTCATGATTCAACTTCCAGCTTGCGTAAAGCGTCCGCCCAGTGGTCTGGTTCCGTGGAGGCGATAGCCACCAGCGTCTCCACCCGGCTCTCGATCTCGCGAATGGTCGCTCTAAAGGCCTCCGCCACCACCTCACCGGAACCCTCCAGTCGCGATGGATCTTCCAGCCCCCAATGTATCTTGATGGCGTTTCCGAACCAGACCGGGCAGGTCTCCCCGGCCGCCGAGTCGCACACGGTCACCACAACATCTGGCGCAAATGCCTCCAGCTCATCCCAGGACTGGCTCTTCAATCCGTCCGTAGAGATACCGGCCTCTGCCAGATAACGCAACGAAAGCGGATGAACCTCTCCAGATGGCTGACTGCCCGCGCTTCTCGCGATCACCCGCCCGCCGGAGCGGTGATTGGTCACGGCTTCCGATAAAATGCTACGGCAGCGATTGTGCGTACATATATATAGAATCTTCATACTCTGCTCCATAAACCCTGTCACCTAAACCCTGTTAACTACACCCCGTGCAATACAATCACTCACGTGGCTCACCCGGTTAACAACCGTAATCGTCGAGTGTTTTCAGACACGCTTTCAAATAAGGGGCGTTACTTCTGGCGGTGGCGGAAAGCACATCCACCGCCCACTGAGGCAACGACGGTGCCAGCCGGTAATACATCCACTTCCCGCGACGCTCCGCTTCCAAAAGCTCGCATTGCCGCAGAGCCGCGAGATGCCGGGACACTTTGGGCTGGCTCAACTGCAACGCTGCCTGTAACTCACACACACACAGCTCCTGCTTCAGATTGATCAGTAACAGCGCTTTCAAACGGGTGTCGTCCGCCAGGCATTTAAAAAAGGTCAATGGCGACATTTGTACCTCCCCAAACATATGGTTTTCAATATATATGAAAATTCGAATATGTCAAATATCACCACCTGCCTCCCCACCTGGCATGCCTACGCCTCCCGCCATTCGAGCGAACCCCGCCCCCCCCCCCAACTTGTACACCGCTCGCCGAGCCGGTATCATGCCAGCCTTTTCCAAGCGGCATACCGGCTACCCATTGTGTTGATAACTCCACCCTAAGCATTTCCCTCTCTGGCTTCCCAAGCCTCTTATGCAGTGACGCCCGTCACCGCAGGACGACCTGAATTCGGTCACCCCATTCGTTTATCTACAGATCAAGAGATATCTCATGTTGTTACACTCAACCAAGCAAGACTGGTTGGGCAACATTCGCGGCGACTTGCTCGCCGGCGTTGTCGTTGCTCTGGCCCTCATTCCCGAAGCCATCGCATTTTCCCTTATCGCGGAAGTGGACCCAAGGGTCGGCCTGTACGCTTCCTTCTGTATCGCGACAATCATTGCTTTTGTCGGCGGGCGTCCAGGCATGATTTCGGCCGCTACGGGCGCCATGGCCCTGCTCATGGTGACCCTTGTCAAAGAACATGGCCTTCAGTATCTGCTGGCCGCCACGCTGTTGACCGGGGTACTGCAAATCATTGCGGGCTACCTCAAGCTCGGGGCGCTTATGTCGTTTGTGTCGCGGTCCGTGGTCACCGGGTTCGTCAACGCATTGGCCATTTTGATTTTTATCGCCCAGCTGCCAGAGTTGACCGGCGTCACCTGGCATATGTACGCCATGACCGCCGCCGGGCTGGGTATTATTTACCTGTTTCCCTATCTGCCAACAGTCGGACGGGTGATCCCGTCACCCCTGGTGTGCATTCTGTCGCTCACCGCCGTAGCGGTCGCACTCGGGCTGGAAATTCCCACTGTGGGCGACAAAGGCGACCTGCCCGATACCCTGCCGATCTTCCTCTGGCCGGACGTGCCGTGGAGTTTCGAAACACTGGCCATTATTTTCCCCTACTCCGCCGCACTGGCCGTGGTCGGCTTGTTGGAATCCTTAATGACGTCAACGATTGTCGATGAGCTTACCGATACCGACAGCGACAAAAACCGGGAGTGCAAGGGGCAAGGCATTGCCAATATCGGCTCGGGCCTGCTCGGCGGCATGGCCGGCTGCGCCATGATTGGCCAGTCAATCATTAACGTAAAATCCGGCGGGCGCGGGCGTTTGTCCACCTTGTGCGCAGGCCTGTTTCTATTGATTCTGGTGGTGTTTCTTTCCGATTGGATTAAACTGATTCCCATGGCAGCGTTGGTCGCCGTAATGATCATGGTCTCCATTGGCACGTTTAACTGGGACTCCGTTCGCAACCTGCAGTCTCATCCGCTGTCTTATAACATCAGTATGCTGGCAACGGTGGTAGTGACCGTCTCCACCCATAACCTGGCACTGGGCGTTTTCGTGGGAGTTTTGCTCGCCGCGCTGTTCTTCGCCAACAAAGTGAGCCACTTCATGTATGTTGACAGCGAACTGAGCGACGATGGAAACACCCGTACCTATAACGTTATGGGTCAGGTGTTTTTCAACTCGGCGGACAAATTCAGCCAGAGTTTCGACTTCAGGGAAGCCGTCGATAACGTGGTGATCGATTTGCACCGGGCGCACTTCTGGGATGTCTCGGCGGTGAACGCCCTCGATAAGGTGGTGATCAAGCTCCGGCGGGAGGGGGCCAACGTCACATTGATTGGACTCAATAACGCCAGCGAAACCATCGTCGACCGGTTTGGTGTTCATGACAAGCCCGAAGCAATCAACAAGATCATGGGAGGCCACTAATGACACAGCCCCAACAACCCCACGTTCTGGCCGGCATTGATGGCTCCGCGATCAGCGGAGCCGTGGCCGACTACGCGGCCTGGATTGCTGATCGTGTACAGGCACCTCTCAAGCTACTGCACAATATTGAGCACCGCGAACCGCCCGCCGCCACCAGCTTGAGTGGCAGTATTGGCCTGGGCAGTCAGCAACAGCTGCTTGAAGAGTTGACCGAGATTGAAGCCAAGCGCAGCCGCATCCTGCTTGAGCAAGGCAAACAGATGCTGGAAGAGGCCGCGCAACGCGCTCGCCAGCAAGGCGTCGAACAGGCCATCCTGTGCCAGCGACACGGCGGCTTGACGGAAACCCTGATCGAGCTGGAGGACAATATCCGCGTGCTCGTGCTCGGCGTACGGGGTGAAACCCACGAACACCAGCCTCATAAACTGGGCACGCAGATTGAGACTGTCATTCGCTCGCTCCACAAGCCCATTCTGGTGGTAAACCACGCGTTTGAGCGACCGGACCGCATCATGCTGGCCTATGATGGCAGCCAGGCGGCGCAAAAGGCGCTGGATATGCTGTGTACCAGCCCGCTGTATAAAGGCATGCATTGTCACTTGGTGCAGGTAACTGCCAAAGACTCCAGCACGGCCGCGCTGCTGGACAAGGCCGAGCAACGCCTGGCCGACGCTGGACTGACGGTCGTCAGCTCGTTGCTGCACGGTGTGGCCGAAGTGGAGTTACTGAAATACCAACAGCAACACGCGATTCAGATGATTGTGATGGGCTCATTTGGCCACAGCCGCCTGCGGGATATTTTGCTGGGCAGCTTTACCCTGAAAATGCTGCTGCAAGCGCGCATCCCACTGCTACTGTTGCGCTAACGAAAAAAGCCCCCTTTCCGTAGAAAGCGGGGCTGAAAATGCAGGCGAACCTGCCTAGAGGAGAGAGACCTCAACACTGTTGAGACGGTTCCATGCAGCGCTCTGCATGGGTGATAGCAGCGCTCTGCATGGGTGATACAACACACGCAATTCCCTTTGCGCGATGATGATTTAGAAGCTCAGGCGGACACCCATGTTGACCGTACGGCCAAACACCTGGATGGATGAGGGCAGGTCATCACGGCCCTGAAAGCTTCGGTTGGACTCGTTTGCCAGGTTCAACCCTTCGACAAAAATCTGTGTATTGTCAAAAAGGTCGTAGCGCACGGAGGCGGTGACCATGTACAACTCTTCCATGTAGGTCTGATAGTCATCCCCCAAGGGACTGTATGAGTCGACCACATAATCACTGCTGTAGTCCATCGCCAACTGGGCACTCAACCGATCATTCTCATAGATAACAGACACTGAGTAGGCGGTATCGGCTACGCCCGGCAGCGCTCCCACATCCATGCCATCCACCGTCGCTTCGGTATCGGTATACGAGTAGCTCGCGGTCAAACCCAGGCCGTTGTCGAAGAACGTTTGCGCACTGACTTCAAAACCCAGCACTTTCGCCGTGTCGCCATTGATCGGCTGAGTAATCATAAAACGTTCGCCAGCGATTTCTTCCCGCCGCGTGCTCTGGGTAATAAAACCATCCAGGTCTTTCCAGAACACAGCACCGGTCAGAGCACTGTCCGGTGCAAAATACCACTCAAGAGACAAGTCGGCCTGGTCGGAATATACCGGCTCAATTTCAGCGTTGCCGCTGATCGCCATGGTGAACACACCGGACTGCGCATTGTCTGTCGTCAGTGGCGCCAATTGATCAAGCGTGGGGCGGGACATGGACTGGGCCAGCGCCCCTCTGAGAATCAGGTCTTCGGCCAGGTACACACCGAGGTTGGCAGAGGGCAGGAATTTCGTATAGCTGCCTTTGCCCACCGCCGGCGTTGCCTCGCTGTACTCAACAATCCACTGCGGGTTCGGTACATCCGGATCAACGACTTCGATAGACTCAATCGCGTTATAGGCGTAGGCGGAATCAACGCTGGTATGCACCAGTCGGCCACCGATGTTGCCGAACCAGGCGTCACGCTCAAAGTTAACCTGGAGGAAAGCCGCTTGAGTATCCTCGGTAATAATGTAGGAGTTAACCGGATTAGGCACCGGTTCCCACAGTTCTGATTCGTTTTCGCCAAATGTTCTCTCGGTGCCGTTATAGGACACCAACGTTTTCCCATCCGATGCCTTCAGCGCCTCGGCGTAAGAAGGAATATCAAATATCGGGAATGCGCGCGGGAAGTTTCCGGCCTCACCGTCAAAGAAATTGTCGTAGGGGAAGTCACGGACCACGTCCACACCAACATCGGCAAACGTAAACGGATAGTCACAATAGTTACACGCCCCCAGCAACTCGTTATCAATCGCCTGGTTGGATTTTTCACGACGCGTTACAGCAACACCGAACTGAATATTGGAGATAGCCTCTACACCGAAATTCTGCCCCCAGTCACCATCCAGTTTAAAACCGGTAATAGTGTCTTCAATGTCACTGCCATTTCTCGCCGCCCAGTGCGGAGCAAAATCCGTGTTATCGAAATCGGTGGAAGCGCGCCCCTCTGTCCACTGCGGCTCGAAGTCGGGCAGGCCGCCTTTATTGAGCTTAAAATGACCGGTATTTGGCCCGGGTGCACCAGCCACCACATACGTATTCTTGCCGCCGGAATCCCGGGTGGATTTAGAGCGATACAAGTCGGCGTTCAGGGTCAGATCGTCGGTCACGTCGAATTTGCCGTTGATACCGAACAGAGAAGTGTCCACGGTGCGGTGCTCATCCAGCGTGACCACTTCCATGGCCAGTTCTTCGACGTCCAGCTCCGTAATGACATTGCCGTCCATGACAATGTTGCTCCAGCGGCCGGGATACTCTTCCATGTAAAACGACTGGGAAAAACCCGTGGAATCAGCCTCAAGACGGGTAAACAACATATCCGCCACAATTTCCACACGGTCGCTCGGCCGCCACTGAATCGCGGACGTTACGCCGGTTCTTTCAAAATCCGTGGCGTAAGAGCCAAGCGCGTACGAGCCGGGCATGACCAGGTTGGTTTCGTTCTCGGAAATCTCGCCGTCACCATTGACATCGTAGGAGCGCTCGTCATCCACACCAAAGTAATAGTTATCGTACATATCATCAGCGCGTTCGTTGCCCGTGGCGTACGAACCGCTGACGATGAAGCCGAGCGTTTCATCCAGATTGGACGTGCTGAAAATGGCGTTGTATTTTTGGCCCACTTCTTCGGACAAGTCGTTGTAGTTCGCCTGGCCGGAGAAGATAGCTTTCGTTCCTGGATCACTGAGCGGGCGCACTGAGCGCAGATTCACCGCACCACCGATGCTGCCCTCTTCGTGATTCGCTTCCACGGACTTCCAGACATCCGCACCGCCGATCATTTCGGAGGGAATCACATCGAATGCGAAGTTCCGCCCACCATCGTCGGTAGCCAGGATTCGGTCATTCAGCGTCACAATACTGAACTCCGGCCCCAGACCACGGATATTCACATATTGCGCTTCACCGTTCCGGGTGCGACTCACCGTTACACCGGAAATATGGGACAGCGAATCCGCGACGTTATCATCCGGGAACCGCCCCAGCTCTTCGGCGTTAATGGAGTCCACAATGGAAGTGGCCTCTTGCTTCAAATCCAAAGACTTTGAAAGGCTGCCCCGCACCCCAGTGACCACAACTTCTTCCAGCGCGGCATAGTCGCTTTCATCTTGTGGCATCGCGCCCTGAGAAACAGCGCCCTGAGACAGCGCTCCGATAATGGCCCCTATTAGCGTTTTCCTGCCGATTAACGTTTTCCTAGAGGTTACTGTCGTGTTCATGATACTCCCCGCTTGTCATTGACTATGAGGGCGCGCACATCGGCACCCATGGAAATATAATGAAACCACAAAATATCATTGTCAATATAAAAAGCGGCTAAAATGGGATATTTTTAAGCATAAAACAATAAACTGAAAGATAAAAAACTGAAAACTTTCTCAGTTTTGCGCCAGAAGCACCACATTGAAACAATTTTCAGAGAACTGCCCCACGAGAGGTCAAGAGGTGGGGCATCACATCTACGTGAGATTCATCGCATAACGACAACACACGCAACGCGGGGGAAGCAAACAGGGGGCGCCGACCGTGATGGATCGGATCGGCGTCTATCAGAAGGGCGTTCTGGCGTCAGGCATCTGACGGGACAACGATCACGTCAATCCCCATGCTGACCAGTCCATCGTAATATTCCTGGGGAATACCATCGTCCGTGATCAACCGGGTGATCTCGGCAGGCTCCAGAATGTTGTGCAGGCAGATTTTGTCAAACTTGCTGGAATCGGTCACCACAATAATCTCGGAGGAGGCTCTGCACATCATCCGATTCAGAGTGGCTTCCGGCTCGAAGTGCGTCGTAACGCCTTTTTGCATATGGAAACCATCCACCCCGAGGAACAGCTTGTCAACATGCAACTCTTTCAGAGCTTTCTCGGCCTGTTGCCCGTGGAAAAACATGCTCTTTCGGCGCAACGTTCCACCCAGCACAATCAGTTCGACATTCTCGTAATCCGCAAATTGATTGACTGCCAGCAGGTCGTTTGTCACGACGGTGAGGTCGTCAACATCGCGCAGGTAGGGCACCATTTGATTGGTGGTCGTTCCTGAGTCCAGGATCAAGGACTCGCCACTTTTTACAAACGCTGCGGCCGCCTTGGCAATGGAGCCTTTTTTCTCGAAATTCAGCTTTTGTTTGAGGTTGACGGCGTTCTCCGTAGTGGGAACCACCTCGTTCAGAATCGCGCCGCCATAGGCCCGTGAAGCCACACCTCTTTGCTCAAGAAATTTCAGGTCTTTCCTGATCGTAACCGCCGACACTCCGAATCGGTCCGCCAGCGGATAAACCTGAACGCTGCCATTGCTCCTGAGCAAACCAACGATTTTTTCTCTTCTTGAACTGGTGTCTCTCATTGCGGATCTCTTCCGGCCATATAATCGACACATTATAGCATCGAAGCCCACAGAGTGAAACAAACAGCCCGCCAAAGAAAAAGAAATGAAATAAAATGTATTACTTCAATGGGTCTTTAGAGGGCAAGTCTGCCGTTTCCTCTCCCATGACCAACAGGAATGCGGAGATAATCGCCAGCACCATGCCCACGGCCGCATAGGTCGTGGGGAGAACCTGCAAAATCACCAACGAGAGCAAACTCGTCACGATCGGGGGCAGGCAATTCACCATCGGGCTAACCAAGATCGCTTTGCCGTGCCGGAACGCATACACCAGAAAGAGCGCCCCAAAGGCATTGAGCAAACCAATGCCGAAGGCCAGGGCGGCACCGTCCAGCCCCCAGTTAGCCTGAAGCGGTTGTTCCGTCATAAACCACGCCACTGGCGCCAACATAAGACTGGTCAGCGCCATGTAAAAGAAAATGCTTTCAGCGCTGACCCGGTTATTGGCCTGCTTCAAATAAAAGCCCTGAATGCCCCACGCCAGAAAGACCAGTATGGCGTAGATCAGCCACGCGGAATTGTTCGTCGTGCCGCTTCCGTCCGAATAATTCAGGAACGGAATCGCCACCAGAGCGATGACAATCCCCGCACCGCCCATTTTCCCCACCCGCTCCTTCAAAAAAATAAAGGACAGCACAATCGTGACAACCGGCGAAAGCGCAATAATAGGAAAGATCAAATAGGCCGGCCCGTTGGCGATAGCCCCGGAGTACAAAATGAGCTGCCCTACCCCGCCGAGAAAACCAATGACGGCGCCATACAGTACCGCCTCAAGGCTAACGTCCAGTTTCCACCCGACCTTCTTAAGAGAGAAGGACGAGGGAATCAGCATGGACAGAGCCCACATGATATAACCCAGTTCGGCCGGAAAATTGTTACCCTCGGGCACCGCGATTGTTGCGCCCCACACACCCCACAACACAATCGTCAGCAGGGCGTACACCAGCCAGGCGTTGGAGGCACCAGACGCTTTATAATCGGTACTTTCGTTTAGATGATTCGTGGACATCGTTCAACTCCCCAATTGGCGATCGCGCCTGTCTGTTGGTGATTATTGGATTGGCTGTTTCAGTCGCTCAAGGCTGTTTCAGTCGCTCAAGGCTGTTTTAGACGCTCAAGGCTGTCACTGGAAAACGTGTGGCCGGCGATTTTCGCCGCGTAGAGCGCGGCGCCGATATCCGGGCTGTAATCAGGGCTCTTGAGTACACACGATGGCGAAACGGTTTGTAGCGCGGCTTTGAAGGGTTCGATAATTAAGTCGCCAGCCTGGAAAACACCACCGGAATAGGTGGTGATCACCGCTTGATCTTCAGCAAATTGCAACTGTGCCAATAACGATTGGACCATCAATGCCAGCTCTTCACCCGCGCGCTCAAATATCGCCAATGCCACCGGGTCTGACTGGCCGGCGGCTTCAGCCACCAGCTTCGACAGCGAGGCAATCTTGCTTCTGGATGCCTGCCACTTATTCAGGACCAGCGCACAGAGGTCCAGGTCGCGGGCGAGATTCAATTGCTCGACCATTAACGCATGCAATCGCGTTTTCCCGGCGCGCCCGTCCGACATACGCGAGAACGCTTCAAGCCCGGACCTGGCTATCCAGTACGCCGAGCCCTCATCGCCGAACAGCTCGCTCCAGCCACCAACCCTGGCCTTACGATGGCCGTTTTCTCCGTAACCAATAGAGCCGGTTCCCGCCACAATGTGCACACCATCGTGTCCGCCCGAGCCCGCGGCCCAGCCACACACCATGTCATTGTCACAACGATAACGATCAGAGCCCAACACAGATTGTGGAATCGAACTCAACGCCGCGATCAACGCACTGTCTTCGCCGTAGCCGGGAATGCCAAAAAAAGAAAACGCCACATCCCTGGCATTGACTCCGCTTTGACGACTGATTTCACTGACGCCTTCGCGCAGCACGGTTTCCATCCCCTCCAGGCCGACCTCAAGATGGTAACAAGTCGGACCCGTGTGCCGGGCAAGGACAACGCCATCCGCCCCCAGCAGGACAAAGGCGGTTTTAGTGCCGCCACCATCGACGCCTAAATACATTCTCCCCCCTCTTGAAGCGCAGGTTTGCGCTTCTCATACATGGGGTAAATGGTCACGCCTTGCACCACTCGGTTTACCGTGCCGCCCGAAGAAGGACTGTCCGGCTTGTTCAGCAGTGCCAACGCTTTGTAGAAGGCAAACATTTGTGCACAGACAATATAAGGGAAGTGCAACAGAAAATCGGATAACGAACTCGCGTAGCCAATGCCGATATCTTCTTCACACAACTGGCCGTTGTCCGCCGACAGGGCAATCACCTTGCCTGCCTCCCCGTCGCGGCGAAGCTCGGCCAACAGATCGAGGTCGTATTGGCGCGTATACGGATTGCTGGACAGGAAAACAAACACCAGGGTGTGCTCGTTAATAATGGTTTTAGGCCCGTGCCGGAACCCCAACGGGGAATCGTGCATGGCAACCACTTGCCCATCCGTCAACTCAAGCAGTTTGAGCGCCGACTCCTGGGCCAGCGAGGCGAAACCACCGCTGCCGAGAAAAACCACTCTCTCAAAAGGCTGCTGGGCCAACGCTCTCAGGCGCGCCTCCTGATCCAGGATCAAATCACGAGTGCCGTGGCTGACTTCTTCAAGATCCTTGAAGGAAATCTCCGTCGGGCAAAATACCAATGCGGCCATCAACATCATCGAGGTAAAGCTCGAGGTCATAGCAAAGCTTTTGTCATTGGTTTCTTCTGGCGTCAGTACCGCCAGGGCACGCTCACTATCCTGACAGTATTGGAACAGGCTGCCTTCCTTATTACAGGTCACCACCAGGTGGTAACACTCTTTCACCGCCTGATCAGCCAGCCTAACAGCGGCTACGCTTTCCGGGCTGTTGCCTGAACGGGCAAAAGAGACCATCAACGTAGGGGTACCAGCTTCCAAGTAGCTCATCGGGTTGGAGACGATATCCGTCGTGGAAACGGACTCCGCCCGCCGCTGCAAAGTGCTCGTCATGAGCGGTGCCAGACAGCCTCCGGCGAAGGCTGACGTGCCGGCGCCGGTCAGAATGATTCGCAGGTCAGGTTTGCGTAACAGGCGCTCCAAAAACTCATCCACCACCGGCCTGGCGGTTTGGTAGGCTTCGTAGGCGCGCAACCAGGACTGAGGCTGTTGGCAAATTTCTTTTGCCGTCCAGATCGCCGACAATTCGTCGAGGCTTGCTTCAGTAAAACCGAGATAATTCATTGTTGATTCCTTATTCCGTACAAGCCGCAGCGTATTGAGACAACACTTCCTGCACTTTGTGAACCACGATGCTTTCCACATCAAACGTGATATCACCCGAGCGCACCGCCGAATATTGAGAGGGCAGGTACTGGCTGACCATCGTTAGCGGGGGCGTTTGTTCCCTGAAGTTTTTCTCCATCACGGCCATCGCTTCAACCACCGTCGGGCGGCTCCAGTAATAGCGCACCCGGTCACTTAAACTGTACTGCTTATCAAGCAACAGCAGATTACCCTCGCTGGCGTAGTAACTTTTCCAGTATTTGGGCTCACGCTCCATTTCGGCCAGAACCACGCGCCTCAAATCAGAGGCGCTGTCACCGAACCACTCCCGCTCGATCGCATCCAGCGCCCACAGCGCCTCACGCATCGCGAACGTCACGCCCGGCCCCACTTTCAAAATCGCAAAATGGTCTTCCACCAAACGCTTCAGATTCTGCGGAGTCTGATAGTCCGTCGAATGCGCCTCAAACAGCATATAAGGATAGCTCTCGATGCTCCGGCTCAGTTCGGCCGCCGCTGGCGGGTTATAATCGACCACTTTATGGTGATCAAACTCCACGCCAGGCTGCACCACCAGCCCCATAACACGAGGCCAGGCGTCGTCGAGGCCCAGCGCCTTGAATGACTGATAGTGGGCTTCAATCGTAGCCGCCGCCGCTTCCGGCGCGGTTACTTCCAGCTCGGCCAGGTCTTCGGTAGCCCCACCGGGAACCGGCACCTCGGTCCCCACAATATATACCGGCGCTTCGCCGTCCACTCGACGCCACGCCTCTTCCGCCACGCGGCACAAACGGGCGGCGCGCTCGGCGACAATAGCATCGGACAAGGGCACCGGATCCCCATCGCAGGACATGGAACAATCCAGGTGAATTTTGACAAACCCGGCCTCCACATACTGCCGAATCAGAACCTCGGACTTCTCCATGGCCTGTTCTGCTGGCAGTGATTGCCAACAATTGGGCCCAAGGTGGTCGCCACCCAGGAGCACCTTATCGGCCGACAGCCCGGCCTCCTCAGCCAGTTCCAGCACCAGCCGACGGAAATCACCGGGCTGCATGCCCGTGTAGCCACCGTCCTGATTGACCTGATTCGAGGTAGCCTCAATTAACGCATAACCGCCCGTGCGTTGAGCATGGGACAGCGTCGCCTTGATAACCAGCGGATGAGCCGAACAAACGGAGCATATACCGACGGCTCGGCCTTTTTTGTGCTCACTCAACATTTGCAACAGCGCACTCATAAAAACCCCACTTTCATTAAATTTCATTAGACTTGGATAACAAATTAATACCCTTAAACTGATTCTTATGGATAAATTATGGATCAGCATATCGATATTGTAAACACAAAATGTTTCATTTAATTTCCATAACTCGTAGAAACGGGGTATTTTGCAAGAAACATCGAACGTTTCCGAAATAAAAACCATAAAGAAACAAAAAATAAACTATTGAAAAATCAGTGACTTACCGAAAAACCTATAGATTTAGAGCCGCATGAGTCGCCGTATTCAGCTCCTTTCATTGCCAAAATGTTGATTTAAGATGACTTTTGTAGTTTCATTATATTTCTATTTGGAGTAATGACCGGCAACAACCAGACTCCATCACCGATCGCCAGGAGGTTAAACCATGAGAAAAAAACCTGTCCCCCGCGCCCTGTCCGTCTCTACCGCCCTAAAAGGTGTCATCCTCGGCGCTTTCTTGGCGAACCCGCTCAGCGTGATGGCGGATCAGCACTTCTACACAAGTGATGATTTCAAACGTCTGGACAAGATCGACAGCCATGTGCATGCCAACTCCATCGGAAGCGATATGGTTGATCTGGCTCGCGAGGCCAATTTCAAACTGATCAGCATTAATGTCGATTACCCGGACTTTCCACCGGTGGACCGTCAACTGGAAATCACCGCCGAGCTTTATCAACGTCACCCCGAGGACTTCGCCTTTGCCGGCACCTTTACCATGCAGGACTGGGGCACTCAGCAATGGGTTGAGCGAAAAGTGGAGCAGATCGACCACGCCACCGATGAAGGCGCCATTGCCATCAAGGTCTGGAAAAACATCGGCATGTCGTTTCGGGATGAGTCCGGCGAGCTGGTCATGGTCAACGACGAAGGGTTCACGCCGGTTTTCGACTATCTTGAAGAGCAGGACCTGCCGCTCATTGGTCATCAGGGCGAGCCGAGGAACTGTTGGCTCCCTGTCAGTGAGATGACCGTACTGAATGACAAGCAGTACTTTAAAGAGCATCCCCATTACCACATGTACCTCCATCCGGAGATGCCCAGCTACGAAGATCAAATGAACAGCCGCGACCGGATGTTGGACATGCACCCGAAGCTGACCTTTATCGGCGCCCATATGGCCAGCCTGGAATGGAGCGTCGAAGCGCTCGCCAGATTCCTCGAGGACAATCCAAGTGCGGTAGTGGATATGGCCGCACGAATCGGCCAGATTCAATATCAATCCATGCAGGATTACGAGGAAGTAAGGCAGTTCTTCATAAAGTATCAGGACCGAATTTTGTACGCCACAGACCTGACCTACACGGATGGACAGTCCGGGCAGGAGTTTCTGGCGGAAGCCATGACAGTATGGCAATCCGACTGGGACTACCTGGCCACCGATAACACCTTGACGTCCGGTTTTGTGGAGGGCGAGTTCAAAGGCTTACATCTTCCGAAGACAGTGATCGATAAGATCTACCGCAGCAACGCCGAACGAGTGTTCAAGACAACGTTATACGCTTCCAAAAACCACTAGACTGAACAACGAATAGCAAGAGGACAACACAGTGGCTAGAATTCCGAAAATCTCCCTGCCCGGTCTGACCGCCGGGTTTCTCTTCATCGCCCTGCTGGGCTGCCAAGTCATGTCCAAAAATGGCACCCGAGCCCTGACTGACGAACTGACGCTGAACAATGGCGATTTGCTACTGCGCTTCGACCAGAGCCTACACAGCCAGATTTTGACCACACGTGCGGGCCAGACCGTACCGCTGCAAAAGCAGTATGAAAACACCGAATACATTGTGCTCAACAGCGGCATCGTTGATAACTTCGAAGCCGAATCGTATCGCGTAGCGCCGGTTAACGATGATCTGGGATCAGGCGAGCAGTACACACTGACCGGTCGCACGGCAGAAGGAATGGAAAAACAAGTTATCGTGCGCCTTTATGACAATCACCCGGACACCGCGTTGATGTCGGTGCAGTACACCAACCAGACAGAAGCGCCGGTGCGTATTCTCAAGTGGGTTAACAACCAGTACCGGCTTTCTCCCACCTCGGCGTCAGACCCGGCGTTCTGGTCATTCCAGGGTGCCTCGTTCGCCGACCGTCGCGACTGGGTACAACCCGTCACTCCCGGTTACGAACAGCGTAACTTCATGGGCATGAACTCTTCTGACTACGGCAGTGGCACACCGGTTTCCGATGTGTGGACGCCCGAAGCAGGGGTCGGAGTGGGTCATGTGGAACTCACTCCCAAGCTCGTCTCCCTCCCCATCAGCTACCCCCAGGGCGACGACGCGGCCTCCCTCGGTGTGGAATACGACCGCCCCACCACGCTGGAACCGGGCGAGAGCCTGACCACGTTTGAAACCTTCGTGACCGTGCATCAGGGCGATTATTACGACGCCCTGGTCAGCTACAAAGACATTATGGCGGACAAAGGTCTGGAAGCACCGGAGTATCCAGATGAGAGCTATGAGCCCATCTGGTGCGCCTGGGGCTACGAGCGCGGTTTCACCGTAGAAGAAGTGCTGCAAACATTGCCGAAAGCAAAAGAAATGGGCTTAACCTGGGCGGTGCTCGACGACGGCTGGCAAACCTCCGAGGGCGACTGGTATCTCGACCGGAACAAATTCCCGGAAGGGGATAAAAGCATGCGGGAGCTCGTGGAAGACATTGAAGAGGCCGGTTTGAAAGCCAAGCTGTGGTGGGCACCGCTTGCCGTCGACCCCGGCACCGACCTGATTAACGAACACGAAGACATGCTGCTGCTGGATAAAGAGGGCAACCCGGTGGATGTCACCTGGTGGGACGCCTACTACCTCTGCCCGGCCTACGCAAAAACCAAAGAGCAAACTAAGGAGCTGGTTCAGAAAATGATTGGCGACTGGGGCTACGCCGGGCTGAAGATTGACGGCCAACACCTGAACGGTGTGCCGCCCTGCTACAACCCGGCCCACAACCATGACCACCCCGAAGAATCCGTCGAGCAGCTTCAGGAATACTGGAAACTGGTTTACGAAACGGCCATTGAGATCAACTCTAAAGCCGTGGTGGAAATTTGCCCCTGCGGCACCTCCTATGCGTTCCACAATATGCCGTATATGAACCAGTCCGTCAGTTCAGATCCCCTGAGTTCATGGCAGATTCGTCACAAAGGCAAAACACTGAAAGCACTTATGGGGGCATCCTCTCCCTACTACGGCGACCACGTAGAGCTGAGTGATAACGCCAGTGACTTCGCCTCCTCGGTGGGCATCGGCGCCGTTGTGGGCACCAAGTTCAACTGGCCTGCCGACGGCAGTAACGAAGAAAGCTTTTTGCTCACACCGGAGAAAGAGCGTGAGTTCCAGCACTGGATCGACATTTACAAGGAGAAAATGCTGCCCAAAGGCGTCTATGAAGGCAGCCTTTACGACATCGGCTTCGACGCGCCGGAAACCCACGCCATCTCCAAAGACGACCGGATGTATTACGCGTTCTACGCGGATAGCTGGCAGGGCACGGTAGAGCTGAGAGGTTTAAACCGCGGCCATTATCAAGTCATGGATTACGAAAATAACCGCTCGCTCGGCACCGTGACCAGCACCGAGGACGGTGGCAGTGCTACCCTGGACATCGACGTTAACGATCACCTGTTACTGGAGGTTATCCCCGTTGATTAACGACAAAGCCCGGCGCTGTCTGTCTGTAGTGACGGGTGCATTGAATAGTGTCATCACTTGTGTCGTGATCGGTGCAGGCTCGCTGTTAAGCGGGCCTGCACCGGCCAATGAACCACATCCAATGCACTGGGAACTGCCGTTGATCGCCGCCGAAAAAGCAACGAAAGATGGCACCGACATCGTGCGGGTCGAGGACTATCAAGGCAAAATCGTGTATGTCGATTTCTGGGCGTCGTGGTGTCGCCCCTGCCTGAAATCCATGCCTTTCCTTAATGAACTGCGTAACGAATTTCATGACCGGGGCTTTGAAGTGCTGGCCGTCAATGTCGACCAACACAAAAAAGACGCACTCGCCTTTCTGGAAAAACATCCCGTCGATTACCCGGTGCTCTACGACGGGAGTAACCAATTACTGGAGCACCTGCAGGTAGTTGGGCTTCCCTCGGCGTTCCTGCTGGACGCAAGCGGCACCCCCACCATCGTGCATGCGGGCTTTAAGGAATCGGACAAGGCCTTTCTGCGAGCCGTGATTGATCGCGCGCTCGCCATTAATGGGCACTAATCACTACTGGGGCCAGCGCGCTGAATCCACCGTTGCGACCAGGCAACGGGAGAGAGCCAGCGCCAGCTCCACAACAACAGCGTTGGCCTGTAGGTGTGGAGCGCCATCACTGCCAGGCTGGATACTGTGATGAGTCCAAGCCACGCCGTCAACGCCAGACTCCATGGCCAATGCTGCAAGCAGGGAACCACCGACAGCGCCAAAAACAACCAACCACAACACTGCAACAGCCGAGCCACTTGCGGGGACGGCTTCCCGCCCAGCGTATCCCAGGCATGGCGCTTTATCGTGAGGGACAGATGCAAAAAGCCGAGAAAGCTTAATATCAGGGCAAGCGCAATCATGCTTCGGCCTCCTGCAAGCGGCGCTCGGCACGTGGAGCACGGGACGCTTTCCTCGCGTGAAGCATCGGTTTTCGGTACAGATACCCCGCCATCGCGGCCAGCGTGACGCCGGTCAGCAAACTAATACCATCAAACCCGAGCACCGGCCAGTTATGACCGCGCCAGGCCTGAAGAACCGTCAAGTCCGACGTGAGGAAATTGAGCACGGGCAGCAACAAATACAACACAGCCCCCGCAACAAGCTGCACCACCCAACCACGGCGGTGACGATCCACCAGGCCATACACCAGCAGCACGGCCCAGGCGACAAAGAACGCGTTCACTTCCCAGTCCGCCCTGTGTTCCACTGTGGCGGGTACCAGACGGTTGGCCCAAAAATAGATCCCCATGGCCGCCATGAGCCCGGCAATACTTCCTACATTCAAACCGCACACGAGTTCATACCCAAATCGGCCGAGCCGCTTCCGTGCGCGCTTAACACTCCATAACACCATGCCGGTGCCTACCATAATGGTACCCAGTACACCGGCGATAAAGAAAAGCCAGCGCGTGAGGGAATCAGCGTATCGAGCGCGATGCAAAGTTCCCAGTGCATTGCTGAATATTTGAATACCACTGATATTTTGCGTCAACCCGGAAGCACCCACACGGGTACCGGACGCATCGAATATCAGCTTGTCGGTACCATTGGCGCTGCCACCACCATGGGCACTCAGTATTTGCGTGTACAAAGAAGTCAGCTCAATGCGCATATCGCGCTGAAAGGGGTTATCAATGTTGATGCTACCCACTGGCTGCCCCCAATCGGCTTCTGCCTCAGCAATTAACGGCGCCAGCAATGGCAGCGGTAATTCTCGTACCACTTCCTGCGCTGCAGCAGGCGCTACATTTTCCCCGGGACCACCGCGCTGCCCGCGAGGCTCATAGTTCCAGAACAGCAAGGTGGACGCCACCAAGACCAGACCGCTGAAGGTAATCATCAAGTGAAACGGCAATGCCAGCACGGCCGTGGCGGCATGAGCGTCCAGCCAGGAACGCTGGCCTTTTTTGGGGCGAAATGTGAAAAAGTCGGCGAAGATTTTTTTGTGCGTCACGATACCACTGAGAATAGCGACGAACATAAACAACGTGGCCACACCGACGATACCGCGCCCCCAGTGCCGAGGCATGGCATACAGTTCAAAGTGAAACCGGTACAGAAAGCCGCCCCCGCGAGTCTCCCGCGGGTGCAGCGTCTCTCCGGTGGTGGCATCCAGAATTTCACGATGGCCTCCGCGGCGCCCGGCAGGCGGCTCACCCGAATTACGCCACATCACACTCACCGTGCGGTCGCGCTCATCGGGCAAGTCGATGCGCCACTGTTCAGCCTGCGGAGCCACCCGCGAAAGAAATTGCGCCGCCACCTCGGGCGTTTTTTCTGACGGTACGGATTGATGCAGCTCCGGTGTCATCCAGTAAGTGATTTCATGTCGAAAAAAGGCAACCGTACCGGTCAAAAACACGGCGAACAGCAGCCACCCCATCAACAAACCACTCCAGGTGTGAAGCCACGCCATGGATTGTCGAAACCCGTTTTTCACGACGCGGTTACTCCCGTTGCCAACCACCAAGCCAGCCAGAGCGCACTGGTCAAGGCCCAGGGAATGCCCAGCGCTTTTGCTGTGGAACGAAACGCAAACACCGCCATGATGGCGATCGCATAAACGGTGAAAAACACCAGGGCGACAAATTGTTGCGCGTCTCGTCCGGTCAGTTGGAAGAGCTCCGAAAGGCCCAGCGCAACGACGGCTGACAGTAGATAGCCACCCACCACGGCAGTGAGCGTTCTCAGGCCAATGGACAGGTAGTCAGGATAGGATGACGACATATTGTTGGTATCGTGTATTGGCAAAAAAGGTGGTCCACTAAGGGCGCTGTCACAGCCGGTCGTTAAAACACCACTGGGACAACGCCTTTAGCGAGTTAGCCGCCCATTAGAAATTGACGGTCAAACCAACGTTCATATAGCGGCCATCCAACACTTTGCCAAAGTCTTCCTGGGTTACCCGTTTATCAAACAGGTTGTATACGCCCATGTAAACGTTGGCGGCTTTGCTGAAGTGGTAAGTCAGACCCGCGTCAACAAAGGTGTAGGCCGGAATCTCGCTGGTGCCGGTTTGTGCCGTGCTGCTTTTATACTTCACACGGCTCCACACCTTGAACTGCTCGGACACGCGCCAGTCGGCTTTCAGGTTCACCCGGTGCTCCGGCTGGTTGTTCAGCGGCTCGCCGGCGTTTTCACCGGTTTTCTGCTCGCTGTCGGAGTAGGTGTAGTTGGCCGTGGCATCCACGCTACCGAACGGAATCGTGATAGCCGCTTCCACACCCCGTAACTCAGCATCTTCTACGTTCTGATACTGGTAAACACGTTGATAAGGAACGCCGAGGTAGGAGCAGTCATAAGCCAGGGGCTCACTCTCCTGGCAGATGACCGGCTTTTCGATTTTGTCTTTGAAATCAGTCTGGTACACGGTAATCGAGGCGTGAGCACCAGCATCCGAATTCCACAGCAACGCCGACTCGTAACTGACGCTCTCTTCCGGTTTCAGGTCATCATTGCCCACATCTGCGCCATCCGTGCTGCGGCCACCGCCGCCTTCCACCCATTGCGAATCGCCCTGCTTGAGATCCGGGGTGCTGTAGCCGGTGCTGACGCCCGCCTTGAACGTCCACTGAGACGTAACACGGTAAATGCCGTACAAGCGCGGGGTGATTTCATCGCCATACTTTTCGTCATTCACCCAGCGGGCGCCACCGGTCAGTGCCAGCTTGTCCGTTAACGACCATTCATCCTCCACAAACACAGCGGAATCCCAACGCTCCAGCGTGGCTTTATTCTTGGCCCGCTCCGGGTTTTCGGTTTTTTGCTCGCGGTACTGACCACCGACGGTCAGCATGTGATCGCCCAGCGCCATCACTGTGCTGGTATTGAGCGTGGTCCGTCCATACCGGGCATTCTGGGTGATGTTCTTCATATCCTCATCCTGAAGATAACTGTGCGTCTGGATATTGCCGTTCCAGTGAATATCGTGCGTCAATGCGTAGTGGCTGCGCTCATTTTCAAGCTCCAATTCACCGCTTCGATCCGCCGTACCGACCGCACGCTGTCGAGCAAACCCGGCTTCCAGTTGCAGGCTCTGCGCCTCCGTGGCCTGCCAGCTCAATTTAGCGGTATTACTGTCTTTGCGCATTTGCCGATAACCGTTCACGATGGCGTCTTCTTCACGGTTATGCGTATTGCCGTATACCGCCAGACCCAACCTGTCTTTTACCAGCGCACCACTCAGGTAATAGCGGTACTGGTCCGAGTCTCCGGAGTTGGAATCGTCCTGGATGGTTTTATCGGCGGTGACGGTGCCGCTCCATTCATTCACAACTTTCTTGGTGATCACATTCACCACCCCACCGAGGGCGTCCGAACCGTACAACGACGACATGGGGCCGCGAATAATTTCGATACGCTCAATGGCCGACATCGGCGGCAACCAGCCAAACTCGGCGCCTCCACCAAAGCCGTTGTAATAAGCCTGGCGGGACCCCTGGGCTTTACCGTCGACCATGATGAGGGTGTACTTTGAGTCCAGCCCGCGAATGGATATTTCACCCGTGCCCCCTTTGCGACCCGGGCCCCCTTCGATGGAAAGGCCCGGAATGTCTTGCAGTGCGTCAGTCAGGTCGGTATAGGATTTCCCTTCCAGCTCCTCGCGACTGATCACGGAGATACTCGCGGGTGCCTCCACGATATCCTGCTCAAAACCGGCCGCACTGACCACGACAGACTTCAGGCGCTTTGGTGCTTCACGGCGGCTGTCCGAGGAGACCGGCTCGCGCGTCAATTCGATGTAATTGTTGGCGGTGATGCGGTAGTTCACTCCGGTTCCGGCCAGCAAGCGGTCCAGGCCCGCGCCAATGGGGTAGGAGCCCCTGAGCCCCGCCGTACTCAGGCCTTCAAATGTTGAAGCGTCATACACCAGTTGCAAGTCCGCCTGAGTGGCAAAACGAATCAACGCCCGGGTCAATGGTTGAGCGGGAATCTGGAAGTCCCGCACCTGGGTCTGCGTAACGGCATCCGGCGCGCCGCTTGTTTCCTGTGCAGAGACGGTTGACGGCAGGGCCAGAGAACCGACGCTCAAAGCGCTGATGCACAAGGCCAAAGCCAGCGGTCGGTGGCGCTCCCCAAAGCGCGCTTGAAACAGTGTGGTCATTACAATCTCCGTGTTCGATTAGGCAAAAAGCGATCCGGCCCCCTCTGTGCGGAGGACCTTCATCATCAGACGGTGCAATCGCCGAACAGTCGGCTTATTGATAATGCTTTTTATTTGCACTACCTCTAAGACGTACCCATCACGGAATTCAGTAAAAAAAATCGAAAAAAGAAGATCACCCGATGCGCTGATCAGCGCAGAATGGTCAGGAAGGGGGGAATGCGATAAACCTTCAAGTCAAGTTGCTTTGCCAGAGCATTCACGACCTGATCACTATCGGTGGGATCGAAGACGCCACTGACTCGAATTTGAGAGGCCTCAGACCGGCTCAGAATAATCTTGTGAGTGCGAAAACGGTTGAGCCGGGTAATGACATCCTTCAGCGATGTTCGCTCAAACACCAATTGATTGTGTTTCCACGCCTTGGCCCAGCCCGGGTCGGCCGAGACCGGAGCGTCCAGTTGCGCCCCCTGAACACGAACCCGCTGACCGGCATCGACATTCACCGGAGTATGAGTGGCTGGCGTCGATACCGCCACCGCGTGCTCGATCACCGTCAGCTCAGCTGTTGTTCCTGCAAGCCGGTCCACCACAAACCGGGTGCCCAACGCCGTTCCCGACAAACTGCCCGCCTCCACCACAAAGGGGCGAAACCCCGCCCCGCGCTCCGCCGCAACTGTAAAGTAGGCGACGCCGCTCACCAGATTGACCCGACGAAAGTCGGCGTCATAGGCAACCGCGATAGCGGAATCCGGCCCCAGCCGCACCCGACTGCCATCGCGCAGCGTAACGGTTTGCTGCTCACCCGGCGCCGTTGCATAATCCGCTGCCGATTCCCGCCCGGTCGGCCAGGCACCACTGAGCCACAACTGAACACACAGGACCATTAACACGCTCGCCGCCGCCACCCCGGCAGACCACCGGAAATGGCGGCATCGCGTTACACGGCTTTCAATGACCGCCTCGGATACCAAAGGCTCGCGCAACGCGCCCATTGCCCGCCAAACCTGCTGGGATTGTGTAAACGCTTCACGATGTCTGGCGTCCTCAGCCAGCCAGCGGGAAAGTTGTTGCTGCTCGGAGCGTTCAATACCCCCTCCCGCGAGCCGCGTCACCCACTCCGCTGCCTGCTGGTCGATAGTCTCTTGCCCGGCTTGCTCAGAGGGCCGATTCTCTAGCGGCGGCATCAATGTGTCCCTATCAGAGGGTGGCGGTTCATCATGTCAGGCATCTTCGTCGCGCAGTTTCTGTACCGTGTACTTTAACGCCTGGGCCAGATGTTTTTGCACAGAACTTTCGGAAATATCCAGCGCACAGGCGGCATCCCGATACGTCATCCCCTCGATACGGCAGAGAGTGAAAACCCTTCGGGTCCGCTCAGGCAGTTCCATCAACAGCGCCCGCAGGCGTTGCAACTGCCGCTCCCCGCCCACGATAGACTCCGGGGCGGGACTGCCATCGAGCAATTGATCGAGATCCACTTGGTCCACCAAAGCTTCCGGTCGCACCGCCGCCTGACGGGAGTAATCCACCGCGAGATTATGCGCCGTGCGGAACAGGTAGGAACGGGCGTGAGTAATGGCATCTCTGTCATTTCTGGCTTGCTGGGTAAAACGCAAAAAGGTTTCCTGAGTAAGATCAGCGGCCATCTCTGCATCGCGAAGACGACGCTGCAGATAAGCCTCAAGCTCTCGCCGATGAGCCAAAAACAGAGACGCTACGCGACTACTCACGATTGACTACCACGTTGCTCGCCATCAACACCCCGCCCCAGGCACGAAAAACCTATCCTGGCTGCACAACGATATGCAGCCGAGAATATACTTGATAATAATTATCATTGTATTTAGTATAAGTGGCCAGCGCAACTGCCGCCCGCGACTGATTGAAACCAACACGGCTCCATTGACCGCTGCCTACTCTTGGATTGGCAGCCCTTTATTTCTATGCTGTTCGTCACTCCATTGCCATGAATGCACCGCTTGCTGCCTACAGCTCCGGCCTTCTTTCGACACCGCCCACTAACGCGTGGTCGCGGTGGCGAACCCCGCTGATCGCCAGCACGATTGTGGTGGCCGCACACAGTCTGGCACTCGGCATGCTGCTATGGACGAAAGCACCGGTGCTGAATGTTGTCAATCTCCCGACCATCAGCGGTTCTCTGGTGGCACCGCCCCCCTCACAAGCGGAAGCCCAGGATAGCGCCACCGCGCCAGCCCCGGCTCCGGCTCCGCAACCTGAATCGACACCGCCGCCCCAGCCACAACCCAGGGAGACACCTCCAACCATCACCCCGGAGTCTGAAACACCACTCGAACCGGAGCCTGTCGTGAAACCCCAGGTGGAACCGGTACCTGAAACGGCGCCCGCTGAGGAACAGGAACCGGTCCGTGAAGCCACTACCGCCCCCAGCGCTGCCCAAAGTGCTCCCTCTTCCGAGGCGCCCGCTGTGGATGAAAATGCACTGGAAGCGCCCGTCACACCGCCGCGAGCCGACGCCGCTCATTTGAATAACCCGGCACCGGTTTATCCACGCCAGGCACGTCGACTGCGACAAAGCGGAGTGGTTTTACTCGAAGTATTGATCATGCCGGACGGTTCCATCGGAGAGATCCGCATCGAGCAATCCAGCGGTTTTGAGCGCCTGGATGACGCGGCAATAGAAGCCGTCCAACACTGGCGATATGTGCCCGCGTCCCGGGCGGGTCAACCCATTCCCTACTGGTATTTACAGCCCATTGAATTCTCATTGAATTAACCGGGCGAGGAGAACAGCATGAACAACCCCTATGGTATTGCAGCAATGTGGGAGCAAGGTGATGTCGTCATTAAAGGCGTCGCCATTATGTTGCTGATCATGTCGGTGGCCAGCTGGTGTGTGATCGCCATTCGCAGCTGGCAACTGTATCGGCTGCGCAAGCCAGCTGCCGCACTGAACGATTTCTGGCACGCCCGCAGCTTCGTCGAAGGGCTGCACATGGTCGGCACCCATCGCGACAGCAACCCTTTCCGGCACTTGGCGGAAACGGGCATGGAAGCGCTGGATCACCACAAGACTCATACTGACGACCTGCACGGCCAACTGCCGCTCGGGGAGTGGCTGACCGCGTGCTTGCGCACCTCCATCGACGAGAGTGCCGAACGTCTGCAGCGGGGGCTGGCCATTCTGGCATCCGTGGGTTCCACGGCACCGTTTATCGGGCTGTTCGGTACCGTCTGGGGTATTTACCATGCGCTGGTCGGTATCGGCGTCTCCGGCCAGGCCAGCATCGACAAAGTCGCTGGTCCAGTGGGCGAGGCTCTGATCATGACAGCCTTTGGGTTGGCCGTAGCAATTCCTGCCGTTCTCGGCTATAACGCACTGAGTCGAGGCAACCGCGGCGTACTCGGCAAGCTCAACCGTTTTGCTCACCAGCTACACGCGTATTTGATTACCGGCGCGCCACCGCGCCGCCAGGAAGCGTCATACTCTGTTGCACGACTGGCCGACGCGGCCAAAGGAGCATAACCCATGGCATTCGGCGGCGGCTTTGACGACGAGGAAGTCATGAGCGAAATCAATATGACGCCCTTGGTGGATGTCATGTTGGTTTTGCTGATTATTTTCATTATTACCGTGCCAGTGATTACCCATTCAGTTAAAGTGGACTTGCCGCAGGCAAGCAATCAGCGCAACGAAATCACTCCGGACACCATCAACATTGCCGTGCTGGCCAATGGCGAGCTGCACTGGAATGAAGACACTGTCAGCAACGATGACTTACAGCGGCGTCTTGCCGAAGCAGCGCAAAAAGATCCACAGCCCCAAGTGCATTTACGCGGCGACAAGTCCGTCGCCTATGAACACGTGGTGACAACGATGGCCGCTATTCAGCGCTCGGGCATTGAGAAACTTGGCTTCGTTACCGAACCGGGCCCTTAAGCCCGCCGGGTAGACACCACCTCGCTTGACTTTATTTTTATTTGGGCTAACTTATTGCCCTATGACTCTGTTAAAACGCTTTCTTATGTGGAGGCTGTCTCCCACCTTTCCCTCCTAGCGAGTACCTGCCCGGTACTCGCTATTCGCGTTCCTGTCACTTTTTTTCCGAATCGTTAGTTTTATCACTACAAGCTGTTATTCCATACAAGCACGGTAGGCCAGGAGTCTGTCATGTGTTCGTTTAACGCCATTGAGCGTCGGCGCTCGATGTATCGACGCGCGCGTCATTTTTATATAACTCGCCCCTGGGGCATGAATATTGGCCCATTTACTCTTTCCAGGCTTCTGGAAACAGCAGGGAGCGCGACATCCCAATCCGCATCGGTCGCGGTTGGTTGCCGAATCACGTTATTTGATTTTCAGGAAAACGATGTGTGTGAAATGGATATCGTCAGCCCACAGGAAAGCCAGCCGAGCGCGGGCAAAATTTCTTTCTTGTCGCCGCTCGGTGCCGCGCTGCTCAACAAGCGCATCGATGACACTGTAAAGATCCCAGTGCCCGGCGGAGCCATGAAATTCAAGATTATTCGCATCACTCCATGTTAACCCTTTTTATCTGACTGCACCGAAAAGACGCTGAAAGAAGGATTGATTCTCAGGCCAGGAATGGCCTTCATTCAATATTGTAATAGGAGGATTTATGGCAAAGAAACCCGCCATCCAAATGAGTAAAGCAGACCATAGCGCATTGTTGCGTTTGATCGATTCCGTTCCCGAAGATCTGATCACCGAGCAGCTTGCGGAGGAGTTGGATCGCGCCAAGGTGGTCCCAGCTCACAAGCTGCCAGGCGACACTGTTGCAATTGGTTCAAGCGTTACGTTCACGGTCCAGTCCACAGGAAAGACCTTTACGTACCAGTTGGTTTATCCCACCGAGCTGGATAATACGGAAAACAAACTCTCGGTACTGAGTCCGGTGGGTAGCGCCATCATCGGGCTCAGGGAGGGGCAGTCAATTGACTGGACCATCAGCCAGGGGAACCAAACCATTATTACCGTGAACGATGTCAGTCCCCCGGCCAGCGACTAGGGCCTGTTGACTCTAAGCCGATAACGCCGGTAGACCAGCGCCAGCAGGAAGCACATGGCCGCTGGCACGGCCAGGGTCCAAAATGCCAGGCGAACGAAGAGCCAGGCACCCGCCACTCCGCCGGCAATAAACCCGGTAATGATCAGTAGGAACAGCAGAGCCCGGCGTCGATCAAACCCACGCCCCCTGAGCATGGAACCCAACATCAACCCCAGATCGGTAAATACCCCAGTGACGTGTGTGGTGCGAACCACCGCGCCGCTGTAGGTCGTCACCAGCGCATTTTGCAGCCCACAGGCTGCCGAGGCCAGGCAATGCCCAAAGAGCAATCCCTGCTCCAGTGAAAGCAGCGCTGCCACCAGCAGTATGCCCTCCACACAAAGCAGGGTTTCGTAGTGACGCCCCAGTTTCAGAGAGCCATCGGGGATCAGCAGGCCCGACAGCACCGCCCCTAGCACGAAGCTGGCCATCACCGCCAACAGGTGAAGAGCCTGGCCTGACGATTTAAACACCTGAGTGCCAAACAGGGTCGCCGTACCCGACAGGTGAGACACGGCTTCGTGCTGAAATCCCAGCAAGCCTACCGCATTCACGATGCCCGCTAGCAGCGATAAGGCAAATGCGCCATATTCCACCCACCGTGGCAGCCTGGATATCAAAAGCTCCCCCTTACAAATTCAATGAACATTGCCGCTATTGATTGTTCTTTTCAATCATACACCGATTGACCTCGATCCGGCAGGCAAACGCTGACAAAACGCCCTGCCAGGCCCAGATTCGCTGCGACCGGTTCATTCGCGTCTTTACAACAGGCAACATAATCCAGTACCGGGGCTTGACTTTAATCTCGGCCGGACACATGTTGTCTTTAGGGTGTTGGAAAAGTACAGGCGGCACTTTTAATCCTTGTCCACTACCCCTTGTCCACACCCATTCCAGGGCCTGGCCTAGAGTGCGGGCCTCAAATACCAAGGTAACTGATTGGGAGTCGTTATGAATATACAGTTGTCCGGCCACCATGTAGACATCACCGACGGCATCCGGGACGCCGTCAGCCAGCGCTTCGCCAAGATCGAAAATCATTATCCTGATATCAGTGACCTGTCCATGGCCTTGACGGTGGAGCGCCATGCACAGTCCGTGGAGGCAACAACCCAGTACAAGGGTGCTACAGTGGCCGTACACGCCGAGGAGCAAGACCTCTATGCCGCCATCGCCGAGGCGGCCCGCAAAATGGACGCGGCTCTGGCCAAGCGCAAAGGCGCTGAGGCCTCTCACCGCCACACGCGGTCAGTCGTGTGAACCCAGGAGCCCCACCTTCCCGGTGGGGCTCTTGAACTATCAGAGGATGAATATCAGTACCCCGGCAGTTGCTCGTAGAGTCCGCCACTGAGGTTGATCTGTTGTTGGGGAATCGGCATGTATTCGTGCTTACCGGCCGTAAAGGCGGCATCTTGCAAGTATTCCTTACGGGTTTCTTCGACCTCCAGGTAAGCATCAATCGTCTCCTTGGCGACACCCCAGCGCACCAGATCAAAAAAGCGGTGCCCTTCCAGACCCAACTCTAGGCGACGCTCCCACCGTAACGCCTGTCTCGCCTCGTCCTGATCGGCAAAGGCGTCATAAGTGCCAATGTTGTAAACGCTGTAGCTCCCTAACCGATCCGTGCTGTTCAACGCCCGCGTACGAATGCGGTTGATGATCGGAAGTGCTTCGTCTTCTCGGCCCAGCTCGATCAAGGCTTCTGCTTTCCATAACAACACATCAGCGTAGCGCACCAGTACGGTGTTCAGTGAGAATACCGTAAAAGGGCCATTCTCTATACGACAATCGCAATCCGGGTGCTCCAGCTCTTTCATGGAGATAAAGTTGCCGTAAGTGGCCGGATTTCGCGCCCAGGCATTCGCATTCTCTACGATCAGATCGTCATCGTACTTGAAGGGTTTATCCTGCATACCCACGGTATGATCCAGTCGTGGATCCACCATATCCGCCTGCGCATCGTAATTGGCATCGTTAAACGTATCGAACAAGGGCAGGCCATTGGCATCGGTTTTAAAGGCGTTGACAAAATTTTCTGTCGGCACGTGAAACCCACAGCAACCAAATCCACCGGCCATCGGCGTATTCAATGCAGTCGGCCAGGAGCCCCGACCATCCGGAGTGCCGTCATCACGCGAGCGCTGAATCGCAAACACGGACTCCCGGCTGTTTTCGAACTCATACAGGAAGTTCTTCGCGTAGTCGTCAACCAGGCCGTAGTAACCGGACGTTTCGATGTCATCAACAAGGCCCACCACTTCTTCGAGTTTATCCGTGTTGATGTCCACCACCTGATGCTCATCATTTTGCACATAGGCCTGATACAGCAACGTCTTCGCCAGATAGGCGCGAGCCGCGTCTCGGTCGGCGCGACCCAGCTCGCCTTTGTCTTCGGGCGCGGGCAGGTTTTCGACACCAAAGCGGAAGTCTTCTGCAATTTTATCCCATAGCGCCTGATCGCTGAGGTCCATATTGGAAGTCGCTTTCACCGCTTCCGGTGTCATGGTTTCATCCACCCAGGGAATGCGCTTGTAATGAATTTTCAGGTCGAAGTAGAAAATACCCCGGATAAACCGCAACTCTCCAATCCGCGCCGCCTTTTCCGGGTAGACGCTTTCGTCCACGTCATTCATCACCTGAAGCGCCGCATTGACGCGGGAAATTCCGGTGTAATCGCGCACCCATTTTTTGTTGTTCAGGTCAATAAAGTCCGGCGGAAACGATTCCCCATCCGCTACAAGAGGCTCGTACAGCGACAGCGCGTGGTAAGCAAAAATATCCGCTGCACCATTACCGCCTTTATGCGCATCGCCCGCCCTAAGGTTACCGGTGGGCCACAGGTACATAGGGGCGGTGTAGTGATCATTGCCCAAGTAGGAATAGGCCGCGGTTACCAGACTGTCCAGGTTCTCGGCGGTGGTGACTTGCTCCTCACTGAGCGCCGCCTTCGGTGGCTCATCCAGGGAATCACTGCCGCAGGCTGTGATGGCGAATGCCATCACCGCGGATACTGCCAGTTTATAGGTCTTATTCATTGTTCAATCCTCAATCACAATTCATTGTTCATAGAGCGACGTGGAAACCAGCGCCTCGATTGGCGCATTGGCTCGCTTTAGAAAGTCAAACTGACCCCTAGATTGATTCGGCGGGGAATCGGGAAAACCGCTCCCGGTGTTTCCGGATCCTGGCTTAGCGTATCGCTCGGTGTAATGGTCAGCAGGTTCTGACCTTGAATGTAGAAACGGCCGGAGGAGGCCCCAATCGCGCCCCAGAAAGAGTCCGAAGGGGTATAGCCGATGGACAGGTCACGCAGCTTCAAGTACGTCGCGTCCTCCCAGAAGAAGGTAGACTCCCGGGCCTCGTTGTTGTTATCTACCAACGTCAGGGCGGGCACATCGCTGCCGCTGTTCTCGGGTGTCCAGGCGCTGAGCACCCGGTCGCCGTAGTTAGAACCGGCGTTCAGGGAGGTAAAGTCCGTAAAGTTGCGCCAGCCGTTGCGAATCTGTCCACCGGAAATGCCTTGCCAGAACATATTGAAGTCCCAGTTCTCGTAGCGGACCTTAAAGTTGACGCCATACATGAGATCGGGCTCGGTAGCGCCAAAGTATTCCTGATCAGCCTCGGTTATCGCCCCATCGCCATTGAGGTCACGATAGCGAATTCGACCGGGCGCCGCACCGGACTGGGTCGCGTGGGCCGACACTTCATCCGCCGACTGAAACAGGCCATCGGCCACATAGCCATACACCGCGTTAATGGACTGTCCCAGAATGGTTTTATCGCGACCATTTCCGGGAAACGAATTCACTACATCCGCCGGCAGCGCCACCACTTCGTTTTCAATCGCGGAAAAGTTGCCGGTAATCTCGTACTCAAAGAAACCCAGGCGAGGTATATCCACACTGTTGGCGTAGGTCAGGGACAGCTCCCAACCGGTGTTTTCAATAGAGCCACCATTAACGATTTGTGAGGCGCCCTCACCTTCGGTTGCCAGCGGTTGAGTGCGGGTCAGAATATCGTCGGTCGTTTTTTCAAACCAGTCCAACGAACCCCACAAGGTGCCCTGGAACAATTCGAAATCCAGCCCGACGTTAGTCTGGGTGGAGGTTTCCCATTTCAAATCCGGGTTACCAATCTGAACCCGGGCGAAGCCGGATGGCAGATTGCCCTGGTCGGCTCCACTCAGATCATAGGCCGTTCCTTCATCCTGCTCATTGGTGAACAGTGAAGTGGTGGCATAGCGGCTTTCGTAGATGGTATAGGTGGCACGCGTATCGATTTCCTGATTACCGTTTTCACCCCAGCTGGCCCGCAACTTCAACTCATCGACAAAGTCGAGGTCGAAGAAGGACTCATCAGAGATAAACCAGCCGGCGGAAACCGCCGGAAAGGTACCCCAGCGATTGTTCTCGCCAAACCGGGACGATCCGTCGCGACGCACGGTAACGGATGCCAGGTATCGGCCCTCAAAATCGTAATCGATCTGGGTAAAATAGGATTGCATGTTCCACGCGTCGCCGCTGCCGAAGACCTCGGCCGACGACGTTCCCTGAGTGAGAAACGCATAGTCCAGATCATCCGAGGCGTAACCGCTGTTTCGCCCTTCAAACCCTTCGGTATCGTAATCCACGGTTTCCACACCACCGAGCACTTTCAGAAAATGCCCGCTGGCAAAGTCCCAGCTGTACTCCGCCGTGTTGGTCCACACCAGAGTGCTGTTCCAGTTATGGTTGGTACTAAGCTGCTCTTCAAAGTTCAGGTTGCCCGCCTGATACGCACGGTCGTAATTTCGGTAATAGAATTGACCGTAGTCCAGACCGACATTGGAGCGCAGCAGTAGATCGTCCAGCGGACGGAACTCTAGATACGCGTTGCCCACCACGCGATTGTAGGTGTTCTCAATATCCCGGTTCATCGCGATAATTCGTACCGGGTTATCGCGGTCGGTGATACCGGCCGCCGGGCCGCCCCACCCCATACCGTCTTCCGTGCGTATCGGCACAATGGACTGCTGCTCAATGGATAACCCAAGTACGTTGCCCGCCAGATCGTTCACTTTATTGGATGTTTGGTTCGTAATGGCAAAATTCTCACCAATGGTCAGGTCCCCATCCATAAAATCGAAACTGGAATTAACGCGCAGCGCCAGTCGTTCGAATTGAGACTTGTCCACCACGCCCTCGGCGTTGTAGTAACCGAAGGAGGCGTAGACATTCGAGTCGTCGTTGGTTTTTCCCACGGACACGTGCAAATCCTGCACTTCCGCCGTGCGCGTGACCGCATCAAACCAGTTAGTATCAGCAGGACGCATAGTCTGCGCTGCATCGAGATATTCCGGCAATTGCACCGCGTTCAACTGCGGATTGCTGTAATCACCATTCCAGTCGTAGTTGTACAGCGGGCTGGCGTTGTTGGGATTAGTTCCATCATTAATGGCAGCCTGGAATACAGCCCGGGCACGCTGCTCGGTGGTTAAGGGGTTCAGGTCGTAGGAGTAATCCTGAAGCGAATGGTTGTAGCTGATGTTCACCCCTTCCGCATCACGGCCTTTCTTCGTGGTAATCACGATCACACCATTGGCGGCGCGTGCGCCATAAATGCTGCCGGTGGCCGCATCGCGCAACACTTGTATCGAGGCGACGTCATTGGGGTTGAGTTCGTGCATGCCTTTGGTCGTGGGTACGCCATCAATCACGTACAACGGGTCGTTGAACCCCAGTCCCCCAATACCCTGGCCGCGAATGCGAACCGAAGAGCTGGGATTTGGATTGCCGTCGGTGGTAATCTGCACGCCGGGCAAACGACCTTGCAGGTTTTGCATAATATTGCCCGATGGCATGTCCGCCACATCATCCAGGTTCACAGAGTCCACAGCGCCAAGCAGTTTACGCTCCTCGGTCGTGCTATAGCCTGTGACCACAATTTCCTCAAATGCGCGGGGAGCGGCTTCGTCGTTCGCGTTGTCGACCTGGGCGGTGGCAAGCCCGGGCGATATCGCGCAGGCCAGTGCGCTCAATGTAAACAGTGAGTGCTTCATAAAAATGTCCTCGTGCTTATTTATTGTTAACCGTCAATTATTATGAGAGTGGCGTAAAGCCGCCCCACTGTTTTGTGCGGCGGCGCTCAGAACACACTCTTATTGATAAATCTCGGCGCTGATTACATTCAGGCCATCACCGGAAAAAAGGCCGACCTCGTAGGCATTCATATCGTAGAAGCGGAAAGTCAACGCCCGGAACTCGTTGATATAGAGAACACCGTATTCATTGATCGGGTCCAACAGCAGGTCCAGCGTCACGACAGGGTCGTTCAGGGGCACGGCAACGCGTGGGTCATTCGGGTTGTCGGCATCGCTGTCGAGGTGAAACCGCGCCTCGTTATCCGCCGTGGAGAGGGAAACAAATGCTTGCTGACCGTTATCGGGGCGGCGGAACTGAATACCGAACGATTCAGCCGCAGGGTAGCCGTCCAACTCTATGTGCCACCGCGTCAGCGCCTGGGGCGACATCAGCGTAAACGCACCGTCGCCCGACACACTGAAGCCGCTGCCGTTCTCCGTAACGGTGCCGCGCTGCCACGCGAGACCCACGCTTTGGCCACTGTCCAACTGGGTACTGATCAAGTCCGGCATTTTGACAGACAGGTCACCATTGGAATTGCGATACAATTCATGGGAAACCAGATCTCCGCCCCAGCGGAACAAACCGCTGTCGGCCTTGCCGAGCTTGTGCGGCACCCAGCCAAACAACAGCTTCTCATCGTTCGGTCCCGCAGAGCGCCCCGCGTAGTAACCCCGGCCATCCAACGCATCGTAATCGGGATATTCCCATCCCCCTGCGCCATCGGCGACCAAATGGCGCACTTGGCGGGAGGCATCACGCTGATCGGAGTACAGCAGGAACGGATGATCATCGAGCATTAACAAGTCTGGCACTTCCAGATTCAAGTCAGAGGTTTCCTGGTACAACGGCGGCTGTGGTGTCCAGGTATCGAGGTCGTCTGACGTGTACAAACCGATCGCGGCTTGATCGTTGTAGCGGGAAGTCAGCAACATCCAATAGGCATTGTCATCCGCATTCCAGAATACCCAGGGATCGCGGAAGTCGTAATCGCTATAGCCATTCGTTCCGGTGAAGGTCCGCTCGGGCTGCTTCATCCAGCTGTCGCTCGTCACCTCACCGGCAACGGCTTTCATCACTGCTTCCACCGGGGTGATGGTCTGGTTATGCCCGGTGTAGAACAGATGATACTCACCCGTATCATCTTTGATCACACTGCCCGAGCCGGTCCAGTTATCCTGGCTGTCGGCGGCATCGCCCACCGGCAACACTTCGCGCGGTGCCGTGAAGCTGGTCAAGTCATCGGTGGAGGCAAGATACCAGGGATGACGCCCATCATCGTGCAGATAAAACACGTGATAGGTGCCGTTTTCATAGTAAGGGTTCGGATCTCCCATTCTCAAGCGCGAGGCGGGCGTACCGGGAATCACATTGGATACCACACTCCCCTCAACGGGTGTCTCCGCCGCTTTGTCAGCCGCGCGAAACTCATCGGCCATAATATAAGCCAACGCCTCATCCGCCCCGTCGTCCGGGTGGTTATCGATGAATTCGACAATCGCCCGATGCCCTTTCAGAGCCGACACATCCCAGGTGACCCAGGACACACTGTCTACCTGGTCATCGCCACTCGCCTGGCGCACCACTTCGCCATTGACGCGAAGCATCACAGCCGTCGCCCGAGGCTGATCGTAGGCATTGCTGCCACCGCCAATCAGGAAGTTAATAAAATTACGGCCAATCACAAACTCCGGCGATGCCACCCGCCCCACGGCTGACCAGCCCAGGAAATACCCGGCGCTGCCGTCACTGTCAAACGCTTCACCAAAACTTGCGAACACACGTTCACCCTGCGCACCATTCACACTGGCGGCCCACTCGCCTCCATTAAGCGTGACCAGATCACCAGTTACACCAAAGCCGTGCTCCTGGTAGGTATTGAATTGAGCGCAACAGAATTCAAAGTTGGCGATGTTCTGATCCGATCCGGGCCGCGTAAATAGCGGCAGGCCTTCGGTCGCGGGCGCATCGGTGTACACCAGTTCTACCGATCCATCACCGGTAAGGCCCGATGGCGTTGTCGCCGCCGACGAACTCGCTTCAATGTGATCGACCAGAATAAACCGCAAATTACCGTCATCTCCCTGATCGTCGTGGCCATCCATGATTTCAATTTGCCCGGTCTGGCCAATGAACTCTCCCACCTCCCAGGTTACCGGAGAAAGCGACGCTTCCTGGCCGTTGCCTGTCGCGTGACGAACCACTTCACCGCCCACACGCAACACCACCGCCGTGGGCCGTTCGCTGTCATACGTATTAAGGCCACCACCGGCCAGGAAATTAATGTAACGGGCGGGAATCTCGAATTCCGGTGTCGTCAAAGAGCCTGTCAGCTCCCAGCCTTTCCACTCGGCTGATGTGTCCTCTTCATCGTCAAAGCCATCACCATAACTGGCAAACACGCGCTCGCCCTGAGCGCCGTCGATACCCTCGGCCCAATGCCCACCATCGAGCATTTGCACCACACCGGATGCCGCAAATCCATGGGCTTCATAGGTGCCAAACTGGCTGCAGCAAAATTCAAACCCGGCGTGCTCAAAAAGCAATTGTGCGGGGTAGTCCGGCCATTCACTGGCACTGGAGGAACTGCTGGATTGACTGGAAGAGGTACTGGACGCCTCACCGATCTGAATGACGCTTTCCGGCGGTCGGTCCGCCGCGCCGGTCTTACAGCCACTCAGTGCGATCCCGAGAATCATTGCTGTGGCAGGCACCCACTTTGGTTCATTATCGTTTTTCATCATCGTTGCCTCGCTGTCACTCTTGACAGTCTTTCCTCCCAGTCGGAAGGCGCAATCAGAGTGTTATTCGTTATAGGAATGCGTATTGGCTCCGGGCTCATTCGAGCTTCGGTCATTCTAAATTACAGAATCATTTAAACCATTTCAACTTTTTTATTAACTTTGTGTTAATAATTTTTTCGGCAAAAAACCCTTATAATATGCAAATTATGGCTATATATCCCATACCTGCACCATATTGACTATTATATTTAACCGTGATTTACTTAGTTGAAAGGCGGCGCCCAGCAAGCCGTGCTTATACAAACATAATGGATAACAGCGAGATTCAACGTGAAGTCATTACCTACTTTGCTCGGCGGCATTGAGGCCGGGGGAACCAAGTTCAACTGCGCCCTGGGCGTGGCGCCCGACCAGATTCTGGAGCGAGCCAGCTTCGCCACGACCACGCCGGCAGACACTCTGGAAGCGGTGCACCGTTTCTTCCAGCACGCTCAAACCCGGCACGGCACCCTGTCGGCGCTGGGCATTGCCTGCTTCGGCCCAGTGGACCTCGACCCGTCTTCCCCCACGTACGGATTCATTACCAACACCCCGAAAGCGCATTGGTCGAACACCGATATTCTCGGCGGACTGACCGATCGCCTTGGCGTTCCGGCCGCTTTCGATACCGATGTCAATGGTTCTGCACTGGGGGAAGGAACGCTCGGGGCCGCACGCGGACTGGACGATTACCTTTATGTCACCATCGGCACCGGTATCGGCGCTGGCGTGGTGGCGAATGGCCGCCCAATCAAAGGCGCCATGCACCCCGAGGTCGGTCACCTGCTTGTGCCCCGCGACGCCGAGCGCGACCCATTCCCCGGCGCTTGCCCTTTCCACGGAGACTGTATTGAGGGATTGGCTGCCGGCCCCGCACTGGAGAAACGGTGGGGGCAAAAAGCCGAAACGTTCTCGCCCGACCACCCCGCCTGGGAGCTTCAGGCCGAATACCTGGCCACTTTGTGCTGGAATCTCACAGTGACGTACTCACCCCAACGCATCATCCTCGGTGGCGGCGTGATGGGCCAGGCGCACCTGTTTCCGCGCATTCATGAACATTTCCAGCGCATCCGGCAGGGCTATCCCTGTGGCCGCGCCGCGAGCACGGCGCATACCTATATTGTGCCGCCGGGGCTGGCGGGGCGATCCGGCGAGGCCGGGGCGCTATTGATGGCTCGCGCCGCACTGCCCGCATCGCACACGGCCAGCGCCGCCATGTAGCTGGAAGGTTATTGCGTCAGCTACGGCCTGGCACGAACACGTCGAGCCACATCACTGACTCATGAACTTCAAACAATAAATCCATCGAGGTTCCAACATGAACAATGCCCAAGGGCACACGCCCCGCCGATCTCATCGCGTGGTTATTTTCAGCACCGTCGTCGCCGCCCTCGGGGGTCTGCTTTTCGGTTTCGATACCGCCGTGATTTCCGGCACAACCAGTGCCCTTGAGCGCGAGTTCGAGCTGAGCAGCAACGGCTTGGGGTTCACGGTAGCCATTGCACTGATCGGCACCGTGCTGGGGGCATTACTGGTGGGGCGGCCCGCTGACCTGCTCGGCCGCAAACGCTCGCTAATGGTCATTGCCGCGCTGTATCTTATCTCCGCCGTGGGCAGCGCCGCCGCTACTGTCTGGCTGGAGTTCCTGGCGTTTCGCTTTATCGGCGGCCTGGCGGTAGGCGCCGCCTCAGTGGTCGCCCCCATGTACATTGCGGAAATCGCGCCCGCCGCTATGCGCGGACGGTTGGTGGCCATCAATCAGTTGAATGTGGTCGGTGGCATTTTGCTGGCCTTTATTTCCAACTACCTGATCGGGCTGACCCTGGACGATTCTGTGGCCTGGCGCTGGATGTTGGGCGTGGAGGCCATCCCGGCCGCGTTGTTTCTGGGCCTGCTGTTCCTGATTCCCTACAGCCCCCGCTGGCTGGTGAAACAAGGTCGAACAACCGAAGCCCGAGCCGTGCTGGAGAAAATGGGCGAGCGCAATATTGACCATGAACTTCGCGACATTGAGCGATCACTGCAAAACGGTGATTCCGAACCTTCCGATACGCTGTTTCAGAAGCGCTACCTGCTCCCGGTGTTCTGCGCCTGGTCCATTGCCATGTTTAATCAGCTATCCGGTATCAACGCTCTGATGTATTACGCCCCTCGCATTTTTGAAAGCGCGGGCTTCAGCGAGGAAGCGTCACTGCTTCAAGCCGTACTGATCGGCGGCACCAATTTTCTGTTCACCGCTCTCGCCCTGTTCATGATTGATCGTTTCGGCCGCCGTCCCCTGTTGTTTATCGGCTCGATCGGCACCGCTGTTTCCCTGTTTCTTGTGGGCGCGCTGTTTATGGCTGAAAACGCGTCCGGTCATCTCATTCTAATCGGATTGCTGGGATTCATTGCGGCGTTCGCCATCTCGCAAGGGGCGGTCATCTGGGTCTTTATTTCGGAAATTTTCCCCAACCGTGTGCGAGCCAAAGGGCAGGCGCTGGGCAGCTTTACGCACTGGTTTATGGCGGCTGCGGTCTCCTGGCTGTTTCCGGTATTCGCTGAGGGTCTCGGCGGCCTGGTGTTTATTTTCTTTGGTTTGATGATGGCCTTGCAGTTTGTGTTTGTCTGGAAAATCATGCCTGAAACCAAAGGAACATCGCTGGAAAATCTCGAGCATGCGCTGGATGTCCGCAACGCTACACCCCGCCATGCCACCTCAAACCATTAACAACATAACGATACCGATAGTGAGGTTTATTGTATGCTCAACTCTACTTTCAAACTGTCTCTGGCCAGCGCGCTGGCCCTAGCGCTGGCCGGATGCAACGGCAACAGCCAGAACCCGGCGAGCGGTCCGGCGTCGGCCAGAACGACCTCCGATAGCGTCACCTCTGATAGCGCGCGCTATCAGGAGCGCTACCGCCCACAGTTCCACTACACGCCGCACCACAACTGGATGAACGACCCCAACGGACTGGTTTATCACAATGGCGAATATCACATGTTCTACCAATACAACCCTCACGGCGACAAGTGGGGGCATATGAGCTGGGGCCACGCCGTCAGTCGTGATTTGGTGCACTGGGAGGAACTGGGCGTCGCCCTTCCCGAAGACGACGACAACATGATTTTCTCCGGCAGTGCCGTGGTGGATCATCACAACACCACCGGCTTCGGCAGCCGGGATAACCCGCCGCTGGTCGCCATCTACACCGGGCATCGCCAGCCTCCGGCCAAAGGTCAGGACCAGCGCCTGGCGTACAGTCTCGACAACGGCCGCACCTGGACCAAATACCAAGGCAACCCCGTACTGGACGAAAACATGACAGACTTTCGGGACCCGAAGGTCATCTGGCATGAGGAGAGTCAGCAGTGGATCATGGTGGTCGCGTTGTCCACCGAGTACAAAGTCGCTTTCTATGGCTCACAAGACCTGAAAGACTGGACGCTGCTCAGTCAGTTCGAGTCACCGGAGTCCGCCCTGGGCATCTGGGAGTGTCCGGACTTGTTTGCACTGCCCATTGATGGCGACAGCGAACAGCGCCAGTGGGTACTGGAAATCGATCTCGGCGCGGGCGAGGAAGGCTCCGTGGCCGGCGGCTCGGGCGGCCTCTATTTCGTTGGTGAGTTCGATGGCCAGCGCTTTATTCCGGACGAGGACGCCCTGCCCGCCAGCGAAGAAGGCCCTCACCAGTGGGTGGATTACGGTAAGGATTTTTACGCCGCGGTCTCCTGGTCCGACGTACCGGAGGAGGATGGTCGGCGACTCTGGGTGGGCTGGATGAATAACTGGCAATATGCGCAGGATCTGCCCACCTCACCCTGGCGCAGTTCGCAGAGCATTCCTCGCGCGCTGGAACTGGTTCGCCACGACGGCGGCCTGAAAATGGTGCAAGAACCGGTAGAAGAGTTGCAGGTACTGCGGGGCGAGCAGCGTTCACTCACCGCCCTGACCCTCGACAGTGAAAGTCGGTCCCTGGCAGATCACGGAGTTGCCGGGAAAGCGCTGGAACTCAAAGTGACTTTCGCCAACGTCGACGCAGACGCTTTTGGGCTCAAGGTGCGCACTGGAAAGAATGAACAAACGATCCTTCGCTACGATCAGCGCGACGAAACCCTGAGCCTGGATCGCACCCGTTCCGGAGAAGTGGATTTCCATGCGGACTTCCCCGGTGTACACGTCGCACCCATGCCGCTGGAAGACGGTAAAGTCTCCCTACATGTGTTTGTCGACTGGTCCTCGGTAGAAGTCTTTGGCCAGGGCGGGACGGTCGTTATCAGCGACAAGATCTTCCCGTCGTCGGACAGCGACGGTGTAGAGGTGTTTGCCGAAGGCGGTGAAGTGACGGTGGAAACCTTGAACGCCTGGCCCCTGAAGTCTATCTGGTAACGAGCCCTGCGCCTTCTGTAACCGCCGGAGCGACGGGCGATCATTAAATCGTCCGTCGCTCCGGCACACTGCCTTTGAGCAACACGGTTTTATCCGCAGCGAAGGACGAGTAAAACGGCAAAATACCACCGCCGACCACCATGGCGTCCGGGCCGAGCCGACCGGGCAGGATCGACGGTACAAAAATATCCTTGGCCACGGCGCCTCCCAGCCGACGCTCCACCATCGCCACCAGCTCCTCAATAATAAACCGCGGCAAATTGGCATCAATGATGATAGCCTTCAGATCCAGCACACTGATCGCGGACAAAAACGCAAACACCAGCGCATCGGCGCAATCGTCCATCCACTCCTGAATATACAACCGAGCCTGATCAATATAGTCGGGCAGCTCGCCGATATGGGAAATCCCAATACCTTTTTGGTTGAGATAACGGCGCAACGTTAACAGTGATGCGCGCTGTGTCAGCATATCGAAACCGCTCTTCGGCGCCGGGTGGCCAAAACGCTCGGAGTGCGGCACCGGCATCGACGCCAGCTCGGCCGCGTTACCGTGCACACCGGGTTCAAGGTTACCGTGCAGCACCAGGCCACCACCGATAAACGCACCGATGTTCACGTACAGAAAGTCCGAAATATCGCGTCCGACGCCGAGCTGCAATTCCGCCACGGCAGCGGCCGCACCATCGTTCTCGAAGTACACGGGCAAATCAATACGCCGGGAAATTTCCTCGCTCAGATCAATGTTACGCCAGCGTTCCGACAGCGTTTTGTCCATTTCCAATTCACTCGGCCAGGCCCCGAGAAACCAGGGCATGGCAACCCCCACGCCGCGCAATCGCTTCTGTGCCGTCTTGTCGAGACGGCTGCGTAGCTCGGGCAATAACTCATCGATTTGTTCGAGAATAAAATCAGGGTCCGGCTGGTCGAATTCGCGACGGAACTGACCGAGGGTTTTGCCGCTAAAGTCCAGCAACAGAAGCTCAAGGTCGCGCCGTCCGATTTTTATACCCAGGGAATACGCACCTGCCGGGTTGATGGCATACAGGGTTGACGGCTGGCCAAGACCGCCGAGACGACGCCCCTCGCGGACGACCAGTTCGTTTTGCTCCAGATCGTCCACGATACGCGTTACTGCTTGCGGCGTCAGATGGGTAGCGCGTGCGAGATCGGATTTGGAGGCGGTGCGATATTTCCGCAGGTGAGTGAGCATGACTCGCTCGTTGTAACGACGCAGGCCGCTGGAATTACTGCCCTGGCTCATTCTTGAACTCCCGGATGAGTGCCCGGACCGCCTTAGTTATTATGAGTGCTGCATCGTTTGTATTGACCGCAATCAGGAGGGGCGGTGATCGGAGCTGCCAAATATCACCGCAGTTTAACAAGGACGGCATCACAATAGCCAGCGCCACACGAGCCGCGGGCTGGAAGCACCATGCTCCGTTTCATTAATCCGGGCAAGTTGCTCATCACGACGGCTACGCCGCACCCCACATACCGGTTGCCCCCTCGATCAGCAACTTCAGTCCCGCCACGCCCAGCAAGCCGTAACACGTCCAGTAGAACCAACGATCCGATACACGCTTGTGCAAATACACTCCGAGTAAAACGCCGAGTGGCGCGAAGGGCAGCAATATCAGGGCCGTGGTCAGATTGCCAATGTTCAGCTGGCCAAAAAACGCATACGGCACCAACTTCGTATAATTGACGACGGAGAAAAACAGCACCGTGGTGCCCACAAACACGGTTTTGGGAAGCTGCTGCGGCAGCAGATAGATAGCAATGGGTGGGCCGCCCGCGTGCGCAATGTAACTCACGTAACCGGAAACGCCGCTCCAGAACCCGCCACGACCAATACTTGGCCCGTGCTTTGGCAGACGTTGCAGTAAATATTTACCCCAGAGGTAATGCCCGACAAAATAAAGCGCCATCACACCGATCATCAGGCGAATCATATCGGCGCTCATATACTGGAAGGTCAACATGCCGCCGAGCAGACCGAGCATCGCCCAGGGAAACATGATTTTCAGGTTGGTCCAGTCCCAGCGCCCACGAAAACTCCACAGGCTTACCAGATCCATCACGCAGAGAATGGGCAGTAGAATACCGGCAGCCACCCTTGGGTCTACCGCCAGTGACAGCGCGGGAACCGCCAGAGTCCCCAGGCCGCCCCCAAATCCCCCTTTCGAGAGTCCTACCAACAACACTACCGGAATCGCCAGTGCGTAAAACTCCCAACCTGCGATCATGTCCAAAACCCGCCCTTAAAAAACGGGCATTGTAACAAGCTATCACCAGCGCAGTGGCACCGGTTTCCGCCCGACCAGAGTTGGCGTTATCCTTTTTTCGGGTCGCCCCCGGCTTTTTTAGGGCCTTCGCGCTCCAGGCGCTTCAGCTCCTTGCGGTAGGCTTCCATGTCCTCCCAGTCAAAGGGGGTGCCAGCATTCAAGTGATCGGGGTGCTTGGCCCGCTCCTTGGCGTGCGCCTCCAGAGAGTGCCCTTCTTCAACATCCTTGCCACTTTCTTCCTTTACTTGCTCGCGCTCGTACTTTTCCAGAAATTCCGATGCCTTCTTCATAGTAACCTCCAGCGGAGTTGGCCAAAAAACCACCCATATCCGTTATCATTGGGGCATGCCCTAACGGAGTCAACCATTAAGCAACTGTTTGGCAGCCGCACTTTCCGTTAATGTGCGCTATTGCCATCTTGCGTCCGTGCAAGCCAACTGACGCGGCGAATCCGTGGGAACAGGCGCCCAATGTAATACCGAGCGCTTTCCCACGCAGGAACTCCCGTTTCAATAACCGAGGTACTGTCCATGACCGAGCGAGCGCTATCCCTCTTTGACCGCTGTATCGTTGGTGTTGACCGCGTACTGCGTACCTTGACCGACACCGACAGCGTGGCTCGACGCCCCTCCCCGGCTCAGTCCTTACCCGAGGCGGAGTTGACCGACAGCGAGCGTCGCCACGCCGCGGGCTTGATGCGGGTAAATCACTCTGGCGAAGTGTGCGCCCAGGCGCTCTATCAGGGGCAGGCATTGACGGCAAAACTGCCCGCCGTACGCCGGGACATGGAGGAAGCCGCCGAGGAGGAAGTCGACCATCTGGTGTGGTGCAAGGCGCGGCTGGATGATCTGGGCAGCCACCCCAGCTACTTGAATCCTCTCTGGTATGGGCTGTCCTTTACGCTGGGGGCTGGCGCGGGTTTAATCAGTGATCGGGTCAGTCTGGGGTTTGTCGCGGCTACGGAGGAGCGGGTGTGCGATCACCTGCGCAGCCACCTGAAACATCTGCCCGCAACGGACCAGCGCAGCCGGGCGGTCGTCGAACAAATGCTGGTGGATGAAACCAAGCACGCGCAGGGTGCCCTGCGCGCTGGCGGGCTGGATTTTCCGGTGCCGGTCAAAGCCGTCATGACGCTGGTTTCCAAGGCGATGACCACGACCAGCTACCACTTATAACAGGCGGAAACCGGGAGGTTTTTATTCGGCTTCCCGGATTTCGTAATCGTGGGTAATGGCCACCCCGGCGGCCTCCAGCATGATGGACGCCGAACAGTATTTGGTCGCCGACAGCTCGACGGCCCGCTTCACCTGATTTTCTTTCAGGTTTTTGCCGGTGACTACAAAGTGCAGATGAATACGGGTAAAGGGAGAGGGCACCCCCTCGGCGCGCTCAGCGTCCATATCGACATAACAGTCACTTACCTGCTGGCGCGACTTACCGAGAATGCTCATCACATCAAAGGCGGAACAGCCACCCAGCCCCAGCAACAGCATTTCCATTGGGCGCACGCCGGTATTGCGGCCACCGTGGTCTGGGGGGCCATCCATCAGTACCGTGTGCCCGCTGCCCGATTCCGCGAGGAATTGAGCGCCATCCACCCATTTAACCCTGCCTTTCATAGAAACTCCTGACCTCTGAACAAACTCACCGGGCGACCTCTGAACAACCCCATCGGGAACTGACGCGCCCAGCGTATACTGGCTCGAAAGAGTATCACAAACCCACCCGAAACCCACCGAATTCAACAGTGTCGCTTTTTCCCCTGCAATGAATTAAAGTTTACGGTTGTGCTGGACATAGTGGCGTCCTAAGCTTATAACTGGTTCACAAAGTGGCCAGCGAGAAGTGAGCCCCAACTAGCAAGTCATTGTATTTAGGGTCATAATGCCCGCCGTTAACCTGTTGATAATGTTCAAAAAACTAGGAGCTGCACCTTGGTCGCCGTGTCCTTAACACCCCAAATCAGTCATGTGGACGAGTTTCTCAGCCACTGCCACCGTCGGCGTTATCCGGCGAAGAGCACGATTATCTACGCGGGAGATAAAAGCGACTCCCTCTATTACATTGTGCGCGGCTCCGTCACGGTTCTGATTGAGGACGACGAAGGCCGGGAAATGATTGTCGCCTACCTGAATGATGGCGACTTTTTCGGAGAAATGGGACTGTTTGATCAGGAAGATTCCCGCAGCGCCTGGGTTCGGGCCAAGTCCGAATGCGAAGTCGCCGAAATCAGCTACAGCAAGTTTCAGGAGATCGCGAGCGAGAACCCCGAGTTCGTGTTTGCATTGAGCAGCCAAATGGCACGTCGACTGCGAGCCACCACCCGCAAAGTGGGCGACCTGGCCTTTTTGGATGTCACTGGCCGCGTGGCTCGCACTCTGCTTGATCTGTGCAAGGAACCCGACGCCATTACCCACCCCGATGGCATGCAAATCAAAATTACGCGCCAGGAAATTGGCCGGATTGTCGGTTGCTCACGGGAGATGGTCGGACGCGTTCTGAAAACGCTTGAGGATCAAGGGCTCGTGGAAGTGCGCGGTAAAACGATGGTGGTTTACGGGACTCGCTGACTTCAGCCCGTCCCGTATAGACGAAAGAGGCATGCGCTGCTTGCCAGCGGCATGCACTCTTACTCAGCGGAAAAAGCGCGCCAGCGCTTCGCCTGGCTCATCCTCTCTCATGAAGGCCTCACCCACCAGAAAGCTGTGAACATGGCGGCGACGCATCGCAACCACATCGTCCGGCGACAAAATACCGCTCTCGGTCACCACAATCCGCTCGCTATCAATGGCGGGCAGCAAGTCGTAGGTCGTTTTTAAGTCTACCTCGAACGTGTGCAAGTTGCGGTTGTTAATCCCGATCAACTTGTTGGGCAACTCCAGCGCCACCTCCAGCTCAGCCAGGTTGTGGACCTCCACCAGCACATCCAGGCCAAGCTCCAGCGCCAGCGTATTCAAGGCGCGCAACTGCTCGGGCTCCAGCGCCGCCACGATCAGCAAAATGCAGTCGGCCCCCATGGCACGAGCTTCGTAGACCTGGTACTCGTCAATAATGAAGTCCTTGCGGATAACGGGAAGAGCCACGGCTTCGCGGGCTTCCTGAAGGTAGTCATCCGAGCCCTGGAAAAAGTCCACATCGGTCAGCACCGACAAGCAGGTGGCGCCGCCCTTTTCGTAGCTGCGGGCCAGCTCGGCCGGGTGAAAATGCTCGCGAATCACACCCTTACTGGGAGAGGCTTTTTTGATCTCTGCGATCACGGCCGACTGGCCGCTCTCCACCCGGTCGGCGATGGCCTGCACAAAACCGCGCGTGTCCGGCAAATGCAGCAGGCTCTGGCGCAGTTCATCCAGCGAGCGCCGCTGTTGACGCTCGGCCACTTCTTCATGCTTGCGCGCCACAATCTTGCGCAGCACTGTCGGGGTCTCACTCACACCAGTCTCCTCGTGTTAGAACTCGCTTTTGAAACACTGGGTGAAAGCCGCCAGTTCGCGGATTTTCTCTCCCGCCAGGCTGCTGCCAATCGCGTCACGCGCCATCTCGACACCCTCCTCCAGGCTGTCGGCAACGCCACTGACGTAGATCGCGGCGCCCGCATTGAGCGTGATAATATCGGCGGCTTTCTCGGCATATTGCCCGCGCCGATTACCCAGCGCGTCTTTAATCAACCCCAACGACTCGGCCGCATTACTCACACCCAGTCCGATCAGGCTTTTGCTCTGCACCCCGAAGTCTTCCGGTTTGATCACATACTCTGTGACTTCACCATTTTTCAATTCGGCCACCTGGGTTTCCGCCGCCAGACTGATTTCATCCAGCCCATCTTTGGCGTGTACGACCATCACATGTTCACTGCCGAGCCGATGCAGCACTTGCGCCATGGGGCGACACAACTCGCCGTTGAAGACGCCGATCACTTGCCGCCGCACATTGGCCGGATTGGTCATCGGGCCGAGCATGTTGAAAATCGTGCGCAGCCCCAACTCTTTACGCGGCCCCACCGCATAGCGCATGGCACCGTGATGAACGGGCGCGAACATAAAGCCCACACCGATCTCACGGACGCAACGCGCCACCTGCTCCGGCGTGATGTTCAGGTTGATACCCGCCTCTTCGAGCACATCCGCACTGCCGGTGGAACTGGACACCGAGCGATTGCCATGCTTGGCGACCCGACCTCCCGCCGCTGCCACCACGAAGGCACTGGCGGTGGAAATATTGAACAGATTGGCGCCATCACCGCCGGTACCGCAGGTATCCACCAGGAACTCGGCGTCAATTTCCACGCCTTGGGCCAGATCCCGCATGGCCATTGCGGCCCCGGTAATCTCATCCAGGGTTTCGCCTTTCATTCGCAGCCCCACCAAAAAGCCGCCAATCTGGGCTTCGGTGGCACCGCCGGTCATGATCTCGGTCATCACCGTGGTCATTTCTTCGGTGGACAAGTCAATTTTCTCGACCACTCGGGCCAAGGCTTGCTTTAAGTCCATGTGCATCTCCCGTTTTGTTATCGTGAGTATGAAGGGCGTTTGCGCGCCTTACACTCTCTCACTCACTCCCCAGGGTGTGAACACTCGGTCAGCCGTATCATCGTTGTAATGGTCGCCGCACTCCTTTGCGTCATCACGGCCAGTCGATTCTGACACGACTGTTTCAGCCGCGCAAAAAATTGTTCAGCAACTCGTGTCCCTGCTCAGTCAGAATGGATTCGGGGTGAAACTGTACCCCCTCCACCGACAGCGTTTTATGCCGCACCCCCATGATCTCGGCGGGCTGACCGGATGCGTCCTGAGTCCAGGCGGTAATTTCCAGGCAATCCGGCAGGGTGTTACGATCGACCACCAGCGAATGGTAGCGCGTCGCCTGCAGGGGATTATTCAATCCTCGAAATACGCCCCGGTCTTCATGATAAACGGGCGAGGTTTTACCGTGCATCACGTGCGGTGCGCGGATCACATCGCCACCGAACGCCTGGCCGATGGCCTGGTGGCCCAGGCAGATTCCCAACAGGGGAATTTTTCCGGAGTAGGTCTTGATCACGTCCAGCGATACGCCCGCTTCATTCGGCGTGCAGGGACCCGGTGAAATCACAATTTTCTCTGGTGCCAGCCGCCCCACCTCGTCGACGGTGATTTCGTCATTGCGCACCACCTGAACATCCGCGCCCAGCTCCGCCAGGTACTGCACGACGTTGTAGGTAAAAGAATCGTAATTATCGATCATCAGTATCATGACTGTGCTCCCTCTGACGCAATGCCCCGGTTCACCATGTCCACCGCCCGAAAAATCGCGCGTGCCTTGTTCATGGTTTCCTTCCACTCCAGTTCGGGCACCGAGTCCGCCACGATACCGCCGCCGGCCTGAACATACAGCTTGCCATTCTTGATAACCGCCGTGCGGATGGCAATGGCGGTATCCATATTGCCATTCCAGCCGATATAGCCGACCGCGCCGCCATAGATACCACGCTTTTCACTTTCCAGCTCGTCGATAATTTCCATCGCCCGGATTTTGGGTGCCCCCGACAGGGTGCCGGCGGGCAGGGCGGCGCGCAGCACATCCATGGCCTCCAGCCCCGGCTTCAGTTGCCCGGTCACGTTGGAGGTGATGTGCATGACGTGAGAGTAGCGTTCCACCACCATTTTGTCGGTCAGTTTCACGGTGCCGGTTTGCGATACTCGGCCCACATCGTTGCGCCCCAGATCAATCAACATCAGGTGCTCGGCAATTTCTTTCGGATCGTTGACCAGATCCTGCTCCATCGCCTGATCTTCCTCCGGTGTGCGCCCCCGACGCCGGGTGCCGGCAATCGGCCGCACCGTTACCTGCCCCTCTTCGAGGCGCGCCAGAATTTCAGGGCTGGAACCCACCACCTGATGATCGCCCAAGTCCAGAAAATACATATAGGGCGAGGGGTTCAGGCTGCGCAGGGCGCGGTACAGATTGAGCGGCTCGGCCTGGTAATCAATCGACAGTCGCTGGGAGGGCACCACCTGCATAATATCGCCCGCCAGGGTGTATGCCTTGATCTTCTCCACCGCAGTTTTGTAGCCGTCTTCACCCATGTGGGAGGTAAAGCTCTGCTCCGGCCCTTCAGCGCGGGGCAGTCCCACCTCCGGCAGCGGCGGCATCGGTGCCCGCAGCTGAGCCTCAAGCTCCGCCAGACGGGCTTGCGCTTTGTCGTAAGCGCCGTCGATGTCGGGGTTGGCGTGAATCACCAAAATCAATTTACCGGCGAGGTTGTCAAACACCAGCACCTCATCGGACACCATCAGCAAAATATCCGGATTGCCCAGCGCATCCGCTGGCGTGGTCTCTTTCAGATGGGGTTCGACATAGCGCACGCAATCGTAGCCAAAATAGCCCACCAGGCCACCGGTGAAGCGCGGCAGGCCGGGTAGATCAGGGGCGCGAAAGCGTTGCTTGTATTCTTCCACGAACGCCAGGGGATCACGACAGTCGAATTGCTCTTCAATCTCACCGTCGCACTCAAGCTGTACACGATCCCCGTAAGCCTTGAGCACACGACGGGCCGGCAGACCGATCATGGAGTAACGCCCCCATTTTTCCCCACCCTGGACCGATTCAAACAGATAGGAGTAAGGACCGCGGGCCAGCTTCAAGTAGGATGATAACGGCGTATCCAGGTCGGCCAGCACTTCGTGCATCACCGGAATGCGGTTGTAACCTTCCGCCGCCAATTGGGAAAATTGTTCGGGAGTCATGCTTATACCTTTTGTGATGTCGTTCGCTCACACAGCACGAGGCACAGGCGCAATCAGCCGATGAGCGAGGGTATTGAAAGCAGCACGTCAGACGTGCCGAGACAGCGAGGACCCGGCGCAGGCCTGGCCCTGATAGACTTCAGCTACGCCATCGGGCGGACGCAGCGGAGGGAATGTTCAGATATAAGCCTGACAGAATCACGTGCTTCTCCAAAACGTTTACGGTCCAGAGTTTACTCAAAACCGACGGCCGGGGCCAGCCCCCGCCGCCTTCAATCGGTCATTTTCGCCAGTTGCGCACGCATTTTCGCAATAACCTCGGCGTAATCGGGCGCGTTAAAAATGGCAGACCCCGCAACAAAGGTATCCGCCCCCGCTTCGGCCACCGAGCTCAAGGTGTCCAAATTGACACCACCGTCGACCTCGAGCCGTATGTCCTTGCCGCTGCGGTCAATCAACGCACGAGCTTCGCGCAGTTTATCGAGCGTGGCTGGAATAAACATCTGCCCCCCGAAACCGGGGTTGACCGACATCAGCAGCAACATATCCAACCGGTCCAGCACGTGACGTACCAGCTCGAGGCTCGAAGCGGGGTTCAGTACCAGCCCGGCTTTGCAGCCGGCATTTTCAATCAGTTGCAGGGAGCGGTCCACGTGCCGCGAGGCTTCGGGATGAAAAGTGATGTATGTGGCACCCGCTTCGGCGAAACTCTCAATCAGATCGTCCACCGGTTCCACCATCAAATGAACATCAATGGGCGCCTCGATGCCGTACCGGCGCAACGCTTTGCAGACCATGGGCCCGAAGGTCAGGTTGGGCACGTAGTGGTTGTCCATCACATCGAAGTGAATCATATCGCCGCCGGCAGACAGCACCGCCTTAGCCTCTTCACCGAGCCGGGCGAAGTCGGCAGAGAGAATAGAGGGAGCGATTCGGTAATCCCGCTTCAAGTTTTGCATAAACGATCCGATGAAGGTTGATAAGATAGGAACGATTCACTAAACATAATGGCTCCATTGTAGCGAATAATACCGCCCCAATGGCAGTCGCTGCGGAGATCCACCGTTTATGACCATCGCCACCGCTCTACTGCTCCGCGCCAAGCCATTGCGCCGCGCCGGAACGAGCCGCCTTAGCGGTCCGGCATTATGGCTGAGCCTCTGGCTGGTGGCAGCCCCCACACAGGCACAGGCGCCCGATCTCGCCGAAACCGGCAACACCGAATCCACGACTCCCGCGCAGCCGCCTGCTGCTGGTTCGGCAGAAGCCGCCGCCGAAGAAGACGCAGCTCCACCGGTGGAACCCGAACGCCCTCAGTACGCCTCCCGCGCCGAGCGCGATCAGCACTTGCTGGCCAACCGTTTTCCGGATGAGACTCGCTGGCTCTCGCTGCCGGAGGGCGATGTGCTGGCGCTGTACCGTCCGGCGATGGCCTCACCGAAGGGTGTCTTGCTGATGTTTCGCAGCTCGGAGCAACCGCCTCACTGGTCACCGGAGCTGGGCAATTTGCGACAGGCTCTGCCCCGCCACGGTTGGGCCACCTTCGCCGTAACGCTTCCCTTGCCGACCCCTGAGGCGGTACCTCCCCGGCCCGAACCTCAACCAGAACCTCAGCCGGAGAACACGGTGGAGAGTACGACGGAGACCGAGATCGACGTACAACCGCTGCCCCTACCGCCCAGGGATGAACGGATCGCCGACCGTGTGAACGCCGCGCTGCAATGGCTTGCCCGCAACGGGCAGGGGAATCTTGTAGTGCTGGTTGAACCGCTTGCCGCCGAGGCGGTCATGGCCACATTGCAACCACAACTGGCAGACTCGGTTCGCGACGACCCTCCGGATAACGGCGAGAGTCCGCTGTCCGGACCCATCCGGGCCTTGATTGTTGTCAATCACCCCAGTGCCCACCACCCTCTGGATAACGACGCTCTCACTGCCCTGTTCTCTATCCCGGAGTTACCCGTCCTGGATGTCTTTGTCGGGCACTCGGATATGGCACGCACCCAGGCCCGTCGCCACCGCGACATCGCGAAACGTCAACAACTGAGTCATTACCAGCGGTTTATCATTGGGCGACCTGATGTGCATGACTTGCAGAGCACGGACAGCACCTGGGTGCGACGCATCCAGGGGTTTATGCAACGGCAGGCCGAGGGCCGGGAGGTGCGGCTGCGTCCGTCGGAAAGGCCGCGCGATGCCGAAGGTGATCGGCCATGAAACACCGTGATTACCCGTTCAGAACACGAGCAACGGCCTCGGCCACATAATCCACTTTATCCTGATTCAGGCCCGCTACGTTGATACGGCTGTTATCGGTCATGTAAATGCTGAAGTCCCGCTGCAAACGCCCCACTTCGGTCTCGGACAACCCCAGGAACGAGAACATCCCGCGCTCGCGGGCAATAAAGCCAAAGTCTCGCTCGGGCACCGCTTTCGCCAGCGCGCCCACCAGCGACTGACGCAATACCTGAATGCGCCCACGCATCTCGGCCAGTTCCTCACGCCACTGCTCACGCAGCGCTTCCGACTGCCAGATGGTCGCGACCAACGCACTGCCGTGCGCCGGGGGCATTGAATAAAGTCCCCGCGCCACACTGAGCAATTGCGACTGAACGGCCTCCGCCTGGGAGCGGCCTTCACCCACCACCAGTAATGCACCGGCACGCTCGCGGTACAGGCCAAAATTTTTGGAAAAGGAGACCGCCAACACCACTTCAGGCAGCTGCTTGGCCATTAAACGTGGGCCGCAGGCATCCTCCTCCAACCCTTCGCCAAACCCCTGATAAGCCATGTCGATGAATGGGATAAAGCCTTGCGCCTTCGCCAGATCCGTGACCTGCTGCCACTGGGAGGGCGTCAGATCAGCGCCGCACGGGTTATGGCAGGCCGCGTGCAGCAGCACAATATCGCCAGCGGGAACGGTTTGCAGCGCCGCCAACATGCGGTCAAAATCCAGCGTATGACGCTCGAAGTCATAGTACGGATATTCTTTCAACGACAGTCCCGCATTGCCCAGCAGCGGTCCGTGGTTGGCCCAGGTGGGGTTGCTCACCCACACCTGGGCTCCTGGGCTGGCCCGTTGCACCAGTTCCGCCGCCAGCCGTAAAGCGCCGCACCCTCCGGGGGTTTGAACCGTTGCCACTCGCCCTGCCGCGAGCGCCGGATGATCAAGCCCCAGCGCCAGCTCGCGAACCGCCTGGTTGGACCCCGGGTACCCATCCGGTGGCGTATACCCCTTAGAGGTTTCTTCACGAAGAAGCCACTGCTCCGCTTCTCGAACAGCCGCCATCACGGGTGTCACGCCGGAAGCGTTGCGGTAAACGCCCACCCCCAAATCCACCTTATTCGGATGCGTGTCTCGCTGAAACGCAATACTCAACCCAAGGATGGGGTCATTCGGCAGCAGAGATAACGACGCAAACATAAAAAGCTCCGGAGCGGTAACAATCGATGGCTGGATTCAATGACCCATATTATAGAAGCACGGAACAACAATGTTCTCGAACTTTCATTCTCCCAGACATTCTCATCACAAAAAGTTGCCATCACAAAAAAAAGCGGGCCGAAGCCCGCAAAGAAAAGTCTGTTGCGCGGTTCACGCTATTCAACGGTGCCCAGCACCGTCGGCTGATCGGCCCATTCGCCACCGCCCAACGCGCGGTACAGCGTGACCCGGTTGGCCAGCATTTGCTGGCGCAGGCTCACCAGCGACTGGCGGGAGCCGAGCAACTCACGGCGAGCATCCAGTACCGCCAGATAATCACTCACGCCCCCCTCATAGCGGACTTCCGCCAGTTCCAGAGAACGCTCAGTGGCCGCTACCAGCGCACTTTGCGCCTGAATCTGGTCGGCCAGGAAGGTTCGAGCCGCCATCGCATCCGCCACTTCCTGAAACGCTCGTTGCACCGTTTGCTCATAATCCGCAATGCGTTGATCGCGGCGCACTTCGGCGACCGTCAAATTGGCACTGTTGCGACCACCGGCGAAAATCGGCAGGGAAATTTGCGGCGAGAACGACCAGGCGTCATTGCCACTCTCAAACAAACCCGAAAATTCCCGACTGGCCGAACCGACCGTGCCGGTCAGGGAAAGACGGGGGAAGAACGCCGCACGGGCCGCCCCGATATTGGCATTGGCCGCCTGCAGCGCATGCTCGGCCTGCCGGATATCCGGCCGGGCCAACAGCACGTCCGAATCCAGTCCCGCCGGGACTCCAGCGAGCACCGCCACAGTGGATTCAGTCAGGTCGCGCGACTCGACCACGGGGAGAGCGCCGCCTACCAGAACCGCCAGTGCATTGCGATCCTCCGACACCAGACGCTGGTAGCGCACACGATTAGCCCGAGCGGTTTCCAGCGCAATTTCGGCCTGCCGTACATCCAGCTCCGAACCCAGCCCTGCATCTACGCGACGGGTGACCAGATCCACCGAGTCCTGCTGGGCCTCCAGCGTTTCCTCACTAATGGCCAGGTTTTGCTGATCCGCCAGCAGCGTCAAATACGCATTGGCCACCTCGGACACCAGAGTAATCCACGCACTGCGCCGCGCTTCCTCGGTGCCCAGATACGTTTCCAATGCCGCGGCATTCAGGCTGCGCAAGCGGCCGAACAGATCGAGTTCGTAGGACGCCAGCCCCAGCCCCGCGCTGTACTGACTGGTCACCACGCTCTCGCCAGTGGTGCTCAGCTCACCCGGTACTCGCTGTCGAGTGCCGTCGGCATAAACATTCAAAGAGGGCGCCAGGGAAGAACGCTCAATGCGATATTGCGCACGCGCGGCCTCCACATCCAGCAAAGCCACTCTCAGGTTGCGATTGTTTTGCAAGGCCGCATGCACCAGTGCCTGTAGCTGTTCATCCTCAAACAGGGCTTCCCAGCCAGGCAGACGGACCGGTTCTACATCGGCGGCCCGCTCACCAATGGCGTCGGGCACCGGCGCCTCAGGGGTCGGGTCGCCCGGGATCATGGTGCAACCGCTCAGGACGAGCGCCACCAGCGCTGACGAAGTCCAGATTCTCATGACGGGTTCTCCTGCGGCTTGTTGGGCAACGAATCGCTGTCGCCATCCTCTTCCGGCTTGGTGAGTGGCACGCCGGACAGCCGGCGCATGACCACATAGAACATGGGGATAAAGAAAATCGCGAGCACGGTGGCCGCTACTACGCCGCCGAACACCCCGGTTCCGATCGCGTTACGGGCACCCGAGCCAGCGCCCGAGCTGAGCATCAGTGGCGTTACCCCCAACCCGAAAGCCAGCGACGTCATCAGGATCGGGCGCAACCGCATGCGGGTGGCATCCAGCGTGGCGCGCAACAAACTGCGCCCCTCTTTTTCAAGATCGAGCGCGAATTCGGCAATCAAAATAGCGTTCTTCGCGGACAAACCAATCGTGGTCAACAGCCCCACCTGGAAGAATACGTCGTTGCTCAATCCTCGCAATATGGCGGCGGCCACCGCACCAATCACACCCAGCGGCACCACCAGCATGACCGCAAACGGAATGGACCAGCTTTCGTACAAGGCCGCCAGACACAGGAAGACGACAATCAACGACAGCGCATACAACGCCGGCGCCTGGCTGCCCGCCTGACGCTCCTGGAAGGAAAGCCCGGTCCACTCGAAACCGAAACCGTCCGGCAATTCCTGCGCAAGCGCTTCCATGGCCAGCATGGCCTCACCCGTACTGAACCCCGGTGAGGGAGAGCCCTGAATATTCATGGAAGACAAACCATTGTAGCGCTGACGCTGCTGCGATCCGTACTCCCACTCACCCGTGGCGAAATTGGAAAACGGCACCATCTCGCCGGCTTCATTGCGCACAAACCAGTCATCCACATCCTCCGGCAACATCCGGTAAGGCGCATCCGACTGCACGTACACCCGCTTGATCCGCCCCCGGTCAATGAAGTCGTTGACGTAGCTCGACCCCCAGGCCACCGCCATCGTGGTATTCACGTCACTCAACGGCAGTCCGAGCGCGCGTGCTTCCTGACGATCCACCTGTACGTTGTACTGTGGCGCATCGGGCAAACCGCTGTAGCGAACCTGACTCAGCGCCGGGTTTTGATTGGCCGCCATCAGCAACTGGTCCCGTGCCGCCACCAGAGCGTCGTGCCCCTGACCGGCGCGATCCTGCAGCTGGAAGTTGAAACCGGCCGACACACCCAGGGCCGGAATGGCCGGGGGGTTCAAGGCAAAAATAACCGCTTCACGAATCTCCGAGAAACGTCCCATCGCCCGGCCAATAAGCGCCTGCACCCCGTTGCTGTCAAGATCGCGTTCGCTCCAGTCTTTAAGACGAATAAACGCAAAACCGGCATTTTGACCACGCCCGGAGAAACTGAAGCCGGCCGCCGTGAACATAGAGTCCACCGCATCGGCTTCATCCACCAGGAAGTGGTGCTCCATTTTGCGCAACACATCCAGCGTCTGATCCATAGTGGCGCCCACAGGCAACTGCACCTGCGCGAGCAGCATGCCCTGGTCTTCCTCCGGCAAAAACGCAGACGGCAGACGCGTAAAGCTGAACGCCAGTACCGCCACCACTGCCAGGTAAATTAATCCGTAACGGCCACGGCGGCCGATAATTTTTTCCACACGACTGCGGTAACTGCCAGACGCTTTGTCAAAGCTGCGGTTAAACCAGCCAAAGAAGCCTCTCTTGGTCTGATGGTCGCCTTTGTGCGGCTTGAGCATCGTGGCACACAGTGCCGGAGTCAGGATCAACGCCACCAGCACTGAAAGTCCCATCGCGGACACAATCGTGATGGAGAACTGCCGGTAAATCGCACCGGTGGAACCCGGGAAAAATGCCATGGGCACGAATACCGCAGAGAGCACCAACGCAATACCGATCAGCGCGCCGGTAATCTGGTCCATGGATTTTCGCGTGGCTTCCAGCGGACTCAGCCCCTCTTCGGCCATGACCCGCTCGACGTTTTCCACCACCACAATGGCGTCATCCACCAGCAGCCCGATCGCCAACACCATGCCGAACATCGTCAGCGTGTTAACCGTAAACCCACAGGCGTAGAGAATCGCAAACGTGCCGAGCAAGACCACGGGAACCGCAATGGTGGGGATGAGCGTTGCCCGGAAATTCTGCAGGAACAGATACATCACCAGGAACACCAGCCCGATGCCTTCAAACAGCGTCTTAACCACTTCCAGAATCGAAAGCTTCACAAACGGTGTGGTGTCGTAGGGATATTTGGCAACGAGTCCATCCGGGAAGAACGGCTTCAGCTCTTCGATTTTGGCCCGCACCAGTTTGGCGGTTTCCAGCGCGTTCGCGCCCGAGGCCAGATTGATCCCCAGGCCACCGGCGGGCTGACCGTTCAGACGCCCTTCAATGGCGTAACTCTCTGCCCCCATTTCAACACGGGCAACATCGCGCAGCAGAACGCGGGAACCGTCCTGGGACACTTTAAGCAGAATTTTTCCGAACTCTTCCGGGGTTTCCAGCAGCGTCTGCACCACCACTGTGGCATTCATTTGCTGGCTATCCACTGCGGGCAAGCCGCCGAGCTGACCGCCCACGACCTGATTGTTCTGTACCTGAATCGCCGACGTGACATCGGAGGGCGTCAAACGGTATTCATTCAGCTTGTTGGGATCGAGCCAGACACGCATCGCGTACTGGGCGCCAAACAAGTTAACCTGGCCCACCCCCTGAATACGCGAGACCGGGTCGTACACGTTGGCGGCCACGTAGTCGGCAATACCCGAGCGGGTCATACGCCCGTCTTCAGAGGTAAACCCGACAATCATCAAAAACGAGTCCGAAGACTTCGTCACACTAATGCCCTGCTGCTGCACAATTTGCGGCAGCCGGGAAGTGGCTTGCTGGAGTTTGTTTTGCACCTGTACCTGGGCGATGTCGGGGTCTGTACCCGCCGCAAACGTCAGGCGGATCTGAGCGTTGCCCGCCGAGTCACTGGTGGAGGACATGTACAGCATGTTGTCGATGCCGGTCATCGATTGCTCGACGATCTGGGTCACCGACGTTTCCACCGCTTGTGCGGAAGCTCCCGGATACGTTGCCGAAATGGTGACCTCTGGAGGCGCCACCGTCGGGTACTGCTCGACCGGCAGGTTATAAATCGCGAGGCTGCCCGCCATCATCAAAACAATGGCGATCACCCACGCAAAAATGGGGCGGTCAATAAAAAAGCGAGCCATGAAATCAGTCCTGCGTTATTTCTTCGGCGTTGGAGGAAGCGCGGTTCTGCTCCTCGACGACGGACACCGGCGTAACCGGGCTGCCCGGGCGAATCTTCTGTAAGCCATCCACAATGAGACGGTCCCCTACGTCGAGCCCCTCGGTCACCAGCCACTGGTTGCCCACGGTGCGCTCGGTCACCACCTGACGCTTCTCAACGATATTGTTTTCGCCAATCACCAGCGCCGACGTGCCGCCCGTTGGCTCGCGTGCCACGGCTTTTTGCGGCACCAGGATCGCGCTGGCGCGGCTGGCCTGCGGCAGGCTTGCACGCACGAACATGCCCGGCAGCAACTCACCGTCGGGATTGGGGAACAGCGCCCGCAACGTCACCGACCCGGTATTTTCATCCACCGCGTACTCGGAAAATTGCAGCTTGCCCGTGTGGCCGTATGAGCTGCCGCCCTCGGCCTGCAAGGTCACGGCTGCCTCATCCTCACCGACGGTTTGCAGCTCACCTCTCGCCAGTGCTTCGCGCAGATAGCGCAGCTCTGTGTAGGATTGGGTCAGATCGACATAAATGGGATCGAGCTGCCGAATCGTCGCCAGCGCCTGGCTTTGGTTGGCGGTTACCAGCGCCCCCGCCGTCACGACAGAACGGCCAATTCGGCCCGTGATCGGCGCGGTAATGGTGGTGTAATTCAGATTGATGCGGGCGGTTTGTACCGCCGCCTCGGCTGACTGGACCTGGGCCTTGCCTGCACCCAGCGTGGCGCGCGCCTGATCGAGTTCCTGCTGACTCACCGCACGATCTTCAATCAACCGCTCGTAGCGGTCGGCGGTAATCTGGGCCGATTCCAGATTGGCCCGCGCCGTGGCCAGCTCGCCCCTGGCATTGGCGAGAGAGGCGCGGTACAGGTTATCGTCGATCTGGTACAGCGGTTCACCGGCCTCTACCATTTCCCCTTCTTCGAACAGGCGCTCTTTGATAAGGCCCGTAACCTGGGGGCGCACTTCCGCCACCTGATAAGGAGAGGTTCGTCCGGGCAGCTCATTTACCAACGTAAATGACTGGGGTTCAATCTCGATGAAACCGGCCTGGGGTGCGGGCATCTGGCCTCCAGCCGCCTCCTGACCTTTCTGCCCACAGGCAGACAGCATGGCCGCTGCAGCAAAGGACAGCAGCAGGAAAGGGGTGATACGCCTCATTGTTTTACCTCATTCTAAGCCGGTGCCACACACAAAAAGCCCCTGACCGGGCCGTTCAACGATGACACGGTGAAAATCATGGAAGGAAAGGGTAATATTACATTCATCCGTGAATGTATGTATAGGGTTGACCATAACCCCATTACAAACTTTTACTTTTGTAACCGGGAGCCCCCATGGTTCGACGCACCAAAGAAGAGGCCCAACAAACGCGGGAAGCGATTTTGGAAGCCGCCGAGCACGTGTTCCACCGCAAAGGGCTATCGCGCAGCTCCCTGCGCGATGTCGCCGATGAGGCCGGCCTGACTCGCGGTGCCATTTATTGGCATTTCAAAAACAAGCACGACCTGTTCGCCGCCATCACCGAGCGCTGCCAGATTCCCAAACGCCACCTGCGCGCCATTGCCGAGTCGCCAACGCAGGAAGACCCACTGGGCCGCATGCGCGACTTCCTGCTGTTTATGACCCGGGATATCGCCGAGAACAGCCGCAGCCGCCGCATCTTTGAAATCATTTTTCACAAAACGGAACTGACCGAAGACAATGAACCCTTAAGCTCCCGGCATCGCCAGATGTTTCAGGATGCCACCAACAGCATGCGAACCATCTTGCAAAACGCCATTGCCCGCGGGCAGCTCTCCCCCGACCTGGACGTGGAGAGGGCGATTCTGCAACTCCACATCAAACTGACCGGGTTAATCTATTTCTGGCTGCTGCTGCCGGACACGTTCGACTTGGCCATCGAATCCGAGCGCATGGTCGACACCTACATCTATACCTTGCAGAATTGCCCGGACATGGGCAAAAGCCTTCCCCAGGACCAGCCAACTCAAGGCAATCATGTATAATACGGCCTTCGTCACTACCCTCACTGTACGCTTCTTTGAGTACACGCTTTCTTGACACAAGGTTCTTTCATGTCACGCTTCTGGAGTCAGCGGGTCCGGGAACTGGACCCCTACGTACCGGGCGAACAGCCCAAAATCGACGGACTGATCAAACTCAATACCAACGAGAGCCCCTACCCGCCCTCGCCACGAGTCAGAGACGCGCTCGACGACAGCACCATTGAGCGACTGCGCCTTTACCCGGACCCGGAATCCGTGCGCCTGAGGGACACATTAGCGCGCTACTATGACCTTTCCGTGGCCCAAACCTTTGTGGGCAATGGCTCGGATGAAGTTCTGGCACTGGCGTTTATGGCCTTTTTTCAGAACGAGCGCCCGCTGTTATTTCCCGACATTTCCTACAGCTTTTATCCGGTGTACTGCCAACTGTTCGGCATTCCGTTCGAGCGTGTCGCCCTGACGGACGATCTGAGCCTGAACCCCGAGGATTACACACGGGAGTGCGGCGGCATCATATTTCCCAACCCCAACGCCCCCACCGGACGCGCCCTGCCGCTGGCAGACATCGAAACAATCCTGATCGCCCAGCCCGAGCGCGTCGTTGTGGTGGATGAAGCCTATGTGGACTTTGGGGCGGACAGCGCGGTGGCATTGATCGACCGCTACCCGAACCTGCTGGTCATCCAAACCCTCTCCAAATCCCGGGCGCTGGCCGGACTGCGGCTGGGCTTTGCACTGGGGTCAGAGGCGCTGATCGAAGGCTTACAACGGGTGAAGAACTCCTTCAATTCGTACCCGGTGGACCGACTGGCTGAAGCCGCCGCCATCGCATCGCTGGAAGATGACGATTACTTTAAGACTTGCCGCGATCGAGTCATCGCCACACGCGAACACACTGCGAAAGCGCTGGCCGACCTTGGTTTTCAGATTATCCCCTCTTCGGCCAACTTCCTCTTTGTGCGCGTTCCCGACGGCGAGAACGCCGCTGAACTTGCTCGCGAACTGCGCGAGGCCCGGATTTTGGTGCGGCATTTCGCCAAGCCCCGGATCGAGGACTACCTGCGCATCTCCATTGGCAGCGACACTGACATGCAACACCTGCTCAAGGCCCTCACTGCCCGGCGACGCGATTAGAGGCTCTTGGAGAGGCTCGGCCGTAAGGCCTTGATTCTTGCGCCAAACCCGGCTTATGATGCTCGCGTTATGCAGAAAAATAATAGTCAAATGCTGCAAGTGGTTTCGCTGATCCAGCAAAGACGATGCCCGACTTTCTTGCGTATTCGGCAAGAATTGAATAGATTGGCTTGGCCTGGCACGCAAAACAACCAAAGCAACGTATGGGAAACGTGAGAGCGCCCTCCTGCACCAGGAGCGAAGTGCACCGGACTCTGAAGTGTACAAGGACCTGAAGCTGGCGTTGAAGAAAGCAGCGCCGGGTTTGTTGTGAGAGACGAAGACCACCCAAATTGGGCGACTATGCAAACGAAATTGACGGCGGTTGAGCTGATCAAGCGGTTCCAGAAGCTGTTCACCGACCTGAACCACAAACAGATCGCCGAGCGCCTGGTCAAGCTGGTCATGGCCAAGCCGACGATCAGCCGGGTAGCTCTGATCATTGAGCGTGACCACCGCTTGTTTGTAGAGGCTGTCGCCCGCCTGAACCGTCAGAACGACCCCGAAATCGACGCGCTCGCCACCAGCCTGAAAAAGCTCAAAGGCTTCCCTCACACACAGATTGAACGCGTTTTCCAAGAAGGCCATGCCCTCCCGCTGGATCACCTGGCCATTATCCGCCTGGGTCACGACATTACGCCCAGAGGCACGCGCTCCGCCTACCTCTACCCCATTTTCGAGCATGACAAGCCCATTGCCGTCTTCTACATGGAAAGCCGGGATGACCTGCCCGCTCTGGAGCTCAGTGTGCAGGAGCTGGATACGGTCTGGGCGTTCAGCGGTCTGCTGGCCCGCCAGGTCATCGAAATGTGGCGCCATGACGAGCAAAGCGAACGCTATCGTCTGGCCGAGCAGGCACTCTGGGCGAGTGAAACCTACCTGCACGCCATTCTGCACCATTCACCGGCCCTGATTTCGGTGAAGGATCTGGATGGCAACGTTGTGCTGGCCAGCGAGCATTACAAGCACCTGGAACATGTCGATGAACAGGGCTTCGTCGGCAAAAACGTGTTTGATGTTTATCCCCGGGACATTGCGCAAAAACTGTGGGATATCGACCTGGCCACTCAAGACCGGCAACAGACGTTCGAAACCGAACTGGAGTTAATGCACAAGGACGGAACGCTGCACACCTATTTAATGGTGAAGTTTCCCCTGCGTAACCCCGACAACGACGTCTTCGGTGTGTGCACCATCTGCACGGACATTTCCGAACGCAAGCTGGCCGAGAATGCCTTGCGGGAACAGCAGTCGCGCCTGAACTACATGGCATTTCACGACTCGCTCACTGCATTGCCCAATCGCTCGTTGTTCTACGACCGTATTTACCACGGCCTGGCCCGCGCCCAGCGCAGCAACAGTAAGCTCGCTCTGATGCTGCTCGATATCGACCGCTTCAAGAATATCAACGACAGCCTTGGCCACGACTCCGGTGACCTGCTGCTCAAAGCCATCGCCATGCGCCTGAATGATGGCGTCCGGGATATGGACACCGTGGCACGGCTCGGCGGTGACGAGTTTGTCGTGGTACTCGAAGGCGTACACGATATGGATGACGTGGTGTTCATCGCCAACAAGCTGCTGGTCACTCTGGCGCGCCCGCTGGAAATCGCCGGGCACGAAATTACCACCACCGTCAGTATCGGCGTGAGCGTCTACCCGGACGATGGCGCCGATGCCGATGAGTTGTTAAAAAACGCCGATATCGCCATGTACAAGGCCAAGGAAGCGGGTAAAAACAACTGCCAGTTCTACACCAAAGGCATGAGCGCCACCGCCGTCAATTACCTGCTGCTGGAAAACGATTTGCGCCGCGCGGTGGAGCAAAACCAGCTCACGCTGCACTATCAGCCGCAAGTGGATCTGCGCTCCGGGGAACTCATGGGCATCGAAGCGCTGGTGCGGTGGCAACACCCCGAGCGCGGCCTGGTGTCGCCGGCACACTTTATTCCTCTGGCGGAGGAAACTGGCCTGATTGCGCCCATCGGTGAGTGGGTGCTGCGCGAAGCCTGTCGCCAGCAAAAATGCTGGCTGGATGCGGGCAAACAGGTCGGCCGTATGGCAGTCAACCTCTCACCCCGTCAGTTCCGGCAGCGTAATTTCCCGGAAAAGGTGGAAACCATTCTGCGGGAAACCGGCTTGCCGGCCCAGTGTCTGGAGCTCGAGATTACCGAAAGCTGCGCGATGGAACACGCCGGGGAAACCATTAATCAGCTGAAGCAACTGAACCAGATGGGCCTGTTCCTGGCCATCGATGACTTTGGCACGGGCTACTCTTCCCTTGCGTACCTGAAACGCTTCCCGATTCAAAAGCTGAAAATCGACAGCAGCTTCATCCACGACATTGAAAGCGACCCGAACGATGCCGCCATCGCCAAGTCGATTATCGGTCTGGCGCATAACATGCAGCTATCCGTCGTCGCCGAAGGCGTGGAAAAACCCGCTCAAGCGGACTGGCTGTGCGACGAAGGCTGTGATCAGGGACAGGGCTTTTTGTTTTCCAAACCCCTGAGCGCCCGCCAGTTTGAGAGTCGTTTCGTGGGAAAGCATTTCTCTTTTGACGGCAATGTGATCAAGTTGAACGCGTTGGCCTAGCTCTCTTTGGCCCGGAGGAGGGCGGCCGCTCGCTGATAACACCGCTGCCCCATCAGTTTTCCAGAGAATCATCCCAACCGACAAAAAACGGCTGTTCATCTTCCTGCGCGCTGAACCGCTCATGAAACCCCTGCAGCTCGGACGCCACCTGCCCGGTTTGGCGCTTGAAGCTCGCCAGGTGGTACAGCGCCTCACCTTCGTGAACCAGCGGCAAATTCGTCATACCGATCACAATCGCCTCATCCGGTGCCAGCACCTCGGCATCCTTGAAACCCAAAGGATCGGCGATCAGGCCCAATACGTCGCCCTTTTTCACCCGCGCTCCCAGTTGCACACGAGAGCGCATCACACCACTTAAGGGTGCCCTCACCCAGCGACTGTCATCGGCCACCACCGCTTCGGGCACTTTGGCGGGCCGCTTTCGGGCGGGCAGCATTTCCAGTTCACGCATGACGTTGAGAATGCCCCGAGCCCCGGCGCGGATGCACAGCTCATCGAAACGCAGCGCCTCACCGGCTTCGTAGAGCAACAACGGAATGCCCATATCCGCGGCCGTTTCGCGCAGAGACCCGTCGCGGAGCTTGGCATCCAGCACGACGGGAACGCCGAACTGCATGGCCAGCCGTCGGGTTTCCTCCTGGCTCAGGTCGGCGCGAATTTGAGGCAGGTTACTGCGGTGCCTCGCGCCCGTGTGCAAATCAATACCATGGGTACAGTGTTTGAGAATATCGCGCACGAAGGTGCTCGCCACACGACCCGCCAGAGAACCGCGCTCACTGCCGGGAAAGCTACGGTTCAAATCACGGCCATCCGGCAGGTAACGCGACTGGCTGAGAAAACCATGCACATTGACCACCGGAATGGCCAGCAAGGTCCCCCGTAACTGGCTGAGTTGCTTGTAGTCGAGCAGGCGCCGAATAATATCCACGCCATTCAACTCATCACCATGAATCGCCGCACACACAAACAGGCAAGGGCCCGGACGCCGGCCATTAACCACATGCACCGTGAGTTCTACATCCGTGTGGGTATACATGGCCGCTAACGGAATGTCCACGGAGGTACGCTCCCCGGGGGACACGGTGACTCCGCCAATGGTCAACGTTCGGTTCTTTTCGCGACGGCTTACCGTTCGCTTGTGCTTTGCTTCCACAGACCTACCCTTTCCCCTTGGTACGAGTATTATGTGGCTTTGCATTTTCCTCAACGAACTGCACAATGGCGGCCGCCACGTCTTTACCCGTCGCGCCCTCAATCCCTTCGAGACCGGGGGAGGAGTTGACTTCCATCAGCAGCGGTCCCCGGCTTGAGCGCAGCAGGTCCACCCCCGCCACACTGAGCCCCATGGTCTGGGCCGCTTTAACCGCCGTACGACGCTCAGGAGGAGTGAGCTTGATCAGCTGTGCACTGCCACCACGATGCAGATTGGAGCGGAACTCCCCCTCCATCGCTGTGCGCTGCATGACCGCCACCACTTTGCCACCAATGACCAGTGCGCGAATGTCGCTGCCTCCGGCCTCCTTGATGAATTCCTGCACCAGAAACTCCGCACGCAGTTCGCGGAACGCTTCAATCACACTCTCGGCGGCTTTGGCGGTTTCGGCCAGCACCACACCTCGGCCCTGTGTACCTTCACACAGTTTCACCACCAGCGGCGCGCCGCCCACCAGCTTGATGAGGTCTTTGGTGTTGTGCACATGGTACGCAAAACTGGTCCGGGGCATACCCAGCCCTTTGCGAGAAAATAATTGCATGGCCCTGAGCTTATCGCGCGAGCGACCCAGCGCCACCGACTCAGTCAGGCAGTACACGCCCATCATCTCGAACTGACGAATGACCGCCAACCCATAATGGGTGACCGATGCACCGATGCGCGGAATCACCGCGTCGAAACCCTCCAGCTTTTCGCCCCGATACCAAATGCTGGGGTTGGCTGGCGTAATATCCATATAGCATTTCAGGATATCCAGCACATGCACGTCGTGCCCCCGTTGCTCGGCGGCTTCCACCAGACGACGGGTGGAGTACAGCCGACGATTTCGAGACAGAATGGCAATTTTCATAAAGAGTCCGTCAAATACGCATTAGGAGTGAGAAAGCTCGCTCGGTGGCAAGAACTTCGAACCGCCGAGCACAAAGGACTGGTCGCTATCGACCAGGAAATGGGGCTTGAGGGCACCTCGCCCGAGCAACATGCGGAAAAGCATATTTTCCCGGTCGGTCAGGGTAACCTCCGCCGAAAAAGCGGTGTTGCCGAGCATCAGGGTGGTGGCGATCACATAGCGCATTTCCGAGTGACCCCCGGAATCCGTCACGCGCCGCCGGTCGACGACCGGCGCTTCACACTCCACTTGAACGTGCGTGTCTTTCTGGCGCGGGTGCAGCCCGAAGCGCACCCAGGAGCGCCCCTCGACCTCGAAAGGCTCGACAAAATAGGCATGCAGCGCACTGGTGCGCGCCCCGGTATCAATTTTGGCCTTGATCTCGATCTGTCCCAAATCCGGCAGCCGCACCCATTCACGCCAGCCGATCATGGTTTTTTCCTGTTGTTCCACGGTTGAATCTACGCTGTTTGCCACACATTGCCTCTCTGTTATTGCCGTCTGTGATTACCGCCTGTCATTACCACCTGCAATTGCGACGTGATACCCACGATCACCAACATTTTAGACGACGGCAAATTTTTTTTGCTTTGTCATCCCCACCCTCTGTGATAAATAGCGCCAAATGCACTCGGGATCTGTTTGACAGCCTCTGTGCGCATTGTCATTGCTTATGCTGGAGATGTCTATGGCCGTTAATATTGATCATTCCGACGACGATTCCGACTTCCTTCCGGAAGAGGCGGAAAACGATGAGGGGCAGCCGAAACTGAGTGGCCGGGAGGCCAATCAGCACATTTTGGATATGCGTCGCAAGATCGAGGATCGTCTGGAGCGCCGCCGCTTAAAGGACGAGCTGGGATGCGACGACCTCTGGGAACTGGACGCCTAAGTTCCGTCAGTTTCAGGCCCCACGCTTGCTCTCCCGGGCGTCACGTTCAGGGACAGGGGCCTGTTCCACCATAGTCGGCAGGGCCTGCAAGAGCTGTTGTACTTGAGGCGTGAACTCTCGCTCCGTCAGGAAGGTGGCATAGAGGCTGCGGGTAAAGTCTGGAGCGTCCACCACCCGGTGCAAACCGGTAAGTTCCTGGGGCAACCAGACACAGCCCAGTCCCGCTCTCACCAGGTCAAGCGCGGGTGGCAATTGATCCGTCACCAGGCGCGGCACGTTTTTACCCATTCGCCGCGCCTGGAACAGGGCAAAAGCCGGCCCCCAATCCACCGAGATATACCCCCGCGCCAGCGCTTCTGAAAAGGTTTCCCGCTCACGGCTGAACAGCTGCAATGGCACCTGACCCACCTTTCGCCCTTTCAGGTCGGCCTCCCCTGGCAGATCAAACAACAAGACAACGTCCAATTGTCCCGCCCGCAAACGATCCACCAGCTCATTGGTCTGGCAGGCATCGCAGCGCAGACCGATCTCTGGCAGCATCTCATTCAAACGGCGCGGCCAGCTGGAGAGACAAGACTGCCACAGCGCTGGCAGCGCTCCCAGGCTTGCCCGCGCCAGTGGCTCCGACTCCTGCGCCAGATCGCGCCGGGCCACGGCCCACCCTTCAAGCAATTGATGGGCATGGGGCAGCAGCCGCTCTCCTTCCGCTGTCATCTGGATGTTGCCACGCGTGCGATAAAACAAGGAGACGCCCAGGTATTGTTCCAACTGACGTATCCGGGCGCTGACCGCTGCCGGAGTGATAAACAGCTTATCGGCGGCGCGACCAAAATGACGGGTGTGGGTCACCTCCAAAAACGTTTTCAGCAGCTCAATATCCACGAGATCCCCTGCATTCGCTGAGCGCGGACACGTTTGTCCACCTTTGGGGGAATCTAACCGGCCCGTGCCGCGAACGCAAGCACCATTCCACGCAATCACCGGGCATAAAAAAACCGGGCACAAGGCCCGGTTTCAGACGGTGAAACAGTTTTCCGTCGACGAGACAGCGGCACTGTTTTAGAAGCGCACCGCCGCACCAATGGTAAAGGTGTCACCCGCGAAGTCGGAGTCGGTGTAAGCCAGACGGCCACTCACGTACTCGGTGAAAAACTTCTCGGTGCGCAACGTAAACTGGTCATCGCCAAAGTTATCGGTGGCGGCCGCACCCACGCTCCAGGTACGATCAAAGTAAAAGTCAGCGCCTACAGACACATAATCATCGTAGTCACCATCATAGTACTGACCTTCCAGGTTGATAAAGTTACCACCGCCCAGGCTGGTCACATACTTGGCCGCAATGTTGGCGTCATAACCATCGTCGGAAAATTCTGTAGTCACCAGCAGGCCATCAATCGGCGTCAGACCGAGCGTGGCATAAACCGTGGTGTCGTCGTCATTGCCATAGTCCCAACGGCTGATACGGGCACCAACGTAAAACATGGTGTCGGGAATATACAGTTCACCGCCAACGGTCAGCGCATCAAAGTCGTCAGCCGCCGCTGCATAAACGTTGGTGGAACGCTCCAGGAAGGCCGCTTCGGCCAATGGATGGTTACGGGTTTGAACCGGGTTGAAGTGGAACTCACCGTACATGCCGAAAGCGCCATCGCCATGCTCAACATCGGTGTAGCTTGCACCCACTTCTGCCTGATAGGGAGCGGCAACGGCAAGCCCGGAGGACGCGGCCAATACAGTGGCCACCGCGAGAGATTTCATTTTCATAAGAGCTCCTTTTACTGACATCAAAAGTTCCAACAGCTGGTGAGGGATTCACCAGCCCAAAATTCACTGGCGAGCATTCATCACTTCGCCATACATCACTTAGCCATAATTTCGCCAAGTCATAGGGTTACCAAACCATACGACAGGCAAACGACACGTATTTTAACGACCACGAAACAGTTTGTCACAAGCATTGCGCACTTTTGGTGCGCAGTTCACAAATACATCAACATTTTCACAACGAGCAATCGCATTCAAACCGCTGCTGGTCTTCCAGTCGTAGCGCGGTCAATGTGCCGCCCCACACACAACCGGTATCGAGTGCAAACACATTGGGCACATCCACACGCCCTTCCAGCGCTGCCCAATGGCCAAATAAAATCCGGTGTTCACGAGACTTGCGACCGGGGTGAGCAAACCAGGGAGCAAAGCCAGCCGGGTGTGTGCCCAAGCCTCCTTTACTGCTCAGGTCCAGTTCGCCATCGGCGGTGCAAAAGCGCATGCGCGTAAAATAATTGGTAATCAGTCGCAACCGATCCATGCCATAAAGTTTGTGTTTCCACACGCGGGGTTCATTGCCGTACATGTGTGCCAGAAAGTCATCCACCTGTCGACTTTGCAAGACCGCCTCCACCTCACGAGCATGAGCTTTTGCCCGGTCAAGCGACCACGGTGGCGGTATGCCCGCATGCGTCATTACATAGCCCAGGGACACATCGTGGTGGAGCAGCGGGCAGTGCCGAAGCCAGTCCATCCACTCGGGGTGTTCGTCGTGCCCGAGAATATCTTCGAGAGTGTCTTTGCTGTTAGGAGCGCGATGGCCTCGCGCTACCGCCAGCAGGTGCAAATCGTGATTCCCGAGTACAACGATCGTCCTGTGTCGGAGCCGATACAGAAATTCCAGCGTTTCACAGGAACTCGGCCCGCGATTAATCAGGTCGCCCGCAATCCACAAGTGATCCGCAGCGGGATCAAAGTTCACTTGCTCAAGCAATCGTTTCAGGGGCTCAAGGCAGCCCTGAATATCGCCGATGGCGTAAGTACTCATGTTGTCTCCCAACGGTTCACAGCGTTAGTGAATGGCGTAGGGCGGCACCAGCGCAAACGGGGGAATGGGCACATCGAACACATCGCCATCATCACTTTTCATCTGATAGGTTCCCTCCATAATACCGGTCTCGGTTTCGAGAATCACACCGCTGGTGTACGTGAAACTTTTACCCGGCGAAAGATAGGGCTGTTCGCCCACGACACCGATGCCGCGCACTTCCTGTTGCTTTTCCTCAGCGTCGAGAATAATCCAGTGTCGGCCAATCAGCTGCGCGGCTTCCTCGCCATTATTGGCAATGGTAATCGTGTAAGCAAACACAAAGCGACGACTGTCCGGTTGGGACTGCTGTTCAATGTAGGCGGGTTTTACGGACACCCGAATGTCTTGGGTCATGCGCCAATATACTCCAGTTCGACAAAGGCACCGAGTCGAGCTTTCGAAGCCCGCACCGGTGTTTGGGAAAGCGTTCGGAAATGGCGTTATTGTGGGGGCACGGCCACCGAATTCAAGGCATCCAGTGCGTTGGAAAGCGTTACATAATCGTCCAGCGACAGTGCTTCGGGCCGCAACGATGTGTCCACCGGTAAATCCGACATCTGTTCGGCGGGCACCCACTGCTTAAGGGCATTACGCAAGGTTTTACGCCGCTGTTGAAAGGCGATATTGACCAGCGTCGACAAGGTGGAGAAATTGTTGGCAGTCACCGGCCGTCGCGCATGGGGCGTCAGGCGTACCACGGCAGAATCCACCTTCGGCGCTGGATCAAACGCCGAGGGAGGCACTTCCAGTAAAGGCGCCACTTCGCAGTCGTACTGCACCATGATGCCGAGACGCCCATAGGCTTTTTCACCGGGACCGGCGGCGAGCCGCTTCACCACTTCTTTTTGCAGCATGAAGTGCATGTCTTTTACCTGGCCACTAAACGACAACAGGTGAAAAATCAAAGGAGTGGAGATGTTGTAGGGAAGATTCCCGACGATACGAAGCGGTCGGCCTTCTGTACCCAACGGCGCAAAATCGAACTTGAGCGCATCCGCCTCGTAAAGCCGAAAGTCGGGGTGACGCTCAAACTGCACACGCAGCCAGGGCACAAGATCACGGTCAAGCTCGATAACACGCAGTTGCTCAGCACGATCCGCAAGGCGCGCGGTAAGTGCGCCGCGACCGGGCCCGATTTCCACAATGCACTCACCGGGCTGCGGGTTAACCGCACTGACAATGCTGTCCACGATATGCTCATCGATCAGAAAGTTTTGGCCAAACCGCTTTCGCGCCCGGTGCGGTGCTTCCCGATTGCTGTTGGTGTGACGATTATCCGTGGCACTCATGCCTGATCCCCAAAGCGGGCCGCGGCCATTAAACCGGCGTACGTCAGTGCGGTGGCCAGGCTGCCACCGTCTACCTGCCCGGTGCCCGCCAAATCCAGCGCTGTGCCGTGATCCACCGAGGTGCGAATGATCGGCAGGCCCAGCGTAATATTCACCGCCTGGCCAAAGCCTTTGTATTTGAGCACGGGCAAGCCCTGATCGTGGTACATGGCCAGCACGGCATCGGCGCTGTCGAGGTGTTTGGGTGTGAACAGCGTATCCGCTGGCAAGGGACCAATGAGCGTTTGCCCCCGCATACGCTGTTTTTCGAGCAGCGGCTCAATCAAATCGATTTCTTCTCGCCCGAGGTGGCCGCCCTCTCCCGCATGGGGATTGAGCCCGCAGACCAGAATGCGCGGCTTCGAAATGCCAAAATCGCGCTGCAGACCGGAGTGCAAAATATCGAGCACTTCGGTCAGCAATGCCTCATTGAGTGCATCGGCCACATCACGCAGCGGCAGATGCGTGGTAGCCAGCGCTACGCGCAGTCCTTCGGTGGCAAGCATCATCACCACCCGGGCCGTGCCGGTTTTGTGAGCCAGGTATTCGGTATGGCCGCTGAAGGCGATGCCGGCCTCGTTAATAATGCCTTTATGCACAGGACCGGTCACCAGCCCCTGAAACGTCCCTTTTTGACACCCCGCAATGGCTTCATCCAGCGTGTGTAAAACATAGGTGCTGTTTTGCGTGTCCAGTTGACCGGGGGTAACGGCGGCTCGTAACGGCACGGGCAGCACCGTAATTTCTCCAGCCTCGGGCGGCTGGGGCGCCGCCTGGGGGTCAAGTTCCCGCAGAGTCAGTGGCAATCCCAATTGCCGGGCGCGAGCGCGCAGCACATCGGGATCGGCAACCACCACGATTTCATCCGTTCTTTTTTGTTGCGCCAACATGACCGCAAGGTCGGGGCCTATACCCGCTGGCTCACCCGGGGTTAAGGCAAGTCTGAGCGGCGGACGCGGACCCGTCACAGTTTTTCTTCCACGTAAACTTCTTCGCGAATCTCTGCCAGCCAGGTTTGCAGCTCTTCGTCAAAACGACGCTCGCGCAGCATGTTGGCGGCCTGGTTGCGCTCCATTTGCTGGCTCATATCCTGGTCGCGGCGCTCCTCAACGGTCAGGATGTGCCAGCCGAAACGGCTTTTAAACGGCTCGCTGATTTCCCCCACGCCGGTTTCATTCATTACCTGATCAAACGCCGGAACCATTTGCCCCGGCATAGTCCATCCCAGATCCCCGCCCTGCAGCATTGAGCCGATGTCTTCGGAATTTTCGCGAGCCAGGTCGGCAAAACTTTCCCCGTCCAGAGCGCGCTGGCGCAACTGCTGAAGTTTCTGCTCCGCCTGCTCATCACTCATGATTTCCGAGGTCTTGATCAGGATGTGACGCGCCTTGGTTTGCTGCACCATGCTGTTTGCCGTTTGGCTGCGGGTTTCATGCACTTTAAGGATATGAAAGCCGGCACCACTGCGCACCGGTTCCGACACATCGCCTTCGTTAAGACCCGCGACCACATCGGCAAACAATTCGGGTAACTGCTCCAGTTTGCGCCAGCCAATCTCACCGCCCTGCAAGGCATTGGCATCGTTGGAGTGGGTAATGGCCATCTGCTCGAAGTCCGCGCCATCCACCAGTTCCTGCCGAATCGTCCCGGCTTCCTCCCGCGCCTCGTCCACCTCATCACTGCTGGCACCACTGGGCACCGAAATCAGGATGTGGCCGAGGCGGTAATTCGGCGATGTCGCAAACTTGCCGTCGGTGGAGGCCAGGAAGCTGTCGATGTCCTGCTGGTTAACTTCAATACGACTGTTCACCACCGCCTGCTGGATCTGGTTGACCCACATTTCACGGCGAATCTGGTCGCGAAAGCCTTCCAGTGTTTGCCCCTGCCCCTGCAATTCCGCTCGCAATTGCTCCTCGGTCAATTGGTTACTGCGCATAATATTCTGAACCGTTTGATCCAACTGCTCTTCGGAGACCTCGATGCCATAACGACGTCCCATTTCCATTTGCAGCCGCTCCAGAACGAGCTGGTCCAGAATCTGTTCGCGCAGAACGCTGTCTGGCGGCAGCTGTTGGTTATTGCCGGACTGGGCGATACGAGCCTTGATCGCCGCCATCCGTTCGTCAAGCTCACTCTCCAGCACTACGTCGTCGCCGACAATAGCCACCACCCGGTCCAGCATTTCGGTTTCGGCCTGTGCCCAGGAGCTGGCCAGCGCTAAAAGCAGAGCGACGGGAAAAAGGAAACGAAAAAGCCGGTTCACATACATAGCAGTCTTATGTCTCACGTTAGCGAAGGAAGCCACCGCCGGCATTGTAGCCGGGAATGACTTTTTCAAGCAGCTCGCCCACAGAGCGGTTGATGCTGCCCAACCCTTTGAATTGAATATCGAAAATGATGCTCTCGTCGTAATCTTCTCTGGTCACCCGGGACAGGAAATCCGGGGTGTAATCGAAGTCCAGCCAGCGCCGGGCCATAATCCGAACCCGGTAACAGCAATCGTCGTATTCGAGTCCGATAAAGGTATCGAGTTCCTTTTCATAGGTCAGGTCGTAATTGGCACGTCCGATTACGCCCCATTGCCCCGCCACGGGCAGGTAGAAAGAGAGATCCACCTGATCCAGCGCTCGCTCCTCGAAGTCCGTCGGGTCTTCGAACCCCGGAGCCGGGGGACGGTGGGTGTAGCGATAGCCGAGGTTCACGATCCGGTCACTCTCATCGTGATAGCGAATACTGGCGTTAGCACTGCCCAGGCGATTTTCGTACTGGTTGTAGGCCACGTTGCCGTTGATGTTCCAGCGGTCGTTCAGGCGGGCACTGAACTGTCCGGCCAGCTCCGAGCGGCTGTAGGTTTCCTCGGGACGCTCAGCGTCGGGGTCCGCACTCGGGTCGTATTGAAAGTCTGGCGATGTCAGCGTGACCCGGCGGTCTTCGAAATAGAAAATCTGGCCAATCCCCACGTTAAGGTGCTCTACCCCCGTCAATGGATCGATCAGTCGGCTGGTCAAGCCCAGGGATACCTGATTGGCATCCTCAATGCGGTCGCCGCCCGAATAGCGGGTAGTGCGGTATAACTGGTTGTATTGAAAGGTCAACGGCTTGGAATCGAACAACAGGGGACGGTTGGCCGCCGTTACGCCAAACAGGTCGCTGTGGTCTTCATACTGGCTGTAGAAGTAGAAAACACGCGGCTCCAGGGTTTGCAGGAATCCCCGCCCGAAGAGGCTGCTGTCACGCTCGAAATACAGCCCCATATCCAGCGTACCTTGCGGCACCACCAGACTGGGCTCGGCATTGGCGTCGGGCAGCACGTTATCTTCATTCAACCGGTAACTCAGGCTTTTCACCCTGGCACTGGGTTTGAAGAAGCCCCATAACCACTCTTTATCCCAGGTCAGACTGTAATCCGTGCGGAACCGCTCCCCGGTAGGAAGCGTGGCCACGGCATCCGGATTCGACGCTTCAAAGGTGCTGTTAACGTCAAAGTAGACGTATTCGTTGCGCAATCCCAACACCCAGTCACCCCATCGGTACTGCCCGTCAGCGTTGATCCGCGGCAATTCCCGGTGCGGCCAGCGACCGGTGCTGAGCGCCCGCAGCTCTTCGGCCTTGGCGCTGAGCAGCCAGTGATCCGCCTGATAGGACACGCGGCCCCTTTTGGCCACCTGGGCAGTGCGATTGACGTCCAGCCCATTGCTGTTGAAATCCCTCAGGTAGTCGTTGTCGCTGAGGTCGGTATAGTCAATCTCTGTGCTCCAGCGCTGGTTGCGCCCACCCTCTTGCTGAACCTGCAACTGCCAGCGCTCTTCGCCAAAGTGCGGATTACCGGGCTCGGTGGGTTCGCCAGTCACATCCCGCTGCCGACCGTCCCCACGCCCCCGGTCTTCGTCCAGATAACCGCCCGCCACCTGTGTTTCGAAATAACGCGACAGGTGACGCCACTCCAGATTCCAAAGCGTACCGCGCTCCTGCATATACTCTGGCGTAATGGTCGCATCCATGTTGGGTGCGATATTCCAGTAAAACGGTACGCTGGCCTCGATGCCATTGCGGCTGCTGTGACCAAACGAGGGGTACAGAAAGCCCGTCTGGCGCTGATCGCCCACGGGAAAGCGAAGGTAAGGCGTGTAGAACACCGGCACATTGAACACTTCCATGCGCGCGTGCCGCGCCGTGCCGTAGTGCTTTTCGGGGTAGATGTTGATGTCCTGCCCCTTGAATTGCCACGCATCGCTGTCCGGCTCACAGGTGGTCAGTGAACCGCGCTCCAGCCCGATAAAACGGTCGCCCAGTTTCTCCAGCCGGTCCGCCTCGCCACGGATGCGGGTTTCGTACAACACAAACCGGGCATCATCCAGCGTCATATCGCCGGAGTCCATTTTCATCGTCGCCGATTCGCCGCGCAGCAGCAGCCCTGGCTCACGAATGCGAATATCCCCGGAGGCATTGCCCCGCTGACCGTCCTGATCCAGTTCCACGCGCTCGGCGCGCAATGAGCGACTGCCCTGTAATATTTCCACATCGCCTTCCAGCGCGTGCCGGGTCTGAGATGTAGACGTCGAGCGGTCGGCACTGACACGGATGGGCGAGGACTCGGGAGCCTCTCCGGCCTCGGGGTGGGTTTCCTCCGGGGCCACATAAATGCCGCAGCATGCCGTCGGTAACGCTTGTCGCTGCGCATCACTCAGCGCTTCCTCGGGCACCCAGTCCAGAGCATCCCTCGCGGTTTCCACGTCGGTTTCGGCCGCCTGAGCCAGCACGGCCGGGCTGGCCGCCAGCATCAATCCGCACAGCCACGCACGCGGGGGATACTGCCGCCACTGGCGCGCCGGGCGCGAGGCTCCCCGGCGGGAGCGTAACGGGCTGTGGGTTAAATCAGTTGCCATGCGGACCACAATTTCAAATGACGGACACCAGGGAAACACCCAGGAACACGCCAGGGAACGTAAAAGTGCCGGGAATTCTACTTGAATCCGGCGGTCCTTGGAACGCACAGGGCACGATGGCGCTCCAACAGACCTGAAAGCCCGGGGCATCGGCTTTGACTTTCCGGTCGTAAACCGAGGTAGAATCACCCCATCCCCCTATAAAAGAGATAGAGGACGCTCCATGACCGACCTGCAGTCCGCCCGCCAGGAACAGCTGGAACACTGGGCACAAACCCGACTGGCGGCATTGTGCAGCCATCAGGCCACCGAAACACTGGCATTGACCCCCCTGGCTGGCGACGCAGGTTTTCGCCGCTATTATCGACTGAATACCGAGCCGTCGCTTCTGGCTGTGGATGCGCCCCCTCCACGCGAGAACGCAGGGCGCTTTGCGGAGCTGTCCCAACATCTGCTGAATCACCACATTGCCGTGCCCAAGGTGGCTTCCGTCGACCCCGACAATGGCTTTTTGTTGCTGGAAGACCTGGGCGACCGCCTGCTGTATCACGCGCTTCGACAACAGCCCGACTCAGCCACGGCCCTGTATGGCGAGGCGTTGATGCAACTGTTGGCGCTGCAGCAGACGCCGCGCGGCGAGCTGTTCCCTCCCTTTGACCAGGCGTTTTTGCGACGGGAGCTCACGATTTTTAAGGAATGGTTTCTGACGGAGATGCTGGGGCTCGACCTCTCAGAAGAAGAAGCCGCCTCGCTCACCTCGCTCTTTGAGCGGCTGGAGGCCAGCGCGCTTGAACAACCCCAGGTGGCCATGCACCGCGATTATCACTCCCGTAATCTGCTGATCCGGCCAGACGGCTGCATGAGCATCGTGGACTTTCAGGATGCGGTGTGGGGCCCGATTACCTACGACCTCGTTTCACTGCTGCGCGATTGCTACATCCGCTGGCCCGCCAGCCAGATTCAGCAATGGGCACTGGGTTACGGCAATATGGCCTGCGGTATCGGCCTGCTTCAGGATGTCACTGAAGAGCAGTTCCTGCAATGGTTCGACTGGATGGGGTTGCAGCGTCATCTCAAAGTGCTGGGTATCTTCTCGCGCCTTTCTTTGCGCGACGGAAAAGACCAGTACCTGGAGCACCTGCCTCTAGTCATTCGTTACATTCTGGAGGTGAGCAGCCAATACCCTGAACTCGCCGAGTTCCGCTACTGGTTTGAGCATACCGTCATGCCAGCGGTACAGGAAAAGCCCTGGTATCAGGATTACCGACAAGCGGGAGAAATCGCCGCGTGAAAGCCATGGTTCTCGCTGCCGGTTTAGGTCGGCGGATGCGTCCCCTGACCGATCACACCCCCAAACCGCTGCTCAACGTCGGCGGCAAGCCCTTGCTGCAATACCACCTGGAAGCCCTCGCGGGCGCGGGCGTGCGTGATGTGGTGATCAACACCGCCTATTTGGGCGACCAGATTCAGGCGTTCGCGGGCCACGGTGCCCGCTGGGGTCTCACCATCCAGTACTCCGAAGAAACCGAGCCGCTGGAGACCGGCGGTGCCATCCACCGTGCTTTGCCACTGCTGGGCGATGAGCCGTTCCTGCTGCTGAACGGGGATGTTTACACCGATTTCCCACTGGCTTCGCTGACGCAACGCCCTCTGCATCCGGACGCTCTCGGCCGCCTGCTGCTGGTGCCCAATCAGCCGTTTCATCCAGAAGGGGATTTTGGCCTGACCGATAGCGGACACCTCACTCTGCAGTCGCCCCGCCTGACCTTCGCCGGTATCAGCCTGCTTCGCCCGGGCCTGATTGCACACTATCCGAACCGGCGCGACGTTTTTCCACTGCTGGAAGCTCTGCTGCCCGCCTTGCAGGCGGGCCAATTGGAGGGTCTCTCGTACGAGGGTTACTGGAACGATGTCGGCACCCCGGAACGGCTGGCCGATGTGGAGAGAACACTCACTGAGCCGCCTGCACCAACGGGGGCATTGCCGTGAGCGAGCCGATGCTATGCATCGCCCATCGTGGCGGTCAGGGGCCAGAGAACAGCCTGGCCGCCATCCGGCACAGCCTTGCGCTGGGTGTAAGCGCCATCGAAATTGACGTGTGGCAACTCCATGGCGAACTCTGGGTGACGCACGATCGACGCCTGGGGCGTGATCTGGCCGGCGAGGGCGCACTGGAAAACCTGTCGCCCCAGGCGCTCTCAGCGTTGCGCCGCAGCAATGGTGAGCCCTTACTGACACTGAAAACGGTGCTTGAGGAAGTCGGCGAGCGCGCCCTGCTTAATATCGAATTGAAAGGGCCTGACTGCGTACCAGCACTCAGTCAGTTGTTAACGGCTCACTGCCAGGACTGGCAACAGGGGATGGAGCACTATGTCGTTTCCAGTTTTGACCATCAGCAACTGCTGCAACTAAGCGCCACCCTGCCCCACGTACGCCGCGGCGCCCTCATTTACGGGGTGCCCTCGAACTATGCCGCCTGCGCAAAAGCGCTGGGCGCCTACAGCCTGAACGCCAGCCTGGACTTCCTGCCCGCTGAGCTGGTAGCCGATGCGCGCCGACGAGGCCTCAAGGTGTGGGTGTACACCGCCAATCACGAAGACGACTGGGAGCACCTGATGGAAATGGGTGTGGATGGGGTATTTACGGACGAGCCCACGCAGCTGCTGAACAGCGGACTGGGACGATAAAGATTGAACGCTGGATAATAAAATGCCCCCGAAAACCGGGGGCCTACAAACCATCGGATCGCAAGCGCCTGGCCGCCGCCTGAAAGCGCTCCCGAAAGACGCCTACCGACTAAAAGCTATAACGAACACCCAGGGCATAAGTGGTGCTGTACAACTCCGAGCTAAATGAATGGTACGGGCTGTCACCATAGCTCCTTTTAGTTAACTGACCGGTCAGGTTGGTGGCATCCAGTGTCAGAGTCAAACTGTCAGTGGCGTTGTAGCTAACCTGCATATCGAGGCTTTCTTCCGCGTCGCGGTACCAGCTAAGCGGATTCGCAAACAAAGCGGCGTCATCCGCATACAGGAAGTTGTCGCGCCAGACGTATGACAAGCGAGCGTCAAAAGTATCACGCTCATACGCAAGCGTGACGCTGTAAGACGTATCCGATACACCGTACATCGGGCCAGTCTCGTAACCTGTCACCTCGCCTGCGTCGTTGGTTTGAGGGTTGGTTTGCTCGGAATCCAACAATGTGAAACTGGAGGTTACACCCACACCATTCCAATTACCCGACAGGTCAGGGAAATAGGAAAAGCCGATTTCTACCCCTTCGAGCATGCCTTCGGAAGCATTATCCGGCAGAGTCAGCACAAAGCTGTCGGCGTTATAGCCATCGAGATCCGCCTGAATACGGTTGCGGTAGGTCACCACCAGATCCTTAATATCGCGACGAAACAGCGTCACGTGCGCCATACTGGCGTCACCGAAATAGTATTCCAGCGACAAATCATAATTTTGAGATGTGGTTGGCTCAAGGTCTGGATTACCGCCGCTGGCGCTACCGTAGCCAATATCGGTAGTGTCGTCAGCGTAAGTGATACGACTGTTTAAATCGGAAAAATTCGGCATCCGCAGCGTTTCACCATAGCTGGCTCGCAACAAAAGCTCGTCGGTAATGTGATAACGCAGCATCAAGTTGGTCAAAAACTCACTATTACCTTTGGAACTCCTGGACACATCGCTGGTGTCGTCACCGTAAAATGTCATGTCCGTTTGCACATCGATATAACGAAAACCCAGTTCACCATCAAGTTTTCCCACCTCGAACTGGCCCGTCGCATAGAGTGCCGTGTTCTTTTCATTGATACCGAACGTTTTCATAAGCTGTGGGTTGACCTCAAGATTATACAGCTCGCGAAACTGGCCTATATTACTCGAGATATAGTGTTCGTCGGGTGCATACCAACTAGTGGTGGTAACCGCTTCGCCATCCATAAAGTTGCTGTTAACGTGCCCCAGACCCTCGTGGTTTTCCGGGCGGCAAAGCGACGCATCATCGACAAGGTCCGGGCAAATCGTATGCTGATCCTGATTCCGATCAAATTCAGAAGCGTCACGATCATCGTAACGAACGCCAAACTTCAAAGTGTGCAAAAAGTCCCAATCGGTGGCATAGTCGGCATCGGTGCTAAATGTAATAGCCGAGCCTTCATCACGACCGCCGCTGTCGTAAAACTGCCCCATAGTCCAAAGTTCAGGATTGGTCAGGTCAGACTCATCCCGAGTAGCGGTGGATGGATCATCGGCAAAGGTAAAGCCGGCCACATCATCAAAGTTGGCGAACACTTGGTACGGCACACCGTTGACCCGCATAGCGAAAAAATCACTCTCAAATTCACTGTCCTGGTACATCAAGTCAGACTTAACCTGCAGTTTTTCGGTAAAGTCCCACTCTCCACTCAGGGCGTACATAAAGCTGTCGGTTTGCTCATCAACCCGTCCGCCATCGGCAAACACATCAGGCAAACCAACCGTGCGGGATTTAACGACGTTGGTGCCCTCGTAAAGATCAAAGGTTGAACCTAAATCGTCACCCAGAGCATTATTGGAGTCCACCATGGAAAACAGCCCTTGGGTGTCCCTTATGTTGCGATAGCCGGTGTACATCGCTTCAAAAGTGTATTCCGAACTGTCGTTCGGGGAGTACTGCAAGGCAATGGTAGCGGCCGGGCGCTCGCGCTCTCCGACAACTTCGCCCTGGAATATTGCATCGCGAGCCAGATAGTACTCGGTGTCAGTCCCATTAATTGACAGGCTGGAACCTTCATCAATGGGCAATCCATTCTGTAGCCCGGTTTGCCAAACCGGGTCCTCAGAAATACGCGGATCATCGGGAAAGATACGCTCCAACGGAGTAAGAATTGACCCCTCGGGCGGGTTTTCAGTGGCATAAGGTAACTGCGCACCAGCGGTCGTGCTCTGGTCACGATAGTTGGTGCGCATGTAGGAAATGTTCAACAAAGCACCGACCTCACCCGCACCAGTATCCCAGCGGTTGCTGAACAGGGCGCTGATATTGGGGTCTGTTTTTTCCGCTTGATCTTGATAGATGCCTCGGGCGTTCACTTGAACGCGAGGCCCATCGAAATCGAAGGGCCGGGAGGTGTGAACGTTAATCTGTCCGGCAATGCCATTTTCGTACTGGCTGGCCGATCGGCTTTTAATAACATCTACTCGGTTAACGAGTGTTGAGGGAATATCCGCCAATGCCAAAGAGCGACCCGATGCGGTGAAAAGAACCCGGCCATTCAGGGTGGTACTGATATCATTGAGGCCGCGGATGGTCACCGTACTGGCCTCGCCCGACGCTCGGTCAGTCACCTGCACACCCGCAACACGCTGGAGCGATTCTACGACGTTGTTGTCAGGCAGCTTGCCGATATCTTCGGCAACGATCGAATCCACTACTTCCATGGAATCTCGTTTGATGTCCATACCCTGGGCCAAGCTGCTGCGAATACCGGTCACTAACACTTCTTCCATTCCAGTTTCCGGAGCAGTTGACTGGGCTGCAACCTGTGCCCCGGTCAACAGCAGAGACGCAATGGTCGTACTGAGAATAGACTTTCTGATTATCATGTTATCTCCAGTGCTTTGAGTTATTAAATTATTGGCAGTAACGTCTGGATGGTATTTATTGATCGACAACTTATTATTGACACAACAACATCCGCTTGAAGCAAGACGCTTGTTGTTATTTGAAAGGTTAATAAGAGCGCAGCGGGACGTCTTGTATCTTGTCGTAGTAAAATTGTATTTTTTCGACAAAATGCGTTAAATATTATAAATCAAAGCCACGATCATCCATTGGCTGCTCTGAAACGAGAACTCATTCACAAGTGGCAAATTTAATTCAAACAAAGATTGGTCGGCGGAAGCCGTAATGGGTTGGCACTGGATAAAAAAGCGCGAGCACCGCGTAACGGTGCTCGCGTAAAAAACTCGTCAAATCAGAACGAGTAGCTGGCCTTCAAGATATAACTGCGCCCCTGAACAAACGAAGAGCGGAACAGCTTCAGGTTGTTGTCCACCTGCATACGGGTGACCACCTCTTCATCCGCGAGGTTTTTCGCCTCGAACGAGAATCGCAGCCGATCAGTCACATCGTACTTGAAGCTGGCGTCCAGGAAGCCCTGGGAGTCATTCCACACCGGCAGGCCCGTGATCTCATCCCGCGCGGTCAACAAAAACTCCGAGTTCCAGTTGTAGGCAAAGCGCACCTCGGTCGGCCCACGCTGGTAGAACACCACCAGGTTGACGACCTGATCGGACAGCCGCTCCAGCGGCAGGTCGTCAAAGGCAATATTCTTGGCCTCCGCCGTCGGATCAATACCCGAGAAGGCCTGATTCGGCACGCCCTCGGAATCGATATAAGTGTAGTTCGCCTGCAACCCCAGGCCGTTGAACGGGTCGGGCAGGAAGTCATAGGTTTGCTGGTAGGCCAGCTCGAAACCTTTGACTTCGCCCTTGCTACCATTCTCCGGCCCGGTGATGCGCACAGTCTGCGTCACGCCGGTTTCGGGGTTGGTGATTTGTTCCTGGCGGCTGCCGGACACAATAAAGTTCTTCAGGTCCTTGTAGAACACCGTGCCGGTCAATGAGCCCACATCCGAGAAGAACCATTCCACAGACGCGTCAAACTGGTTGGACTCAGTGGGCTTCAGATAGGGATTGCCCGAAGAGGCCAGAAACCCGGAGAAGTTAACGTTTTGTGGGTTGAGCACGCTCACCTGCTCCAGGTTCTCGCCGTCCACCTCGGGAATACCGTCAGGAATCGGCTCGCCCTGAGCGTTCACGTTATCCGGGTATTCCGCGCTGATCCCGGGGAATGGACGAATGACCTGATCCCCGTTTTCATCGAGTACCGCATTGCCGTTTTCATCCACCTGCGGTCCCCACAACCGAGAGCGAATCGCCGTGGTGCCCCCTTCGCTGGTGTCTTCCTGAATACTGACGTAGTTGCGCATCTGGCCGATATCCGGCTTGGAAATCGCCTTGGAGGCCGAAAAACGCAGCAGCAGGTCTTCGGTCAGCTCATATTTGAGGTTCAGGCTGGGCAGCCAGTGATCAGAGGTCTGCACCGACGCCCTTGGGCTGGTCCCATTATTGGCGAACGCCAATACGCCCGGATCCAGGAAGTTGTTGACCTCTCCCAGAAAGCGCGGGTCAATACCCTCGCCGGTCAGGTCAATACCGGTCTCAAGATCATTGAACACATACAGGCCGTAGTCCTCCGCCAGGTCGTCGGCAAAAACATCCACGCCCTCTGGCACCGGGTATTGCGAGGTGAAGCTGGGGAACTGAGTGGCACCGGTGGTCACCGTTTCGATTTCAACGTGACGAAGACCGACGTTACCGGCCAGTCGACGGTCAAACAGTTCGCTGGCAAAGTCCACCCGCAGGTAGGCGGCGATGCTTTCTTCCTCGGTCTGGAAAATCTCATCTGGACGGAACATGCCGTTCACCATATCGAAGGCCCCAGCCTCGTCGCAGACCCCATCCACCACACTGGACTGGGCCGGGTCTATGCGCTGGCCCAGCGGACGGAAGGTATCACAGCGGGTTTCGACCAGCGGCCGCAACGTACTCTGGAAGCGGGCAAAGTCCTGGACGGCCGCCGGATGCAGCATCAGGTTACCACCTTCGATACCAAAGCCATCGCCCGCCTCGAAACCGCTCCAATCGACAATCTGGTCGGTTCCCGGCAAGCCGCTGGCGATCACGTCTGCGTTGTCCAGCCAGCCAATCTGGGGATTAAACGTCGGCTGAATCGGCGCCCAGTTAAAGCGGGTGGCACCGACCGTTTGCTCTTTCTTGGCGTAACGGGCCCCGAATTTGAGCGCCGTCACAAAGCGGCCATTATCGAGGTAATGAGTGGCATCCAGCTGGAAGGCGTCTTCATTGCCCTTGGAGCGTTCCGCAAAGTCCATCGCCGCCTGGGCCGCAAAGGAGGAGTCCTGCTGGAAGTAAGCCGGGCTGGTGAGGTCGACGCCCTCTGGTTGACCGGCCTGCGCCAGAGCCACCTGGTCGGCGGACGCATACGCCCAGGGGTTGAATAACCCCAGGCTGATGTCCGACCCGACCGCGTCCAGATTCATTTGTGCGTTGGCCCGGGTGGCGTACAGCAGGGAATTATCATCGATTTCCGTTTCGGCGTTAACGCGCTGGTAGTCCGCTGAAAACTCCCATTGGTCAGTGGGCGCCCACTTCAGGTTAAAGGAAATATCTTCCGTCAGGCGGTTCTCATTCCGGTAGCGCGTCTCGGACGTGTATTGCGAGCCGAACTCATTGACATTGGTGGCCGCCCAATCCGCCGCCTGGGGAATCCGGCCGGTCGGGTCCTCGGAGCGCCAGCCTTCCGAGGTGGACGAAATGCTGCCATTCTGGAAAATGCCGTCTTCGGAGAACTGCCACTGCTCGGGCGTAAAATCTTCACCGCTGCCGGTGACGTGAGCGATCGACCGGGCATTGGGGTCATTGATATTGACGTCGTTTTTAATAACGAACTCGGTCCAGGACAATGAAGCGTCCGAACGGATAAACTCGGCGGTCGCCTGAAGGGTGCGGTCCGGGCTCTCCCATTGCAAAGAGGCCGCCAGACCCTGCCGCTCGCGCGTATCGAATTTCTGGCTGACATTGCCACCCAGGGGTACGATGACCCCTTGGTCACCCACCTCGAAACTCTCGGGCGCACCGGCGAAACTGCCATCATAGACGTAGCGACTGGACTCGGGCACATAATCGAATCCGGGGTGGCCCGGCGAATCACCGCCCATAGGCCGCAGCTCAAAGCGAGAGGACTGCATGCCGTGTGATGCCTGTTCCAGCCTGGAGTCGGCGGCGCTGATCAAAAACCCGAATTCACCGATTTCAGTATTCACGCGATCGCTAAACAGGGCGGACACGGTCGGAGTCCAGTCCTCATCCAGCGTATTGACCTGACCGTCCACAGTAAGGCCGAAGTGGCGCCCCTCGCTGTCAAAGGGTTTGCGAGTATTGAGTGATACCGTCCCGCCAATACCACCTTCGATCATATCGGCGGTCTGGTTCTTGTACACCATCACGTTGCCGATCATCTCTGGCGATACATCGGAGAACGACAGGCCATTACCGGAGCTGGCACTGAACGTATCACGTCCGTTGAATTCAGAGCGCACTTGCGTGAGGCCGCGAATAATCAGGCCGGACCCTTCGGTGCCAAAGTGGTCCGGATCGTCCGGCGCCGCGAAGCGTCCGATTTGGACACCCGGCAACCGCTGGATGGATTCCAGAATGCTGCGATCCGGGAGAGCACCAATGTCGGAAGCGGAAATGGCATCCACGAAGGTGTCGGCGTCGCGCTTGAGCGTCTGGGCGTTTTCGAGGCTTTGCCTCAGCCCCTTGACCACGATTTCCTCCAGCATGGGGCTGCCTGACATAGCGCCATCGCCGGATGCTGAAGCGTTGTCAGTTTGCGCCATGGCCGGTAAACCGGCAGCGAGCATGCAGCTGATATAGCTGATGCGCTTAAACAGTGCCGATCGCTGAAACCTGTGCCTGGGTTTTGAGTTCTGGGTAGTTTGCACAATTGTCCCCTTTTATGACTATTATTTGAATCGCTGGCGGGCTGCCGCATGGCGGCCCAAGCCGACAAAGCATCGCTCTTCAGGCGCGGCCTGTCGTCCAAACACCCGCCAATCCCTCAATCTGCACGTTCGAGTATCCGTTTTGGGGAAAATACGGAAAGTCGAACGCCTTTCCAGGGAAGATTCACGACAATAACGGCCTTGGCATACAACAATAATCTGTGACTCATTGTATGAATGACCGCCGTATTCGAAAGATTGTCATCGTCGGTGGCGGCACCGCCGGATGGATGGCCGCCGCTGCCATGGCTCGCTTCATGAAGGACACCTTTTGCACCATTCAGCTCGTGGAGTCAGATACTATCCCCACCGTCGGCGTGGGCGAAGGCACTATTCCGCAGATGCAGGTGTTCAATCGAACCCTGGGCATTGATGAAGACGACTTTATTCGCAAAACACAGGGCACCTTCAAACTGGGCATTGAGTTTTGCGACTGGGGCGCCCTTGGCGAGCGATACATGCACGGCTTCGGCGGCCTTGGGCGCAATATGGAAGCCCTGCAGTTTCATCACTTCTGGTGCAAATCACACCGCGACGGCAAGGCCCGCTCCCTGCGCCATTACGCGCTCAATGCGCTGGCCGCCAGCGAGAACCGTTTTATGCGCCCGGTGGAGGCGGGGGATTCTCCCCTGTCCGATATTGGCTACGCCTTTCAGTTTGATGCCGGGCGCTATGCCCAATACTTGCGCGATTACGCCGAACAACGAGGCGTACAGCGTATCGAAGGGACGGTCAGCCAGGTGCGAACCGACCCGGACAGCGGTTTTATCAAAAGCGTGCATCTGGACGATGGCCGCACCGTCGACGGAGAGCTTTTTATTGACTGCTCTGGCTTCCAGGGGCTGCTCATTGAGCAATGCCTGGACGCCGGTTACGAAGACTGGAGCCACTGGCTGCCCTGCGACAGCGCCTGGACAGTGCCCAGCGAACGGCTGTCCCCCTTACCGCCCTATACCCGGGCGACGGCCCAACCTGCGGGCTGGCAGTGGCGTATCCCGCTGCAACACCGCACCGGCAACGGCCATGTTTTCAGCAGCCGGTTTATGGAGGATGCGTCCGCCCGCGCCGTGCTGCTCGACTCATTGGATACCCCTGCCATCGCCTCGCCCCGCCTGCTGCGCTTCACCACCGGCAAGCGCAAGACGTTCTGGGAGAAAAACTGCGTGGCCCTGGGGCTGTCCAGCGGTTTTATCGAGCCACTGGAATCCACTGGCATTCACCTGATCCAGTCGTTCATCGGTAAATTGATGGCCTTTTTCCCGGACCGGACCTTCGCTCCAATCAACCGTGAGTATTTCAACCGGGAAGCGCACTTTGAATACGACCGCATCCGGGACTTCATTATTCTGCATTACCACGCCACCCGCCGGGATGACACCGAGTTCTGGAATTACGTCAGAACCATGCCCGTGCCGGATACCCTGGAAGAAAAAATCGCCCTCTTCCGAGCCAATGGTTACGTCCACAAAGAAGGGCAGGAGCTGTTCAATGGCATCAGCTGGGCGGAGGTCTTTATCGGCCAGGGTATCCTGCCGGAGCACTATCACCCATTGGTCGACAACCTGTCACCCCAGGAAATCGAGCAGCGGCTGCACCATATCGAGCGTGTGATTGCCAGCGCTGTGCAACATATGCCCTCGCACGACGCGTTCATCGCCCGTCATTGTCGGGCGGCGGCAATCTCGCCAGTGACATTCTAACATCCGGCCATCATTACCTTTTCGGTTTCCTATCTCTACACCGCCTATGCTATGCTTTTCAGGCGAGTTTCGAAGGCCAGACTTCGGCCCGTGCGGATTATCGAACGCTCGAAACAAGCGGTCCAATGCTTCATCCGATGCTCTACGGTTGGCAGAGTGACAGCAAAACACAATAAAACCCGCTCAATAAAGCCGTTTACCGAGAATGACAGAACTCACGATTTCCCTTCACTCGTTGATCTTCAACTTCAATGATCTGATTCTGGTGATGGCCGCTGGCCAGTACATCCTCTTGACCGTGCTGCTCCTCGTGGCCGGGCAGCACGAGGGAAAAGTCAGTAATCAATTACTCGGCGCGTTCCTCTGCCTTAAAGCCATTCAATCAGTGGATATGCTGCTCATCTGGAGCGAGCCGTTGCGTCACGTCGTGCTGCAGACCAACCCGAACTGGTTGTTTATCGGCACAGCGCTGAGCCTGCTGCAAGGCCCACTACTCTATTGGTACGTCGCAAGCGTTCTGTATCGCCACTTCCGCTTTCAATGGCAGGATTCACTGCACCTGATACCGGCGCTGTTCATTACCGGCGCGCTAATCTGGCGCTACTATGCACTCCCGAACACCGCTCAGGTAGCCGTCATGACGGACCTCACGTTCATGTGGTCGCCCCTGATGACGCACACCACCACACTCTGGCACCTGAGCGTCATTGCCTACGGCGTGTACGCCATGCTGGCGATCACCCGCTACCGGGACCTGCTCAAGCAACGCTATGCCAACGTAGAGGTGCGCAAGAAGAGCTGGCTGAAGGGTTTGATCATCGGCCTACTGGTCATTACCGCCTGGCGGCTGCTGGTCCACCAGCTTGGCGACAGCATCAATTACGCCAGCGCCGATTTGCTGGGCATTTCCGGCAACTACATTGAATTCATCTTCGTCAACATACTGGTGTTCACGAGCATCCGTTACGTGCATTTATTCGACCGGGTAGAGCCGCCCGTCAAAGAGGCGGCCCAAACACCGTCACAGAGAAGTTACACAGATGAGCAGATTGCCCGGGTCCAGCGGTTGATGGCCGACCAGAAGCCTTATTTGCTGCATGACATCACCATCGAAACCCTCTCCCGCCGGGCCTCCATTCCAGAGCGCACACTCTCGCGCATGTTGAATCAGCATTTTGGCAAAAACTTCTTCGAATTCATCAATAGCTATCGCATTGAGGAGGCCAAGCGGCTGCTTGCCGACCCGGACTGTGGACAAAAAACCATTCTGGATCTGATGAACGACGCCGGCTTTACCAGCAAGTCCACCTTCAACACGCTTTTCAAGAAACACGTGGGGCAAACGCCCTCCCAGTATCGCAAGGATACGACGCCGTAAATGGACCTCGGCGCCACCACGCTGGTGAGTGGCGCAAGTTCGAACTCCCGCTTTTGGCGTCTCCCCGGACGCGCCCCTCTCACCACCGGTCTACAGTGAGATGGCCCCATGGGTTAACACCAGGGCTTATCAAAACCATTCGACTGAACACTTTAATAACGAGAGGTCTCCATGGCTTTTACGATAAAACGGGCCTTCGCGCTCGCGTTTCTGTTGTTTCCAACCGCCCTGCTGACAATACCGGCCTGGGCCCAATCGGGCTACTTCAAAGATGATTTCACCTGGGGGTTCAATACCGGGATCTGGCAGGCGCGCACGGGCAGCAATGGCTCACCGTTCGGCTGTGATTTTCAGCCCAGCATGATCACCCCCAGTTCCCACGGGATCACCCTCGGCGTCAACCCCGGTCAGTGCGCGGAATTACGCACTCATAACCTGTTGTCCTACGGACGGGTCCAGGGCAGCCTGAAAACCGGGAACGCTCCCGGGACCGTATCGTCTATTTTTACCTATACCTCCTGGCACGATGTACCGGGGCGAGCCTGGCAGGAAATCGACATCGAATTTCTCCCCTCGCTGGGTAACGTGGTACACACCAACATCATTTACCAGCCCCAGGGCGGCACGTATGAAAGCTGGGAGCAGGATATCGACCTGGGTCAGTACGGCCTGAATATCACTCAGGATCTGGTCAATATTGGCTTTGACTGGAGCAGCTGGCGTATCCAGTGGTATGTGTACGATGCCTACGGCAACCAGCAGATTATTCGCACCATGTACCGGGACAATGGGGACGGGTATGTCGCCCCGAACGAAATCCCCCAGTACGCCTGGCCCTCGGACCCCACCCGCATCATGATCAATCACTGGCACGGTGATAACTCCACCCAAGGGTTCTACTTCCCCGGTCAGTATTTCAATCAGAACACCTGGGCCTACTACGATTACCTGGAATACACCCCGAACTAACCTCCACGCACACCATCGACATCTGGCGGGCCGAGCGCCCGCCCTTGCCATTGCGGACCCTTTTATGAACACTTTTTTCCCGACCCTATATCGCCTCTGCCTCGGCAGCGCCGTTTTACTGGCCACCGCCTGCGGCAGCAGTGGCGGCGGCACCAGCCCTGAACCAGAGCCCACACCCCCAGCGTCTTCCTCCAGTACATCTTCACAAAACAGCTCATCCGGTGACGACTGTCCGGCCCAGCAGGTGGGTACCTCCAGCACTCGCATCGAAGGCGAACAGCTTTCTTGTGACGACACACTGCCCTTCGTGAGTGATGCGCAATTTTCGGGAGGGGAAGCTCTGGCGCCCGCCGATGGGGACACCGCCGAATACACCCTGCATATTGAGACATCGGGCTTGTTCACACTCAGCTATCGCGCCGGGGCAAACGACAACGAGGCGCTCTGGAACGCGTCCATTAACGGCACCCCTCTCGCTGTCGAGCCTGTCTCAATGGCGCCCTCGGAGTCCGCACAAACGGTTACCACCGCCGCTTTCTACCTGAGCGACGGCCAACAAACCCTTCAAGTGCATTTCGAGCAGGCGCCCGCCACTCTCGATTATATGGAGTTGCAATATACCGAGGCCCTGCGCCATGACCCTCACGATGCCGTGACCAGCATGGGCATTGGCATCAACCTCGGCAATACGCTGGACGCCTACCCCAATGAGGGAGACTGGGCACCCAAGGCACAGGAACCGTTCTTCGTCGCTTTTAACGAAGCCGGCTTTCATCATGTGCGAATTCCCGCCACCTGGGACACGCATGTGTCCGACACCGCGCCCTATACCGTGAACGAAGATCGCATGACCCGTACCGAGCAAATCGTGGATTGGGCCCTGGCCCAGGGGTATTACGTGATTCTGAATGCACACCACGAAACCTGGTTAAAAGAGAATTACGACAATCCGACCACACGAGCAAGGTTCGACGCCATTTGGACCCAGATCGCCGAGCGTTTCGCCCACAAGTCAGCGCGCCTGATGTTCGAAATCCTGAATGAGCCCGTGGGTATGAGCATGGCGCAGGTGAACGATCTCAACCCGCGCATTCTCGATATTATCCGGGCACAAAACCCGGACCGACTGGTCATCATTTCGTCCAATGATTACACACCCGTGTATGGGTTGAGCGGCATCACCGTGCCGGATGACGATTATCTGATTGGCAACTTCCACTCCTACGACCCCTGGACCTTCGCCGGGCAATGCATAGAGCGCTGGGGAAGCACCGCCGATAAAAACGAACTCGAAGGGCTGTACCAAATAGCCAGCGACTGGAGCGAAAACTCAGGTATACCCGTGATGGTCAACGAATTCGGCGTGCCCCACTACGACCACCTGAACCCGGAGAATGAATGCCACCAAAGTGATCGTCTTGATTACCTGAGCACTCACGTCAATTTCGCCACGCAATATGGCGTGGCCGCCACGGTATGGGACGACGCGGGTTCATTTGGCATCTACAACCGGGCGGACGGCACCTGGGGGCCGGAGAAGGATATTCTGGTGGCGCCTAATCCCTGAGGTCTTTCCCAGTGTTTTTTACCATTGATTGTTCAATAAAAAAGGGCGCCGCAATGGCGCCCCTTTTTCAGGCCGGAAAATTAGCAGTTACCTGCTAACTTATTCGATCGGGATTGAGAATCCCACGACGAATTTGGCTTCGTCGTTGTTCAGGCCGTCAACGTCGTCGGTGACCAGACCCAGGGTGAAGCTCAGGTTTTCGTTGTAGGCGTAGCTCAGGTCTACGTGTGAGTAGCCATCCAGTTCTGCTTCCCCGTCATGCACACCGTAGGTCAAACTGAAATCTCCAAAAGCCGCACCCACGGTCAGGTATGAATAGTCATCCAGGTCTTCCAAACCATGATAGTAGGTCACTGCCAACGGGCCGTATCCAACACCGAGAATCGCTTCCACGTTATCTCCCGGAGAAATCGGTTCATCGGCAGACGGATAGCTATAGCTCCACAAGCTCAAATCAAAGCTAAAACCATTAATCTCGTTGCCATAACCGGCATACAGGTCGTATTCAGTACCTAAGGCCGCATCACCAGAAGAAGCCCACATACCGGCGTAGAAACCACTTGCGCTGACATTGATGTCACCCCAGACGGCCGGATCGCCATTACCGAGGTCATAACCACGCCAGTAGTACATGTTGGCGGCGCCAACCGAGGCGGACACCTCAGCTTCTGCGTGGGCTACCGGAGCCAAAGCGGCTGAAGCCATCGCAGACGCGGCTACTGCACCAGCCAGAAATTTTTGCTTCAAGTTCATGAGTTCTTCCTCTAACGTTGGCAATTTTAAATTTTGTCTTGTCGCTGACCCTTGCCGGCCGGGCGACGTACCCGATTTTTTGTACAGGTGCCCAGGCTTTTGCAGAGACCGAGCCAACTTTTATTTTTCCTTTAAATTCATGAAGTTACTTATATTCGCCCCCCTTCCTACCAACCTTCACATTTTTGAAATGCACCAATAAAGTGCACCGCAAATGCCCCTCGTGCACCACGAATTGACACCCATCGGCGCACTCCCGCCCCAGGCGTACACGCCGCTTTTGTGTCACCATAGCGCCCACCGCTTTAATGAGGCCCACCGCTATGGACACGTATCTGGTCGGCGGCGCTGTCCGCGACAAACTGCTCGGCTATCCCTTTACCGAAAAGGACTGGGTCGTGGTGGGTGCCAGCCCGGAAATGCTGACTACCCAGGGGTTTATCCCGGTGGGCCGCGACTTTCCCGTCTTCCTGCACCCCGACACGCGCGAGGAATACGCGCTGGCGCGCACCGAGCGCAAAACGGGTCCGGGCTACGCCGGTTTTACATTCCACACCGCCACCGACGTGACGCTCGAACAAGATCTCGAACGCCGCGACCTCACCATTAATGCCATGGCCGAAGACCAGGACGGCCAACTCATCGACCCTTACGGTGGGGCGCAGGACCTGGCGGATAAACAGTTACGGCACGTTTCTCCGGCCTTCGCCGAAGACCCAGTGCGTGTTCTGCGCGTGGCGCGTTTCGCGGCCCGCTATCATCATCTGGGGTTCACCATTGCTCCCGAAACCCTGACACTCATGCGCACCATGGTCGACAACGGTGAAGTCGATCACCTGGTGTCCGAGCGTGTGTGGAAAGAGCTGGAGCGCGCCCTCGGCGAACGCTCGCCCCGGGTCTTTATCGACAGCCTGCGGGCCTGTGGGGCGCTCGCCCGGCTGTTGCCGGAAGTGGATACCTTATTCGGGGTGCCCCAACGCGCAGAACATCACCCGGAGGTGGATACCGGGCTACACACCCTGCTCTCGCTGGAGCAGGCTGCCCGCCTCACGCCGTCCACTGAGGCGCGCTTCGCGGTGCTTCTGCATGACCTGGGCAAGGGCGCCACGCCTGAGGCGGAATGGCCTCGGCACATCGGCCACGAACAACGCGGTCTGGCACTGGTGGACACTGTCTGCCGGCGCCTTGCCGTACCCAAGGATTATGCGCGTCTGGCCCGCCACGTGGCGGAATACCACACGCACTGCCATCGGGCGCGAGAGCTCAAACCCTCGACCCTGCTGAGACTGTTCAAAGCCCTGGATGCGTTTCGCAAACCCGACGCATTCGAGGCCTTCCTGCTCAGCTGCGAGGCCGATGCGCGAGGCCGCACGGGTTTTGAGGAGCGCGATTACCCCCAGGCGGACTACCTTCGCGGGGCGCTGCGCTGCTGCCAGGCGGTCGACAACCGGGATATTGCCGCTCAGGGATTCACCGGCAAAGCGTTTGGGGAAGCCCTGGATCGCGAACGACAACACCGCTTGCACCAGTACCGCGCTTCACACTCCCTGGGCGAGCCTCAATAGAGGCCGCCATCACTGAAGGCTGTCAGAGGCCGCATTCTTCTCACCAGGTTCCAACGGCTGGACTGGCTCAAAACGCCAAAGCGCTCTATCCCCGGACTGATCCAGCGGCCCCAGCACGGGGCTTTGGTTGGCAGGGCTTTGGTTGACAGAGTTCAGGCCGCTATTAGCGGGCGCTTGAAGGTAGTGGTCATTTTTCCAGCGGTTGCGAATCCGAAACGCCTCACCCACCGGCTCCAGTTCCCACTCGGCACTCCACCAGGTGGTGCGAATTTCGCTGACCTGCAAGCGCGGCCGTTCGGCGTGAAGGTAATGCGTCGCTTCACTCTTTGCTCGCGCGTCATCCGCCCGGCGCAGCCGGTAGTGCTCTTCCCCGTCTTCCACCCGCCACAAGGTCGTCGCTTGCGCGCTGAGTACCGGACGTCCACGACGGTCGCCGAGGTAGTCTCCACTGGCCTGGTTCTGCACGCTGAAGTTCGCCGTTACTGGTCCCGCCAAGGTGTAGCAACCATCGAGTGAGTTAATCCACTGGGCCACCAAATCCGCGCTTTCGCGGTCGACCCGGTGACTGCCCAGGGGCGGCATCCGGTACACATCCTGATAAGCAATGCGGCGCCACAGAATCGAGCGCTCGGCATCGCCCGGCGCAATCAAACGGGCACCATCCACCCCCATAGTCGTTTGCGTGGGCGTCTTGCCACAGGCGTTGGTCAGTGCCATGGGTGTGCTGAACCGCCAGTCCATGCTGCTTTGGCTTGTGCCTTCGGGAAGGTGACAGTTGGCGCAGTTACTGTCCAGAAAAGCGCGGGCGCGCTGCTCCAGCGTGGCCGAGGTGTCCCGGCTGGACGGCATCGCCGGTACACGCATCGCCTCGGCCACCGGCCTATCCAGAACGTCTATCGACCAGAGGTGATCCAACTGGTTGAGACTCTTATCGCTGGACTCACGCTGGGCCGAGGCGTCCGGCGCATCGATATCCATTTGCCGGACGCCGGGGCCCAACGTGTGTCCGGCCGCTGCCGTATGGCACTGCGCGCACTCGGCGGTGCTGGGGTAGTGCCAGCGCTGGCCCAGTTTCTCAATATCGGCGGCCGCATCCAGCAACAGTGCCTCGGAACCGTCTTTGTTCCATTCATAGCTATAGCCAATCCAGCCGGTTTGCCCCTGGTTCAGGAGCAGGCGCGTCTCGATCAGCTCGTCTTTCAACCGGAACTGCTTCACCAGAATCGCACCCACCGGGAAAACCAGTTTTCCGTTATCGGCGATGGAAACCCGCGTGTGCTCCGGCAACGACATATAGCGCTCCTTGCTCGCGCCATCGGACCAGAACGGTTCCTTCAGGTCATAGCCAATTAAGCCGGGGGCGGGCCGGGTCAGATCGTCGGGGTCCATGCAGCCGGTGTCGGACAGGCGTTCAGGAATGGGGATTCTGTCATCCGCCGGTTCCGCGGGCAACAACCGGGAGACCGTGCCCTTGTTGTACTCAACCACATACAACTCACCATCATCGTCCTCCGCAAAAGACACTATCGGGTCTCCGCTGTGCAGCAAGGAGCGTTGCTGCAACTGCCCATCGGCATCGCGCTCCAGCCCCCAGATCACGCCGCTGCCAAAATCCCCAAAAATAAACACGCCATTGAGCTCGGGCAACGCCTCACCCCGGTAAACAAATCCTCCGGTCACCGAGCGTCCCTGCGCCCGCCCGTAATCCCAGACCGGCTCACTGTGATTGTCCGGCACGGGGCAGTCGCTTCTCGGCTCGTAACCTTCGACACAAGGCCAGCCATAATTGCCGCCGTTTTCAATCCGGTTCAGTTCTTCGAACCGGTTCCCTCCCACATCCCCAGCCCACAGCGCTCCGGTTTTACGGTCAAAACTCCAGTTCCAGCTGTTGCGCAATCCGTGGGCATACACCTCCGCTGCACCGCCGTTTTGAGCGATGACATTCCCCGGTGCGGGTTGGCCCGTGTCGGTTAACCGCAGGATACTGCCATAGGGGTTGGTAACGTCCTGAGCATTGGCGCTGACGCCACCGTCACCCATATTGACGTACAGGTAACCATCGGGGCCAAAATCAGCCTTGCCGTTATTGTGGATGTGGGTGGGCTGCTTTAATTGATAGAGGGATTCATACCAGAGTTCACCATTGTCTGTGCGCACCAGGGTTTTCCCGCCGTCATCGGAGCGCAGGCGCACCAGGTGCGAAAACAGCGGTGCGTCGCCGTCACCGCCTTCGGTAAACGAAAAGTACAGGTAGCCGTTTTGCTGAAACTCGGGATGAAAAGCCAGACTGTACAGCCCGCACTCGTGGCAGCCCTGGGGCCGGAATACAATATTAAAACGCTCTTTCAGATCGACCCAGCGCTCCACCGTAAACTCCGATTCCGCACTCTCCCTGTCGGTCCGTTTGGATTCCAGCCGCCACACCTCGCCGTTCTGCTGCAGCACAAAGAAAACCGTATTACTGTCCGGCAGTGGCGTCACACCGACGGGAGACTGAAACGTACCGGCCGGTGCCAGCGGCTCCAGTCGCACGCTGGCGGGCTGGCGAAAACGGGTGGCCAGGCACTGGTTGTTGTGAGGCCGATCCTCCAGCGCACTCCAGTGTGTGGCACTGGCCTCGACCGGCTTGCCGCTGTTAAGGGTCAGCAGAAAATATCCAACCGCGCTGGCAATCAGCAGCGCCAGCGCAGAGAGGATGCCATCGAGAAGGCGTCGCTTCCCAGAGGGTTTGAAAGCCATGATTATTCCACAGGTCGTTGTTGTTATCAGAACCTTACGATGATTAAAGCCTTCGGGAGCGTGTTATTCTTCGTTCGCCCGGCCTTGAGGCCCGCCTACCTTCATCCGAGGAGATTATGACTGACACCGCCCCCGTTGCTCTGTTGACTGGTGCCGCTCGCCGCCTCGGTGCGGCCACGGCAAACACACTGCACAACGCTGGCTACCGCGTGATTATTCATTACCGCTCTTCCCGGGAGGCCGCCGAAGAGCTGGTGCGCACCCTGAACGCGCGGCGTCCCGACAGCGCCGTCGCCATTGCCGCGAACCTGACCATCATGAGCGACCTTCGCCGCCTGGCCCGTGAAGCCGTGGCGCAATGGGGGCGGCTGGATGCGCTGGTCAACAATGCCTCGTCCTTCTACCCGACACCCGTTGACAACGCCACAGAGGACGACTGGGATGACTTGATCGGGAGCAATCTCAAAGCGCCGTTTTTCCTGGCCCAGGCCGTCGCACCGGCACTGCGCCAACAGCGCGGGGCCATTGTGACTATGGCCGACATTCATGCCGAGCGCCCGCTCAAAGAACATACCATTTACTGCGCGGCCAAAGCCGGTCAGGTCATGCTGACGCAGTCACTCGCCCGCGAGCTCGCTCCGGAGGTACGGGTCAATGGCATTGCGCCGGGCGCTATACTCTGGCCCGAACAGGCGTCCGAGTCCAGCGCGCAGAGTAAGCAGGCCATCCTGGACCGGGTGCCGCTGGAGCGCGCCGGGGAGCCGAACGATATCGCCGACACCGTGCTGTTTTTATTGAGTAAAGCCCCTTACGTGACCGGACAAATTATCGCGGTCGATGGCGGTCGCACACTGACTTGACCTGCGGACCTGATCCGCGGACATGAGGCAGCCGCGATTTCAACCAGCGCCCCCCTTTCGGGACCGCCCGCGCAGCATTGACACCACGGTGGCCGCCGTCAAAAAGGCCAGGGCCAGCATCATGGCCTGGCCAAAGGTGTGCAACAGCGGCTTCGACAATGTCTCGTTCAACGGCTGGTTGCCAAGGTTCCAGTAAACGAACAAGTTGACCAGGCTCATGCCAATCAGGTTGCCGACCACACGGGCCAGATTCAACGTCGCGGCGGCCACCCCCACTTCGGCGCTGTGCGCCGATTGCATCACTACATGATTGTTGGGGCTGGAAAAGCTGCCAAACCCCAGCCCAACGAGAAACAGCGCCAGCACAATAAACAGCGGCGCGGTATCCGCACCAAGCTGACTCATTAGAGCATAGCCACACAACGTACAAACGCAACCCACCGTGGCCAGCCAGCGGGCCGGCAGATAATCAGCCAGTCGCCCTGCCAATGGAGCCACACACGCCATGGTCAACGCCTGCACCAACAGAATATGACCGGCCTCGGCCGCGCTGTAGCCTCGCACGTACTGCAAATACAGGCTCAACAGAAAACCCAGCGGATAGCTGCTGGCGTACATGAACAAGGCGGTTAACAATGAAAAGGAAAACAGCCGCGACTCGCGAAACATCTGCACCCGGATCAACGGTTGCTCCCGGCGGGCCTGACGGCGAATAAACTGCACCAGCAGCACAAACGACAGAGCCAGCACCAGACTCTGCCACCAGCCTGGCAGGCCGGTAAGCCCCACCACCAGAAGCACCGCCCAGAGCCCGAAGGTCAGCGCCCCCACCCAGTCGAACCGGGTTTGTTGATCGCCGAGCCATTCACCGGGAATACGCCAGGTGATCAGCGTCAAGACCACCGCCACCAAGGGCAGCGGCATGAGAAACACAAAGCGCCAGCCCAGCGCCTCGGTCACCCAGCCGCCCAGCGCCGGGGCGAGCGTGAGCCCCAGATACACACAGGCGGCATTCAAACCGAGCGGCAGCCCCCGGCGCTCGGGCGGAAAGACAGAAATCAACAGGGCCATACTGGTGGCAAACATCATCGCCGCGCCCATGCCCTGGAAAAAGCGCAGCACCAGAATGACTTCGATGGACGGGGAGAAAAACGCCAGGCTGCTGGCCAGTGCATTCAGGGCGATACCCCAGCGAAACACCCGTTTGCGACCGAGATTGTCCGCCAGCTTGCCCGCCGGCAACATGAAAATAATATTGCTGACCAGCACCACGGTCGGCACCCAGCTCACCAGCACCGCACTCGCGTGCAACTCACGCGCCATGGTCGGCAGCGCCACGTTCACCGAGGCCATTCCCAGCGGCGCAATAAACGCGCCCAGGCACACAGCGATCAACACCAGCCAGGGCGACACCGGCTGGCGGGCAAGCGGTTGACTCACAAACTTCTCCTGATCAGGTAGCCGCCCGGGACAGTGTTGTGCCCCGCCAGGTGAACGTCACCGGCCACAGATTCTGGCGCTGCTTATCGTAAGCCGCCCACAATTCGCGGTAGGTCTGACCGAGTTCCGGGTGGCGGAGGGTCGGCGCAATCTCGGCCATCGGCCAGAGCACAAACGCGTTCTCTGTCAGCTCTCCCCGAGGCAGATGGACCCCGGCTTCCTCACCGACGAAATCCCCATAAGTCAGGATGTCGATATCGAGCGTGCGGGGGCAAAATTTCGGGCCGTTGCGGCGTCGACCGTTGTCGTCTTCAATTTGCTTGAGCCCCTCCCACAGCTGAGCCAGCGGCAAGTCAGTCGTCACTCCTACCACAAGATTCAGAAAGTGGCTGCCGTTGAAGCCCACCGCTTCGCTTTCAAACACGGAGGAAATGGTCAGCGCACCAAATTGTGCCGACAGCGCATCCAGTGCCGCCGTAATATGGCGGTATCGGTCAATATTACTGCCCAGACTGAGGTATACCTCGGTCATGCCGGTTTCTCTCCCCGCTCAATAATCAGTCCGACATCCCGCGCCCCCCGCAGGGCACCCGGTTTGCTCAAACGCAGGCGCACCCAGGGCACATGGAATTCGCGGCGCACGATGTCGGCCACCTCTTCCGCCAGCGCCTCCACCAGTTGCGCATTGCGGTTTTCCAAATAGGCGATCAGGCGCTTGGAAACCGCCTTGTAATTCAGCGCGTGCTGAATATCGTCCGTCTCCGCCGCTTTGCGAATGTCGGAGGCCATTTCCAGGTCGAGGCTGATGGTCTGGCGAACTTCCCGTTCCCAGTCGTAAATGCCGATAATGGTGTCGACCTGCAAATCTCTAATGTACACAATATCCATTCGGATTCCTCTTGCGTTACGGTCGCCCGGATGCGGCGCCGTCAGTGCCCACCGGTGGCAGGCTATCCAATGACCAGCGGGCGCGCACGGTGACCGCCAGGGGCTCGCTTTGTCCGGCGAGCAGCCTTCGACACCCTGCGTAGGCAATCATGGCGCCGTTATCAGTGCAGAATTCATGGCGGGCATAAAACACGGAGGCGCCGATTTTCTCCAGGGAGTGCTCCAGCTCTTCCCGCAGCCGGGTATTGGCGGACACGCCCCCGGCAATGACCAGCGTTTTCAAGCCCGTCTGTTCCAGCGCCCGGCGACACTTGATCGTCAGGGTGCTGACTACCGCCTCCTGAAACGCGTGGGCAATATCCGCACAGGTTTGCTCATCCGGCAGACCATCGGCGCCCGCGTGATCGGCCACGGTATTCAGGGTGTAGGTCTTCAATCCGCTGAAACTGAAGTCCAATCCCGGACGATCCACCATCGGCCGCGGAAACGTGAAGCGCCCCGGCGAGCCCCGCTCAGCAAGCTTGGCCACCTGGGGGCCACCGGGGTAGTCCAGATCCAGCATTTTAGCGGCCTTGTCAAACGCCTCGCCCGCCGCATCATCCAGCGACTCGCCGAGCAGCGTGTATTCCCCCAGGCCGTTCACTTGCACCAGTTGCGTGTGCCCACCGGAGACCAGCAGCGCGACAAACGGGAAAGCGGGCGGACGGTCCTCCAGCATCGGGGCCAATAGGTGCCCTTCCATATGATGGATGCCCAGAGCCGGCACGCCCCAGCCGTAGGCCAGTGCCCGGCCCACCGAGGCTCCCACCATCAAAGCCCCAACCAGACCCGGCCCGGAAGTGTAGGCAATAGCGTCGATTTGATCTTTTGTGGTTTGAGCGTCCGCCATGACCTGCCGGATCAGGGGTAACAGCTTGCGCAAATGATCGCGCGAGGCCAGCTCGGGCACCACACCGCCATACTCAGCGTGTACATCAATCTGGCTGAACAGCGCGTGGCTCAACAGCCCCTGCTCGCTGTCGTACACCGCCAGACCGGTTTCATCGCAAGAGGTTTCTATACCCAGAACACGCATAAAGGGTCTCTGCACAAGGCGCTTCGGAACAAGTTTGGGGCGATGTGCGACACCGCCCGGAAAAGAGCGCGTATGATATAGGTCCAGACGAACAAGAACCAGTTGCAGAGGCGCCCGGAAGCCGTTAGAATCCCCGCCCCTCGGATCCCGACAGCCAAATCCAGTCGCTGCCGGGGCGAACTAATTGAGCAAAGGTAACAGCATGCCTTCAGTAAAGATCAAAGACAACGAGCCGTTTGACGTCGCCCTGCGTCGTTTCAAGCGCTCCTGTGAGAAAGCCGGCATCCTGGCCGAAGTGCGCAGCCGCGAGGCCTACGAGAAGCCGACCTCCGTACGCAAGCGTAAAGCCGCAGCAGCCGTTAAGCGGCACGCCAAGAAAGTTCAGCGCGAAAACCGTAAGTTCCAGCGCCTGTATTAAGGCTGGACATCCGGCGCCTATTCCGGCCCGGTCGCGCTCGAACAGCGAGCACCTACAACATACAGGAAGACGGTGATGCCAGCCTCAGAGCTTAAAACGCGCATCAACGACGCCTTGAAAACCGCCATGCGGGCCAAAGAAAAGGACCGCGTGGCGGTTTTGCGTCTGGTGACGGCAGAATGCAAACGCATCGAAGTGGACGAGCGCATCGAGCTGGATGACGCTCGCGTACTGGCCGTGCTCGACAAGATGGTCAAGCAGCGGCGCGACTCCGAAACGCAGTATCGCGACGCCGACCGGCCGGATCTGGCCGATCAGGAACGCTTCGAAATCGAGGTCATCCAGACCTTTTTGCCCCGCCCGTTGACCGACGAAGAGCTGGACGAACGGGTCGCTGACGCGATTCGCCAGACTGGCGCGGAGAGCATGAAAGACATGGGTAAGGTCATGGGGGTTTTGAAGCCCCAGGTACAGGGCCGCGCCGACATGGCGGATGTGAGCAAGCGACTGAAAGCGCGGTTGGGGTAAACCTCTCCGGCGGTTCGGCCTGGCCCTCACCGCCCACCCGCCGCTCCCCACCTCCAAAACCCGCTTCCACACCCACTTTCCCGCTACAATAAAGGCATTATGGCCGGACTCATTCCACAAAGCTTTATCGACGAACTGCTCGACCGGGTCGACCTGGTCGAGATTGTGGATCACCGTGTCAAACTCAGGAAAAGCGGCAAAAACTACAGCGCCTGCTGCCCATTTCACGACGAAAAAACACCGTCGTTTACCGTCAGCCCGGACAAGCAGTTCTACTATTGTTTCGGCTGCGGCGCCAGCGGCAACGCCGTAGGCTTTCTCATGGACTACGAACGGCTCGGTTTTCCCGAGGCCGTTGAGCAACTGGCTCACCACTGCGGGCTGGACGTCCCCCGGGAAGAGCAGACCCAGGCCCAAAGAGAGCGTGCCGAAGCACGCAAAAGCATTTACAGCCTGCTGGAGCAGGCCGACCGATTCTATCGACTGCAACTGCGCCAACACCCGGAACGCATGGAAGCCGTAAATTACCTCAAAAGACGGGGTTTGGACGGACACATCGCGCGAGACTACGGCATCGGCTTCGCCCCTCCGGGCTGGGACAACCTGCTGAAGTCCCTTGGCACCGGTGAAGAGGAGCGCCACCTGCTGATCGAGGGCGGCATGCTGATCGACCAGCCTGAGCAGAAAAAACGGTACGACCGTTTTCGCCACCGCATCATGTTCCCGATCCGGGACCTCAGAGGCCGGGTCATCGGCTTCGGCGGGCGCGTTCTGGGAGACGACAAGCCCAAGTACCTGAACTCCCCGGAAACCCCGGTGTTTCACAAAGGGCGGGAGCTGTACGGCCTGCATGAGGCGCGCAAAGCGCACCGTGAACTGCCGCGACTGCTTGTCGTGGAAGGTTACATGGACGTGGTGGCCCTGGCCCAGTTCGGCATTCGCTACGGCGTGGCTACGCTGGGCACCGCCTGCGGCGAAGACCATCTGCGGCTGGCCTTCAAGCACACTCGCGAAGTGGTGTTCTGCTTCGACGGCGACCAGGCGGGCCGCACCGCCGCCGAGCGCGCGCTCGCCGCAGCGCTGCCCGTCATGGAAGATGGCCGACAGGTGAAATTCCTGTTTTTGCCCGACGGGGAAGACCCGGACACCCTGGTTCGCCAGGCTGGACCGGAGAAATTCATCAACATGGTGAACATGGCAGTCCCACTGGAGGACTACCTGTTCGACGCCCTGAGCCGGGACCTGAACCCCTCCACGCTGGAGGGCCGGGCCCTGCTCAGCAAACGCGCCGCTCCCTTGCTGGATCAATTACCGCGCGGCGTTTTCCGGGAGTTAATGTTCGACCGGCTCGCCCAGCGCACCGGCCTGAACCGCAACACCCTGATGGAACTGGTGACCGAACCTCTGGTCTTTCAGCAGGAACAGGCCAACGCCCGACGGGAGCAGGCAACCACCGCGGCCCGATCGCACCCCCCTCAGGACCGGTACGACGAACCGCCGCCGGGGTTTATGGAAGCGCCGCCAGAGTATCTCGACGAACCGGATGGACCGCCGCCCTACCCGACCGACGGCCCAGATCGCGAAGGATCACCACAACGCGCCGCACCGAGCCGCTACCGGATGCCGCCGGCCCGCAAAGCCATCGGGCTGCTGCTGGCCAACCCCGCCCTGGCCGCCGAAGAGGCCCCGGAAGCCTGGCTGGCAATGGACGAACCAGCATTGGCGACACTGGGTCAATTACTTAAGTTATTGCGCGAGCGGCCGCACTATGGGATGGCCAACATTATTGGCTATTGGCGCGCCGAGCACGGCCCGGCCGACGCCGAGCAGCTGGCCGCCATTGCCGGGCAGGACCTGTTGGTGGCCGCAGGCGCACTGGGCGCCGAACGGGCGGTCAAACCCGCCCGGGCCGACTACGACACCCGTGCGGCTTTCGACGACTGTCTGGCGGGTATCCGACGCCAGCTGGCCGAACGCCAGAAGTCAGCCGCCCTCGACAATATTCGGCAAAAAAGCGCCGATTTTGCCGGAATGAGCCGCGAAGAGCGCGAGACCTTGCTCAAAGCGGCTCTGGCACACAAAACCCCGCGTTAAAGCGGCTTACGGCATTGATTTTCTAGAATCAAGCCCAACATATGCGCTATAATCCCGCGCTTTTCTATTTCCACCTCAGGATCTTACAGGGTTCCGAATGGCAGACAACGCTCAACAGCAGCAACAATCTCGCATTAAAGAGCTGATCGCCCGCGGCAAAGAGCAGGGCTTTCTCACTTATGCCGAGGTGAACGACCACCTTCCAGAGGATATCTCCGATCCGGATCAGGTGGAAGACATCATCCAGATGATCAATGACATGGGCATCCGTGTCTATGAGATCGCCCCGGATGCCGATACCCTGCTGATGACCGACGGCGACGCCTCCGCTGACGAAATCGCGGCGGCGGAAGCAGCGGCTGCACTCGCGGCCGTCGAAACCGAGGCCGGCCGCACCACGGACCCGGTCCGCATGTACATGCGTGAAATGGGCACCGTAGAGCTGCTGACCCGGGAAGGCGAAATCGCCATTGCCAAACGCATTGAAGAGGGTGTGCGAGAGCTGATGTACGCCCTCTCCTACTGGCCCGGCTCCGCCCAGCACGTGATCGACGAGTTCAAGCTGGTAGAAGCCGAGGAACGCCGCCTGCCCGACGTCGTGATCGGCTGGCTCGACCCGTCCGATGACATCCCGACCGCCGGTGCGAACAATGCCGCGTCCAATAACAACGCGGCGGCGGCCAGCAGCAACAAAAAAGACGACAACGACGATGACGACAACGATCAGTCTGATGAGGAAGAAAGCACCTCAGGCGTCGATCCCGAAGAGGCTCGTGCCCGTGTCGAAGCACTGGAAAAACAGCTGAACAAAGCCACCAAAGCCGTTACCAAGCACGGTCGCGACAGCGCACAGGCCCAGAAAGAACTGGCAGCGGTCGGCGAACTGTTCAAGTTCTTCAAGCTGCCACCGCGCCAGTTCGACCCCATTTACAGCCAGGCTCGTCAGGTACTGGACCGTGTGCGTCGTGAAGAGCGTGCGATCATGAGGTTATGTGTGCGCGAAGCTCGCATGCCTCGCAAAACCTTCATGAAAGAGTTTCCGAGCAACGAAACCAACGACGACTGGATTCCCGGCGTTATCAAGAAAAAGCGCGACTATTCCGAAGCGCTTAAAAACGTCGAAGGTGACGTCGCTCGCGCCCAGCGCAAGCTGGCTCAGCTTGAAGAGGAAAGCGGCCTGACCCTGGCGCAGATCAAAGAGATCAACCGCCGGATGTCCATCGGCGAAGCCCGTGCGCGCCGTGCCAAGAAAGAAATGGTAGAGGCCAACCTGCGTCTGGTGATCTCCATCGCCAAGAAATACACCAACCGTGGCCTGCAATTCCTGGACCTGATTCAGGAAGGCAACATTGGCTTGATGAAAGCCGTGGACAAGTTTGAGTACCGTCGCGGTTACAAGTTCTCGACCTACGCCACCTGGTGGATTCGACAGGCCATCACCCGTTCTATCGCCGACCAGGCCCGTACCATCCGGATTCCGGTACACATGATTGAGACGATCAACAAGCTCAACCGTGTGTCCCGGCAGATGCTTCAGGAGATGGGCCGCGAACCCACGCCGGAAGAGCTGGGTGAGCGTATGGAAATGCCGGAGGACAAGGTTCGCAAGGTGCTGAAGATCGCCAAGGAGCCGATCTCGATGGAGACGCCCATCGGTGATGATGAAGACTCGCACCTGGGTGACTTTATCGAGGACAACACGATTGTATCTCCGGTGGATTCAGCCACAACCGAGGGCTTAACGGAAGCTACCCGCGAAGTGCTGGCGGGGCTTACGGCCCGAGAAGCGAAGGTGTTGCGGATGCGGTTTGGCATCGATATGAACACGGATCATACGCTGGAAGAGGTGGGTAAGCAGTTTGATGTGACGCGTGAGCGGATTCGTCAGATTGAGGCCAAGGCGTTGCGCAAGCTTCGTCATCCCTCGCGCTCCGACCATTTGCGTAGTTTCCTAGACGAATAACCCGCAGGTCTTTGTGAAGTCCCGCCCAGGGAGTGGGAGGGTTGTTCCGAAAACGCGATAAATACGGTCCTACGCGCTCCCTGCGCTTACGGACACTTCCCACATCCCTGTGGGGCGTCCACGCAGCTCCCTCTCTTCTTCCCTGAAGAGAGGGTTTCGGAAAGGGAGATACCCTCCCCTGGCTCCGTGCCAACTCCAAGATCTGTTGCTACTTACCGATTCCGCTCCACCCGGCTGAGTACCGCCGTCAAACCTTTCCTTTATTTCCCTTCCGTTGGCATTTTGCGCAGTGCTGACATCAAAAAGCCTGACGATGTGTAGTAACATCCTGATCATGGGAAGAATCAGCCACAGAGGCGCGATTTAGGGGGCACTGCCCACAGACCGTGGAGCGGGGGACCCGCGATGCGAGCCTACACGGGCCGCTCCTTGGCATCCATGCCATCGCGGCATTAGTGATTCCCTTCACGTCACGTATTCACGGCGTGTCTGTGGGCAGTGCCCCCTAAATTGGGCCGGACGTCACGCCCTTAAACAGTATTGACTCCAGTAAGGAAATCTCTATGAACAGCAAGATGGAAACCCGCGCCTTCCTCTGGTTGCTACTGCTCGTTTCCATGGCCTTTCTCTGGGTGCTCAAACCCTTTTTCGGCCCCATCTTCTGGGCCTGCGCCGTCGCCATTATCTTCTACCCCCTGCACCAACGGCTGCTGAAGCGCTTTCACAACAGAGTCAATCTCGCCTCTTTGGCAACCTTGCTGATCTGCCTCGTTATCGTCATCCTGCCTGTCATTTTTATCGTCACGTCAGTGGTGGCCGAGGGCGTCAGTCTTTATGAAAAAATGGATGGGGGGGACATCAAACCCGATCAGTTCATTGAGAAAATCCATTCCAACTTTCCCATTATCCAGAATACTCTGGACCGCTTTGGCATCAGTCTCGAAGCACTGAAAAGCCACGCCACCGATGCCGCCATGGCCAGCGGCAAGTTTCTGGCACAACACACTTTCGATATCGGCCAGAACGCGTTTCGTTTTGTACTGAACGTCTGCCTGATGGTGTACCTCACCTTCTTTATGCTGCGCGACGGCCAGCGCCTGCTGGAGTTGCTCATTCAGGCACTGCCAATCGGTGACGAGCGCGAACGCCTGCTGTTTCGCAAGTTTGCGGAAGTGACGCGGGCCACGGTCAAAGGCAACATCGTGGTGGCTGCCGTTCAGGGGACGCTGGGCGGTATTATTTTTTGGCTTTTGGGTATTCCGGCCGCGCTGCTCTGGGGCGTGATCATGGCGTTCGCCTCGCTGATTCCCGCCGTGGGCGCGGCGATTATCTGGGCGCCCGCCGCACTTTACCTGATCGCCACGGGTGATGTGGTACAAGGCGTGACCCTGATCGCCTTTGGTGCCGGCGTCATTGGCCTGGTGGATAACCTGTTGCGCCCCGTGCTGGTCGGGAGGGACACCAAACTGCCGGACTATATCGTGCTGCTCTCCACGCTCGGCGGTATTGCGCTGTTCGGTATCAATGGCTTTGTCATCGGGCCGCTGATCGCCGCGCTGTTTGTCGTTTTTTGGGGTATTTTTGTGCGCGAGTTCAACCCATCCGGTCACAGCGATTCTTCGGAGCTTGCTTCCTCGGACAGTGGCGCTCCCTGAGCGCCGCGTGACGATAGACGCTGTGCTAAACTCCCCCTCTTTTTATCATGCCCGCCAGGAGCACTGGATAAGCTATGTGGTTTAAAAACCTGCGACTGTTCCAACTGACCGAAGACTTTTCCCTCACCGCCGAACAACTATCACAACAACTGAGCCAGGCGCCGTTCCAACCCTGCGGGAGCCAGGATCTTATCCGCTACGGCTGGGTACCTCCCGCTGGCGACAACGCCGAGGATTTTGTGCACGCCACGCAAGATTATCTGATGGTGTGCGCCAAGCGGCAGGAAAAAATACTGCCCTCGTCGGTCGTCAATGAACACCTCGAAGAAAAGGTCTCCCAGATCAAGGCGGACGAAGGTCGCCCCGTGGGCCGGAAAGAAAAGCAATCGCTGAAAGATGAAATCATTTTTGATCTGTTGCCCCAGGCTTTCAAGAAGTCCTCGCGCGACTATGCTTACATTGCCAAACGCGAGCGCCTGATTGTGGTCAACAGCGCCTCCGCCAAGCGCGCCGAAGAGTTGCTGAGTCAGCTGCGCGAAGCCCTGGGCACGCTCAAGGCGGTACCTCTGACGCCACAACACGCGCCCGCACAAATGATGACCCACTGGCTGCGCGGTGAGCCCTTGCCGGCCGACTTCGAGCTGGGCGAGGAATGTGAATTTCAGGCGGGCAAGGACAGCCGCGTGGTGCGTTGCAAGAATGTGGATCTCACCGCCCCAGAGGTGGCCAGCCATCTGGAAGCCGGCATGTTTGCCAGTAAACTGGCCCTGACCTGGAAAGAAGCCATCCATTTTGTGCTGGATGACCAGTTCGCTGTTAAGCGCCTGAAGTTCGAAGACAAACTGTTGGAGCAGGCGGGAGACCGCAACCCCGACACGGCGGCGGAAGCCTTTGATGCCGATTTCGCCGTGATGAGCATCGAAATTACGGCACTGGTGAAAGCCCTGCTAGACGCCTTCGGCGGAGCGGTGGAAACCGACAGTTAGAGGACGGGGGGTTAAGCCTATCCGGCCTGGGATCAGGCCGGATGATTTCAAAGGATTCAACGGGCCGACGATGCCAGCAATTGATCCACAACGCCCACTTCTTCACCATGAGCCTGTTTGTCGGCGTGATAGCTTGAACGCACCAGCGGGCCACAGGCCGCGTGCTTGAAGCCCAGTTCGTGAGCCAGCCGCGTGTACTCGGCAAATTCGTCCGGGTGTACAAAGCGGTCCACCGGTAAATGATCGCGTGACGGCTGCAAATACTGGCCGATAGTGATCATATCGATATTGTGGGCGCGCATATCCCGCATCACGTCGAGAATTTCTTCTTTGCTCTCGCCCAACCCCACCATCAGACCGGATTTGGTCAGCACATCGGGGCGGCGCTTTTTGTATTCTTTCAGCAGTTTGAGCGACCACTGGTAATTGGCGCCAGGACGGGCCTGACGATACAGACGGGGAACGGTTTCCAGATTGTGGTTGAACACATCCGGGGCCTCGCCTTCGAGAATGTCCAGCGCCACATCCATCCGACCGCGGAAGTCCGGGGTCAGAATTTCCACCTGCAAATTGGGGCTGTGAATGCGGGATTCACGAATGCAGTCCGCAAAATGCTGGGCACCACCATCGCGCAGATCATCGCGGTCTACCGAGGTGATAACCACGTACTTCAACTGCATTTCCGCAATGGCTTTCGCCAGGTGCTCGGGCTCGCTTTCGTCCAGCGGGTTAGGCTTGCCGTGGCCCACGTCGCAAAAGGGGCAGCGACGGGTACAGATTTCGCCCATGATCATAAAGGTGGCGGTACCGCCGCTGAAGCATTCGCCCAGATTGGGGCAATTGGCTTCCTCGCACACTGACGCCAGGTTGTTCTTGCGCAGAATCTGTTTGATCCGATCCACTTCCGGAGAGGCAGGCACCCGTACACGAATCCAGTCGGGCTTGCGCTGCACCTCATCGGAAGCGATCACTTTAACCGGAATCCGCTCGACCTTATCGGCATCGCGCAGTTTTTCACCCTGGCGAAGGCGGCGGGTACGCTTGACGGGTTGTATTTCAGGGGTTTCGGACATTCGATTCTCTCAAGTAATTTCTCAAGCCATCCTCTCAAGAAAGACAGCTTGCAACTACAGATGGCTGGGCGTGGCTACTCGCACGCTGGCGACGGCATTGTACACGAATAGCCCAATTTCTGTACAAAGTGCCGGGTCAGGTCGGCTTTGATCTGAGACAGCGGCGGCGCAGGGCTCATGCGATCAATCAACTGCGTCATATTCAATCCCTGGTAACCACAGGGGTTGATTCGCCCAAAGGGTTCCATATCCATGGCCACATTGAGGGCCAGACCGTGGAAGCTGCACCCGCGGCGTACTCTCAGGCCGAGCGAGGCGATTTTGTCACCCTCCACATACACGCCGGGCGCATCCGCACGGGCATAGGCTTCAACGCCGTATTCGTCCAGCAACGCCACCAGTGTCTGCTCCAGCGCGGTCACCAGATCCCGAACGCCTATCCCCAGACGCCGCAGGTCCAGCAGCGGATAGGCGACCAGCTGGCCGGGGCCGTGATAGGTGACCTGACCGCCGCGATCAGTCTGCACCACCGGTATATCCCCCGGCAATAACAGGTGCTCGGGTTTGCCCGCCTGCCCCTGCGTGAACACCGGGGGGTGCTCTACCAGCCATAACTGGTCCGGGGTATGGGCGTCACGGCTATCGGTGAGGGTGCGCATCTCAGCCCACACCGGCTCGTAGGGCCGGATGCCCAGGTCGGTCACGGCCAGGGGTTCCGCGCCGGAGTGAGCGGGTCGGGCGGCAGCGGTCAATTTACAACACCATCTTGGTCACGGAGCTGGCAATCAGCTCCTGATGGATGGATTTAAGCTGTGGCTCTCCCGTGGCGGTAATCCATACGGTCAGAGACTGGTAGGTGCCGTTGCGGCTGGCTTTGACCCGAATCCGGCTCTGATCAAAACCGGGGGCGTGACGCTCCATCACCTCAACCACCAGTTGCGGCAGTTCGTCCCCGGCATCCCCCAGCACTTTGATGGGATAGTTCTCGCAGGGGAATTCAATTTTAGGGGCGTCGGGCTGGTGATCAGACATAATACGGGAACCTTGGCCGGTGTCGCTCGAGTGGGTGGCAAGGCGGGTATTATAACAGGCCCGGCGCTTCCCTGCCCCGGTGACCCGTGCGTTGCGGTTACTTGAAAAGCTGGATGAAAAACAGCTTGATGGCATCGATCAGGCGGGCAAAGAACCCGGCCGGCTCCACGGGTTCCAGCGCCACCAGCGGCGCATCCACCAGGCGCTCGCCGTCCAGGTCTATGGTCAGGCGGCCCAGTTCCTCTCCAGCCTCAATCGGCGCGCGGATGACTTCGTCAATATGCATTTGCGCATCCAGTTGGCTCTCGGCACCGCGTGGAATTGTCAATTGAATGTCTTCCTTCACGCCGAGTACCACTTCTTCCTGTTTACCGGACCAGACGCGTGAGCGCTGCAACTCATCGCCCGCACTGTAAATAGAGCGAGTCTGATAGTAGCGGAAACCGTAGGCGAGTAGCTTTTCCGTTTCCGACGCACGGGCGTTCTCACTGCTGGTGCCCATCACCACCGCGATCAGACGCATTCCGTCGCGCTTGGCGGAGGCCACCAGACAAAAACCCGCTTCTTCGGTATGGCCGGTTTTCAGTCCGTCCACGGAGTCATCGCGGAACAGCAGGCGATTACGGTTGGCCTGATTAATGCCGTTGTAGGAGAAATGCTTTTCCCTGTAGATATCGTAGTGTTCGGGGTGATCGTTGATCACCGCTTTCGCCAGAGCCGCCAAGTCGCGGGCGGTGGTGTGGTGTCCCTCAGCGGGCCACCCTGTAGAGTTCTTGTATTGCGTGTGCGTCATCCCCAGCTTGGCGGCGGTTTGGTTCATGATGTCCACGAACCCTTCCTCGCTGCCGGCCACGTGTTCCGCCAGGGCAATACTGGCATCGTTGCCCGACTGAATGATTACGCCGCGCATCAGATCCATCAGGTCAACCTGAGTACCCTCTTGCACAAACATTTTCGAGCCGCCCTTGCGCCATGCCTTGACACTGATATTCACCTTGTCATGCTCGCCAATACGGCCTTGTTCCATCTCTTCAGACACAATGTACGTGGTCATCAACTTGGTCAGGCTGGCAGGCGGTAAAACCATATCCGCTTCCTGTTCCACCAACACCCTCCCGGTGTCCGCATCGACCAGCAGGTACGCCGTGGCGGCCAGACGCGGCGGCGACGGAATAATGACCTGCTGCGCCTGCACAACGGCGGTCAATAACATCAGAATGATGGCCGGGAAGAGTTTTTGTATCATGACGAAACCACTGTTTTAAACGTTAAAGGTTGGTAATGTGTCGGGAAAGTGCGGAAATTCTAGCACTATTCCTTCACGATATGGGTTTGCTCAATGGCGTTTCTGCGCAGTTGCTCACGCACTTCGGCAACCTCTGTTGTATTGGTCAGTGGCCCGATGCGCACCCGGTGCAGTTCGGGCAATTCTTCCGGACTGTGGATCACTACCGGGTATCCCACCATGCCGCTGACGCGTTCGCGTTGTTGCTCAGCGGCCCCCAGCGTACTGAACGCGCCGACTTGCAGGTAGGTTTGCTCTCCACTGGGGATCGCCACGGCATCGGACGCCTCTTCGGCCCGCAAGGGCGCGGGCGGCTGATCGCCGGGCACGATAATTTCCACTTCCACTCGTGCGGTGCCATGATTCGCGAAGCCGAGCCGTTGCGCAGCGGCGTAACTCAAGTCAATGATACGTCCTCCGTGAAAGGGCCCGCGATCATTGACCCGCACTACCACTTGCCGCCGATTATCCAGATTGGTAACCCGAACATAGCTCGGAATCGGCAGCGTTTTATGCGCGGCCGTCATGGCGTACATGTCGTAGACCTCACCGTTCGAGGTGCGGCGACCATGAAATTTCTTGCCGTACCATGACGCGATACCCTGCTCGCGATAGCCGGTTTCATCGTCCATCAAATGGTAAGTCTGCCCGAGCACCGTGTACGGATTTTTATTGCCCGCCGCCGTGCGCACTTCATGGCGAGGCACTGCATCGGGTACGTGGGATGTATCCACCGGACGGTCCGGGCCTCGGTCTTTCTCTTCAAACGGACCTTGCGTGCTGCAAGCGCCCAACCCCATCAACACAACGATCAGCGCTCCAAGGAACGCGCGATTACCCGCTTTCACAACTGTTTCTCCATTGCGGTTTTTATTTCCCGACTCAAATGATCGACAGCCAGGGCATACAAGTGACTGCGGTTGTACCGGGTAATGACATAAAAATTATGGAAGACCAGCCAGAATTCTTCCCCGTGATCGCCCTCCAGCCACAACGCATTGGCCGGCATATCAGCGGGCAACTCGAAAATGGGGCTCAGGCCGCGCTCGTTCCAGTCGCCCACACTGTGCTGGGGCGGGTCAATGCGGTTCCAGTCTTTTTCGTCGCCGCGTTCCACTTCGCCGGAGGCCCGGGCGCGCACCGCTACCAACCCATCCCGCTGCCAGCCGTGCTCGGCAAAATAATTGGCTACACTGCCAATGGCGTCGGTTGGATTGTTCCAGATATCGGCAAAGCCATCGCCGTCAAAATCAATCGCGTAATGCCGGTAGCTCGATGGCATAAACTGGCCATACCCCATGGCTCCGGCATAGGACCCTTTAAAGGCCAAAGGGTTCTGCTCGTGTTCGCGCATCAGGATAAAGTACTGTTTCAGCTCCTTGCGGAAAAACGGCGCGCGCGGCGGGTAATCGAACGCCAGTGTACTCAGAGCATCAATGACGCGATGCGATCCGGTGATACGGCCATAATGCGTTTCCACGCCGATAATGGCCAGAATAACCTCGGCGGGTACACCCAGCTCCTGCTCCGCCCGCTGGAACGCGTCGCGGTTTTCCTGCCAGAACTCGACGCCCCGCTCCACCCGCAATGGCTGTACAAAAATAGGACGATACTCGGCCCAGGTACGGGTGCGCTCAGCGGGTCGGGCGATGGCCTCCAGAATCGAGTCCTGCCGCTGCGCCTCGCCCAGCCAGGCGGTTAACGGCTCGCGCTCGAAGCCTTCGTCTTCCACCATTTCATCAATAAAGGCTCTCGCCTCGGGATGCTCCCGATAATCCGCGCGCGCGGCGGCAGCTATCAGGCACAGCGCCCACACAGTCAGCTCAATCACTCGTCTTGGCATTACTTACTCCTGGCGGATCACACGACGGCGTTCAGTGGCTATGGCCATCAATATGCCGAAGCCGGCCATCAACGTGACCATGGCCGTCCCCCCCTGACTGACCAGTGGCAGAGGCACCCCCACCACGGGCAGCATACCGGAGACCATACCTGCATTCACGAACACATAGACAAAAAACGTAAAGGTAATACTGGCCGCCAGCAGCCGGCTGAAACTCCCCTGGGCGTGAACGGCGATCAGCATTCCACGCGCGATAATCAGGCAATACAGCGTCATCAACAGCAGTATGCCCAACAGGCCAAACTCTTCACCCAGCACGGCGATGATAAAGTCGGTGTGCCCCTCCGGCAGGAAATCAAGCTGGGACTGCGTGCCTTGCAGCCAGCCCTTGCCGGAATAACCGCCGGAGCCAATCGCGGTTTTCGACTGAATAATGTTCCACCCGGCCCCGAGGCTGTCTTTTTCCGGATCGAGCAACGTAAGCACTCGCTGACGCTGATACTCATGCATGCCAAAGTGCCACATCGGCCAGATACCGGCCAAAACCGCCCCGAGCGCGATCAGGATATAGCGCCAGCCCAGACCGGAAAAAAACAGCACCACCATCCCCGACGACGCCACCAGCAAGGAGGTGCCGAGATCCGGCTGCTGCGCGATCAGCAGCACTGGTACAGCCATCAGTACCAGCGACACGACGACATAGCGAAAGCGCGGGGGCAGCATACGCTGGCCCAGATACGCGGACACCATCATCGGTGTCGCGAGTTTCATGATTTCCGAGGGCTGAAACCGCATGCCACCCACGCCGAGCCACCGCTGAGCGCCCATGGCATGCACCCCCATCAGCATGACCAATGTGAGCATGATGACCCCCGCGAGATACATCCAAGGTGCCACACGTCGCATAAAATGCGGGGGTATCTGAGCGATGACCACCGCCCCGCCCAGGGCAACCAGAAAGTACAGCCCCTGGCGCCGCACGCCGTCGATGGACTGCCCATTGGCGCTATACAGCACAATCAAGCCATAGGCGGCGACACACAGCAGGAGTATCAGTAACGTAAAGTCCAGATGCAGGCGCTGCTGAAGACGATCACGGCGCCGCAAACCGTCTCGACCTTCTCCTCCGGGCAGGCGGCGCAGAAAATCCTGATGCTTCACGATTCACCTCCCGGCGACTCGCTATCCGTTGACTCCAGTTCAGGCAGATGCATGTAGGCATCGAACACCTGGCGGGCGACGGGGGCCGCCACGCCTGAACCTGACTCACCGTTCTCTACGATCACCGCCACCGCAATCCGAGGTGCTTCCGCTGGCGCAAATCCGATAAAGAGCGCATGGTCACGCTGGCGTTCAAGCAGGCTCTCGGAGTCATATTCCTGCCCCTGGGGAATCGCCACCACCTGGGCGGTGCCTGTTTTGCCCGCGATATGATAATCCGCGCCGTAGGCTGCGCGCCTCGCCGTACCGCGAGCACCGTGCATCACGCCCATCATGGCGCCCAGCACATAGTCCCAGTGCTCATCCTCCACGTTGATGAAATCTTCCTCCACCGGCATCATCACTTTGTCACCCACCTGGCCGACCACCTGAGGACGAAGACGGTGCCCACGATTGGCCAGCGTGGCGGTCATTTCCGCCAGTTGCATGGGCGTGGTCAGTGCGTAACCCTGGCCAATCGCCAGGTTGAGATTATCGCCGGGAAACCAGGGCAAACCACGGTTCGCGCGTTTCCATTCCCGGGAGGGCCAGTTTCCGCCGCGTTCCGAGGGAATATCCACGCCCGTGCGCGCCCCCAGCCCAAAGTGGCGGCCAAATTCGTGCATGCGATCAATGCCCATGCGGTGCCCAAGGTCATAGAAATAGACATCGCAGGACTGCTCGACAGCGTCCTGTAAATCAATATTCGGACCGTGGCCGCTGCGCTTCCAGTCCCGGTACAGGCGATCGTCGCCCGGCAACCGATAGTAACCAGGGTCGTTGATCGTGTGTTCGCGGTCCACCACTTCATAGTAGAGGCCCGCCAGCCCGACCATGGGCTTCACCGTGGAACCCGGTGGATACTGCCCCTGCAGAAAACGATTAAACAGCGGCAGGTCCAGCGACTGGTTCAACTGCCGGTAGTCCCGGAAACTAATACCCGTTACAAACAGGTTCGGATCAAAGCTCGGCAGGGACACGGCCGCCAATACGCCGCCAGTGCGCACGTCCAGAGCGACCACCGCACCGCGCTGCCCATCCAGCGCCCCAGTGGCTACGGCCTGAAGGCGGCTGTCCATATTCAGATGCAGATCCTTCCCCGGCCTGGGGTCGGTGCGGTCAAGCACTCTCAGCACCCGACCGCGTGCGTTGGTTTCCACGTTCTGGCTGCCCGCTTCGCCCAGTAACAACCGCTCGTACTGCCGCTCCAGCCCGGTTTTACCGATGGAGTGCGTACCGCTGTAGCTTTGCAGGTCTTCCTCATCAAACTGGGCCAGATCCGCCTGGCTGATTCGTCCGACGTACCCCAGCACATGTGCATAAAGCTCGCCGAGCGGATAGTGGCGCACCAGCTGCGCGTTGACCTCCACACCTTCCAGCCGGTATTCGTTCACTGCCAGACGGGCAATTTCATCCTCTGTCAGCCGGTAGCGCAGCGGAATCGCTTCAAAGGGTCGCCGCCACTGCTGCAGCTGGTCGTAGAATTTGTCGAGGTCGTTCTGGGGAATGGCTACCAGAGAGCGCAACAAACTGATCGTGGAGGCCATATCGTCCACCCGCTCGCGCACAATGGACAGGGTGTAGCTGGGGCGATTGTCCGCCAGCAGCTCGCCATTGCGGTCGTAAATCAGCCCGCGCGTGGGAGGCACGGGCTGCACATGGACGCGATTGCGATCCGAGCGGGTGGCGTAATCTTCGTAACGGGTAATCTGAAGGTGGTAATAACGGGCCACCAGCAGCGCCATCAGGCCGACCATACACAGCGCCACAATCGCCACGCGGCTAAGGAATATCCGCGCTTCCCGGTGATGATCTTTAAAACGCTGGGCTTCTGACATGGACGCGCAACAACCGGTCGCTGACTTATTTATGATAAGGGTGATTATGGAGGATTGAGTAAGCCCGGTATAGCTGCTCAATCACCAGAATACGCACCAACGGATGCGGCAGAGTCAGGGGCGACAGTGACCACTTGCTCTCGGCCAAGGCCACACAGGACGGCGCCAAACCATCCGGCCCACCGATCAGCAGGCTGTAGTTGCTGCCGCTCATTCGCCACTGATCGAGTTGGGAGGCCAGCTGTTCGGTACTCCAGGGCTTACCGTTGACCTCCAGGGCAATCACCCGGTCCCCCTTGCCGATGGCGCTCTGCATCGCCTCGCCCTCGCGCTCCATGGCGACGCGGGTGGAACTGCCCTTGCCACGCGGCCCCATGGGCAGTTCCACCAGCTCCACCGAGCCGTCGCGCGGCAACCGCTTGGCGTATTCCTGGTAGCCCTCTTCCACCCAGCCGGGCATTCGAGTGCCCACGGCAATCAGACGGATGCGCATATCGGCCCCCGCTTAGTGTTCAGAACGGCTGCCGGGTTCCATCGACCAGAGTTTTTCCAGATCGTAAAAGCTGCGGGTCTGCTCCAGCATCACATGGACAACGATATCGCCAAAGTCCACCAGCGCCCATTCCCCGCTCTCCAGCCCTTCCACGCCGAGGGGTTGGTGGCCCGAATGCTTGGCGTCCTCCACCACATTATTGGCCAGCGATTTGACGTGCCGGTTGGAGGTACCACTGGCAATAATCAGGGTATCCATCACATCACTCAGCTCGCGCACGTCGAGTGTGACAATGTCTTTGCCCTTGAGGTCGTCCAGGGCTTCGAGAATCAATTCGTTTAACGCTGCGGACATTCGCCACCTGTCATTAATAGTGAAAATTCAATGGTTAAAAAATAAGGGTCAATACGGGTTCAGGCTCGCTCGGGGCCAGCTTCATATAAACGGTGTTGGCGGATATAGTGCCAGACCGGCTCCGGCAACAAAAACTGGGGAGACCGGCCCTCCCGGATCAAGCTGCGGATTTCCGTCGCGGAAATGGGCAGCAAGCGCAACGACTGCACGGCGACCGCGCCCGCTGGCGTGTCCAACAAGTCATCCGGCGCTACCCGGTGGCGATCCAGCCACTCGGCCAGTTCGCCTTTCGCGGGCAATGACCAACCGGGCCGATCAATCACCAGCAAATGGGCATAGTCGAGTAATGCCTGCCAGCGGTGCCACTGCGTCAAACCGAGAAACGCATCGCCGCCCAGAATCCATACCAGCCGAGCGTCGTCGCCTTCGCTCTGCCTCAGACTTTGCAACGTATCCACGGTGTAGGACGGACCGTCGCGACGCAGTTCACGATCATCCAGAGCCAGCGTCGGGCAATCCGCCAGAGCCCGGCGCAGCATTTCCGTGCGCTGGGCGCTGTCCACGTTGGGAGCGGCGCGGTGCGGCGGCTGATGGCAAGGCAGAAGACGCACTTCGTCCAGTGCCAGCGCCTCGCGGGCCTCCAGCGCCATGCGCAGATGCCCCAGATGAACCGGATCAAACGTGCCGCCCAGAAGCCCGATGCGCCGAGCCATCAGGTGCGAATGTGGCCGTCGCCGAACACAATCCACTTCTGGGACGTTAAGCCCTCCAGGCCGACCGGGCCGCGCGCGTGCAGCTTGTCGGTGGAGATGCCGATTTCAGCGCCCAGGCCATACTCAAAACCGTCCGCAAACCGCGTGGACGCGTTCACCATCACCGAGCTGGAATCCACTTCGGCCAGGAAACGGCGGGCACGGGTGTAGTTTTCGGTCACAATGGACTCGGTGTGCTGTGAGCTGTAGCGATCAATATGATCCATCGCCTCATCCACATCATTCACCACGCGAATGGCCAGCACCGGGGCCAGGTATTCAGTCGCCCAATCCTCTTCGGTGGCGGGCCGGGCTGAAATCAGTTCGCAGGTGCGTTCACAGCCGCGCAGCTCCACGCCCTTTTCTGCCAGCGCCTCGGCAATCCGGGGCAGCAGGCTGGCTGCCCTATCGCTGTGTACCAGTAAGGTTTCCATCGCATTACAAACGCCGTAACGATGCGTCTTGGCGTTGAGCGCAATCGCAAACGCCTTCTCGGCATCGGCATCGGCATCGATATACACATGACAGATGCCATCCAAATGCTTGATCACCGGGACGCGGGCATCGTTACTGATGCGTTCAATCAGGCTCTTGCCACCGCGGGGAACAATCACGTCCACATACTCGGGCATCGCAATCAACTGGCCTACGGCCGCCCGGTCAGTGGTTTCCACCACCTGCACCGCCGACTCCGGCAGCCCGGCAGCCTTCAGCCCCTGGCGTACGCACTCGGCAATGGCGCGATTGGAGTGAATCGCCTCGCTGCCACCGCGCAGAATAGCCGCATTGCCCGACTTCAGGCACAAGCTCGCCGCATCGATGGTCACGTTGGGACGGGACTCATAGATAATGCCGATCACGCCGAGCGGCACCCGCATCTTCCCGACCTGAATACCGCTGGGCCGATAGCTCATGTCCGTGATTTCGCCACAGGGGTCCGGCAGCGCAGCCACCTGGCGCAGCCCTTCAATCATGCCGTCGATGGTGGCCGGTTTCAGCGCCAGACGATCCAACAAGGCCGCATCCAGCCCCTTGGCTTCCCCGGCTTCCAGATCCTTGGCGTTCTCCCGGGCCAGCACCGGGCGAGCCGCCTCCAACGCTTCAGCCATGGCCAGCAGCGCCCGGTTTTTTGTGCCGGTATCAGCGGCGACCAGGCGACGGGCAGCGGCCCGGGCGTTGCGGCCCAGATCCAGCATGTAATCGACAACGTCCTGCGAATCACTCATAGGTCAGGAAACACTCCCCCTTCACGGTTTGGCAATCGGGATAAAACCCGGCATTATACCTTGTTTACGCCCGCAAAACTTTCACAAGACCGTCACAGGGCCATATCACATAGCCATAAACGCCACGTAGACGACGTAACCGCCCAGTAACGCGGCCGCCTCAAACCGGTTCAAACGTCGCCCGGTCAGCAGGAACAACACCAGCGCCAGGGCCGCCGCCAGCATGACCCATTGATCCACCGCCAGCAACCGCCCGGCCAGCGGCAAAGGCTGCACCATGGATGAGACGCCAAGAATGGCCAGAATGTTAAAGATATTACTGCCCAGAATGTTGCCCACTGCCACGTCGGCCTCACGGCGCAGCACCGCGATCAGCGACACCGCCAGTTCCGGCAGCGACGTACCCACCGCCACCAGCGTCAAACCGATCAGCGCCTGAGGAATTCCCAGCCATTCCCCAACCGCCACCGCGCCCCACAGAAACAAGCGAGCGCCCACTAACAGCAGCGCCAGCCCGCCCAGAGTGAATAGCCAGGATAGCCATAGCGCCTGGGGGCGAGGCCTGACCGAATCCGCCTCCGCCTGGTGCAGCGCGACTTCAGGCCCTTCGGGATGCACCCGTTCCGTGCGGTAACTCCATACCAGATAAGCGGCCAGCGCCACCAGAAACATCAGGCCATCCGGGCGCCCCAGCGAACCGTCGCGCACCAGCAATAAAAAGAACAGCGTGGCGCCCACCATTGCCAGCCCGTCACGACGCAACGCATTGGCCTGCACCGTTAACGGCAGAATCAGCCCGCAAATGCCCAGGATCAACAAAATGTTGGCGATATTACTGCCGATCACATTACCGAGCGCGATGTCGGGGCTCTGCCCCAACGCCGCCTGCAAGGACACCACCAGCTCGGGCGACGACGTGCCAAACCCGACAATCACCAGCCCCGCCAGCAGCGGTGACACCCCCCAACGCGCCGCCAGGGCCACCGCGCCCCGCACCAGTCCGTCACCCCCGAGGGTGAGTAAAGCCAACCCCACAAGCAGCGCTACCACTTCCATCAACAGTGCTCCCACTCAAGAACCCCGGAAAGAAGGATTAATAACCGTTCGGATTGCCGGACTGCCAGCGCCAGGCATCCTCCATCATGCGCTCCAGCCCGAACTCCGCCGACCAGCCCAACTCGCGCCGCGCCAGATCGGCGTTGGCATAACAACTGGCGATATCCCCTGGGCGGCGCGGTGCAATGCGGTACGGCACCTTGCGCCCGCTGGCGCGCTCGAACGCCGCCACCATTTGCAGCACCGAATACCCGCGCCCGGTGCCCAGGTTATAGGCACGGCAACCGGCGCCTGCGGTCGACAGCCCTTTCAGGGCGGCCACGTGCCCGCGCGCCAGGTCGACCACATGAATGTAGTCCCGCACCCCCGTGCCATCCACGGTGTCGTAATCATCGCCGAAGACGCTCAATTCGGGCAGCTTGCCGATGGCCACTTGGGCCACATAAGGCAACAGGTTGTTCGGGATACCGGCCGGGTCTTCCCCTATCCGGCCGCTGTCGTGCGCGCCCACCGGATTAAAGTAGCGCAACAGCGTGATGTTCCAAGGCACCACCTGATCCGCTGCCGGCGCGGCGGCCATATCCTGCAAAATGTCTTCGACCATCAGCTTGCTGCGGCCATACGGATTCGTGGCCGAGGTCGGGAAACGCTCATCAATGGGCACGGACGCCGGGTCGCCATAAACGGTGGCCGAGGAACTGAAAATCAGGCGGCTCTGCCCGTGCGCCGCCATCACTTCGCACAGCGTCAGCGTACCGCCGACATTCTCCCGGTAATAGGTCAGCGGGATGCGGGACGACTCCCCCACCGCCTTGAGTCCGGCAAAGTGCATGACCGCACTGAACGAGTGCCGGGCGAACACCTCCGTGAGCCCTTTTGGGTCATTCAGGTCCAGCTCATAAAACACCGGCGCTTCACCGCAGATTTCCCCGACGCGGCGCAAGGCCTCGGGCTTGCTGTTGCTGAAGTTATCCACTACCACTGGGCGGTAGCCAGCGTTGAACAATTCGACACACACATGACTGCCAATATAACCGGCACCACCGGTTACCAGCACGTCCGGGCGGGTCGTTGGGGCGGAAGAGGAAGATGACATACTGAGTCCTTTACCGTTGCGTAAACTGGAGTTGCCCGAGAGGCCCGCCGGGGGGCGCTGGAGCAACGACGGGATTATCGCACACTCTGCCGCAGCCACCGACAGAACCTTTAGGGTTGCCAGCGCACTCCTTATGTGGCAATTTACGACACAGGACGTCAGCGACCCGGTCGCGGCCTTGTCACGATGCGCGAATAGCTGCGAGGGATTGCGTGTTTTCCGCTCCCCGCCCCAAAAAGTTCCCGCAAAAACAAATGGTTACCGTTTTACGGTGGAATGATATCGCGCACCGAGAAGAATGATAACGCGCATGCGTGTTTTGGTCCGTTGATAAACGCGCGGAAATTAAAAAATATCCTGAAAATCAATCTTTTATGGTGTTTTCAGAGAAGAAATATAGGTTTGATATCGCGCATGCGCGATATACCAATGTTAAATTTCAAGGACAGCTATGGAAGCCATACTCGGACTAATCGGTGTAGCACTTGGATGGGGGCTCGGTGAGCTTAGCGGTGCCTTTAATCGGTCTCGCGAGGAGCGGAGAATGATTGGTCGCGTGCTCTCCACGCTAATGTCTCTCAAAGGTGAGATGGCAACTTCCCAAGCTGCAATTGAAGGAGTAAAGGATCTAGGTCTATCAATCGGCGAGTTTGAGTCCCTGAGACAGCGATACGCAAAGCGATACCTAGATGACACGCCCGGTTTAAGCGAAGAGAGAGCGAAAGCTATCGAAGATTTATCCGGTCTGATGCCGATTGAGGCCCAAGAGCTGAGGTGGGTTTTGCGCTCCTACACATTTCTTCCAAATGTGAGTCTCCACGGGTACGCAAAGCTCGACACCACTGCCTACATAAAAGCACTTTCTGCAATAGAAGCGTCTATACTTGTTGGCAGAAGGCGACTTGACCAAATTATCGCAAGTTTAGCTTGGAAATATGGCCTCGTAACTTGGCTTCGCTTAAAGGTGAGGCAGCGCAGGATAAATAAACTATCACCCAAGTTGGGTGAGAAAAATAAAGTGGCCCTAGAGCTAAAAGAGCTGCTGCAACAAATGAGAACTGAAAGCTCAAGCGACACTCAACAAGAAACAGACCGCTCTAGTGATGCTGGATAGAAACAAATCTAACAAGCAAGTTATGTACGCGCGTTTCACGCGCCGGACGCCCTCCTGCGTCGGGCGCCGAATATTTGGACGTTAGCGACTCATTAGAAAGGCTCCGAACTATGAAAATAACCGAATCTGAACTAATAGAATTTGCTAACGACCCTAAAAACAATATAGATATGGGCCAGTGCGACACTAATGCGATAAAGGTATTTGTGAAGTTCGGGTGTGATATACATTCAGGCGAGGCAACTTATATGGAGTGTAGTGGAGAAAAACATGATTGCCTGCATATTTGGAATGTACTTAAATTTACCTCTGAGTCAGGCAAGGAGGAAACGCAGATTATTGATATTATTAATTACAAAAAAAATATGGGCGGTAAATATACGGCTCACCGTGATGGTTGCCTAGTCTCTAAAGAACACCTTGAAAGGACTCGTAAAATTAAAAGAGAACTACTAAATGCCTAACCAAGCAATCAAGTACGCTCCCTGCGGTCGCCGGACCTCGTTTCACTCGGCCGCTTATTGCGGGCGTTAAAGGGCCGAGCGCCTCAGACCGAATAAGGACGTATAAGATGAGATTACATGAACTTCACATCAATAATTTCCGAAAACTAAAAAATTGCAGCATCAAGTTTAGGGATACTACCTTTCTAATCGGGCCAAACAATTCTGGTAAATCTAGTGTTTTTGCTGCGTTAAGTCATCTGCATAAAAATACTAACTTGGATCGAGAGGATTACTCGAAAGAATACAACGAAGATGAAGATGGCTATACCTATGAAGATGAAGTTGAAATAGTCGCTGAGTACCACAATTTACCAGAAACAGCGCACGGTTGGCTGGGGTTCAAAGGAAGAGTGATTTCCTCGCATGAACCCCTTGAAGGGGAAACAGGAAATTCCATTATCTATAAAAAAGTTTGGTCCCTAAATCAAACCAAGCCAAAAATATTTATGAAGGAATACCCTCGCGAAAGGAGTGCCTTATATTCCGAGTGTAAGAAGGTATCTGACCTAGTTGGCGAGCATTACTCTGAAGTTTTCTTAAAAGAACACTTTGGCGAGGCCAACTTTGAAAAGAACCTTACTGTTGCGGCCAATAAATCTAAGCTTATGGATTTGCCTGAATGTTGGGATGTTAAGGCGGATGAAGAAGCTGCATGGGTGGAAAATCCGGGTGGAATTCCAGGTAATGTGCTTTCAAAGCTGTCCAGAATTGTTGTTATTCCCGCAGAATCGTGTATTTCCGAGTTAACGAGTCCAGGCGGTGCTTTGTATTCTTTGCTGGGAGACCTTTTTGATAAGGTAAGAGGCAACTCCGAAAACTACACACAGGCGCAGGTTTTTCTAAACAACCTTGCAGCAGAGTTAGACCCAAATGATGAAGAGACAGACTTCGGTAAGTTAATACGTGATCTAAATGGAATGGTTGACACTCTTTTTCCTGATTCGTCTGTTCATGTTAGCGCTACACTTGATGTTCCTGAGAAATCAATTAAACCTCAATTTAATGTGGAAATGGAAAGCAATGTAAAAACCGCAGTAAATTATCAAGGCCATGGAATGATAAGGGCAACAGCGTTTCAGTTATTGAGATTTATACAGGAATTTATAAATAAGAATACAGATATCCCTCGAGCCACAATATTTTGTTTTGAGGAGCCGGAAATATATTTACACCCTGCAGCAGCAAATCAAATGCGGGATTCACTATATGATCTAGCAGGACCAAATTGCCAAATTGTGGCCACAACTCATTCACCTTACATGGTCAATCTTGGGTCTGAAAAGAGTATGAGTCTTACTAAATTTAACTTTACAGAAAGTGATTTCTCGACTACAAGCTCATTTAATCTGGAAGAGGCATTTTTGTCTTTAGTCGAGAATGAGAAGCAAAACCTCAAGATGTTGTTGAAGGTAGATGATCATATATCACGAATGTTCTTTTCAAAAAAGTGCATTTTTGTTGAAGGTGATACCGAAGAAGTAGTAGTGCGTGAAACGATCAAAAGGCTCACCCCTGAAGACAAAGCAAAAGTTATAGGAAACTGCGAGTTCTTGAGGGCAAGAGGAAAAGCAGTGCTTATTTCAATAGCCAAATATCTGAACGCATTAGATGTAAACTACATATTCATGCATGATCGAGATTCTGGAACCCCAAAAGCGGAAGCAATGAATGACCCTATCCTAGCCGAGACCGGTCGCGAACGCAGAGTGATGATTGAAGAATGCATAGAAGACTTATTAGGGTACGATGCTCCAAGCAGTGAGAAACCATACAAGGCCTATGCTCACATTCAAGATAACTGGGGTGATGAATTTAATAATTTACCAGACAATTGGAAATCAACGTTTATTGCATTGTGTTCCCCGCACCTTGACCACCTTCAAGCAGCCGTTTAACAAGCGCATGTTAGCGGACTGGTTTTCCGCTGCGCTACAAACCAGCCGCAAATGCGGGCGTTGAGGCTGTAGAAAAAATCCAAAAATAAGGCCTTTTTTGATAAAATTGGGCATCGTTTAAAGGACGCGACGCCATGCCAAACTTCAAGAAGTACGACTACAGCCAAAGCGCCATGGTCGTCATCGATTTTGAGGAACAGTTGCAGCCGGGAACCTTCGAGTTCACGCTGCACAGGCTGATCGATGACCACATTGACCTGTCGGAATTTCACGAAGAGTACAAGAACGACGCTGGCGGCCGTTCAGCCTACGACCCGGCTATCCTCCTAAAGATCATTCTTTACGCCTATGCTAAAGGCATTACTTCCAGTCGTGAAATCCAGTGGCAGTGCGAACACAACATTATTTTCAAGGCTCTGTCCTGTGCTCGGTCCCCCATTTCACCAGCATAGCCAGCTTCGTCAGTAGCTATCCTGACGCCATCGAATCGGTATTTGAGCAAGTGCTTCTGGTCTGCGACCAGCAGGGATTGCTTGGTAATGAGTTGTTTGCCATTGATGGCTGCAAGATGTCCTCCAGTGCCGCCAAAGAGCATTCCGGTACACTGGACGAGTTGACCCAAAAACGCGACAAGATCAAGCGGAAGATTCGAACCTGTCTCAAGGAACACAGGAAACTCGATGCCCGCAAACCCAACGAGCGGGATCGCAAGCGTCAGTTGCAGAAGTCCTCGGATACCCTGAGTAAAGCATTTGATCGGATCGACCAGTTCCTAAAGACAGCAACCCCACGGATGGGGCAAGGTAAGCGACCCAAAGAGGTTAAAAGCAACATCACCGACAACGA
>NZ_JBNJLT010000003.1:0-443689 GCF_050113635.1 Marinimicrobium sp. ARAG 43.8
CCTTCGCCACCACCCAGGGCTACACCGGACACCAGCAACTGGACGACCACGACTTGATCCACATGGGCGGTCGTGTATACGATCCTACTCTGGGCCGGTTCCTGAGTGCGGACCTGTACGTTCAGTCACCGTACAACAGCCAAAGCTTCAACCGTTACTCGTACCGGCCGTTCCGCATCGGGTGGTTAGACGTTTACATTCAGGGAATAAAAAAGCAGCGCCGAAGCGCTGCCAACAAAACCGCCGAAAGGGGATGGCGATTACTCGCCGGCGGGTTTTCCGATGGTGGCGAGAATGCCGCCGTCGACATACACGATTTGTCCGGTCACAAAATCGCTGGCTTTGGATGACAGGAAAATAGCCGCGCCCTGGAGGTCGTCGGGGTCGCCCCATTTCCCGGCGGGTGTGCGGCTGATGATAAAGTCATTCAACGGGTTCCCCGCTACGCGAATCGGCGCGGTTTGGCTGGTGGCAAAATAGCCCGGGCCAATACCATTTACCTGGACGTTATGGCGCGCCCATTCGGTGGCCATATTGCGGGTCAGCATTTTCAGGCCGCCTTTGGCCGCCGCGTAAGCCCCCACGGAGTCGCGCCCGAGTTCGCTCATCATGGAACAGATGTTAATAATCTTCCCTTGCTGGCGCTCGACCATTTTCCGGGCAACCGGCCGGGTCATGGTAAACACGCCGACCAAATCGGTATCGATCACCTGCTGAAAGTCCGCTACGTCCATATCCAGCATGGGAACGCGTTTGATAATGCCGGCGTTATTCACCAGGATATCGATGGGACCCACGTCTTTTTCAATGGCGTCCACCGATTCCGTTACTTGCTGTTCATCGGTTACGTCAAACTTGTAGCCGAACGCGTTATAGCCTTCGGCCTTGTATTCGGCCACGGCCTTGTCAATTTTTTCCTGCGACGAATGGCCATTGACCACAATGGTGGCACCGGCGCTGCCCAGGCCCTTGGCCATGGCCATACCGATGCCGTGAGTGGCGCCGGTGACCAGCGCCACTTTTCCCTCGAGATTGAACAGGGGATGTGTCATAGCGTCAGCTCCTTACTTCAGTTCGTTTGGCTGATGGAAATCCATATCGGTATAGTCGAGGTTTTCCCCGGCCATTCCCCAGATAAACGTGTAGTTGGCGGTCCCGACTCCTGAGTGCATGGACCAGGGCGGGGAAACCACCGCTTGCTCGTTGTGAATCCACAGGTGACGGGTTTCCTCTTTGGGGCCCATGAAATGGCAAACGGCCTGCTCTTCCGGTACGTTGAAATAAAAATAGGCTTCCATGCGGCGGCTGTGGGTGTGTACCGGCATGGTGTTCCAGATACTACCGGGTTGCAGTTCGGTCATGCCCATTTGCAACTGGCAGGTCTCGACCACACCGTTGATCAACAGCTGGTTAATCCGGCGTTCATTGCAGGTTTCCGAGGAACCCAGTTCCAGTACCTTGGCGTCTTCCATGCCCACTTTTTTGGTGGGGTAGGCGTGATGCGCGGGCGCGGAATTCATATAGAACTTGGCCGGATTTTCTGGATCGGCACTGCGGAAGGTGACTTCTTTGGCGCCGCGCCCGATGTACAGGGCATTTTTGAATGCCAGCTCGTACTCGGTACCATCGACGGTGATAAACCCTTTGCCGCCGACATTGATAGCGCCGAGTTCGCGGCGGTCGAGAAAGTAATCCGCTTTTTGTTGATAGACCGGTTCGAGAGCAATGGTTTGCTTCACGGGTTTGGCACCACCCACCATGATGCGCTCATAGTGGGTGTAAACAAACAGTACCTCGTCGTCAGCAAAAATTTTCTCGATCAAAAAGTGCTTACGCAACTTTTCGGTGTCGTAGTGTTTGAAATCGTCCTGATGAACGGCAAAGCGCTCTTCAATAATATTCATGGTTACCTCAATGTCGTTGCAGTCGCACCGCTTATTCGCTCAGCAGTCGGTGCATTTCGATACCGGCCAGAATGAAAGGGCCAGTACCTTTGGGATCATTTTCCCATACCGGCTCGCTCATGTAGTAGTGGTAGCTTCCGTCCCGACCAAAGCCAAGCCCGGCGACCAGGCAGATATTGGTCAGGCTGACGCTGCCGTCCGCGTGAACCAGCATGAACTCGTCGATCAGGCCGTCGTAGGCTTTCTGGGCAACGCTGCGATAGCGGTCATCCAGATAACCATTGCGGATGGCTTTGGCATAAAAGTAGGTGAACATGGACGAAGCACTGGACTCGCGATAATTGCCCGCCGCACCGGGACGGTCCATGATCTGCCACCAGGTACCGGTTTCCGGGTCTTGCCAGCGCTTCAGGTCGGCGGCGATCTCCTGAATCATATCCAGTAATGGCTGACGCAGTTCGGTTTCTTCTTCGGGGATGAAATCCAGTACGTCCACAATGGCCATCGTCAGCCAGCCAAAGCCGCGCCCCCAAAAGTGCTCGGACAGCCCGGTGTCGGGGTCGGCCCAGTCCTGCTGATGCTTTTCATCCCAGGCGTGGTAATACAGACCGGTTTCCGAATCGCGCAATTGCTCGCGGGTAATCTGGAACTCTTTGACCACCTCGCGCCAGCTTTCGTGCTGCTGTTCGCCTTCTTCAAACAGGGCGGCATACTGGGCCAGGAAAGGCATGCCCATGTAAACGCCATCCAGCCACAGCTGCCAGGGGTAACGCTGCTTGTGCCAGAAGGCGCCGCCGCTGGTGCGGGGGTGTTCTTCCAGATGGTGACGCAAGCGCTCAGCCGCCAGTTTGTAACGCTCCTCGCCCGTATTTTCCCACAATCGCAAGACACCCACGCCCGGGGCAATATTGTCGATATTGAAATTGCTCATTTTGTAGCGGGCGATTTCGCCATCTTCGGCGATAAAGCTGCCGGTAACATGGGGTAACACGTCGGCATAGCGCGAGGCCGGTGCGGCTTTGTTCAGTTCATCGTACGACACCGGCAGCAGGCCGATAATGTCGTACTCAAACTTGGGATCGCGTTCGCGATTGGTGTCCCAGCCGTCCACATGGTACAGCAGGGTTTTGCGATCCAGCTCGGAATCCGCCAGGCGCTTGCTCCAGTTCAGTGCTGCCCGTGCGTCAGCCGCAGGATGCTTTTCAGACTGGCTATGTGCGGTTTTGATTCGTTCGCGCGGTGCCAGCGTCAGGCGCTCGGCTTGTTGCTCCAGGTATTCGACAAATTCCTCGCGGTTGCTGATGCCATCCAGCTCGCGCTCCCAGGCGGCCAGGAAGTAGTAGTCTACATCCTCCCCGGAAACATCGAGTACGCTGACGTAATTCTGGTCGTCTTCGGTTTGTTGCGAGCGGTCGGATTTGCGGAACAGTAAGGCCATACCCAATGTGTCATCGCCGTTGAGTGTCTGTTCGCCCCAACTGGCCACATAGGTGTAAGCCTTCCCGGTGATATCCACTTCACCTTCGATCAATTCGGTGCCCGGGTGCTTGACGATCCCGGCGGCGATATTGTCCAGAGGTTCGCTCAGCTCCAGGTTCACATGCACAAGGCGACTGCCGCCGGTCATGGACAAAATAGCGTTGACGTCGACGTCGGTATCGGCCACCTGCCACCCGGTATAATCGATGCGGAAAGCAGAGTACAAATCGCCATTGTCGAGAATGCGCGCATCCAGACGTTCGGTATCGGAGATGCGAACGACTTTGTCGCCATCCCAGTAGCCGTAGCCACCCATGCCGAGCGATTCGTTGACTTTCAGAATATCCATGCCCCAGTCGGACAGTTCATGGTAGGAATCGTACCCATCCTGGCCCACATGCTGCAGCACCATGTCGTGGGTGGACTTGCCGAAAATGTCGAAGCCATTGCGCCAGTCCAGATAGACCCGGTAGCCGACCTGATCGGATTCGATCCCCGGTCCTTCGTAGCGAATATAAAAAGAGTGGTCCGTGTGTTGCTCCGGCGGTGAAACATGCTCCACGTTTTCGAACTGGCCACCGCGATATTCTGACTTGCCGTAATAGTGAGAACTTGCATCGCCTTTATCACGCGAGTGCGGCTGCCACTCTCCGCCTGCGCGTCGGGATATTTCCGCCTGGGTGCGCTTGACGGCTTCTGGCGCCTTGGCCGCCAGGCCGTGGTCAATCACCAGCTCCGCGCTGGCTTCTGAGGGAAGGTTGAGCAATGCGAACACACCGTCCTGTTCGCCGTCACCGTTGCGATCAATCAGTTGGATGGCGATGGGGCTACCGTCCAGTGTCGCGCCGAGTTGAGCATCGAGGGCGGCGTCCCGGTCCAGCCCAAGATCGCTGAAGCTGATGTAGTAAGGCTCGTCGATCAGCGGCCGATCAATGGCATTGGACAGCTGAATGCGTGCCACCGGCATTTCACCGGCGTGGGACTGCTGGGTCGGCTCGGGTCCCGGGGCTCGTTCCTGCACACACGCGGTCAGGCTGGCGGCGATGAGGAGCGCGGCTCCGGGATACCATCGGTTGTTTCGCATAGTTCACACCTTTCATAAAGTTCTTGTGCACAAAAGGGGCACCGGCGAACCGGCACCCCTCCGTGTATTGCCTGCTACCCAGGCCCGCTCCGGTAAACCCCGGAGCGGTGAACATCAGTATTTATACTGAACGCCCAAGTAGAACTGGCGACCGGTTGAGTGGTAATAAGACAGGCGGTTGCCATTGGCATCAACCCACTTGTCGTCCACCTCGTCGGTCAGGTTCAGGCCTTCAAGGCTGATTTCCACGTTATCGTTGATTTGATAAGCGATGGAAGCATCAACATTGACGGTGCCATTGGTGCCTTCACGGTCGTTATTGTTACGCCCCACCGCGTTATCCAGATAGCCGGACCGATCCACCATGGAGACTCGAGCACTCAGCTTGTCGTCCTCATAGTACAAGGTGGTGCTGGTGGTATCTTCAGACAAACCGAGCAAATCCCTAGTGGCCTGAATTTCGCCATCAGCGTTCAAGTAGTCCATTTGTGCCTTCACGTAGGTGAAGTTACCAATAAAGCCGAAATTGCTCCAAAAACCAGGCAAGAAAGTGAACGGCTGTTGATAGCTGACTTCGAAACCGTACAGCGGGCCGCCGGGACCATTCAGAGGAGAGGTAATATCCCACTCAACATTTTCGTTACAACCGGAAGCATCGCCGTAACCGGGCCCGGCTTCACAGGCGGCAACGGCAGCATCAACAGGATAGTCAGTCTCGGTGAAGACACGGGTTTCGCGCAGCGTTTGTACATGGCTATCGATATCCTTGCGGAACACAGCAAAGCTCAGCATGGATTCATCATCGAAATACATTTCAACGCCGAGGTCATAGTTCTTCGCACGAGTTGGTTCCAACTGCGGGTTGCCGGAGCTGATGGTTCTGTTACCACCTGAGGCCGAGATGGAAACGTTAGGGCGAATGCTGCCCAGGCCGGCACGTGCCATGACCTCGGCGTAACTTGCGCGAATCAATACGTCTTCAATCGGTTCGAAAACCAAATTGATCGCTGGCAGAGTTTCACTGTAGTCGTGATCAACTGTACGCAGTACCGGATCGCCTTCGAGCGTGAACCAAGCTGAGGACGACTGATCTGTTTTCACATGACGCACACCGAGATCACCACGTACCGGCATGTCGCCCCACTGAGTGTCAAAAATCATTTGGGCGAATATGCCAGTGCTTTCCTCTTCCGCAGAGTAGTTATCGGCGAGGCGGTTTTCGAAACTGACTGCGAAGTCACCGGAGTTACTGTAGATATCGTATTCTTCGTTGATACGGTCTTGATTCGGAATCGCCCAGGGGTTGTTGCTGCCGAGGCCGGAATCGTAGGCCATCATGGTGTCGGAGTTGAGAACTACGTTAGCACCGTCTTCAGAGGATCGACGGGCTTCAAACGTTTCAAACTCATATTTTTTGAAATTCACGCCACCTTTCAGGGTGATGCTGTCGGTCAGGTCGAATTCCAGATCCAGGTTGACGTTATCGAACGTATTGTCCGCACCCAGGGGGCGCAGGCGAACACTGTTGGTACTCCACCCTTCCAGTTCAGATACCGCCGGATCGAAAACCAGTGAGGGATTCTCGCGGTTGCCACCGCTGTAGTCATAGGCGAAGTTAAGCCCGGTCTTCTCGGCCACAATTGTCGTCTGAACCGGGTTGTCGAACTCGGATTCAGCATGACCAATCATACCGTTCAACCGCAGGCGGTCGGTAAACTCGTGAGTACCGCTCAGGGTGATCTGTGTGAACTCGGTAGTGAGTTCATCGTGACGGTATTCAGAACGTACCACGGCATCTTCAAAAGAGGCGGCGGTCACGGTGTTGGTATTATCCAGCGTGTAATCCAGAACATTCATGCCTTCGGCAATGGACGTGTTGTTCAAGATGCCCTGCATAAACCGCTCGTCGCGCTTGGCGTCGAGCTTGGCATATAACATATCGATGTTGATTTCGGTCCGGTCAGAGGGCATGAACTGCAAGGCCCCGGCGATGCCAGTGCGCTCCAGCGTGTGGTCATAGGCATCGTAACGCGGCAGCCGAGGACGGAAGCCGTCGTTCAGCGCATCCAGTTCGGGAGCACCCTCCACGCCCTGGTAACGAATAAAGTCGTTGCTGTTGTCCCAGCGTACGGTGCTGGCCCCTTCATCGCGAATGCTCCGCTCGGAATAGGAAACGGACAACAGTGCACCGATGGTGCCATCGGCAAAGGTGTTGGCGATCAAGGCCGAGATTTTCGGATCGGTTTCTTCGGAGAGATCGTTATAACCCATCTGGCCGGAAGCCGCGAAGGTGAACTCATCGTAGTCAAAGGGTCGAGCGGTTTGCATATCTACCGTGGCGCCCAGTGAACCCTCTTCTACATCGGCGGACGCCGTTTTGCGAACGGTCAGGTTATTGAACAACTCGGAAGCAAAGGTGTTGAAGTCGAAACCGCGACCGCGGTTGGCACCGCCGATGGCATCAGTGCCGCCGCCGGTGGCCATGGCTTCCATCCCGTTAATGCGTACCCGGGTGAATTCCGGGCCGAGGCCGCGCACGGAAATGTTACGTCCTTCACCCGCCGCGCGGGTAATGGCGACACCGGGAATGCGCTGTAGTGATTCCGCGAGGTTCAGGTCGGGAAAGCTGGCGATGTCGTCAGCAACAATAGAATCTACGCTGCCGATGGCGTTGCGTTTTTGGTCCAGCGCGGTCGCCAGGCTGTCACGGAAGCTGCCGGTAACGACAATTTCTTCCAACTGGTCCTGACCGGCGGCTTGCGCCTGAACGCCCATAGGAGCGGCCATAGCCATGGCCATAATCAATGGCTTGTACTTAAAGTGGATCATTGGTGAGCTCTCCAGCAATCAGTTGTTATATCGTTGGGTTGATTGAAGGCCGTAGCCTTGTTTTGTACCGGACCCGTCACGACGCCGGGTCCTCTCATGGCACAAACCTTGGTGAATGCCGTTGTAAACGTCATTCCATATCTCGTTAGCAATGTCTTTTGTTTTTGTGGCGACTTATATACAGCAACGACGAATCGAAATTACCGGTCAGTATTCCGATGGAGGCCAAACGCCTTGGCCGGTTCCCACAGTTGTGTTGTGGGTTGCTTGGGAGAGGGGCTCGACAGAAACGCCTTCTGCCTTCCTTTTGGTAAGTCCGTACTGGCCGGCGACACACGCCGCCGGCCAAAGCACGGTTACAGTGGTTGATGGTGACGCAATCTTTTAATCGGATGGGTTTGCGGCGTTAATGATTGATCGCCGCTCGTTGTTGTACCCGCCCAAGGACTGCGTTCTCTCTCACCTGTTTCTCCCTCTTGCCTTCGCAATTCCGATCAGGGGTGGGCCGGTATTTAGTCGTTGGTATGGCCCGGGGTCTTCTCCCGTTGTCTGCACGGTGTTGTCAAGACCCGAAGTTATTGTGGTCCGCCATTCTCAGAAAATCAACCTTTTTTAGGTAAGAATTTTCCAAAAAAACCATGATTATTAGTTTCATTCTTTCGAATTATGTTATGTAAACGGTTACATATAATTATATAAAAGATTGTAACCGTTTACAGTTTGCGCCATAAATCGCTTTTGCCGCTGCTGTAGCAAAAAAAGTGCGGTAGAAAGCCTTTTTTTTAGGATGACTGTTCTCCTAAGCCCGTATATTTGACAGCGATGTCAATGCAGGGGATTTTTCCAAACACGCAAATGACAACGCTGTCAGTTGTGGGTTTTTGTAATTTCTCTCATGGAGAGGTGGCATTTGTGTGTTGACGCAGGTGTTGCGAGCACGGTGATGAGGGTGCTAAATTTGTTCGCGGTATTGACCGAATACCATTGCCGATTTTTCAGGCGCCGCAAGGCGCCTGTTTTTTTCTCTGAAAGAAAAGGTTTCCTTTTCGTAAAAGCCATAGCGTTTTGCCCGACGGTAATATTTTACAAAAGCTTATTTACAAGAGCTTAAAGGCGAGAGCTGCAAACATGGCGATCGAAAAAGGGAGCGTCGGCAGCCCACCCCGGCAACGCGGGTGGGGTATGTTGTTCCACCAAAGCGGTTTTCGAGGGACAGGTGAGAGTGGCCCCGGAGACTCCAACCTTGGGTGATCTTTATTTTGACAACGATTATTCATTTGCACGAACGCGATAACGTTGGTGTGTGTAAGGCCGCCCTGCCTGCGGGAACCTCCTTGTTGCAGCCGGAATTGACGCTGGTTGATAACATTCCGGCGATGCACAAAGTGGCGCTGGTTTCGATTGAGCAGGATCAACCGATTCTTAAATATGGCCAGGTCATTGGCTTTGCCTCCAAGCCGATCAGCGCCGGTGAGCATGTGCACAGTCACAATTGCAAAATGGGTGAAGCGGAGAAAGATTACGGCTTTTGCCGCAATGCCCGCCCCACGGAGTACGTGGCGGAAAATGAGCGCGCGACGTTCGAGGGGTATCGGCGAGCCAATGGCAAAGTGGGTACGCGCAACTACATTGGTATCCTGACTACCGTTAATTGCTCGGCGACCGTAGCCAAGGCTATCGCGCAGCACTTCACCTTTTCCGGAGAGCTGGAGGCTTATCCAAACATTGACGGTGTGGTGGCGTTTACCCACGAAACCGGCTGTGGAATGCGCTCCGACGGCGAAGGGTATGAGACCCTGCGGCGCACGTTCGATGGCTACGCCCGCCACCCCAATTTTGGCGGCGTTCTGATGGTGGGCCTCGGCTGCGAGACAATGCAGGTGCGTCGCGTTATGGAAGAAAGCGGGCTGGCGGATAGCAATACGTTTCAGGCCTACACCATTCAGGATGTGGGCGGCACGCGCAAAGCGGTGGCGCGAGGTATCGAGGTGTTGCGGGGCATGTTGGCTGACGTCAACCGGCACGCACGGGAAACAGTACCCGCCAGCGAGCTGACGCTGGCCGTGCAATGCGGCGGTTCCGATGCCTTCTCCGGCATTACTGCCAATCCGGCGCTGGGCGCGGCCGGCGATATCCTGATTCGCCATGGAGGCACGGTCATTTACTCGGAAACCCCTGAAATTTTTGGGGCGGAACACTTGCTGACTCAGCGGTCAAAAACGCCGGAAGTTGCCCGGAAGTTGCTCGATCGCATTGAGTGGTGGCAGGATTACACCGCCCGCAACGATTTTGAGCTGGACAATAACCCCTCGCCGGGCAACAAAGCGGGCGGCCTGACCACTATTATGGAAAAGTCGCTCGGCGCCCAGGCCAAAAGTGGTTCCACCGAAATGGTGGGTGTGTACCTCTACGGTGAAGAAGTTCAGGAGAAAGGGCTGGTGTTTGTGGACAGCCCAGGATTCGATCCGGTGTCGGTCACTGGGCAGGTTGCCTCCGGTGCCAACGTGGTATGCTTTACCACCGGTCGGGGATCGGCCTTCGGTTTTAAACCGGTGCCCAGCCTGAAGCTGGCCAGCAATTCGGAGTTGTACGCTCGAATGCAGGAAGATATCGACATTAATTGTGGCGGTATTCTGGATGGTGAACTGACCATGCAGGAGTGCGCCGAGCTGATTTTTCGCCAGATCCTGGCCACCGCCTCGGGAGAGGCGACCCAGAGCGAGCAGCTTGGCTATGGTGACAATGAGTTCAATCCCTGGAAAATCGGGGCGGTGGTGTAAACAGCGCTGCTGGCCCAGGCACAAAAAGGTCGTGACATGAAGTAACGGGGCCTAAAAAGCCCAGCGTAAGACGGACAAGCCAGTGGCGCGTCCGCGGGAGGTGAGAGACCCGTGGATGCCCGCGCCGAATCAGAGCGGTTATCGCCGGTCGGCAACTGAGTGGACTCCGAACAACAAAAAGTGGGGTCCCGGTATCACCGGGCGCCCCGCCCTGTAGGACACTACTCCGCAAAATGCCGACGATAAACGGAAAAAGCGGCTATGTTTAAGTGGTGTCCACCAATTGAGGGAGACATTTCATGAAAATTGCCATACCCAAAGAGCGCCGCGAACATGAGCGGCGCGTGGCGGCAACGCCCGAGACGGTAAAAAAACTGATCGCCCTGGGCGCGACGGTGGCCGTTGAGTGCGGAGCTGGCCTTTCCAGCCGTATCACCGATGAGGCCTATGCAGCCGCTGGCGCCACATTGGTCGATGACTTGAACACACTGCTCGGCGATGCCGATGTCGTGTTCAAAGTCCAGCGTCCCCTGCTGGGCGACAACGGCCAGCCCGATGAACTGGCGCCGATGAAAAAGGGCGCCTTGTTGATTGCTGGCCTTTCCCCCTACGCGGACTCCGAAGCCGTAAAGCGCTATGCGGAAGCGGGTATTACCGCGATCGCCATGGAGTTTGTTCCTCGTATTACCCGTGCCCAGAGCATGGATATCCTCAGCTCCCAGAGTAATCTGGCCGGCTATCGCTCGGTGCTGGAAGCGGCGTATCTGTACGATCGAGCCATGCCCATGATGATGACGGCGGCCGGCACCGTGGCTCCGGCTCGCGTCATGGTTCTGGGCGCTGGCGTCGCGGGCCTGCAGGCCATTGCGACGGCCAAGCGGCTCGGCGCCATTGTCTCGGCCACCGATGTCCGGCCAGTGGCCAAAGAGCAGGTCGAGAGTCTGGGCGGAAAATTTGTGATGGTGGAGAGTGAGGAAACCGCCCAGGCGGAAACCTCAGGCGGCTACGCCAGGGAAATGAGTGATGACTACAAGAGACGCCAGGCCGAGTTGGTGGCGGAAACGCTGAAGAAGCAGGATATCGCGATCTGCACGGCACTGATTCCCGGCCGCAAGGCGCCGACCCTGATCAACGATGAGATGGTGCACAGCATGCGTCCCGGTTCGGTGATTGTGGATCTCGCGGCGGAGCAGGGCGGCAACTGTACGCTGTCCAGGCCCGGTGAGGTGGTCGATGTTAACGGCGTCACGATCATTGGGCACTTCAATATTCCCAGCCGGTTATCCGCTGATGCCAGCGCCCTGTTCGCCAAGAACCTGCTGAATTACCTGACGCCTCTGGTCGATACCGACAGCAAGGCGCTTCATGTGAACTGGGACGATGAAATCGTCGCCGCTTCGGTGCTGACGCGCGATGGTCAGGTCGTGCATTCCGCTTTCCAGGCAGAACAATAAAGGGGGTCATCATGGAAGCCAATTTTATTCAACAACTGTCGATCTTTGTGCTCGCGATTTTCGTCGGTTACTACGTCGTATGGAGTGTCACCCCGGCACTTCACACACCGTTGATGGCGGTTACCAACGCCATTTCCAGTGTGATCATTGTCGGTGCGCTGATTGCCGCCGGACCGGACAGCATGAGCCTCTCAAAAATGCTGGGATTTGTGGCCATGATGTTGGCAGCAATCAACATTTTTGGTGGCTTTACCGTCACGCAGCGCATGCTGGCCATGTACAAAAAGAAAAAATAACCGGGGGACGTTATGAGTGAATTACAGGCAAACCTCACCGCACTGGCTTATCTGGTCGCCGCGGTGCTATTCATCATGGCCCTGCGGGGTCTTTCTTCACCGGAGACGTCACGCTCCGGGAACGTATTCGGCATGATCGGCATGCTGATCGCCGTGGTGACCACGGTATTCAGCCCGGAGGTACAGTCCTACGAATGGATTGTGGCAGCGCTGGTCATCGGGGCGGTCATCGGTATCACCATCGCCAAACGCATTGCCATGACGGCCATGCCGCAACTGGTGGCGGCGTTTCACAGCTTGGTCGGCCTGGCGGCGGTACTGGTTGCCGGCGCCGCATTCACCAATCCGGGCGCCTTCGGCCTGCTCGGTGGCGATGGCACCATTCATGTGGGCAGCCGCATTGAAATGGGACTGGGTGTGGTCATTGGTGCAATTACGTTTTCCGGCTCCGTCATTGCCTTTACCAAGCTGCAAGGCTTGGTATCCGGCAAACCGGTATCGTTCGGTGGCCAGCATTGGTTAAATGCGTTGATTGGACTCGTTATTTTCGGTTTGATCGCCTATTTCTGTTTTGACCAGCAGCCCTGGATCTTCTGGACCATGACCGCTCTGGCATTCCTGATCGGGGTGTTGCTGATTATCCCCATTGGCGGTGCCGATATGCCGGTGGTGGTCTCCATGCTCAACTCCTACTCCGGCTGGGCGGCTGCGGGTATTGGTTTTACCCTGAAAAACGACGCACTGATTGTGACCGGCGCTCTGGTGGGGTCATCCGGCGCGATCCTGTCATACATTATGTGTAAAGGCATGAACCGCTCGTTCTTCAATGTAATCCTGGGTGGTTTCGGGGGTGACAGCGAAGCGGGCGCATCAGCCGCTGGTGCGGATGATCGTCCGGTGAAGCAGGGCAGTGCGGAAGATGCGGGCTTTATTATGAAGAACGCCGGTTCGGTTATTATCGTTCCCGGTTATGGTATGGCCGTGGCGCAGGCGCAACATGCGCTGCGCGAAATGGGTGATGCGCTGAAAGACGCCGGTGTTACCGTCAAGTACGCCATTCATCCGGTGGCTGGCCGCATGCCCGGCCATATGAACGTACTGTTGGCCGAAGCCAATGTGCCTTACGATGAAGTGTTTGAACTGGAAGATATCAACAGCGAATTCCAGACCACGGATGTGGCTTTTGTTATCGGCGCCAATGACGTAACCAACCCGGCGGCGAAAAGCGATCCGGCCAGCCCGATTTTTGGCATGCCCATTCTGGACGTGGAAAAAGCCAAAACGGTGCTGTTTGTGAAACGCAGTATGGCGTCTGGCTACGCGGGTGTGCAAAATGAACTGTTCTATAAGGACAACACCATGATGTTGTTTGGTGATGCCAAGAAAATGGTGGAGACCATACTGCGCAACCTGGAATGATACGCAACCGGGGTGTGTTGCGTTGAGGGAGCGCAGCACACCCTGTATCATTGTCAGGTCGACAATAAGCGCCAACAAGAAGTGCCAAAATAAGTGAGAGAGTCATTATGCGATGTACAGAACAACAAGACCGTTGTCTCCCCCGCCTATTCGATCTTCGATGGTTGAGTGGTGTGTTGCTCGCGCTGGTGCTCGCGGGCTGTGATGCGGTGGAGAGCGATACCGTCCACATGAAAATGGGGCATGACCTGGACCGGACTACGCCGGTGCACAAAGCCATGGTCTATATGGCCGAGCGTCTGGACGAGCTGTCCGGCGGCAGTATGGAACTAGAGGTTTACTCTAACGGTCAGCTCGGCTCCGAGCGTGAGTTGATCGAGCTGCTGCAAATCGGCAGCCTGGCCATGACCAAAGTGTCCGCCAGCCCCATGGAAAGCTTCGTGCCGGACATGAAAGTGTTCAGTCTTCCCTACGTGTTTCGCAGCCACGAGCATTTCTGGCGGTTTCTCAACAGTGCGGATGGCCGGGCCATGTTGCAGGCCGGTGCCAGTGTCGGCTTGCGCGGTTTGGGGTATTACGACGCGGGCAGCCGCAGCTTCTATACGGTCGATCAGCCGGTTCGTACACCCGACGATCTCAGTGGGCTGAAAATTCGCGTCCAGGAAAGTCAGACCTCGATGTCGATGGTTCGCTCTCTGGGCGGCTCCCCCACGCCGGTTTCCTGGGGCGAGCTGTACACCGCGCTTTCCCAGGGCGTTGTGGACGGAGCGGAAAATAACCCGCCGAGCTTCTTTATCTCCAAGCACTATGAAGTCAGCAACTATTACACCTTGAATGAGCACACTTACGTGCCGGATGTCGTGCTGATCAGTAACTACGTTTGGAATACGCTGGACGACCAACAACAGGCCTGGTTGCAGCAGGCGATGGATGAGTCCGTAGAGTATCAGAAAGAACTCTGGGCTGAAGCGACACAGCATGCCCTGGAGGAGGTTGAAAAGGCGGGTGTGGAAATTATTCACCCGGACAAGGCGCCTTTCATGGAACGGGTGGAACCCATGCATGAGTCCTTTCGCGGTCAGCCGGTCTACGAACTGATTGAGCACATTAAGGCAATGCCCGAGGGAGGCCAGTCATGAACAGCCTGATGAAAATCATTGATCGAGTACTGGGCTGGGTGTTGATGGTGCTAATGGCCGTTATGGTACTTGATGTGACCTGGCAGGTGATTACCCGCTTTGTGCTGTCCGAGCCCAGCTCCATTACGGAAGAGCTGGCACGTTTTCTCCTGGTCTGGATCGGTCTGCTTGGCGCGGCCTATGCCTTCCGGGTTCGGGCTCACCTGGGGCTGGACATTGTCACGGCTAACCTTGAACCCAAGGCACAGTTGCGGGTGGAGATTCTGGTGAATGTTCTCTGTTTCCTTTTTGCGGCCGTGGTGATGGTTATCGGTGGTGCCAAGCTGATGCTGCTGACGCTGGAACTCAATCAGCTGTCCCCCGCGCTGCAAGTGCCTATGGGTTATATCTATAGCGTGGTGCCGTTGAGCGGCATCCTGATTTGTTTATTTGCCATCGACCATATTCGGTTGCGTGAGCTGCCCCTCGTTGATGACGACCTGCCGGTCGACTGATACGACGATAAAACGATAAGAGGCGAGAATTTATGGAACTTTCAATTATTGTTTTGGTGGTCAGCTTCGCAATCCTGCTGTTCCTGAATGTGCCAATTGCCATCAGTATCGGCATTTCCACGTTGTTAACGATGCTGTTTACCATTGATTTCACCCCGGCGGTGATGACCTTGGCGCAACGGATGGCCGGCGGTATCAATAGCTTTGCGTTGCTGGCTATTCCGTTTTTCATACTGTCGGGTATCTTGATGGGACAGGGGGGGATTGCGCACCGCCTGATTGAATTTGCCAAGGTATTCTTCGGGATGCTGCCCGGCGGGCTGGCGTTTGTGAACGTCATCAGTTGCACCTTGTTTGGCGCGATCTCAGGCTCAGCCGTGGCAGCGACGTCGGCGGTGGGTGGCTTTATGGTGCCGGCGATGACCAAAGAAGGGTACGACCGCGGCTTCAGTGGCGCCGTTACGGTCACCGCGTCAACAACCGGGTTGCTGATTCCTCCGAGTAACGTACTGATTGTCTACTCGCTGGCCAGCGGTGGGGTTTCTATCGCTGCGCTGTTTATTGCCGGTTATGTGCCAGGGCTTTTGATGATGGCCGGACTGATGGTGGTTTGTGGCATCTGGGCCAAAGTGAAAGGCTACCCGGTAGGAGAGCGGATTCCGCTTCGCGATGCGCTGAAGAAAACAGTGGATGCGCTGCCGAGCCTCTTGCTGATTCTGATTGTGATCGGCGGCATTGTGGCCGGGTTTTTTACGGCGACGGAGGCCAGCGTTATCGCTGTGTTATACGCCCTGGCGTTATCGGTACTCTTCTACCGTGAGGTCAAGCTTAATCAGCTGCCGGGTATTCTGATTAAATCGGTGGAAACCACGGCGATTGTGATGTTGTTGATCGGCACTTCCACGGCCATGTCCTGGGTAATGTCTTACGAGAATATCCCGCAGGCCATTAGCAATGGTTTGGTGGCACTCAGCGATAATCCTTATGTGATCCTGCTGACCATCAACCTGATTTTGTTGGTCGTGGGTATTTTTATGGATATGACGCCTGCGGTGCTGATCTTTACGCCCATATTTCTGCCAGTGGTCACAGAGCTTGGTATGTCGCCGCTGCACTTCGGCATCATGATTGTATTGAATCTATGTATTGGTCTGTGTACGCCTCCGGTGGGCAGCGTGCTGTTCGTGGGGTGTGGCATTGCCAAAACCAGCATTGCCAAAATGATCAGGCCGTTGTTGCCGCTGTATGCAGCGATGTTCGTGGTATTGATGCTGGTGACCTATATTCCGGCATTCAGTGAGGCGTTACCGCGGCTTTTTGGACTGTATGAGTAACCGTAACGGCGACCACCAGGGACGGTGGTCGCGCGTCGGTTTTACGTTCAGGCGTTGATCTCCGCCTCGAACAGGGATTTCTCAATAACGCCACCGCGGTGCTGAATAACGACTCGCGCGCAACGCGTGCCGTTTACAGCGGCCTCTTCCGGAGTATGCCCTTGAAGGCGGGCGGCCAGATAACCGGCATTGAACGTATCGCCCGCCCCGGTGGTATCGACAACGGTCTTCACTTTGGGAACCGGAACACGGGACTCTTTACCGTCGACGATCAGAATGGTTTCCTCGGCACCGCGTTTGAGGACCAGCTCGGGCACTGAGTCGTAACGACTTTTACAGCCCTCAACTGTGTCATCGCCCCACAGGAGGTGCTCGTCGTCCAGCGTCAGTAGGGCAATGTCGGTGTGCTCCATAATCGTCTGCATGGCGCGCTGGGCACTCTGGGCGTTGTTCCAGAGGCGGGGCCGGTAATTGCTGTCGAAAATCACTTTTATGTCTTTTTCACGCAATTTGCGTAAGGCATCAATCAGGCTGTTCCGGGCCGGTTCGGTCATAATAGCCAGGGTGATACCGCTGAGGTATACCGCATCAAAGGCTTGCAGTTGCTGATAGAGGCGAACGCTGTCGTTGGGGTCGGAGAACAGTTCGCGGGCGGGCGCCTCTCCGCGCCAGTAGCAAAATTCTCGTTCACCGTCGGGTGTGTTACGGATCATATACAAACCGGGGTTGCGTCCCGGCACACGGGCGATCATCGTGGTGCCGATGTTCTCGGAGTGCATTCGCTCAATGATCTGTTCACTATAAGGGTCATCACCCAGGCGAGTCACGTAATCGGTTTCCAGACCGAGGCGAGCCATGTACACGGATGTGTTGTAGGTATCACCCGCGTAGGAAAGCGCCATAATCTCGCGCGTTTCCTCCTGAGCGGTGGGGTAAGGTGACAGTTCGACCATGACTTCGCCGATCGCTGCTATACGTGCCATAAAAGAGGTGCCTGCTGGTTGATGAAGGGGGGTTGCACCGCCCTGTATTGAGCCGCACGTTATGAATCGATTATCGAGCGGACTTTGTGGGACAATGAAAAGAAAATGGTACACCGTGGGAAGGGGATTGCCAAGGCTGACACGCGCTACACAGAGCGTGAAGTACCTGGCCGGCTTTGCCCGGAGAGAAGTGAATATCAACCTGTAAGAAAGAGTGAAGTTATGAAACGTTTAAGCAATGAAACCCTGAGCCATGTGCCGGATCGGGTGCAGCCCCCGGCTTACGACCGCACGCAACTGAAAGCGGGAATTGTGCATCTGGGTATCGGTGCCTTCCATCGCGCTCACCAGGCGTTTTATACCGAGGCCGTGCTCAATCGGTTTGGGGGAGACTGGGGAATTATCGGTTGCAGTCTGCGGTCTGCTTCGGTTCGCGAGCAGCTTGCCCCGCAGGATGGCCTGTACACACTGGTAGAGCGGTCCAGCGATGAGGAAAAGCTGCAAATCATCGGTGCCGTCACCTCAGTGATGGTGGGTCCGGAAGATCCGGCGGCGCTGGTGCAGGTGATGGCTGATCCAGCGATCAAAATCGTATCGCTGACCGTGACCGAGAAAGGCTACTGTCATGATCCGGCCACGGGCGACTTGAATCTGGAAAACCCGGATATTCAGCATGACCTTCGCCATCTGTCCAACCCTAAAACCGCCATTGGCTATCTGGTAGCTTCGTTGAAGGCTCGAATGGAGACCGGTGTATCAAGCTTTACCGCCATGAGCTGCGACAATCTGCCAAACAATGGTGAGGTGTTGGAGAAGGCCGTGCATCAGTTTGCCGGGCAGGTGTCGCCGGAACTAGCCCAGTGGATTCGCGCAAATACCACCTTCCCCTGCACTATGATTGACCGGATTGTGCCAGCGACAACGGACGCAGATCGAGAGCATGTCGAATCCGTGTTGGGGTTGCGTGATGAGGGCACCGTGTTTACCGAGCCGTTCACTCAATGGGTGATTGAGGACAACTTTGCCAACGGTCGTCCCCAGTGGGAAGAGGTCGGGGCGCAATTGGTGGACGACGTAGAAATTTTTGAGAAAATCAAATTGCGGTTGCTCAACGGTGCGCATTCCACGTTGGCGTATTCCGGTTACCTGGCCGGTTTTGAATACGTCAGCGAAGTCATGAGCGAGCCGGCTTTTGTGCGCATGATCGAAACCTACCACGCGCGCGAAGCGGGCGAAACCGTCACCGCTCCGGAAGGGTTTGATATAGAGTCTTACAAGGCTCAGTTGCGCGATCGGTTCCGCAATACGTCATTGAAACACCGGACCTGGCAAATTGCCATGGACGGTTCCCAGAAGCTGCCGCAGCGGTTGCTGCATACGGTACGTGAGCAGCTTTCGGGGAAAGGGCATATTGATATTATTGCGCTGGGGGTGGCGGCCTGGATTCGCTATGTGACGGGTGTCGACGAGAACGGTGATCCGATCGAAGTGTCCGACCCGATGGCGCAAAAGTTGCGCGAAATCTGTGATCGCACCCAAGGCAACCCCGAAGCCATGGCCCGTGGTGTGATTGCCTTGCGTGAAGTATTTGGTACGGATTTGATCGACCACCCGGTATTTGTAGAAGCGGTGGTCTACTGGCTCACGGAGTTCTACCGAAAAGGCGTCAAGGCAACCGTCCAGGCTCACTTCACTGAGTGAAGCAGCATCAATGCCGGGTGCGCGTCCTGCGCCCCGGCTTTCTCAGACTTTTCCGGTTCAGGCAACGGCCACTCAGGCGATGGTCACATCGCGACTTAGATAGACGTCTTGGATGGCTTGCAGAATTTCCACGCCTTCCTTCATCGGTCGCTGAAACGCTTTGCGACCGGAAATCAACCCCATGCCTCCGGCTCGTTTGTTGATAACCGCCGTGCGAACCGCTTGCGCCAGATCTCCGGCACCGTTTGACGCGCCGCCGGAATTAATCAGCCCGATACGACCCATATAACAATTGGCCACCTGATAACGAACCAGGTCAATGGGGTGGTCGCTGGTCAGGTCGCTGTAGACTTTCGGGTGTGTTTTGCCCACCTTGACCGCATTGTAACCGCCGTTATTCTCCGCCATTTTTTGTTTGATGATGTCTGCCTTGATCGTGACGCCCAGATGGTTTGCCTGGCCAGTAAGGTCGGCGGCGGTATGGTAATCGACACCCTCTTTACTGAAATCACTGTTGCGCAAATAGGTCCACAGTATCGTGGTCATTCCCAACTCGTGAGCTTGCTCGAATGCGGCACTGATTTCCTGCAGCTGTCGGCGAGAGTTCTGCGAACCAAAGTAAATGGTCGCACCGATGGCGACCGCACCCATGTCGTACGCCTGCTTTACTTGCCCGAACAATGTCTGGTCGTATTGAGTGGGATAGACCAGTGCATCGTTGTGGTTCAGTTTTACCACAAAAGGAATTTTATGCGCGTACTGGCGAGCCACTGAACCGAGCGCGCCCAGTGTTGACGCCACCGCGTTACAACCCCCTTCAATAGCGAGTTCTACGATATTTTTGGGGTCGAAGTACAGCGGGTTCGGTGCAAAGGAGGCGCCCGCCGAATGCTCGATGCCCTGGTCGACGGGTAAAATGGAGAGATAGCCGCTGCCGCCAAGGCGACCGTGACTCAGCAGTTGCTGATAGGCGCGCAACACGGGTATCGGACGGTCTGTCTGTACGAAGGTGCGCTCGACGTAGTCCGGTCCCGGCAGAGTTAATTGTTGCGCGGTGATGCGTTCACAGCGATGGTTTAGCAGGCTGTCCGCCTCCTCGCCAAGCAAGGTGGTGATGTTGTTCATTGTGATGGTCTCTCATTGGTTGATGGCGTGCACTGGTTGTGCATCTGTGTCGTTTTGGTTCCGTGGCGGTTGCCTTTCGAGCCTTTTGGTGGCTCGTTATGAACAGTTTCGTCCGAAAACTGTTTGTCGGCGACAGTAGCCGCGGCGAAAAGCTCTCACCCTTTTCGCCGACAGTGAATGCCACTGTCGCGTACAAAATGTTACAGCTCGGTAAAATCAGGACATCGCTTGGCGACAATGGCCTTGTCCAGCACTTCGTAGGCGGGCAAGCCCTGCCGGTAGGGCGGGTAGGCCTCTCCTTCAATGAGCGGTGCCAGGTATCGTCTGGCTTGCCCGGTAATGTGAAAACCATCGTCGGTGATGTAATCCGCTGGCAGGCAACGCTCGACATTGGCCACCTCGCGCAGAGGCGCTTTGTCGATGTGCCATTGATACGGCTCGTCGGCATCGCGCACGATGATGGGCATAACGGCGTTATCACCGTGAACGGCATAACGCACGGCGGCGCGACCAAGCGCAAACGCCTGATCCACATCGGTTTGCGAGGCGATGTGCCGGGCGGAGCGTTGCAGGTAATCGCACACCGCCCAGTGGCATTTGTAACCGCTGTGGCGTTTGATCATGTCGACCACCACGGGCGCCGCGCCACCGAGTTGTGCATGGCCGAACGCATCGGTGTTGCCGGTGCTGGAGAGGAATTCACCCGCGGCGTTTTTCGCGCCTTCGGAAACCGCAATCATGCAGAAGCCGCGCTGGGTGACCGTTTCGTTAACTTTGGCCAGGAAGCGCTCTTCGTCCAGCGGCACTTCGGGGAAAAGAATGATATCCGGCCCCAGTCCGCGTTCGTCGCGCGCCAGCCCTGTAGCGGCGGCTACCCATCCAGCGTGGCGGCCCATGACTTCCATTACGAAAACTTTTGTGGATGTTCGTTGCATGGATGCGACATCCAGTGAGGCTTCGAGCATGGAAACCGCCGCGTATTTGGCAACAGACCCGAAACCCGGGCAGCAGTCCGTTAACGGCAGATCATTGTCCATGGTTTTGGGCACACCGACACAGGTAATGGGAAACCCCATGGCCTCGGATAACTGCGAGACTTTGTGAGCGGTGTCTTGCGAGTCTCCGCCGCCATTGTAAAAAAAGTAGCGAATGTCGTGTGCGCGGAAGACGTCAATCAGTCGTTCGTACTGTGCCCGATGTTGCTCCAGCGATTTCAGCTTATAGCGGCAGGAACCAAAAGCGCCGGCCGGGGTGTACCGCAAAGCGTCGAGTTGCGGATCGGTCAGTGCGTGAGTATCGATGAGTTCTTCGGTCAGCGCACCGAGAATGCCGTCGCGACCCGCGTAAAGGGTGCCAATGGCATCGGAATGAGCGCGGCACTCGGCGATAACGCCAGCGGCAGAGGCATTGATCACGGCGGTAACGCCACCGGACTGCGCATAAAAAGCATTGTGGGGCACGGGGGTGCTCCTCTGGTTGATATTCGATGTTTATTGCAGTATTGACGGGCACCCACGCCTTAGTGAAAGGTATGGGTCGAATTTGCCGATTGGAACGCTTTACGCGTTTCTAATGAAGAGTGCTTATTTATAGGGGGGAGCGATTCTACCACAGTCCATAGGCGACGCAATGGATTTAGCGGTGCAAGAGACAAGGTAATCGTTTGCGCAACACGCCCCGATAACGGTCAGGGTGATTGCGCAACGATTACACGTCAGCATTGAGTGAACGGCGCTGGTGGTATGTTCTATTCAACGTCACTGTCGTGATCGCTGCCGTTCATATTCAACTCTTTCAATTTTCGGGTCAGCGTGTTGCGCCCCCAGCCGAGCAGGTTGGCGGCGTCGCGTTTCCGACCTGCGGTGTATTTCAGGGCGGTTTCGATCAGCGCGCGTTCGAACGTGGGCACTGCTTCGCTTAGTAATTGATGGTGGCCGCGAGCCAGGGCCTGATCGGCCCAGTGGCGCAGTGCTTTTTCCCAGTCATCGGCCGGTGCGTTGTCCTCTTTGTCGCTGAGCAGCTCCGGCGGAAGATCCTCCACGTGGACCTCGCGGCCCGACGCCATCACGGTGATCCACCGGCAGGTGTTTTCCAGCTGCCGCACGTTACCTGGCCAGGCGAGAGAACAAAAGAATTCTTCAGTTTCCGGCAGCAGGGTTTTGGTGTCCACGTCCAGTTCGCTGGCAGCCTTTTGCAGAAAAAAGCGAGCCAGTTTGGGAATGTCTTCGCGTCGGTCGGCCAGTTTGGGAATGTGGATGCGGATTACATTGAGGCGGTGAAACAGGTCTTCGCGAAAACGGCCATCGGCCACGAGGGTTTCCAGGTTTTGGTGCGTGGCGGCAATAATACGGACGTCCACTTTTACGGGTGTGTGTCCTCCCACGCGGTAAAACTCACCGTCGGCCAGAACTCGCAGCAGGCGAGTCTGTGTTTCGGCGGGCATATCACCAATTTCGTCCAGAAACAGTGTGCCGCCGTTGGCTTGCTCGAAACGGCCCTGACGTTGTGCCGCCGCGCCGGTAAACGCCCCTTTTTCATGACCGAACAGTTCGGACTCCATCAGGTCTTTGGGAATGGCCGCCATATTCAGCGCAATGAACGGTTCATCGCGGCGCGGGCTGTGGCGATGCAGTGCGTGTGCGACCAGCTCTTTACCGGTACCGGATTGACCGTTGATCAATACCGTAATGTTCGATTGCGACAACCGCCCAATGGCTCGAAAGACTTCTTGCATCGCCGGGGCTTCGCCGATAATTTCAGTGTTGACCTCAACCGCTTCCGCGCCACTGCCCTCGGATTTCTGCTCCTGGGCGTGAGCCAGGGCGCGCTGGGTAACCGCGACGGCTTCGTCAACATCGAAGGGTTTGGGTAAATATTCAAAAGCACCGCCCTGGTAGGCCGCCACGGCGCTGTCGAGGTCGGAATGGGCGGTCATGATGATAATAGGAATGTCCGGGTGCTGGGCGTGCAGATCTTTGAGCAGCGCCAGCCCATCGATACCGGGCATGCGAATATCACTGATAATGGCATCGGGTACATCGCGGCCCAACTGGCTGATGGCGCTGTCGCCGGAGTCAAAGGCGCGTGGTTCGATACCGGCTCCCTGCAGGGCCTTTTCCAGCACCCAGCGGATGGATCGGTCGTCGTCGATAATCCAGACTCGGTTAGACTTCTGCATGTTGAGCTTCCATTGGTAGATAGAGTGAAAAGCGGGTTTCGCCCGGCTCACTGTGACATTCGATCAGCCCCTGATGTTGGTGAATCAGGTGCTGGGAGATGGTCAGCCCCAGACCGGTGCCCTCGGCGCGACCGGAGATCATGGGGTAGAAAATATTCTTGACGATGTCCTCGGGAATGCCGGGCCCGTTGTCGACAATATCGAGCCGGCACACTAATGGATGATGGTGGCGGCCAATGGTGTAACGCCGCTGGATGCGTGTGACCAACCGTATTTCGGGTGAGGGGACGCCGTGCTCCTGTAAGGCCTGCATGGCGTTGCGGACGATGTTGAGGACGGCCTGAATTAACTGTTCCTTGTCGGCTTCCAGATCGGGAATGCTGGGGTCGTAATCTCGGAGCAACCGGATACTGCCATTGCTCTCGGCTTTGATAATGGTGGCCACCCGCTCAAGCACTTCATGAACGTTGAGCGTTTGACGCTGTGGGAGCTGGTTCGGACCGAGCATGCGATCAACCAGGTTACGCAGGCGGTCGGCCTCATCAATAATCACACCGGTGTATTCCAGCAAATCGCTGCCGGGCAGTTCGCGGGCGAGCAGTTGGGCCGCGCCACGGATACCGCCCAAGGGGTTTTTAATCTCGTGGGCCATGCCACGCACCAGATTCCGAGTGGTTTCCTGGGAAGACGTCAGCATTTCCTCGCGGCTGATACGCAGCAGCCGATCAATGGGCTGTACCTCAATCACCAGCCCGGGATCTTCGCCCAGCGGGGTCACGGTATAGTCTACGGTAATCTGCCCGCCGCCTAGCAGCTGCCATTCGGCGTGGCGTTTTGTGTAATGGTTGGATTGATCGGCGGCCGCCAGCAGCTGTTTGGGGGTTTCGGCGGATTCATAAAAAAATTGGGTGATCGGCTCTCCCAGTGTACGTTCGCAACTGACGGCCAGCAGGGCTTCGGCGGAAGGGTTCATGTGGCGCAGACGCAGTTCGTCGTCCACCAGAATGATGGCGGTGCTGAGGCTATCGAGCAGCGGTTTGTGCAAATCTCCGGTGTTCACTCGGTATGACTCCTGGTGTCGGCAAACCGGAGCCGTGTTTTAAAGGCGCCGGTGTTGGGTGGTGTATGCAAAAAGCAATCCAACTAGCTGGTGCGTGCAGTGCCCATTTTTGGGCGTTCCACCGGAGGAGTGTAGGCGAGAAATATGAGTTTCGCACCATTTTGGTGCTTATGGCGTCAGGCTTCGCAGAGAGTGCGTTGAAGCGGTGCGTTAGCGACGGTTCGGATTCAGAAGACTGGGGCGGTGAACATGTACGGAGATGGTCTCTGAACTGCCAAGTACCTGGCCTTCAGCGTCGATAACATCCGCGACAATTTGATGCGTGCCACGAAAAATTTCCTGCACAACAAACTGGCGTTCGCTGGTTTCGGCCAATAATTCGTCGTCCATGTAATAAGCAATCACATGACCTGGGGCGAGAGGCGGATCGGTTTGCACCGATATGGGGAGGTTGCGTTGACCGGGCGGCACACTGCTCTCCGGTGCAGGGCTGACAAGTTGTACACGGTATTCAATGCGTGCCTCCTCGGGCGACTGTTCAGTCTCTGCCGGGGCGCGACGCTCCTCGGCGGGAACGGTGTTGACGGGGGGCAGTTGCGCCGCTTCTCCTCGCCCTTCGCGGGGCGGCTTGTCGGAATAGGTGACGCGGCCATGCTCATCCACGCTTTTGTAGACAGGCTGCGCGAGCGAAGGCAGGCTGATCAGGCACAGAAGAAGCAAAGGCAGCAAAGTTCGCATGATAGGGCGCCCGCAGGTTTCATGAGTAGAGTTATCATAAACCTTTGACCCTGAAACACAAAAGCCCGTTCAACGCATTGAACGGGCTTTTGGTCACCACCGTTGCCGGTGGCAATGGTGCACGAGGTTTACGTGCCGTAGTTATGCGTTGTAGTTACGCACTGTAGTACAGCTCGAACTCAACCGGGTGCGGAGTCATGTTCAGACGCTCGATCTCCTCGCGCTTGAGGTCGATGTAGGAGTCGATGAAGTCGTCGCTGAACACACCGCCCGCCTTCAGGAAGTCGCGGTCCGCGTCCAGTGCTTCCAGTGCCTGTTCGAGGCTGGAGGCAACAGTCGGGATGGACTTGCCTTCTTCCGGCGGCAGGTCGTACAGGTTCTTGTCCGCGGCGTCGCCGGGGTGAATTTTGTTTTGTACGCCGTCCAGGCCAGCCATCAGCAGAGAAGCAAAGGCCAGGTAGGGGTTGGCCGTCGGGTCGGGGAAGCGGGTCTCGATACGACGGGCCTTGTCGCTGGTCACGTACGGAATCCGGATGGAGGCCGAACGGTTGCGGGCGGAGTAAGCCAGCATGACCGGAGCTTCAAAGCCGGGTACCAGACGCTTGTAGGAGTTGGTAGAGGCGTTACAGAAGGCGTTCAGCGCGCGAGCGTGCTTGATGATACCGCCGATGTAGTACAGAGCGGTTTCGCTCATGCCGGCATAGCCGTCGCCAGCGAACTGGTTCTTGCCGTCTTTGGAGAACGACTGGTGCACGTGCATACCAGAGCCATTATCACCGATCAGCGGCTTGGGCATGAAGGTGGCGGTCTGGCCGAAGGCGTGCGCCACGTTGTGTACGCAGTACTTCAGGATCTGCACTTCGTCGGCTTTTTTCACCAGGGTGTTGGCGCCAACGCCGATTTCACACTGACCGGCTGTCGCCACTTCGTGGTGATGCACTTCAATAACCAAGCCCATCGCTTCCATGGCGTCACACATGGCGCCACGCAAGTCGTTCAGGGAATCGACGGGAGGGACAGGGAAGTAACCGCCTTTAACACCCGGACGGTGACCGGTGTTGCTGCCATCAAAAGCGTCACCGGAAGACCAGGCGGCTTCTTCAGAGTTAATCTTGTAGAAAGCGCCACCCATGGTGGAGGCCCACTGAACGCTGTCGAACACGAAGAATTCGGGTTCCGGACCGAACAGAGCGGTATCGCCCAGACCGGTGGATTTCAGGTATTCCTCGGCGCGCAGGCCGATGGAGCGCGGGTCGCGGTCGTAGCCTTGCATGGTGGAAGGCTCGACAATGTTACAGCGCACGATGATGGTCGGGCTGTCGGCAAACGGGTCCAGAACGGCGGTTTCGTCGTCCGGCATCAGGATCATGTCGGATTCCTGAATGCCCTTCCAACCGTTGATGGAAGAGCCATCGAACATCTTGCCGTCTTCAAAGAAATCGTCGTCGATATCGCCAGCCGGGATGGTAACGTGCTGTTCCTTACCACGAGTGTCGGTAAAGCGCATGTCGACCCAGCGAGCTTCGTTTTCTTTGATCAGTTCCAGGGTTTTTTTAGACATTGAATGCCTCCAATTGAGAATAGCCTTTCCGGCTACGGATAAGAAAACCTGTGCATTAAACCGTGTTTTTGCGCTGAGGGCCACCGTTGGATCACTTGAGGGATCAGCGCGTGTGGGCAATAACAGGGCAAGATGTGTGCCATACCGTGCACTGGCGCCTCCCCGCCCGCTTTTTGAGCGGCGCGCACCATTTTGGCCTTTTTTCTGCTCATCTTTGGTGCGTTTTGGGGTGGGTGTGCTCTTCTTTGGTGCATCCTGCTTTTTGTTTACGCGCGGGCCTTCCCTTATAATAGCCGCCCTTTTGCAAGCCATATCGGCCATACAGTAGGCGTTCATGCATTTTATCGTCAAGGTCTTTCCCGAAATCATCATCAAGAGCCCGCCGGTGCGCAAACGCTTTATCCGGCAGCTGCGCGATAACCTGCGTCGGCTGCTGGCCCCGCTGTCCGAGGACATACGGATCAAGCGCGACTGGGAAAAAATAGAAATCGAAGCACCCGGGGCTGATGAGCAACTGACGCTTCAGGTAGCGGATGTTCTTGGTCGTACCCCCGGAGTCGACTCGTTCTCCCTGGTGCACGCCTATCCGCTCGGCGATTTCGACGATATTCTCGCGCTCACCCGGCGACACTGGGAAGCGGCGCTGAAAGACAACACCTTTTGTGTGCGGGTTAAGCGCAGCGGGCAACACGACTTCAGTTCAACCGATGTCGAGCGGTATGTCGGCGGTGGCCTTCTAAAATATTCTCAGGCATCGGGCGTGCGGCTGCGTGATCCGGATATCACGGTTCGCCTGGAGATTCGCCGGGATACGCTGTACGTGGTCGCCAACCAGAATGCGGGCCTGGGCGGGTATCCGCTGGGTGCCCAGAAGGATGCGGTCCTCTCGCTGGTTTCCGGTGGGTTCGATTCCGTGGTAGCCAGCTACATGACCATGAAGCGGGGTATGCGTACCCATTTTTGCTTTTTCAATCTTGGCGGTCATGCGCATGAAGTCGCCGTAAAGGAAATCTCCTACTATCTGTGGCAGAAGTACGGCGGCTCCCACTATGTGAAGTTTGTGTCTGTCCCGTTTGAAGGGGTGGTGGCAGAGATTCTGGAAAAAGTGGATAACGCCTACATGGGGGTGATCCTAAAGCGCATGATGCTGCGAGCGGCGACACGGGTTTCGGAGGAGCTGGGTTTGCAGGCGCTGGTGACCGGTGAGAGCGTAGCCCAGGTGTCCAGCCAGACCCTGCCCAATCTCAGCGCAATTGACCGGGTGACAGACGCGCTGGTTCTGCGCCCGCTCATTACGATGGACAAGCGCGATATTATCGATCTCTCCCGCCGCATCGGCACCGAGACCTATTCCGCCAATGTGCCGGAGTACTGTGGTGTTATTTCGGTGCGCCCCACAACGGCGGCGAAACTGGATAAAGTGGAACACGTGGAGGCCAACTTCGATTTCGAGGTGCTCGAGCAGGCGCTGGCCCAGAGAGTGGTGACGCCGGTGGATCATTTGGCGGATTCGTCCGAAGCGATGATTGACGTCAACATTGAAACCCGCGTGCCGGACAAGGCGGTGGTGATTGATATCCGCCATCCCGATGAGTCGGCCTTGAAACCACTGGCGCTGGCCGCTGGGAATCTGCTACAAATACCGTTTTTCAAGCTCAACACCGAATTTGCGCGTTTGGACCCGCAGCAGCATTATCTGCTCTATTGTGAAAAAGGGGTGATGAGCCAGCTCCACGCGGCCCACTTGAGTGACGCCGGGCACGCGAACGTGAGTGTTTACCGACCCGAATAATTGGCCTGCCCAAGTAAGGAGCCCGCCATGTCTCAAGATGCATCCACGGGTCAGAAGTGGAGCGTATTGCTGCTAGCTGTGATACTGATCTGCCTGTCGGTAGGGACCACCCTGCACTTCAGCGGGTTTCCGTTGGATTTCTGGAGCGATCACGCCGCTGCCGGTGAGCCGCGCTATCGGCATATTACGCTCACCGATGCGGAGCTGGCGTGCACCGCCCGGGCGGAGGAGGCGTTTGGTGATCGGTTGAGTAACCTGCGGGTGGATCGTTTCTCCAGCCGGCTGGATCGTGCCAGTGAGCAGTTCAAGGTGTTTATGGAAGCCGATATTTACACCAACAGCGCCCGCAGCGGCGTGGCTCGGGATACCTTTATCAACTGCTTTACCGCGACGGACGCGCCCGATATCCAGCTCTTCCAATATGCCAAAGACGGAACGCAGTTCATCGCTCCTGGCGAAGAAGGGCGCGGGATGTTTGGTTTATAGGCCAGTTTTCCGTAAAAATCGCGCATTTTTTACACTTCGGTCATTTCTGTGTCGCCGTGGGACAGGTATAATGCCGCCCTTTTCCCAGCGACCACCTCCCGAGAGTGTCCATGACCGATTCCCCCGCTATTCAGAATTTGCGCAATATTGCCATCATCGCCCACGTTGACCACGGTAAAACCACCTTGGTGGACAAACTGCTGTCGCAGTCCGGAACTTTGGACCGACGTAGCGAGGGTGCCGAGCGCATCATGGACTCCAATGACCAGGAGCGCGAGCGCGGGATTACGATCCTCGCTAAAAACACCGCCATTCGCTGGAACGACTACCGCATCAATATCGTGGATACCCCCGGACACGCCGACTTCGGTGGTGAGGTTGAGCGGGTGCTGTCCATGGTGGACTCGGTACTGCTGCTGGTGGATGCCGTAGATGGCCCCATGCCGCAAACCCGTTTTGTGACCAGCAAGGCGTTCGAAAAAGGCCTGAACCCGATCGTGGTGATCAACAAAGTGGATCGCCCCGGCGCACGCCCGGACTGGGTGGTCGATCAGGTGTTTGATTTGTTTGATACCCTCGGTGCTACCGACGAGCAGTTGGACTTCCCCATTATTTACGCCTCAGCGTTGAACGGCATTGCGGGCATGGACCCGGAAGAGATGGCCGAGGACATGACGCCGTTGTTCCAGATGATTGTGGACAACGTCAAGGCGCCGGCTGTCGATGTGGACGCGCCCTTCCAGATGCAGATATCCGCCCTGGATTACAACAGCTATGTGGGCGTTATCGGTGTGGGCCGAATTACCCGTGGCAGCCTGTCGCCCAATCAGCAAGTGGTGGTGGCCAAGGCCGACGGCGGCACTCGCAAAGCGAAAGTGTTGCAGGTGATGGGCTATCACGGCCTTGAGCGGGTGGATACGGATAAGGCGACCGCGGGGGATATCGTGTGTATCACCGGCATTGATGGTCTGGATATTTCCGACACCCTGTGTAACCCGGACCACGTTGAAGCCCTGCCCGCACTGACAGTAGACGAACCCACGGTTAGCATGACCTTCCAAGTGAACGATTCGCCGTTCGCGGGCAAAGAAGGCAAGTTCGTCACCTCGCGGAATATCCGGGAGCGTCTGGAGCAGGAGCTGATCCACAACGTGGCCCTGCGCGTGCGTCAGGGCGACAGCCCGGACAAATTCGTGGTGTCCGGTCGCGGTGAGCTGCATTTGTCCGTATTGATTGAAAACATGCGCCGCGAAGGTTTCGAGCTGGGTGTTTCCCGTCCCGAAGTTATCCAGAAAGAGGTGGATGGTGAAATCCATGAGCCTTATGAAATCGTGGTGATTGACGTCGAAGAGCAGCACCAGGGTTCGGTGATGGAAGAGCTGGGGCTGCGCCGCGCGGAAATGACGAACATGGAGCCGGACGGCAAGGGTCGTGTAAAACTGGAATTCATGGTGCCCTCCCGCGGCCTGATCGGTTTCCGTGGTATGTTCCTGACGCTGACGTCAGGCTCGGGCATTATGACCAGTATTTTTGACCATTACGGCCCGGTGAAAACTGGTGAGATGGCCAAGCGCCCCAACGGTGTTCTGGTGTCCATGGTGAAAGGTAAGACGCTGGCTTACGCGCTGTACGCATTGCAGGATCGCGGTCGCTTGTTCCTCGGTCACGGTGTGGATGTGTATGAAGGTCAGATTATTGGTCTGCACTCGCGCAATAATGATCTGGTGGTAAATCCGACCAAGGCGAAGCAATTGACCAACGTGCGTGCGGCGGGTACGGATGAGGCGCTGACTTTGACGCCGCCGGTGCGTCATACGCTGGAGCAGGCGCTGGAGTTTATTGAGGATGATGAGCTGGTGGAGGTGACGCCGGAGAGCATCCGTTTGCGCAAGAAGCTGTTGACGGAGAATGAGCGGAAGCGCGCTAAGAAATAAGCCAGGTCTGTAATAGTTATACGGAAAGTACAGTAGCGGTGGGGGCTACCCTGTGTAGACCCGCCGTAAACCCATCCTTGGGGGCTTCACGTCGGCATCCATGCCTCCGAGAGTCTACACAGGGTAGCCCCCACCGCCACCTACCGCCCCCGGCCTTTGATCTCACTTCCTCATCGCAACCTATCAACGGTAGGTGGCGCTTCGCTTGCCAGCCCTGCATTTCCGCTACCCTTTGCATTAAAGTGCTTCGCCGCAGCCGCCCCGGTGCTTCGGCTGGTTATGTGCTTATGCATCACCGCCTCATAAGCAAAGCATAATTTATTCGTTCGTTGCGTTCGCAGGCATTGTTAGAGTGATCGCCATGGCTGGATCAGAAGCCATTTCCTGCGGGAAAGGTCTGCTGTTTCCGACCCACGACAACGACGTAATACAAAACGACTATTTCGCTTTACTTGTAAGGAGTGATTACATGATTAAGAAGATCTTCGCGCTGGGTGCTTTGGGCCTTGCCGCATCCCTGTCTTCCGGTGGTGCGGTGGCGCAATCCTCCGTGGAACTGCTCAATGTCTCCTATGACCCAACGCGGGAGCTTTACAAAGAGTACAACCCGGAGTTCGCCCGTTACTGGAAAGAAAACACCGGGCAAAACGTGACGATAAAACAGTCCCATGGTGGTGCGGGGAAACAGGCTCGAGCTGTGATCGATGGCCTGGAGGCGGATGTGGTTACGCTGGCGCTGGCCTACGATATTTCTGCCATTGGTGAGCGTACCGGCCATATTCCGGGAGACTGGCAATCCCGCCTGCCGAACAACAGCGCTCCCTACACCTCGACTATTGTGTTTTTGGTGCGCAAAGGCAACCCCAAGAATATCGAAGACTGGGATGATATTGCCCGCTCTGGTGTCGAGGTGATTACCCCAAACCCGAAAACCTCCGGAGGTGCTCGCTGGAACTATCTGGCAGCCTGGGGATACGCGCTTGAAGAAAGTGATGGCGATGAAAACGCCGCTCGTGATTTTGTGACCAAAATTTACAAGAACGTGCCGGTCCTGGACTCCGGTGCCCGGGGTTCTACCAACACTTTTGTTCAGCGCGGTATCGGGGATGTGCTGCTGGCGTGGGAAAACGAAGCGTTCCTTGCGGTTAACGAACTGGGGCCTGAGAAATTCGAAATTGTGGTTCCCTCTATTTCCATTCTGGCTGAGCCTCCCGTCACATTGGTGGATGGTATTGCCGAAAAGCATGGCGTAACCAAAGTGGCCGACGCCTACTTGGCTTACCTGTACTCTCCGGTGGGTCAGAGGCTGGCCGCCAAGCACTATTATCGTCCGGTGCTGCCCGCGCTGGCTGACGAGGATGATGTAAAGCGCTTTCCGGATGTCAAACGCTTTACTGTGGATGAAGTGTTCGGTGGTTGGCAAAACGCACAGAAAACTCATTTTAATGACGGTGGTGTTTTCGACGAAATTTACACGGTTCAATAACAGGACGGTAATGTTTTCCACCCAGGGATGGGTCACCCAACATCAACGAATTGGCAGGAAGCGCAGTATGACAATTAAAGCCATTAACGCCCGCAATCAATTCAAGGGCGTGGTCAAGTCTACGGAAGTTGACCTGGCGCGTTTTTCGCCAGCATAGCGCAAATAGAAAACCTGAGAGGAAGAGTTAACCATGCCTTATGATGTGATAGTAGTTCCGGGTTTCCGCGGCAGTGAACCGGAACACTGGCAGAGCTGGTTGCAGGAGGAGCTGCCAGGCGCACGGCGTGTGTCGAGAGTCGACTGGCACAACCCGACGCTTTACCACTGGACCACACAGGTGGTTCGGGCTATTGATGAAAGCGAAAATCCGGTCATTCTCGTCGCTCACAGCTTTGGTTCGCTGGTATCAACGCTGGCGATCAGGAATCGTCGCCAGCGCGTGGCCGGAGCGTTCCTGGTCGCTCCCGCAGACCCCGAGCGGTTTGGTTTGTTCGGTGTCCGCAGTGCAAACCGCGAGTTGGAGGCGAGCATTGCACGATATTTGCCCGACAGTGCCCTGGGCGTTCCTGGAACGGTGATTGCCAGTGAAAATGATCCCTGGATGAAATTACCTCACGCCTACGCCTGGGCGCGCCGCTGGGGATTGAATTTCCACAATGCGGGCAAAGTGGGACACATCAACGTTGACTCTGGCCACGGTCCTTGGCCTCTGATTAAAGAGCTGGTAGAGCAGTTTATTGGCAGCCTCGGTCATCAGATACCGGAGGAGCAGGGTAACCTGTATTCCCGACTGGCGTTCTCGGGGACCGAAGGGTTTGCCCGTTTGCACGACTATCGTTTGCTCTACGCTTAGTGAAGCTATATTTACATCTGCACAGTATGCCCAGTGGTGTGGTGCCGATGTGCCAGTTGCTTGCGTTGGTTAGCACAGCTTGTAGTTCCCCTCCCCTTCAATACTCCGCAGCGATGATCAGCATAAAGTTCCCTAAATCCTAATAAAGGAGCTTTCAAAAAAATAACGAATTTTAGAAAATATATAAAAAGCAAATCATAATTTCTTTGTTCTCCTGGCTAGGGCTGATTGTTAAATTTCGCTCTTGTCAGATTCACAATTTTCAGGAGAACGGTTAGGTGAGTATTAAAAAATCATTTGTTGGTGAAGCGAAACGTTTACCGATTAAGGTAGCGGCAATTGGGGTTGCTGTTCCTTTGTTGTCTTTCTTATCAACTCAGGCAGTCTTTGCTGAGAACACGATCTACGGTCAGGCGCATGTCTCCCTGGACTTTCTGGACAATGGAGCGGAGTACTCCGAGCTTAATATATCCAGCAACGCTTCCAACATCGGATTTCGTGGGGAAACTCAGTTTGAAGGAATAACAGCGTATTATCAGATTGAGCAGCAGGTTGATTTCAACAACAGCAATGGGGAGACATTCTCTACGCGCGATACCTTTGTTGGACTGAGAGGCCAGTTTGGTTCTGTGCAAATTGGTCGTTTCGATTCTCCCTTCAAGCAGGCGCGTAATCCGGCTAATCTTTTTGGAAACCAGGTAGGTGATATTCGCAACGTGACCCGGGTCGGGGACGCACGGGTTGATGAGCGGTTGCCAAATACCATCGCCTATCAAACACCGGGTTACCGTGGTCTGGTGGGCGCGGTATCGTACTCCGTGAGTGAGCAAAATGTGAATCCAGAAGGTGCCGATGCCGACGCACTCAGTGCTTCGGTAATCTATACCGATGAGGCCTGGGATCTGGCACTGGCTTACGAAACCCATGGTGAGGATACCGAGCGTGGTGAGCGTGATGGTTTGCGGCTTGCTGGCTCCTACCGCATTAACGATGCGGTCCGGGTAGTTGGCTTCTGGCAGCACCTGGACCACGTGAATGACACACTGGATAGCGAGGTAATCGGAGCTGGTTTTGATTGGTCGTTAACAACGAAAACCCGTCTGAAAGCATACTATCTAGTCCGTGATGTAGACGTGGTCGACGCGAATTCGGAGCTTCTGGCGGTGGGAGTCGAACACCGGTTGCATCGTAACCTGCGTTTCTATCTTAACTATGCCTCAGTCGCTAATGACGATAACGCGGCGCTGACTCCTTGGACACAAGCCCGTACGGCGACAGCGCCCGGAGCCTTGGGCGAAACCACCAGCGGTCTGTCTGGGGGGTTGAGGTACTATTTTTAGCAGGCCTCTGATGAGATTAATGGCATGACTTCCGGCTGCGGAGCCTCAGGCCCGCAGCCGTTTTTTTTCAGGTACTTCCTGGCGCTGGTCCGGGCATGTCACTGTTGGCTTTGCAACATTCTGCATAAGTTAGCAATAAATAATTATTTCTGCTTAATGCGTCACCTCTCTAGACTGCGCCTATCAATCAGTTATGGAGAGATGGTTATGCTATTCCTTTTTGTTATTAAGTTATTGCGAAAAGCCATAGGGGTTCTGGCGTTTGCTGCTCTTTCGGCAACAGCGCTGGCGGATACGACGCTGCTGAATGTGTCGTACGACGTCTCCCGTGAGCTGTATAAGGATATCAACCCGGAGTTCGAGGCATTTTGGCGCGAGAGCGAAGGCGAGGCAATTAAAGTCAATCAGTCTCATGGCGGTTCCAGTAAACAGGCACTGTCTGTGGCCTCCGGTCTGGAAGGTGATGTCATTACCATGAATCAGGCCCCGGACATTGACATGCTGGCGGAGCGTGGGCTGGTAGCGAAGGGCTGGCGTTCACAGTATCCGCACAACGCGACTCCCTACACCACCACCTCGGTTTTTCTGGTGCGCAAGGGTAACCCGAAGAACATTCAAGACTGGGATGACCTGGTGAACCCAGAGGTGGCGGTGATTGTGCCCAACCCGAAAACCTCCGGTAATGGTCGCTACACCTATCTTGCAGCCTGGGGCTATGCCCTGAACCAGCAGGGCTCGGAAGAAGCTGCACAGGATTTTGTCACACGCCTTTTCGCCAATGTACCAGTCCTGGATGGTGGTGGCCGGGGGGCGACGACCTCTTTCACCCAGCGTGCCATTGGTGACGTTCTAGTGACTTTTGAAAATGAAGCGATCCTGATCGCAAAGGAGTTGGGCGCTGATCAGTTCGATGTGGTTTACCCCTCGCGCTCTATTGACGCATCTGCTCCGGTAGCTGTTATCCGCTCTGTGACCGAAAAGCGCGGTACTACTAAGGAGGCGGAGGGTTACCTGAATTTCCTGTTCAGTGAAACCGGTCAGGAAATCATTGCTCGGCACAATTTCCGGCCGCGCTCCGAGGCCGTGCTCAAGCGCTATCAATCTCAGTATCCCGCCATTGATATTTTCTCCGTCGAGTCGCTCGGAGGATGGGCGAAGGTACGGGAGAAACACTTTGTCGATGGTGCGCTGTTTGATCAGATTATGGTGAATCGCTAATGGCTCGTTTGAAAACACGTTCGTTTAGCGTGTTGCCCGGGTTTGGATTGTCTTTGGGTTACACGCTGGTGTATTTGTCAATTATCGTGCTGCTGCCTCTGTCGGCCGTATTTTTCAAAACCGCAGAGATGTCATGGGCAGATTTCTGGAGCACGGTGTCCGCACCGCGTGTTGTGGAAACCTACAAGCTCTCGTTCGGTGCCTCGCTGCTGGCGGCATCGATTAATTCGGTGTTTGGTGTGGGGCTGGCGTGGATGCTGGTGCGTTACTCTTTTCCCGGGAAGAAGCTGGTGGACGCATTGATCGACTTACCGTTCGCTTTGCCAACCGCCGTAGCGGGCATTGCGCTCACGGCGATTTATGCCCCCAATGGGTGGCTGGGCCAGTACATCGAAGGTGTCTTCGGCTTCAAGGTGGCATTTGCGCCGCCGGGGATTCTGATTGCCCTGGTGTTTATCGGACTGCCGTTTATCGTACGCACCGTCCAGCCCATACTGGAAGACCTCGATACCGAACTCGAAGAAGCCGCAGCGAGCCTGGGCGCATCGCGCTGGCACACGTTTCGCCGAATCATCTTCCCAGTATTGTTGCCGGCCATCCTGACCGGGTTCGCACTGGCATTTGCCCGGGCGGTTGGAGAGTATGGGTCAGTGATTTTTATCGCCGGCAATATTCCGATGGTGTCGGAAATCACACCGCTGATTATTATCACTAAGCTGGAGCAGTACGATTACGCCGGTGCCACGGCCATTGCCGCCGTGATGTTAATCGTCTCTTTCATCCTGTTGCTGATTATCAATGGATTACAGGCCTGGGCGGCCAGAAGAACCGGGAGGGCGGCGTAATGTCGGGAGAAAGCATCAGTTCTCGTTTACCCAAGACGGCCGTTAAGGGCAACCGTTATGAAAGCAATCTGGCCACACGGGAGCACCCGGGCCTGCGTTTGACCATCATTGTGGTTTCGTTGGCATTCTTCGGTATCTTTTTGCTCTTACCGTTGATTGCCGTATTTGTTGAAGCATTGCGGCGTGGTGTCGAGGTTTACTGGGAAGCATTGCGCGAGCCCGATGCATTAGCGGCGGTTAGGTTAACTTTGTTGGTCGCTGCCATCTCGGTGCCTCTGAATCTTGTCTTCGGGGTGGCTGCCGCCTGGGCGATTGCCAAATTCGAGTTCCCGGGGAAACACTTGTTGATTACCTTGATCGATTTGCCGTTCTCGGTCTCCCCGGTGATTGCTGGCCTGATTTACATACTGCTTTTTGGCGCTCACGGCTGGTTGGGCCCCTGGTTGATTGAGCATGACATAAAGATCGTGTTCGCCGTTCCGGGAATTGTGTTGGCCACGGTATTTGTGACGTTCCCGTTTGTTGCGAGGGAGCTGATCCCGTTAATGCAGGCGCAGGGCAAGGAGGAAGAAGAGGCCGCCGTTGTGCTGGGAGCCAATGGTTGGCGTACGTTCTGGCACGTCACTTTGCCGAATATCAAGTGGGGGCTGCTGTACGGTGTCATTCTCTGTAATGCACGAGCCATGGGTGAGTTTGGCGCGGTTTCGGTGGTGTCGGGCCATATTCGCGGGGTTACCAACACCATGCCATTGCATGTGGAAATTCTGTACAACGAATACAATTTTGCGGCGGCTTTTGCTGTGGCGTCTTTGTTGGCGCTGCTGGCTCTGGTGACGCTGACACTGAAAACATGGGTAGAGAAGCGCGCGGAACACTCGCGGCGATAACGGATCAAGGTAAAAGGTTATGAGTATTCAAGTAAACGGTATTCAAAAACGGTTTGGCAACTTTGTTGCTCTGAATAATGTCTCCCTGGATTTCCCCCCTGGAGAGCTGGTGGCACTGCTGGGGCCTTCCGGCTGCGGGAAAACCACACTGCTGCGCATCATCGCTGGCCTGGAGCAGTCCGACTCGGGTACTGTGGTGCTGGAGGGGGAGGATGCCTCTGGTGCTCACGTGCGTGAGCGGCAGGTCGGTTTTGTCTTCCAGCACTATGCGTTGTTCAAGCACATGACGGTATTCGATAATGTGGCGTTTGGTATGCGCATGAAGCCCAAGTCCGAGCGGCTTTCCAAGGACCAGATTAAGAAAAAGGTGCATCAGCTTTTGGAGCTGGTACAGCTCGACTGGCTGGCCGACCGGTTTCCCTCACAACTGTCCGGTGGTCAAAGGCAGCGTATTGCCCTGGCCCGTGCCTTGGCGGTAGAACCGCGGGTGTTGTTGCTGGATGAACCTTTTGGAGCCCTGGATGCCAAGGTGCGCAAGGAGTTGCGACGCTGGTTGAGGCGCTTGCACGATGAACTGCATATCACCTCGATATTCGTGACTCATGACCAGGAAGAGGCTTTGGAAGTAGCCGATAAAGTTGTGCTGATGAATGAGGGACGGGTAGAGCAGGTGGGATCTCCAGAGGAAGTCTATAATAATCCCCAAACGCCGTTTGTTTATGGCTTTTTGGGATCAGTGAATTTATTTCACGGACGCCTCGAAGATCAGCACGTGTACATTGGCGAGGATCGGGTACACCATGGTGAACCGGGAGATATTCCCGCAGGCGCTCAGGTATATGCCTTTGCCCGTCCGCACGAGTTGGAGATTGCGACGGACCCATTCGATCTGACCGGTATCCCGGCGCGTGTCAGTCGAATTTTGTCCCTGGGTAGTCAGTCCCGTATTGAACTCGATGGCCAGAAGGGGGCGAAGGGGCGTTACTATGAAGTGGAACTGCCGCGCCAGCGAGCCGAAGAGCTTGCGTTGCGGGAGGGCCAGGACGTCCGGCTCAAACCGACCCGACTGCGGCTGTTCGAGCAAACGCCCTCTGTGCAGGAAAAGCCGTTATGAACTTCCAACAACTGAGAATCGTTCGGGAAACCGTACGTCGAAACTTTAATCTCACCGATGTGGCTGCCAACCTGTACACCTCCCAGTCCGGGGTGTCCAAGCACATTCGCGACCTCGAAGAGGAGCTGGGGCTGGAGCTCTATGTCCGCAAGGGCAAGCGCTTGCTGGGGTTGACCGAGCCGGGTAAGGAACTGGTGAAGGTGGTTGAGCGCTTGTTGCTTGAGGCAGAGAATATTCGGAACCTTTCCGAGCAGTACACTGGGCGCGATGTCGGCCAGTTGACGCTGGCTACGACACATACCCAGGCACGTTACTCGCTGCCGCCGGTGGTCACCGCTTTCAAGCAACAGTACCCCAAGGTCAAGCTGCGACTTCACCAAGGCAGCCCGGGTGAGATTTTGCGTATGCTTAGAGAGGGGGAGGCGGATATTGGTGTGGCCACGGAAGCCCTCAGTAACGTGTCGGACCTGGTCACCTTTCCTTACTACCGCTGGCACCACGGTGTCATAGTCCCCGAGGGACACCCGTTAAGCGAATTGCCCGCACTGACTTTGGAGGCGATCGCAGAGTACCCCGTGATCACTTACCACGAAGGCTTTACGGGGCGGGACAAAGTGGACAGGGCCTTCAGCGAAGCGGGGCTTACCCCGGACATCGCGATGTCCGCCCTGGACGCGGATGTGATCAAGTCCTACGTCGAACTGGGGCAAGGCGTGGGGATTATCGCGTCCATGGCCTTCAACCCGGAACGTGAGCCGGGCCTGCGCCTGTTGGACGCCTCGGCATTATTCGAGGAGAATACCACCAGTCTGGCGGTTCGGCGCGGCCACCTTTTGCGCCAGTATGCCATCGACTTTCTGCGCTACTGCTCACCGGAGCTGACGGCCGAAGCCGTCAACGACAAATTGTTGATCTCTGGCAAATAGAACGCTGTATATGGTCTTCGTAGCGCTGGCTGTCCAAATAATATTAACAGGCCCTGGGGCCTGGGTTTGCTGGTGGGAGAACGAAGCGTTTGGATTGGGTAAACATAGTGCAATTCTTGGCCCTGGGGGCTGTAACCGGGCTTGTCGCGGGTTTGTTCGGCATTGGCGGCGGTGGCTTGATGGTGCCGGTGCTGATGCTGCTGTTTACCGCCGCTGACCTGGGCGGGGAGCACCGGGTTCATCTCGCGCTTGGGACCTCCATGGCGGCCATTGTGCCCACAGCGCTGGCGAGCCTGCGCGTTCACCATCGGCACGGCGCGGTGCTCTGGCCCGTTGTGGCACGCATGGCCCCTGGTGTGTTGATGGGCACGTTTGTGGCGACTTTTGTGGCCGCGTCGCTGCCTCCGGAGCCGCTGGCCGTTATTTTTTCCGTTTTCATGGCTTATGTTTCCCTGCAAATGATCGTCAATCGCAAGCCGGTACCCAGTCGGCAATTGCCGGGCACCGGTGGGCTGGTGTTGGCAGGATCGGGAATCGGGGGCCTCTCTGCACTGGTGGCCATCGGTGGCGGGTCTCTGACCGTGCCGTTTCTTTCCTGGTGTAATGTGCGCCTGCCGGTCGCCATCGGCACGTCCGCGGCGGTGGGCCTGCCCATTGCGGTGGCCGGTGCGCTCGGCTACATGCTGAATGGTTGGGGGACGGACGGTTTGCCAGCGCATACGCTGGGGTTTGTGTACTGGCCGGCGGCGTTATCGATCGTATGTTTCAGTGCGTTGACGGCACCGCTCGGGGCGCGTCTGGCGCACCGTTTGCCAGTGACCTGGCTGAAACGTTTGTTCGCGTTGATGTTAATGGCGCTGTCGATTGAAATGCTTCGCACCGTGTTTTGACGATAAAGGGCGAGGCGCAATAAGAGGGTTAGCGCGGGCTTCGATAGGCCGGGTCCTGAGGGGGAATGATGTCGCCGTCCTCATCCAGTTCCGGAAACGGCAAATTGAATCGCTCACAGTATCGGACCATTTTCGGGTGCATCCAGCGGAACAGCGTGTCTTTTACTTCTGGGTTGTTTTCATCCAGTGATTGATCATACCGGCCGACCCGGATTCGCTGGTGCATGGCTTCTTGCAAAATAATAGCCGCCGCCACGCTCACATTGTAGCTTTCCACCATTCCAATAATGGGAATGGTCAGGTGCTCATCCGCGTGTTCGGCTGCGTAATCGCTCAGCCCCTCTTTTTCCGCTCCCATCACCAGCGCAAACGGTTGCGTGAAATCCGCTTCGCGGTAGTGGATGGCGCGGTCTGACCAGTGGGCGGCGTAGAGTTTGAGCCCTTTCTGCCGCAGCGCCTGCATCCCTGTTTGAATATCCGGGTGAACCACGGTTCCGGTAAAACGCCCGCTGCCGCCAGCGGTATGGTGATAAACGAGTCGGCCCCGGTGAGGTTGCACCATGTGAATAGTCGGCATACCCACGGCATCGGCGGTGCGCAACATGGCGGAGATATTTTGTGCCTTGTGGACCTGATCGGTCAGCAACGTCATATCGGTCTGACGTTGACGCAGCACTTGCTTGAATTTTTCGTAGCGTTCGCGGGACATATCAAGGAGCGGTTCTTAAAAGGCGGCGATTATAGCACTGTCGGGGCAGCCGCTATTGAACGTATACGGATCAATCATATACTGATACTTTTATAGCATCCACGCCAAAGGCCACTGTTGAGCCGTAGGCCGTGTTGGTAGGCTTTCCGGGGTAAGCGCTGGCGGCGGTCAGGTAGAAGAAAAACAACGGGTCGGGTGTCGACTATGAAGCCCATGTTCGAAAAAATTTTACCGAGGCCGGATTGCTCATGGCGGTTCTGGCTGTATGAGACGGATGAAGTTGAGTTCGAGTGGCATCACCATCCCGAATATGAAATCGCGTTGATACTGAATAGCAAGGGTCACCGCTACGTGGGCGACAGTGTTGAGGCGTACGACGGGGCTGACATGGCTCTTATAGGGCCAGATCTGCCGCATAGTTGGTGCTCGCAGCCGGTACACTCAGGTGGGTCGGTACAAACCTATGTGGCTCAGTTACCGGCGCCGTGGTTGCATTCAATGATGTCACAGGCCCCGGAGCTGGAAGGGTTGAGAGCGCTGATGCAGGAGTCTGAGCGGGGCATCCTGTTTAGCCGTTCTGTCACTCAGAAAGCGGCACGCATTTTTGCTGCTCTGGCGACGGCTTCGCCTCTGGAGCGTTTTATTGGGCTGTTGCAGATTCTGACATTGCAGGCGGGTGATAAAAATGCTCGAACGCTGGCCAGCGCCGGGTATACCTTTACCGCCCAACGTGACAGTTATTGCGAACGGATCGATCGCGTTGTGGGTTATATCTACGAAAATTATTGTCAGCCCCTGCGGGCCGATGAACTCGCCGACCTGGCGAATATGAGCACTAACCATTTCCACCGCTTCTTTAAGCAGCGCACCGAACAAACCTTCACGGAGCTGGTCAATCAATTGCGGATCGGCAAAGCGTGTTCGCTGCTGATCAACTCGGATCAGCCCATCTCAGCCATCAGTGATTTATGCGGCTTTAACAACCTGTCCAACTTCAATCGTCGGTTTCGTTACCTGAAGAATATGACGCCATCGCAATTCCGTGCCCGCCTTCGTCAAACCAAGCTCTAATGTGAACGAGTAAACAGAATGGACCAGGTGAGCGGAAAAGTACCGACTTTTGCGAGAAAAGTGCACCATTCCTGACAAGGTCCTTTCAAACTGATTTTTCTGATGAATCAGTGCCGGACTGGTTTTCGGCGATTGTTAACCGAACAGGTGATGTTATGAAACAAGTGTTGTTAATGGCCGGGAGTGGCCTGCTCTCCCTGTTGCTGGCTGTCAAATCCTACGCCTATGACTGTACGACGATTCCCGCCTATCAGGACGGCGCATCGTTCTTGGCCGGTGACTGGGTATCTAATGGCGGTGTTGTTTACCGCTGCGAGGTGGGGGGCTGGTGCTCTATTGGCGGGCCTTATGCGCCGGGCAGTGGCTGGGCCTGGGAGGAAGCCTGGGAGGCTCTGGGCAGTTGTGATGGGTCCGGTTCCAGTTCTTCCAGCTCCAGTTCGTCGAGCTCTTCTAGCTCCTCTTCCAGCAGTCCGTCGCCAGGTAACACGCCGATTGAACAGCACGGCCAGTTGCATGTGTGTGGTAACGGTCTGTGTGATACCCACAATAATCCGGTGCAACTGCGTGGTATGAGCACTCACGGGCTGCAATGGTATGGTTGGGGGGACTGCATTACCGACAATTCTCTCGATGCGCTGGCTTACGATTGGCAGGCCGATATTCTGCGGGTATCGCTGTATGTTCAGGAAGGGGGCTACGAGACCGATCCAGCTGGCTACACGGCGCAGGTCAGTCAAATTATTGATGAAGTCACCGAGCGTGGGATGTACGTACTGGTAGATTGGCATCAGCTCACCCCGGGCGACCCCAATGCCAACCTCAGTAACGCCCAACAGTTCTTTTCTGACATTGTGCAGGCACATGGTCACCAAACGAACATCATTTACGATGTGGCCAATGAGCCCAATAACGTCAGTTGGGATGATATTCAGAGCTACGCGATGCAAATTATTCCAGTGATTCGCCAGCACGCGCCAGACGCTGTGGTCCTGGTCGGTACGCATGGCTGGGCATCATTGGGGGTGTCTGACGGTGATTCGGCGCAGGATATTTTTGATAACCCGGTCACGATCAGCAACATCATGTATACCTTCCATTTCTATGCGGCATCTCATGGACAGGTTTATCGCGATGAGCTGCAATCGGCACTCGATGGTGGAATGCCGGTGTTTGTCACTGAGTGGGGATCGCAAACTTATACTGGGGATGGTGCCAATGATTTCGTCAGTACCCAGGCGTATATTGATTTAATGGATCAATATCAAATTAGCTGGACCAGTTGGAATTACTCCGATGATTTCAGAAGCGGTGCGGTATGGAACACAGGCACATGCAGCTTGGACAGCTGGGGTGTCGACAATCTGAAGGAGGCGGGTCTCTGGGTGAGGGATAAGATCCTCAATCCCTGAGAGGACCACCGCTTGACTTTACTGTGAGTTAATCCCCCGGCCCCTTCATGATTGTACCGACTATGAAGGGGCTTTTATTTCACCGCGAAGCACATCCACCAGCGCCGCAATGTGGTCGTCCCGGTCATTCAGGGCTGGAATGTAATGATAAGTCTCGCCACCGGCTTCCATAAAATACGCCCGATTCTCGACTTCCAGCTCCTCCAGAGTTTCCAGGCAGTCGGCGCTGAACGCCGGAGAGAGGATGGCGATATGCTTTGCGCCTTCGCCAGGTAACCGCTTGAGGGTGTCGTCGGTGTAGGGTTTTAGCCATTCTTCCCGGCCGAAACGGGATTGAAAGGTGGTCAGGCAGCGCTCTTGATCAAGGCCGAGTTTTTCGCGCACCAATCTGGTGGTTTTCCGGCACAAACAATAGTAAGGGTCGCCGTTGTCCAGGTAGCGCTTGGGCATGCCATGGTAGGAAAACAGAATCCGGTCGGGCTGCCCGTGAGCGTTGATGTGGTCTTGCACGCTTTGGGCGAGCGCGCTGATGTACAGCGGGTTGTCCACGTAACCGTTGATAAAACTCACGCTGGGTACCCAGCGCCAGGATTTTAATTCATCGGCCAGGGCGTCGAAGGTGGAACCTGTGGTCGGGGCGGCGTACTGCGGGTACAGCGGCAGGACGACAATACGGCGAATCCCCAGGGCCTGGAATTCCCGCAGAGCGCTGGCGATGGAAGGGTTGCCGTAGCGCATGCCGAGCTTGACCACCGCTTGCTCACCCAGGGCCCGCTGCACGGCGTCGCACTGGCTTTTGCTGATGCGCAACAGCGGAGAGCCTTCGTCGGTCCACACCGACGCATAGGCCTCGGCGGATTTACGGGGCCGCACACGCAGGATAATGCCGTGCAAAATTAGCTTCCAGAGCAGGCGGGGCAATTCGATGACGCGGGGGTCGGATAAGAATTCCGCCAGGTAGCGCCGCAACGCGGATGTCGTTGGAGCATCCGGGGTGCCGAGGTTGGTGAGAAGCACGCCGGTCTTGTGGGTTTCCGCTCGTGTTTCTGCATCGGGTCGATGGAAGCGTGTCTCGACGTCGTCGATGGCGGCCCGGTAGCCGTGAGTCATGGGTACTCCTGAAAAACGATGGTGCCAGTAAAGCTGTTCAACATACCCCGTCAATACGCAGAAATCCACTGCATAGATGCCTGATCCAGCCGATCCTGTTCACCGTATTTGGGTAAGAGTGAGAGAGGTATTGACCGTGTTTAGAGACAGGCATTCAAAATTCCCGGTGTGGGCACGACAAACCGGTGGACGCGAGGGGCGAAAGGAGACGACGGCGACGCTGTACTATGATGGCCGCAGCGCCTTGTGTCGTCGGGAGATGGCTCTTCTTTCCCGCTTTAAATCGGAAGGCCTGCTGTTATTGGATGTTCACCGTCAGTGGGACTTATCGCCGGCTCGTCGAGAAGCGATGTTGCGGCAGCTGCATTTGCGATTGCCGGGGGGGCAGTGGCTGACGGGCGTAGAGGCGAATGTCGCGGCCTGGAGCTTTACTCGGTTTGGGCGCTACTTGGCTCCCCTCCGCTGGCGTGGGGTGGCGCCGTTAGTGGATCAGTTGTACCGCCGCTGGGCCGAGCGGCGCTTTAATAAAGTCTACGCTCACGGAAAATTTGTATCACACCTGCCTGATGCCCAGAATGATCCCTGATGCCGAAACTAACCCCCGGGAACGCCATTTTAAAATGACGTTCCCGAAGATTGGGCGCTGGTGGAAAGTGCGCTATTTGGCCGGAGAAACTTTCAGAACAGCACCGTTGCGATCATCGGTGAGCAGGTAGAGGTTGCCGTCTGGCCCCTGCTCGATATCTCGCAACCGTTTCCCGATACTGTCGGCAAACAACCGCTCTTCATGCACGACTTTCTCGCCTTCCAGCTCCAGGCGCGATACCAGCTGGAATTTAAGGGCGGTGACTAACAGGTTGCCTTTCCACTGCGGAAATTGATCACCGGTATAGAAAATCATGCCAGCGTTGGCAATTGAGGGGTCCCAGTAATGCACGGGCTGCTCCATCCCTTCTTTTTCCGTGCCTTCTCCGATCTCTCCACCCCCGTACTGTTCGCCGTAGGTGATGATCGGCCAGCCGTAGTTGTGGTCCGCCCGGGTGATGTTGATCTCATCGCCGCCTTGAGGACCGTGTTCACCCGTCCACAGCTCGCGGGTTTCCGGGTGCAGCGCAGCACCTTGGACGTTGCGATGGCCGTAGGACCAGATTTCCGGCAGAGCGCCATCGCGATTCACAAACGGATTATCTTCGGGAACGCTGCCGTCCGGATTGATGCGCGCCACCGAACCGATGTGACTGTCGAGTTTTTGTGGGTAGTTGTCTTCGAAGTCCTGCTGACGGTCGCCCATGGTAATGAACAGGGTGCCGTCATCGCGGAACACCAGTCGGGAGCCAAAGTGACCATTACTGCGCACTTTGGGTTGCTGGCTGAAAATTACCTCCACCTCTCGCAGCTCGTCGAGGTGCTCGGCGAGCAGTTTGCCACGGGCGACCGCCGTACTGGTGCCGCCAGAGCCGGGTTCGGAGAAACTGAAATAGACCCACCGGTTTTCGCTAAAATCCGGATCGATATTGACGTCTAACAGGCCACCCTGGCCACGGCTGACGATTTCCGGCAAGCCCTTGAGCGGGGCGCTTTTCGTGCCGTCGGCGCTGACAATGCGCATATCACCGGAACGTTCGGTCACCAGCATATCGCCGTTGGGTAAAAAGGTCATGCCCCAGGGGTTGCTGAGTCCGTCGGTGATGGTCGTGACGGAAAGCTTGGCTTTCTCGGAATCGACGGTGATGGCGTCAGCGGCCAGCGGCGATGCCGCGGTAAAACTGAGTGCAGCGCAGGTCAGCAGTGGTGATAGCCGTTTTAGTAGTGCGGCCATGACAGGTCTCCTTTCGCTTCGACGGTGTAAGGTGAGTGGTGGTCCGGTATAGATGCTGGTTTTAATACGTAACTTTTAATACGTAAGGCCGAGGCGGTTGAATCATTGGGTGGTTGGGTGGCCAATGGTAGCGTTATGCTCGACCTCCATAGCCTACCACAGCCAGTGTGAAGAAAAGTCAGGGTTGGTTAAGGCTCCCGCCGAAGCGAGAGCTTGGTCAGGGAGAGCGGTTTTTACCGCTTGAGAGCCATTAACGCGAAGTAAGCGGGTTTGGGCTGCAACTCCCTGTCGAACAGCAGCGGGTAGTTGGTACGCCCGCGTACCGGAAAGTCATTTTTCCACGACTCGCCATCGTGGGTTCCCCAAAAGGTGACGCGGTCGATCTTGTCGCGATGTTTCAGGAACAGGCGGAATAATTGCACGTAGCGTTCCGTCAGGCGTTCTTGAATATCGGTGGGAAGCGCGTCGGCGTAGGGGTTCAGCTGGTCGGAATATTCAAAGTCGGTGGAGATCTCCGCGCCAGTAAACTCCCAGGCCACCGGCAACACATCCACCTCCAGTTCTGTGCAGTGAATGCGCATCCCTTGGGCCGCGTAGGCTTCGATACTGGCCTCAAATTCCTGCAAATCGGGATAATCGAGGCCGACATGGCTTTGCAGGCCGACGCCGTGGATAGGTACGCCACGCCGTTTGTAATCCTTTAGCACATCGACCAGGAAGGCGCGCTTGCCGGGGTTGTGCATATTGTAGTCGTTATAAATCAAGTGGGCGGAAGGGTCGAGTTCGTGGGCCAGCCGGAAGGCATGTTCCACATAATCGGCGTTGCCCATGGTGTTGAACCAGGCACTTTTGCGCCAGCCTTTATCTTCGTCAATGGCTTCGTTCACCACATCCCAGGTCTGGATCTTGCCTTTATAGCGGCCCATGAGGGTGCGAATGTGCGTCTCCATGCGCTGGATCAACTCATCCCGGTCGATGGGGCTGCCATCGGTATGCACAAAAAAGTCATCCGGCACTTGTGAGTGCCACACCAGCGCATGGCCGACGATGTGCATATCGTGTTGAGTACCAAAGTTTACGAAGCGGTCGGCCAGGCCCCAGTCCCACTGGCCCTGCCGGGGCTGTACCAGTGCTGATTTCATGCAGTTTTCCGCAGTAATGGCGTTGAAATCGCGGGCGATCAGGGTTTTCAGGTGCTGGTTGTCGTTGGCCAGGGTGTCATTACTGATGGCGGTGCCGACCAGGAAGTCATCGCCGTAGGCGCTGGCAAGCCCGGTGCGTTCGGCCGCCGAGTGAATGGCGCAGGCCTTGAGGTTGGCAAGAGCGGCCAGGGAGGCGCTGCCCATCAGAAACTGGCGGCGGGAAATAGAAGTCATAGCGTCAGCCTTTATGTTTATGGTCAAAGCCCGGAGCGCCGGGCGGTTACGGGAACCATATGCCTTATGTTCAGGTTGACCATTAAAGCACGAATGAGCGTTCTGGGGAAGGTGGCGCAAAGTGAACCTTCCTGATTCTGTTAAACTATTGGTACCCGTGGTACCCGTGGTACCCGTGGTGCACGGGCAGGCGCCCGTCAATTTCGTTACCCAACAGGTCAGTCTTATGAGCCTTCGCGTTGCTTTTCTGTTGTTCGCTTTCGCTACTACCCTGGTGATAACAGGCTGCCAAGGCATGAGTAGGGAAAATCCCGACCCGGCGCACAATGCCCGTAATGCGCTCGACTGGGCGGGGATCTACCGGGGTGTCCTGCCCTGTGCGGATTGCGAAGGCATTGAAACCGTTGTCGTTCTGAACAGCGATGGCCACTACCAGCTGCACGAGAAATACCGGGGTGAGGACAAGACCGTTTTCTCAAGGGAAGGTGCGTTCACCTGGGGTGAAGCAGGCACGGTGATTACCCTGGAAGGGGACCAGGCCGTGCAGCTGTTTGTGGGAGAGAACCACCTCGTCCGGCTGGCCAGTGATGGTTCGCGCATCACCGGGGCTCTGGCCGGGCATTACACGCTGGCCAAAACCACTGACAGCCTTGTTGAAAAATACTGGAAATTGGTGGAACTGAACGGGCGCCCTGTACCCAGCTTGAAGCGTGAACCTTATATGATTCTCAAGGCGGATGAAAACCGTGTGAATGGCTTCGGTGGCTGCAATGGGTTTGGAGGTGTCTACGAACTTGACGAAGCGACTTCTCGCATTAGTTTCAAACAGATTATGTCAACACTGATGGCCTGTGCAGAGGGCATGGAGGTTGAACAGCGTTTCCATGAAGCCCTGAAAAGTGCCGACAGCTATTCATTCGATGGCAATCACCTGACTTTGAATCGTGCGCGCATGGCACCATTAGCACGTTTTAAGGTCGTGTACCTTTATTGATTTTCTGGCCGCACTCTTTATATCGAAAGCAGTCGACGACGTGATCATTGACCATGCCCGTGGCCTGCATAAAAGCATAGCAGATGGTGGACCCTACAAAATTAAAACCGCGCTGCTTTAATGCTTTACTCATTGCATCGGACTCCGCTGTGCTGGCGGGTATGTCACTCAATTGACGCCAACGGTTCTGCCGTGGGGCGCCCCTGGTAAATTGCCACAAAAATTCACTGAAGTCGTCGCCGGCCTTTTCCATGGCCAGCAGGGCTTTGGCGTTGCGCACCGCACTGGCCACTTTCAAACGGTTGCGGATGATGCCGGGATTTTGCAGCAGCTTTTGCTGGCGTGCTTCGGTGTAGCGGGCGACTTTCTCCGGTATAAACCCATCGAACGCCTCACGGTAAGCCTCGCGTTTGCGCAGTACGGTAATCCAGGAGAGTCCGGCCTGAGCGCCTTCCAGGATGAGAAATTCAAACAATCGGTTGCGGTCGTACAGTGGCACGCCCCATTCATTGTCATGGTAAGCCTGGTAGAGCGGATCATCGCCGCACCACGCGCAGCGTTTGGGGGAAGAAGGCATGGGGCAAAAACTCCCTGGTGGTTCAACGAAAAGGGTCCGTAGACTGACAGGTGCGCAGAGAAGGCATCTACACTACACTAGGTTATAAAACCCGCTCTGACTATAGCCGTGAAGGGCCATTATGCTCACGTTTTATCCGGAAATTAAACCCTATCAACGCCACCAGGTGCCCGTGCCCGGTGGCCATGAGCTCTATGTGGATGAGTCCGGCAATCCGGATGGCATACCGGTGCTGTTCGTCCACGGCGGCCCCGGTGGCGGCTGTGGCAAGTATGACCGGCGTTATTTTGACCCGGAACTCTATCGCATTATCCTGTTCGACCAGCGTGGCTCGGGGCGGTCCACCCCTCACGCCAGCCTGGAGAATAACACCACACCGGACCTGGTGGCGGATATGGAGGTGATTCGCGCTCGGTTGGGGGTGGAAAAGTGGGCGCTATTTGGTGGCTCCTGGGGTTCAACGCTCAGCCTGGTGTATGCCGAAACCTATCCCGAGCGTGTGTTGGGGTTAATTCTGCGCGGTATTTTTTTGTGCCGTCCCAAAGACCTGCAATGGTTCTATCAGGGCGGCGCGGCGCAGGTTTTCCCGGATTACTGGCAGGATTTCCTGCAACCGATTGCCGAAGCGGACCGGGGCGATCTGATTCACGCCTACTATCGCCTGCTGACGGGTGACAACGATTTACTGAAAATGGGGGCGGCCAAAGCCTGGTCGCTTTGGGAGGGCCGTTGCGCGACCCTGCGCCCCAATCACGACGTGGTGGAGTCGTTTGCCAAACCCCATAAGGCGCTCTCCTTAGCGTGTATTGAAGCGCACTACTTCGTGAACCACGCGTTTCTGGAACCAGACCAAATCGTGAATCGTGCGCACCGGCTGTCTGGCCTTCCCGGTACGATTATTCATGGCCGTTACGATATGGTGTGCCCACTGGATAACGCGTTCGCTTTGCAGAAGGCGTGGCCGGAGGCGGAATTGCAAATCGTGCGCGAAGCCGGACACTCGTCGTCCGAACCGGGCATAGTGGATGCGTTGGTTCGGGCCACGGATGCGCTGGCGCGTCGGCTTCGCCACGATGAAGACCATCTGGCGTAACGGTACGGGATTTCGAATGAAGGGTAGTATTCTGTGAAAGGTTTGATTCAACGTGTGCGTCACGCCAGTGTGGACGTGGATAACCAGCGGGTGGGACAGATTGATCAAGGGCTGCTGTTATTGCTGGGGGTAGAGCGGAACGATACCCACGCCCAGGCCGACGCCTTGCTGAAGAAGGTGCTTGGCTACCGCGTTTTCGCGGATGAGGCGGGCAAGATGAATCTCAACGTGCAGCAGGCCGGAGGCGGTTTGCTGGTGGTCTCCCAGTTTACGTTGGCAGCCGACACGCGCAAGGGGTTGCGACCCGGTTTCTCGGAAGCCGGATCACCCGAGTGGGCGGAGACGCTTTACGATTACTTTGTGGAGCGTGCCCGCGCTTTGCATGATCCGGTGGCCACCGGCATTTTTGCGGCGGATATGCAGGTCAGTTTGCAGAACGACGGGCCAGTGACGTTTTTGTTGCAGGCCGGGTGAGCGCCTATTTACTGACCAGTGAGTACTTCCTCTTCATCGGAGGCTTTAGCTGTAAAGCACAACTTCCGATACCGATGTGGCGATATCGTAATCTATATCTCCAAGCGCATCAAAGTGAGCCTTCCCACATATAATTTTCAAGTTTTCTTCCATGCGACGTTTATCACTGTCGTGAGTAGTCTTGGTTTCGCGGATCAAATATACCTTTTGATCCTCCTGAAGGACTATCGCCCAGTCGGGGTTATAGTCACCCACCGGCGTGGGGATAGTGAACCAGCGGGGCAGCTTACAGAAGAATTTGACATTGTCGGCGCCGTCCAACGCATGGGCGGTTTGACGCTCAATATGCGAGTCACACTCGATATAGTCATAGGGCGTTTGCACCCTATCGCCGCCGTGTCCATATTGCACCTTGTAAGCTCGGTCCAGGTAAGTTTCCAGCTCGGGCTCGTCGAACAGCTCCATTCGATAGTTCTCCCCCGCCAACTTCTCGTAGCGGATACCATCCACCAGCAATTCATCCAAAGCCTTATGGATTTGCTTGCTGGCCTCGGTGATAAAGCCTTGGGGATTGGCCTTGAAATCACTCAGGCGGCCACACCGTTTAATAATGGTCAACAGAGTGCCGCGGGTTAGCTGCGTACGTGTCTGCAAGGTGCCCAGCAGGTCCGGCAAATGTTGATGCGAGCCTATATAACGTTCCTTCGGAGTCTGGATCTGACGGTCACTGCCGAATCCAGCGTCGGTCAGCTTTGCCTGAGTCAACCCCACCGTCAGGCTAACGGGTTTGATGGCAGGCATGAACTGGAGCTTATGGCTCGCCAGGTCGACCAGCTCCTTCGTACTAAAGCGAATAGCGTAGCGAGTTTTCTGACTGATTTTCTCCCACAGCGCCTGAAAATCAGGGTTCAGCTCCACTCGTTTGTTATAGCTTACTGAGGCGCGTTTTCGCGCATTCTGAACACGCCCTTCGAACATAAAGCTGCGCAGCTTGTCGATGATCTCGTGCTCCAGATGCTGATACTCGGGCGGAACCTGCAACTGGAAATGCAAGTCCTCCGGCTGGAACTTTTCGGTAATATCACCCTTGGCCGTCAAATAGCCCTCGGCTTTGAGCGCCTGCCACAAGTGACGCGAGCGCTCCTGACCCAAGGTCTCCGGTTCTCCTTCGGGCCCCTCTTCGCTCTCCGCAATCACCAACGGTGCGAAGGAGATTGCCGGTACGCGGCCGAACTTGAACCCTCCGCCAATGTCTTTTTCCATATCAGTCTGCAACTCTTTGGCGTACTGCTCGAAAGATTCACTGGCAATGACAGTTAGGCGGTTAACTTGTGGGCTGTAAACCCGGTCGCCATTGGCATCCACGGCCAGACGCAAGCCGCGCCCTAACGTTTGCCGGCGTTCCTTCTCGCTGCCGAACTCGCGCAGCGAGCAAATCTGAAAGACATTGGGGTTATCCCAGCCTTCCTTCAGCGCAGAGTGGCTGAAGATAAAGCGTAGCGGCTCGCTGTCGTCCAGCAGTCGCTCCTTGTTCTTCATAATCAACTCGTAGACTTCGGCATCCGTTGCCGTAGTGCCGCTGGTATCCTTCAACTCCACGACCTTTCCACGCTTTTTCAGCTCTGCAAAATAACCGTCATGCACCTGGCTCACATTCCGCTTCGGCAGGTCTTTAAACTGCGGCATTTGCGCCACTTCACGGTAAGCTTCTTCAAACCATTGAGCAAGCTTACCATTCTGGCGATTGCCCTGTTCATCGTAATACCGGTAATTAGCCACCTTATCCACAAAGAACAGCGACAGCACTTTTACGGGCATGGCTTGTTTGTGCAGGTTGCGCTCTTTTTTAAAGTGTTCCTCTACGGTCTGGCGAATCTGCTCTTTGAGCACATGGTCGTGAATGCCGTCTTTCTCCTGCTCCGGCTCCAGCACCACATTGTTGGCAAAACGCACATACTCCGAGCCCGGCTCGGCGTAAATTTCATCTACCACGTAGCCTTCGTAGCCCGAGCGATTGGTGTGGTCCGTAAGATCAGTGCCCTGCTTTAGCTTGACTGACTTCTCCCGAGTGCCATTGGGCGTATCTTCAAAAATAACCACCGTTGCGGAGGGTGTCTTTGCCTTGCCCTGGTAGCCAATTTTACTCAGCTTTAGGTAAGACTCATTGATATTGCTCTCGGACTCAATAGACGCCACCGCAATCTGCTTGACCAGCTTCATATCGTAAGCTTTGACCGGCCCAAGCTGGTAGACCACATTGTAGGGGTTGCGGTGGGTTGCAGAGTATCGTAGAGCGAACAGCGGCTGCAGGTGGTTAATAGCGCGCTTGGCCTTGGCCGTGTTATCCACAGACTGCGGCTCATCAATAATCAGTACAGGGCGCACGTCCTGGATAAACTCAATGGGTTTAACCCCGGACATCCGATCCTGTTCGCGGTGAATGACTGAAAGCTTTTTGATCTGCTCCGGCGTGAGGTTATCGTAGCTTTCTACGTCCCCAGCGTCGCGCTGAAAAGCCTGAATGTTAATCACCATGATTTGCAAGGTATTGGCGGTGGCAAACTGACGCACCTTGGACAAATCCTTGGCGCTGTACACATAGTGATCAAACGGCACCTTGTCGTACAGACCCTGAAAGTGGTCCTTCATCATCGCCAGCGAAGATAGCACGCCTTCGCGAATGGCCACCGAGGGCACCACAATAATAAACTTTCTCAGCCCCAAGCGCTTGTGTAACTCAAAAATGCTGCGTAAGTACACGTAGGTTTTACCCGTACCCGTTTCCATCTCCACGGAGAAGTTGGGAAAGGGGTAGATATCATCGTCCTCGAACAGACGGGCAGATTTTTCAATATGGTTTTGCTCCTGCACTTTGTGCAGGTTATCCAACACTTTCTCCGCGTCCAATGTGAGGGTATTGGCGATACCAAGCCGGCGATAAGGTTCGCCCGCGGTGGAAAGGCCCTCAAAGATGGATAGGGTGGACTCGAGGGCATCCTGCTGATAATCCAGGCTGGGGTTAAATTTCAATTTCATACCGGCAGCGCCCTAAACGGTTTTAAAGTCGATTTGATCGATTTTTTCTTTGCCCTGGTTGTGGGCTTCGAAGGTTTTGACCGCGTTGGTTTTAAGTTGGTCGTTGCCGTGAAAGGCCTTGTCCAGGCAGATAAACTGGCCGGGGGCTTTCTTCAAAACCGCATCAATCAGGGCCTGGTCGATAGTGTCTTCAAGGTGGACCAGAAGGACTCCATCGGCGACGGAGAACAGGGAGTGACCAGCCAGTTCAATGGTTTCAATGCGCTCGGAAGGCAATACCCCGGCCTTGATCAGCAGCTCGTACAATAGGTCTTCTTGAGTGGCATTGGGATCGATGTGGTCGACATTGAGCTCCATCTGCTGGAGGAGCTCTTCCTCGGAGATATCTTTGGCGGGCGCTTGCCAGAGCTTGAAGTTGCTTTGGTTGAGCTTTAACACCTTGAACCCGATGTCCAACTCCTCCTGCCCATTAAAGTCGAGCTGTCCTTCACTTTCCTCCCGAACCTTATTGCCTGCGCGGCGAATTCTTTCCTTAGCGATATCTGAGATTGTGGAGAGCCCCATCTTTTCAGCCTCACTACCGTCTTCGCAAGGTTCCGGCAATTGAACCAACAAAAATCTGGTTTGGAAACCTGAAAGATTTTCTCGGTAAACCGCCTCCGCTAAAGAGCCAGATCCTGAAAAAAAGTCCAATACGATCCCAGGATTGGACGATAGCTTTAACAGCGTTTGCAAAAGCTTAACGGGTTTCGGAGTTTCAAAAGCAGCGATGCCATCAAAAAGCTCCTTTATTTTATTCTTTGCCGCCTCTGTCGTTCCAACATCTTCGGCGAAAAATATACTTTCAGGAGTCAACCCTCTCTCCTTTGCCTCAAGGAAGGTTTTGACTCTAGGAACACCATTTCCGTCCTTTCCAAACCAAATGCGATTATCCTCAATGGCTTGATTCATTGCTTTTTCAGTATATAGCCAGCATCTACCGCTCTCTAGCTTATGCACTTTTCCGTTGGGCGCGGTCAAGTCATAAAATTGACTTTTAGTACCGTGCCCAGCCTGAGCAGTGGCCGGGTCAGATTTCCAGAGTCCGCGGGGATCGTTATCCGGATTTTTGTAGTTCGCCAGAGCCTTCTCGTTCATCGGAAGCTGAGATATTGGACGGTCACTTTCCCATGCGTTGCGTGAATAACAGAGAATATAGTCATGTCGTGTCGAGACAATCTTCCGATTCTCTCGGTTTGTTCTTTTCTCCCATATAAATTGAGCAATAAAATTCTCCTCCCCAAAAATCTCATCACACATCCGCCGAAGGTTCTCTACCTCATTATCATCGATTGAGATAAAGATCACGCCATCCTCCCGCAAGAGATTGCGGGCCAGGTAGAGGCGCGGATACATCATATTGAGCCACTTGGTGTGAAAGCGGCCCTCGTTGGCGGTGTTGGTGGAGAAGGTTCGGCCTTCGTTATCCTTCAGGCCCGCGTACTGCAAGTAGGTATCCAGGCTTTCGCTGAAGTTATCCGGGTAGATAAACTCCTTGCCGGTGTTGTAGGGCGGGTCGATGTAGATCATCTTGACCTTGCCGTAGTAGCTCTTTTGCAGGAGCTTGAGCACCTCCAAGTTGTCGCCTTCAATAAACAGGTTTTCGGTGGTGTCGAAGTCCACCGACTCCTCCCGGCAGGGCTTGAGGGTGGCACGGGAAGGCTCCTGAATTAGTCGGAGGCAATCGCGTTTTCCCGGCCAGTCCATGCCGTAGCGTTCGCGCCGGTTGTCATAGACCTCGCTTACGCTGCCCAGCTCGGCTTTCAGGCGCTCAAAGTCTATGGTTTCCACCAGCTCGCCTTTGTCGTTGCGCGTCTCGGTAAAGGCTCCGGGAAACAGCTGCTTGAGCTCCTTTTTGCGCTGCTCGGCAATATTCAGAGATTCGCCGTTCATTTGGGTCGTGTTGTCTTTGCTCATAAAAGGTTGTGGTCCGCAGTAAATCGTATTCTGTTATCAGCTTCGGTAAGGCTGAGCTTTGGCAGCGAAGATGGTGAGCTGTAGCTCTTCTCCCACCATTTGGTACTCGGGCCTCAGGCCCGACAGGGCGAGGGATTCGTTGAGGATCACCGGCACACCTTCGCCACGCTTGTCCATTACGTGAGAGCGATTGATAGCCCCGTGCTCAAAAGGGCAACGCGCCAGCAGGCTGGTAATCACCTGGTTGCGGGAGGCCTGCCGATCGGACAGTTCGTCCACCTCCATGGTATTCACGAGTGCCCCCGGCGAGCAGAGTACCAGCCTATCCGCGAACATATGCAGGCGGATATGCGCACCATAGATATCGTAATCCCGGTGGGCCACTGCGTTGACCAGCGCTTCGAACACCGCTGTAAGGCTGTATTGAGGTACGTCTTCCCGGCCGAGGAGCTTACGGGCCGCTACGCGCTGATTCTTTTCCACGAACGCAAGAGCCCCAGCCACTTGCTGGTCCAAAGGACCAGCAAAATCCATGGCATCGAGCTGCTCGTCCGAATCCCGCTCCTCCCCTCCATAGCAGACGGCCTGAATGTAAGCGTTGGGTAACCATTGAGATGGGTTAGGAGTGCCCAGTAACACGCCGGAGACGCTTAGCTTTTCTACGTCATCATCGTCTTTGACTAACATACGCAACTTGCGTAATTGCGTATGCTCCGGCTGAGCGGCTTCGCGCAGAAACTTGCGATAAAGCGTTGGGTCCAGATCATCCGCTTGTGTGCCAGGCACAGGCCGCTCGTCTAGCCAGATCATACGGGCTTGGCTGCGCTGCATCATCAATCGGGCCAAGTAGTCTTGGCGCATGGGCTGGCAAGATTCAGCCACCCGGTGCAGATAGCGGCCCTGGCTGCTGTGTACAAACAGGCTTTTGTCAATGGTTACATGAACGATGTTTTTCGGCTCGCCATGTGCGTCGGGCAGCTCCAACAGCTGGGTGGCAATCGGAAGTGGTGGCTCGACGGTATCGCTAGCGGCCGCCTTGAGGCGCTGCTGTACTGCATCCAGCATATCCGTGGGAATGCCGAAGACTGATCGAGTTTTGTCGTCCACACCCAGCACCAGGTAGCCGCCTTTCTGGTTGGCAAAGGCGGCCATTTCGTCGGCCAGTTCTTTCTGGGAGGGGCCCTTGATTTTGCTACCCTTAATTTCCACCCGCTTAAACTCGTAACGGGAGTCCTCGCCCAGACGAACTTGATAGAGCAGCTCTTTGAGCAATTTTTCTCTGTTCATGGGGGTAGCTCCGCTTTAGTGGTCGAGCGACCAGCTCAGGGTAAACAGTGTGTTGACTTTACAGGTAAGGTCGAGCTTCTGACTCACTTCGTCCAGCAGCTCATCTTCCTGCTCTTCAATGCGTTTTTTCGATTCGTGGTACTCCGCCAGGGCATCGTCCCGTTTGCGCTCTAGCTTGCGCAACGCTTTCTTGGCCTCAATTTTTTCGGCGGTAGACGCCAATTGCCGTGCTTCACGCTTGAACTGGCGAATTTCGCCATCCAGATCTTCCACGGTTTTCATCAGCGCATCGCGACGATCCTGGGCCCAGCGCTCCAGCTTGTCGGACTCTTGCTCGAGATATTCATCCAGTTCCGCTTCCGTTTGTCGGGTGGATTCTTCAAGCACTTCAGCCTGCCACTGATCAAAATAGCCCTCTGGAACAGGCCAAGGGATCTGCTCTGCGTCAGCGGGAATGCACAGTAAATGCTCCGCGTTCTCCCGCGAAAGTCTTTCTCCTTTCTCTGTGGTCGCCAACACCACGAGCTGAGTGCGCTCAGATTTACCCTCATTGAAGGAGGCTCGAATCTCGAGGGCGGTCAGATAGCCAGACCGCCCAATATAGGGCTTGAGAGCGGCGTACTGGCCATCCAGAGCGTCGTAATGAAACGCCAGGTGAGCGGGTTCTAGCCGGTAGGCTTTCGCCCGGCGCACGAGATCCCAGGCCAAATAGTGTTCGGTCGCCTGCAGGCGGAAGAACTCGGAATCGTGCTCCTGCGCCAACGGCCAGGTTAGGTCGTAACGATGGCCCTGATGGTAGAAGTGATTCTGATTGAACTCAGCATTAGGGAGTTCTGCCCGCGCCAGGCTCAGCAGGACTCGCTCGTACTCTCTGAGAAAGTCGTTGCTCTGATCTCTGCAGTTCTTCAGGTTGGCAACGACATCGATATCAAAATGCTCCATTAAGGTTTGGCGGGCAGCCGCCTCTCGAACTTCTAACTTCTCCTTGAGCTCTTCCTGTAACCGATCGAACTCATATTCGATAGCACTGTCCGATCGGCATTTTTGATAAATTTCGTAAATTCGCCTTTCAATATCGATATTACCTTCAATGGCGCCCAACACCTGGTCCGATGCGCCAAATACACCTTCAAACAATTTGAGTTTTTCACTCAGCAACTGAAATACACGCTTGTCAGCCAGATTCTTACGATTGACAAAATTGACCACGACCACATCGTTTTTTTGGCCATAGCGGTGAACGCGACCAATGCGCTGCTCAACTTTCTGCGGGTTCCAAGGCAGATCGTAGTTGATCAGCAGGGAGCAGAATTGAAGGTTGATGCCCTCGCCACCAGCTTCTGTGGATATTAAAATATCGGCCTTATCACTGCGAAAGTAATCTACAAGAGCCGCTTTCATGTCGGCGGTTTTGGAGTTGCTAACACGAGAGGAGCCTTCGTGCTCTTCCAGCCAAGCTTGATAGATGGCTCTGGACGATGTATCACTGTTGGAGCCATTGAGCAATACAGTACGACCACTATAGCCGTTGTCTTGTAACAAGTTATTCAAATATTCCTGAGTTCTGCGAGATTCGGTAAACACCACTGCTTTCCGTTGGCCGCCGAGGCGTTCGGTAAAATCCATGGCTTTGCCAAGCACCGTCAACAACGCTTTTCCCTTAGCGTTGAACGTAATACTTTGAGCCAGATGTTGGTACTCGCTGAGAAGCTCTATTTCCTCCTGCAGCTTGCTAGTTCCTGCCTTTTTGGTGCATTCGGTCCCTTCGCCGTCATCACTCCAGTCGTGATCAAGCCAATCGTCGGCGGACTCGATGTCATTCAACTCGTCTTCATCCACCAACTGTTGCTTCTTCAGGCGCTCGACCATGCCTTTTAGAGTGTCTGCAACAGCGAACGATGAGGAGGCCAAAGTCTTGCGCAACCCAATACTCACCAGATGAAGCGCCTGAGGGCTGATGGCTTGTATATCCTCAGATTTAAGATAGTGAGACAGTTTTTTGTATAGCTCCCACTCCTCTGGCTCAGGGGTGAAGTCCTGAGTCAAGGAGTAACGGTTGGTGAAGTTGATTCCACCTTCCTGCTGAACCTGACGACGCAAAGTGCGATGGCACAGGGGCTGGATTCGCTGCTTCAGATCCTCCAGGGCTTCTTTATCTTTCTGGCGATTGACGTAAAGCGTACGAAACGATTTGGCGTCCCCAAAGAAATGAGGATCAATCACCTGGCTCAGGCCATAAAGCTCCATCAGGCTGTTCTGAATGGGCGTGGCGGACAGCAATACTCGGCTGTCCGCATGACCGGTCGCTTTTTCAATGGCCTTGGCTCGCTTACTGCCATTTTTCTGGTAAATATTTCTAAGCTTGTGGGCCTCATCAAAGACCACCAGATTCCAGGAAACCAGCATGACCTTATCTTTCTGACTGGCGAGGTATTCGTAGGAACAAATCACAACCTTCTCGTCCTGTAAGAACGGGTTGGCATGTCCGCCTCTCGCCAGCTGGCTCGCAATCTTGCTGTCAATAATGACAGAAGGCAGCTCAAACTTGTCAATAAGCTCTTGGCTCCACTGTTTGCGCAGGGAGGCCGGAACGACCAGCAGGATATTCCGCTTGTGCTCCGCCCATTTCTGGGCCATCACCAAGCTAGCCTCAATGGTTTTACCCAGACCCACTTCATCCGCCAGCAATACCCCTTTTTCAAGCGGGGACTTCAGCGCAAACCGGGCTGCGTAAATCTGGTGAGGATTCATATCCACACGGGCCGAGGCCATGGCTTTGGAGACTTGGTTTTCAACCTTCCCGGACTGAGTGAGCCAGTGGGCGAAATAATGGCTTTGGTGGGGTGTAAACATGCTTAGAGCTTCCCCTCCGGCGGTGTTTGGCGGTTTAGCCACTCATCCACGGCGCTTTTACTGAAACGCCACTGCTTGCCCAACTTCTGCCCAGGAATACGCCCCTCTTGGACGAGCTTGTAGAGGGTCGACTTCGAGACCTTGAGGTATAGGGCCAGCTCATCTAAGGTCATAACGGCGTTTTGGGAGTCGTTGGTCATAGAAATTAACAGTTTTTAGCGAATATTTGGGAATTTACAGAGAAAAGGGCATGAATTCAAGATCGCCCACACGGGGGAGCGATTATAAGAAGCGAGAGTTTTTGAGTTATAGGCCAGTTTGAGGGCAACGGCCATTTAGAGGTCGCCCCCAAGCCAATAAATATTTCAAAGAGCTGAGTTGGATACCTGTTTAATTATCTATAAAAGTTCAGATCTTTCATTTTCGTAACAACAAGGCCCCGAGCCCGAGAGTGAACAACACCCAACTGGTGGTCGGGACCTGTTCCCAGTCCAGTTGATTGATCCATTCCGCCATCGGGCTGCCCAGATGTGGCCAGGCGGTGAGCGCTGCCCCGGCGATGGCGAGCACACCGATCACGGTGCGTCGGCGGCTGCGGCGGTTGAGCATTTGCTGCCGCTCCATTTCCGTGCGCTGGGCGGCCAGTTGTTCCGCCACCTGGCCCAGGTTTTGTGCCTGCTGTAATCCTCCGAACACCAGCTCCGGTATCTGCGGGAATTTCTCCAGCCATTCGGGGGCATGGCGCTGCATTTTCTTCCACAGGGTTTTCGGGTGGAAGCGCTCTTTGAGCCAGCGCTCCAGAAAGGGGTGCGCGGTAATCCACAGGTCGAGGTCCGGGTACAGCTGGCGGCCCAGCCCTTCGATATTGAGCAGGGTTTTTTGCAGGAGCACCAGTTGCGGTTGCACTTCCATATCAAAACGGCGTGCGGTCCGGAACAGGCTCATCAGCAAATGTCCGAAGGAAATATCCTTTAGCGGTTTTTCGAAGATGGGTTCGCATACGGTGCGTACCGCCGCTTCCAGCTCTTCCACCCGGGTGCCCTCCGGAACCCAGCCGCTTTGTACGTGCAGCTCTGCCACCTGCCGGTAGTCGCGGCGGAACATGGCCAGCAGATTGCGCGCGAGGTAGTACTGATCTTCCTGGGTGAGCGAGCCGACAATGGCCATGTCCACCGCAATGTACTTGGGATATTGGGGGTTCTCCCTCGCGACAAAAATATTGCCAGGGTGCATATCGGCATGGAAAAAATTGTGTTCGAACACCTGTTTGAAAAAGATCTCCACGCCGCGCTCGGCCAGCGCTTTCATATCGGTGCCCTGGGCGTTCAGTTCATCGATATGGGTGACGGGAATGCCTTCGATGCGCTCCATGACCAGCACGTTGTTGCGGGTGTAGTCCCAGTACACTTCAGGGATGTAGAGCAACGGTGAATGATCGAAGTTGCGCCGCAGCTGTGACGCGTTGGCGGCTTCGCGCTGCAGGTCCAGCTCGTCGAAAATGGTATTGCGATAATCGCGCACCACATCCACTGGATGCAGCCGCCGCCCGTCGCTGCTGTAGCGTTCCACCAGGCGAGCGATTTGCATCAAAAGGCGCACGTCCTGTTCAATCACTTTCCCAATGCCCGGCCGCACGACTTTGATGACCACCTTTTGGCCGTCGTGCAACGTGGCGCCGTGTACCTGTGCCACGGAGGCGGAGGCCAGGGGTTCCTGTTCGTAGCTGGCGAAAATATTGTCCACCCGTTCGCCCAGACCGCGCTCAACCAGCGCCCGGAAATTGTCTTTGTCGAAGGGCGGCACTTTGTCTTGCAGACGGTTGAGATCGTCCATCATATCCGCCGGCACCAGATCCGGACGGGTGGACAATAACTGGCCGAATTTTATAAAGATAGGACCGAGGTCTTCCAGGGCACGCCGCAGGCGCTCTCCGCGGCTCATTCGTCCGGCGGGCCGCAGTTTGCAGGGCAGCAGCAGTAGGCGCACATACCAGGGCAGTTCGCCGGGTGGAAACAACAGATCCAGCCGATAGCGCCAGATAACAAACGTAATGGTGATCAGACGACGCAGAACAATCAGCACGGCTATTCCTGAGTAGGGCTTGAAGGGGACGGGGCGGTTGAGCGAGCGCGCAGTCGTTCAAGCCGGGCCGCGGCCCGCTCGACGGCCAGCGTCACATCGTCCACGGCGTGGTAAAAGTCTTCCAGCTCCGGTCGGCTGGCGACCAGAGCGGCTTCGTGAGTAATAAATTCGCCCAGCAGCCGACGGGCCTCCGTTTCGCGAGCCTGTAGCCATTGCCCACCCGTGCGCAGCCATTCGGCGCTTTGATGGGCCACGACATCGCCGACCTGTTCGCTCAGGGCTTCTTCCCAGTCGATGTCCAACTGCCGGGCGATGCGCTGGAATTCCTGCAGTAAGTGGGTGCTGCCCTCAAGCTGTATGCCCGACCCTGCCAGCGAGGTCTGGTGGCCTTGCGCCAGACGGATGAAATCCTTCAGCGGACCCGTGAGGCGACCGTGTACGTCGCCTTCCCAGTGTTCCTTTAACGCGAGCCCATCGGTCTGCGGCAACACGAAAACGGTCCAGGATGGCTGGGTAAAGTGCAGGGCCAGCACCTGACCTTCGAGTGTCGCGAGCGCCTGACGGCTGGCCGGGTCGTAGCGCAGGGCACGCCGGATGAGTGCTTCGAAAGACGACAGGGCGGCGGTGCTCAGGGTGTTGGCCATATCAGGGCTTAATACCTTTGTGCAGGGCGACCACACCACCGGTCATATTGTGGTATTCGGTATTCACAAAGCCGGCGTTGTCCATCATGCCTTTCAGGGTTTCCTGGTCGGGGTGCATGCGGATGGATTCGGCCAGGTAGCGATAGCTGTCGGCGTCGTCGGCCACGAGCTTGCCCATCAAGGGCAGCAATTTGAACGAATAGGCGTCGTAGGCTTGTTCCAATAACGGATTGAGCGGCTTGGAAAATTCCAACACGAGCAGTCGTCCGCCCGGTTTGAGTACCCGCAGCATGGAGGCCAGCGCGAGGTCTTTGTCGGTGACATTGCGCAGCCCGAACGCGATGGTGATGCAATCGAAGGTGTTGTCCGGGAATGGCAGATACTGGGCATCGGCCTGGGTGTATTGAAGGTTGCCCGCCATGCCGCGATCAATCAGGCGGTCGCGGCCCACGTTAAGCATGGAGGCGTTGATATCCGCCAGCACTACCAGCCCCTCGGGGCCAACCCGCTTGGCAAACGCGTAGCTGAGATCCCCGGTGCCACCGGCAATATCCAGTACGGTGTGCCCGGGGCGGACGGCGGCCCGCTCGATCGTGAAGCGCTTCCACAGGCGGTGGACCCCGCCCGACATCAGGTCGTTCATCAGGTCGTAACGGCTGGCTACCGAGTGGAATACATCCGCCACTCGGCTGGCTTTTTCCTCGACGGCCACTTTTTCATAGCCAAAGTCAGTGGTTCGTTTCTCGGTCATGGGAGCGGGTCCGTTGCGGAGAATGTCTGGCGGCTATTGTACACGCTCCCCGCCCGGGCGGGCACCGATGGTTCCTGTGCAAAGTCAGTCGGCAGGTGCCGTTGGCGATACTATCGGGGCTGCAACAGCAAACGGTGGGCGTCCTGATCCACTTCAAACCGGAATTGGCTCAGCACGTTCATGCCCAGAAGGCCGTCAATATTGTCAGGCGCGTCAAAATCCAGCACGGCTACGGGCACATTGTTCAACTGGTGCTCCCCGAGGCGTAATTGCGCCACCCGATACACCATCCCCCGGGAGGGGCCGTTGGCGGTGTTGAATAACTGAGGGCCGACTTCGGTAAAGCGAATATCCTGGGCCAGCGCCTCAAAGCTGCGTTGCGTCAGTGTGGTGAGGCTGGCTCCGGTGTCGATGACCAGACGAATAGCCGACTGATCATCCAGTGTGACCGGCAGCGAATAATGATGGCCGAGCGATTCGAGCGGCACACTGCCTTCCATGGCGGGTGCAGGCAGCCGGGAGGGACGTGCGACGTGCTCGCGGTTATCCAGCAGCGCTGTGGCCCGTTGGCCGAGCGCGGGATGACGGGTGAGCGCCTGTAGCAGTTGCCGACCGTAATCGGCAGAGCCGTAATGCAGATGCAGCTCCGCCAGCCTCAGGCGCTCTTCGGCGCGATCAAGATCCAGCTGTTCGAGCATGTTGTAGAACCCGAGCAGTGCGGTCCACTGGTCCTGTTCGGCCAGTTGTCGGTCGACCTGATGGACAAAACTCTCAAACGCCCGATCCACCCGCGAGCGCTGCCCGGGCTGCGTGGCGCTGTACGCATAAATCAGCTGGAACGTTCGGGCGGCCTCGGCCCGGTAATCGGATTGTTGCTGGTGGCGGGCGAGTATCAGCAGTACATCAATATCATCGTAATGCACTGAGAGAAAACGGTCGGCAAGCGCGGTGAGTGCGCCGTCATCGCCACTTCGCAAGTAACCCTTCAGGTAGTCCAGAATAACGTCCCGCAAGGGCATGGCACGGCGCGAGGAACGCCGCTCCACCTCCTGATAAATCCCCATGGCGGCGCTGAATTGTTGTTGATCAAGCTGTTGCCGTAGCCGTTGTACTGGATCGATGGTGGACGTCGGCGCCTCGACCGGGGCCTCGCGCACGTATTGTGGGGCGGGGCGGGGTGAGGGCGGCGTAAACGTCTGCGCCTCGCTCTGGGACGTCGCCGCTCTCAGCGGAGTTGCCTGTTGGGCGTGAGGCAAGGCGCGAACGGGTGTTTCGGCGACAGGCTCGGACCGATCTTCGGGACCGGGAGCGAGCCAGCCCCGCAACCCCCAGCCAGCGGCGACACCGAGGCAAAGCAGGAGCAGGGCGGATAGAAAAGACCGGGCCGCGGCGCGGGGCATAACCGTTCCTCTTGGTGGAAAAGCAAGCGTACCGCAAAACGGTGAGCGAGAGCTATTGTGCTTTTATCAATAATGAGTATGATTATCATTAATGGTTAGGATGAATGCTCAGGAGGCTTTATGGAACCCCGTGTGTGCACTCCCCCGTCGGTCCGAGTCTTGTGGGTGGGCGCTGACGACGCCCTGTTCTCGGGGGTTCGGGCGGCGTTGCGCCCGCAAGGCTGGTCGATGGTGGCCTGCCGTCCCGGTGTGGAGGTCATGGACTGTGTGTTGCGGGTGGAGGTGGATCTAATGTTACTGGACGCTGACACGAACGGTCTGCCGGTGTGGGAACTGCTGGCCGAGTTGCGTCACTGGCGGGACACGCCGCTGATTTTGCTCTCTCGCGATACGCGATTGTGCATTGAGGCCTTTCGGCAGGGTGCCGATGACTTTGTACCGAAACCTGTCGATCCGCTGGAGTTACTGGTGCGTGGGCAGGCGCTGCTGCGTCGAACGGGGCGTGTGGTGTCGACGGATGTCGAACGGGATCGGCTCTCTGTGGGTCCCCTGAGCCTGCAGCGTCGTGAGCGACGCGTCCTGTTTGACGAACACCCTCTGAACCTGACCGCCCTTCAGTTCAGTTTGCTCTGGTGTTTGTTGTCGCACCACAATGCGTTGCTGAAAAAAGCTGAACTGCACCGCTGGGTGCTGAATAAATCCTACAGCCGGGATGACCGCAGTATCGATATGCACATGAGTCGAATCCGCAAGAAACTGGCTTCAGCGGGCATGAACCCGGATGCCATTCAGACGGTGCGAGGTCAGGGGTACCGCCTCTCCCTGAGCCATTCTCCCCTGAGCTATCCTTCCGGGCCGCCTCGAAACGCCCATCCGTGGGGCTACCGCGTCCATTCGTCTTAAAAGCGCAGAGCCAGGCTCAAGCGAACATCCCGACCCGGTGCGGGGTAACCGACGACACCCTCATAGCCAGCAAGGTGAGTGAAGTTTTCGATACTGCCGTGATCAAGGTACTGTTTGTCAAAGGCATTTTTCACGGTCAGGGTAGCGGTCAGCTTGGGTACCGCACTGGGTTCCCAATGCAGATAAAAGTCGTGCACGCCGTAGCCCGGCTTGTCGATGGTGGCGCCGGCGGAGACCACAAAAATATCATCCACGCCTTCCACCAGTGTGGCGATCCATCCCGCGTCCAGGCCATTCATGATTTGATAGGAGGTGTCGATGGACAGCGTATCGCCTGTGGTGGTGCCCAGATAACCGTAGGCATAACGAGTGACTTCCTCGCCATTGATTTTGGCACTGGTATCGAGGAAGGTCCACTTGGAGTAGAGTCGCTGTCCATTGTATGTGAGACCGAGGGTGTAGCCCTCGGATTCAAGGTCACCAAGATTTTCGTAGTGGCGCGACCAGGGTAAGGCATTGCCAATCGCATTTTCGATGGTGACGTCGTGTATACCCGCGTCGAACAGGAAGCGCCCTATTTCGTAATCCACGCCAAACTCAATGTTCTTGGCGCGCTCGGCTTCCAGATCCGGGTCGTTGGTAGTGCCGAACAGTTTGAAGCCGTCGTTAGTTTCCACTCCGCGCAACGCCTCCGCATAACCGCCACTAAAAGTCAGGCGACGGGTGGCGGAGTAGGCGAAGCCGACGTTGGGGCTGAAACCTTCGTCAGTGAAGCGTTCGTTTTCCTTGTCTTCTGCGGAAAATCGGTCATAGCGGGTGCCGAGGCTCAGCAGCAGCTTATCGGTGGCCTGGTAGTGGTCCTGAACGAATACGCCCACGACATCGCTGGTTTCGCGGAAGGGGGCGGCATCGTCGGCTTCATCAGCGGTGACTTCATCGTCCCGGTAATCCACGCCGTACTCAAGTTTGTGCTGGCCGACTTCACTGAGGTTGCTCAGCGTCAGGCCCTGGGTTTCTACCGCACTGGTGTAGTTGTCGAATGCGCGGTAGATGTCGAAATCGGTTTGGTAGAGGTTGGCTTCCAGTAAAACCGCTTTATTACCGGGGGCGTCCCACTGGTAATTCAAGGTGCTGGTTTTGCGTTCGAACTCCAACTCCCGCAACGGGTTGTTCGGCCCTTCTCCCCATTCCGGGCGCATCAATTTTTCACCTTCCTCGTTCAGCCGTTCGTGGCTCAGGCTGACGCGATGGCCAGCGCCCAAATCGCCTACCACTTTGGCAAAGCCGAGCGTCTGCTCCGAGTTGGTGCCGGTCAGGTCATTGCCTTCGGCGTCTTCCATATTGTCCTGGTCGGAAATGACATAGCTGGCCATGGCACTGAAGGTGTTATTCAAGCGGCCATAGGCCGTTACGCTGTTCTTGGTGCCGCCCGTGTTGGAAAAATAGCCGGTTTTCAGCATGGCTCCGAAATCTCGGGAGCCCAGGAGGTCTTCCGGGTCCTTGGTTTCGAATCGAATAGCGCCTCCCAGTGCGCCGGGTCCGTTAGTGGCATCGCCTGCGCCGACCTGAACCCGGACTTGCTTGAGCAACTCCGGCTCAATGGTGACTCGCCCTGTATGGTGATAGGTCACCCCGGATTGGGTGGCGCCGTCGACCATAATATTCAGCGTGTCTTCCCCCAGGTTGCGGACATAGATTTTCTGGGCCGCACCGACAGAACCGCCCACCAGCACGGAGGACAGCCCGGAGAAGATGTCGTCGAGGTCGTTGGCCTGCTTGCGCTCTAGGTCGTCGCTGTTGAGTAAACTGTCCAAAGACTGGCCGACGACCAGCAGCTCCTCTGTAGCGGTGGCGCGTTCGCGCTTGGACGGCTGGGAGGTTTCTTCCTGAGCGTTCGCCAAGGCTGGGAGTATAGCCACTGTCAAGGCTAGAAGACTGACGACCGAGTCGGGTTTGTTCGGACCTTTCATGAGAGCTTCTCTTTTAATCTAAAAAAGAAGCATTATCATCTTCGGAGGGTGCCGCTGTAAACGATCGTTACACTTGTTACGCGGGTGGGGCATAGTTATAGCCCAAGTTTTCGGGAGCAGATAGTGATTAATGCTGGCGGCGTAGTGAACTCCGGGAGTGGGATAGACGTCTGGGATTATAGCGGGGCGTTCGGCTAAACTGACTGTTCCAAACTTTTAAACACGTGGTAAAACAACAGGGATTTCCTCCATGCAAACGCGCACTCAATTGATCCGGCGAGCGCTGTGGCTGCTCGTGCCCTGCCTTTTGTGGCTTGCCGGTTGTGAGCGGGACAGTGGCTCCGCCGAGACAGCGGCGGGTGAGACTGTCGCTGAGGCCCCTCTGGCGGCGGACGCACCGCAGACGCTCGGTACTTTTGACCTGGCATTGGGCGCACTGACGCCGGTGCAGGACGATCCCGAGCGCATGAGGTTGGCCGGGGAACTCACGCTTCCCGATGGGGCCGAGCTGGATCAGGTGCGCTCACTGATTGACGTGGAAATGGATGGCACGCTGCTGCCGGTTGAGTGGAACGTGGTGAGCAAGCCGGTTCATTTCCGTTTTGAAGTGAATGACATTGAACGGACCGACGCCGCCCGGACACTTCAGGTCCGTTGGAATGGTGAGGCCGTCGGTTCCGCTCAGAAAGGTGCGCGGGATATCGCGGTACCGGCGCTGGGGACGCTGACCGTCACGGGTGTCCAGGTCGTGCCCCAGCCCCGGCTGATGGTGGAGGTCAGTTTTTCCCAGCCGCTTAACCGGGAACAAAACCTCAGTGGGCTGGTGCAGCTCGATGGTGAGGAAATACGCCCCCAGGTGGACGGCCACCGCTTGCGTATCTATCCGGAGAGTGAGGCCGAAGAGCCGGTGCGCTTGCAGATCAGTGATCTGGTGCGCGATGCAACGGGGCGTACGCTGGGCAAACCCTACGAGGAATCCGTGGTGCTCAGCCTGGTGACACCCGGTGTTCGCTTTAACGGCAGCAGCAGTATCTTACCGCCCGCCGAGCAGCTATCGGTTCCCTTTGAGGCCGCTCGGGTCGATTCGGTTCAGGTGACGGCTTTCAAGACTTTCGAAGGCAATATGGGTCAGTACCTGCAATACCGCAGCCTCAACGACGCCACGATGGACAATGCCACCGGCCGTTATTTGTGGCGTAAAACCTATCGGCTGCCCGAGCCCGCCACGGGTGGCTGGCAGCAGTACCATCTGGACCTGACCGAGTTGATGGCGCAGCACCCCGATGGCCTGGTGCAATTAAAACTGAGCGTGGATCGCAGCAATTCATTGTACAGCTGTGGCGAAACACGCCCGGATGAGCCGATGGATGTGCCCCCGGAAAGCTCCGATGGAGACTGGTCCTACAACCAGTCGCCGAAGCCCTCCTGGTATCAGCAGTACTATGAATCCCGTGGCTACTGGGATTACAGCGAGCGCAATAACCCCTGTCATGAGAGCTACTACCGCTACAGCAATAACACGGAAGCCAGCCGGGCGTTTCAGGTGTCCAGCATCGGGTTGCTGGCCAAACAGGGGGGAGACGACGAACTTCTGGTCATTGCCACCAGCCTGCTTGACGCCGCCCCTTTGCCCGGCACCACAGTGCGGGCCTACAACTTTCAGCAGCAACCCATTGGCGACGGGGAGACCGATGAATATGGCATGGCGCGTATTGCCGTGGAAGGCCGCCCTTTCTTTCTGACGGCCGAGCGCAACGGAAAAACTGGTTATCTGCGGCTGGCTCGCGCCGAAGCGCTGCCCACCAACCAGTTTGATGTGGGCGGGGAGTCAGTGCGCGACGGACTGAAAGGGTTTCTCTATGGTGAGCGGGATGTCTGGCGGCCGGGAGACGATATCCACCTCACCTTCATGCTCAATGACCCGGATGGTGTCTGGCCGGATGATCACCCGGTCACGCTTGACCTGTTCGATCCGCGCGGCAACAAAGTGCTCAGCCAGGTGGCTCGCGAACCGCTCAATGGCTTCTATACCTACACCCTGCGCACTGACGAGAGCGCCCCTACCGGCAACTGGCGGGCGGTAGTGCATCTTGGGAATCGTTACTTCGACAAGGTCGTCAAGGTCGAGAGCATCATGCCCAACCGCCTGAAGCTGGATCTGGCGTTTGCGGAGACTCCCTTGCGCCAGTCGGCGATGCCCGCTGCTGCGACACTGTCCGCGCGCTGGTTGCACGGGGCGAATGCCGGAGGCCTTAAAGCCGATAGCGAGGTGCGTCTGACGCCAGCACCGACCCGGTTTGAGGGCTATAGCCAATTTGTGTTCGACGACCCGGCGCGGTCGTTCGCCAGTGCCACGCAAACCGTATTTGAAGGCAACCTGAACACCGAAGGCGAAGCTCGGTTCGAAATGAACCTGCCCGTGGAATCGCCGCCCCCCGGCCGCTTGTCGGCCACCTTTATCAACCGCGTCTTCGAGCCCGGTGGCGCCTTCAGCACCGCGCTGCGCCGCTTTGATTATCTGCCCTTTGAGCACTGGGTTGGCGTGAATATTCCCGAAGGCGAGGGGTACAACGGCGCCATCGCCCGGGATCAGGATCAAACCGTGACCCTGCAAAGCCTCACGGCGGAAGGCAAGCCGGAAGCCGGCCGCGAATTGCGCCTGACACTCTACCGGGTGGATTGGCGGTGGTGGTGGGATCGCAGTGGCGAGGATTTGGCCAGTTTTGTGGCCAGTAACAACCACACCCCTTTGGTCGAGGAGGTATTAACCGCGAACGGCGAAGGCCGTGCCCAGTGGACGCTGGCGGCCAACACCTACGACTGGGGCCGCTATTTATTGCGTGTGTGTGACACTCAGGGCAATCACTGCAGCGGCGACCTGGTGTATTTGGGGTGGAGCGCCGGTAATGCGGTCAGCCCCGCGTCGGCCACGCAACTGATGCTGTCCACTGACAAGGACGCGTACACCGTGGGCGAGACCGCCCAAATCCGCCTGCCGGATATTGATCAGGGGCGGGCCCTGCTCAGTGTGGAAAATGGTCGACGCGTGCTGGAGAGCCGCTGGCTTGATCTCGATTCGGGACAAACCACCATTGAGCTGCCGGTGACAGAATCGATGGCGCCGAACATTTATGCGCATATTACCTTGCTGTTGCCGCATCAGGAGCGTTCCAGCGATTCTCCCATGCGGTTGTACGGTGTCGTTCCCATTCGCGTGAACGACCCCGATACGCGATTGACGCCCGATCTGACCGCGCCCGAGCAGGTGCGGCCGGAATCCCGTTTTGACGTCACCGTGTCCGAGTCGGACGGCAAACCCATGACCTACACCCTGGCGCTGGTGGACGAAGGGCTGTTGGGGATTACCGGCTACCGCACCCCGAACCCGCACGACCACTTCTATCAGCGCGAGGCGTTGGGGGTGTACACCTGGGACTTGTTCGATCAAGTGGTGGGCGCCTACGGCGCTTCGCTGCAACGAGTGTTGGCCATTGGCGGGAGTGACGCCGAGGACGAAGACACGGCAAACCCCCGTGAGCGTCGTTTCCCACCCGTAGTGCAATTTCTGGGGCCGTTTGAGCTGGAGGCCGGCACGGAGCGTCAGCACAGTATCGAGTTGCCACCCTATCTGGGCGAGGTGCGCCTAATGGTGGTGGCCGGTGAAAACGGTGCCTATGGCAGCGCGGAGAACAGTGTCACAGTGAGTCAGCCCCTGAGCCTGCTGGCCACATTGCCCCGTGTGGTTGGGCCGGGAGAAACCATTTCGCTGCCGGTACAACTGTTCGCCAGTGACGAGAGTATTGAGGAAGTGACGCTGAGTGCCGAGGCCGAAGCCCCCTTCACGCTGTCCCGCGCAGAAACCAAGGTAGACCTGGCTGGTGAGGCGGAGGCTTTGGTGGAGCTGGGGCTGACGGTGGATGACCGGATCGGCACCGGCACCGTGACCGTAACGGCCCGCAGTGGCGACGAAGTCGCGACCCAGAGCATCACGTTGACCTCGCGTGCGCCCAACCCCCCGAGTGTGCGCCGCGAGCAATACCTGTTACCGCCGGGCGAAACCTGGACGCCGAGTCTGATGCCACACGGGATGGCGGGCACGAACCAGGCCAGCCTGGAAGTGGGGCGGTTGCCAACGCTCAACCTCGAACAGCGCCTTGGCTACCTGATTCGCTATCCCCACGGTTGCCTGGAGCAAGTGGTGTCGGCAGCGTTCCCGCAACTGTATCTGGATAAGCTCGTGACGCTGAACGATGAACAAGCGGCCGAACGGGAAGATAACATCCGCGCCACCATTGATCGTCTGGCCGGTTTTCAGTCCGGTAGTGGTGGCTTCCAGTACTGGCCGGGGGGAGGCTACGTGAATGAATGGGCCTCAGTGTACGCCGGTCACTTCCTCACCGAAGCGCGCCGACTTGGGTACGGTGTGCCCGACGGTCTGTTTACCCAGTGGTTGAACCAGGAGCGTACTCTGGCGCGCCGCACTCGGGACGACGCTGATCGATGGGTGGTGCAAGCCTATCGTCTGTACGTACTGACGCTGGCGGATGCGGCTGAGACTCCGGCCATGAATCGACTGCGTGAACGGCTGCGCAATAACGACGAGAGCGCCACCGCCCGACGTCTGTTGGCAAGTGCCTACTATCACCTTGGGCTGGATGACGCCGGCCGTGAACTGGTCAGTGGCGTCACGACAGTACCTGATTACAATGCACCGGGTTACACCTACGGCTCGTCGCTGCGCGACCGGGCCGTTTGGTTGCAGTTACTGGTGCGTGCGGACGATACCGAGGCGGCCTGGGATCAGGCTGAGCGGGTGGCCGAACGGTTGTCCTCATCCGATTGGTACAGCACCCAGTCCGTGGCCTGGGCGCTGTTGGCCATGGCCGATTTTGCCGGTGAGCAAACCCCGGACGCTGCCATGGATTTCGCGCTCGAAACCCCGGGTGTCTCCGACTGGCAACCCCTGCAAAGTCGGCAGCACTGGTATCGGCAGGAATTGGGCAGTACCGATGTTCGGGTTCGCAACGACAGCGACTATCCGCTGCGGGTGACGCTCAGCAATCGCGGTACACCGGTGGCCGAAGACGAGCAGGCCGAACGCGAAGGGCTGAATCTATCGATGGAATTTACCACGGTGGATGGCGAGTCGTTGACGATTGACCAGTTGCCACAGGGCACAGATTTTAAAGCGCGCATTACGGTAGCGGCGGACTTTGCTGACCTGGGGCGCGACTATCTGGAGAACCTGGCCATGACGCTGGGTATGCCCAGCGGCTGGGAGATTCGCAACGAGCGCCTGGAAGGCGGCGACATGCCCGACGGATTTGATTACATCGACATTCGCGATGATCGGGTGACGAGTTATTTCAGCCTGTGGAAAAATCATCGCTGGAGCTGGCGCTATAGTGATACCCGGCAGGAGCGGGTAACGCTGGAACTGTTGCTCAACGCCGCCTATACCGGTGAGTTCTACCTGCCGGGCTGGCGTGCCGAGGCGATGTACGATGGCCGCGTCCATGCCAGTACGGCAGGCCGTTGGGTGCGGGTGGTCAAGCCGGAGTAAGCGTTGCGACGACGTTCTAAAAAAACCGGAGAGCGGCGCGCACGAAGCGCATGGCGGGCGGTCGCGCTGGGGGTGCCGCTGCTGTTCATTCTTTTGTGTCTGGCGGCACTGTCGTGGTGGCCGCTGCCCCCGGCGCTGCAACAGCGTGATTACGCCCGAGTACTCTTCGCCGACGATGGCGAGTTACTTGGGGCGCGCATCGCCACAGACCAGCAATGGCGTTTCGAGCCGGTGGCCACCGTTCCGGAGAAGTATCGTCGCGCGTTGCTGACGTTTGAAGACCGCCGTTTCCACTGGCATCCGGGCGTTGACCCCGTTGCCATACTGCGTGCGGCCTGGGGTAACCTCAGAGCCGGGCGGGTCACCAGCGGGGGCAGCACGCTGACCATGCAGCTGGCTCGCCTGTTGCGCGATGACCCGCCGCGCACGCTCGGGAACAAGGCGCTTGAAGCGTTAAGTGCCCTGCATCTGGAATGGCATTTTACGAAAGACGAACTGCTGGGTTTGTACGCCAGTTATGCACCCTACGGTGGTAACGTGGTGGGGTTGCGCGCCGCCGCCTGGCGTTATTTTGGGCGCGAACCCCAGGCTCTCTCCTGGGCCGAGGCGGCAACGCTGGCCGTGCTGCCCAACAGCCCGGCGTTGATTCACCCCGGTCGACATCGCGAGCAATTGCAGTCGCGGCGCAACGCGCTGTTGCGTCAATTGGCCGCCCAGAACGCCATGAGTCCTCTGGATCTGGAGCTGGCGTTGCGCGAACCGCTGCCCGATCAACCGCGTGCCTTGCCCCGGCTGGCTCCGCATATGCTGACCTCACTGGAAAGTGAATTCCCCGAACAGGCCGTTTTTTACAGCACCCTGGATGCGGATTTGCAAAGAGCGACTCAGCGTATTGCCGAGCAGCACGGCGAGCGGCTGGCGCGCGATGGCGTACACAATCTGTCGCTGATCGTGATCGACCACCGTACCATGACCACTCGCGCTTACCTGGGTAATCGAGCGGCCAGCCGTGATGTACAGTATGCCCCGGCGCTGGATATCGCGCAGCGCCCCCGCTCCACCGGCAGTATTCTCAAGCCGCTGCTGTATGCGTCTATGCTCGACAGCGGAGCGCTTTTACCGACCACCCTGGTGCCGGATATTCCCGCGTATTTTGGCGGCTATCGACCGGAAAATTACGACCGTCAGTATCGGGGCGCTGTGCCAGCCCACTATGCGCTGGCGCGCTCGTTAAATGTTCCCGCTGTGCACATGCTCAAGGCGCACGGCATCGAGCGCTTCCACCACCAGCTGCAAGATCTGGGATTAACCAAGCTGTTTCGGCCGGCGAACGATTACGGGTTGAGCCTGATTCTCGGCGGCGCTGAAGGCACCTTGTGGGAACTGACCAACCTCTATGCGCGGTTGACCGCCAATGCCCGGGATGGGGAATGGCGGGACAATGCCCGTCGTTTCGAAGGCGAGCGACCGCCGGTACTGCCCACACCCAATCTCGGCCAGGGGGCGTCGTGGCTGACGCTGCAGGCACTGATCAATGTAGTTCGGCCCGGCGCTGACAGTCTGTGGCGGGATTTCAGTGGCAGCCAGGCCATTGCCTGGAAAACCGGTACCAGTTACGGATTGCGAGATGCATGGGCCATCGGCAGTAATGGTCGCTACACCGTGGGCGTGTGGGCGGGCAATGCGGGCGGTGAAGCGGCGCCCACGCTCAGTGGTCAACACAGTGCCGCACCCGTATTGTTCGATGTCTTTGAGCAGTTGGGGCGCCACCGCTGGTTTCCCAAACCGCAACAAGCTCTGAAAACCGTTTCGGTGTGCAAGACCGATGGTTACCTGGCCGGTGGTCAGTGTGAAGCGCACAGGATTGATATACCGCGGACCAGTCACTTTCAAACAGTAACGCCGCACTATCAACGCCTGCACCTCGATGCGTCCGGTCGGTTTCGGGTGCATGCCGGGTGCGAGCGTGTGTCCGCCATGCGCTCCGAAGACCGCTTCGTGCTGCCGCCGTTACAGGCACACTTCTGGCGGCAATACCACAGTGACTACGCGGCCATACCACCGTGGCGATCCGACTGCATTGGCGACGTTGCGCGTTATGCGGATGATCAGCCCATGGACTTGTTGTACCCGAGGGAGGGCAGTCAGGTATTTATTCCGATCGAGCTGAGTGGCCGCCGGGGGCGGGTGGTGTTACAGGCGGTACATCGGCAGAGAGATACCTCGTTGTTCTGGCACCTGGACGACCGTTTCCTCGGGCGTACGCGAACCTTTCATGAGCAGTCTGTTTTTCTTCAACCGGGTTGGCACAAACTCCGGCTGGTCGACGGCGAGGGTTATGTATTGGAACGCTGGTTCAAGGTGCTGGGGGAGTGAGGGCGTTCATCGTCACTCATCATCACTCCCCCGGTTTCTGATCGCAGTCGGGCTTCTTATCATTCTCGTCACAGGGAGTTCAAAAAAGCCAGTAGCGATTGCCGCTCTTCACCGCTTAAGTCGATAAAACGATTTTTAATAACTTCGGCTTCGCCGCCGTGCCAGAGAATCGCTTCGGTGAGCGTGCGGGCGCGACCATCGTGCAAATAGCCGACGGGAATGTCACCGGCCACGTAGCGGGTGTAGCCGATACCCCATAGCGCTGGGGTACGCCACATGCGACCATTGGCCAGGCCTTCGGTAAAGTTATCCGCCAGGCCTTCGCCCATATCGTGCAACAGCATGTCGGTGTAGGGCCGGATGGCCTGGTTGCGGGCTTCGGCAAAGCGGGAGCGCGCACTGGTTTGCACGTTGCTAACGTGGCACGCGGTGCAGCGAATGTCTTTAAACACTTGTTCGCCTTGCGCGATCTGATCTGGATTCACCGCTAAGTAGGCGAGTGGCGCCACGCCCTCCGGAAAACCGCTACTGACGCTGCGCTGTGCCGGCACCGCCAGCAAGTGCAAGTAGTCTGTCATGAGCTCCAGGGCATCATCGGGCAGGCCCGCTTCTGTGCCGCTGCTCGGGTCGCAGTACTGAGGCCCGGCCAGACATTGGCGATTGGGGTAAATCGAAGACGTCACCGACATATCCAGCAATGCCGCATTGGCCACTTGATGACGCAGACTCGCTTTGCCGGCTTTCCAGCCATATCGGCCTAAACGCACCTCACCCGTTTCAGGGTCGTACACATAGTTGGCCGTTCCCAGCACTCCGTCCGCATCGGGTGTGCTGCGAACGCGCGCCAGGATAGTTTCATCGGCGATAGCTTCCAGTAATCCCATTCCAATTAATGGCTGGGCCGAACGCAAAGAATACGCGTCGGGCTCGGGACCTTCAAAAGCGATGTCGGGCTGGCGCAATTCCACTTGTGTGCCATCGCCAAGAGTGGCCCGGCGGCTCTCAAAGCCGGAGACATAAGCGGCATTGCCCCAGTTTTCGGTGGCACCGGTCTGGCCGGCTTGGTTGGTATGGATGGAACGTGCGTTCATTTGCAGGCTTTGCCCGTAAAGCGGGTGCGGTAAATAGTCGCCATTAGCCGGTTCACGCTCGGCACCAACGCGCACCACCATCGTGTCCAGCCGCTGATTCACCGCGACTGGTGCGACGCTGCGACCATTATTGATGTGGCAGCCGACACAGGTGGACTGGTTAAAGTGCTGCCCCTGCAGGCCTCGACCGGCGTCATTGCGGTCGTTGCCAGCCTCGTTGTGCACGCCGTTCCACAAATTCGTGTGCAGCCAGCGACGGCCCTCCATAAAACGCTGAATATTCTGCATGCCGATGTTGTTGTGAGGCTGCTGGAAAATAAAGTGGGCATTGTCGGCGTAATCGTAAGACACCGAGCCCAGCCCACCCTGCAAGGTGCGTTTGGGCAGCGGTTCGTTCATCAAGCGCGGTTGCACCCCGTACCAGGGGCGTAAGCCTTCACCCATCACGTATGTCAGTTCGTTGGTGTAGTAGCGAACGGCGCCGTCATCTCCGATGGCATCCATCGCTTCCCGCGTGGAAAAGAACGAGCTGGTAAACTCGATAATGTCGCCTTTTTTAAGCGGGCGCGCCGCGACAGATTCGTCAGTTGGCACTAAAACATTATGGGCATTCGCCGCCATGGCCCGGTGGCCGGGATAGGTATCGAACACCACGCTGCAGCCGTCGTTGGCACCGATAATGCCGTCATAGCCGCTGTCGGGATGCAACAGCCGGTTGTTCGCTGGCTTAGGCACGACCGGGCACGGGGCGCCGTCACTCAGGTACGTAGAGTCATCGAGCAAATCGCCGGGGCTCATCCAGCCAAAGCCGGTGACATTCGGGTCATCGAAGCGGCGAACGAAGGCATGTCCACCGCCCTTCGCGCTCGGTAGTGGCCTGATGTCGGTACCCGACGGCGGCTCAAATTCCGGTTCCGGCCGATCAATGGGGGGTAAATCGGTTGGAGGTGTATCGTTAGTCGGTGGTGTGGTGTCGTTGTCCGTCTCGGTACCGCCACTGCCACCGCCACCACACGCCGGGATCGTCAACGCCAGGAGCGGGATCAGTAGCCATTGCCTAGCCCTGCATTTTTCCACTGCTGTTTTAGAAAAAAAGCAAAGCGTCATCATTACGTACTCCAAAATAAACGTTATAGCCACCGGGGAGCGGCGGTCAACGGATCGGCGTGCTTCGGGTTTTCATTATCCGGTAAGCAGATGTTCTTCAAAAATAATTATTGTTGACAGTGAATCAGAATGTGACCGAATTCACCATGAAATCGTGATCCAGCAGTTACCGTTTTGACCTCCTCGACGAAAAGCGCCGCATGTTGCACCAAGGCCGCATCGGTTTCACCCGCAGCTGTTTTGCAGAACAAACGCTACGCTGAGATTCACCGGCCGGACGGCAAGCCCGATCATTAACCCAGCAACCCCTTTCTTTTATCCGGCTTTGGATGATCTGGAACACTCACTGATGGGTACACAGGGCCTGTCGGGAGAAGAAATTCTCTGGATTTGTCCGCAACCTGCTTTGAGACACGAGGTCAAACCGTTAAAGTAGCCCCCTCACTGGATGATCCCTCGACTGATCGGATTGAGATTTTGCTGATATTGTGTTCCTTAATTCGCCCCTCCAAAGATCGGCTTCGGTGCTTAAGTTGCTCCTTAAGTCGGCGTTTTGGTGGGCTTCTGAGCCTGGGCGTACTGGCAGGGATTGCTTCCACCGCGCAGGCAGCCACACCGAGCATCGACATAGAAGGCGGTTCGGATCGGTTGCGGGATAACGTTCGCAGCTTTATTTCTCTGGCAGATGAGCCGTGCGACACGCCGCTTTGGCGTCTCAGGGCACGAATGCGGGAGTTGGATCGTCAGGTTCAGTCTGCGGCCGAAGCGCTGGGATACTATCAGCTCACCTCAGAGCGCGAGCTGAACCAGGGCGATGATTGCTGGTCGCTGACATTGACGCTCAACCCGGGCGAGCCTGTGCGGCTCACCAAGGCCGATATTGTGATTAACGGCGAGGGCGGTGAGGATGGCGCGTTTAATTCGATCAAGAGCAACCCCGGCCTGGACGTGGGCGACCCGCTGGATCATGGTCGCTATGAGTCGCTGAAGAGCCGATTCGGCATGCTGGCTTCAGCGCGAGGTTATTTTGAGGGGCAGTTTGAACGCTCTCGCGTCGTCGTAGACCGGGAGGCCAATACGGCCGAAATGGAGCTGATTTACAACACGGGGCCTCGTTATCATTTTGGCGAGATTCGGTTGCAGCACGATATTCTGGATGAAGATTTCCTGCGCCGGTACCTCACCTTTGAGTCGGGCGAACCTTACGATACCGATCCTCTGCTTGAATTAAAAAGCCGCCTGAATGCCAGCGATTATTTTCGTTCGGTACGTGTCAGCCCGCGGCTGCAAGAGCTGGAGGAAGAAGCCGTGCCGGTTCTGGTCGAGCTGGAAGGCCGCAAACGACACGGTTACTCCATTGGTGCCGGTTATGCGACGGACACCGGCCCCAGGGTGCTGCTGGGCTATGAGAATCGCTACGTTAACAATCGCGGACACTCCTTCCGGGCTGATGCCAAGGTCTCAGAGATTGGTGCGGATCTGGAGGCGGCCTACAGCATTCCAATGAGCCGACCGGCGCATGAGACGGTGCGCTTGTACACTGGGTATCGCAATGAGGAAACAGAAGACACCAACAGTGCGGTTACCACGCTCGGTACCAGTTATACCCGGTCCGAAGAGGGCAGTGAATGGTTACAAACCTACTCGCTGAACTTCGAGCGTGAATACTTCGAAGTGGGGGATCAGCCCGAGCAGCGCTCAGACCTGCTGGTGCCAGCGTTCAGTCTTTCCCGTACCCGCAGCGATGGAAGCACCTACCCCATGTCTGGATGGAACGTCCTCGGGCGTCTTTCCGGGTCACCCTCCAGTCTCGGTTCCGACACCAGTTTTGTGCAACTTTATGTGCGGGCCAAAGGTATTTACGGCCTGGGGGAGCGGAGTCGAATCATCGTACGCGGTGAAGTAGGGCGCACAGAGGTGGATGAGTTCAACGAATTGCCGGTTTCCCAGCGCTTCTTTGCCGGTGGTGATTCCAGCGTACGCGGTTATGACTATAAATCGATCGGTCCGACCGAGATCAGTCCGGAAACCGGAGAGCCCGTGGTGGTGGGTGGCAATAATCTGTTAACCACCAGTGTGGAGTTGGATTACCGGTTTCTGGACAACTGGGCCGTGGCCGCGTTTATGGACCAGGGGAATGCCTTTAACAATGGTGATGTGGATATGATGCGGGGCGTGGGTCTGGGCATCCGCTGGATTTCCCCCATTGGTCCGGTCCGTGTGGACGTGGCCAAAGCGCTTGACGGCAATGAGGGGTGGCGTCTGCACCTGAGCATGGGGCCGGATTTATGAGCCGGTCTTACACCGTCTGGATCTGGAGACTGCTGAAAGCATTGAAAATCGCCGTGCTGAGTCTGCTGGCGTTGGTGATTCTGATCCTGGCTCTGGTCAGTGCCATCGTAGCGACTGAGCCGGGCAGCCGCTGGGCCTTGAATCAGGCCGCGCAACGGCTGCCGCTCACGTTTGAGGGTATGAGTGGCAACCTGATTACCGGTATGGACCTGGATTGGGTGGAATACCACTTGGAGGATCAGCACTACCGGGTGGAGGGCCTATCCTTTCGCTGGCAGCCGCTGGCACTGCTGTACAGCGCCGTGTCCGTTCAGTCGTTACGGGCGACCGCCGTTGAGTTGCACCTTCCGCCGCCCTCGGATGAGCCAGAGCCGGACACCAACGAGCCGAGGGTATGGCCCAGTCTGGCCTTGCCGATACGCATAGAATTGGGGGGCGTAGACCTGCGCGGCATCCGCGTTATCAGGGAGGGTACGGAAACGGCATTGAACCGCGTCAGCGGCACCCTTAGCCTGGGAACTTTCAATCTGCGTGTCTGGGATCTGACGGTGGTGGCGCCGGCGTTTGAAGTGGAGGTCGACGGTAGAACAGGTTTGCGGTACCCCTACGACTCCAACCTGGCCGTGCGCTGGCACTACACACTGGAGGATCTCGGCGGCCAGCCCATGACCTTCCGCGGCGACGCTGATATCAACGGCGATCTGACCAGCATCACCGCCAACCACCGACTGACGGCGCCAGCCACTCTGACCAGTGACATTCGTTTCTGGCCGAATCTGGATGATGATCAGAATGAGCCACAAGTGTTGTTTGACACCAGTTGGCCTTCCCAGATTCTGCCACCGGCGCTGTTCCCACAGGACTGGCCGACGGTCGAGACCGGTGGTCGACTGGTGCTCGACGGCTGGATGAGTGACTACCATCTGGATGTGTCGATTACCGGTCAGGCCCAGGGTTTTCCCCGCCTTGATGTGACCGGCAAAGGGCGTGGCAGCATGGAAGCGCTGCAACTGGAATCGCTGGCCGTGCAACTGCCGCGTGGTGCGGTGACGGCCAGTGGCGACGTCGCCTGGGCGCCCGAGCCCCGCTGGGATCTGGCCGTGAATCTGGAAGCGATCAACCCGGCAGAATTGCCAGTGCCGGCGTTGGCGGGCTGGCCGGGTGACATCGGCGGTGGATTGAAAACCCAGGGTGCCATGGCGGCGCAGGGCCTTCAGGCCAGCGTCAGTGAGCTGAATATCGCCGGTCACCTGCGTGCCATGGCTTTACTGCTGCGCGGCAACGCGGCCTACGATGCCGATGGGGTCGAGGCCTCTGAGCTTCACCTGGCGCTCGGAGCGAACCAGTTGCGTCTGGACGGCAACCTGAGCGACCAGCAAATGGCAATCACTGGTGATCTCAAAGCGCCCATATTGTCCCAGCTTGATCCGCGTCTGGCGGGCTCGCTGGAGGCGGACTTTGCCTTGTCCGGCTCGCCCTCTGAGCCCGAAGGTAGGGTTCGACTGACGGCCAGTGACGCGGCGTTCGAAGCGTATCAACTGAAACATCTTGCCCTGATGCTGGAACGAACCGGATCGGCGTATCAGGTCAGCCTGGCCTCCCAGGGGCTGGAATTGCCAGGTGTGAAAATCAACGAAGCCGGGCTGAGCGGTCAGGGAGACGTTGAAGCCCACCAACTCTCATTCAGTGCCAGCACCGCGACCTGGGGAGAGCTCAGTCTATCGCTGGCCGGCGGGTATCGAGAGGCCAGCTGGGAGGGCGAGATGACGGCCTTGCGTCTGTCACCGCCGGATCCGTTGGTCTGGGAACTCGAATCCCCCGCCCCCCTGGTGTTGTCCGCGGAAGAGCTGGTGTTGCGATCATTGTGTCTGAGCCCCTGGGCGCGCTGGCAGCTGCGGGACGGGCAGCGTCCGGACCGGCCCGCTGATGGACGTATTTGCCTGGACGGTCAATGGCAACCGCAAGGCGGTGGCAGCGCCGTGGCTCAGATTCAAGGCTTACCGCTGCGCCTGGCGCAGCGTTGGTTGCAGGATACCGTGACTCTGGAAGGCACATTGGAAGGGCGGCTCGAAGCGCTGTTGCCCGCCCAAGGTGATGCCAATGCTTCACTCCACCTGAGCACCCGCGATGGCGCCTTGCGTTACCAGTTTGGCGAAGAGGACGCCGAAGTATTTCAGTGGGAGGCCACCGAGCTGACGGCGAGCTGGCAGGGACAGAACGTCCAGGCCGATTTGCTCAGCGACTGGGGCGACGTTGGCCGTGTTCAGGCCAACGTGGGCATGGTATTGGACACCCAGTCGTTGAGCGGCGAAATACACGCAGAACTGGATTCGCTGCAGCCGGTGGAGGCCCTGGTGCCGCAGGTGCGCGAAGTTGGCGGGGTCCTGAATGCAGACCTGACGCTGGCGGGAACGGTGCCTCAGCCGGAAGTCAGCGGGCAGGTGACACTGCGTGAGGGCACGGCCAAGCTGCCGGAATTCGGGCTGCACCTGGAGGCGTTGACCTTTGAAGCGCAGGCGCGGCCCGAGCATGTGGATCTCAGCGCTGCTGTCACCTCAGGGGATGGCACCTTGCAGCTTGAAGGGGCCATCGATAAACCCTGGCAGTTGGACCGGGAGATTCAGGCGAGCGTGAGCGGTGAAAACTTTCAGGCGCTCAATACCCGCGAGTTGCTGGTGTTGCTCAGTCCGGACTTAAACCTGACGATGACGCCCCAGCGTATTGACCTGACGGGCAATGCCGTTATCCCCAAAGCCCTGGCCCGCTTCAAAACGTTGCCCGAGTCCGCCACACGAACGTCGGATGACGTCGTGTTGAAAGAATCGGATGAGGACGGCACCCTTCGAGGCGCCTCACTCTATATGGATTTAAACCTGTCCCTGGGGGACGATGTTCGTTTCGAGGGTTTCGGCTTGCAGAGCCGCCTGTCGGGTGAACTACAGGTGATTCAGAATCCCGAGCGAGGTTTGCTCACCATTGGCGAAGTGGGCGTGGCCGAGGGCCGCTATAAAGCCTATGGGCAGGACCTGACTATCGAGCGGGGCCGGCTGATTTTTCAGGGGCCCTATGACAATCCCGGCCTCGATATTCGCGCGACCCGAACCGCTGATGAGATAACCGCCGGACTGGAAATCACGGGCACCCTGCAGCGCCCTCGCAGTCGGGTGTTTTCTACGCCCTCGTTGCCGGACAGTGAGGCGATGGCGATTTTGCTGACGGGCAAACCGTTATCCCGCTCTTCGTCGGCGGATGCCTCCATGCTGGTCAATGCCATCGGCAGCCTGGGGTTAGAGCGTAGCGGTTTTATCACGGCGGAAATCGCCGATACGTTCAGCTTGGATGAGTTCCGCATTCAGGCTGAGGACAATGTGACGGAAAGCTCGCTGTACATCGGGAAATACCTGACGCCAAAGCTCTTTGTACGTTATGTCGTTGGGCTGTTCGATCAGACCAACAGCGTCGGGTTGCGTTATGAGCTGACCGAGGAGTTACGGCTGGAGGCTGAATCCGGTTTGCAGCAGAGCGTGGATATGATTTATAAATTTGAACGTTGAACGTACCCCGTTTTGTTGACCGGTATAACGGAGGTTCAGCCGGGTGTTTCTGACGCTCGTCGTAAAAAAGCTTCCGTTGCCACAGCATCCATCGGCTTACTGATATAAAACCCTTGGATGTCGTGGCAGCCCAGGCGGGCGAGAAATTCCAGTTGTTCTTGCGTCTCCACCCCTTCGGCAACACAACGCAAGCCCAGGCTGTGTGCCAGCGTAATGATAGTGCTGACAATCACTCGGTCATCATTGTTTCGGGAAATGTCGCGTACAAACGATTGATCGATTTTCAGTTTGCTGATGCGAAAACGTTTAAGGTAAGCCAGCGACGAGTAGCCCGTCCCAAAGTCGTCAATCGACAGGGTGACGCCCTCGGCGTACAAACGGTTAATCATAAGCACAGCGCGTTCCGGGTCATCCATGGTAATGCTCTCCGTCAGTTCCAGTTCCAGATATTCCGGCGGCAGCCCGGACTCGTGCAAAATCCTTAAGATGACTTCAACCAGGTTGGGTCGCTGGAACTGTGCCGCAGACAGGTTGACGGCTAGTTTCGGAGGCGCGATCCCGCTGTTGATCCAATGTCGCAATTGCTTGGTCGCCTCGCGGAGTACCCATTCGCCCAGGTTGATAATGAGGCCGCTGCTTTCCGCAATGGGTATAAACTCACAGGGGGAAACCGGGCCGAGCTCCGGATGATTCCAGCGCAGTAGCACTTCCAGTCCCACGACGTTGCCGTTGAGTAATTCCTTCTGGGGCTGGTAGTGCAATACCAGTTCGTTTTGTTCAATGGCACGGCGTAAAGCGTTCTCCACCTGCATGATGCGCATGTAGTGGCCTTGCAGTTCGGGCGTAAAAAAGCTGTAGGTGTTACGGCCCTTTTTCTTGGCGCGATACATGGCGATATCGGCATTGGTGTAAAGCTCACTCAATGTCTCGCCGTCCGAGGGATGCAAGGCAATTCCCACGGAACTGGTAATCGCCAGCTCGTAATTGTTGATATTGAACGGTTGATTTAACAGCGATAAAAGCTTTTGTGCAGTGTGCGCCGCGCCGTTGGCATCGGTGGCTGGCAACAGAATAACGAACTCATCGCCGCCGGGGCGTGCAAAGGTGTCCTCTTCGCGTATGAGTGGTTGAATGCGTTGCGCAAACGCCTGTAACAGTTGGTCCCCGATCTTGTGGCCCAGTGAGTCATTGATGTTCTTGAAGTTATCCAAATCAAGAAACAGGAGTGCGAGATTGTCGTGACTGCGATTGGCCAGCTTGAGTGCGAGAGCGGCGCGCTCTTCCAGCAGCGAACGATTGGGAAGGCCCGTTAACGGGTCGTAATAAGCCAGTCGGTGAATTTCGGCCTGATCTTCTTTGAGCTGGCTGATATCGCTGACAGTACCAATATAATGCGTCAGCGTTCCCTCAGCATCCCGAACCTCACAGATAGCTAACCATTGGGGATAAATTTCACCGTCTTTGCGGCGATTCCAGACCTCGCCCTGCCAGGCGCCTTGTTCCCGCAGATCCAGCCACATCTGATGGTAAAAGTGGCTGTCGTGGCGACCGGATGCCAGCCAATGAGGGGTTTTACCCAGTACCTCTTCCTCGCTGTACCCGGTAATACGAGTAAAGGCATTGTTAACCATGACAATGTTTTGTGAGGCGTCGGTGACCAATATGCCCTCGCTGCTTTGTTCAAATACCTGAGCGGCCAGCGCGAGCTGCTCCCGGTCTTCAACCTGCTGGGTGATATCGATATGGGTGCCTACCATGACGCCTTTGGGGGTGCCTTCCGCATCGTGCAGTAACTGACCCCGAGAGAGTATCCATACCCAATATCCGTCGCTGTGCCACATTCGATAGCGGTTCTCGTACATACCCTCGCCACCCCCGCTGAGATAGCGGTGTAAGCACCCAATCGCATCCTCTTGATCACCGGGATGAATCAGATCCAGCCAAACGTGGTCCAGGTTGGGGGTGCCGTCCATCGGGTAATCACTGAGGTGACGGCCGAGCATGGAAAAATACTCGGGACTGCACTGCACGAATTTTTTCTGGTGGAAAAGCTCCCAGGCGCCGGTATTAGACGCGGCGATCAAGGAGCGATAACGTTCCAGGCTGGTCGTGACTTCCTGGGTGCGCTCGGCCACCTCGCGCTCCAGATTCTCTTTGTGCCAGCGGAGGACGACCAACAGGCGAGCCAGATAGGCGAGCAATAAGGCGACGGCCAGTGCCAGAGCAATACTGGATACTTGTCGAGCGGGGGAAACCCAGCCACTCTTCGGCGCTGCGATCAGTGCCCAGGTGTTTCCCGGCAGATTAATCGGTTGGACGACGGGTTGTCCAAGCGTCGCTTTTGTATTGCCGGCGATCCACACCGGCTCACTGACACTGGGGGGCGTGCGCCACAATTGATAATGAAAACCTCGATCGTCCAGTTCGTACAGCCGACTGGTTTCCAGAATGTTGTCCAGAAGAATAGTAACGTTGGTGAAACCCCAAAACGTCTCTTCATTGAACACGGGGTAGCGTCCCACAATACCCTCCTGACCCTGGACCAGGCGATAGGGTCCGGCCACCGTCAGTGCGCGGTTGAGAAGAGCCTGTCGAGCCTCCGGCCCTTGTGTCTGATCCTCAAACTGGTTGAATCCCAGCACCGACGCATTTTTCTCAAGCGGATAAACATGGCGAACCACGCCATTCGGAGAGAGTGAAAGCGAGTACAGCTCGGGATAAAAGTGCGACAACTGGCTCGCCACTCGCTCGAAGTTGGCGCTCACATTGTCGGAAAGGTAAACGAAGCTGGCCAACGCGTAAGTGGGTGATAACGAATGCCCCAGCTGTGCTTCCAGCAGGTGAACGTGACTGATAGTCTGGGAGGCCAGTTCCAGTTGGTGCGTGCGGACGTAACTTGAACGCTCGGCCAGAACCATCAACAGGGCCAGGCTAAAGCTGACAGCGAAAGTCAGCAACGTCGCTTTGCGCGCTAGCGTACGATGCTTAGGTACAAGTGGACGGGCGGATATTGTCATCACACAATTGGTCGAGTGCAACCCCTACTGGACTATTGAATCGCGCAGGAATGTAGACAGTATAGGGACCCTGCCGCGCATAAGGTAATGTGTTATTCGTCATTCAGATTGACTTGGAGTTTATACCATGACGCTTTCCCAGAGCCACACTGGCTTGGTCGATATTGGTGTGAATCTGACCAGCGGTCGTTTTCGCCCGGATTTGTCATCGGTCTTGCAGCGCGCCGACCGGGCGGGTGTCTCAGAGATGATTATCACCGGGACGTCTGTTCAGGCGTCTCGCGAAGCTCAGGTCATGGCCGCTTCCCGGCAAGGACTGTATGCCACGGCGGGTGTTCATCCGCATGAGGCTCGCCACTGGGATACAACGGCTGAAACGGTGCTTCGTGCGCTGGCGAACGAGGCCGAAGTAGTCGCGCTCGGTGAGTGTGGGCTGGATTTCAATCGCAACTTTTCGTCGCCCGACGATCAAAAGACGTGTTTTGAAGCGCAGCTTGCGCTGGCGGCCGAGCTGAGCCTGCCGGTGTTTTTGCATCAGCGGGATGCCCATGAGTCATTTATGCCGTTGTTGCGGGCCTATCGGGCGCATTTACCGGGCGCTGTCGTGCACTGCTTTACCGGCACGGCGGAAGAACTGGAGGATTATTTGTCGCTGGACTGTCATATTGGTGTGACGGGCTGGATCTGTGATGCACGGCGGGGGGAGGTACTTCGTGAGTCGGTGAAGCACATTCCCGCTGAGCGCCTCATGGTGGAAACGGATGCGCCCTACCTGACGCCCCAGACGTTGCCAGAAAAACCGACTGGCAATCGCAACGAACCGGCGTTTTTGCCCTATGTAGTGGAGCAAATTGCCCGGTGTCGCAATGAAGCGCCAGAGGCCGTGGCGGCGTACACCACTCGCACGGCACGGGCATTTTTCAATCTTCCTCTCATTGAGTGCCTTAGCACCCGCCAGTAAAAACGCCGCTGGCCAGAAGCTCAGCGGCGTTGCAATGGGCCCATTGCCTGGCGGTGTTGCTACCAGGCTTGTGGTGCCAACTCCGGGTTGATGACGCCGGAGGAAACGCCAGTGCCCAGTTGAACATCCTCACGAGTGACGCCACCATTCAGGAAAATGGCACCGGTGTAGCGGCCTTCCAGTCGCAGTGGGCCACCGCTGACATTGTCCGTCAGGGTGACATTGTTCAGATGAACCTCATAGCCATCGTCGATGGTCATGGCCAGCGAGTCGGACTCAATCGACACGTCGTTCATCACCAGATTCTTCACGCGCACCAGCCGTGCGCCCATTTCGGCATTCTTGATGGTGATATTGCTCAGGGTAATATCCTCCACCCATTTCTCGGGCAGACCGATCAACGATATGGCGGTGGGTACCCCATCGATATTGACGTTGCTGATCTGGATGTTGCGCGCGGTGGGGGCGACGCCCATGGCCTGCGGGCCAGTGTAGAAGCTGTTGAAGTTGATCGCCTCGTAAGTGATGTTTTTCATTTCGACATCGCGCACATAGATATTTTCGATCACATTGCCGCGGCCGCGCTCGGTTTTGAAACGAATGCCCCGGTCACTGCCATCAAAGTACGCATCGTGTACATAAATGTTGCGAAGGCCACCAGAGGTTTCACTCCCGAATACCACACCGCCGCTGCCAGTGCGCACATTTTTTGCCTCGAAGTGGCGGACAATCACATTCTCGGTGGGAATGTCGATTTCCAGTGCTTCTTCATTGAGGCCGGATTTGAGCACTACCGCATCGTCACCGGTTTGGAAATGATTGTATTCAATCAATACATTTTGGGAGGAGTCCACGACGACACCATCGCCATTCGGTGCCCGCAGGCTGTTAATGTCGACATCGCGCACGATGATGTTCTGGCTGTAGATCAAATGCACGTTCCACATGGGAGAGTCCAGCAGGTGAATGCCTTCCACCAGAATATCTTCGGATTTCCAGAACACAATAAAGCTCGGGCGCATCCCTTCCTGTTCAGCCCCTTTGCCGAAGTGACGGCGGGACAGCGGCACCTGCGTGGCGATGGCGCGCGGCGGGGGGCCGTACTCCTCGAACCACTCCCACCAGTGATCGCCCTGGGCGTTGAGCAGGCCTTTGCCGGTAATGGCGACGTTCTTTACATGAGAGGCGTAAATCATGGGCGCGTAGTTGTAAGCTTCCACGCCCTCATGGCGTTGTGGGACGACCGGCAGAAAATCGTCCTTGTCCGTGCTAAACAGCACCTCGGCGCCTTCGGCGATGTGCAGGTTGATATTGCTTTGCAAATGAATGGAGCCGCTGAGCCACTTGCCGCTGGGAATCAAGACCCGTCCGCCGCCGGCAGAGTGGGCGGCGTCGATAGCACGGTGGACGGCGTCAGTAATCAGGATCGCACCCTCCTGATCCTCGCCCTGCATTTCAATGGCGCCGTAGTCACGGATATTGAACGTGCGGTCCGGAAAGCTCGGGCGCTGTAACTGTGGCATCTCGAAAGGCGCATCCTGTGGGGCGATCTCCTGAGGGACCTCCCCCATTTGCGCCGCAGCTGGCAGGGTGGTGGCCAGCAAACTGGCCATCAGCAATACCTGAACGCGCCCCATCGCGCGTCGCACCCGCTGAGGTGTTGACGAAATCATAATAAGCTCCCAGTGAAACCGTGAGGTTTTCAGTATTTTATCAGTATAAAGTAAAGATCACCCGTGGGCTCTCACCACCCAGCGGGGCTTCCGATAGTAGCATTTTCCTTCACGGATCGGTTCAAGGGTGCCTCTTCCCGTGGTTAAGTTTTGTCAAAATCGCCAAAGTCTGGTGATCAGCAGCACACTCGCACAAGTCAGTCCCACAATCAGCGCCAACCAGAAACCGCCCGCGCCCAGCGCCGGTACGATCCAGTCGGTGAAGGTCAGTGCGTAACCCAGCGGCAGGCAGACCCCCCAGAACGACACAATCATAATAAACAGTGGAATTCGCGTGTCCTTGTACCCGCGAAGTGCGCCGATAGCGGTCACTTGAAGGACATCGGCGAGCTGGAAAATGGCCGCAAACATCAGCAGTCGCGTGGCCACCGCAATGACTTCGGCATCGCTGGTATACAGCCCTACCAGATAATCCCGCGCGAGCATTAAAACCGGCATGTTGATCATGGCAATTGCCAAACCCAGCAGCAATGTTGTGCGTGCCAGGCGTCGTGCCATTTCGGGGCTTTGGGCACCGATGAGAAAGCTGACTCTTAATGTCAGTGCAAAGCCGAGGCTGAGAGGCACCATAAACACCACGGCCGTGATGTTGAGCACAATCTGGTGCCCGGCCACCACAATTGCGCCCAGGGGTGCCAGGAACAGGGCAATCACGCCAAACATGCTGACCTCCACGAACATGCTCGCCCCGATGGGTAAGCCAAGGCGCAGCAGCTCCCGGATGCGCGACCAGTCAGGCGCTACGCGATCCCGCCACAAATGGTATCGCCGGTAATGTCGACTGATGTGCAGGTAGGCCAGCATAATGACCGCCGCCACGGTATTGGACAGCGCCGTGGCCCAGCCACAGCCCACACCGCCCATTTCCGGCAATCCGAACTTGCCGTAGATCAGCATATAGTTGAGCGGCAGATTCAGCAGGGCGGAGATCAACGAAATCACCATAATGACCCGCGTGTGGCCCAGACCGTCGGTCAAACCCCGCAAGGACGTCGTCAACAAAAGCGCGGGAACACCCCAGACAAACGCCTGTAAATAGCCCTCGGCGATGCTCGCCGTCTCGCGGCCCAGCCCCAATAAGGGCAACAGGGGGCCGGCACTGAGTAACAGGGCAATCATCAACAACATGGAGACACCGGCAATATACAGTCCCTGCCAGGTGACCGGCATGATCTGCGCGGTTTCTCCCGATCCGCGATGCCCGGAAATGGTGGGTTGCTGGGCACTGAGCGTGCCGAAAAAGAACAGCAAAAGCGGTGCCCAGAGGCTACTGCCGATGCCAACGGCGGCGAGATCTTCGGCCCGGTAATGCCCCGCCATGACGGTGTCGATCACGCCATTGGCCATCTGTGCCAGCTGTGCGATCAGAATGGGACCGCCCAGCAGGGCCAGCGTTTTCCACTCGCTCAGGGTCTGAGCGAGAAAGCTGGCCTGGGGAGGGGTGGGCAATGGCTGATGGGTTTCATCCATTCTGAGGTTCATCCATCCTAAAAAGGTCCGGGGTATGCAATCGTAGAAGGCTGCCCACTATACCGGAGTTATGGACGTCTTTGGCAAAAGCCCTTGACCTTGAAGTGCCGGTTGTCACAATAGACGCATTCCCTTGTGCTTTCCCCAATCGGAGCCTGACCTTGGCCGCTAAATCCAAAACCAAAACCGCTTATGTCTGCAACGAGTGCGGGGCGGATTTCACGAAATGGCAGGGCCAGTGCAGTGAGTGCGGTGCCTGGAACAGTTTGTCAGAGGTGCGGCTTGGCCCCACGCCCGCCAATCGCGCTGCACGGTTTGAAGGTTATGCCGGTGCGCCCAGCGGACAGGTGCAAACGCTGGCGGAAATCAGTCTCGAAGACCTTCCGCGTTTGAGCTCCGGTGCGGGGGAATTTGATCGCGTACTCGGCGGCGGGTTCGTGGCTGGCTCAGTGGTGTTGATCGGCGGCCATCCCGGCGCGGGTAAAAGTACATTGCTCTTGCAAACACTGTGTCATCTGGCGGCGGATATGGCCGCCCTGTATGTGACCGGGGAAGAATCCCTGCAACAAGTGGCGATGCGGGCACAGCGCCTTGGGCTGCCAACCGATAAGTTGCAGATGCTGAGTGAGACCAGTGTCGAAACCATTTGTGCCACGGCTCAAACGTTGACACCGAAAGTAATGGTGGTGGATTCCATCCAGGTAGTGCACATGGCTGACATTCAGTCTGCGCCCGGTTCCGTTTCCCAGGTGCGCGAAAGCGCCGCTTACCTGACCCGCTTTGCCAAGCAGACCGGCACCGTAGTGATTCTGGTGGGGCATGTGACGAAAGATGGCTCTCTGGCCGGGCCAAAAGTGTTGGAGCACATGATTGATTGCTCCATTCTGCTGGAAGGTGACAACGACTCGCGGTTTCGTACCCTGCGCGGTAACAAGAATCGGTTTGGCGCCGTGAACGAGCTGGGCGTGTTTGCCATGACGGAGCAGGGCATGAAAGCGGTTAACAACCCGTCCGCCATTTTTCTGCAGCGCGCGGAGGATGTCGCGTCCGGATCGGTGGTCATGGTGATGTGGGAAGGCACACGCCCGCTGCTGGTGGAAATTCAGGCGCTGGTGGACGACAGTCATACCGGCAACCCCCGGCGCGTGGCCGTGGGGCTGGACCAGAATCGTTTGGCGATGCTGTTGGCGGTACTGCACCGGCACGGCGGCATCATGATGGCGGATCAGGATGTCTTTGTGAACGTGGTAGGCGGTGTGCGGGTCATGGAAACCAGCGCCGACCTGGCGCTTCTGCTGGCAATCGTGTCCAGTTTTCGCGACCGCCCCTTACCGCAGGACTTGATGGTCTTTGGCGAGGTGGGGTTGTCCGGCGAAATTCGTCCTGTGCCCAGTGGTCAGGAGCGGTTACGCGAAGCGGCCAAACACGGGTTTAAAAAAGCCATCGTGCCCAAGAGCAATGCGCCGCGGGAACATCGCGGTGATCTGGAAGTGATTGCGGTGCGAACATTGTCCGAAGCATTAGCGGCAATAGAATGATAATGCCAGAGAAAACGAGGCGATTCGGCAGTCACCAAAAACATACACTATAGTTTAACCAGGGCTCGGGTACGCGAGCATCCATAACAAGACATTGATCACTACACGTTGATAAAGGGGGAGCACGTGGTACAGCGACATCCGCTTGGCTTGGGGGCCACGATATTCGCAAAACCCCGTTCATACACCACACTGCCTGCCGTTGCGGCCGTGTCGATTTTGAGTTTTCCCTTCAGCGCGGTGGCGGCGGAGCATAATTTTTCGGCCGGAGTCTGGGGCACCTACGCCTATTTGCCGGATGACGATACCAGCCGTGACACCTGGGGCTCGTTCGAAGGGGAAGCCCTGATTCTCTACGCCAACGGCGAGGCGGAAGAAGGCGAGGGCCGGTGGCTGTATTCGGCGGAAACGCGCTTTGGGCCGGGCAGCTTCACGGACCCTGAAAACAACTCCACGGGTGATAATTTTACCCTGCATCAGGCCTGGGTCGGATGGCGACTCGGCGAGCAGGATATTGTGCGGGTCGGCAAAAGCCAGGTGCCTTTCGGCTGGAAAACCTATAACTTCTGGCCGGGTGATATTTTACTGGCGGGTTTTGGTGACCAGATGGATGTTGGCGTAAAACTCTCCGGGAGTCGGGACCGCTGGCACTACGATGCGGCGCTTTACCTGGCGGATGACTGGGGTTCCACCAGTACCGACACGGTGGATGATAATGGCCACTGGGGCAGCTCCGACACCTTCCGCAAAACCCAGACTTGGGTGGGCAATCTGGAATATGAATTTGTTCAGGATCACCGGATCGGCCTGTCGCTGCAAAGTGGTCAGTTGCAAGACCTGACCGGACTGGGCGATAACAAAACCGATGGTGAGCATCGGGCGGCGGTTCTGCATTATCAGGGAAGTTTTGGTGATTTCTACACCAAAGCGTCGCTGATTACCAATGAGCGGGAGTTGCCCCCGCTGTATCAGCAAAGCGCTGGGTTGGCGAACAAGATCGAGAACACCCGTTACGCGCTGGAACTGGGTTACGATCATGGTCCCTGGTCCTATTACATTGATCTCAGCGCGGCTGAACCCGATACCGAAAGCTCGATGGCGGGAGGTGTTCACGCCATCGCTCCGGGGTTTCGCTATAACTACGGCCCTGGTTGGGTGTATGTGGAATACCTGAGCCAGAATGGCGGCATTGACCGTAACGGGCAGGTCGTGGAAGGCGATTTTGACGCGTTGTATATCACTCTCGATTTCTATCTATGAAGGCAGGAGTGCGTCTGCACTCGTGCCTCGCACCGCTATCACACTCAATACCTCAAGTAAGGTGGCACTATGTCTGATGAAAATAGCAACAGCGCCTCCCCAAGTTGGATAAAAATCAATCCTCCGGTTTTTTATGGCGCGGCTCTGCTCTGTCTGGTGTTTGTTCTCGGAACGGTCATCGTCCCTGAGCGGGCCGAAGAAGTTTTCCTCGTTGTGCAGGGCTGGGTGGTTCACTCTGCCGGCTGGTTCTACATCCTTTCCGTAGCGATTTTCATAATCTTCGTCTTAGGGCTGGCCGTCTCGGACTTTGGGCGCATCAAATTGGGCCCCGACCATAGCGAGCCGGATTACACGTACCTGTCGTGGTTCGCCATGCTTTTCTCGGCTGGCATGGGGATCGGCCTGATGTTCTTTGGTGTGGCGGAGCCGGTCATGCATATGATGGACCCGCCAGTGGGCGATGCCGCCACAGCGGCCGCCGCGCGCGAGGCCATGCGCATCACCTTTTTCCATTGGGGTATGCACGCCTGGGCCATTTATGCGGTCGTGGCGCTCTCTTTGGCGTACTTTGCGTTTCGTCAAAACCTGCCGCTCACCATTCGTTCAGCGTTGTATCCTTTAATTGGCGAAAAAATTTACGGTCCCATTGGACACGCGGTTGATATTTTCGCCGTACTGGGAACACTGTTTGGTGTTGCCACATCGCTCGGGCTGGGTGTCACACAGATCAATGCCGGCTTGAATCATCTGTTTGATGTGCCAGTGGGCACCGTGATGCAGATTGTGTTGATCGCCTGCATTACTTTACTGGCCACTATTTCCGTAGTGCTCGGGCTGGACGGCGGCATTCGCCGTATATCAGAACTTAATATGATACTGGCGGTGGTGCTGGTGGTGTTTGTTCTGGTGGCAGGGCCTACCATCTATCTGCTACAAACGTTCGTACAGAATACGGGTTACTACCTGTCCCGTCTCGTGGATACTACCTTCAATCTCAACGCCTATGAGCCGCGCGACTGGATCGGTGGCTGGACCCTGTTTTATTGGGGCTGGTGGATTGCCTGGTCCCCCTTTGTCGGGATGTTTATCGCCCGGGTCTCTCGTGGCCGCACCATTCGGGAGTTTGTGGCCGGGGTGTTGTTGGTGCCTGTCGGCTTTACGTTCATGTGGATGACGTTTTTCGGTAATACGGCCATCCATTTGATTCTGACAGAGGGCTTTACCCAGCTGGCAACAGAAGTCAGCAATGACGAAGCCGTTGCGTTATTCCAGTTCTTTGAGCTTCTGCCGCTGTCCACTATTGCTTCATTTATCGCCACCATCCTGGTGGTCACCTTCTTCGTCACATCGTCGGATTCCGGCTCGCTCGTCGTGGACATGTTGACCTCCGGCGGCACCGAAGATGAATCACCGGTATGGCAGCGCATTTTCTGGTCCGTCACCGAGGGTATTATTGCCGCCGTGCTGTTGATCGCCGGAGGGCTGGACGCGTTGCAAACGGCAACCATAGCCAGTGCGCTGCCGTTTACCTTTATCATGCTGTTAATGTGTTGGGGGTTGTTGAGAGCCCTGCGCCTGGAAATCGTGAAACGAACCAGCCTGAAAGAAGCGATGCTCGCCCCCCGGCTCGCCCTGCAGCCCGACTCGTGGAAAAAGCGGCTGACCCGAGTGATTCGCCATCCCCGGCGCCAGGAAGTCCTGAGTTTTATAGAGGAAACCGTCAAACCGGCGTTGAGCCAAGTGGCCGCCGAGTTTGAAAAACAGTCCCTCTCCGCGCGGGTCACCAGTGATGAGCGGGACCGGACCTGGATCGAGGTGTACCACGGAGAGGAAATTGATTTCTTCTACTCCGTACACGCCAAGCCCTATACCCCGCCCACGTTCGTGATGAGTGATGTGCGGCGTAAGCGCGGCGAAGAGCTGCGTTATTACCGCGCAGAAGTATACTTGCGCGAGGGCGGGCAAGATTACGACATCATGGGGTGGACGCCGGAGCAGGTGATCGCCGATGTCATTGATCAGTACGAGAAGCACATGCACTTTCTGCATTCTGTTCGATAATGTTTTAGCGTCTTTTTGCCCATTCCCTATCGCAAACCCGACCGCAAACCCGACGAGTGCTTCCGGTCGGGTTTGCGCCGGTGGGTGCCGGTTCCTATAATCCTCTGCTTTATCAGTCTTATGGCGGAATATCTATGACGCAACGGCGTATCGGCATCGATTTGGGTGGCACCAAAACCGAAGTGATTTTGCTCAATGGCGACAGCGAAGAGCTGTTCCGCACTCGGATACCGACCGTTCGGAATGATTACGCCGCAACCCTGAACGACATTGCCGGTTTGGTGGCTCAGGCTGAAGCTCATGTCGGCGCAGGGCCGCTTCCGGTGGGGGTGGGCATTCCCGGCTCGGTATCGCGCAAGACCGGACTGGTCAAAAATGCCAATTCCACCTGGCTCAATGGCAAGCCACTCCAAGCGGATCTGTCCCGTCATCTGGGGCGTGATGTGAAAGTCACCAACGACGCCAATTGCCTGGCTGTTTCAGAAGCAACGGATGGTGCCGCCAACGGGTATGAGTTCACGTTTGCGGCGATACTGGGCACTGGCTGCGGTGCGGGCCTGGCCTGGCGCGGTCGCGCTGTGGTGGGCCCCAACGGGGTGGCTGGTGAGTGGGGCCACAATCCTTTGCCGTGGACCTCGGACACCGAACTCCAATCCCGGCGCTGCTTTTGCGGTCGTTATGGCTGTCAGGAAACCTTTCTGTCGGGCACAGGCTTGTGCCTGACGTATGAGCGGATGACAGGTCAGTCACTCGGCGGAGCGGAGATCGCCGAGCGCGCCAGCCGTGGAGAGCGGCCCGCCGTAACGGTGATTAACCAGTATCTGGATCAGGTGGCCCGGGGTCTGGCGGCGGTGATCAACGTGCTGGACCCCGACGTCATTGTACTCGGCGGCGGCGCGTCGAATATGGATATTCTCTACGAGCAATTGCCGCAGCGGTTGCCGCAGTATGTGTTCGGAGGGGAATGTGATACGCCAGTGGTAAAGGCGCAACACGGTGATTCCAGCGGTGTGCGCGGTGCCGCCTGGCTTAATCCGGTTGAGTGAGGCTGTGATGCGGGGCGGTATTACCGCCCCCTGCGGGATCCGGTCACTCAATTGATCAAGGCACGGCTACCTGAAAGGTACCGGCATTCAACCAGAAATGCACAGCGAGGCCGGCCGCGTACCCAAGGGCGATAACGGGAGTCCATTTCAAGTGCCCCAAAAAGGTATAGTAACCCCGAGCCTGTCCCATCACCGCCACGCCAGCCGCCGAGCCCATGGACAGCAAGCTCCCACCGGTGACCGCCGCCAGAATAATGAGCAGCCAGTGGCCCTCGGACATGGTCGGGTCCATGGTCAGTACCGCGAACATCACGGGAATATTATCAATGAGTGCGGACATCACGCCCAGCGTAATATTGGCCATGGCGGTGCCGTAATCGTTGTAGAGCACTTCTGAGAGCAGCGACAAATAGCCGAGAAAGCCCAGGCCGCCAATACACATCATAACGCCATAGAAAAACAGCAGGGTATCCCACTCCGCCCGGGCCACACGATTAAAGACATCGAATGGTACTACACTGCCAAGACGGCGCAGGGCGGCTTCGTCTCCGGCCCGTTCGGCCAGCGCGCGCTTGCGAGCCAGCGAGCCGGGCAAGGTGCGGCGCAGGAAATAGCCGAAAAACTGCAGATAGCCGAGCCCCATCATCATGCCTGCTACCGGGGGCAGGTTCAGCGCAAGATGGAAAAAGACCGCCGTGATAATGGTTAACAGAAAGAGACAGGCGATCCGCATGGCGCCGCGCTTGAGTTCTACTTCCTCGTTTAAAGCCTCAGGGTTTCGGCTCTCCACGAAAAAGCTCATGATCAGCGACGGAATGACAAAGCTTACCAGGGCCGGTACAAATAACTGGAAGAACTGGAAGAACTGCAACTTGCCGGCCTGCCAGACCATCAAGCTGGTGATGTCCCCAAACGGGCTGAAGGCCCCTCCGGCGTTGGCCGCAACGACGATATTAATACAGCACAGGCTGACAAAGCGGGTGTCATTGGGTGCGATCTTGGTGATAACGGCGGCCATCAACAGTGCCGTGGTCAGGTTGTCGGCAATCGGTGAAATACAAAAGGCCAGAACGCCGGTAATCAGAAACAGAGTGCGGTAGTTGAACCCCTTTTGTACGAGCCAGGCTCGCAGGAGATCGAACAGCCGGCGCTCTTCCAGAGCGTTGATATACGTCATGGCCACCAGCAGAAACAGCATCAGCTCGGCGAACTCCAGCAGTGTATGCCGGAAGGCTTCCTCTGACTCCACCGGTGCGCCCTGTTGCACATACACCCAGCCGATCATGGCCCAGATGATACCGGCGGCGACCAATACCGGTTTGGACTTGCGCAGGTGCAGTTTTTCCTCTCCCATTACCACGAGGTAAGCCACTATAAAAACGGCGATGGCGATATAGCCGACCGTGCTGTGAGTCAGATCCAGGCTGCCGGCGGCGGCCAGCGTCAGCGGAGAAAGGAACGTGAGCAGAACGCCCACCAAAACAGAAGGGAGTGGGAATTTATGAAACATTGCGTATTCCGTTTTTGAACGTCGCGAGAGGGCGAACAGGGGCTGGTAAAGCGGCGCGAATAATACCACAGGCACGTTGAAAATGCGCATTTTCAGTGCATCCACAACCGTCGACCGTACGCTCTCGGCTGCTATACTATGGGCTCTATCTCTCGAGTGAGTCACATGTGGCATCACGTTGAAGCGTTCAGTTGGTCCTTTCCTTGCCGGTCCTTTCCTTGTCGGTCCGTTGCCAGCCAGTTCCTGTCGGCCACGGGGGGTGTGTTACTCAGTGGTGTGGTTTGGGGGGCTGAGAGCAGCGTTTCACTGGGCACCAATGTTTCCGATTTCGAGCACTTTTACAACCGCGGTGGCGGCTCTATAGAGCACGTTCGCTGTATTTTCCAGCATGTTGGCCACTCCCCCTCTATTCAGAAGATGCCCTGGCGACGCGCGCGTCAGGAGGTATCCACCGGCAAAATCGACGGTTTCTTCACCGCCATAGAAACGGATGAGGTGGAGCGGTACGCGACCCTGTCCGCTCCGCTACTGTTGGAAAACTGGTATTGGTATTGGTCCAAAGACGGCGAGACCCCGACGCTGCACGGCGACGATACGCGCCTGGGAGTGATTTTGGGCAGTCACCAGTCGGTGTGGGTGGAATCTCAGGGGGCTTCCCCACATATGCAGGTGAATTCGCTGGATCAACTCGTTAAGCTCATGCTAAGCGGGCGGATCGATGCCTTTATTGCGGACCGGGAGCACCTGGAAGCGACGGCTGAAAACCTGGGCGTAGAGGCATCTCAATACAACACGCAGTTTCTGCGCTACGTGCCGTTAGGCGTGTATTTTGGCAACCGCTTTTTGAAGAAACACCCCGAGTTCCTGAGTCGCTTCAACCGACAGATTGTAACCTGTGCTGACAGTGGCTTTATTATGTCGGCGAAAGAGCAGGAAAGTCTTCACGAATCTCTGGCACCGATGTTGGCCCGATGGCTGTCAGAACCTCGGCTGGTTGAAGCACTCCGGTCTCGCCATGCCGATGAACGCAAGCCGGATGAGACCGAAAGGCGCCGTCTGGATAGCCGCTGGCGCGAGGCTTTCTCGGAAAAAACGCCCGAAGCTATTGCGGATCTGCACGATGAAGATGTCTCGTCCCGCCTGCGTGCGTTGGCGATCGACGCGGAATGGCCGATTACAGAGGTGATTCTGACCGATGCCCTGGGTTTCAATGTGGCGGTGAGTGACCTGACGTCGGACTACTGGCAAGGCGATGAAACCAAATTTACGGAAGCCTGGCCGCTGAACGAGGACCAACTGCATTTCGATCCGGTGACCTACGATGAGTCTTCGCGACGCTTTTTGGTCCACATCAGTCGGCCGGTGATCGATCCTGAGAGCGGTGTTCGCCTGGGTGTGTTAACGGTTGGGGTGGATGTGGAAAAAGCCTTGTCCCATTTCCACCCGACGGCTTCCCACCCCGCGCCTTAGCGTTAGTCGGAGCCCAGAGGGTTTGACGCCGGTCCGTGGGCGTTGTTTGATCGCACAGAACCCGGTGCACCGGCCTGCATTTTTGCGGCGTGTTTTTGCTGAGCGGCGGAGACCAGGCGGTTTCCCCACAACCGCAATAGCTCGAATACCCACAGGCAAAGGAGCAGGGCACCCATCGCCAGGGCGATACCCAACAGACCCAATGCTTCCTGCTCCGCAAAGCAGGTCCAGATAAATTGCCCCACACACAGCGCCGCCACTACCAGCAAGATAGGTTTGCGCCCGATCCGCTCGACGATAAACACACCCAGAGGGGCACCCAGGGCGACAATAGGGGCTGCGGCCAACCAGTTTTCATACACGCCGGGTTGCCAGCTGTGTGTCACGCTTTTAATGATGACGCCATAAAACGAGGTCAGCCCCATGATAACGACAGACGTGGGGATAGCGATTTTCAGATCCGCCCGGCACAGCAACACCAGCGCTGCGTAGAGCACCATATCAATACCCACTCCGGTAACAGATACCGCCAGCACACTCGCGGCCAGCCCGAGGATAAACCCCACCCGATGGTCCCAGTGTTCATCGAATTCGGTCATACCGATATGACCGGAAATCTCGCCAATGCGGTAGAGATGGAGAACCCCGAAGCTACCCCAGAGCACCGCAAACGTCACCTTGATCCAAAGCTCGGGAATCAATGGCGCGAAGAACAGGATACCGATGGGCGTGCCAATTAACGCTCCGACAACAGAGCCTTTCAGCATCGACCACGCCAGCGGTTGGCGGCGGCAAAGAATAAAGATTGCCGCACTGACCATGCCGATGGATTGCACCGCGAAGCTGAAGTCCCGGCCCAGCGTGGCCGGCATGTCGAACAACAAAACCAGCACCGGGAACCCGACCGTACCGCCTCCCATCGGCGTGGAGCCCGCCGCGTAGCTGCCCAGCGCCATGGCCAGCGCCATGGGCCAGTGTTCTTTGGCGGCCTGCCAGTTGCCATCGATTTGCATCAGCAGAAGCCAAGCGGCATAAAAAAGGCCCAACCAAAGGAACCATACCCAGAGGTATTTGCGTGGCGCTGTTTTGAGAGACATCGTAAAGCTACCTGTTATTGTCGTTTGATCGAGACCATGAGTCAGGCGCTTTGTAACCTGTGGCTCGCTGGTTGGGCAAGTCTGACCCGATCAATTTTGACTATCGCTTTTGGAGGCACCTTTCGGCAGAGCACTGTACGAGAGTATCATTAGCGATCTAAGTGTGGGAGCCAGCGTGTGTGATCCATCGTGTCTGAGCCATCGTCTCTGAACTATCGTTTCTGAATAAGGGTTTGTAAGCATTGTCATGTGTGAGTGGTCTCTGATTCTTTCAGCGGTGTTACTGATCGGTGGCGGGACCGCGATATGACCCTGGCCGAGTTGCGCTATATCGTCAGCCTGGCCAAAGAACGGCATTTTGGACGTGCGGCGGCGGCCTGCTGTGTCAGTCAGCCGACACTCAGCATGGCGATCAAGCGGCTTGAACAAGAGCTGGGGGTTTCGTTGTTCGAGCGCGCCCCCGCCGGCACCTGGCCGACGCCCACGGGCCAGGGCATTGTGGCGCGCGCCCGTCTGGCGCTGAATCATATCGAAGCGATGAGGGTCCTGACCGGTCCCGATGGAGAACACACCTTACGGCTGGGCGCGCTGCCGTCTCTCGCCAGCGCTGTGTTGCCCAGAGCCGTGGCACACCTGCACCGGCAGTGGCCCGGACGACTGGCCCTTCAGGTAGAACAGAACGACGTTGATCGCCTGGCCGCCAAACTGCAAAACGGTGAACTGGATGCCTTGCTGCTGGTGACCCCTTTTGCCGTGCCGGACATTGTTACCCGGACGCTGTACGAAGAGCCGCTGGTGGTGGTGATGCCCGAGACCCACCCATTGGCGGCTTGCGAAACCGTTCCTGCGGAGCGCTTGCAGGATTGGACGCTGCTACTGCCCGAGGCCTATGAGGGCGCCCGGGAAGCCTTGTTGGCACAGTGCCCGTTCCTGGCCACACCACCGTCTCTTGCCGTCGGCCATACAGTACTGACCCACGCCGGACCTGAGATGGTGCGGCACATGGTGGCGCTGGGTGAGGGCATCAGCGTGCTTCCTCAATCCATGGCCAGCGGCTTGCACCCCGGCTCACCAGGACTGACCGTGCGTCCGTTCGCGGGTGCTGCCCCGGTGCGCACCCTCGCGTTGGCCTGGCGCACCAGTTTTCCGGCCCCGCAACTGGTGGACTCACTGGTGGAGGTGCTGGAGGCGACGGCTCCCTGTCACTGGCTGGATAACGCGTGCTGGCCTTCCGGCCTGCTGGTTGAAAACGGACACTGGTAACACGATGACCGATTACGCTCATACTCATCTGCGACGCATTGTCATCGTGGGAGGCGGTACCGCCGGGTGGCTGACGGCGGCGATGCTGGGTGCGCATTTGCCTCACTGCGAGCTGGAAGTTGTGGAGGCCGAGGATATTGGCATTGTCGGGGTGGGTGAATCCACGATTCCGCCTTTTGTGCGCTTGTTACAAAAACTGGGTATTGATGAACAGGAATTCGTTGCTCGCACCGGTGGGTGTTACAAGCTGGGTATTCTCTTTGACGGGTGGCGCACAGGCCACGACCGCTATTTTCACCCGTTCGGCGTTATTGGGCGACGTATCGCCAACCGTGACTTTTATCAGTGTTGGCTCAAGGCCAGTCAATCCGGTTCAGTGCCGCCGCTGATGGCATTTTCTCCCTGTGCCGAGCTGGCGCGGGCGCAGCGATTCTATCCGCCCTCCGCCGATGGAGGCGCCCCGACGGGGGCCAGCTACGCCCTGCACATGGACGCCGGTCTGGCGGTGGACTACCTGAAAGCGTACGCCCAAAAACGCGGCGTTCGTCACCGTCAGGGAACGGTGCTGGGTGCGACCCGACGCGATAACGGCCATATCGAGGCCTTGCAGCTGGAGAGTGGCGCGCGCGTTGAAGGAGACTTCTATATTGACTGTACCGGTTTCCGGGCGAGTCTGGCCAAAGGCATCATGGGCACAGCCTTTGAAGACTGGGGCCAGTGGCTGCCTTGTGACCGGGCGATTTCGGTAAAAACGGAAACCGCTGATGCATTGGTTCCGTTTACGCGGGCCACGGCACGCAAAGCGGGTTGGAGTTGGCGCATACCCCTGCGGACCAGCACAGGACATGGTTATGTTTACTCCAGTCGCCATTGCTCTGATGCCCAGGCCAAATCCACCCTGATGGCGAATCTTGATGCGCGGCGCACCTCTGAACCGAAATTGATGGCGTTTCGTCCGGGCCACCGGACAGAATTCTGGACACATAATTGTCTGGCAGTGGGGTTGTCCTCGGGTTTTCTGGAGCCGCTGGAATCGACCTCCATCCATCTCATTGCCCGAGGCGTAGAATTTTTTCTGCGCTACCTGCCTTCTGTTCACTGCGAAGAGGCGCTGGCGCGGGAATATAACCGTCGTATGACCCGCGACTTTGAAGAAATACGGGATTTCCTGATGCTTCACTACACGCTCAGTGAGCGGCGGGACACGCCGTTCTGGCGGGACTGTTCGGTTCAGCCCCTGCCCGAATCGCTGCGCGAGAGAGTGGCGCTGTTCCGGGCCGGCGGCGGATTGCGCGAAGGCGTGGATGACTTGTTCAGAGCGACCAGTTGGCAGGCAGTGTTCGAAGGAATGGGAGTGCGTCCGGCGCGTTGCCATCCTCAGATCGACGCACTGGATTCGCAGACGCTGGCGCACGAACTTCAATTGACCCGGCGCGCGGTGCAATCTCTGGTCAACGGGCTGCCGGCGCACGACGCGGTGCTGCCGGACGTGATGGGCTGAATGGGCGAGTCAGCGGTTTCGACGAGGGCAGGCCGCGTCGAAACCGCTTCAGTGGTGTTTATTTCAATGGCTTGTACTTAACTCGTCGTGGCTGGGCGTCTTCACCTTTGCGTTTCACAAAGTCTTCGTGGTATTCCGTGTAATTACCTTCGAAAAACACCACTTCGGAATCGCCTTCATACGCCAGAATGTGCGTGGCAATCCGGTCGAGGAACCAGCGGTCGTGCGAGATCACCATGACGCAACCGGGGAACGCCAGGATGGCTTCCTCCAGGGCCCGCAACGTTTCAATGTCCAGATCGTTGGAGGGCTCATCGAGCAACAAGACGTTGGCGCCCTGCTTCAGGGTATTGGCCAGGTGCAGTCGGCCCCGTTCACCACCGGACAGCTCGCCCACACGCTTTTGTTGATCGGAGCCTTTGAAGTTGAAACGGCCCACATAAGAACGGGAGTTCACTTCATAGTTGCCGATGCGCAAAATGTCCTGTCCGCCGGAAATCGCCTCCCAGACGGTTTTGCTGTCATCGAGGTTTTCCCGGCTCTGTTCCACATAGGCGACCTGCACGGTATCGCCCAGCGTCACCGTACCGCTGTCCGGCTGCTCGGTGCCTGAGATCATGCGGAACAAGGTGGACTTACCCGCGCCGTTGCCGCCCACAATGCCGACCACGGCGCCCTTGGGCACACTCATAGTCAGGTTATCGATCAGCAACCGGTCGCCGTAGCCCTTGGAGACATGATCCAATTCAATAACCTTGTCCCCCAGACGTTCGCCGGGTGGGATATAAATTTCATTGGTTTCGTTGCGCGCCTGGAATTCCTGGGACTGCAACTCATCAAAGCGGGCCAGACGAGCCTTGTTCTTGGCCTGACGACCTTTCGGATTCTGCCGTACCCACTCGAGTTCGGCCTTGATCGCTTTTTGATGGGCTGCCTCGGAGCGGGCCTCCTGCTCCAGTCGTTGTTCCTTGGCCTCCAGCCAGTCGCTGTAGTTGCCTTCGTAAGGGATGCCGTGGCCACGGTCCAGCTCCAGAATCCAGCCAGCGGCGTTGTCCAGAAAGTAGCGGTCGTGTGTAATGGCCACCACGGTGCCGGGGAACTGTTGCAGGAACTGCTCCAGCCAGTACACACTTTCGGCGTCCAGGTGGTTGGTGGGCTCGTCCAGCAACAGCATATCGGGACGGGACAGCAGCAAGCGGCACAGGGCCACCCGGCGGCGCTCACCCCCCGACAGCTTGGTGACATCGGCGTCCCACGGCGGCAGGCGCAAGGAGTCGGCGGCCACTTCGAGTTTATGGTCCAGGTTATGGGCATCCCACGCGGAAATAATGTCCTCCAGTTCCCCCTGGCGTTTTGCCAGGGCGTCGAAGTCGGCGTCGGGTTCCGCGTAGGCTGCGTAGAGGCTGTCCAGCTCGGCGAGCGCATCCACCGCTTCGCGGACACCGTCTTCCACGTTGCCGCGCACATCCTTTGCCGGGTCCAGCTCCGGTTCTTGTGGCAGGTAGCCTACGGAAATGCCCGGCATGGGGCGGGCCTCACCGTGGTAATCCTTATCCACCCCCGCCATGATTCTCAATAGTGTGGACTTCCCGGCACCGTTGAGGCCCAGTACGCCAATTTTGGCGCCAGGAAAGAATGACAGGGAGATATCTTTCAGGATTTCGCGCTTGGGCGGCACCACTTTGCCAACCCGGTTCATACTGTAGACGTACTGCGCCATGGGGGCTTGCACCTCGTTGGAACGGAAAATAGGGTCTGTATCAGGGGGTGTACTATAAAGAAACAAACCCGGCACTGAAAGGTGGCGGGGACTTCTTAAATCGAATGGTAGAACAAGTTATTATATGACCTTTCGTCATTTGTTTGGAGAGTCTTCCCTTATGGCCTATGCATCGACCCTGAAGCGCGGCGTTCTGGCAAGTTTGTTGGTGGGCATCGCCAGTGTGTGGTTACTGGCTTGCCAGGTGTCCGATTCGCACCCACAGGAGGCGGAGGGTGGCAGTCAGGCCCTGGCGTTGTGGTACAACCGACCCGCGACGACCTGGACCGAAGCGCTGCCGGTGGGTAATGGCCGACTCGGAGCCATGGTGTTTGGGGGTGTGGATCAGGAGGTGCTGCAACTCAATGAAGACACCGTATGGGGGGGCGGACCCAATAACAATGTGACGCCATCGCTCAAACCGTATATTGAGGAAGTGGCGGATCTGGTGCTGGCCAACCGTCATGAAGAGGCGCAGCGACTGGCGGATGAGCATATCGCCTCGAGTAACAGCGGTATGCCGTACCAGACCGTGGGTAATCTGGTGATTGATCTGCTGCATGAAGGGTCGGCGGACGGCTATCGGCGTTCGTTGGATATCGGCCAGGCCATTTCCTCGGTGAAATACCGCATGGCGGGCGTCACTTACTATCGGGAAACCTTCTCCGCGCTGTCCGAGCCCGCCGTGGTTACACGGTTATCGGCTGACCGGCCAGGGCAAATGGATCTGGATATCCGTTTTGACAGCCCCATGGCGCACAGTGTCAGCGTCGATGGCGAGCGCTTGCGCGTCGATGGGAAAGGCGCGGATCACGAAGGCGTGAGTGGCAAAGTTCGTTTTACCATGTTCGTACAGCCCGTTCTGGATGGCGGGACACTGGAATCTTCCGGTGATGAATTGCGTATTCGCAACGCCAATACCGTGACACTGTACACCGTGGTGGCCACCAACTTCGTGGCCTACGACGATGTGTCCGCTGATGAGACCGCCAAAGCGGAGGCACAACTGGCCCAGGCATTAACCGCTTCCTATGACGCCGTGCGCGAAACGCATATTGCGCACTACCGGGAACAATTTGATCGCGTGACGCTCGATCTCGGCCCCACCGACAATGATGACCGCCCGACGGATGAGCGCCTCAAGGCGTTTGCCGGGGGAGAGGACCCCGCGCTGGCCGCGCTGTACTTCCAATTTGGTCGATACCTGTTAATCAGCAGTTCCCAGCCCGGCACCCAGCCGGCCAACCTGCAGGGAATCTGGAACCCGCAGATGACCCCACCCTGGGACAGCAAGTACACCCTGAACATTAACGCCGAGATGAACTACTGGCCCGCCGAACCCACCAACTTGTCCGAGCTGCACGACCCGTTTTTTGCCATGATTGATGACCTATCGGTCAGTGGTCGGAAAGCCGCTGAACGCCTTTATGGCGCTGAGGGCTGGATGGTGCACCACAATACCGATATCTGGCGCATTACCGGACAGGTGGACGGTGCCTATATGTGGGGACAGTGGCTCGGTGGGGCGGCCTGGTTGACGCAGCACATTGGCTACCGTTACCACTACACTGGCGATCGTGACTTTCTGGCCCGCTATTACCCCGTGCTCAAAGAGGCTGCGCGCTTTTATGCCTCAATGCTAACAGAAGATCCAGACACTGGCTGGCGGGTACTCGTGCCCAGTAATTCGCCGGAAAATGATTATCTGCATCGGGGCGAGGGGGAGCAGCAAGCCGCGATTGATGCTGGTGTGACCATGGATAATCAGCTGGTATTTGATCTGTTCACGCTGGTGGAAGAAGCCTCCGAGGTACTGGGGCAAGATGAAGCGTTTGCCGACGAACTGGCTGAACTTCGCAAACAACTGCCACCGATGCAAATAGGCCAGTACGGACAGCTGCAGGAATGGTTGCAAGACTGGGACAGCCCCGACGACAAGCACCGCCATATCTCCCATTTGTATGGGCTGCACCCGAGCAATCAGATCTCTCCCTATCGCACCCCCGAACTGTTCAGTGCCGTGCGCACCAGCATGGAAATGCGGGGTGATGAATCCACTGGCTGGTCCATGGGTTGGAAAGTGGGCATTTGGGCTCGTCTGCTGGATGGTAATCGCGCGTACAAACTGCTGACCGACCAAATCAAGCTTGTGGACGAAAACACCGAATCGTTCGAAAGCGGTGGCACCTACGCGAATATGTTTGCGGCCCATCCACCCTACCAGATTGACGGCAATTTCGGCGTGACGGCCGGCATTTCGGAAATGCTGGTGCAAAGCCACGATGGCGCGATTCACCTGCTACCAGCGCTGCCCGATGCCTGGCCTGAGGGACAGGTGTCCGGTCTGGTGACTCGCGGTGGCTTTGTGATCGACATGGCGTGGCAAAACGGTAAAGTCACGGAATTCACCCTGCATTCCCGGTTGGGTGGCCCTGTGCGTATACGCGCGCACAGGGCGCCGACAGCGTCGACGAATGTGGCTGTGAACACCATTGATGACCCGAATTCCGGCAGCCCGAACCCACTGATGCAAACGCCAACCATCAAAACACCATTGATCCATCGCCCCGGGGTGGTAAAAGCGCCATCAGTGGCGCCGGTCACTCTGGTGGAGCTGGAAACGGAGAGAGGGCAGGATTACCGTTTTTACTTTTGAGGAACATGCTTTGAGGGAGGTTCAGGCATCCCCAATCGGTTAAACGGCGTATACTCAGTTCACACTTTTGAAAACCCGGGCCGAACCGGTGCCTCGGGGAAAGGTCGATGTAGTACGAGGTTGATGTAATACGAGATCATGGGTCACATGAAAAGGAGTATCGCTATGCTGAGTAAACGGTCCACCCGCTTTGGGTGTTTAATGGCTCTGTCGGTAGCCGGTTTATCGTTAGCTGGCGTGACCGCCGCGTCGCCGACGCAGGAGGGAGAACCCGTGAAGACGTACGATTGCGATGGGTCAATGGCACTGGCGCAGTTCAGTGGCGATGAGGTTTTTCTGCAGTATCGCGGTACGCAACACCGGCTGCAGGCCGAAGAAGCCGCTTCCGGCGTGAAATATGTGGTTGAAGAGGTCACCGAGACGCCGATTGTGTTCTGGATGAATGGCGATGTGGCCACCGTTCAGGAGGCCGACCAGGAACCGGTAGAGTGCACGGAACAGGCGCAGTAATTCCCTTAACAAAACTTTCCGTGAAGCTCAGGCGTTAGCCTGAGCGGTCGGTTCCGCCCTTGCGACTTTCTGCTTATACTGGCTGCTCCCAATGACAATCGTGAGAGCGACCTATGATCTATGACTCCAAAGAACGCTATGGCGTTATCACCCGTGTGTTTCACTGGGGGATGGCAATCCTTATTTTCTGGCAGATGCTGACGGTGGCGTCCCGGGTGGCGCTGGAGGATACCGCTGTTGAAGCCTTTTTCTGGGCTACCCATAAACCACTCGGCGCCCTGTTGTTGGTGTTGATTGCGCTTCGTATCGTCTGGGCCTTGTTGAACCTTTCCCGTCGACCACCCTCTGTGAGCCTGGGCGCGCGCCTGGGGCATATCGTGTTGTACGCCCTGATGCTGGCGATACCGGTCATCGGCCTGCTGCGCCAATATGGATCAGGCCGTTCGTTTGAGCCGTTTGGTATCGCGTTGTTCAGCGGTTTCGAAACGCCGCAAATCGAATGGATGGTGTCGCTGGGCAATCAGATTCACGGCTCGTTGGGCTGGTTATTGTTTGTGTTGATAGCAGGCCACATTATTATGGCCTACTGGCACAAGCGGCCCGGGCACGTGGATGTGATGCGTCGCATCGTCCGATAGGCCGAGCCGCTTCCCTTACTGAAGAATGTCGGCCAGATAGCGACCGGTGTGTGAGCGTTTGCGTTTTGCTACGGCTTCGGGTTTTCCCTGCGCCACCACTTTACCGCCACCGGTCCCCCCTTCGGGCCCCATATCAATGACCCAGTCGGCCTCGGCAATCACGTCAAGATTATGCTCGATCACCAGGACTGAATTGCCCGCGTCCACCAATCGGTGCAGAACGTGAAGCAACTTGTCTACGTCGGCCATATGCAGCCCGACAGTCGGTTCATCCAGCACATAAAGATTGTGTTGCGAGCGTCGCCCTTTGTTATCTTCCGGTGTCATATTGGCTTTGCTCAGCTCGGCCACCAGCTTGATGCGCTGGGCTTCGCCACCGCTCAACGTCGGGCTTTGCTGGCCCAGTGTGAGATAACCTAAACCGACATCCTGAAGCAGACTCAACGCGTGGTGGACTTTGCTGATTGGAGCGAAGAACTCGGTGGCTTCGTCAATGTTCATCGCCAGGACATCGCCGATGTGTTTGTCCTTGTAAGTGACGCTGAGCGTTTCCTCGTTGAAGCGCCAGCCGTGACACACCTCGCAGGGAACCCGGACATCCGGCAGGAAGTTCATTTCGATTTTCTGCTCACCCTGTCCACCACAAGCGGCGCAGCGGCCATCGCCGGCGTTAAAGGAAAAGCGCGCAGCGGTATAGCCCCGCAGGCGGGCATCCACCGTACCAGCGAACAGTTTTCGAATGGTATCCCAGATGCCGATGTAAGTGGCCGGGCATGAGCGCGGGGTTTTGCCAATGGGCGTTTGATCCACTTCCAAAACCCGGTCGATACTTTCCCAGCCACTGAGCTGTTCGAGACCCTGCCACGGGTGTTGTTTTTTGCGTTTGTGGGCAACGGCCTGTTTGAGATTCGGGTAAAGAACGCCCCTTACCAGTGTACTTTTCCCGCTGCCACTGACGCCGCTGATGGCCACCAGGCGGCGCAGCGGAATGTCGAGGTCGATACGGCGCAGGTTATTCTGAGTAGCCGCTTCAATGTGCAGTTTTTCGTCGTCCCACAGCGCCCGCAACGAGGGGTTACGCAGTGCCGGCATCGGATGACGTAACGGTTGAGACAGCATTTGTCCGGTGAGAGAGCGCGGGTTGCCCATCACTTTTTTCAGGTTGCCGTGAGCGATCACTTCACCGCCGTTAATGCCGGCGCGAGGGCCCATGTCAATCAGGTGATCGGCTTCGCGAATGGTGTCTTCGTCGTGTTCCACCACAACGACGGTGTTGCCTTGTTGCTGCAACTCGCGCAAGGTTTCAATCAAGCGGCGATTGTCCCGGGTGTGCAAACCGATGGTTGGTTCATCCAGTACGTAGCACACGCCCTGTAGGCTCGAACCCAGTTGCGCGGCTAGCCGAATACGCTGTGCCTCGCCGCCACTTAGTGTGGGGGCCGCGCGATCCAGGCTCAGATAATTGAGTCCCACTTTTTGCAGAAATTGCAGGCGACTGGTCATTTCAGACAACAGGTCACGGGCAATGGCCTGTTCGTGCGACTTAAGGTTCAGCTTGCGGAACCACTGTTCGGCATCGTCGACGGGAAGTGACGCCAACGCGGCAATGGAGCGGTCACGGAAACGCACGGCCAATGCGGTGGGGTTGAGCCGTTGTCCGCTGCAGGACGGGCAGGTTTTTTCTGTCTGCTCCTCATCGTCTGGCTGCCAGGTACGCTCTTCGCCGGTTTGTTCTTCATCGAACCCTTTGATCACCAGCCCCGTACCAAAGCAGCGTTTGCACCAGCCGTGTTTGGAATTGTAGGAGAACAGACGCGGGTCCAGCTCATCGAACCCGTTGCCGCAACAGGGGCAGGCGCGATTGGTGGAGAACAACCGCTCGCCACTGGCCTGCTTGCCCGTGCGTTTGTTCACCGGGGCAACAATCACGACGCCGTTGCCGAGGTTGAGTGCTTGCTCCAGAGACTCTGCCAGCGCACGCTCGTTGGTGGCAGAAACGGTGATCTCTGCCAGCGGCAATTCGATATTGTGTTCCCGGTAGCGATCCAGAGTGGGCCATTGAGCGGTCGGCTGGTATTCGCCGTCCACGCGCAACTGCGTAAAACCGCGTGCGGCGGACCACTCGGCGAGTTCGCGATAAATACCTTTGCGCGCGACCACCATCGGCGCCAGTAGCGTGACCTCGCGTTGCCGATAGTCTTTCTGAACACGCGCCAGTATCGCGGCGGGTGTTTGCGGCTCGATGGGAACGTCGCAGTCCGGGCAGTACTGAGTGCCGAGTTTGACGTAAAGCAGCCGCAGGTAGTGATAGATTTCCGTCAGGGTGGCCAGGGTACTTTTACGGCCACCGCGGCTGGTGCGTTGCTCGATAGCCACCGCTGGCGGAATGCCGTAGATCGCATCGACATCCGGGCGGGCCGCCGGCTGCACGAATTGCCGGGCATAGGCGTTTAGCGATTCGAGATAGCGTCGCTGGCCTTCGCCGAAAATCAGATCAAAGGCCAGCGTACTTTTTCCGCTACCGCTCACTCCCGAAATCACTGTGAGCTGATCGTGCGGAACGGCGACGTCAATGTTTTTCAGGTTGTGTTCACGTGCGTGATGCACACGGATTTCCCGCCGGGGTTTCGCCTTTTTCTTCCGTGCGGGCAGCGGCAGGTTGCCGCCTTGTTTCAGGGTTTTTTCATACTCTCTCAGGGCCGTGGCGGTATAACTGTTCTTCGCTTTCGCCAGTTGCGCGGGCGTCCCCTCGGCAATGAGCTGCCCGCCCGCGTCACCGCCCTCCGGTCCGATGTCGATAAGCCAGTCGGCGGCGCGAATTACATCCAGATTATGCTCGATCACCAGCAGGGAATGCCCGGCGGCGATAAGCTGCCGGAACGCCTTCATCAGCGTGGCGATATCGGCAAAATGCAGGCCCGTGGTGGGCTCATCGAACAGGAAGAGAACGTGCTCCTGCTCGCGGCGACCAGACTTGCCCGGTGTGTTGGCCAGGTGTCCGGCCAGCTTGAGTCGTTGCGCTTCACCACCGCTTAAAGTGGGTACGGCCTGGCCGAGCTGCACATAGTCCAGACCGACATCGGACAGAGGTTGCAGGCTGCGTTGCACCTCCGGGTGATCCCGGAAGAAGTCGAGTGCCTCGGCCACTGTCATGGCGAGCACATCGGCAATGGAAACCGCTCGCGGGGCCGGGTCGTCGAGGCTGTCCTGCAACAGTTTGATTTCCAGAACCTCGTCGCGAAAACGCTGGCCATCACAGTCCGGGCAACGCAGGTACACATCGCTCAGAAACTGCATTTCAACATGCTCGAAGCCGTTGCCCTGACAGGTGGGACAGCGCCCTTTGCCCGAGTTAAAGCTGAAGGTGCCGGGCGTATAGCCACGCTCTTTGGCCTGCGGTGTGGCCACAAAGAGCTTGCGAATCGCATCGAAGGCTCCCACGTAGGTGGCCGGCGTGGAACGAGTGGTTTTGCCAATGGGGCTCTGGTCCACCATCACCGCGCGGTCAATATGTTCCAGGCCATCGATACGCTGATACACGCCGGGTGCTTCGGTTTGTTCACCGTGGTGTTTGAGGATGGCCGGGTACAGAATCTGCCTCATCAGCGTGGATTTGCCCGAGCCGCTGACACCGGTCAGACACACCAGCTTTCCTAGCGGGATGCGCACGTCGATCGTTTTCAGGTTGTGCTCGCTCGCCCCCTGGATGCAGAGCGCGGCCTCCTGTTTAGGGTGGCGGTCGCCGTCGGCGGGCGCCAGAGTCACCTGTTCCCGGCCACTGAGATAGCGTGCGGTCAGGTTTTTGGAACGCTTCATCAAGGCGTTGGGGGTGCCGAAAAACTCAATATTGCCACCGCCCCGCCCCGGTCCCGGTCCGATATCAAGGATGCGGTCAGCGGCCAGGATCACCTGCGGGTCGTGCTCGACCACCAGCAGGGAATTGCCCGCATCCCGCAAGCGGTGCAGTACGGCCACCAGCCGCTGAATATCGCGTGGGTGGAGGCCCGTGCTGGGCTCGTCGAGCACAAACAGCGTGTTCACCAGCGAGGTGCCGAGTGCGGTGGTGAGATTGATGCGCTGGACCTCACCGCCGCTGAGTGTTCGGGATTGACGATCCAGCGTCAGGTATTCCAGCCCGACTTCGCACAGGTAGCCGAGCCGCGACCGTATTTCTTCCAGTAGCAACTGGGTGGGTTCATCCGCTTGGGCATTCAGATGCTCGAAAAACGTCGCCGCGCGCGACAGGGGCAATTGCATCACATCGGCAATGTTGAGCCCGGGTAACTGGTTAAACAACGTGTCGCTCAGGGTGTTTCCTTTGGGGATGAAGCGGGCGCGATGGGCGAGTGCCTGCTCCGCCGCCTCCAGCGAGCCGACGCGCCACCACAGCGAGGTCGGCTTGAGCCGGGCGCCACCGCAATCCTGACAGGGCGTGTAAGCGCGGTACTTGGACAGCAGTACCCGAATGTGCATTTTGTAGGATTTGCTTTCCAGCCAGTCGAAGAATTCGCGAATGCCGTACCAGACGCCCTTGTCCCACGAGCCTTCGCCCTGAATCACCCACTGCTGTTGAGTCTTGGTCAGCTCGGCCCACGGCTTGGTGATGGGAATGCCGCGTTTTTTGGCGTAGCGGATCAGGTCGCGCTGCACCTCGTGAAAAGAGGGCGTTTGTATGGGCTTGATGGCCCCGTCTTTCAGGCTTTTGCGCTCATCGGGGATGACCAGCCCGTAGTCCACCCCGATAATGCGGCCAAACCCCCGACAGCTTTCGCAGGCCCCGATGGGAGAGTTGAACGAAAACTGGCTGGGGCCCGGTTCGGGGTAATCAATATCGCAATGCGCGCAGTGGTGATGGCTGGAAAACCGTGCTGCGTCACCGGGTTGGCGTTCCTCGTCCAACGGATAGATCAGCACATGGCCTTTGCCATAATGCAGCGCGGTTTCCACCGCTTCAGTCAGGCGGCTACGGTTTTTCCCGCTGAGTTTGAGCCGATCCTGTACCACCTCGACCCGGTTGCCATCGCGCCGATGCAGGCGGGCATAGCCCTGCTGATTGAGCAGTTGCAACACTTCATCGTCACTCAGGTTTTCCGGCACCGTGATGGGCAAACACACCATCAGCCGCTGGCTCTCAGGCCAGTCCCGATACAGCGCCTCGACGATGCTCTGCGGGGTGTCGCTCAGCACTTCGCGCCCGCAGCTTTGACAGAACAGCCGCGCCAGCCGGGCAAACAGCAGTTTCAGATAATCGTTGAGCTCGGTCATGGTGCCCACCGTGGAACGCGAGGTGCGCACGGTGTTGCTCTGCTCAATGGCAATGGCCGGGGGAATGCCCTCGATCCGGTCCACCGCCGGCTTGTCCATGCGATCCAGAAACTGCCGCGCATAGGCGGAGAAGGTTTCCACGTAGCGCCGCTGGCCCTCGGCGTAAATGGTATCGAACGCCAGAGTGGATTTGCCGGAACCGCTGACGCCCGTGACCACCACCAGCTCGCCCAGCGGGATATCCAGGTCCAGGTGCTTCAGGTTGTTCTGGCGTGCGCCGCGCACGGTGATAACATCATGGCTCATAACACTGGCTCGTCGGCTGTGAAAATCTGTCTGAATATACAGTAATGATGGGTGGGCTTCCAGCACCTTGTCCGTCCTCCCCTCCATAGCCGGAATACGCGCCGCCGTGCCGCCTGGATGCGTGAAGCTTGAGATGTCGGGCCGTGTTCTGCATGATGGTGTACTTCCCCTTGTTTGACGGGCCTATAGCACTTATGACGGACTTGGACTCCCTTTCCCTGAATTTGTTGACCCTCGATGATCGTGATCGGCTGTTTCGGTTAGTGGATTCCAATCGGGAGTTTTTGCGCCAATGGCTGCCCTGGGTGGATAGCAATCGCACGGCCGACGATACGCAGGCTTTTCTGGTTCAGGTAGAGGCCCAGCACCGGGCCGGCAAAGGCCCGCAGTACGCGATTGAACGGCAGGGCGAGCTTTGTGGCGTCTGCGGTTTTCACACACTGGATGCGCGCACCGGCACGGGCAGTATTGGCTACTGGCTGGGAGAGCGCTTTGGCGGGCAGGGCATCATGACCCGCGCGGTTCAGCAACTGGTGGCGGAGGGCTTCGAGACGTGGGGAATGCGCCGTATTGAGATCGCCTGTGCCGTGGAGAATTACAAAAGTCGCGCGATTCCGGAGCGGCTGGGCTTCATGTATGAAGGGGTCATACCCGAGCGCGAATGGCTTAATGGCCGGTACGTGGATCACGCAATGTACTCGCTGCTGGCGTCTGAGTCACAACCCGATCATAAGGTGTACAGCCATGATGGTTAAAACAGGGTCTCAATGTTCTGCGTTGAGAGCGGCAGGTTTGGGCTGGATGTTGTCACTGGCGGCGTGCGTGATGCCAGAGAACGATACACATTCGTTGTCACCGTTGGTGGTGGCCGATTTGTTTGATAAAGCGCAGCCAGACACCATGGGTTTATCGCCCGCACCACGCGCGGAGACGTTCACGGTGTTTCAGCCTGGCGAGCAGGATTACGCCTACAACCATGGCGCGGTAGTGATAGGCTTCAAAGGACAATTGTACGCCCAGTGGCAGAGTTCCTATCGTGATGAAGATGCACCCGAAACGGAAGTGCGTTTCGCCGTCAGCACGGACGAGGGCGAATCCTGGGGACCGGTTAAGACTCTGGTCCCGAAGCGGGAAGGTACGGTGGTCACCAATGGTGGCTGGTGGACAGACGGTGATACGCTGGTGGCGTATGTCAATGTGTGGCCCGAAACACTGGAGCCGCGAGGTGGTTATGCCGAGTACGTCACCTCTACGGATGGTCGGCATTGGAGCGAGCCGAAGCCGGTGCTTAACGCACACGATGAGCCATTGAAGGGCGTGCTGGAGCAAGACGTGCGTGAGCTTCCGGACGGTCGTCTGTTGACAGCGGTGCATCGTCAGCCGGGTCTGATCGCCAAACCTTATTACACGGATGACCCCTTGGGCGTTCGTGGCTGGACCGAGGGCACGATGGACAACCTGGACTACAAAGAGGAAATCAGTCGTGAACTGGAGCCCTCCTGGTATACGCGCGCTGATGGTTCCATCGTGATGATTTTTCGTGATCAGGGCGGCAGTCATCGCATTATCGCGGCGAGTAGTACTGATAACGGGGAGTCCTGGAGCCGTCCGGTGTTGACCAACTTTCCCGATTCCAGAGCCAAGCAAAGTGCGGGCAATCTTCCCGATGGAACGGCCTTTGTCGTTAATAACCCCAGCGGCAACAAAACCCGGATTCCGCTCACGCTAACGCTCAGCGATAACGGTCATTACTTTGATCAGGCGTACTGGTTGCGTTCCGGGGGCAACAATTTGCAGAAGCAGCGTTTTGAAGGACGTTACAAGCGCGCCGGGTACAGCTATCCAAAAAGCTATCGCGATGACAAATACCTGTACGTTGCCTACGCCACCAACAAAGAGGATATCGAAATCACTCGGGTGCCACTGTCGGCTCTGAGAGCTGATTGATACCCGGGCAAACCCTACCTTGGAGTAAAACAATGGATCAACAGACACAAACCGAAGTGGAAGCGGCGGCGTTTCGCCGGCTTCTTGCACATCTGGATTCGCGCAAGGATGTACAAAACATTGACCTGATGGAGCTGGCCGGTTTTTGCCGCAACTGTTTGAGTCGCTGGTACCAGGAGGCGGCAGAAGAGCGGGGCGTCGCCATGGACAAAATGACCGCCCGCGAAGTGGTTTACAAAATGCCCTACGAGGAATGGAAAACTCACTACCAGACGGAGCGATAATTAATGCCTCAGTAAAAACGCCCGAAGAGCACTCCGGGCGTTTTTACGGCAAAGCGTTTCGAGTGAAAACAACAGCTTAGTTATTCCACAGCCGCTGCAACAAATTCCACTTCTCTTGCTCGAAACCCTCCCAGGTGCCCCAGCCGCTTTCGTTGGAGACCGGATCGTAGGAGTGTTCATACAGTCCACCAGTATCCTCGGACTCGGGGTTTGTGGACCAGTAGCAACCTTGGATGTCATTGTCGATCATATAATCGACCAACGCATCCTGCCACTCCAGATCAATACCCGGTTGAATATGGTCCCAGATCTCACGGTGCCGCGGCGGTCCGTCAGCAGGCCAGTTTGCATGGCCACCGAACTCGCCGATAATCATGGCGTAACCCTGATCCCGCAAATAACCGAAGTGCTCGTCCCAACCGGCTTCCAACACCGCTGGGCGAATCACAATATTACAATCCTGCTCAGCTGCTTCAGTGTCTTCCAGCCCCTGGCACTCGGGTTGATTCGGGTCCATGAACTGTTGCTGAACGAAAACGGAAGGGCCATAGGTGTGCGGTGACAGAATCAGCCGCTCCTTGGGAATATCCAGAGGCGCATTGGCGAACGGATAAAAGTTCTCGCCCCAGTTAGGGTTGGAATCCAGGCTGCCGTGTGGAATCTGGGTGTCATCCGACGTCACTGAACCAATACCCTCCACCATAATGAGCACATCGTCGTTCACCGCACTGATCGCCTGATACGCATTTTCGGACAGACGTTTCCACTCGGCCCAAGTATAGTCCCAGGGTTCGTTGAAAATATCGATGGCCATAATATTATCCACGCCAAGCTGCGCAGACAAACCCGCGATCTCTGCGAGATCATCGAGCCACAACTGCTCGTTGTAAGCATGGACGGTCACACTCGGGTCTCCCACCGGGCCGCAGGAATAGCCCTCGCGGGTAAACTCGTAATTCTCCCGGGTGGCATCCACATAAGGCGGAGTCGCATCGAGGCGACCGGCACGCCAGCCCACGTAATTGGAGCAGGAATGAATGTCGATAATGACATTAATGCCATTCTGATCTGCCTGGACAATAAAGTCCTCCAGCGCCTGCCGCGCATTCTGCTGGCGAACCGACGCATGGTTTTTAAGCACACCACCCTGGCGGATATCGCCGATGCCCTGCGGATCGGTAGCGTCCAGTGTTTGGGGCGCAATGGGTAACCGAATGGTATTGATGCCCTGCGCCGTAATCTCATCCATGGTCTGTTGAATGGTGCGGCCTGTGTCAGCCCACCACATATTGCCCACGTAAAGCTCCATTGGCGCGCCGTCGGCATTGTTTTCCGCATCCGATGGTTCGTGCTGGCCTTCCAGCCCGAACCAGGCCGAGCACTGCACCGGATACACATCGCCGTTCTGGGTGATGTTGCCGGACTCGTCCACGCGGAAGCGACCGCCAGCACCCGGATTACTGGAAGAACTTGAAGAGCTGGAAGAACTGGATGAAGAAGAGCTTTCGCTGGACGACGAACTGGAAGAAGAGGATGAGCTCGAGGAGCTGGCCCCCTCACAGACGTCGCCCGTTACGGCGGGCGTCTCAATACTGCCGCCGTTGGCGTCTAACTGCATGCCAAACTCTACCGTGTCGCCGGGCTGTATCGTACCGTTCCAACCGAGATTACTTGCCGAGTACGGATTGCTGCCAGACAGCGTGGCATTCCACAGGTTGGTAACGCGATTGGCGGTGTACTGCCAATCCACATTCCACCCCGTGATGGCACTGCTGCCGGTATTCGTAATCCGAATAGCGGCCGTCGCGCCGCTGCCCCACTGATTGGTCACCACATAATCGCAGTTGGCAGACTGCGCCGTGGCGGATTGTCCCGCAGCGATCAGCCCAAGGCCGAGCATTGCCGCGTACAAGCCATTGCCTTTGAATGTTCCAATCCTCATTTTGATTATCTCCTGGCATTTCTGAACATGAAGGCGGGCGATTCCTGTGTTATTAGGATGGATTTCCCGCCATCGTTTACGCCGCCACGGGTTATCTAGCGGCGACAATAAGCGTAGTTCAGAGAGATAAGGTTAAAAGGACTGTATGGTAAAAATTTGATCTGCTACTTTTTTTAATGCGTTAGCGAAGTTAACGGGTTATTGTTTTATTCTGAAAAATAAAAATTGTCATTGAATGCTTCACGCTGGCGGTGCCAGAATGAAATTTCCTCTACGGCTTGTTAATCTTAGTTTTGACTTACCGTTGACTGGACTTCCCAGATACTAAGAACACTTCGACTAAAGCTCTGCCTAGCCCTTATACAAGCTCCAAGGCGCTAGAAATTGTCCGGCTTGCACGGATTCAGTGTTTGAAATTGCTAATGAGATGTACAAACAATAGAGGGACAAAAGAACAATGTTGGAATTTATCAGGATACTTCTCTTTGGGTCCTCAGTGCTTCTAACTCCAGATCCTATAGAGATCGTTAATGAGCCCTTTGAACTCCAGTTCGAAGAGCCCATTTCAGCAGTGACGGCTGGAGCGGCGTTCTATATTGATGTTACCGCCATGGTCCCTTACGAGGTGCAAAACATCTTTCAAGCAAGAGCATGGGCAGAGAAGGCGTTTGGCAAGGAGTCAATATCAATTGTTCTGATTAACGATGCGACGGAAAGAGAGTTGACTTTGTTGTATAAAGGCGGTTTTGGTTGGTCGGAGACGACGGCTGATCTCACTATTGGGGCGGAGGGTGGTTTTCCAAAGACGGTGGAGTACGATCGGTTGGTTCTAACGAGCGACACAGATTTATATGGCGTTCGAATAGTGTGGAAGAATTATAGATACTAATTTGATGAGTGCGATCTATGAACAAGGTCCAGAGCAAGGCAGCGCCCCTGGACTTGGTGTCGCAGCCCGCGCGTAGCGTATAATACTGCCTCTTGGTGTAGTGCAATGGGTGTATGCCGATCAGCGGGATGCGCTACGTGTACCGAACCGCTGTTTAAGTGAGGCGAAAGAGCGTTAATGAGTGATCTACCGAATTGTCCGAGTTGTGATTCCGGCTACACCTATGAAGACGGCGCCATGCTGGTGTGCCCGGAGTGTGGATTTGAGTGGAACAAGAACGAGCCTGCGCAGCAGGAGAGCGATAGTGGTGTTAAAGACGCTCACGGCAACCCGTTGAGCGATGGTGACTCGGTGGTGGTGATTAAGGACTTGAAGGTGAAAGGTTCGTCGTCGGTGGTGAAGGTCGGCACGAAAGTGAAGAACATTCGCCTCGTGGATGGGGATCACGATATTGACTGTAAAATCGATGGTATCGGCGCCATGAAGCTGAAATCGGAGTTTGTTAAAAAGGCTTAGCGTCGATCCCGTTTCGGGCGTGTTGATCGCCTTGCGGGTTTGTTGGCAGCTTTTGATGCCATTCGGAGCTTCGATTCAATGAAACGCGGCTATTTTTCAATGCCTGCTTGAAAACTTTCGGTGCACCCTCCTACACTGATTAAACGAGCGTGCTTCGCGCGGCGGCAGCCGTTTCTGTGCACGCTCGCTTAATCCGTTACTAAGGAGAAGCCCCGTGACTGTCAATGATGATCGAATCCTTCAAAGAAGGCTGCACCCGCTTCATGCGGTGTTGCTGGCCGGCACCCTTCCCTTGTTTTTAGGGGGACTATTAAGTGATTTTGCTTACTCGTCCAGTTATCACATACAGTGGAGCAACTTCGCTTCCTGGTTGATCGCCGGTGGCCTCGTTTTCGGCGGTTTTGCGTTGTTGTGGGCCATTGTTGATCTGGTTCGCGCGAGTCGTCGTGTCGGATGTTCCTTACTTTATGTCTTTCTCCTGTTTGTGATGTGGATCCTGGGCTTTATCAATTCGTTGATCCACGCGAAGGATGCCTGGGCCAGTATGCCTATGGGCCTTATTCTCTCAGTGATTGTTTTTGTGCTCGCTTGTGCGGCCACATGGATCGGTTTCGCCAGGGGTGAACGGGGAGGTGAACGATGAACGTTGCACGCCTAGGAGTAACCGTTGCTTTGACGGCCTTGCTGGTGGCTTGTGGCAACAAAGCGCCAGACCAGGAGCAGTATGGACCCGACCCGGTGCTCCCGGAGCCGCAACGCGGGTTGCTACCGGATATGAGTGTGGCAGAGCCCGCGCCTTGGGGGGATACGCTGCCAACGGTGCCGCCCGGTTATACCATTTCGGCGATCGCCACGGACCTTAAAATTCCGCGCCAAACGTTGCTTCTCCCGAACGGTGACATTCTGGTCGCTGAGGGGCGGGGAGGCAGCGCACCGGCATTGAAACCGAAAGATGTGATCGCCGGTTATATTAAAGGAAAAGGTACCACTTCCGTTGAGAGCGGCAACCGGTTGACCTTGCTTAGGGATGCGGACGGCGACGGCACTTATGAGTTACAAACGGTCTTTGCCAACGACCTTAACGCTCCTTACGGACTCGCACTGGTGAATAACACGTTGTATGTCGCCAACCAGGACGCGCTGGTGCGTTTCGATTATCGCGAAGGGCAGACGCAGGCGAATGGCGCACCGGAGAAAGTGACCGATTTACCCTCGGCGATCAATCATCACTGGACCAAATCCCTGGCCGCGAGTCCCGACGGACGTTTTCTCTACGTGGGCATTGGCTCGAACAGCAATATTACCGAGCGCGGCATGAGCGCTGAGGTTGACCGGGCGATGGTGTGGGAAATCGATGCGGAAACGGGCGCTCACCGCCCTTACGCCACAGGGTTGAGAAATCCTACGGCATTAACTTTCCAGCCGGGAACGGATCAGTTGTGGACCGCTGTGAACGAGCGTGACGAACTCGGCCCCAACCTTGTTCCCGACTATATTACGGCTGTACAAGAAGGCGGGTTTTACGGTTGGCCCTACAGTTACTGGGGCCAACATGTGGATGACCGTGTACGGCCCCAGGACCCGGATAAAGTCGCGTCGGCGATTACGCCGGATTATGCGTTGGGCTCGCATGTGGCGGCACTGGGCATTGATTTTTCAGGGCCCGCCATGGGGATGGCGTTCGCGGAGGGTATGTTTGTCGGTGAGCACGGTAGTTGGAACCGCAGTACTCCCGTCGGCTACAAAGTGATTTTCGTGCCTTTCGAGGGGGGGCGTCCTGCTGGCCCGCCGGTGGATTTTATGACGGGCTTTCTCTCGGAGGACGGTAAAACACGCGGGCGTCCCGTAGGGGTCACCGTCGATCCGAACGGTGCCCTCATCGTGGCCGATGATCTTTCTAACGTCATTTGGCGGGTGACTCCAAATGACGAGGGGTAACCACTAAGGGTTAACGGGCGCCTAATTGCTGCATCAATCGCTCTGTCGCCAGCGCCCGGTGACTGATGGCGGCTTTTTCCTGTTTGCTCAGTTCGGCGGCGCTGCATTCGCGCTCGGGCACTTGAAACAGCGGGTCGTAGCCGAAGCCACCATGACCGGCGGGAGCGGTTCGAATCCGGCCGCGCCATTCACCCTGGGCAATTAACGGCGTTGGGTCGTCGGCGTGCCGCACCAGAACCAGTACGCAGTGATAACAGGCGCCGCGCTCTGCATCGGGAATGCCTTCGAGTTCGCGTAGAAGCTTGGTGTTGTTGTCCGCATCGCTGGCGTCGGGGCCCGCGTAACGGGCGGAATAAATGCCGGGGCGACCATCCAGTGCATCGACGGCCAATCCGGAATCGTCGGCGAGGGCGGGGTAACCGGTGGCGGCACTGGCGTGACGGGCTTTGAGTATGGCGTTTTCCACAAAGGTCAGCCCGGTTTCTTCGGCACTGGTTACGTCGAAATCGCTCTGGGCTTGCACGTTAAAACCGCAGTCAACCAGCAGTTGTTGAAATTCCCGAAGCTTGCCGGCATTGCCGCTGGCGAGTACCAGAGTTTGCATAAAAAACCTCTTGCGTGGCCGCTCATCGTTCCTGATACAGCGTTTGGGTAAATTGCAGCGTAAAGGCCTGCTCGCTGTCTTCGGGCTGTAGGCTGATGCGAAAGTGGTATCGCTCTTCGTTGAGGTGTCGCATGGGTGCGATGTAGTAGGTGGTATCACCTTCACTGATTTCCTGGAATTCCAGGGTTTGAGCCTGCTGTAACAGGTTGGTGGCTGTGCCGGTAAGGGTCGCGGGCACGCCCAGTCCGCCGTCGACGCGGGAGACGCTGATATTGACCAGGGCACGGTCATTGCCCCGCACCAGCCCATGAATACTGGCGACGTCCGGCAGAACGAACGTGCTGTTGAACACGCTGTAGTACACCTGATAGTCACCGAAACGCTCGGATCCGGTCTGGGCCTGGCCGGGTGAGGCCATAAAGAGGGCCAGAAGGGTGAACAAGGGCAGTAAACGTGTCATCGCTGTCTCCGTCCGTCATCAAGTGCGCCGCGTGGCACGGAAGTGTATCGCATTCGAAACGGCTTGGGCAGGAGGCTTCGGTATAGTAGCTGGGGAGAGCGAAAAACGGGAAACTGGCTGAATGAGACTGGCAGAGTAAAACAGTCACCTCGTCCTTGAGGTGTGGATCGTGTGATCCAGTGAAAGTCCGGTTGAGAGTCCGTTCGCTTAAGAGTCTTGGCTTTCGATGCGCTCGGTCAGAGCCGATTCGATTTGATTGCGAAGCTCTTCATCCTGACCAGCCTGGTTGGCGATCTGCTGATACTCGGAGATGGACAAGCCTGAGTTGCTGACCGCTTCCTGCATTTCGGTCTGCGCTTCCTGTTGCAACTCAGTGGCCTCTTCGGGGTCTTCGACCGCCTGAAGTTTCTGGGTGTATTCCTGATTAATACCCTGAACGGCCATATAGGCGTCCACAAAGCTTTCAACCTGCTCTTCACTCACATCCATCTGGGCGGCTTCGGTCTGGGGTGCTGCAGGCTGCTGAGGCTGCCCTTGCGGTGTGCTTTGTGCCGATACGGCGCCAGCACCAAACATCAGAACAGAACCTGCAATCAGGGCCAGTACGGGGTTGTGATTCTTACGCATAATGTCTCTCCTTACTGTGAGTCGGAATCGGACCGGAGCCCGGTTACTTGCGTATTGAAACTTGCACAGTAGATATTGCAGAGGTCGTGCCAGCTTTTAAAATTTTTATAACTCATTGATAAGTAAGGAGAAAATATTTTTCTCGGCTGTAAGGTGTGGCGGCGATCACTGTGCGTTTTCGCTCATGTGCCAATATGACTCACTCATCGGTGTGCCGTATTGACAATCAGTCGTCAGTTTCCAGCCAGCGGTAGAGCGTACGTCGCCCGATATTGAGAATATCCGCAGCCTGTTTTTTGTTGCCTTCCACCTGGTTGAGCACGTATTGGATATAGCTGCGCTCTACGGCTTCCAGTGACACCAGGGTGTCGTCTTCGGTGGGTGGTTGCCAGCGGTTTCCCGAAGCGGCCGGTGGCGAGACGGGTAGCTGGTGGACCCGGTCGGGCAGGTGTTCCGGGCCGATCAGGCGCCCGGTGCAAAATGTTACGGCGCGTTCGACGATGTTTCCGAGTTCGCGCACATTACCGGGAAAGGGGTAGCGTTTGAGCAGGTTGAGCGCTTCGGTGCTCAGCCCGTCGACCGGCTGCTGGCGGCGGCCATTGAACTGATGGATCAGGTGGGCGATCAGCCGCTCGATATCGTCGCCCCGCTGGCGCAGCGGTGGCACGTCCAGCGCAAAGGTTTCCAGTCGATAAAAAAGGTCTTCGCGGAAGCGGCCCTCGGCGACCTCGTCGGGCAGTTCGCGGTGCGTGGCGGCAATGATGCGCACATCGAGGCTTTGCTCGGCGTTGCTGCCGACGGGGCGAACCTTGCCGTCCTGCAGGATGCGCAACAGGCTGGACTGCATTTCCATCGGCATTTCACCGATTTCATCCAGCATCAGTGTGCCCCCGTCGGCGGCGGCGAACAGGCCGCGCCGGGCCTTGGTCGCGCCTGTGAATGCGCCAGCGGCGTGCCCGAACAGCTCACTCTCCAACAGGTTGGCGGCGATGCCCCCACAGTTCAGGGCGATAAACGGGCCGTTGCGGCGGTCGCTTTCGCGATGAATGGCCCGCGCCACCAGTTCCTTGCCGACGCCACTTTCGCCGGTGACCAGCACGGGGCCGTCCGCCTGGGCCACTTGCCGAATTTGAGTGAACAGCTGGCGCATCGCCGGGCTGCGCCCGATCATGCCGTGAAATTCACCCTGGTCGAGCAAACGCCGGTAGTAACCCAGCTCCTGCTCCAGCTGTTGGCGCTGAAGGGTACGGGTGACCGAAAGGGAAAAGTGGTCCAGATCCAGCGGTTTGGTAAGAAAGTCGTCCGCTCCGCGCTTGAGGGCATCCACTGCCTGGTCAATGGTGCCGAAGGCGGTGATGGCGATAAAGGCTGGGCGCACGGGCAGGCGATGCAGCTCTTCCAGTAAATCCAGGCCATTGCCATCGGGCAGGTGCAGGTCACTGATCACCAGTTGTGGCGCTTCCTCGGCCAGCCACTGCCGCGCCGAACTCAGATCGCCTTTGCCTGCACAGCGATGGTCGGCGTCGGTCAGCTCATCCAGCAGGAGTTGGCGCAGGTCGGGATCGTCTTCGATGACCAGAATGTCGATGGGGCCGCTGGGCGCCGAATCAGTCATTGGGGTTGTCCTCGCGCAAGGGTGTGGCGGTGGGCGCGTCTGCGGGTGGCTGGAAAGGGATGGTTAGCTCGAAACGGGCTCCGCCGAGTTCGCTATCGCCGATTTCGATATGGCCGCCGTGTTCGGTCACTACTGCGTTGACGACCGCCAGGCCGAGGCCAGTGCCGACACCGACCGGCTTGGTGGTCACGAAAGGTTCAAGCAATCGGGGTTGAATGGCTGGATCGATACCGGGGCCATCGTCTTCGACCGTAAGGTGCAACTGCCCTGAGCCGCAGTGCCAGCTCAGTTGCACCTGGCCGTTCGGGGTAGCCTGAATGGCGTTGCGCAGCAGGTTGATAATGGCTTGTTCCAACCGCAAACGATCTGCCACCAGCGGTGGGCAAGATGTTTCCGGCGGTTGCACCGAAAGGGTGACCTGCTGGCGTTCGCGCTCGCCCTCCACCTGTTGCACGGAGGATTGCACCAGCTCCTGAAAGCGCAGTGAACGGCGCTCCGGTTTGACCGGGCGGGCAAAGTCCATCAATTGCCGGATGATGCGTTCCATGCGTTGCAGTTGTTGGCGGATATCGTGCAGAGGCTCCGCATTTTCCGCCGCCACTTTGCGCAACGCGCGCTGGGCTTTGCCGTCCGCCACGCTGAGCGGTGTACCCAGCTCGTGAGCCACACCCGCGGCAAAACGGCCAATAGCGGCCAGTTTTTCAGCCTGATGCAATTGGTGCTTGAGTTGGTATTCGCGTTCGCGCCGGGTGCTGATTTCCCGCTCCGAGTCGGCAATGCTGTCCAGCATGCGATTGATGCTGCCGGACAAAAACCGCAATTCCATCGGGCCTGCGGTGGCCAGTCGATGCTCGCGATCGCCACCCGCCACCGTAGTCAGGCTATCGCCCATAAACTGAATATGGCGACCGATGGCGCGCCGGTAACCCACCCAGACCAGCACCAGAACGAGCAGTGCAAAGCCGGCCAGCAAACCAATGGCCCGCGCCCGAAAAGCGTGGATTTGCTGCACAAAATCACTGCCTCGGCGGGTAACCTGAAGCAGGCCGTTGATGCGGCCGCCGCTGTCGGTCAAGGGCATAAAATAGGAAAATACGGCTTCGCCACCGACTTGCTCGAAGGCGCTTTGTTCACTGCCCCGGGTGGCGAGGCTGGCGGCTTCGATATCCTGGACCTGCACATTGCTGGGGCCTTGTGCGGTAATGCGTTGGCCTTCTCGGTCATAGACGTACACCCCGTATACCCGCCCGATGTCGCCGGCGGAGGTGACGGTGCGACGCAGCGTTTCTTCGTGACCGTTTTCCAGGGCGTAGCTCAGGGGGCGACGAATGGAGCGGGCAATCAGCTCGATTTCCTCTTCCATGCCTTCTTCGGCGGCCTGTTCCAACTGGCGCAGACTGAAGCCTGCCGTAATGATCATGACCAGTAAAAACGGAGCGAGCACGAACGCCAGCAGTGCCGTGCGAATATTGTAAAGGCCGAAAGGTTGTCGCCGTCCCATCAGCGTGGCTCCGGTGGGCCGCTGGTGCGTTTGCTCAGCAAGCACTACCGCGGCATAAATGATAAATAGCGGTTTCCCCGAACAGGTTGGGCGAGAAATCCTTCAAAAAGTTCGGTGACTGTTCGTTCACCACCAGCCGATGCAGCACGGTAATGTTTTTTTCCCGGCACAGCACCTCGAAGTCGCGAAAGGTACAGAAGTGAATATTGGGTGTGTTGTACCACTCATAGGGCAGCAGGTCGGAAACCGGCATGCGGCCACGCACGGCCAGGTGCCACCGCGCTTTCCAGTGCGCGAAGTTGGGGAAGGTGACGATGCACTCTTTACCCACGCGCAGCATCTCGTCCAGCACTTTGTGGGGATAGTGCATGGTCTGAATAGCCTGTGCCATGACCACGGTATCGAAGCTGCCGTCGGCAAAGTTGCCGAGGCCGTCATCCAGATTCTGTTCGAGAACGCTGAGCCCTTTGTCGATACAGGCATTGATCTGGTCCGGGTCAATCTCCAGCCCGTACCCAGTCGCCTGCTTGGTGTCGCGCAGGTATTGCAGCAGAGTGCCATCGCCGCAACCCAGGTCCAGAACCCGGCTGCCGTTGGCAATCCAGCTTTGAATTTCGGTTTGATCCAGGCGCATGGGTTGTCCGTTCATGAGTGTACCTCCCCGGCCACACCCGCCATGTAGCGGGTGAACACCTGCCGATAACGTTCGTTGGGCAGCAGGAACGCATCGTGTCCGTAAGGAGAATCGATGTTGGTGTAGCTCACGGCCCGCCCGGCGCCGGTCAGTGCGTCCACGATTTCCCGCGAGCGCTGTGGAGAGAATCGCCAGTCCGAACTGAACGACACGACGAGGAACTTGCAGCGTGCCAGCCGAAACGCTTCTACGGCATCGTCGTTGTATTCGCGGGCGAGATCAAAATAATCCAATGCGCGGGTGATTAAAATATAGCTATTGGCATCGAAGTTGTTCGCGAAGCTGTCCCCTTGATAATGCAGATAGCTTTCCACCTGAAACTCCACGGGGTCATACTGGCCGCGCAGGAAGCTGCCGCTGCGCAGTTCTCGGCCAAATTTCTCTCCCATGGCGTGATCGGACAGATAGGTGATGTGTCCGATCATGCGGGCCACGGCCAAGCCGTCTCGCGGCACGGTGTCGTGCTCAAGGTAGTGACCGTTGTGGAAATTCGGGTCCGACATGATCGCCTGCCGGGCGGTTTCGTTGAACGCAATGTTCTGGGCGCTGAGTTTCATCGCCGCGGCGATTACTACGGCATGGCGCAGCTTGTCCGGGTATTCCAGTGCCCAGCGCATGACCTGCATACCGCCCAGGCTGCCCCCGACAATCGCGGCCCAGCAGTCAATACCCAAGGCTTCGCCCAGGCGCTTCTGACTCTCTACCCAGTCGCGTACTCGCAACATGGGAAAATCCGCACCCCACGGCTTGCCGGTGGCTGGGTTGGTGGAACGCGGACCGGTAGAGCCACTGCATCCGCCCAGGTTGTTGGGGCACACGACGAAAAAGCGATTGGTGTCGATGGCTTTACCCGGGCCGATGTAGTTATCCCACCAGCCGGGTTTGCGGTCTTCCAGGCTGTGGTAGCCGGCAGCGTGATGGTTGCCGGACAGGGCGTGGCAAATAAGCACCGCGTTGGAGCGATCCGCATTCAGGGTGCCATAGGTCTCATACACCAGCTCGTAATGATCGAGCGTAGTGCCGCAGGCCAGCGTGAGCGGCTCGGTGAAGACGTGAGTCTGGGGGGTGACCAGACCGACGGAGTCGTCGGGCAGAGTGTCGGGCATGGGTGATCTCGGTCTCGGGCTTGGCGTAAGCTCGCCAGTCTAAGGGGGCCTCAGAGGGCCTGCAAGTGTCTGGGGCGGCCCGGCTCAATGTCGGGCCTGTCATCGGGTCTGTCATCGGGTCTGGGCGGTAGCGGCGCGCCCGATGCCTACATTCCCAGCACCAGCCCACCGGGCATTCCCACGCTTTGTCCCAGGGCGGGCACCAGGTAGCGGTTGAGAATGTGCAGCACCATAAAGGCGAAAATGGGGGTGATGTCGATTCCGCCCATCGGTGGGATCAGTTTTTGGAAAGGTGCCATCACGGGCGCCACGAGCTGGCGCACCAGCAATAATGCCGGATGCTGGCTGAACGGCGCCACCCAACTGGCGATGATGGAAATAATCAGGCACCAGAAGTAGATGGACAGGATGACCGACAGCAAACCGATGGCGGACCAGGCAATAGCCACCAACGGGTTTAGGATGCCGAGCCCGGCAATTAATAGCACCAGTTGGATCAATAACCATTGAATGATCAAGGCCAGTACCAGCGCCGCCATATCCACTCCGAACACGCCCGGAATCACTTTGCGCAAAGGCAGCAGCAATGGGTTGGTGGCCTTGGCAACAAACTGTGAAATGGGGTTGTAGAAATCCGCCCGCACCAGTTGGAACAAAAAGCGCAGTAATACCAGCAGCAGGTACAGTGAACCCAGGGTGCGGATGACATAAATGGCAATTTCAGCCGAAGTGGACATGCGTGTTCCTCTCGTTGAACAATCTGGTTGGGCCGTCGTAGTGAGCGGTCATCAGCCCGTCTTTATTGGTCCAGCGCCCGGGCCAGTTCGCCAGCACGGGCGGCACAGGCTTTCATGGCCCGCTCGAATACGGCGCGCAACTGGTCGTGCTCGAAGGACTTGATGGCCGCTTCGGTGGTGCCGCCGGGTGACATGACCCGCCGCCTCAGTTCAGCGACATCCACATCACTTTGGCGGGCGAGTGTCGCTGCGCCCAGTGCCGTTTGCAGGGTCAGCTCAGTGGCGGCCTCGCGGTCCAGTCCGAGCCTCTGACCGGCATCGATCATCGCTTCCATTACCAGGAAAAAGTACGCAGGCCCGGAACCCGAGACGGCGGTTACCGCATCGATGAGTGCCTCGTCGTCCAGCCATTGTACCGTACCGACGGCGGACAGGATCTGTTCGGCCTGCTGACGCCGGGTATCACTTGTGTTGCGATTGGCGTAAAGGCCGCTGGCTCCGGTTTTGACCAGCGATGGTGTGTTCGGCATGCAACGGACAATGGCGTGGTGTTCTCCCAGCCAGCGTTCCAGCGCATCGACGTTGATGCCCGCCGCAATGGAAATGAGCAGGGGGTTGTGGTTCAGCGCGGGTCGCAGGTCTTCGGCCACTGCCTTGAGACCCTGGGGTTTCACCGCCAGGACGACCACATCCGCCTGTTCGGCCACATCGTGGTTGCTGCCGGTAGTGATCCCGAAGTCAGTCGCTAATGCAGTGAGTTTGTCCTTACTTCGGCCGCTGGCTAGGATACGGTCAGCTGGGTAGCCTTCCTGTACCAGGCCGCCAAGAATGCTGCGTGCCATATTGCCAGCGCCGACAAAGGCGAGGGTGGGGTAGGGGGTATTGCTCATAATGTGTCCTGTCCGGTTTCTCGGGCACCGAAAATATCCGTGCCGACTCGCACCATTGTAGCGCCTTCGGCGATGGCTGCCTCCAGATCGGCCGACATCCCCATCGACAGCGTGTCCAGCGGGGGCGGTTGCCCTTGATCGTCGGCCAGCTTGAGAGCCTTCAATTCCGAGAGTGCTTGTCGCAGCCGGGCCAATACGGCCCGTTGGTCGTTAACATTCTCCCGTGGAGCGGGAATCGCCATCAGCCCGCGCAGGGTGAGATGAGGCAAAGCGGCCACGGCGCGGGCCAGCGATGGCAGATCACCCAGGGCCACCCCGGATTTGCTGATTTCGCCGTCGAGGTTCACCTGCAGGCAAACCTGGAGCGGACCCCGGTCAGCCGGGCGCTGCTCGCTCAGGCGTCTGGCGATCTTCTCCCGGTCAATACTGTGAACCCAGTCAAACTGTTCGGCGATGGCGCGGGTTTTATTCGATTGAATAGGACCGATAAAATGCCATTCTATGTCGGCCAGTTCGCGCAGAGCCGCTTGTTTGTCCAGCGCTTCCTGCAGATAGTTCTCGCCGAATCGCCGTTGCCCTGCCCGGTAGGCGTCGGCGAGTGCCGAGGCGGGGCGGGTTTTGCTGACGGCGACCAGCGCCACCGTTTCCGGTGAGCGGCCTGCCGTCTCAGCGGCCCGTTTCAGTCGGGCGGTGACATCGTGGAGCATCTCGTCTATCTTTGGCATAACATCTCTAAGCGATAGCAACCCCAACGTAAGGTAGTAGCATGGATATTACGGAACTTCTGGCGTTCAGCGCCAAACAGGGCGCTTCGGACCTGCACTTGTCGGCGGGGCTGCCGCCTATGATTCGCGTGGACGGCGACGTGCGCCGCATCAACCTGCCGCCGATGGAGCACAAGCAGGTGCATAGTTTGATCTACGAGATAATGAATGACAAGCAACGCAAGGACTTCGAGGAGTTTCTGGAGACGGACTTTTCGTTTGAGGTGCCGGGCGTTGCGCGCTTCCGGGTGAACGCCTTTAACCAGAATCGCGGCGCGGGTGCTGTATTCCGGACCATTCCCTCGAAGGTGCTCACCATGGAAGAGTTGGGGATGGGGAATGTGTTCCGCGATATTTGTGCGGTGCCGCGCGGGCTGGTATTGGTCACCGGGCCGACGGGTTCCGGTAAGTCCACCACGCTGGCGGCCATGATGGACTACATCAACGACAATAAATACGAACACATCCTGACCATTGAGGACCCCATCGAATTTGTGCACGAGAGCAAAAAGTGTCTCGTCAACCAGCGGGAAGTTCACCGCGACACCCACGGCTTTGCCGAAGCACTGCGCTCGGCTCTGCGCGAAGACCCGGACATCATTCTGGTGGGTGAGATGCGCGACCTGGAGACGATTCGCCTGGCGCTGACGGCGGCGGAAACCGGTCACCTGGTGTTCGGTACCTTGCACACCACCTCGGCGGCAAAAACCATTGACCGGGTGGTGGATGTGTTCCCGGCGAACGAAAAGGCCATGGTGCGTTCGATGCTGTCCGAATCCCTGCAAGCGGTTGTTTCGCAGACGCTGCTTAAGAAAAACGGCGGCGGTCGGGTGGCCGCGCACGAAATCATGCGAGGCACCTCGGCCATTCGGAACCTGATTCGTGAAGATAAAGTGGCGCAAATGTATTCGGCAATTCAGACTGGCGCGTCGCTCGGGATGCAGACGATGGACCAGTGCCTGGCCGATCTGGTGGCACGGCGCATTGTCACCCGGGAAGTGGCCCGTGAAAAAGCCAAAATGCCGGACAACTTTTGATGATTCAAGCTCCGGCTCTTATTCATTGTATGCTTACGGGAACCCGTTATGGATTTTGATCGCTTGTTGTCGCTGATGGTTGAAAAGGGCGCGTCGGATTTGTTTATTACGGCGGGCGTACCGCCGTCGATCAAGGTCAATGGCAAGATTGTTCCCGCCATGGCCTCGCCCTTACCGCCGGAAAAAGTACGCGAAGTTGTGCTTCGGGTGATGAACGAAAAGCAGCGCCAGGAGTTTCTGGAAGAAAAGGAGCTGAACTTCGCGATCAGCGCCCGGGGGATTGGTCGTTTCCGGGCCAGCGCCTTCTATCAGCGCAATCTGGCGGGGATGGTGCTGCGGCGTATTGAAACAAAAATTCCCGAGATTGATGACCTGGGGCTTCCCGAGATCATCAAGGAACTGGCCATGACCCGTCGTGGCCTGATTCTGTTTGTGGGGGCCACCGGCACGGGTAAGTCGACGTCGCTGGCGGCGATGATTGGCCATCGCAACCGCAACAGCAAAGGGCATATTATTTCCATTGAGGACCCGATTGAATTTATTCACCAGCATCAGGGTTGCATTATTACTCAGCGTGAAGTCGGTATCGATACAGACTCGTTCGAGACCGCACTGAAAAATACCCTGCGGCAGGCGCCGGATGTGATTCTCATTGGTGAGGTCCGTACCCGCGAAACGATGGAGCACGCCATCGCGTTTGCCGAAACTGGCCACTTATGTTTGGCGACGCTGCACGCTAACAATGCCAACCAGGCGCTGGATCGCATCATCCATTTCTTCCCGGCGGATCGTCATCGCCAGCTGTGGATGGACCTGTCACTGAACCTCAAAGGTATCGTGGCCCAACAACTGATCCCCACGCCGGACGGCCAGGGGCGTCGCGCCTGCCTGGAAGTGTTGCTCAATACACCGCTGGCCTCGGACCTGATTCGCAAGGGCGAAGTGAGTGAACTCAAGGAGTTGATGAAAAAGTCGACGGAATTGGGAATGCAAACATTCGATCAGGCGCTGTATGAGTTATACGATGCGGGGGAAATTACCTACGAGGATGCGCTGTCTCATGCGGATTCGCCCAACGACCTGCGCTTGCTGATCAAGTTGGGCTCCGAAACCGATGCGGCCTACCTGTCTCATGCGGCGGACGAGTTATCCATTCAAGGGGACGGGGAAGATCGGGGGCGTACCTTTTAGTTAAGGCGGCGTCGCAAGTAGTAAAAAGAGGTAGAGAGTGAGGGATGCCAACCGGGCATGAGTTTTATGTGGGCGGTTGGCCTTTCGAATCTGATTCCGCTGTCTGTAAAAATGTTTCAGCAATAATACGTGCGGCAATGGAGTCTACAGGGTGGCGACCGTAATCCCGTGATCCGCCACGCGCCATGACTTCACCTTTGGCTTCGAAACTGGACAGCCGTTCGTCCACCAAGGTCACTGCAACGCCGAAGCGTCCGTGAATGCGGTTGGCAAATTTTCGGGCACGTGCCGACAGTTCACTTTCAGAGCCATCCATATTGAGCGGCAAACCGACCAATACTGTGTCGGGTTTCCACTCATTGAGCAGATGCTCGATCTCCGGCCAGTTTGGAATGCCGTCTTTCGCTCGTAAGGGCTTCTGTGGTGTGGCCGTGCCAGTCTGCGTATGAGCGGAGGCCACACCGATATTTTTCAAGCCGTAATCGAATGCCAGAAGCTGCACGTCACGCGTGGCCTGCGGTAGAGGAAATCAGATTGAGGTCGAAGCCAAGTTGGCGTGCGGCGGCAGCCCAGCGTTGCTCTGCCGGGGTATGAAACAATACGTGTCGATCGGCGGGCACCGTCAGCCATGAGTTGGCGGCAATCTCTTTCTCCAGCTGTCCAGCTTCCCAACCTGCATAGCCCAGAGCCGTTACGAAGTGAGTGGGGCCAGCGCCTTTGGCGAGGGCTTCGAGAATATCACGGGAAGCGCTCAGGCTGACATCCTCGGCAATACGCAGTGTGGACTGCCATTCCTGGCGATCATTGTGGATCACAAAGCCGCGCTCAACCTGTACGGGGCCACCCGCCATGACGGGCTGGCCTCCCAAGTCTGACTCGTCCTCCAAGTCCATCTGCTGGAAAATCTCGCCGAGTGTAATGGGCATGGTGTTGTTGAGTACCAGCCCCATGGCTCCGGACTCACTGTGGTCACAGATATAAGTCACGCTGTGAGCAAAGTTCTGGTCCTGCATACCGGGCATGGCGATCAAAAAGTGATCGCTCAAGCTGCCCGTAGTCAGCGTCCGGTCAGCGTTTGAAGATTCAGTGTGTGAAACCATAATCTCAGTCATATAGGGATTGTTGGGTGGATAGCCCTAAAAAACAAGTGTCAGTGTCAAATTTGCTGACAATGACCTGCATGAGGGTATACGGCTCGGCTGGCTCTGCAGATCACTGGAAACCGCGTGTTGGGGCGAGTTCATGCTGGCTGTTAATCTGGCGTGATAGCTAGTCAGCCGTGGTGGAAAGCCCGGCAATCTCAAAATTCCAGGTGCGGATGATCTCCAGGCGGTCGTACTCCTTGCGGATTTCGGACGGGAAGCGATCAAAAGGCGCGGCCAAATGCACAATCTGCACGGCGGCCTGGTCCAGTATCCGGTGACCGGATGATTGAAGAATCTCCACCTCGTGGATGGTCCCGTCCGGGTTGATCGCGACCGACAGCCGTAAGCTGCCGGTGAGTTGCTGCCTCAGCGCTTCGGCAGGGTAATGGCGGTTGCCGGTGCGCTCGATTTTCTGGCCCCATTCATGCAAATACTGAGCGTCAGAGGCCGCCTGGGTGGCAACGGAGGTCAGTCGGCGTATGCGCGGTCGCTTGGCATATTCCTGCCGCTGGCGGTCCAGCTTGGCTTGCAGGCTGGCAATCTCCTGGCTGATCACGGGCTGTTCATTGGCCTGACCGTCCCGCTCCTCCTGATGTTCCTGGGATTCCGTCGATTCTGTGTCGAGCGTTTGCCGCTGGCTCTCACCGGTGGTGGTGACCACCGTGGAGTCTTGTCGCTGACGGGCAGACATGGCCTGGGTTTGAGGCGTGGGATTCACATCGCGGACGCGGGTATCGGCGAACTCGGCTTCTCGCTCTGTGGTCAGCTGCCGGGCCTTCTCTTCCGTGCCGCTGGCCTGTTGATTGTGCTGGGCGAGAAAGTCGGCCTGTTCGGGGGCGCTGCGGTCGCGGTGGTTGGCCAGGGTGACATCCAGCGTCGGAGCGGCACGACCGGCCTCCGGCAGCGTAAAGGAAACACCGAAAATCAGCAGGGCGTGCGCCGCCAGCGCCATGAACAGGGTGAAGCTGAGGCGGTCGCCAGTGTCGACCGTATGCTCGGGAGTTGCGTTATCGGAGGGTGCCGCAGCCATGGGACAGGAGTCGCTCTTCTTAAGTCAGGAAGCGGAGGGCTGCGGCTGCAGGCGTTGCTCAATGGCGTCCATCAGCCTTGCGCCAATCCGGGTGTCGTAAGCGCGATCAATTTCCCGCACACACGTCGGGCTGGTCACGTTGATTTCGGTCAGGTAGTCGCCGATCACGTCCAGTCCTACGAAGATCAGTCCCTTCTCTTTTAATATGGGAGCCACCTGCTCCACAATCCAGCGGTCCCGGTCGGTCAACGGCTTGGCAACACCGCGGCCTCCGGCAGCCAGGTTGCCACGGGTTTCGCCATCGGCCGGAATTCGCGCCAGGCTGTAGGGCACCGCTTCGCCATCGACCACTAGAATGCGCTTGTCACCTTCGGTAATGGCCGGGATGTAGCGTTGTGCCATGACCATCTGAGAGCCAAACTCGCTGAGCGTCTCCAGAATGACACTGACATTGGGGTCATCCTCCTTACAGCGGAAAATACGGCTGCCGCCCATTCCGTCCAGCGGTTTGAAAATGACATCGCCCTGTTTGCGGTGAAAGGCTCGCAGCCGCGCGGGATCGCGGCTCACGATAAGCGGCGGGCAGCACTGGGGAAAACGCGTGGCAAAGATTTTCTCGTTGCAGTCGCGCAGGCTGCGCGGGTCATTGACCACCAGGCAGCCTTCGTCCTGAGCGGCCTCCAGAATATAAGTGCTGTAGGTGAATTCGTTGTCAAAGGGCGGATCCTTGCGCATCAGCAACACATTGAGTTCTGCCAGAGGGCGCTCCTGGCGGGGCCCGAGCTCAAACCAGTGATTCTCATCGTCCATCACCAGCAAGGAGCGCGTACTGGCCCGGGGCTGCCCGTTTTCCAGGTAGAGGTCGGACTGTTCCATATAGTAGAGGTCCCAGCCCCGCTCCTGAGCGGCCAGCAACAACGCCAGCGTTGTGTCCTTATAGAAGGTAATGCTGGCGATGGGGTCCATGATTACACCGAGGGAAATGCTCATACAATCGTTTTCCACATATCTGGGAGGGGCGGGTTTGTTGCCGCGGGTTCATTTGCGCGATAAAGTTAAGCGTTGGGGCGCGATAACGCAAGCACAAAGCCTGGATTGGCTCGAGCCGGGGCCGGATTCAGGCGTGTGTGAAGTGTGGCGTTGAAATAAGCGTAATGAATAATAACGAAAGGGAACTAACGATAATCTTATATATTCAGTTCGTTATAGATATACCTTAAAAACTGTGTTAAAAGTTTCGGTCTGCTACCGCCTGAATCAACAAATATTTTCGGTGTTATAGCTCTTTTTGTGAAGCTCGTCACATTTTGGTGGCCGCCGTCACATAACATTGCGGTATTGGCACTTTATAATCGCTGGGCGATGTCGCTGCTCCCCATCGTCACAAAAGTCAGGGTCATAAGGTCAGGGTCACAAGGTATGGACGTTAGTTTGGAAAGCCTGAAAGTCATGGTGATTGACGATAGCAAAACCATTCGTCGCACTGCGGAAACGTTATTGAAAAAAGCCGGATGCACGGTCGTCACGGCTACCGATGGATTTGATGCACTGGCCAAGATTGCCGATACCCGCCCGGATATTATCTTCGTCGATATTATGATGCCGCGCCTTGATGGCTATCAGACCTGCGCACTGATCAAAAATAACAGTGATTTCAAGCGGACACCCGTCATTATGCTGTCGAGCAAGGACGGATTGTTTGATAAGGCCAAGGGCCGAATAGTGGGATCCGACCAATATTTGACCAAGCCGTTCAGCAAAAGTGAACTGCTCAATGCCATCGAGCAACACGTCAAACAGACGGAAGCGTCGTAAAGCGCAATAAGAAAGTCAAAGCCTGTCCGGAGCGCGTGTGCCGGAGAGGTTTGAAAACCACACAGCCACTATGACTGATTCAGCAATCTTGGGGATACTATGGCCAGAGTACTGATTATCGATGATTCTCCCACCGAGATTTATAAACTGAGCTCCATGCTGGAAAAGCAGGGCCACGAGGCATTGACGGCGGAAACCGGTGAAGATGGCATTGCGCTGGCCAAACAGGCGTTGCCCGATGTGGTGCTCATGGATATCGTGATGCCTGGTCTGAACGGTTTTCAGGCCACTCGCCAGCTGACCAAGTCGCCGGAAACGGCCAATATCCCGGTGATTATTGTCACCACCAAAGATCAGCAAACTGATCGCGTGTGGGGAATGCGTCAGGGTGCCAAAGATTTCCTGGTGAAACCTGTGACCGCCGAAACCCTGAATGCCGCTATCGTAAAAGTTACCCAGTAAATGACCATGCGTGTGCGTTATCGAGGTGGGCCTCATGGCTGATGCTCAAGCGGCATTTGCGTCTTTGGTTGATCTGGCGCAACGCAGCCGGAAGGCTGCGCGTGGATTGCCTGCCCAGGTGGATATTCGACCGCATTGGAGCGGTATCGGCTTTATGCTGATGGGGCAGCGTTTTGCCGTGCCGATGGGTGAAGTGTCGGAAATGCTGGAAATACCGTCCTTTACTCATCTGCCCGGTGTGCAGACCTGGGTTAAAGGCGTGGCCAATGTGCGGGGCCGTCTGTTACCCCTGTTTGATATGGCGGCCTTTTTCGGTGGACAGCTCACGGGTGGCCGCAAGCAGCGCCGGGTACTTATCCTGGAAACGGACGCATTGTACAGCGGGCTGATGGTGGATCAGGTGTTTGGCATGCAGCATTTTCCCACTGATCAGTACCGGGTTGATCCCGGCGAGGTGGAGGACGCCATACTGCCTTGTACCGACGGCAGTTACGACCATGAGGGCCAGCGCTGGACGGTGTTTCGTCCGGCCCTTTTGGCGCAGGATCCGCGGTTTATCAACGCCGCTCGGAGCTAAGCCGCGACTCAGTTAAAGAGCTACACAGTTAAAGAGCTAAGCCGTGTCGGGACAGGGTGCCCGAACATTTACCGTTCTCATTCTTCAGGAACAACAATAAGGCGTCACGTCACCTTCAGGAGTTATTGACATGCAAACCGAATCCAGAAACCTGTTTGTCAACGTCCGGGCCAATCCGGCGATGGTTGTTCTGGTGGTGCTGCTGATCGGCTTTCTGGTGCTGATCCCCGTTACGTACCTTATGGTGCAAGAAGGGGTGGAGCGCGACCAGGAGTATTTGCAGCAGGCCGCTGAACTGCGGGCTCAGGCCTACCGCCTTACCGCGTTATCACGGGAAGCTATTGAGGGTGATGAACAGGCCTTCGATGAATTGAACCAGGTGGTTGCGACCATGACGTCCACCTGGGACTCCTTGCGCAGCAGCGATCCGCGCACGCGAGCCCAACTCAGCCGCGAGTTCAACAACTATGCCCAGGTGTGGAACGGTATGCGCTCGAGCGCCAACACGATTCTCACCAACCGCGACACCATTATCTTCCTGAACGAAGTGGGTCGCACCTTGAATGACTCGCTGCCCGAGCTGCAGGCAGAGCACAACAACATCGTGGAAATCCTGCTGGAAAACGATGCGCCGGCGGAGCAGGTCTCTCAGGCTCAGATGCAAAGCTGGCGTGCGGAACGTATTGGACGGAACGTGGACCGTATGTTGCGGGGTGATGCGGGCGCCTCTCGGGCAGCGGATCAGTTCAACCTGGACGCCAACATTTATGGACGGGTGCTGACGGCGATGCAGGAAGGGGATGTGGCGATGCGCATTAGTCAGATTACTGACGAGGAAGCGCAGGAATCCCTGACTGAAATTGCCGCATTGTTTGATTTTGTAAACAGCTCCATTCAAGAGATCTTCGAAGGCTCTCCGGCACTGCTGGATGCCTTGCAGGCCAACGATTCGCTGTTGGATAACAGCCCCGCTTTGCTGGAAGCGGTTTCCGCTATTTCCGACCGCATTGCCGAGCAGGCGCCCTTGCGACAGCCCAATAACCTGACCATTCTGGCGCTGGCTATCGCAGCGGCGTTGAGTTTGGCTTTGATTGGTGCTTTGCTGCTGCGCAGCACCCGCCGGCGCCTTGAGGAAACGGCGGAAACCAATGAGCGTAACCAGGCTGCCATTTTGCGTCTGCTCGATGAGCTGGCGGATCTGGCCGACGGTGATTTGACCACCACCGCCACGGTGACGGAAGACTTTACTGGCGCTATTGCGGACTCTATCAACTTCACGATTGACCAGCTGCGTATCCTGGTAACCCGAATTAATGAAACGGCAGTAAACGTATCGGCGGCGGCTCAGGAAACCCAGCAGACGGCCCTGCATCTTGCCGAAGCCTCCGACCACCAGGCCCAGGAAATTGCCGGTGCCTCGGCGGCGGTGAACGAAATGGCGGTAACGATTGACCAGGTATCGGCCAACGCCGCGGAATCCGCCGCCGTAGCGGAGCGGGCGGTATCGATTGCCTCCAATGGTGCCAAAGTGGTGCAGAACACCATCAACGGCATGGACACCATTCGTGAACAGATTCAGGACACCTCGAAGCGGATCAAGCGTCTGGGTGAATCGTCCCAGGAAATTGGTGACATCGTGAGCCTGATTAACGACATTGCCGACCAGACGAATATTCTGGCTCTGAATGCGGCGATCCAGGCGTCGATGGCCGGTGATGCCGGGCGTGGCTTCGCGGTGGTTGCGGATGAGGTGCAGCGGCTGGCAGAACGGTCGGCCGCGGCGACCAAGCAGATTGAAGCGCTGGTAAAAACGATTCAGAACGATACCAACGAAGCCGTTATCTCGATGGAACAAACCACCTCCGAAGTGGTACGCGGTGCTCGCCTGGCGCAGGACGCCGGTGTGGCCCTGGAAGAGATCGAAACGGTATCCAACAGTCTGGCGGAATTGATTCAGAATATTTCCAATGCGGCGCGTCAGCAGGCATCGTCCGCCGGTCACATTTCCAACACGATGAACGTGATTCAGGAAATCACCACGCAAACGTCGGCCGGTACCAGTGCCACAGCGCAGTCGATTGGTAACCTGGCAGAAATGGCGATGGACTTGCGAGAGTCTGTTGCGGGCTTCAAATTGCCGGAAGACGCGGAGGGTCGGCAACCACATCAGCCCCTGCCTTCCTCTTCGGATGACGATGAGCTGTTTGCCGGGTTGGAAGAGTATGACGAAGCCGGGGAAGATTCGTTTTCTGAGGTGGAAACACTGGAAGAAGTGGATTTGTCCGATGTGGATGACCCAACGTTTCCTGAAGGCGAGGAAGAAGACCTGTCTGACGATGAGCGGGCTCGCAAACGTTCGGATCATGAGTTGGTGTAACCTGGGCTCTCGGCGACGCTTACGGGAAGTGAGTATTTATGGTGTGGTCTCTGCAGTCGACGGAGGAGTTTACCGAAAGCCAGTTTGTGCAGTGGAGCAAGCTGGTGGAGGAGCGCACGGGGATTCAACTGTCTGTGCAAAAAAAGGCGCTATTGCAGTCACAGGTTTCCATTCGCATGCGCGAAGTTGGCTGCACTGACTATAACCAGTATTTTCAACGGGTCACCAGCGGCCTGGCGGGGTTAATGGAGTGGTCGATCCTGGTGGATCGGCTGACGGTGAAAGAAACCAGTTTTTTCCGCCACAGACCATCCGTGGAATACGTGCGCCGCACATTGCAGAACCGCATCAATAACCGGCAGCTGGATAACAGCTTTGATATATGGAGTGTCGGTTGCGCCAGTGGCGAGGAACCTTACTCGTTGGCCATGGTGGTGAACGATTGTTTCGAGCTGGCCAAGCTGGAGCCGTACTATGGCATCACGGCGACCGACATCAGTTCATCAGCGCTGTCGAAAGCTCGAGAGGGGTACTATCCCGCACGCCGGCTTTCGCCGCTTCAGCCGGACGAGGTGCAGCGGTATATGATTCCCGACGAATCCGGCCAGTACCGGGTGGCCGATAAATTGCGGGAGCGGGTTTGTTTCAGTCAGGGCAACATCACGCAAATACGAGCCATGCCGGTGATCAAAATGGACGTTATCTTTTGCCAGAATCTTCTGGTGTATTTTCGGCGCTGGCTGCGTCGGGACATTCTCAATGCCTTCGCCGAGCGTCTCAAGCCCGGCGGTGTGTTGATGATTGGCCTTGGGGAAGCCGTGGACTGGGAGCACCCGGGTCTACGCCGTGTGGTAGGCGATCAAGTGCAAGCCTACGTTCGCGACGAGCGACAAAAACAATGAGGAAGGCTCTGCATGTCTGACAGCCGAAATTTCGTTGCGCTGGACTGGGTGGTCCACGAAATCGTGGAAACCCTGACAGAGGCGCGCGATGCGCTTGAGTCATACGTGGCAAATCCACGGGACCAGGCGCGTCTGCGCTTTTGTTTGACCCACATCCATCAGGTGCACGGTAGCCTGCAAATGGTGGAGTTTCATGGCGCGGCCATGATGGCCGAAGAAATGGAATACCTGGCGCAGGCGATGCTGGAAGACCGCACCGCTAACAGCGCCGAAGCGCAGGAAGTATTGATGCGCGCTATCGTGCAATTCCCGGTGTACCTCGAAAACGTCAAAGTATCGCGGCGCGACAATCCCCTCTCCCTTTTGCCATTACTGAACGATTTGCGGGCTGTGCGGGGAGAGAATTTACTCACCGAGACTCGTCTGTTCAGCCCTCACCTGGCGCCGGCTCAGGAAGCTCACGGAGAGCCATTGCCGATGCTGAGTAACCCGAAACAATTTCGGGACACGGCACGAAAGCTGCGCCAGATGTATCAGTACGCCGCCGCCGGGTTTATGCGGGGTGTCAATCAGAGTGACAATCTGGGCTACCTGAAGAAAGTCTTTGAGCGGCTTTACAAGCTTACCCGCGGAACTCGCCGGCAGGCGCAATGGCATATTTGTCTGGCGCTGGCTGAAGCGCTGGAGCAAGGGACGCTGGACGCCAACGTCTCGATCAAAAACCTGCTTCGTCAACTGGATCAGGAACTCAAAGCCCTGATTGCCGAGGGGCCGCAACGGCTTTCGACGGCCTGCGACGAGCAGTTTCTGAAGAACCTTCTGTATTACGTGGCTCGCGCCGTAAAGCAGGTGGATGACCTGCCTGACGACTCCTATTTGAAATCGGTTTACCAGCGTTACGAGCTGGAAAACGCATTGCCCGAAAGTGAAAGCAGCGCCCAGGATGAGGATGGGCAGGTGCTGCTGGGTGTGCCAGATCCGGAAGCGTTAAAGTCGGTTGTCTCGGCATTGAAGGCGGAACTCGATACGATCAAGCAAGCACTGGATGTCTCTCTGCCCGATGAAGAGCGCAAGCAAACGCTTATCGAAACGTTGCCCACACTCAAGCGCATGGCAGACACGATGGCGGTGCTGGGGGCAGGGCAGCTGCGCAAGCAGCTACTGGAACAAACCGAGGAGCTGGAGCGCGCAACGACCTTGGAGGGCGTTCTGGATGAAGCGGCGCTGTTGGCGTTTGCAGGTCGAATGCTCGAGATTGAAAGCGGACTTGAAGCCTGGTCGGCGACATCGGGTCGCTCCAGCGATTCGGAGACGGTGCAGGCAGAATTGAATTTGTCCCGAGCTCAGGAATCGGTGCTGCGAGAGTCCCGCAGCGGTTTGGAGCAGGCCAAAGATGCGGTGGTGGAATACATCGCTTCGCAATGGGACGCCACCCACTTGCAAACGGTGCCGGGCACGTTGCGGGAAATTCGCGGCGGGCTGGATATTGTGCCGATGTCTCGTCCCGCTCGAGTGATCGGGGCGTGCGCACGGTTTGTGGAAGAGCAGCTGCTGGCCTCAGAAACACCGCCAGACTGGTCGCACCTCGATACTCTCGCGGATGCCATCACCAGCGTGGAATATTATCTGGAGCGCTTTAACAGTGAGCACGCCAATGATAACGAGCTATTGCTGCATGTGGCCGAAGAGCGCGTTGCGCAACTGGGTTACGCGGTAGCACCGAGTAAGGTGGCGCCCGTGCCTGAGGTTCCGGAAGCCGCCACCGGGCATGAGGACGAACTCGAAGACAGCGAAGCGATGGCGGCATTCAATGCGGCCTATCAATCGGCAACGGAATCAGCAGCAGATGGCGCTGGCGATGCATCGCTGGATGCTTTGGAGCAAGACGTTCTGGAGCAAAACGTTCTGGAGCAGGAAGCGTCGGGAGAGGCGCTTGCGGATTCAGAGGCCGAACACGACTCGGAGAGCGAGACGGGCTACTCTCTGGAGGCGTTGACCCGGGAGGCGGAAGCGCTCGACGCTTTGCCGCAGACAGCCGGGTCGCCGGAACAGAGCCTGCTGACTGACACGGACAAGGCCGCTGAGTCTCAGGATACCGAAGAGACGTCGGAGCAAGAGGACGTCGACGCTGAAATTCTGGATATCTTTATCGAAGAAGCTGGCGAGGTTTGCGAGGCGATCGATGAACATTTCCCCCGCTGGGCCGCAGACTTTGGTGATACAGACGCGCTGACGGAATTCCGCCGCGCGTTCCATACGCTAAAAGGCAGTGGGCGCATGGTGGGTGCGACCGATATCGGGGAACTGGCCTGGTCGATTGAGAATATGCTCAATCGTGTGCTTGATGGCACCGTCGGGCCGGATGACCGCCATGTAAAAGTCATCAATGCCGTACGCGAACTGTTGCCCGATATGATTGCGGCTTTTCGGGATGCGCTCCCCAACCCACACCCACAACGTACCGACGCCTGTGCCCGCTATGCGGACGCGCTTTCAAAAGGCGAGGAGCCCCAGGATCTGGAGTTGGTCGCCGCACAGGACACCGCTTCCACGGCCTCCCGCGATGCCGATGAGACGCACCAAGCGGCAGGCACTGAAAAGCCGGAAGAGGAAGATCGCGACTCCCAGCTGTGGGAAATCTTCGGTGTAGAGGCGCTCGCGCATTTGCAAGTGGTCGAGCAATATATTCGTGAAATGGAAGGCGTGGCACCGCTGTTTACCCCGCCCAGTGATGCCACCCAGAGAGCGCTGCATACGCTGAAAGGCAGCGCTCATATGGCGAGTATCAATCCGGTTGCCGAACTGGCGACGCCGCTGGAGCGCTTCGTCAAAGAACTGCGCACCTATCAGGTTAATATTAACGAAGACATCCTGCAGTTATTGCGGGATGCGGTGGAGTACACCACGAGCGCTTTGTCAGATATCGAACGGGGTGAGCCGGTTGAGATCCCCCGTCTGGGACAGTTTCAGGCGAGAGTAGCCGAACTCAGGGAAATATTTATCGCACCGCTGGTGCGTCAGCAGGAAGCCGAAACGCAAGGGCAAAAGACCATTGACCCAGAGTTGCTCGCCATCTTTATGGCCGAGGAAATGAACCTCTTGCTGGATGCCGATGAGATCATTGAGCGCTGGCGCCAGCACCCGGAAGATCAATCGCCACTGGTGCCGCTTCAAGAGGAACTCGCCACTCTGACCAAAGGTGCGCTTCACGCTAATTTACCGCCGATGGCCGAGTTGGGTGACAAGCTCTACCGCATTCATGGGGGTGTGCTGCATGGGCAAATCCCTTGCAGCGATGATCTGTGCCGGGATCTGACGGCGGCCCATATGGCGCTATTGGATCTGGTGGACCAGGTGGCGGTCGGACAAAACCTGGAATTCGCACCGGAAGCGGTGCAGGCGCCTTTGGACCAGTGGTTGTCGGCTCTACAGGAAACGCAAAGCGATGAGCAGCAGGGGGCTTCGGAAGATTCGGAGCAAAGCCCGGAAGAAGGTCCGCAGGAAGGTCTGCAAGACGGCCCGCAACAAGAAGGCCCGGGACAAGAAGACCCGCCACAAGAAAGCCCGCCACAAGAAGGTTTGGAAGCAGACGAGGACGATATTGACGAAGAAATCGTCGACATTTTCCTGGAAGAAGCCTCCGATCTGCTGGAAGACATCGACCGGGCGCTGACGGAATGGCAAGAGGACTGGAGCAATCCGGAGTATGCCGAAGATCTCAAGCGATCCCTGCACACATTGAAAGGCGGTGCACGCCTGGCGGGCATAACCGACGTCGGAGACCTGGCTCACGACTTTGAAACCCTGCTGATCGGGATGCGTGAACGAGATTCCATCGATCAGGCGTTCTTCCAGCGCCTGACGGATCTTCAGGACAAAATTCATGCGGGTGTGAGTCGAGTCGAGACACCACACGAAGGCGGAAACGGTGAAGCCGTGGCCCCCGAGCGTGTGAATTCCCTGGAGCGCATGTCGTCGCCCGAGGTGGATAACATATTGCCGTTCACCGCAAAAGCCAAACCGGGCACGACCGCCACTACGGCTCCCGACATGCCGCCGGGTGGAGCACTGAGTGCCACGGCTGGTGCGGGTGGTGGGGCCCCGTTGCAGCAGTTGGCTGCCCGTCGCAGCGGTCCGCAAGAGGTGGTGCGAGTCTCTGCCGAGTTGTTGGAAGATCTGGTGAACCTGGCGGGCGAGACATCCATTACGCGCGGGCGTATTGAAGAGCAGGTGGGCGACCTCGGTTTAGCCATTGATGAGATGGACTCAACGATCTCGCGCCTGCAGGAGCAATTGCGACGGCTCGATATTGAAACGGAGGCACAGGTACTGTTCCGGCAGGAACAAATGGAGGCCCACGAAGAGTTCGATCCGCTGGAAATGGATCGCTACTCCCAGTTGCAGCAGTTGTCCCGCTCTCTGATGGAGTCGGCCTCGGACCTGCTGGACCTGAAGAATACCCTGGCGGACAAAAACCGTGACACCGAAACCCTGCTGTTGCAGCAGTCCCGCATCAATACCGATTTGCAGGAAGGGCTGATGCGTTCGCGCATGGTGCCGTTCTCCCGGCTGGTGCCCCGTTTGCGCCGCATCGTTCGGCAGGCCGCCACAGAACTGGGCAAGGACGTGAACTTCGAGCTGGATAATGTCGAGGGCGAACTGGATCGCTCAGTTCTGGAGCGTATGGTAGCGCCGCTCGAACACATGCTGCGCAACGCCGTTGACCACGGTATTGAACCACCGGCTGACCGGGAGGCGGCCGGTAAACCTCGAACCGGTCGTATTATGCTTGGCCTGTCCCGGGAGGGGGGCGAAGTGATTTTGCGCCTGGCCGATGATGGTCGTGGTATCAATCTCGAACGGGTGCGCGCCAAGGCTGTTGAGCGTGGCCTGATGACCGAAGACGCGCAACTGAGTGACCGCGATATCATGCAGTTTATTCTGCACGCAGGCTTTAGCACCGCCGATAAAGTCACCCAGATTTCCGGTCGCGGCGTTGGCATGGATGTGGTGCACTCCGAGATCAAGCAACTCGGCGGTTCCATGTTCATCAACTCTGTATCCGGCAGTGGGTCGGAGTTTATCGTGCGCCTGCCGTTCACGGTGTCCGTCAACCGTGCGCTGATGATTCAGATTGGTAACGATTACTACGCAGTGCCGCTCAACACCATTGAGGGGATTGTCCGGGTCAGTCCGTTCGAGCTGGAGCATTACTACTCGGACGAAAACGCGCGTTTCGAATATGCGGGTGAACAGTACCGCATGCGGTATCTGGGCACCATGCTGGATAGCGATACCCGGCCAAAGCTCGACGGCCAGTCACTGCCTCTACCCGTGGTGTTGGTGCGCAGCGCCGAACACACCGTGGCGTTGCAAGTGGATCGGCTGCTGGGCAGCAGTGAGATCGTGGTGAAAACCCTGGGAGTGCAGTTCAGTGCCGTGAGCGGCGTCTCTGGCGCCACGGTGATGGGCGATGGCAGCGTCGTGGTCATTCTCGATCCGCATGCGTTGATCCGGGAAAAGCTGGCGCTGGGTATGCCCAATGCCACGCTGCTTGAAGCGCCTGAAGCCGCACCGGAAGTCCCCGAGGAGCGCGAACGTGTGGTGATGGTGGTGGATGATTCGGTGACGGTGCGCAAGGTGACGGGTCGCTTCCTTGAGCGCGAGGGCTTCCGGGTGATCACCGCCAAAGATGGTGCCGAAGCGTTACTGATGCTGCAGGATCAAGTGCCGGATGTCATGCTGCTGGATATTGAAATGCCGCGCATGGACGGCTTCGAGGTGGCCAGTAATATTCGCAGCAGTTCCCGGCTGAGCGATCTGCCTATCATCATGATTACCTCCCGGACGGGAGACAAGCATCGCGAGCGGGCGTTCGGGATCGGTGTGAATAAGTACATGGGCAAGCCCTACCAGGAAGAGCGGTTGCTCAACAATATTCATGAGCTGCTAGAGATCGAGCGAGTGTAGCGACGGTGAAAACGCTGCGCGTTGGTCTGATGGTTGACAGCCCCCACAAGCGCCAGTATTTGGTGCTGAGTGTTCGGGAAGCTGGGCATCAGCCATTGCCCCAGTTGACGGGGCCGGTTGACCCGGTCGATGCGGATGCCTGGATTGTGGATATGGCCTTCTCCCCCGAGCAGGACATGCCCGCCGAGGTGCAAGCCTTGCTGGAGCAGAGCCGCATTCCGGTAATTGTCAGTGACAGCAGCGACTATCGGCCCGGTGGGGAGCCCCATCGAGCCTGGTTGAAACGAACGCTGAGCAAACTCAAGCAGCTGGCGGGTGATATTAACCTGCATCGGGCGCCCTGTGCGCCCCGGCTCTGGGTGTTGGCCGCCTCTACGGGAGGTCCGGCAGCGGTGCAGCGGTTTATGGAAGCGTTGCCCTCGGGACTTGGGGTTGCTTTCCTTTACGTGCAGCATATCGATCACAGCTATGCAGACACCCTCGTCCGCATGATGAGCCGTTCGGGGTATTCGGCGGCCTCCGTCGCGCAAGGCGCGGTGCTGGCGGCAAACCGGTTACTGATCGTCAGTGGCGAACCGCGCGTAGAACTTATGGAGAATGGGACCCTGGCGCTTTCATCGAAGCCCTGGCAAACCCCTTACGTGCCATCGGTGGACTGTTTGGTCGCTCAGGCGGCGCGCCTTTATGGCGATCGTCTGGGATTAATCATTTTTACCGGCATGGGCGACGATGGTGCCTCGGCGGCCCGCCTGGTGAAGCGTTATGGTGGCCGTGTCTGGGCTCAAAGCCCCGAGGATTGCATCAGTGCCTCAATGCCTGAAGCCGTTATCGCCACCGGGGCGGTAACGGTCATCGACACTCCCGAGGGGCTGGCCCGGCAGCTAAGTGTCGAGGTGGCCGGCTCAGATCCGTCCAGCGCCGATCCATCTAGCGCAGATCAATCAATTGAGGAAAGACAGAGCTATGAGCGTCCCGCAGCCTACTGACGCACCGGATACTCGGGAAGTCGCCAGCCTTCTGATCCCCATACAGGGGCAGACGTTGCTAGTGCCCAATGTTTCGGTGGCGGAAATTGTCCCCCTGGGGCAAATTGATACGGTGTCCGGAGCTCCTGGCTGGTACCTGGGGGACTACCACTGGCGGGACCTGACGATCCCGTTGGTCTCGTTCGAAGTGTTGTGCGGGGGCGACCAGGCAGCCATTGGGAACTCCGCCCGGGTCGCCGTGTTCAATACTACTGGGGTCAGTGAGCACATTCATTTTGTGGCCCTGATGGCGCAAGGGCTTCCCCGTCTGGTGCGAGTGACGCCCGATGAGTTACAGGTGAGAAACGAAGCGGCCGGTCCGTTTGAGCGGATGCCGGTACGGTGGGCGGGCGAAAGTGCGGTGATCCCGGATATCCCCGAAGTTGAGCAGCGGGTATTGGATTACCTCAAAACCCGTGTCGAGTAGTCATCAGTTCTGAATGATTAACGAGCCCAGATGTCATGCGGATGAATAGAGAAATGATCAAGCGCGTATCAATGGCCCCCGCTGCAGGTTTACTGGTCGGCCTTGTCCTGACCGCCTGCGGCGGAGAGCGTGAAGAGCCGTTTGATCCCGGTGAGTCCGACGAGGAAGAGGTGCGCGATCCGGTCAATTCACGGCTGTTGACCAGCGGTAGTTTCAGCGACGAATTTGGCAGTTACCCTGCGACCACGGGCCATGGTCGCCGCCTGCTGATCATTGATAACATGGACGATTACGCCGATGTGATGTCTGAATACGAAACGCAGTTCGTCTCAGAGCCCGATTTCGAGGAGGGACAGGTTTTTCTCTACGATAGCGGCTGGGTTGACGACAGTGGTTGCACACAACAAGTGCTGCTGGATCGAGTGCAGGCGTACAGCATCACTGACGACGACACCGTCGGCGAAATCGAGCTGACCTATGATCGTCGCCGGGTGAGGGATGGCGACGTGTGCGACGGTGAGATCCCGTATCGTGAATACGAAGTTCATTATATTGAGAGCCAGGCTGATTTGTTGATGGTGGAAACCATTCCAAACGTGAATGACGGCCTCGGGTCATCGTCCGCTAGCTCGAGTTTATTCAGTTCGAGTTCGTCCAGCCAATCTTCCTCAATGAGTTCTCTCAGCAGTTCATCGATTTCTTCGTCCAGCGACAGTGGAGCCTTCTGAATCGTTTAATCACAGTTGACCCAGGGAGGAGCGTTTGGAGTACTTATCCACGTTCAGCAATGTAGTTATGGCGATCGTTTGGGTCGCCTATTTCCAGTTTTTCTTTTGGCAGTATCGACGGTCCCGTCGTCCCTATTTGGTTATCCATCACGCGCAGAACGAAGATCCTGAAGCACTGTGTCTGCTGGTTAATATGAGCGAATCCCCGGTGCATATCCAGTGTGTGCAAGTGGTCGTAACGGATCAGCAGGGCGAAATTAGTGTGTTGGGCGTCACCCAGTATGAGCGTGTGGACGGCGACGACCATAACGTTCAGCGCAGTCTGCGCCAGGGTCCGCTACGGTCCGGCGATTTCCTGGTGCTGGGAGCCTTTGCGGATATTGTCCGAGGGCGAAACAGCACCGGGCAGATTTTGCAAAAGTTTGACGATATTCGAGCACTGGAAATTCGGGCGGCCGCCATCCACGGCCCCAGCCCATTTCCGGTGGGTGTTCGGCGAACCTTCACTGTTCAACACGAAGAGGATGGCGCGTCCATTACCCCCTGTAATGTCCATACCGAACAGCTGACTCGGCGCAAGGATCGAGCTCAGGTGCGGCGCTGGCTTGAGGAAGAGCTACAGCCGCAGCGGAAGGGGAAGGCGCAGTCTGACCGCTCGGACCAGCGCCCCAGGGCGCTGAAAGCGTCTAGCTAGCGCCCGAGCATTGCTACTTGGAGAAGTCTCCCCACAGGTACTGGGCGAGACTGATGGCGGCCAGCGGTGCAGTTTCCGTACGCATAACGCGAGGCCCGAGTGTTAATGGCTGACAACCGCGCTGCAGCGCTCGATCAATTTCGTCATCCGACAAACCGCCTTCCGGCCCGACCAGTAGGGATACCTCGCCGAGAGGCTTTTCGGTGGGCAGGCCCCGGCTGTCACGGTGGTGTAGGACAAATAGGGCGCGGTCGGGTGTGTTGCCGGGCGCCTGGTCGAACCAGTCATCGAGCGTGAGCGGTGAGCGGATGATCGGCAGCCGATTGCGTTGGCATTGTTCGCAGGCGCTGATCATGACCTGTTGCCAGTGCTCCAGCTTTTTCTCCAGCCGCTCCCCTTTGAGTTTGACTTCAGAGCGCTCTGTGAACAGTGGCGTGATACGGGTGGCCCCCAGTTCTGTGGCCTTCTGGAAAATCCAGTCCATCCGGTCGCCACGCGATAGGCCGATGGCCAACTCCAAATCCAGCGGCGATTCCCGGTCTGCGGGGTGAAAATCGCCGATGTGAACACTCACCGCTTTCTTTCCCGTCTCAAGGATCTCCCCCTCAAACTCGCCGCCCTGACCATTGAACAGGACCAGTGGCCGACCCGCCGTCATGCGCAAAACCTTGCTCAAATGATGGGAGGGGGCGGCCTCCAGCGTGACCACTTGACCGGAAGCGAGAGGTTGGGCGGTGTAGACCCGGGGTACGCGCATGAGCGCCTCCTGTGCAGTAATGAGTAGAAAGTCGGTGACTGGGGGCCCTGTCCTCCCAAACAGACCTGTGGAGCGGATTATGCTAAAATCCCGCCCCTAAGTCAGTCCCCGTTTCTGGAGAACCCATGGCCAACCGCCGCGCCCAAGTCGATCGTAACACCCTGGAAACCAAAATCCGCGTCAGTCTGGACCTCGATGGTGAGGGAAAAGGCACGTTTGACACCGGGGTGCCATTTCTTGAGCACATGATGGACCAGATTGCCCGGCATGGGATGATCGATCTGGACGTGACCTGCGATGGGGACACCCACATCGACGATCACCACTCCGTGGAGGATATCGGCATCACCATTGGTCAGGCGATGGCCAAGGCCGTGGGTGATAAAAAAGGCCTGCGCCGCTACGGCCACGCCTATGTGCCGCTGGATGAGGCGTTGTCTCGCGTGGTCATCGATTTTTCCGGTCGTCCGGGGCTGATGATGGACATTCCGTTTACGCAAAAGCGCATCGGTGCCTTCGATACCGAATTGTTCTCCGAGTTTTTCCACGGTTTTGTCAATCACGCCCAGGTGACGCTGCACATCGATAACCTGCGGGGGCACAACGCTCACCACCAGGCGGAAACCGTGTTCAAGGCGTTCGGTCGGGCGCTGCGTATGGCGCTGGAAGAAGATCCGCGTATGGCGGGCAAGATGCCGTCTACCAAAGGCAGCCTGTAAAACCGGAGTCAGCGCGCTATGAGTAACCCGCAAATTGCCGTTATCGACTATGGCATGGGCAACCTGCATTCGGTGGCCAGTGCCCTGAACCATGTCGCTCCGGAAGCCGATGTGCTGGTCACCAGCGATCCTCAGCAAGTGCGGGACGCCGACCGGGTGCTGTTCCCGGGTGTGGGGGCGATTCGTGACTGCATGGCTGAAATCCGCCGCCTGGAATTCGATGTCTTGTTGCGCGAACAAGTGGCAACAGGCAAGCCGGTGCTGGGCGTTTGTGTGGGCATGCAGGCACTGATGACCCACAGTGAAGAAAACGGCGGGGTGGACTGTATCGATTTACTGCCCGGCCAGGTGCGCTTTTTTGGCCAGGGCCTGACCGATGGTGAAGGGCATAAGCTCAAAGTGCCTCACATGGGTTGGAACCAGGTGCATCAAAACGAGCACGTTTTGTGGGCGGGCATCGAGCAGGACACCCGATTCTATTTTGTGCACAGTTTTTACGTGGAAGCCGGTGATGCCTCCCAAGTGGCTGGCACTTGCGAGTACGGACAAACGTTCTCCGCCGCGCTGATGCAGGACAACCTGTTTGCCGTGCAATTTCACCCGGAAAAAAGCCATACCGCCGGCCTGCAACTGCTGCGCAACTTCGTAGGTTGGGACGGCACGTCATAACATTGAACGTTAACCCCTCTTAAACCGTAACCAAAACCGGACCCGAAACCGAATGTTGATTATTCCCGCCATCGATTTAAAAGACGGTCAATGCGTGCGCTTGCGCCAGGGCCTGATGGACGATTCCACTGTATTCTCCGACGACCCGGTCGCCATGGCCAAACGCTGGGTAGACGCCGGCTGTCGCCGATTGCATCTGGTCGATCTTAACGGCGCGTTTGAGGGCAAGCCGGTAAACGGTGAGGTGGTAACCGCCATTGCCAAAGCCTACCCTGACTTGCCCATCCAGATCGGCGGCGGTATACGCAGTGCCGAGACCATCGAATACTATCTCCAGGCCGGTGTGCAATACGTGATTATTGGCACCAAGGCGGTCAAGGAGCCGGAATTCGTCACGGATATGTGCCGCCGGTTTCCGGGCCATATTATCGTAGGGCTGGATGCGAAAGACGGGCTGGTCGCCACCGATGGCTGGGCGGAAGTCTCCGAAGTGAAAGCGACGGACCTGGCTAAACGGTTTGAAAAAGATGGGGTCAGCGCCATTGTTTACACCGACATTGCCCGCGACGGTATGATGCAGGGTGTGAACGTTGAGCAGACGCTGAGCATGGCCAATGCCTCAAGCATTCCGGTAATCGCCTCGGGCGGTATTACCAATATGGACGACATCAAAGCGCTGCGAGCGGTTTCCGAGCAAGGTATTACCGGTGCCATTACCGGTCGCGCCATCTACGAAGGTTCACTGGATGTCGCCGAAGCCCAGGCTTACTGTGACTCCATGTCCCACTAACCCAACAAAAGTCTGACCTATGGCACTCGCAAAACGCATCATCCCCTGCCTCGACGTCGACAATGGCCGCGTGGTCAAAGGCGTGCAATTCGTCGATATTCGCGATGCCGGTGACCCCGTAGAGGTGGCCAAGCGCTACAACGAGCAGGGGGCTGATGAAGTCACCTTTCTGGATATTACCGCCAGTCATCAGGGGCGAGACACCACCGTGCACACGGTGGAGCGCATGGCGTCTGAAGTGTTTATCCCGCTCACCGTCGGCGGTGGTATTCGCAAAATCGAGGATATCCGCCGCATGCTCAACGCCGGGGCCGACAAGGTGGGCATTAACTCCGCCGCGGTCTCCAACCCCGATTTTGTCAAAGCCGCCGCGGATCGGTTTGGTGCCCAATGCATCGTCGTTGCCATTGATGCCAAACAGGTCAATGCGCAAGGCGAAACGCCCCGTTGGGAAATCTTCACTCACGGTGGCCGCAAGCCCACCGGCATCGATGCCATCGAATGGGCTGAGCGCATGACGGCCAATGGTGCGGGAGAAATACTGCTGACCAGCATGGACCGCGATGGCACCAAAAACGGTTTCGACCTGCCGTTAACCCGCGCTATTAGCAACGCCGTTTCCGTGCCCGTTATCGCCTCCGGTGGCGTCGGCAACCTCCAGCACATGGCTGATGGAGTGATCGAAGGCGGCGCCGACGCCGTGCTCGCCGCCAGCATCTTCCACTTCGGCGAATACACCATCCCCGAGGCGAAAGCCTATATGCGCGAGCGCGGTATCGAGATGCGCTGAACGGCATTGAGGCGGCATTTCTGTCTTCAGTAATGCCGCCGTCTTTGGCGTCCCGTTCTCCCTGACCGCAAGGTGCCCCCTGTCCATTCCTGGTCCTCACTATGAATTTCGCTCATGGCTCTCTGAAATAATATCATTTTTACTCATGCTGTGATTCAGGTATAAAACACACCTGTTTCTAACCACGGCCATAATCGGGTTACAAGATCACGATGAGTAAAGATTTTACCTTTGCGATTAAGCGCATTCGTTTCGATGAACATTATCGCCCCGCAGACAATACGCGCATTACCACCAACTTTGCCAACTTGGCCAGGGGGGAAAGCCGCCAGGAGAATCTGCGCAAAGCCTTAAGGATGATCGACAATCGTTTCAACGCCCTGGCCCACTGGGATAACCCCAGGGGGAATCGTTATTCTGTTGAGCTTGATATCATTTCCGTTGAAATGGATGTTGAGAATAACGGCGAGGGGGATGGATTTCCTGCCATTGAAATACTAAAAACGAGTGTGATTGATCACAAAACGAACAAACGCATTGAAGGCATCGTTGGGAATAACTTTTCCTCCTATGTGCGAGATTACGACTTTAGCGTATTACTGCTGGAGCACAACAAACACCAAGACCAATTTAGCATTCCGGATAATTTTGGTGACTTGCACGGCAAGCTCTTCAAATGCTTTGTGAACTCCAGTGCTTACAAAGAGCATTTCAGTAAAGCCCCGGTGATATGCCTGAGTGTATCCGACAGCAAAACCTATCATCGTACGGCGAATCAGCATCCCGTATTGGGGGTTGAATACCTGCCCAATGAATCCTCATTGACGGAGCAGTATTTCAAAAAGATGGGGCTTCAGGTGCGCTATTTTATGCCGGCCAACAGTACTGCTCCGTTGGCATTCTATTTCTTTGGTGACTTGCTGAGTGATTACACCAATATTGAACTCATCAGCACCATTAGCACGATGGAGACTTTCCAGAAAATCTATCGCCCAGAGATTTACAATGCTAATGCTGTGGCCGGGTCAGAGTACCAGCCAAGCTTGAAGCATCAGGATTATTCATTGACGAACATTGTTTACGATCGGGAAGAACGTGGTCGCCTGGCGGTCGAACAGGGGCGGTTTGCTGAGGAGCACTTTATCAAGCCTCACCGGGCCACGCTTGACCAGTGGTCTGCTGGCTACGCGCTTTAACTCAAGAAACGATCACCAAACGATTGCCAAACTCTACAAGATTATTGACTATGAAAAAGTTATTGCCCGCATCCACAGCAGGAAGTTTACCCAAGCCCTCCTGGCTTGCCCAGCCCGAGACGCTCTGGTCTCCCTGGAAGCTGAGCGGTGATGAACTCGTCGCTGGCAAGCAGGATGCTTTGCGCTTGTCGTTGCAAGAGCAGCAACACGCTGGCATTGATATTGTCAGCGACGGCGAGCAATCGCGCCAACACTTCGTCACGACATTTATCGAAAAGCTCAACGGCGTTGACTTTGAGCAACGCAAAACCGTTAAGATTCGTGATCGCTATGACGCGGCGGTACCGACGGTTGTGGGCCCAGTATCTCGCCCCGACCCCGTTTTCGTTGACGATGCCAGGTTCTTGCGTCAGCAAACCAGTCAGCCCATAAAGTGGGCGTTGCCGGGCCCCATGACGATGGTGGATACGCTGTATGATGCCCATTACAAAAGCCGTGAAAAACTCGCGTGGGAATTCGCCAAAATTCTCAATCAAGAAGCCAGAGAGTTGGAAGCGGCAGGCGTTGATATTATTCAGTTTGACGAGCCCGCCTTCAATGTCTTTTTTGACGAAGTCAATGAATGGGGAATTGCCACTCTGGAAAAAGCCATTGAAGGGCTTAAATGCGAAACGGCGGTACACATTTGCTACGGCTATGGCATCAAAGCCAATACAGACTGGAAGAAAACCCTGGGCTCTGAATGGCGGCAATATGAAGAAATTTTCCCAAAGCTAAAAGCATCCAATATCGACATCATTTCCCTGGAATGCCATAACTCCCATGTTCCCATCGAACTATTGGAGCTTATTCGAGGCAAAAAAGTCATGGTGGGAGCCATTGATGTGGCAAGCAATGCGATTGAGACACCCGAAGAAGTCGCCAATACGTTGCGCAAAGCACTTCAGTTTGTCGATGCCGATAAGCTCTACCCTTGCACCAACTGCGGCATGGCGCCTTTGTCTCGTCAGGTGGCAAGAGATAAGCTGGGTGCCTTAAGTGCGGGTGCGGAAATTATTCGGAAAGAGCTGTCGAGTTAGTTTGAGCAGACAGTGGAAATTGGTTGCACCAATGAGCTCGTCAGACCTTGGGGGCGACATCAGAGGGCTTGGCGCCGAGGCCGTTTCGGGCTTGTTGATCGCGTTGCCGCAGGCGCCAAGTCGCTCAGTTTTCATTGCCGGTGTCAGCGGTAGCCAAATGTTCATCCAGGAAGGAAAGAATACGGGTAAATAGCGTTGTGCGAACCGCTTCATCACCATAGGAGTGGCCTGTGTCTTTCAGCTCCATAAACTCGACGGATTTATTGGCGGCTTTGAGGCGGTCGCGCATTAACTCGGACTGTTCGATAGGAACAACCTCATCGGTTTCGCCATGGATCAGGAGCACTGGTGCCTGAACGCCGTTGGCAAAGTTGGCGGGCGAATGCGCGGCGAGCCGCTCTGGGGTGAAGTAGTCCCGAGCCATGGATCGGGAAAAGTAGTCTACCACCCAGGCATCCTCGCCGTGCTCTTTACGCTCATATTCGATTATTTTATTCAGGTCGCTGACGCCGTGGATGGAGATAACGCAGCGATACTGTCCAGGAGTGAACGCGGCCCCTGCGAGCGCCGCGTAGCCTCCGTAGCTGGCCCCGACAATACAGACCCGGTCGGCGTCCACCAGCCCGCCTTTGCCCAGCGCGGTTAAGGCATCGTCCAGGTCGTCCTGCATGGCACGACCCCACTCTCCCTGACCCGCCTCCCAATGGGCTTGGCCGAAGCCCGTGGAACCACGGAACTGTGGCTGGATAACGGCATAGCCGTGAGAAGCCATCGCCTGTGCCAGTTTATCGAACCCCTGCTCATCATTGGTTTCGGGGCCGCCGTGAGGGTAGATAATGGCTGGCAGATTCTCCGGCGCTTGAGCGTGTTCCCGGGGAATGGTCAGCAGAGCCGGAATCGTCAGGCCATCCCGTGCCTTGTAATTAAATTGCACGATGGGGTGCACCTGAGTTTCGGTGATGCCTGGTCGGGCACTGGTCAAAAACCGAAGCGGTTGGTCCTTCGAGGCAATATAGTAATCACCCGAGCTGGAGGAGCCCTCCAGATAAATGACGATATGTTCCTGGTCTTCACTGATGTCCACTACGTGTACTACATGCTCGGGCAATTGCCCTTGCAGGTCGGCAATGCGTTTATTCAGCGCTTCGTCAAAGAAATGGTATCCGGGCGTAAATCCAGCATAGCGAACCCCCATGGCAACACGCCCAGCGCCGGTGAAGGCGGCACTGATATCTGTGTCGTCCCGACTGATGTCTAGGGGGGTAAGCTCACCGTTGTTGAAGTCGAGTCTGTGGTAGGTGGCACTGCCATCCTCCTTATCTTCTATCAACATCAAGAGGGATTGTCGGTCTTCGGTCACACCGAGGAATGTTGGCTGCCGCGTTTGGTGGGTATGCGAAAAGATCTCTTCCCAGCGCTTGCCATCGGGAATCCAGATAGACAGACGTTTGGATTTCTCGTCATAGCGCGTCTGGGCCTTCAGCTCCCCGACACCATCTACAAAATAATCAACGGTGTCAGCGTGTCCTGAGGCCACGAGTTTCGGGCGACGAGGGTTTTTGATGTCCACCGCCATGAGTGCCAGGTCCGGATTTTGATCCGTGGAGGAACGGCCCACAAAGGCGGGCATAAAGAGCGTCTGGTGGTCTTCAGAGATACCTACAATATCTCCCAGTCCCGTTTGCCCTTTGAAGATGACATCGCCGGGACGCAGCAGTTGTTTCACTTCGCCGGTTTTGATCTCCAGCGCGTAACCTGTGCTGATGTCGTGTCGCCCGCGAAACCCCATGATCCGGCGCTCTTGCGATGCGACAAGCACCAGATACTCGTCATTAATAAAATGCAGATACCACGGGTCGATGTCAGAGACATCCAGTCCGGTTACGGTTTCATTTTGACTGAGGGAATAGACAAGAACGATGTCCTGGTCGTCATTTTTTGTGCGAAAGGCCACCATATCTCCACCCGGGGACAGTGCAACCAGCGAGCGTGCTGGCGACTGTGCGTACAGCGCTGCGGTTTCTTCTGGAGCGGGTTTGGCGTGAAGGTACGCGGAGAAGACAGCGGAGAAAAAAATGAGCGTTGAGGTAAACTGGATCTTACGGACCAGCCGTCGAGCTGTAGTTATCATATCTATCCCGTCTATTATTTTGTTATCTTTCCATAACGCGCGCGGCGGAAATAACAGCATCCTGCCGGGGCGGTGAAAGACAGCCCTGACGTTATTTACGTGGATACTGATTACGCCATAAGAGAAGAGAGGTTGCAACTGTTCAAGGTTGGGGGGAGGTTGCTTGAACGATCAACAGCTCTGGCCTGATGGACTGATCAAGCCGCCCGATATTGTTCGAGGGCTTCCCGGATTTTCGGATCGGCGGCGCAGATGAAGTCAATGAACTCACCCACGCCGATTTCGGCTTCTTCGCGGCTGTCGAAGGGGCCGATGTCCACGCCCTCGCGGGTACTGTAGTACCAGTAACCATTTTGCTTCAGGAAGCGACCGTTGCGTTCGGGAATGGGGCCGGCTTCGCCTGTTCGATGCTGTTGGGTGGCCATGTTTTTACCTGTGGTTGGTGCTTGTGGAGAGGGGGCAGCCTGGAAAGAGCGGCTACGCGCTCCTTTCATGGAGTCTCTGGGTAATCCTGAGTTCCGCATTGGACGTTTTAATGGATCAGTTTATAGATCAGTCTCGATTTAATAGCAAATGTTGATTTTGATGCAGAGGCGTTGGGTTGTCCAGTGCCGGGTGAAGGGCCTGGCGCAGCCAGGTTTGCTGGCTGACGATCAGAGGGCGGTCAACGCCCGGCAGGGTATCGGGTCGTTTCCAGAGGCTGATCGGCGGCGCGAGGCACAGGGCGGTGTAGTGTCGGGGCGCGGCTTCAGGACGCTGGAGCAGGGTTGACACGGGTACCAGAGCCACTCCGGACGCTTCCAGGGCCGGACCGAGTTGTTCCAGAACGGCCAGTGTCTCGGGATGAGGGTGGCCAATGGCGAGGGCGTACCCCCGGCTTTTGGCCAGCTGAATGGCTTGATCGACTTGCCGGGCGATTTGCAGAATGTCTTGGTCGTGATCGAGGAAAACGTCCCGCTTGAGCGTGGGGACCCGGTAGTGGCGGGCGGTCTCCCAGGCCTGACTGTCGGCGGTGGTTCGGCTGTCGATGAAGTAGTAGCCCTGGTCGCCGAGTCGTTTCATCAGCCAGCCCATGGCTTGTGGGTCCTGGGTGAGTCGGCTGCCCATGTGGTTGTTCAGGCCCCGAGCCTGCGGGATAGCGACGAGGTTTTGAGTCAGTGTGTGCTGGAATTCCGGATAGCTCATCTGTTCGGTCAAGGCACCGGCGTCCAGGGGGCGAGGCTTCAGGGTGCTCATGGGGTTGTGTACCATGATTTCCTTGCCCAGTTCTGCGCCTAAACGTGCGAGACGCGCCCCCTGGGGGGCTTGGGGCAGAATGGCGTAGGTGAAGTCGCCTTTCAGTCGCAAGCTGCGCTCGCCCAAGGGGGCGCTGTAGCCAATGTCATCGATGATGATGGCAAGCTGAGGCGGTGCGCTGAATGCTGCGGCTCCCCAGAAAATGAGCAGCCCCCACAATGCGATAGGCAGTTTACGCGGCATCGGGGTCCTGATCGGTGTCCGGTTCCTGCTCTTCAGCGTCCAGTTTGGGTAATTGGGTTTGCTGGCGCTGTTGGAAAATATACAGGCCTTTCAGCATATTGAGCGCTTCGTCCAGTTGGTTATCGCCAACCTCTTCGGTGCGCTGACGGCGTTCGGTATTGCGACGGGTCGTGTTGCTTTCTTCACCACCATTGGCGTTGCCAAGGTGGCCCGCCAGGTCGGCCTCGGTGGTGTGCAGGCCGGAGCGAATGGCGGTGACGCGAGCGCGTTCTACCATCACATCGGGGACAATGCCCTGAGCCTGAATGGAGCGGCCGTTCGGGGTGTAATAAAGGGCGGTGGTCAGTTTTACCGCCTTGGTATCGGTCACCGGCACAACCGTCTGCACCGAGCCTTTGCCAAAGCTGCGGGTTCCGAGAATGACGGCGCGACCGTGGTCCTGCAAAGCGCCGGCAACAATTTCGGAGGCGGAGGCGGAGCCGTCGTTGATCAGCACGACCAGCGGCAATTCCTCGGCGGTCTGGCCGTCGTGGGCGTAGTAACGCATATCGCTGTTCTCGGTGCGGCCTTTGGTGTAAACCACCAGTCCTTCTTCCAGAAAGGCGTCGGCGACTTCCACTGAGGTTTGCAGTACACCGCCGGGGTTGTTGCGCAAGTCCAGCACAATGCCGCGCAAGTCATCACGCTCTTCGCGTAGTTTTTCAATGGCCTCGACCATATCCTTGCCGGTGTTGAGTTGGAACTGGGCGATGCGGATGTACAGGTAGTGGTCATCCATCACACGGGTGCGAACACTTTTGACGCGGATCACATCGCGAGTCAGCGTCAGCTCAAAGGGCTGGTCGACGCCTTCGCGGACGATGGTAAGCGTCAGCTCGCTGTCTTTGGGGCCGCGCATTTTCTCCACGGCTTCGTTGAGTGACAGGCCTTTAACCGGCTCGTCGTTGAGGCGGATAATCAGGTCTCCGGCTTCGACACCAGCGCGTTGGGCCGGCGTATCGTCGATGGGGGAAATCACTTTGACGAAGCCGTCTTCCATACCGACTTCAATACCGATGCCTCCAAATTCGCCGGACGTGCTCTCCTGGAGGTCTTCAAAGGACTTTTCGTCAAGGTACGCCGAGTGTGGGTCCAGTTCCGCCATCATGCCCTTAATGGCGTACTCCAGCAGCTCGGCATCGGTCAGCTCTTCCACATAGCTGTTTCGAATATGGTCGTATACGCGAGTGAAGGTGCGCAGCTCCTCCAGCGGAAGCAGTTCCTGAGGCTCCTGGCGATCAGTCGCGGTTTGCTCGGCCGGTTCGTCGGGTTGGGCCAGAACCAGTGCTGGTACTGTGCACAGCAGCAGAGTCAAAGCGCCGCGTTTAACGTCAAAATACCGCATCCGGTTCTCCTGAAAACTCGCAGTAAGGCCGGAATAGCACCGGCACCGGCCGCCGGGGGGCCGCTTCGTTTAGGTGGCTGTCATGGGTGTGACAGTGGGGCTGACGCATAATTCACCTCGAGCCGTTCACGCCTGGGCCAGCCAGGGGGCCGGGTTGGTGGGCTTGCCGCGATAGCGCAGCTCAAAATACAGGCCAGCCTCGGTTTGCCCGCCGGTACTGCCGACACTGGCAATGGTTTCACCGGGAGCAACCCACTCTCCGGTTTCTTTATAAAGCGCCTGATTGTGGGCGTAGAGGGTCATGTACCCTTCGCCGTGATCCACAATCAATAACAGCCCGTGGCCACGGAAGTAGTCGGAAAATACCACGCGCCCATGGTGTACGGCCAGCACGGGCGTGCCTTCGGAGGCGGAAATAACAATGCCCTGACGAGTGATCTGCCCGTGCAGCTGGGTGCTGCCGAAGCGGTACCGCAGTTTGCCGCTGGCGGGCCAGGGTAGTTGTCCCTTGCTTTGGCTGAAAGGGACGTCTCCACCGGGCATTTCCAAATCGGCGACCGCCGCTACCATTTCGTCCAATAACGCTTGCAGTCGCTCGCGGTCCTTTTGCAGATCGTTCAGCTCCTGATCGGTGGAGCGAATGCGCTGGTTGAGAGCGGCCAGTGTTTCGCGGCGCTCGCTCTGGCGACTGCTGAGCCGGTTGTGCTGCTGTTTAAGCTGATCGCGGCTGGAGGCCAGCTCGGTGGTTTTTTGCACAATTCTGGGCTCGATATCGTCCAACTCGGCCAGTGTGTCGAGGTATTGATGAATAAGATCGGTACGCGCTTCCAGCCAGTAATCGTGGTAACGCAACAGGCGTGATACGCGCTGGGGACTTTCCTGATTCAGCAGCAGCTTCAGTTGACTCTGGCGTCCGAGCTGGTAGGCGGAGCGCACTTGTTCAGCCACGGCGGTTTGCTGGGCCTGACGGGATTGATCCAGTTCCTGACGGCGTTGACGAAGACTTTGCAGGTCGTTGTCCTGTTGCTTCATCTCCGATTCCAGATTCTGGATACGTTTGAGCAACTCGCCGATGTCGGATTCAGATTCCTCCAACTGGTCTTTGAGTTTATCGCGGGAGCCCTGGGTTTTTTTCAGTTCGGTTTGCAGCTGCTCAATATTGCGCTGCAATTGCTGCATGCGCGCTTCGTATTCAGCCTGCTCGTCGGCTGAAACAGCCAGCACCGTGCTGCCCAGCGCGCCGCACAGGCAGAGCGGGAGCAGTTTTTTATACAGATGTTTGGCTCGCAGAACGCTCATGGGGTAAACCCGGATTGAGCAAGGCGACCGATGAAAGGCCGCCTTGCAATGCGGTTACTGGCTGAGATCGACCAGATTCTTGCCGGTCATTTCTTTCGGCTGTTCCAGGTCCATCAGATGCAGCATGGTCGGCGCCAGGTCGGCCAGAGAGCCGCCATCAATCACCTGGCCCTTGCGGTCACTGACGTAGACCAGAGGAACTGGCAGCGTGGAATGCTGGGTGCTTACCTGGCCGGTGTCCGCGTCGTACATCTCTTCGCAGTTGCCGTGGTCAGCGGTGATCAAAGCTTCGCCGCCAGCCTTCAAGGTGGCGTCAAGCACACGGCCCACGCACTCATCCACCGCTTCCACCGCTTTGACCGCCGCATCGAAAATGCCGGAGTGACCGACCATGTCGCCGTTGGCGTAGTTGCAGATAATGGCGTCGTACTTTCCGGACTCAATGGCCGCCACCAGTTTGTCAGTGACCTCGGGCGCACTCATCTCGGGTTTCAGATCGTAGGTGGCGACATCGGGGGAGGGCACCAGAATACGGTCTTCGCCTTCGAATTCGGATTCGGTGCCACCGTTAAAGAAGAAGGTGACGTGCGCGTATTTCTCGGTCTCGGCGATGCGCAGCTGGGTTTTGCCCAGTTTGGCAATATAGTCGCCAAAGGAGTTGACCAGTTCCTGGGGTGGGAATGCACAGCTGGCTTTAATGTCTGCCGCGTATTCGGTGGTCATCACAAAATCGGCAAGCGTGGGGTGGCATTGGCGTTTGAAACCGTCAAATTCCGGCTCGATCATGGCACGAGTAATCTGGCGGGCGCGATCCGGGCGGAAGTTCATGAAAATGGCCACGTCGCCGTCTTCCATTTTTACGGCGGACTCGCCGTCGCCTGCGATCACGGTGGCTTTGACGAATTCGTCGTTTTCGTCCCGCTCATAGGCGGCTTCAAGACCTTCCACGGCGGAGGAGGCCGTTTGTTCGGCCGTGCCGCACACCATGGCATTGTAGGCCTGCTCGACACGGTCCCAGCGGTTGTCGCGGTCCATGGCAAAGTAGCGGCCCACGATGCTGGCCACCCGGCCCACGCCGAGGTCGGCGAACTGTTTCTCGGCTTTTTCCAGCGACGGCTTGGCACTGCGCGGAGCGGTGTCGCGGCCATCGAGAAACGCGTGCAGGTAAACTTTTTTCGCACCGCGTTTGGCGGCGGCGTCGATCATGGCGTAAATGTGGTCCTGATGGCTGTGTACGCCCCCTTCGGAGAGAAGCCCCAGGATGTGAACAGCCTTGTCGGCTTCAATCGCCTTGTCGATCGCAGCGGTGTAGCTCGGGTTTTTGGCGAACTCGCCATCGGCGATCGCTTTGTTGATGCGGGTGAAGTTTTGATAAACCACACGACCGGCGCCAATCGTGGTATGCCCCACTTCGCTGTTGCCCATTTGGCCCTCCGGCAGGCCGACGGCCATGCCGGATGTGGCGATCAGGTTATGAGGGCGATGATTCCAGAGGTCGTCCCACACGGGCGTGTTGGCGCTGTAAACGGCATTGTGCTCGGTGTTTTCCGAGTAGCCGAATCCGTCCAGAATGATCAGAACGAGGGGCTTTTTAGTGGCGGTCATAGATGCTGTCACTTCTCTGCTTCGCTAAATGAAGGTCCGTATCCGGGCCGTAAGTGGCGCTCGGCGGGCGCAAAACGCCTATTCTAACGCGTTACCGTGGGTAACTCTATGCCAATGCGCGGTCGGCTCGTGCCCCTTTATGACAGGGGGCGCTAAATGGGTGGCCCTCAACCGCTGAGAAAACGGTGCTTGATGGTGTATACTGCGGCGCGCTCCGCCCCTGTTCAGGAGGTGGTTTCCCGGTTCCGAGTGTGAGGAAGGCGACGACGTGGAATTTTTTGTCTTTATCAGTCAGGAGTGGCTCCTGATCGCAACGCTGGCGCTGCTGATGGTGGTTTACGCCTTGCGGGAGCGAATCAAGAACGGCCGTCCTATCCCGGCCCATGAGGTCACCCGCTTGCTCAACAGCGAGTCGGCGGTGCTGGTGGATGTGCGCGAAGCGTCGGATTTTAAGGCCGGACACATTTCCGGTGCGCTCAATCTTCCTTATCGCAAGGTCGCCACCGAAGGTGAAGCCTTTTTGCAGCCTTATAAGGAAAAGGTCATCGTGGTGGCAGACAAGTACGGTCAGCACGCCGGTGCGGCTGGTCGCACGTTGGGCCAAAAAGGGTTTGATGTGCGTCGCTTGGCCGGGGGGATCACTGAGTGGCAAAACCAGGGGCTGCCCCTGGTAAAAAAAGGCTGAAGCCCGGGAGCGCACAATGGCCGGTTCCAAAGTTGTAATGTATACCACGGCGGTCTGTCCGTTTTGCATCAACGCCAAGCATTTGCTCGATAGCAAGGGCGTGGTGTACGAAGAAATCCGAGTGGACCGCAACCCGCCGCTTCGTGAAAAAATGATGGCTGACAGTGGGCAGCGCACTGTGCCGCAGATCTGGATCGGCGATCGCCATGTGGGCGGGTTTACCGACCTGTGGGCACTGGACAAGAGCGGCAAGCTGGACGACCTGCTGGGTTGATTCAGTGCTGATGCCGGTAAACGCCGGACGGCAATCAAACAGAAACCAAACAGACATAACGGGTACTGAACCATGGCAGATGAGAATAATCCCACGGTAAACGGCTCAGCCGAGCCCCAGGGAGCACCGCGCGGACTGCAAATCAAGCGTATTTACCTGAAAGACCTGTCTTTCGAGACCCCTCTGGGCGTCGAGTCCTTCAGTCAGTCGTGGAAGCCGAAGATTGATCAGGAGCTGAACGTTCAAGTGAATAATGTGGACGACAGCCACTACGAAGTGGTGCTGCTGATGACCGTGACCGCGACCATGGAAGACAAAGTGGTGTTCCTGATCGAGGTCAAACAGGCGGGGTTGTTCGCTATCCAGGGGCTGGAGAAGGCGCAGTTGAGCCAGGTGATCAATACCACTTGCCCGCAGATTCTTTTCCCCTATGCACGCGAAGTGATTGACTCCACTTTGTCTCGTGGTTCATTCCCTCCACTGATGTTGCCGCCGATCAATTTTGACGCTGTGTTTGCGCAAGCCGTACAACAGGCGACCAAGAAGAATGAATCGGCACCCGCTACGGATGCCTGAGCCGGGTCGGAGTTAATACTCCCGGTGCCAGGAATATTCCGCTGTTGCGGAGTGTTCCTGGCCAGGTGTCACCGCCAAGTGCTCACCGTGCAGCGTTACATCTCCCTCCAAACGTACCAGGCTGTAGGCCGGGTGCACCTCTTCGACGATGAGCCGCACACCGCTGTCCAGCATGTGGGCTCGGTATTCCCGGTAGCGCCCTGGCAGCTCGCGGTAGGTGAGTTGTTGCAGCGGTAGTCGGTCGCCCGGCGCGAGCCCCTGCTGAAAACCGGCTTCCAAGACTTGATGGGCACCCATGCGGTGGGGCTTCAGGCGGGCAATGAGAGGCTGGCAACGAATGGTTTCTCCCATCTCTTCGCCAGCCGTCGCTACGATGCCCCGGATTTTTTGTCCGTAATCGCTCTCCCAAAATCCCGGCGTGCCGAATTGGGTATTGGCTGGTCGGCTGGGGTTCCAGGCGCCTCGCAAGCGATAGTCCCGGTAGGCCACTGGCGTGCCGGTGATGCCATTAAACAGGGTCAAACGCAGCGCAAAATCCCGCTGTCGACTGTCCCAGGCGGGGTTCAGGCGTAACGTGCTTACGGTGGCATTGCGAGCACGGTTGATCAGGTTTGGGTTCAGGGCCTCGGCGGGACGCGCCATAGCCAGGTCCAGTAATTCACCGGACAGTACCAGTTGAGTATCGGCGCCTCGCGCCAGTTCCCGGACCTGCTGCGCCGTGGCGTTTGCCGGAAGGCTGCCTTGGCTGAGTTGATAGTGGAACAGACTGTTGTGCTCACTGAGAGACTGACCCATCAGGGCGGGCAGGTTTTGGCCGATACTCCACAGGCTTTCAGCATTCTGGCTGGCAGCACCACGCCGTGCAAACGTCGTGATTAGCAGCGATTTTCGGTACAGACGTTGGTCCGAAGGGCACACAGCGCTGCGTTCTGCAGCGCTTTCAGCCGCGGAGGGCAGAGCTGCAGGCTCGCTGGGTGCTCGACTGAACTGGCCCTGGGGTGAGCTGCCAAAATGCGGTTGGCTCGGCCCGGCCAGCGCGGGCATCGACAGAAGGCATAGCAGCGACCACCACGTGAGCGTTGCGAATGGCCGACGCGATAGGTGTGCGCTGTGATCGAAAGTCTGTGCCGTCATGGTTTCACTGGTGGTCATTGGCTGGGAAATGTTTTAGGGTTTCTCTGGTCTTATATCGGCTATCGGCTCAATTGCTGAGGGCTTGAGCCCTGAGGGTAATCATTACCATGAGAAGGTTAAAACGTTTGACGGCATCAGTGTGCGGTGTGGGCGCCGCCTCTGCAGCGTTGATGCTGACTCTGCCGGGATGTAGCAGTGGTGGTCGTCACTTCGACGGCTGGGAGGAGGCGCTGGAAATTGATGTGCGCGCCAATGACAGCAAGCTGTTTATCTACCGGTTAGCGTCACCGCACGGGGGGCGGCCTCTGGTGGAGGTCTACCGCTCCACGCGTGCTCAGGATCGCACGCCGCGCCACGAGCCGATGGATACCCGTGCGCTCGAAGGGCTTCGCAAGGATGCCGGCACGGCCGTATCGGCTACTGGCTATTGTCGGGAAGGGTTTTTGATGCTGGATTATCGACTGTCACACGTAGAGTCGTGGCTCCGAGGCGAATGCCGGGAAGGGGCCACCGAGGCTGATCGCAAACGCTTTGCCGATAAAACGCAACTGGTCATCCCGGAACCCGAGTCATAAGCCCTCTCTGGCGTAAAACCCGATAGAATATCGGCCGCCGCCGCTGGGGCGGCTCGCGCCATTGTCTGGAGAAATTTGTGTCCCTGCCCGTACTGTCTCTAAAGAAAAACACCGACCGCCGTCTCAAGCGCGGCCACCTCTGGATTTACAGCAACGAAGTCGATATCGCCAAAACCCCGCTTAAAACCTTTACTGCCGGTGACCAAGTGCTGATTCAGGCGGATAACGGCAAGGCGCTGGGTGTTGCGGTGGTGAACCCCGCCGGTTTGATTTGTGCGCGATTAATCAGCCGGGACCCGTCTCAGACGTTGGGGAAATCTCTGCTCAAGCATCGTATCAATCAGGCACTCGCCCTGCGTGAATGCTGCTTCGAGCAGCCATACTACCGGTTGATCTACGGTGATTCGGATGGATTGCCGGGGCTGGTGGTGGATCGGTTCGGGGATGTGCTGGTCGTTCAGATTGCCAGCGCGGGTATGGAGCGCGTGCGCGACGAGGTCGTGTCGGCGCTGGTTGACGTGCTTGCGCCGACCGGCGTACTGCTCGATAACGGCCACGGTGCCCGGGCAATGGAGGGTTTGCCCGCCTATCAGGAGGTAGCGTACGGGGAGGTACCCGGTACGGTGGAACTGGTGGAAAACAACACGCGATTTCAGTTCGAGGCCGGCCAGGGACAAAAAACCGGCTGGTTTTACGATCACCGGGATAATCGCGCGCGGCTTCAGGATTGGTGTAAAGGGCGCCGTGTGCTCGATGTATTTTCCTACTTGGGCGGCTGGGGGCTGGCGGCGGCCAACGCCGGTGCCTCTGAGGTGGTGTGTGTGGACGCCTCGGCGGCGGCGTTGGATGGTGTGGAACGCAATGCCGAATTGAACGGCGTAGCCGAGCGTGTCAGCACGATTCAGGGCAAGGCGCTGGACGTGCTCAAAACGCTCATTGCTCAAGGTGAGACGTTCGATGTCGTGGTGTTGGACCCACCCGCGTTTATCAAACGCCGAAAAGACCAGAAATCCGGAGAAGCGGCCTATCGGCATATTAATGAACTGGCGATCCGCCTGCTGGGGCGTGACGGCCTGCTGGTGTCGGCGTCCTGCTCCATGCATCTGGAGCGAGAGACGTTGGTGGATATTGTGCGTGGTGCGGGGCGGCACCTGGATCGACAGGTGCAGATTCTGGCCCAGGGTGGGCAAGGCGCGGACCATCCCGTCCATCCGGCCATTCCGGAAACCGATTATCTCAAGGCGGTTTTTGCGCGGGTGTTCCTGGCCTGAGTGGGTGTTGAACGTTTCACTCTCCGCGGTGGTCTGTGAACCGGGCGGCCTGTGAAAAGGGTCCGGGACCTTTGGTCCCGCATGGTCTATGATCCGTAGGTGGTTTGTATCAGTACCATAACGTTGAAGTAGGACGTTTCTGTTAATTGCTTTCTATCCTCTCATTGAAGGAGTCGCGTTATGAAATCCATTAAGACCCCCCTGATAGCTTCTGCTGGTGCCGCGATGTTGCTGGGCCTGGGCGCTCAGGCCGCTGTTGCCGAGAACCCGTTTTCCGCCGAACCACTCGCGGGTGGTTACACGCAACTGGCTGAACACCACGGTGACAAGAAAGACGGTGAAGGCAAGTGTGGGGAAGGTAAGTGCGGCGAGAAAAAAGAGAAAAAGGACAAAAAAGAGCGCTCGCATGAGCATAAGGATGGCGAAGGCAAGTGTGGCGAGGGCAAGTGCGGCGGTTAAAGCGCTTTGCGGCGGGCCTTCGAAAACGGGGCCCGTTGCTTTTGAGCCCGACGTGCAGTCGGGCCTCCTCTGGTTTGAAGGTGAGCGATCATGACCGACTTGCAACCCCCACGCCGAGGCGTTGGTCTGGGGTTACGGCGTGAACTGCTGGATGCATTGATAGACGCGCCCGACGGACAGGTAGATTTTTTGGAGGTGGCTCCAGAGAACTGGATGGCCATGGGCGGGCGTCTGGGTGAAAAGTTTCGCGAACTGACCGAGCGTTATCCCTTTACGACCCACGGATTATCTCTCTCGATTGGCAGCCCCGCACCGCTGGACGAAGTGTTTGTGCATGATGTTAAGCGCTTCCTGGATGAACACCGCATTGCCTTTTACTCGGAGCACCTCAGTGCCAGCGGGGATGAGGGGCACCTCTACGACTTGCTGCCCGTGCCCTTTACCGAAAGCGGTGTTCACTGGATTGCCGGGCGTATTCGTCGTGTGCAGGATATTCTGGAGCGACGCATCGCCCTGGAAAATGTTTCTTACTACACGCCGGTACTAACCCCTGAAATGCCCGTGCCGGAGCTGGACGAAGCGACATTCATTCGCGCCGTGCTGGATGAAGCCGACTGTGATTTGCTGCTGGACGTCAATAACGTTTACGTCAACAGTGTGAACCACCGCTACGATCCCGCCGCTTTTATTCACGCCATGCCGACCGAGCGCATTTCCTACCTGCACATTGCAGGGCATTATCGGGAAGCGGAGGATCTGCTGGTGGATACCCATGGCTCGGCGGTGTCCGACCCGGTCTGGGATCTCCTTGATGTGGCTTACCGTCATGCCGGGGCTTGTCCCACGCTGCTGGAGCGGGATTTTAATATTCCGCCGATGCCTCAACTGCTGGATGAAGTGGCGCGTGTGCGCCAGCGTCAGTGCTCCCAGGAAAGTGTAGTTGGGACGCATGGCGACAGGCCTGGGATCGCCCAGGGGGCAGGGCTCCATGTCGGCGCCTGAAGACTATCGTCGTGCTCTGACTCGCTTTGCCGGTGCGATTCGCGATCCGGAGCATACGGCACAAGTCAGTGCTGACCCGCGCCGGATGAAGGTGTATCAGGAGCTCTTTTTCAGTAATTTGAATACCTTCCTGAGCAACAACTTCCCGGTTTTCAAGTCGCTCGTCCCGGAAGACTGGTGGCACAATGAGGTGCGCGGCTTCCTCAAATATCACCGCAGCCGCAGTCCATTGTTCTCCGATATAGGTCGGGAATACCTCGACTACGTTGGCTCCTCCGGCAGTCGCCCGGTAACGCCAGAGGATCCGCCGTTTATGGAGGAGCTTCTGCATTACGAATGGGTGGAACTGGCGTTGCAGATCGCGTCCAACCCGGAACCTCGCACCGATCTTGTCAAGGATCCCATGGCGGGCCATCCGGTGCTCTCGCCGTTGGCGTTGTCATTGGAGTATCGTTTTCCGGTGCATCGCATTGGCCCTGACTACCAGCCTCAGGAAGCTCCGGAGCATCCCACCTGGTTGCTGGTGTATCGCAGTCGTGATCGCCGGGTTTCTTTTATGGCCTTGAATGCGTTCACTGCCCGGCTGCTGGCGCTGATCGAGCAGTGTCCGGATTGCAGTTCACGAGAACTGCTGGAGCAGATTGGTGAAGAGTCCCCCTCCGTAGACCCGGAGGCGCTGATGACCGGCGGCGAACTCATGCTCCAGGAGTTTTATGACCTCGGTATTCTTCGAGGCGCCAAGCCGCTCACCCAAGCCACCTAACGGCTCAGTGAGGGCGGCGAGGAGTGAGGCTTTTCAGCCAGCGGCGCACTTTTTGCGCGCGGGCCAGTAGCAGGCCGAGAGCCAGGGCGAGATAAATGGCCGGTTCTATCCAGCCGCTTTTAACAGACCACCAAAAATGCAGACAGCCGAGCAGCACGGCGGGGTAAATTAAACCGTGGAGTTGCTTCCAGCGTTTGCCCATCGCCCGCATCAGCGCCGGTAGGGAAGTGACGGCCAGCGCGGCCAGAATCAGCCACACCAGCATACCCACCAGGATATAAGTGCGCTTGACGATTTCCTCACCAATCAACGTCCAGGTCAGGCCCAGATCCAGTGTCGCCCAGACTGTCAGGTGCAAGGTAGCCCAGGCGAAGCACCACAGCCCCAATGGGCGTCGTAACAGATTGAGTTGCGGAAATGACAGATAACGCGTCAGTGGTGCGATCAGTAGAGTGAGCAGAAGCAATCGCAAGGTGCCAATGCCCAGGTAATGAATCAATTCTTTGACGGGATCGCCACCCAACCCGCCCTGAGGAATCAGCACGAACAGCCAGAGCAGGGGTAATAGCGCCCCGATATGCACACCCACATGCAGGCTTCTTCCCAGCCAGCGTCGTGCGATGTGAGATGGCCCGGAGCGCGGAGCTCGGTTGGGTGGCGTTTGGTCGGCAGCGTCAGTCATCAGTAGTACTTGCGCAGGTCCATGTTCCGATACAGCGAAGCCACCTCGTCGCCGTAACCGTTAAACGGCAGTGTCGGCTGCCGGGTCACATCAAAAAAGCCGCCGGGCCCAATAAACCGCTCGGAGGCCTGGGACCACCGGGGGTGGTCTACCTCGGGATTGACGTTGGCGTAAAAGCCGTACTCCTGAGCGGCGAGCCGGTTCCAACTGGTCGGGGGCATTTCCTCTACCAGCCGGATGCGCACAATGGATTTGATCCCCTTGAACCCGTACTTCCAGGGCACTACCAGCCGAATCGGTGCCCCGTTTTGCGGTGGTAGCGTCTTGCCGTAGATACCCACTGAAAGCAGCGTCAACGGATGCATGGCCTCGTCCATGCGCAATCCCTCCACGTAAGGATAATCGATGCCGCCGCCCACGAAGCGGTTGCGCTGCCCCGGCATTTGATCCGGGTCGTACAGCGTCTCGAAGGCCACGTACCTGGCCCGGCTGGTTGGCGCAAAACGCTTGAGGAAGCTGCCCAGCTCCAGGCCAACCCAGGGGATCACCATCGACCATGCTTCTACGCAACGCATGCGGTAGATCCGTTCCTCCAACTGGGCGCTGTTCATCAACTCCCATACGTCGACCTTGCCTGGCTTCTCCACTTCCCCCTCAACGCTCAGCGTCCAGGGTTCGATGTCCAGCTGCTGGCTGTTGTTCATGGGATCCGTTTTATCGGTGCCGAACTCATAAAAGTTGTTGTAACTGGTCGCCTTGCTTTCCGGGGTAAGCGTCAGGCCCTCCGGCGTTTGGGTGGACCGGAAGTCGAGTGGCTTGCGCTCGGAGGGTTTTGCGGCTGGTTCATCGCTGTCCCCTGAAAGGAAGTCAAACAGGCCGGCGTGGGCAGAACTTGCCGCCAGCCCGGTGCCCAGAGCTGATATCTGCAAAAAGCGACGACGGTTCAGGTAGACATCTTCCGGGGTGACTCGGGCTTCGGAGGGCTCGCTGGCGAACCGCTTCTTGATCAGCATGGCATTAATACCTCTTGATTCACGTTACCACTGGATACGTTGCCGGGCCGTTGGTGGACGTTGCGTGATAGTAGAGCGGTATTCTTCACTATAGGAGGCTGTAGTCATTACGACGAGTTTTGGCATCAAAAGTTTCGGAAACAGGCCAGGAAGTCACGAATGCTGATTGGCCGGGGCGCTTGTTGTCTCGAAGCGTTGTAATGCTTGGGGTAAACTGAGCCACACGTTGGTTGAATTAGAGACTGTGATGACCGTAACTCCCTCCTCCACAACCTCTTCCCGGTCAGTTCGACTGAATTGCGACATGGGCGAGAGCCTGGGGCCTTGGCGCATGGGGTGTGATGAAGACGTGATGCCACTGGTGGATATGGCCAATATCGCCTGTGGTTTTCACGCTTCAGACCCGGTGACCATGGATCGCACCCTGAGGCTGGCAAGGCGGCACTCGGTGGTGATCGGGGCGCACCCGGCCTATCCCGACTTGACCGGTTTTGGGCGCCGCAGTATGCGCTGTAGCCGGGAAGAAATCGTGGCGATGATTCGCTACCAGGTGGGAGCGCTGTCCGGTCTGGCCGAAGCGCAGAGCCTGAGTGTGAACTATGTGAAACCGCACGGGGCACTGTATAACGATATGATGCGCGACCCCGATATATTGCGGGCCGTATTGGATGCGGTGGCGGGTTGTAAGCCCTCGTTGGCGCTGATGGTGCTGGCGACGCCCGATCAGGAGCCCATTCGTCGGCTCGCGGAGGCGGTCAATGTGCCGCTGTTATTTGAAGCCTTCGCTGATCGGGCCTATGACGAACGAGGGTTTCTGGTATCGCGCCAGGAGCCGAACGCGGTCTATCAGGACCCGCAGCGCATTCTGGAGCAGGCGCTGCGTTTGGCGGAAGACGGTGTCGTGGTGACCCGCTCTGGTGATCCGTTGCGGCTCTCGCCAGACACACTGTGTGTGCATGGCGATAACGCGGAATCGGTCAACGCGGTACGGGCTATCCGCGAAGCGTTGGGCTCCCGGCAGAGCGTGGCGCCGCCGCCAGCATGAACGTGATGGCGGTGGACCTGATTGCCGTGGACACGTTGCTGGTACGGTTTGGTGACACGGTGGATGAGAGTCTGGTGCCCCGAATCCGGGCCGCCTGTGATCGGCTGGCTGAGGCACTGGCTGGACAGGTGCGGGACTTGGTGCCTGCCTATGCCACGCTGATGATTGTGGTGGATACCCGACGTGCCGATCCGCTGGCTCTGATCGAGGAGGTTCGGGGGCTGCTGGCGGATTTGCCGCCTTCTGTCGAGTCCGCTCAGCGCATTGTGGAAATTCCCGTTTGGTACGATCCGTCCGTCGGGCCCGATCTGGAGCGAGTGGCCCGCTATCATGACGCCACAGTGGAGGACATTGTTCGCCGGCATGCCGGCGACACCTACCGGGTGTTCGCTTTCGGGTTCGCACCGGGTTTTGCTTACCTTGGGCCGGTATCCGATGCTTTGGTGACACCGCGACTCGATACTCCGCGCGCCCATGTACCCCTTGGCTCTGTGGCGTTGGCGGAGCGGCAGACGGCGGTCTACCCAGTGGCGACACCGGGCGGCTGGAACCTGCTCGGGCGCACGCCCCTACGAATGTTTGATCGTCAAACTCCCAATCTCTGTCCGGTCAAGACCGGTGACCGGGTACGTTTCGTGTCGATTGACCGGGCGGAGTTTCACCGCCTGGGAGGAGAAAGGGCATGACGGGCTTGCGCGTTGTGAAGCCAGGCGCTTTAACACTGATTCAGGATCTCGGCCGCTTCGGTTACCAACACCTCGGCGTGTCCCCCGGCGGGGCGATGGATGAGCACGCGTATCTGTGGGCCAACCGGTTACTGGGTAACCGTTCCGACAGCCCCGCGCTGGAGATCAGTTTGGGTGGCCTGCAGCTTGAGGTGCATACGGACATTGTGATCGCCATCACGGGTGCCGATCTGCAGGCCCGGTGCAACGGCGAACCGCTGGCCTGCTGGCAAACCCATACGGTGCGACGGGGAGATGCCCTCACGTTTGGTTTTCCCGTTCGTGGTGTGCGCAGTTATCTGGCCGTGGCGGGAGGATTTCTGGTTGAGCCTGTGTTTGGCTCGGTGTCCACCGTCGTTCGCGAGGGGATTGGCGGACTTGACGGCATGGGGCAGCCATTGCGTGCGGGAGACTGGCTGCCGGTGGCGGAGGAAAGCGCCTCCAACTCTCTTGAGGGGTATCTTCAAGGCCATTGTCATCGGCGTGTACCGCCCCGCTTTATTCCGGATTACGGGCAGGCTGTGATGTTGCGGGTGCTGGAAGGACAGCAGTGCAGCGAGTTTGCTCGCGCCGAAGTGCAGCGCTTCTATGAACACCCCTACACTGTCTCAAGACGGGGGGATCGCATGGGGGTGACACTGGACGGTCTTGCGTTGCGTGGCCCTGCGCAGGGGATGACTTCCGAGGGCATTCCCTTTGGTGCCATTCAGGTGCCACCCGATGGCCAGCCGATTGTGCTGTTGAAGGATCGCCAGACGATGGGGGGTTACCCGAAAATTGGTACCGTACATCCCCTGGATGCGTTTTCCCTCGCTCAGTGCCCACCGGGTACAGCCGTTCAGTTTACGCCTGTGGATGCTCAGGCGTATTTTCAGGCATGGCGGGTGTTTTCCCGTTTTTTTAATGTGAACGGTTGAACGTGGCGGGCCAGCTGTCCGGTACCACGAAGTGGCGGCTTTCTTCCTCCCACAGCGCGCGTTCGGAATTGTAATGCAGTTGCGCAAATAACTGCGCGAAGCCTTGTGAACAAACGCGGGTTAATGCCTGTTCGGTGATCGTCCAATCCGGCGCTTGGGGTTGGCTCCACGGCCCCAGCCAATGGGGTTTTTGCAGCGGTGCCCAGGTGGCGATCCCGGGGTGGTTCTTTGCGGCGCTGTGGAAATGCCACTGGCCGCGCAAGTGCGTCGGGGGAGCTCCGCTGTCGGGAAGCGGGGTGCGCGTGACAGAGTGCCGGTTCAGGTGCTGCTCGGTGGCGGCCCCCGGATAAAACAGATAGCCCGGCATGATCAACCGCCGTTTCAACGAGTGGGTGACTCCCAGTGCGGACAGGGCGGCTTTCGCTATTGGATGTTCACTTAAAGGCAATTGGTGTGTTTCGAGGCGATGTATTTTCAGATCCAGTCGGTCGTTCGCGTTGGGGCCATACCAGCCCGGTGCCCGATCGGCTGTGCCGGGCACGCCCAGATAAAATTTCACCGCCAGTTCATGATGCTCTGCTTGCCGGGTGTCGGGGTGACGAACCAGCAGGTCCAGTTCTCCCAGGGTTCGACCTTCGTGGCGCAACGGAAGGTTGTGAGCGATCAGTTCCCAGCCGAGCAGATCGGTCAACAGGCAACGGTACAGTTGCTCGAAATAAAGTCCCAGTTTGCGCGGCGGTGTCTTGGTAAGAAACGCGGGGCCACTCTCTGGTGCTCGATCCCAGCGCGTGAGTGTCGCCAGAGCCCGTTGATCCAGTGCGGTCGTGACGGGTTCTGACCGTGTGGTCAGGGGCGGGGCCTCGCTTAACCAGGCAAGGTGACGTGTGGCGAAGTGCTGCAAGCGAAGCGGCTGAGTGGGCGTTATCATCATGGAAGTGTACGTCATAGTACACATTTCGTCGTCATAAGCGGCATCTTCGCCGATAGAGTTGACACCGCCATCGCGGACGTTAAAGTGAGGGGGCGGAATCCGTTCCATGCGTGTTTAAGCACGCAGACCCATGAGGCTCCATCATGCCACGCGTTGCTAAATATAATCGTAATGAGGCCTTGGCGAAAGCCGTGTCTTTGTTCTGGGCAAACGGTTATCACGGCACGTCACTCAAGCAGCTTGAGCAGGCGCTCGATATGCGACCCGGCAGTCTCTACGCGGCATTTGGTAATAAACAGTCGCTGTTTCTCGAAGCGTTGAATGCGTATGCCGATGAACTGGTATCCCAACTGGAGGGTTGCCTTGCGGATGAACCGTCGTCGTTGTCGGCGCTTAAAGCGTTTATTCGGCAGCTGATTCTGTGTAATGCCGACAGCATGGAACCTCCTGCACGCGCCTGCATGATTGTTAAAACCCTGCTGGAAGTGCGCGATGAAGATGAGCCGCTTGGCAGCCGCGTGAATGAATTGCTCGCCGATGTGGAAGAGTTGTTTGAAGATTTGTTGCGCCGTGCCCAGCGCGAAGGTGAATTGCGCGCAGATGTCCAGTGTGATCGGCTGGCTCGCTTACTGCAGGTGCAAGTCATGGGTGCTCGCACGTTCGCGCAACGCCGGGTTTCCAATCAGTCCGTCGAGTCAGTCGTGGAAGACATTGAGGCGATGATCGACAGCTATCGCGTGCGGCATTGATCCTGCACTGCCGCACGCTTTAACCGCTTCGGAAAGCGACCCGGATTTAGAGTTCTCCGTCGGCCGCCATTTGCGTAAAGTGATTGTTGAAGCGCATTTTCACGTTGTTTTTGTTTCCCCAGATTTCTCCATCGGGCAGTTCAATGCCGATGGCATCCGGTGCCGGGGCGCCTTCACCGAGTAACCCGTGGCGGAAAGAGAACTCGGTGACGAACGACATGGTTTTCTCCGCTTGCTCGCTGGTGAGGAAATCCAGTTTCTGTTGCGGGGTGTAAAACAGCTCTGTGGCATCAAGCTGAACCTGATAACCGTCCAGGTCAGTACCCGCCGCAGCGGCCATCATTTGCTTGGCGGCTTTCGCCTCGGCGTCGTCGGCATTCATGATGGACATGGCTTCAAACCACGCGCCAGTGAGCGCTTTACCCAGTTCCGGGTTTGCTTCCAGCGTCTCTGTTTTCACCGCCAGGATGTCCAGAATTTCGCCGGGAATTTCGGTGGAGTCGAAGACTTTGACGGCATCCGGATGTTTCAAGACCTCTTCCAGTTGTGGATTCCACAAGGTGCTGGCCTGTACAGCCGGGTCGTTAAAGGCGCTGGCAATGTCCGCATCCGATGTGTTGACCACCGTGATATCACGCTCGGTCATTCCGGCGGACTCCAGAGCGCGCGCGAGCGTGTAGTGTGAAACGGATAACTCCAGCAGGTACACATCCCGGCCTTTGATGTCTTCCATGGAGTCGCCGTTTTTCAGCACCACGGCGTCGTTGCCGTTGGAGTAATCGCCAGTGATGAGGGCCGTGGTGTCAACGCCGGAGGCAGCGGGAATAGTCAGCAGATCCATGTTGGTCATAGTGGCGGCGTCGAAACGACCGGCGGTGTACATATTGATGGCTTCAATGTAATCGTTGATCTGCACCAGCTCCACGTCAATACCGTACTTCTTGGCCCACTTATCCATCAGGCCGGTTTCCTCAATGTAATACCAGGGCATCCAGCCGACATAGATGGACCAGGCGACTGTGAACTTTTTCGGTTCTTCCTGAGCGTGTGCGAACACGGCGGACAAACTTAAGGCGGCAGCGAGAGTGAGTGATTGCAGTAGGCGAAAAATCATAGTGTGTCTCCAAAAGTTATAGAAACCAGCGACGGGATTGGTGATTCAAAACAAGTGTCGGGTATAACGGGTGAGTGTTGCGGCTTCCTGCTCGAACCAGCGGTTCGACTCAGGGGTGGAAGGCGTGCTCAGCTTAAAGGGGTAGTGAGGCTCCAGACTATCGACTTCGAAGCGGCGCTCGTAATGGTGGTCGCCTTGGTGCCAGCGTTGCCGGACCTGTTGCTGGTCGGGCAGCCACTCGAAATCACTCTCTGGCCACAGCGGGTTACCACACCGCTCGGGCCGGGTGCTGTGCTGCACAGTAAAACCTTGAGTTAGCGAGCCTTCGGCGATTGAGGTTTCAAAATCGAACAGCGGCGCTGGCGAGGCCGATTTATCCAGCTGCACGTTTACCTGTTCGGTCAGTGTCGAATGTGAGTCGGGCAAAGGCTGAGTTCGTCCCAGTACGAGGCCGGCGTAGCGACCGGCAATAATCAGTGCGCCGTCGCGGGGGATTCGTTCTCCGGTATCGAGCCGGGTTTCCTCGCGCAGTCGCAACCCAATCAACGGGCCCGGCTCGCTGGGCTGGAGACGCCAGTCTTCCACGTAAGCACCGCTCGGTGCGAACTCAATCATGCAGTTGCCAACGCGTCGCAAACAAGCGGGCTCGGGCCAGCGGTTGTGGTTTTGCAAAGCGGTGGTCTCGCTCCAGCTCAACTGCTGGCCATCCCAGTGAGCGAGTGCTGACCAGCCTTCATATTGCGAGAGAGCTTTCCAGTCCGATGTCGAGCGATCCAGCAATGTGGAAGTGACGCGCTGGTCAAAGCGCGGCAAACGCAGGTCGACCGTGAGGTGACGACTTTGCAGCCAGTACACGGTGGTTTGATGATCGGATTCCCCATTGGCGAAACTGATGCATTGGCGGCGGAAGCAGCCCAGCATCCATTCGGGGACGCCGGAGGTGCTATGCCTGGGGTATCGCTCCAGAATGGTCTGCAAACTCATACGTTTGAACCCCCATGGCCAAACGACGATAGCTCGCGGGCGCCGTCAGGCAGTTGTATGTCGCCCTCGGCAATGCGCTTTTTGAGATACTCGAAGGTTTGCAGGGTTTGCGCGTACAGGTGTTCGCCGGCGATCAGTGGCGGGTAGCGCGGCGGGTTCTTATCGTTGGTCAATGCCGCCAGCGGTTCAATGCGGGTGTCGTAATCCAGGCTGCAAAATAACGGGAAAGAGTAGCGCTCCTGAGCGACCTTGCGCACTCGGTGCGAGGTGGCCACGTAGTAACCATTGCTCAACGCCTCCATCATATCGCCGATGTTGATCACAAACGTGTCGTCGATCAAAGGAACGTCAATCCACTCCCCGGCGCCATTCATTACTTCCAGGCCGGGCGCAGTGGGCAACAGAATGGTGAAGCATTCGTAGTCGGTATGGGCACCAATGCCTGGCCGGTCCGGCGGCATGTCCTGGTTGAAGGGGTAGTGTATCAACCGCAACTGGCTCGGCGGGCGGGTCAGGTGTTGGGTAAAGGTGTCTTCTTCGAGCCCCAGCGCAAGGGCGAACCCTTGAAACAGGTGACGGCCCAGGTCGAGTGCGGCCCGGTAATAGGCTTCAATGTCCTCGCGAAACCCCGGCATTTCCGGCCACTGGTTTGGGCCGAGCATGGGGCGACGCCACTGGTGGTCCGGCATATCGAAGCCCAGGTCGTAGGTTTCTTTTTTGTCCACCGTGGCACTGCCGTAAAACTGCTCTTCGCCTTCGGGCACATAGCCACTGTGGTTCACTGAATGGCCGATGTAATTGCGCATTTTTTCCGCAAATGGCAGCGAGAAATAAGCGTGGGTGCGCTGGAGCAGTGTGTCGATGAGTCCGGGGTCGATACCGTGTCCGGTGATATAAAGAAACCCCGCATCCCGGGCTGCCCGGCCCAAAGCGTCGGCGGTGGTTTTGCGCGTGTCGGGATCACTCGAGCGCAGGCCTGAAATATCCACCAGCGGGAGTTGCTGGAAGGCGGTATGGGGTGTGTCGGGGACCGCTGATGTCATGCCGATTACCTCTCTGGTTGCGTTGCTTCTAGATTATCCGGGCCCACGGTTTGTCCGGGCCAAAGATTATCTGGTCGTCCAGATGGTAAAGCGGTCTCCTAGACCGTCCGGGTCGTCCCGGAGGTCGGTGCCTCAGTCATTGACGCACCTTGCGGTGGGCGATGTTTGGGTGTCGCGCTGTAGGAATAAGGCAGTTTTCATGCCATTTGATTAAAAAACCGCCGATTACCCGATAGAGCAAGGTGGTTGGCCGGGAGGAGTGGGTAAGGGCGACAAGGCGCTGTGCACTGCAATGGCTCAATGTGGAGGGCGGGTGTGCTATTTCGGGGCGCTTCCCGCCGCGAGGGTGCGGAGCGGGAAGCATTGCGCGTTACTGCTGCTCAATTGGCTCCAGGTGTTCCGTGGTATCCAGTGTCGGCGTCGAGAGCGGGTCACTGGGAGTCAGCAGGTCGGCCAGCACGGGTAGCGACGATGGCCACTCAGTGCCAGCGGTGTCATTAGCCGCGGTGAGGGCATTGTTGATGGGTTGCCAGGCTTGCTGCCAGGCATCTTGGTCGGCTGGCGATAAGAGCTGGCTCAGCAGTGTCGGGTTGCCGGTGCTCAGTAATTGGTCGGTGCCGCTTAGCGCGGCGAGCACGGGCTGCTCGTTGCGGCCGGCAAAGCGGTTGTGGGCCTGCTCCGACGTCTCTTGCTGGGCCAGGGCGTCGGGCAAACGGTTTCCCAGAAGCATAATCAATGCCTCACGCAATAGCGGCAGGCGGCTCGCTGGATGCAAGTGGTGATAGGTGGCAGTGGGGCGCAGGTTGGTGGCCTGCCAGCGCTGCTCCAGAGCGTTTAAGTCATCCTGTAGCAACTGGCTGATCAGCCGGGTTAGTTCGCGGCGGCGATTGCGGGGAAGTTGGGCCTCGGACAACTCGGCCTCGCGTTGCTCATCCTGAACCTCTCGCTGATAGATAAAGTCGTCGGCTGTCCGGGTGCCGGTTTCCCCCCACAGCAAGAACTCCAGGGCATGCAGCCCCAGTACGACGTCGGCGTCATCAGTCAGACCATGTTGCTCCCTGAGCGTGGCGGCGTTGATAGGCAAAGTAATGTCGTTGACGATGCCGCTGTAGGGGTATTGCTCGAGGCCATCGAGGTAGCCGGGTTGTAACGGATGAGCGTCGATCAGGAAGCGTATCTGATTGAGGTCAGCAAACAAACCGGGGTTGCTTTCTCCCAGTGTCAGCAGAGGCGTCAGTCGGTGCCAGCGGTTGTGGCATTGATGCCAGTGGGAGCGAGCATCGGTCAGGCGCTGTTCGTCGGGCGCTTCCAGCAGTGTTTGCAGCACGGAGTGAAAGGCATCGCATAAAGTGTTCGTATCACGGAGCCATGTCTCTCCGAGCGCCCAGGCGGCTGTGGTGGCCTGTTCCAATGCGGGATCGGGTGGCCCCAGCGTCGTCTTTGGTTCGGGGGAGGCAAGTTCGGGTGGGGGTGGGGCGGAGGATTCTCCGCCTCGATCACAACCGACAAGAATCAGGCTCAGCAGCACAGGCCAGCAACGATGGACAAGCGGGGGCACGAATCAGTCCCTCAGTGAGAGTATGGGCCACTGCCGTTCCCGCGCGATGCGCTCCAGACGGGCATCGGGGTCTACGGCCGTGGGGTGGCCAACGGCTTCCAGCAGCGGCAGATCATTGGCGGAGTCGCTGTAAAAGTAAGCGTCCTCCAGCGGGTGAGGATTCTTTTCGAGCCACTGTTCCAGGCGAATAACTTTGCCGTGCTGAAAGGTCGGGGTTCCGGTGGGGCGCCCGGTAAAGCCATTCGGGCCCCGTTCGGCCTCGCTGGCAAGAAGGGCGGGAATGCCCAGCCGCTCGGCAATAGGGGCGGTAACGACATTGTTGGTGGCGGTGATAATGAGTAACTGGTGATTCTGGCGGCGGTGTTGATCGATTAGCTCGCCCGCTTTTTTGAGCATCAGTGGCTCCACCCAATCGAGCATGAATTCGCGTTGCAATTCGAGAATGTCTGCATCACTCAGGGTGCCGAAAGGGGCCAGTGAGAAGTGGAGGTACTCGTCAATGTCCAGAGTGCCGTCTTGATAGGCGCGGTAAAAAGCGTCGTTTTTCTCCCGGTAGAGGTCGGCGTCCACCAGCGCTTTGTGAATCATGAATTCGCCCCAGCGGTGGTCGCTGTCACCGGCAATCAGCGTGTTGTCGAGGTCAAAAATCGCGAGGGTCACGGGTCGGCGGTCCTGGTTGGTTGGCGGCCGCCTAGCATAGCGGCTCGGCATCGGGGGCTCAACCGTGATAATTGCTGAGCGCGTTCGGTTTGTGGAACAATAGGCTGATCTGCGCGCTGTTCGCGCCCTCTTTCAATAATGACCGATAAGGATCGCAAGCCCCCGTGATTGATGCCGAAGGTTTTCGCCCCAACGTGGGTATCGTTCTTACCAGTGATCAGGGCCAATTGCTCTGGGCACGGCGCGTGGGGGGGCAGGATGCGTGGCAGTTTCCGCAGGGTGGCATCCACGAGGGTGAATCACCGGAGCAGGCGTTGTATCGCGAGCTTCAGGAAGAAATCGGATTGACGGAGAAAGATGTGTCGGTTGTGGCCTGTACCCGGGGATGGCTGCGTTATCGCTTGCCGAACCGCCTGGTTCGTCACAATTCTCAGCCGCTGTGCCTGGGCCAAAAGCAAAAGTGGTTTTTGTTGCGTCTGGTCTCGTCGGACAGTGAGATTACGTTGAATAATGGCGGGCGAGCGGAATTTGATGACTGGCGCTGGGTCAGTTACTGGTATCCGCTGGGTAAAGTGGTTGCTTTCAAGCGCGAAGTTTATCGCCGCGCCCTTAAAGAATTGGCACCCTGGCACAGTCAACTCGAAGCCGCGGTGCCTGCTTCGGTAAAAACAACATGCTGAATTCGCTGCGCTCCATCGTTCAGGAGGTCAATGCCGCGCGGGACTTGAAGACCGCGCTGGCGATTATTGTCTCCCGCGTCAAAACCGCGATGCACACTGAGGTGTGCTCAGTATACCTGCGCGGTCTCGATGGCGATTATGTGTTAATGGCCACCGATGGCCTCAATGCCGACTCGGTGGGGCGTGTGCGTTTGAAAGCTGACGAAGGGCTGGTCGGCCGGGTCGTGACCCGGGAGGAGCCGATTAACCTGGAACATGCCGAGACGCACCCCAGCTACCAATACTTTCCCGAGACGGGTGAGGAACGTTACAGCTCGTTTCTGGGTGTGCCGATCATTCACCACCGTAAAGTCCTGGGTGTGCTGGTTGTCCAGCAAGTAGAGCGGCGCCGCTTCGACGAGGGCGATGAAGCGTTTCTGGTTACCATGTCCGCACAGTTGGCGGGAGTGATTGCTCACGCCGAAGCTACGGGCGTGATGGTGGCCATTGGCGAAAAGGCGGCGCAGGCGCGGTTTGTCGGTGTCTCCGGAGCGACAGGTATCGCGATGGGGGAGGCCGTCGTCATCACCCCGCCCGCCGATCTGCACTCCGTTCCCCACAAGCACTGCGACAATGTGGAGACGGAATTGGCGTTCTTCCAGGAATGCCTGGAAGCCGTGCGGGAAGATATCAAAGGGCTGGGGGAGCAGCTCAAATCCCGGTTGAACCGGGAGGAGCAGGCGTTGTTCGATGCCTACCTGGCCATGCTCAATGACGCTTCGTTGGGCAAAGAGGTGACAGAGCGCATTCGCCAGGGTACGGCGGCACCTTCGGCCTGGGCCGAAGTGATTCTGGAGCATGAACGCACCTTCAACAGCATGAACGACGCCTATCTGCGCGAGCGGGCCACGGATCTTCGGGATCTGGGTCGGCGAGTACTCGCTTACCTGCAGGAGTCGAATCAGAAGTGCCGGATTTATCCCGATCAGACCATTTTGGTCGGCGAAGAACTGACGGCGTCCATGCTCGGCGAGATTCCCAAAGAAAAGCTGGCGGGCCTGGTGTCCGTTCAGGGGTCCAGTAACTCCCACGTAGCCATTTTGGCGCGGGCGATGGATATCCCGACGGTCATGGCGGCGGTTGATCTTCCCTACACTCGCCTCGATGGTCGCCCGGTCATCGTGGATGGTTATAAAGGAACGGTGTACACCGATCCCGGCCCGGAGCTGCGCAAGCATTACAAGGCGATTTATCTGGAAGAGCAGGAACTGGTCAAGGGCCTGGAGGCCCTGAAAGACCTGCCCTGCGAAACGACCGACCACTACCGCCTGCCGTTGTGGGTGAACACCGGCCTGATGACTGACGTGGTGCGCTCGTTGGAGCGTGGCGCTGAGGGCGTGGGCCTGTACCGGACGGAAGTGCCTTTTCTGTTGCGTGATCGTTTCCCCAGTGAAGAGGAGCAGCGGGCCATCTATCAGGAGCAACTGGCCGCCTTTGCCCCTCATACCGTGACCATGCGGACGCTCGATATCGGGGGCGATAAGGCGCTGCCCTATTTCCCGATAGAGGAGGCCAACCCGTTTCTGGGGTGGCGCGGCATTCGAGTGACGCTGGATCACCCCGAGATCTTTTTGGCGCAGATACGCGCCATGATCAAGGCCAGCGAAGGGTTGGATAATCTGCGCATCCTGCTACCGATGATTACCAGTGTGCCCGAGCTGGAAGCGGCTAAAGTGCTGATTTATCGCGCCTTCAACGAGCTGTTGGAGGAAGGGCACTCAGTCAAGCTGCCGCCCATCGGCGTTATGATCGAGGTGCCTTCGGCGGTCTATCAGGCCAGAGAACTGTCGGCCCGGGTGGACTTTCTGTCGGTGGGTAGCAACGACTTAACCCAGTACCTGTTAGCGGTGGATCGCAATAACGCCCGGGTGGCTGATGTCTACCAGGCGTATCACCCCGCCGTCCTTCATGCGCTGCGCAGTGTGGTGGATGACGGCCACGCGGAGGGCGTCAGTGTGGGTATTTGCGGTGAGCTGGCGGGTGACCCCGGGGCGGCTATTCTGCTGATGGCGATGGGCTACGATGTGTTGTCGATGAACGCGACCAACCTCCCGAAGGTGAAATCCGTTATTCGCAGCATCAGCCTCGAACAGTCCCGGGCATTGCTATCGGAAGTGATGACGTTGCCGGACGCTGAACAAATACGGGTGCGTGTCGACGAAAACCTGCGTGCACTGGGTGCGACTCGTCTGATTCGGCCGGCCAGTTCGGACGATTGATACTGTTTTCGGGGCAGCTCTGAATGCCGAAGCTGTGCCGGTCCTGCAACAATGGTAGTATGCCCGGGCGCCGTAAGGCCGCCTCCGTCCATTGATCATGAATAAGGCCTATGAAGTATCCTGAACTCGATCCGATCGCCCTGAGCATTGGCCCTTTTGAATTTGGCGGCCAGTCCTACGGCCCTCTGGATATCCACTGGTACGGCCTCATGTACCTGTTCGGCATTGCCGGCGCCTGGCTGTTGGCACTGCGCCGGGCCGGCTTTCCCTATACGGTGGTCCAGCGCTCCCAGGTGGAGAATCTGGTGACGTATGTGGCCTTCGGGGTCATCCTCGGTGGGCGTGTGGGGTATGTCTTTTTCTACCACATCGATTACTGGTTGAGTGATCCGCTGTGGCTGTTCCGTGTGTGGGAGGGGGGAATGTCCTTCCACGGAGGGCTGCTCGGTGTGATTTTGGCCATGGCATTGTTTTCCTGGCGCAATAAGCTGTCGTTTATCGCTCTGTCGGATTTCGTAGCGCCTCTGGTGCCGATTGGGTTGGGTTTCGGCCGCCTGGGCAATTTTATCGGCCAGGAGTTGTGGGGACGGTCCTCGGATGTGCCTTGGGCCATGGTGTTTCCCAACGATCCGGAGGGGCTTGCCAGACATCCTTCACAGCTCTATCAGGCGACTCTGGAAGGGCTTGTGTTATTTGCAGTGCTCTACTGGTATTCCGCCAAACCGCGGCCTCGCGGGTCCGTGGCCGGGTTGTTCCTGGTGTTGTACTCTTGCTTCCGGATTTTCGCCGAATTCTTCCGCCAGCCGGACGAGCACATCAATTTTGACCTGTTCGGCTGGGTTACTCGGGGGCAGTTGCTGTCGCTGCCGATGTTGCTGGTGGGTATCGGTCTTCTCATCTGGAGCTGGCGGCGCCAGCAGCGACGGGCGCGGGCCCTCTAAACAATCATTGCCGTCGGGTTCGAGGGGTAGCTTGAGTTATGCAGCAATATTTGGCGTTGATGCGCGATGTGGTAGACAACGGTGTGGATCGAGGCGATCGCACGGGGACGGGCACGCGCTCGGTGTTTGGTCGCCAGCTGCGATTTGATCTGTCACAGGGGTTTCCCCTGGTGACCACCAAAACGGTGCACCTGAAAAGCGTAATTGTGGAGCTGTTGTGGTTTTTGCAAGGACGCACAGATGTGACCTGGCTGCAGGAGCGTGGCTGTCGTATCTGGAATGAGTGGGCCACCGCAAACGGTGATCTTGGGCCGGTGTACGGTAAACAGTGGCGTAGCTGGGCCTGTCCCGATGGCAGCACGATTGATCAGATCAGTGACGTTGTGGAACAAATCCGCCGCAAGCCCTCATCGAGACGATTGATCGTCAGTGCCTGGAACCCGGCGGATTTGCCGGATGAGTCGGTCAGTCCGCAACAGAACGCTGAGCAGGGCCGTATGGCGTTGGCCGCCTGCCACACGCTGTTCCAGTTTTATGTCGCCGAAGGCAAATTGTCGTGCCAGCTCTACCAACGCAGTGCGGACCTGTTCCTGGGCGTCCCTTTTAATATTGCCAGCTACGCGTTGCTGACGCATATGATCGCCCAGCAGTGTGATTTGCAGGTGGGTGACTTTGTGCACACCTTTGGGGACTGCCACCTCTACCACAATCACCTGACCGAGGACATTGTCTTCGAGCAACTGCGTCGGGAGCCACGAGCGCTGCCGAGCCTGGTGATTGATCGCTGCCCATCCAGCCTGTTCGACTATGAAGTAGAAGATTTTCGGTTCGAGGGATACAGCCCTCATCCGCGAATTCGCGCACCGATAGCCGTCTAGAGTTGTCGGGGGCGGATGAGCTCGGGAACCTAACCAAAAATTTATGGCCTTATCATGAACGTAGCGTTGATAGTGGCGGCCGCCAGTAACGGAGTGATTGGCCGCAATAACCAGCTTCCCTGGCGCCTTCCGGGGGATATGAAGTATTTTAAAGAAGTCACCATGGGTAAGCCGGTCATCATGGGGCGCAAGACCCATGAATCCATCGGAAAGCCGTTGCCGGGGAGGCTGAACATTGTTGTCAGCCGCTCGCTTCATCGCTCTCAGGACTCCAATCTGCGTTGGGTGACCAGTGTGGAAGAGGCGCTGGCACTGGCGCGACGCGAGGAGCCGCTGGCGATCGAAATCATGGTGATGGGCGGTGAACAGATCTACCGCCAAAGTTTGCCTCTGGCTGATCGGGTGTACCTCACCCGCATCAACCTGGAGGTGGAGGGAGACGCCTGGTTTCCGGAGCTTGATCCGGACCAGTGGCGCCTTGAGAGTGAGCACCCCGGGGAAGCTTCCGCGGCAGTCGCACACACTTTTCAGCGCTTTGAGCGCATTACAACTTGATGACACTGCGAGAGACTGGTTGTTTTTTGAGCGGGTGTTACTTGAATCAGACAGTCTTTGGGACAATTTGTTACCTGAGTGATACCAATCTACTCACTTGAGAAACGCTTTACCCAAAGCATTGAATGTGAAGTAAGCCTCTTATTACAATGCGGCGTTCTTAGCTGCCTCCTTGAGGCGATGTGGATAACGTGTTGTGTGGCAGCTGCCTGTCGCAACTCATCTGATGCAAGCACCCGACGTTGGGGGAAATATGAAAAAGCAGCGATTGAAAGCCGTGGCTCTGACCACCGCGCTTTCTGCCGGCGCGCTAATGGGTAGTGTTGCCGTGGCAGATGAAACCCTGGACCAGATTATCCAGGTCGGTGAAGCCAAAACCGCAATGGCCCAGGAATCCCAGAAGCGGATTGACCGCCTGGCTCAGGAAACCGACGATCTGCTGCAGCAGTTCAAGGTGGTCAACAAGGAGATCGAAGGTCTGCGGACCTACAATCGCCAGTTGGAGCGTCAGATTGAAGCCCAGCAGCGTGTGCTGAGCGACTTGGATCAATCCATCGAGCAGGTCACTGTTATCGAGCGTCAAATTCAGCCGCTGGTGATGAGCATGCTGGATGCGCTGGATCAATTCGTCGAGCTGGATATGCCCTTCCATCTGGAAGAGCGTCGCGCTCGCGTCCAGATGCTGCGTGACAACCAGGACCGTGCGGATATTTCCGTTGCTGAAAAATTCCGTCAGGTGCTGGAAGCCTACCGCATTGAGTCAGAATACGGTCGTTTCCTCGATACCTACCGCGACACTCTGGAAGTGGATGGTCAGGAGCGCGAAGTGAACGTTTTGCGCGTTGGTCGCATCTCGTTGATGTATCAAACCACCGATACCGAACAACAAGGCGCCTGGGACAAAGAGCAGCAGGCGTGGGTCCCACTGGATGATTCCTACCGGAACCCGATTCTCAAGGGCCTGCGCATTGCCCGTGACCAGGCAAGCCAGGACATCATGATGTTACCCGTTCAGGCTCCGGAGGCAGCACAATGAAGATGAAGTTTTTGAAGGGCTCTCTGGTCGCCCTGACCGCTGGCCTGCTGACCGCCAACGTTTCTCTGGCGCAAGACGCGGACAGAGCTGGTTCAATGGAAGAGTTGCTGGAGATGGTGCGCGAGTCCCGCGTCAATGAATCCCAGGAGCACCGTGAGCGTGAAGCCCGTTTCCGTCAGGAGCGTGGTCAGCAGCAGCAGCTGTTGGGCGAAGCTCGCAACACTCGTACTCAGGAAGAAGAGCGTTCCACGACGCTGGAAGCTAGCTACGATGAGCAAGAGCTGGAAGTCGATGCCAAGCGTAACCAGCTGAACGAGCGTCTGGGTTCACTGCGTGAATTGTTTGGTCATCTGACCTCTACGGCGGGTGACCTGCGCTCCAACATCCGCACGTCCATCATCAGTGCTCAGTACCCCGATCGCGGCGAGTTCTTGAGCGGCCTGATCGACAAAATGAACAGTAATACCCGTCTGCCCAGCATCGACGAAATCGAGCGCCTGTGGTACGAAGTTCAGCGCCAGATGGTGGAAAGTGGCAAGGTCGTCAAGTTTAACGCCGAAGTCATCAAGCCCAACGGCGATAAGGCTGAGCAGGAAGTAGTCCGCATCGGTGCCTACAACCTGGTTTCCGAAGGCAAATACCTGGCCTTTATTCCTGACGGTGCAAAAATGGAAGAGCTGGCTCGTCAGCCCGCTGGCAACATCCAGAGCTCTGCTTCTGACCTGCAAGGTGCTGACTCCGGTCTGGTGCGCGTAGGTATCGACCCCACTGGTCCTACCGGTGGCTCTCTGCTGACCGCTCTGATTGACAGCCCAACCTGGGCAGAGCGTTGGCACCAGGGCGGTGGCGTTGGTTATGTGATCACCGCTGTCGGTATCTTCGGCTTCCTGCTGGGCCTGTGGCGCATTATTGTGCTGTCCCTGATGAGCGCCAAAGTTAGCTCTCAGTTGAAATCCAGCACTCCGAGCAACAACAACCCGCTGGGTCGTGTGCTGCAAGTGGCTGAGGACAACAAAGGTGTTGATCCTGAGACTCTGGAACTGAAACTGGAAGAAGCGGTGCTCAAAGAGCGTCCGAGAATCGAATCCGGCCTGTCCTTGCTGAAGATCATCGCCGCTGTTGCGCCGCTGATGGGTCTGCTGGGTACCGTAGTCGGTATGATTCTGACCTTCCAGGCCATCACCATCTTTGGTGCGGGCGATCCGAAAAACATGGCCGGTGGTATCTCCTCTGCCTTGATCACCACGGTATTGGGCCTGGTAGTGGCAATCCCGACGGTTCTGCTGCATACCATCGTCAACGGCCGCGCGAAGCGTATCATCCACATCCTGGATGAGCAGACCACCGGCATTGTCGCCGAGAACGCTGAGCGTAAGTAGGAGATAGACCATGACGGCAATAATGGAAGCAATCGCAGCCATTAAAGCCTTTTTGGATCAAGGGGGCGGTGTGCTTGTGCTCATCGCCATCCTCACCTTCTTGATGTGGACCCTCATCTTCGAGCGGTTCTGGTACTTCAAGGGGGGTCTGAAAAGTGATGTCCAGTCGGCTCTGGACCAGTGGGAAAGTCGCAGTGAGCGCAAATCGTGGAACGCTCGCCAGATTCGTGAGGCGATGGTTTCCCGCATCTCCGAGAAGATCAACACCAACATGGACATGATTGCCACAATGGTAAGTCTCTGTCCTCTGCTGGGTTTGCTGGGAACGGTCACCGGTATGATCGAGGTGTTTAACGTTCTGGCGATGACTGGCGGTGGTGATGCCAAGCAGATGGCCGGTGGTGTATCGCGTGCGACCATCCCGACCATGGCCGGTATGGTGGCCGCTCTTTCCGGGCTGTTTGCACATACCTATCTTGAGCGGATCGCGGAGCGGGAAAATCACCTGTTTGCTGACCACCTGACGGCGGATCACTGAGGCGAACTCCAAGTTAAACACCGGTATTAAGAGATATCCCATGAGCAGGAACAATCAGAAAGCCGAAGAAGAAGCTCAGGCCATTGACTTGACGCCCATGCTCGATGTGGTGTTCATCATGCTGATCTTCTTCATCGTGACTGCTACATTTATTAAAGAGACGGGGATTGAGGTCAATCGTCCTGAGGCCACGACTGCTGATTCGAAAGATGACGCTGCGATTCTGATTGCCGTGAGTGAAAATAACGAAATCTGGATCGACAAGAATCAGGTAGACAAACGTGGTGTTCGGGCTCAGATTGAGCGGTTGCACGCCGAAAACCCGAATGGGACAGTCGTTATCCAGGCGGATCAGGGCGCGGATATGGAGTTTGTCATTTCCATTACCGAGTCGGCTCGTGAACTGGGGATTACCAACGTCGCTGTCTCCACTGAAGAGAACTAGGCTGCTATGAATTTTGCAAGAGTAGGTATTGCAGGGGCGTTGTCAGTCGTCGTTACGGTTGCCCTGCTGTTTTTGATGCAATCGCTGATCAACTCTGACATGCAGAACGACGAGCGTCCAGAAGACCGGAAGATCGCCGATATTCGCATGCCGGATACAGAGATCGAAACCCAGTACGAAGCGGCGAAGCCCGCCAAGCCTGATGATCCGGCGGAGCCTCCGCCGGATATTCCGGAGCCCGAATTCGATTCTCCGGACGTCGATGCTGGCGCCCTCAACATGGCCGCGCCGAGCATGGGGCTGGAGATTGGTATGGGTACGGGTTCCAACTTCTCTGGTGACGGCGAGTACATGCCCATTGTTGCTGTCGCGCCAGAATATCCGCGTCGAGCGGCTCAACGTGGTACTGAAGGCTTTGTGACGGTGCAGTTTACCGTGACCACCAATGGATCTACCCGCGATGTTGTCGTGGTAGATGCCGTGGACACTGAAGGTCGCGAAACCAGTATCTTCAACCGGGCTGCCATTCGCGCTGCCGAGCGCTTCAAGTTTCGTCCGCGTGTCGTAGACGGTGAGCCGGTGGAAGTGGCCGGCGTGAGCTATCGTTTTGTCTTCGAGCTGCAGGACGATTAAGGGTTGGGGGTGATGACAGTGACTAAATTTCAATCATTGATGGTCGGCACATTGGGCCGTGGCCTCTTGGTCGCCTCGTTGGCAGCGGCCCCGGCTGTGTCAACAGTATTGGTGAAAGAGGTATTTCCACAAGCGACCTTTGCAATGGGAAGCGTGCAGGCGCAGGAACTGATACAGCCGGCCAGTCAGCCGCCTGAACCTCGTCGGGTTCCGGGGATCAGCCAGCGACTGAACGAAGAGCTTTCGGAAGTTCAGCAGTTTATTGATCCTGAGGAAGATTCCGGACAAGAGCCTGATCTGAACGAAGCGTTGCGCCTGTTGCAGCGAATGGAAAATAAGATCAGTGAGTACAATGCGTACGAACAAGCACAGATCTATAACTTCCTGGCCAATGTGCATTTCCAAATGGACAATATGAGCGAGACGCTCAGCGCCTTTGGAAATGTGGTTGAGCGTTCGCCGCAAATCCCAACCGGGCTGGAAACCTCTACGTGGCAGGTGCTGGGTAAGCTGCACATGCAAGAGGAAAACTTCGACGAAGCACTCGAGGCGTTTGAGAACTGGACGAATCTGGTAACCAGCATTAACGCAGAGCAGTACTATGTGTTTTCATTGTTGTTCTACCAGATGAATCAGCCTGAGCGTGCGTTGGTGCATGTTAACCAGGCGGTCAGTATGACTGAGGCTGAAGGGAAGGTGCCTGATGAAAACTGGTTCGCTATGCAGCGCTTGCTGTACTTCGAGCAAGAAGACTACCAGAGCACGGCCGATGTTCTGGTGAAGATGGTTCGCCACTATCCGAAGGTATCGACCTGGCGTCAGCTGTCCGACATGTACAGCCTGTTGGAGAACTTCGATGACCGTCTGCACACGCTGGAAGTGGTTTATTTGCTAGGTGGTCTGGATCGGGAAAATATTCTCGTTTCCATGGCCTCTATGTATCTCGACCGCGAAGTGCCTTACAAAGCCGCTAAAGTGCTGGAAAAAGGCATCTACGAAGACGAAATCATCGAACCGACCGCTCGCAACCTGGAGCTGCTCGCCAACTCCTGGAGTCTGGCTCAGGAAACTGAGAAGTCGATGGTGGAGATGGAGAAGGCGGCAGAAAAGTCTGACGAAGGCGATCTGTTTGCCCGCTTGTCTGCCATCTACATGCTGAATGACCGTTACGAAGCTTCGATTGAAGCGGGGCGGGAAGCGCTGGATAAAGGCGTTGAGCGCGCGGATCAGGTTTATCTCCGTATCGGCACCGCCTACGTGAATCTTGAGCAGTATGACGACGCGATTGACGTGTTGGAAGAAGCGGCCAAAGATAAGCGTAGTGAAGAAGCGGCCCAGCAGTGGATCAAGTTCGCCAAAGGCGAGAAAGAGCGTGAAGAAAAAACACGCCGTGAAGAAGAGCGTTATCAGGAGCAAAAACGCAGATGGGAAGAGGAAGATGGGCTGGTGTTGCCTGGAGCCTGATCCCCTTCGTTGATTGCTCGAAAAAAACCGGCGGTTACTCGCCGGTTTTTTTATGTCTGTCTGTTTTGAAAGCTGAGCTGTGCTGCTCCTGATTCAGACACGCAGACCTCTCTTGTGGGAGACGCCTGCCCCGACACCTCCGTCGGGGTGTAGCGGTCGCCTCAATCCAGTTGCTCGAGGTCTCTTACCGCTCCTTTATCGGCACTGGTGGCGAGTTTTGCATAGGCCTTCAATGCTGTGCTGACCCGGCGTTTGCGCGGCTCGCTTGGTTTCCAGGCGGTATCGCCTTGGGTTTCCATTCCGTGCCGTCGTTGTTGCAATTCGTCTTCACTGAGCAACACATCAATGGAGCGGTTGGGGATATCGATGCGGATAGCATCCCCATTTTGCACCAGACCGATAGCCCCTCCCGCTGCCGCTTCCGGGGACACATGCCCGATGGACAAGCCGGAAGTGCCACCTGAGAAACGACCATCGGTCAGGAGCGCACAGGACTTGCCTAGCCCCTTGGACTTCAGATAACTGGTTGGATACAGCATTTCCTGCATGCCGGGGCCGCCGCGTGGGCCTTCGTAACGTACGACAATGACCTCGCCTGCCTTGACAATACCGCCTAAAATGGCGTCGACAGCCTCGTCCTGACTTTCCACGACTCGAGCGGGTCCTTCGAATACCCAGCAGCTTTCATCAACGCCCGAGGTTTTCACAACACAACCGTCTTCTGCAATATTGCCCCTTAGTACAGCCAGTCCGCCTTCACGGGTAAAGGCGTTCTCGAGGGAACGAATGCAACCATTGGCACGATCAACATCCAGAGTGGGCCAGCGAGTAGCCTGACTGAAAGCCTCCTGCGTCGGAATGCCCGCCGGGCCCGCCTTATAGAATGTCTGTACGCTGACATCGTCATTGCCAACCAGGTCCCATTTGTCCAGTGCGGCCTGCACGGTTTCGCTGTGTACTGTGGGCAAGTCGCTGTGTAGCAGTCCGGCGCGATTCAGCTCGGCCAGAATGGACATCACGCCACCGGCGCGGTGGACATCTTCAATATGGTATTGCTGTGTGTTGGGGGCGACTTTACACAGTTGGGGTACTTTCCTCGACAAACGGTCGATGTCGAACATGGTGAAGTCGATTTCACCTTCTTGCGCCGCCGCGAGCAAATGGAGAATCGTATTGGTAGAACCCCCCATCGCGATATCGAGCGCCATGGCGTTTTCAAACGCTTTGAAGTTGGCAATGGAGCGCGGCAACATGCGGTCGTCGTCCTGCTCATAATAGCGTTTGGTGATATCCACGATTCGACGTGCCGCTTCCAGAAACAGTTCTTTCCGGTCGGCATGAGTCGCCAGCAGCGTACCATTGCCCGGCAGGGAAAGGCCCAGTGCTTCGGTCAGACAGTTCATGGAATTGGCGGTGAACATACCGGAGCAGGAACCGCAGGTGGGACAGGCTGAGCGCTCATACTCCGCCACAGTCTCGTCATCCACCGAGTCATCGGCGGCAATCACCATGGCATCAATCAGATCCAGGTTGTGCTTGGCGAGCTTGGTTTTCCCGGCCTCCATCGGGCCGCCGGAGACAAAAATGACGGGGATGTTCAGGCGCATGGCCGCCATCAACATCCCGGGAGTGATTTTGTCACAGTTGGAAATGCACACCAGAGCGTCGGCGCAGTGAGCGTTCACCATGTATTCGACAGAGTCGGCGATAATATCCCGGGAAGGCAGACTGTAGAGCATGCCGTCGTGTCCCATGGCAATGCCATCATCGACGGCGATGGTGTTGAATTCCTTGGCGACGCCACCGACTTTTTCAATCTCCCTGGCCACCAACTGGCCCATGTCTTTCAGGTGTACGTGGCCGGGAACGAACTGGGTAAAGGAGTTGGCCACAGCAATGATGGGCTTGTGGAAGTCCTCGTCTTTCATCCCGGTGGCGCGCCACAGCGCGCGAGCCCCGGCCATGTTCCGGCCGGCGGTGGTGGTTTTGGAGCGATAAACAGGCATGGTCTTTCTCTATTTGGCGGCGTTCGAAAAGCCGCCAATAATAGCAGAAAACCTTCTGGGGAGCGTCTTGGCTGACCTAGTGGTTGAATGACGCTCGGCCCTTGGCGGTGTCTGTCCTTTCAAGACACGCCGTAAATACGTCCCTGTAGGCTCGCATCGCGGGTCCCCCGCTCCACGGTCTTGAAAGGACAGACACCGCCAAGGGCCTTAGTGCCACAACTATGCTTATGATGGTTGGTGTGTGCTCAGCTTACCTCTATGGTTGCGAGGTTTTAAAAAGGTTGCTTTAGCACATAGGTCTGCGGAGGGGGTGCCTTGTTCCCGGACCGTGGAGCCGGGGACCGGCGATGCGAGCCTACAGGGATGTATTCACGGCGTGTCCGGGAACAAGGCACCCCCTTCGCAGACCGGAGGTGACGCAACGCATACCCAAGAACCTAAAGGTTCTTAATAAAGATCTTAGAGTTGCGCTGGTAGTTATACAGCCGTTGCTTCGATACCGGTAAATCGCTGATCTGCGCCTGCACAAAGCCCTGCTCAATGAACCAGTGAGCCGTTTGTGTGGTGAGCAGAAACAAGCGCTTAACACCCTGCCGGCGTGCGATTTTCTCCATCTGATCCAGCAGCGCAGCCGCACGGCCGCTTTTGCGGTACTCTGGATGAGTCACCACGCAGGCCAGCTCCGCGCTGTCCTCAAACGAATAAAGCGCCGCGCAGGCGATGATGGTACCGTCCTTTTCCAATACGTGAAAACGGTCGATCTCCGTTTCCAGCAGCTCGCGAGAGCGGCGCACCAGAATGCCCTCGTTTTCCATAGGCGATATCAGTTCAAGAATGCCCCCCACATCATCAATGGTGGCACGGCGCAGTTGTTCGTAGCTGTCCGAGTGCACCATCGTGCCCAGGCCGTCCCGGGTAAACAGCTCGCCCACCAGGGCGCCATCGGTGGCGTAGCTGATCAGCTGTGCGCGTGGCACGCCCTGCATACAGGACAGATAGCAGGCGTTGAGTGCCTGGCTCAGATCACTGCCCATGCGCTCTCCGTCGCTGTGCAGAAAGTCGCGGCATTCCTGAAGCGCCAGTTGACGAACCAGCTCTCCCTGGCTGTCACGCACGCCGTCGGCTTCGATAAAGGCCAGCAGCTTGTCTGCCTTCAGCGCCGTGGCTACATGAGTGGCAACGTCACTGTAGGAGAGATTGAAAGCCTCCCCGGTGGTGGAGTAGCCGAGCGGTGAAAGCAGGGCAATGGCGCCCGAATCCAGAGCGGTATTCAGTGAGCGGGCATTTACTCGGCGGACTTTGCCGGTGTGTTGCAGGTCCACTCCGTCGAGTACGCCATAAGGCATTGCGACCACGAAATTGCCGCTGATGACCTGCATGCGGGCACCGTGCATGGGGGAGTTTGGCACCCCGGTGGACAACGCCGCTTCCATCTGAATGCGTGCCTGGCCAATGGCCTGCGTGACGCGCTCCAGACTCTGCGCGTCGGTGATACGCAAGTGGCGGTGAAACTGGCTCTGGGTGCCCGCTTCGCTCAGGCGTGCGTCAATATGTGGGCGCGCGCCATGTACCAGCACCAAGCGTACCCCCAGGCTGCTCAGCAGCGCAATGTCGTAGATGATATTGCTGAAATTGTCATGCACCAGCGCCTCGCCGGGCAACATGAGCACGAAGGTTTTCCCCCGGTGCGCATTGATGTAGGGCGAGGAGTGCCGGAACCACTTAACGTAGTCTTGGGTGGGGCCTGTGGTCAAAGTCTTATCCTTTCGGGGGTGCGTCTACACAGAAACGTTGAATCAAACCTGTGAGTATATCCACTGATGGGGCCAGTTGCCCAATGTCGATGAATTCATCTGGCTGGTGAGCTTGATTGATGGAGCCGGGGCCGAGCACCAGCGTCTCCATGCCAAGGGATTTCAGGAAGGGTGCTTCGGTGGCAAACGCCACGGCCTCGGCGGTGTGCCCTGTCAGTTGCTCGCAGGCGCGCACCAGTTCGCTGTTGGCGGGCTGCTCAAAGGGTTCGACGCCCTCGAACAGCTCAGATAGTACGATGTCGGTGCCGCTGCGCTCCGCCAGGGGGGAGAGACGCTGCCGCAAATGGTGTCGCAACGCCTCGTTATCCATGCCGGGTAGGGCGCGCAGGTCAAAATGCAGTTCGCATTCGGCGCAAATACGGTTGGGATTGTCCCCCCCGTGGATACAGCCCAGGTTCAGCGTGGGGACATCCACCGAAAACCCCGGGTTCCGGTAACGGGTTTGCAGTTCCTCGCGAAATGCCAGCAGCTCATTCAGTACCGTGTGCATGGTTTCCAGCGCGTTTTTTCCCAGTGCCGGATTAGAGGAGTGGCCGCTGGCGCCTCGCACGCGCAAGGATTCCATCATAATCCCCTTGTGCATACGTACCGGACGAAGCTCGGTGGGTTCCCCGATCACGGCGTAGCGTGCCTTCGGGCGTCCCATATCCGCCAGAGCCCTCGCACCGCTCATGCTGCTTTCCTCGTCAGCGGTGGCCAGTACGATCAGGGGCTGGTTCAGCGCTTGTGTTCCCAGTCGGTCGATGGCGGCCAGCACGGCGGGAAAGAAACCTTTCATGTCCGTGGCACCGAGGCCATACAGTTTGCCGTCCCGTTCGGTGAGCGTGAAGGGGTCACTCTGCCAGCGGTTGTCGTCGTAGGGCACTGTGTCGCTGTGGCCGGACAGCACCAGGCCGCCCGAGCCAGTGCCGCGCGTGGCGATCAGGTTGTACTTGCCGGACCGATGGGTCGTGTCGTCGCGTCCGGGAACGGGCAGGAGTTCGACGGAAAAGCCCCGGGCTTCCAGCCAGGTGGCCAGCAGGTCCAGCACCGCTTTGTTGCCCATGTCCCACTGCGGATCCGAGCAGCTGACCGATGGTTGGGCCACCAGTTGGCCAAGTTGATCAATGTAGCGTTTGAGGTCGAAAGTCATACACGGCCGATACCAGAGAAGTGTACCGGCAGTGTAATACAGGAGGGTCAGGCGGGCCTAGCGGGAAAGCCAGGCCCGGAAAGGCCGATCAGCCGAACAGCCCTTTGAAGAAGAAGAAAAACAGAATGGCGAGGCCGGCACCGGCGGGCAGCGTGATGATCCACGACATGAAAATGGTACCAATCACTCGGAGGTTCAGAGCGCCAATGCCGCGCGCCAGTCCGACGCCCAAAACCGCGCCCACCAGGGTTTGTGTGGTGGAGACCGGAAGCCCGGTGCCGGAGGCCAAAACGACAGTACCTGCAGCACCCAACTCGGCGGCGAAGCCGCGGCTTGGCGTCAGCTCGGTAATCTTCCGGCCGATGGTCGCGATCACTTTCCAGCCATAGGTGGCCAAACCGACCACGATCCCCGCCGCGCCGATTAACAATACCCAGGCTGGCACGGAAGCGCTTGAGGTGACGGACTGTGTCTGGATGACGCTCACAATGGCCGCGAGTGGCCCTACGGCGTTGGCCACGTCATTCGAGCCGTGGGCGAATGCCATGGCGCAGGCGGTGAAGATCATCAGAATACCAAACACGCGCTCCACACTGGTAAAGCGGTGCAGGGAGTCGGCTTCGTTGTCTTTTTTGACACGGCGCATCATCCAGATACCCAGCAGGGCCACCAGTACACCGATGACGACGGATATTAAAGCGCTTTGCAGAAAGTCCGGGTGAAAGGTGGCGTCTTTCAATACGTGTTTCAGTCCCTTGAGCAGGGTAACCATGGAAATCAGAAAGCCCACGGCAAACATGTAGAGGGGGATATAGCGCTTGGCGTTGGAGAAGGGGTCTTCGGTGTTGAGAATAAGGTGCTGGACGGAGCGGAACAGCCAGAAGGAGATGGCCCCTGCCAGCAGTGGTGAAACCACCCAACTGGCCACGATAGTGCCCACCTTATCCCAAGACACCGCGTCCACGGAGATGCCCACGGCCGCAAAGCCGATGATGGCGCCGACAATGGAATGTGTCGTGGAGACTGGCCAGCCGAGGATACTGGCAATCAACAGCCAGGTGCCTGCGGCCAGGAGGGCGGAGAGCATCCCGAAGACCAATAGCTCCGGCTCTTCACTCATCAGGGCCGGGTCGACAATGCCGCTGCGTACAGTGGCGGTGACGGACCCCCCGGCCAGGTAAGCGCCCAGGAACTCGAACACCATGGCGACGAGGATCGCCTGCTTGATGGTCAGGGCGCGGGACCCCACCGATGTGCCCATGGCATTGGCCACATCGTTGGCGCCAACGCCCCAGGCCATGAAAACGCCAAACACACAGGCGAGAATCAGAAGGATATGGCCGTATTCGGCGATCACGGTCATGCAGTTTCCCCAATCGTTATCAGTTTTAGCGCGCGAGCAGCAGTTCCAGACGGCCGCCGACATCCTGAGCGCGGTTGGCGAGGTCACCGATCCAATCGATCACCTTGTACAGAAACATCACATCCACGGGTGGCAGATCCGCTTCCAGGCTGAACAGTGTGGCGCGCATGGTCACTTCCAGTCGATCCGTCTTGCGCTCAAGGGCATCCAGCTCCTGAATCATGGTTTCCACAATGCCTAGCTCACGGCCACTGAAACCGGTCTCCAGAAGCTCATCCAGCTCATTGATCGCTTTGAGTGCCTGTTCGGCCGCTTTCACCGCCGCGTCCACGTATTCAAGGGTCATTTGCTGCATGCTGGTCGGAATGGTCATTTTGCGACCGAGCATGATGCCGGCAATGTCCTTGGCGCGGTTGGCGATCCGGTCCTGCATGGCGAGCAGCTCAAGCAGATCGGTGCGCGGAACCGGCAGGAAAAGGCTTTTGGGAAGATGCAGGCGAAGTTGCTTTTTAAGTGCGTCCGCCTCGTTTTCCAGGTCGGTGATTCGCCGCTGCACGGCTTCCACCTGCTCCCAGTCATCGGCGATCACGCACTCGAAGAAGCGCTGAAGCTCGCCAGTGGCGCGAATCGCGACCGCCATATGCTCTTGCATCGGCTTGATTGGCGAGCGGCCGAAGAGGTTCGAGAAAGGGTTGTTGATGGGCATGTGGTAATGTCCCCCTTGCGAAAGTGCGGGCAGTATAAAAACTTATACCGGACAGGTCACCCTTGATTTTGACATTTTTACACCTCGTTTGCCCGGCGAGACCCCCGAGGGGGCTCGAAGCATCGGGGTGAATCTGCCCGGGCCGTGCGCCCGGCGGTGTTGTTGGTCTTCCGGACAGGCTACAATCGGGGGCAAAATTTGCGTCTGACTGACAGGAAGCCCTTCATGGCCGTAACCGCCACTGCTGAGTATCGACTTGACTTGCGCCGTCTCGTGGACGACCTGGTGGCCGATTCCCGACTGGATCGCGAGGATGCCAACCGGCTGTTGGGGGCGGTGCGCACCCGGGAGCAGGCCATGATGCACCCGTTGGCTTACGTGGGGGGGCAAGGGCTCGAGGATCGCGCCTCACCGGGCAGGCCGCTCGATACCGAAGCGTTGACGGCCTGGATGGCGGAGCGCGCCGAACTGCCCGTTTTTCATATTGATCCGCTGAAAATCGACGTGCCTCGGGTGACGGACATCATGTCCTATGCCTTCGCCAAACGGCATGGGATTCTCTGCGTTGAAGTGACCCCGGATGAGGTGGTGGTCGCCTGCACACAGCCGTTTGTGACCGGCTGGGAGCCGCAACTGGAGCATGTGGCCCGCCGCCGTGTACGCCGGGTGGTGGCCAATCCGGCGGAAATCGACCGCCATCTGGTGGAGTTCTACACACTCGCCCGCTCTGTCAATCGCGCGAGTGGCGGACCGGGTGCCAGTGGTGTGGGTAATTTCGAACAACTGGTCGACCTGGGAAGCTTCAGCGAAGACCCGGAAGCCAATGACCAGCATGTGGTCAAAATTGTCGACTGGCTCCTGCAATACGCCTACGACCAGCGCGCCAGCGATATCCATATTGAGCCTCGCCGTCAGGTGGGGCGTATCCGTTTTCGCATTGACGGGGTACTTCACCCGGTCTACGAATTGCCATCCAACGTTACCAATGCCGTGACCAGTCGGTTCAAAGTGCTCGCACGGATGAATATTGCCGAGAAACGCAAACCCCAGGATGGCCGAATCAAGACGCGCCGCAATGATGACAGCGAGGTGGAGCTGCGGTTGTCCACCTTGCCCACCGCGTTTGGCGAGAAGCTGGTATTGCGCATCTTTGACCCCGATGTCCTGCTGCGCAGCTTCGCGGATCTCGGGCTGGTGGGGGATGACTTCGACCGCTGGAATGCCATGCTCAAGCGCCCCAACGGTATTGTATTAGTCACGGGCCCGACCGGGTCCGGTAAAACCACGACCTTGTATTCCTCGCTTCGTCAACTGGCGACAGAGGAAGTCAATGTGAGCACGATTGAAGACCCGATCGAGATGGTCGAAGAGCACTTCAACCAGACCCAGGTGCACCATAAAATCGGGCTGGATTTTGCGGCGGGCATCCGCACGCTGATGCGGCAGGACCCGGACATCATTATGGTGGGGGAGATCCGCGATCTGGAAACCGCGCAGATGGCGGTGCAGGCGGCCCTGACAGGCCATCTGGTCCTGTCGACGGTACACACCAACGATGCGCCGGCTACCGTGGCGCGGCTGTTGGATCTGGGCATTCCCTCCTACCTGATCAATGCCACCTTGCTGGGAGTGATGGCGCAGCGACTGGTTCGCACCTTGTGTCCTCACTGCAAGGAAGAGGGGACGATTAGCCCGGAGGACTGGCAGCAGCTGGTGACGCCCTGGAAAGTGGCCGTGCCGAAAACGGTGTACCGTCCGGTGGGTTGTCTGGAATGCCGCAACACGGGTTATCTCGGGCGGCAGGGGCTGTATGAAATTCTTATGCTGTCGGAATCGGTGAAAGCTCAGATTGGCCCGGAAGCGGGTATGCAGGCGTTGCGCAAGCAGGCGATGCGCGAGGGGATGCGCACGCTGCGTTTATCCGGGGCCCAGAAGGTTGCTGCGGGGCTTACGACGGTGGAGGAAGTGATGAGGGTGGCGCCGCCGCCTGAGAAAGAGCATTAGTGTCCGGCCTGTTGAGTGTGTAATTTACCGCCAGGGCTGGGAAGGGCTCACCGTTTGGAAACCCGCCGTGAACCCATGACGTGAAGGGATTCACTAATGCCGCGGTGGCATGGATGCCAAAGAGCGGTCCGTGGGGGCTTCTCTTCGGCATCCATGCCTCAGAGAGTTTCCAAACGGTGAGCCCTCCCCAGCCCTTCCGTGCCATCGTTAACTTTACAACGCATTCACTGAAAGAGAGTCTTAATGTTCGAGCAAACGCGAATTCCCGCCCCGCTTCAGGAAGCGACCCGCAAGCGCTTTGAAGACTTTGAGCAGAGTCTGGAGCAGCGCCAGTTGGATTCCCCTGAATCTGTGCTGCCGGGCGCTGTGTCCAAAGAGGATTTTCTGCAGCAGATTCACCGCGCTTTCGCCGCGAGTGAATTTGTGGCGAAAACCTGCACGACCCGCCCCGAAATGTTGCTGGACTGGGTGCGCTCCGGCGAATTGTTTGAACCGTTGGGTGAGTCGGGAATGAGCGGTTTTGCCGAAGCGCTGTCGGACTGTGAGGATGATGAGACCTTTGACCGAGTGTTACGACAACAGCGCAACCGGGCCATGGTGCGGATTATCTGGCGCGACCTGAACCGGTTGGCTTCAATGCGGGAGATTACCGATGAGCTGTCGCGCTTTGCCGAAGCCGCGATTCAGTGCGCGATGGATTTCCATTTCGAGCGCATGAAACCCCGCTGGGGCGTGCCGATGGGCAAGCACAGCGGTGAAGCGCAGCCGCTTGTGGTGTTGGGTATGGGCAAGCTGGGCGCGCGCGAACTGAACGTCTCCTCCGATATCGATTTGATTTTCGCTTTTCCTGAGGCCGGTAAAACCGAGGGTGGCGAGCGCTCGCTGGACAACCAGGAGTTTTTCACTCGCCTGGGGCAGAAATTGATAAAAAGCCTGGATGCGCTCAGCGCCGAAGGCTTTGTATTCCGGGTGGATATGCGGTTACGCCCCTACGGCCAGAGCGGCGCGCTGGTGTCTAACTACGATGCGATGGAGGAGTACTACCAAAGCCAGGGCCGTGACTGGGAGCGCTATGCCATGATCAAGGCACGCCCGGTGGCGGCCAGTGGCCACAAGGCGCAACAAGCGGCGGATGAGCTGATGGCGCTGTTGCAGCCATTCACCTATCGCCAATATATCGATTTCAGTGTGATTGAATCCCTGCGTGACATGAAAGGGCTGATCAGCCGTCAGGTGCAGCGCCGCGGTATGAGCGAGGATGTCAAACTCGGTGAAGGCGGCATTCGTGAAATCGAATTTGTGGTGCAGGTCTTTCAACTGATTCGCGGCGGGCGCGATCCGCGTTTGCGTGAGCGGCAGGTGTGTGAGTTGTTGCCGCTGCTGGAAACCGAAGGTTACTTGCCCGAAGGCAAAGGCAAGGTGCTGCTCGATGCCTACGAATTCCTGCGCAATACCGAACACGCCATTCAAGGCTATCAGGATCGCCAAACCCAGGCGTTGCCCGACACGGAGGACGGGCGAGTGCGCCTGGCCTGGGTGATGGGCTATGACGACTGGCCGGCCTTCGATCAAGCGTTGTCCGCCGTGCGTGAAGCGGTGAATCGCGAGTTTCAGGAGGTGATTGCCGATCCGGACGCGGAGCGGGGCGACGACCGTCAAACCCTGCAACCCTGGGTGGCCCTCTGGGAGGGAAGTCTCGAGGGCGAGGAAGCCGAGGAATGGCTGGCCGGGCAGGGTGTGGATCAACCGCATCGGATACTGGCAGTGTTGAAGGATCTGCGTGAACATCGTCAGGTGATGGCCATGCAGGCCAGCAGTCGCGACCGCCTCGACGCCTTCGTGCCGCGCTTGCTGGCGATGCTGGCCGAGGGCGAGGCCGCTGATGAGACGCTGCACCGCATTCAGCCTCTGATTGTATCGGTGGTGCGCCGCAGCGCTTATCTAGTGTTGCTGGTGGAAAACCCGGTGGCGTTGCAGCAGTTGGTGAAACTGTGTGCCGCCAGCCCCTGGATCGCCAATGAACTGTCTCGATTCCCCGCCCTGTTGGACGAACTGCTCACCCCGGAAAGCCTCTATTCGCCGCCGGGAAAGGAGGAGTTAAGGGATGAGTTGCGCCGGGAGTCTCTGCGCTTGTCGTGGGACGACCTGGAAGGCCACATGGACACGCTTCGCTATTTTCGCTCGGCCCATGCACTGCGGGTGGCCGCCAGTGAAGTGACCGGTGCCCTGCCGCTGATGAAAGTCAGCGATTACCTCACCGATCTGGCAGAGGTGATTCTCGAGCACGTCTTGCAGCTCGCCTGGGAGCAATTGTTACCGCGCTACGGTCGCCCCGCCGGTCGCGATGGTGAACCGGAGCAGGCACCAAACTTCGTGATCGTGGGTTACGGAAAACTCGGGGGAATTGAACTGTCTCATGGGTCAGATCTGGATCTGGTGTTCATTCACGACAGTGACCCGGATGGCCAGAGCGATGGTGAGAAACCTCTGGACAATAACCTGTTCTACACCCGGCTGGGGCAGCGTGTTATCCACATTTTGAACACCCGCATGCCCTCGGGCACGTTGTACGAAGTCGATATGCGGTTGCGCCCCAATGGGGATGCCGGAATGTTGGTGACCACGTTGCGGGCCTTTGAGAAATACCAGCACAACGAGGCCTGGACCTGGGAGCATCAGGCGCTGGTTCGCGCTCGGGTGGTGGCCGGTCACGAAGCGCTCGCCACCGACTTTGCCCGCGTGCGGCAAGAGGTGCTGTGCGCCCACCGTGACTTGAATGTGCTGCGCGAGGATGTTCTCAAAATGCGCGAGAAGATGCGCGATCACCTGGGCAGTCGACCTTCCGCCGATGGCGATGCCAGGCCATTCCATCTCAAACAGGATGCCGGAGGTATCGTCGATATTGAATTTATGGTTCAATATGCGGTTTTAGCCTGGGCCGAGAATGAGCCCGCGCTCACCGAGTATACAGACAACATCCGCATTCTCGGTGCTCTGGAACAGTCCGACCGGTTGGGCGCAGAAGCCGTCGCCCAGTTGATCGAAGCCTACAAGGCCTATCGGTCCACCGGTCACCGCCTCGCGTTACAGCGCCAGGAGGCAGTCTTGGAAGACGGCGAGCCCTTTGCTGAGGAGCGACGCCAAGTAACTGGCCTGTGGCGGCAACTGCTGGAATCCCATCACTGATCGGACCCCTCACGCTGGCCGCGGCCTTTTTGATGTCAGTTTTTTAGGAGTTGGTTATGTCATTTGCCGATCGCGACGGCGTTATTTGGCTGGATGGCGAACTGGTGCCCTGGCGGGATGCCCGGGTCCACGTACTGACCCACACCCTGCATTACGGCATGGGTGTGTTTGAAGGCGTTCGCGCCTACGAGAGCAGTGACCGCGGCACCTGTATTTTTCGCCTGAAAGAACACACCGACCGGCTGTTCCGGTCCGCCCACATCATGCGTATGGATATGCCGTTCAGCAAAGATGAGCTGAACGCCGCCCAGAAACGGGTGGTGCGGGAAAATGGCCTGCAAGAGAGCTACCTGCGCCCCATGGCCTTCCTCGGTTCCGAGGGCATGGGACTGCGTGCCGATAATCTGAAGGTCCACGTCATGGTGGCCGCCTGGCATTGGCCGTCCTACATGTCGCCTGAAGCGCGTGACCTTGGAATCAAGGTGCGCACCTCCAGCTACACGCGCCACCATGTAAACATTTCCATGTGCAAGGCCAAGGCCAACGGCCATTACATCAACTCCATGCTGGCGTTGCGTGAAGCGCTGGACAGTGGCTGTGAAGAAGCCTTGCTGCTGGATAACGAAGGCTATGTGGCCGAGGGCAGTGGCGAGAACGTGTTTATCGTCCGCGATGGTGTCATTCTGACGCCGGAGCTGACTTCCTGCCTGGACGGCATCACCCGCAATACGATTTTTCAGTTGGCGGATGAGTGCGGCTATACGGTACGTGAGAAACGCATTACTCGCGACGAAGTCTATATTGCCGACGAAGCGTTCTTCACGGGTACCGCCGCTGAAGTGTTGCCGATTCGTGAGCTGGATGGCCGGGTGATTGGCGAAGGTCGGCGCGGTCCGGTGACCACCCGCTTGCAGTCCCTGTACTTTGATGCTGTTAAGGGCAAGCTGCCCAACCATGGCGAGTGGCTGGCCCCGGTGGTCGATTGATCGTCCCGTTTGACCCACAGGGCACCGCCGGATGGCGGTGCCACTTGGAGGATTGCGTATACCATGAGCGATAGAGGCACGCCGCCCGTCACCAGTGAAACCTTGCGGCAGACCGATACCGCTTCTCTGAAGGTCTACCTGCGTCTGCTCGCCTATATCAAACCCTACTGGGCACTGTTTGCCCTGAGTGTATTCGGGTTTGTGATTTATTCAGCCTCCCAGCCGGCCATGGCGCAGTTCATGGAATACCTCCTGGATTTTATCGGCGATGAAAACCGGGGCGCAGCGCTGACGCCCGCGCTCATTATTATGCTTATTGTGCTGGTGCGAAGTATCGGCGCTTTCCTGGGCAACTACTTTATTTCCCTTGTGTCGTTTCGCATCGTGCACGCCTTGCGGCTGGACTTGTTCAACCACATGGTGCACTTGCCCGGAGAGTATTTTGATCGGCACAGTTCCGGTCACCTGATGTCGGTGATTACCTATAACGTCAACGGTGTCACCACGGCCGCCACCGACGCGTTGAAAACGCTGATTCGGGAGGGGGCGACGGTGGTGGCCCTGCTCGGCTACCTGTTTTACAAAGACTGGCTGCTCACCTTGTTACTTATGGGGGTAGCCCCGATCATTGCCGCACTGGTGGGTTATGTCGGCAAGCGCCTGCGTCGCCTGAGTGCCCAGGTGCAGCACAGTATGGGGGACATCACGCAAGTGTCCTCCGAAATGATCCACGGCTATCGTGTAATGCGCAGCTTCGGCGGGGAAGAATACGAAAAGCGCCGCTTCAATCAGGCGAGCTGGCGCAACTACCTGCAGAACATGAAAATTGTGCTCACCGCCTCACTCAATACGCCCATTCTGCAAATGTTGATCGCCCTGGCCATGGGGTTATTGCTGTTTGTCGCGCTGTCAGTGATGGAGCTGAGCGACCCGGGTGCCTTTGTAGCCTACTTCATCGCTGCCGGCATGGTATTGAAGCCCCTGCGTCAGTTGAGTGAAGTGGTGCCCACCATTCAGAAAGGCGTCGCGGCCGCTGACAGTATTTTCCAGTTGATCGATGAGCCGGCGGAAACCGACGCGGGGACACATCAAGTCCCTCGTGCGGAAGGGGCGGTGCGTCTGGAGGACGTTTGCTTTAGCTACGATCAGAACGACAGCTGGGTGCTGGACCATATCAACCTCGATGTTCGCCCCGGCGAAGTCATCGCTCTGGTGGGCCGCTCCGGGAGTGGGAAGTCCACGCTGGTCAGCCTGCTTACCCGTTTCTATGATCCCGGTCAGGGTCGAATTTTGCTGGATGGTCGGCCCCTGTCCGACTACCGGCTGGATAATTTGCGCGAGCAAGTGGCGCTGGTCAATCAGAATGTGGTGCTGTTCAATGATTCTGTGGCGGGCAACATCGCCTACGGCGCTCTGGCGACCACCGACATTGAACGGGTGCGTGAGGCGGCGGAAGCGGCTCATGCCCATGAGTTTATCGAGCAGCTGCCGCAGGGGTATGAAACGCTGATTGGCGAGAGTGGTACACGTCTCTCGGGAGGCCAGCGCCAGCGCCTGGCGATTGCCCGGGCCATTCTGAAAAATGCTCCGATCCTGATCCTGGACGAAGCCACCTCGGCGCTGGACACCGAGTCAGAGCGTCATATTCAGGCGGCGCTTGAACAGGTGATGAAAGGGCGTACCACGTTTGTGGTGGCCCACCGTCTCTCCACCATTGAGCGGGCTGACCGGATTGTCGTGATGGGTGAAGGGAAAATCCTGGAAGTGGGCACTCATCGTGAATTGCTGGACGCCGGTGGCCAGTATTCGCGCCTGCATTCCATGCAATTCCGGGATGAAGTTTAATCAGGGCGTCGGTTGACGCCCCTCGGCAAGTACGGGGACTTACTCTGGGGGATATTGCGCCAACAACTTCGCCACCAGATTTTTGAGCTGGTCCTCCCGGGACAGTTCAAACTGCTTTAGATCAATGCCCGCCGCGCTGCCGCGCCACACCAGCTCATCGGTTTGGGCATCGATAAAGTCCATTACAATCACACCTTCCTGATTCGTGTTGTCCAGGCTTTTGCTGCCGCCGAGGCCGACGCCAGCGTTGCCGCCAATGGGTAGCCCAATAGAAAGCCCCAGAGTTTTGCCGCCCCCGCGCGCCGCCCGTGTTGCCCCGTTGAGGCTGACATAAAACTGCGGGTTATCGCTGTCGAGCCGGTATCCCTTTTCAGTCATGGCTTCCTGAGCCACCCGTTTCAATCGGCTGTGTTCCACGCCCGGGATCTGGGATTGCCCGCCGCGCCACTCGTAACGGCCCCACCCACGGTCAAACTGAGTGCCGGGATTATAATCCTGTTCAAACTTCGGCCCGGCACAAGCGGTGACGAGCACCGCCAGTGCGAGGGCAATCAGAACTTTGATAGACGTTTTCATGGCATCGCCTCGTGTCATTTACGGTTTCGGGTGCGAGTAACAGTGACTCTAGAGGGTTCGCGGTGATGTGGTTGACGGGTCGGAGACCCGCCGTAAACCCATCCATGGGGGCTTCATGTCGGCATCCATGCCTCCAAGAGTCTCCGACCCGTCAACCACATCACCTTTCCTTATCTCTGAGTGCGCGGTTTGCCACCGAAAGTTCAGTATGGGTTACAGTAATCGCACAATCTGGGTGTCTGGCTCGCGGGCTTTTCCAGACTGGTGCAGCGCTTCCAGATAGGCCTGCCAGTGTGTCTCTTCGTTGACGCACAAATCGTGCAGATACTCCCAAGTGTAGATGCCCGAATCGTGCCCGTCATCAAAGATGACTTTCAGGGCGTAGTTTCCGGCGGCTTCGATGTGCTCTATGGCGACATCGCGCTTTCCGAAGGGGAGGGTGCCGCCACTGGCTCCGTGGCCGCGCACTTCGGCGCTGGGGGAGTGGACGCGCAGGTATTCGGCGTCAAGGCGGTAGGTGTGGTCGCTAAAGGCCAGTTCCAGTTGGCGGGATTTTTTGTGCAGCAGGATTTTGTCGGGAGTCATTGATCGTCTCCAGCGGGTGCCTCTAGCGCCGCCCCGGCAAGGGGTCCGCTGCCGCAAGACACGCGGTAAATACGTCCCTGTACGCTCGAAAGCGCGAGTCCCTCGGCTTACGGTCTTGCGGCAGCGGACCCCTTACCGGGGCTGTTCAGGTGTCAGCTTCCAGTTTGCAGGGCGCCCTTAGGGGGTCCTGTGGGCGTCGAGCCTAGTATTAGCTTACAAAATATATCGGCTCAAATCCTCATCTTTGGCCAGTTCCCCCAGGTGCTTCTGCACGTAAGTCGCGTCGATTTCGACGGCGGTGCTCTGGTTGCCGGCGTCGAAGGAGACGTCTTCCAGCAAACGTTCCAGTAGGGTGTGCAGGCGGCGTGCACCGATGTTTTCGGTGTTTTCGTTGACCTCGAAGGCGGTTTCAGCCAGGCGGCGGATTCCGTCGGGTTTGAAGGTGAGTTCCACGCCTTCGGTTTTTAGCAGGGCTTGATGTTGTTCGGTCAATGAGGCACTCGGTTCGGTGAGAATGCGCTCGAAGTCGTCCGGGGTCAGCGCACTCAGCTCTACGCGGATAGGAAGTCGGCCCTGCAACTCGGGAATCAGGTCCGAGGGTTTGCTCAAATGGAAGGCGCCGGAGGAGATGAACAGGATGTGATCGGTTTTGATCATCCCGTGCTTGGTACTCACCGTGCAGCCTTCAATCAGCGGCAGCAGGTCGCGTTGAACCCCTTCGCGGGACACGTCAGCGCCGCTGGTCTCGCCACGCTTGGCCACTTTGTCGATTTCGTCGATGAAGACAATGCCGTTTTGTTCGGCGGCTTTAATCGCATCGGCTTTGACTTCCTCTTCGTTGATCATGCGGGCGGCCTCTTCGTCCTGAAGTTGCTTGAAGGCCTGCTTGACGGTCATCTTGGCGGTTTTCTTCTTGTCTTTGGACAGTGAGGAAAACATATTCTGCAACTGGCTGGTCATATCTTCCATGCCCGGGGGCGCCATGATTTCCACGCCCATGGGGGTGTTGGCCACTTCGATTTCGATTTCCTTGTCGTCGAGATCGCCTTCACGCAGTTTTTTGCGGAAGATTTGCCGAGTCCCGGATTCGTTGGTGTTCTCGGTGTCTCCGCCTCGGGCGGGAGGTAAAAGCACGTCCAGAATGCGTTCTTCTGCCGCTTCGGCGGCGCGGTGCTGCACGGTTTTCATGGCTTGTTCGCGATGCATTTTGATGGAAATATCCACCAGGTCGCGAATAATGGATTCCACGTCGCGGCCCACGTAGCCCACTTCGGTAAACTTGGTGGCCTCCACTTTGATAAACGGCGCTCGGGCCAGCTTGGCCAGGCGGCGGGCGATTTCGGTTTTACCGACGCCGGTGGGGCCGATCATTAGAATGTTCTTGGGGGTGATTTCCGGGCGCAGGTTTTCGTCGACCTGCATACGCCGCCAGCGGTTGCGCAGCGCAATGGCAACGGCCCGTTTGGCATTGGCCTGGCCGATGATGTATTTGTCCAGTTCGTGGACAATTTCCCGGGGGGTCATGTCAGACATAGCAAACTCGTCGTTTCGTCAGACTTGAGGGGCGACTTTAGTAGTCGAGCGTCTCAATGGTCTGATGGTGGTTGGTATAGATACAAATATCACCGGCGATGGTGAGTCCTTTTTCTACGATGGACTTGGCATCGAGCTCAGTGTTGTCGAGCAGGGCACGCGCCGCCGATTGAGCGAAGGCGCCACCGGAGCCGATGGCAATCAGGTCGTCTTCGGGCTGGATAACGTCACCGTTGCCGGTGATGATCAGCGAGGCTTCGGCGTTGGCCACGGCCAGCAGGGCTTCCAGGCGGCGCAACGCACGGTCGGTGCGCCAGTCTTTGGCCAACTCTACCGCAGCGCGGGTAAGTTGCCCGTTGTGGGCTTCCAGTTTCGCCTCGAAGCGTTCAAACAGCGTGAAGGCATCAGCGGTGCCTCCGGCAAAGCCGGCGATGACCTGGTCTTTGTAAAGGCGGCGGACCTTGCGGGCGTTGCCTTTCATGATGGTGTTGCCCAGTGACACTTGGCCGTCGCCGCCAATGGCGACCTGCCCATTGCGGCGCACGGAGAGAATGGTGGTACCTCGATACTGTTCCACAAGCCGTCCTTTCGTTCAGTTCAGTCGTTCGATTCAGTCTTGATCGGCGAACTGGAAAGGTTGGGGCTTGCCCGAGTGATTTCAAGCAAGAACGCTTTTCGGGCAAGGATGGTCAGGTTTAGTCTTTTTTGCGCTTGAGCACCAGCGCGTGGTACTCATTGGAGACCAGTGTGGAGCGAGCGCTGGCCAGACGGGACTGGTTGTTGAACGGGCCGACCAGGACTCGGTGCCACACCTCATTGCTGTTGAGTGTTACCTGCTCGGTATAAGCGTCGAGGTTTAGCAGCAACAACTGGGCACGCAGACTGTCGGCCTCGGAGGCTTTGCGGAAGGAGCCGACCTGAAGAATAAACTCATCCTTGCTGGCCGGGGGTGTCTGACTTCCGCCCTGTGCCTGTTGTTCGCTTGGCTCCGTGGCGGGCACGATTTCCTCGCTTTCGCGCAGCAGTTTATAGAAATCGAAGCGGGGCTTGGGATTGCTGGCCTCCGGCGCCTCCGGCTCGACGTTCTGGGTGGCGACGGGTTTGCTCGGCGCCGGTTGGCTGCGCTCGGGCAGTTCAACATTGGTCAGTCGGGTGAGAAACACGATAAAGCCTCCGAGTACCACACCGGTAAACAGCCATACCCAGCCGGGCACCTGGCTTTTCGGGCGCTGGCGACGGCGTTGGGGAGGACGGTTTTTCTTGGCGTAGTCTCGGGTCATAGGGTTCTGGTCGAGGTTGGAAGCTAAAGCGGAAATTTCCCGGCAGATGCCGCGCGCCAATTGTACCCGTGACCGCCCCCTCCGGCCAGTGGTGAACGCCGCTGTAGAGATGAGGCTCGCCGTGGGGTGGATCGGGTGTAGACTCTTGGAGGCATGGATGCCGACATGAAGCCCCCAGGGACGGGTTTACGGCGCGTCTACACCCGATCCACCCCAGGGCGAGCCGAACGTGACGTCTTATGTCGAACCCGTTGTTTAGCTCATATCCTGCGGATCTACATCAATCGACCAGCGCGTGCGCTTCGCCAGTGGGTGCTGCTCCAGCTCCGGAGCGAGGCGACTGAGCAAGCCGTGCAGGGTTTTGCGTTGCGCCGCATTCACCTGAAGCTGATAGCGAAACCGGTCCCCGCGTTTTTCCAGCATGGCCGGCAGCGGCCCGAGGTAGCCCAGTTCATGATTCGCGGGATGATACTGCTCCGCCAACTGCCGCACGTGGCGCAAAAAGGCCACCGCATTTTCCGGACGCTTGGACTCCGCCCGGATTAACGCCATTTGTCGAAAGGGCGGCAACTGCGTAAGGCGGCGTTCACTCAGAATCATCTCGGCAAAGGGGTGATAACCTCGCTCCATCAGCGTGCGCACCAATGGGTGATCCCGATGGTGGGTTTGCAGAATCACCTCTCCCGGTTTCTCCGCCCGGCCCGCCCGGCCCGCTACCTGCAACAGCAGCTGCCCCATTTTTTCTGGACCCCGGAAATCGGTGCTGAATAATCCGGCGTCCGCATCCAGAATCACCACGAGAGTGACATCCGGGAAATGATGCCCCTTGGCCAACATCTGTGTGCCCACCAGAATGCACGGCTCGCCGCTGTGGATTTCCGTCAGCAGTTCATGAAAGGCGTGCTTTTGGCGGGTGGAGTCGCGATCAACCCGTAACACACGGGTGCCCGGGAAGTGACGGGTCAGCGCCTCTTCGCTGCGCTCTGTACCCTGACCCACTGGCTGTAGCCGGGTGCTGTGGCAGGACGGGCAGTAGCGCGGTACAGCTCGCTGGTGATCGCAGTGGTGACAATGCAAGTGCCTGGGGCTTTGATGCAGTGTCATACGGGTATCGCAGTGGTGGCACTCCGCCAGCCAACCGCACTCCGTACACTCCAGAGTGGGCGCGTAACCGCGCCGGTTCAAAAACACCAGCACCTGGTTGCCACGGTCCAGCGTGCGACGAATTCGACCAATAGTCTCCTCGCTGAACCCGCTGTCCAGTGGCTGTCGACGAATGTCCTGCAAGTGTACGGTCGGCGCCTGTGCCTGACCGGCGCGGTGAGCCAGCCGCAGGTACTGGTAACGACCAGTGCGTGCATTGTGCAGGCTCTCCAGTGCCGGTGTGGCACTGCCTAAAATCAGGGGAATATTCAGCCGTCTCGCCCTCAGGGCGGCAAGATCCCGGGCGGAGTAACGAAAGCCGTCTTGCTGCTTAAAAGAGCTGTCGTGCTCTTCGTCAACAATTAAGATCCCGGGGTTGGCCAGCGGGGTGAAAATGGCAGAGCGGGTGCCGATGATAATGCGAGCCCGGCCATCCCGGGCCTGTACCCAGGCGTCCAGCCGCTCCCGGTCATTCATGCCGGAGTGCAGCGCCACCACCGTGCAGCGGAAGCGGCGCTGAAAGCGGGAAAGCGTCTGGGGTGTAAGGCCAATTTCCGGCACCAGCACCAGGGCCTGCTGGCCTCGCGCCAATACGCGGGCAATGGCCTGTAAATAGACCTCGGTTTTGCCGCTGCCGGTGGCGCCGTCCAGCAGGCTGATATGGAAGCCGCCGATGGGAATCTGGTTCAGCGCAGTCTGCTGCTCCGCATTGAGTGGCAGCGGCGACTCACCCAGGATTTCAGGCGATTCCTCCGGAGTGAACACTTGCTCTGTGCTTTCGATCAGTTGTTTGTCGGCCAGCGCCTTGACGGCCGGACTGCCAATGCCCAGCAGTGTCAAATCGGCGCGGTTCAACTGGCCCCGCTGCTGTAAAGCTGCCAGCAGTTCCGCCTGGCGCGGAGCGCGTTTCAGTGCGCCCTCAGGAAGCCCCTTGCCCTCAGTGGTCAGCCGCCAGTATTTCTCGCCTTTCTCGCGCGCGGCCTCCCCCTGACGCAACAGCGCGGGCAGGGCGGTATGCAAGGCATCGCCGATGGGATGCTGGTAGTAATCGGCGGCCCAAAGGCACAGTTGCCAGACGTCTTCCGGCATCAGCGGCTCGGCGTCCAGTAGGGCCTCAGCCGCGCGCAGCTGCGAAAGAGGGATATCCGAGGTGGCTTTTACCCTCAGTATCAACCCGACCAGCCGTTGTGGGCCAAAGGGGACGCGCACGCGCTGCCCGGGCTGTAATTGTTCTGGCACCGTATCCGCCGGGGGCAGGTAATCGAACCGGCGTCGCAGAGGGGTGGGCAGGGCGATTTCCAGTACAGTAAGGGCTGTCATGAACTCCGAGGTCGGTGCCAGTGTCAAAAGGCACTCAGGATAGCGCATGAGTACGGCCCGGGGAATGCGCACACGCGTGTTTGATGCCCGCTTTGAGGCGGATGCCACTTGAGTTTGCTTTGTGTGTACTTTCTGGTAGTATTCGCGCCTTCCTGAAAGCCGTACCCATTAACCGTTGTGCGGTGCCCGGCAAAATCCTCTTTTGGTCCCTTTTGTTTATCGAAAGTGACCAGGGGTCGACCGGGTGGCGGCACAAAGATGAGGCGAACACCATGCAAGCTGATCTGCACCCCAAATACGAAGATGTCACTGCGACCTGTAGCTGTGGCAACACCATCAAGACTCGCTCTACGCTGGGCCAGGATTTTACCGTGGACGTGTGCTCTGAATGTCACCCGTTCTACACCGGTAAGCAGAAAATCGTTGACACCGGTGGCCGTATCGACCGCTTCAAGAAGCGTTTCGGCAGCCGCATCGCCTCCAAATAATCGGATGAACGTGGCCGTTTCGGCCCGTTGCGCGAATGCATCGAAAACGCCGGGGGCGAAGGCCTCCGGCGTTTTTGTTGCGGTTCTCATTTCCCTTTCTGCCCTTCTGTCATCCTTTATCCTTCTGGCCGCGCAGACTGCCGCCTGCCCCGTTCCCGACGCCTTGCCCTCAGAGCGGGTGCAGGTAGTGGCCGTCCATGACGGAGATAGCGTCCGGCTCGCCGATGGTCGCCGGGTGCGGCTGATTGGTATCAATGCCCCGGAGCTGGCCCGGGACGGAAGAGCCGCAGAAGCTCTGGCGCTCGACGCGGGCCATGCGCTGCGCCAGGCGGTGTCGGGTAAGGAGGTGCGCCTTTTCTATGACCGGGACCGAAAGGATCACTACGGACGAACGCTGGCGTATCTCTATTTGCCGGACGGCCAAAGTCTGGAGGCGGAACTGTTGCGTCAAGGGTTGGCCTTTCATATCGGTGTGGCACCCAATTTGGCGCTGGCGAACTGTCTGGCAGCGTCGGAATCCGAAGCCCGTCGCGCAGAGCGCGGAGTCTGGGGGCACAGTGGTTGGGCGCCAAAGCCCGCCTCGACCTTGGCGACGAATGATACAGGGTATCAGAGGGTTTCGGGACGCATCGTGGATGTAAGTCAGGCGGGAAGCGCCGTCTGGCTGGAACTCGATGGCCCGCTCGTAGTCCGCGTGCCGATCGCCGCCTGGAGCGCTTTAGAGAAAAGTGATCTGAAACCGGGCGCTGAGGTGGAGGTGCGTGGCTGGGTAGTCGATCGCTCTGGGACCCGTGCTGCCCGACGTGGTTTCAAGCCACTGGTGATCAACCTCCAGAGCCATATAGGACTGGAGCGCCGCGCCCCGCCGCTGTAGGCGACGAGGCGCTGGGCTACGTGTTTAGAACAGTTCTTCTGGCAGTTGGTGATCCCGGGTGTTGCCATTGCCGCCATTGTCATCGTAAGGCGGTACATCCTCCGCTCGGAAAATCTCGAACACCGCATCGGGGTCACCCGGACGAGCGCGACGGCCGTTCTCCGGGTCGATGCGCACGGTGACGATTCCCTCTGGCTGAGGCGCAGGGTGATCGGGACGGCCAGCCAGCGCGACGCGCATGTAATCGATCCAGATAGGCAGCGCCGCGGTGCCCCCGTATTCTCCGCGCCCCAGCGGAGTATTGTTGTCAAAGCCGAGCCAGGCGACCGTCACAACCTCTGGGTTGTAACCGGCGAACCAGGCATCTCTGGGGCCGTTGGTGGTGCCCGTTTTACCGGCGATGTCGGCGCGATCGAGTACGCGGGCGCGTCGGCCTGTGCCTCGGGCAATCACGTCTCTCAACATGGAATCAATGATAAAGGCCGTTTGCTCGTCCAGCACGCGTGGCGCAATGGGCGGCGGTTCCACCACGGCTTCCCGCCCCTCTTCGACATCCAGCAGGGACAGTTGAGCGGGCTGCTCTGGAGCCAGGCGGGCGGGCTCATTGGCCTCAGCGGGCTGTTCTGGCTCGTTGGCGTAAACATCCGCGATGAGGCTGACCGGTTCTTCCTCGTTCTCGTTGACGGGTTCACAATCCCGGCAAACGGTGGCGGGACGAGCCTGATGAACGAGGTTGCCCTCGTCATCTTCAATGCGCTGCACCATATAAGGGGCTACCCGGAAGCCGCCATTGGCAAGTACGGTGTATCCGCGGGCCAGATTCATAGGCGTCAGGGCGTGGCTGCCGAGGGCAAGAGACAGGTTGCGTGGCAGTTCGTCCCGGTCAAAACCGAACTGATCCAGCGTATCGAGCAGCGACGGCAGCCCGATGCTGCGGAGCACCCGAATGGAAACCAGGTTCCGGGACCGATACAGCGCTTCTCGTAGACGGGTGGGGCCGAGAAAAGTGCCGCCGTCGTTTTCGGGCCGCCAGGCACCTTCCAGGCTCGCGTCTTCAATAACGACAGGGGAGTCGTTAACGATGGTGGCGGGGGTGAAGCCGTTCTTGAGCGCTGCGGTGTACACAAAGGGCTTGAAGCTGGAGCCCGGTTGGCGTGCGGCCTGCAGCGCCCGGTTGAAATTGCTCATCCGAAAGTCGAAACCGCCGACCAGCGCTAGAACGCCGCCGTTCTCAGGGTCGAGGCTCACCAGGGTGGCTTGGGCCGCTGGTAACTGACGTAATTGCCACTGCTCTCCATTTCGTCGCAGGCGAATGACATCACCCACACTCAGCACGTCGCCGGCACTGTCTGGCGAACCCGTCCGGGCGTTTTCGTTCAGGTAGCGGCGGGCGCTGGACAGGCCTTGCTCCCACTCCAGGGTGGCCGTTTCCCCGCTGCCCAGCAAGACCTCGGCGGAGCGCTCCTCTAGCGACAGCACGACAGCGGGCTGGAGGTCACCCAATACGTTGATATCCTGTAGCGCGTCAATCCATTCATCCCGGTCTTCCGGCGGCTCACCCCACTGGGCTTCAGGACCCCGGTAACCGTGGCGCCAATCGTAAGTGATCAGACCGTCCACGACCGCTTTCTGGGCGGCTGCTTGATATTCACTGTTGATGGTGGTGTAGACCTTGTAGCCAGCGGTATAGGCCTCGGCCCCAAAGCGATCAATGGCTTCGCGGCGTGCCAGTTCGGCCACGTATGGCGCGTAGAGGTCAAGTGTAGCGCCATGGTAGCTGGCATTGTCCGGTGTGTTGACGGCCACTTCATAGGCGGCCTGATCGATATAGCCTAACTCGAGCATGCGGCCGAGAATCCAATTGCGGCGGATGGTGGCGCGTTCGATGTTGGCCAGCGGGTTATAGGCCGAGGGCGCCTTCAGTACGCCGACGATCATGGCCCACTGTTGAATCTCCAGTTCGTCAATGTCCTTGCCATAGTAGATCTGGGCGGCCGCGTGAATGCCGTAGGCACGGTTGCCAAAGAACATTTTATTGCTGAACAGCGCGAGAATCTCTTCTTTGGAAAGTTCATTCTCTATTTGCAATGCCAGCAGGATCTCGTTGAATTTACGGGAAAATACCTGATCGCGGGACAGGAAAAAATCCCGTGCTAACTGCATGGTGAGGGTGCTGCCCCCCGACTGAATCCCGCCTGTTTTCAATAATTGTGACGCGGCTCGCAAAAGTCCCTTAATAGATACGCCGGAGTGGTCGTAAAATTCAGCATCTTCGGCCGATAATAGAGCCTGGATGTAAAGCTTGGGGATATCATCGAATGAGACGGGTGTGCGACGCTGTTCGCCAAACTCGCCAATCAGCTTGCCATCACTGGAGTAGACCCGTAACGGTGTTTGCAGCTGTACCTGTCTGAGACTGTCGACTGGCGGCAGTTTGGGGCTCAGATAGAGGTATAACCCCGCCAAAGCGACCAGGCCAGAGCCCGCACCAGCGATGCACAGCCAAAAAAGCAGGCTCAAGTAAGACTTTTTAATAGGCATTTTTTCTATGAGAATTAATAAGTTAGCGAAAATGGCAGCGAATCGCCGCATTATACGGGCTTTTTGCCTGTTTACATAAGTGCGGTCTTGTTGCAGGCTTAACTTAAAGTCTTATAACATAAACTTCACATAAGTTACGGATATAGATAGAAAAATGGGCATTTTAAGCTTCCTTGAGAAAAGGGCGAAGCCGGTCTTGGGGTTGGACATCAGTTCAACATCGGTCAAGCTTCTAGAGCTCAGTCGCCACGGTGATAGCTACCGCGTTGAGACCTATGCGGTTCGCCCATTGCCGCCGGGCGCCGTAGTCGAAAAAAACATCAACGATCCCGAGGCTGTCGCCGAGGTGGTTCGTGCTGTCATCAAGCAGTCCCGTACCAAGCTCAAGCATGCCGCCGTGGCGGTGGCGGGCTCTGCTGTCATTACCAAAATGATTGATATGCCCTCCGGCCTCAATGACGACGCGATGGAAACTCAGATTTCTATAGAGGCCGATCAGTACATTCCGTTCCCTCTTGAAGAAGTGTCCATTGATTTTGAAATCCAGGGCGAGTCGCCCCGCAACCCCGAGCAGGTGGAAGTGTTGCTGGCGGCGTGTCGTCGCGAGAATATTGATTTGCGGGTCAACGTGCTGCAACTGGCCGAATTGCAGGAAGAGGTCGTGGATGTGGAGGCCTACTGCACTGAGCGCGCGTTTGGGCTGATCTCGGAACAGTTGGAGGATCAGGAAGGGCAGGTGGTGGCCATTGTGGATATTGGTGCCACCATGGCCACCTTAAGTGTCTTGGTTGATGGCCGCACGGTGTACACGCGGGAACAACTGTTTGGTGGCAAGCAGCTGACTGAGGAAATTCAGCGCCGTTATGGGCTATCCATGGAGGAGGCAGGGCTGGCCAAGAAGCAGGGCGGCCTGCCGGATGATTATGAATCTGAAGTGTTGGACCCGTTTAAGGAAGCCGTGGTTCAGCAGGTAACCCGCTCCCTCCAGTTCTTTTTCTCCGCCAGCCAATACAACGATGTCGACTACATCGTACTGGCCGGCGGGGTGGCATCCATGGAGGGGCTGGTTGGTCTTATTGAAGAGAAGCTGGGGACCCAGACGCTGGTTGCCAACCCGTTTGCCAATATGTCGGTCTCCTCGCGCGTGAATGCCGCGGCGCTGGCCAACGATGCGCCCTCATTGATGATCGCGGCCGGTCTGGCGCTGAGGAGTTTCGACTGATGGCAAAGATTAACTTACTTCCCTGGCGGGAAGCCTACCGGCAGGAAAAGAAAAAAGAGTTTATTGGCATCATCGTGGTTGTGGTGATCGTCGCGGGCTTATTGGCGTACCTGTGGAGTGCTGGCGTGCAGTCCTCCATCGCCGATCAAAACGCCCGTAACCGGGTGCTGAAAACCGAAATTGCCGCACTAGATGAGGCGGTGAAAGAAATTCGCGAATTGCGCGAAAAACGTGAAGAGTTACTGGCGCGGATGCGGGTGATTCAGGATCTTGAAGGCACTCGCCCGGTGATTGTGCGCTACTTCGACGATATGGTGAGAGCGATTCCCGATGGTGTTTTCCTCACCAGGATGCAGCGTCAGGGGCAGGTTATTCAATTGGAGGGCATCGCCGAGTCCAACAACCGGGTCTCCAGCTTTATGCGGAATCTGGATGAGTCCGACTGGTTCAAAGCGCCGAACCTCAGTTCGGTGACCGCATCCCCAGCGTACGGTGAGCAGGCCAACGCGTTCCGTATGTCCGTCAGGACCTCGGTACCGGAAGGTCATGTCAGTGAAGAACAGCAGGAGGAGAACTGATCATGGCGCTTTCGGATACGATGGAGCAAATCAGGAATTTCGACGTTAATGATATCGACTTTGACCGCATGGGCGTCTGGCCAGTGGCGGGAAAAGTGTTCGTTTGCGCTCTTCTGGCTACCGTTATTCTCGTCGGGTGGTACTTCTACAAGATCAAAGACCTCAATCATCAGTTGGATCGTGTGGTGGCGGAAGAATCCAGCCTGCGTCAGAACTTTGAGACGAAAAGCTTCCAGGCGGCCAATCTGCAGGAATATCGGGATCAGATGACGGAAATGGAAAAATCATTTGGGGCGCTGTTGGCTCGCTTGCCCAGCGATACCGAAGTGCCTGGCCTGCTGGAAGATATCGATGCCCGTGCGTCGGAGAGCGGTCTGGACATCAACAGCATTCGGCTGGAGTCTGAACAGCAATCGGAGTACTACGTTGAGTTGCCCATCAGTATCGATGTCGATGGCAGCTATCATGATATGGGAACCTTCGTCAGCGGTGTTGCTGGCATGCCGCGTATTGTGACCCTGCATGACTTTACCATCGCGCGAAAGGCCAATGGAGGCACGCTGGGTATGCAGATCGTTGCCAAAACCTATCGCTACAAGTCACAGGGTGAGCAGTGATGACGCGCTTTCTGATCACATCCGGTTTTCTATTGTCCGCTGTGTTGCTCGGTGCCTGTAGCGACTCGGCTAACCACGGCGATTTGCAGGCGTACATAGAGCGTACCAAGGCTCGTCCGTCCGGCCAGATAGAGCCGTTGCCAGCCTTCCAGCCTTACCAGCCCTATGCCTACAGCGCCATGACGCTGCGCAGTCCATTCGACCCGCCTGCCGATGAAGCCGAGAGGCGCGAGCGTGTCAGCGGCAAACAAGTTGAGCCGGACTTCAATCGCGAAAAGGAGTACCTGGAAGGCTTTAGTGTGGCCAATCTGTCCATGGTAGGAACCTTATTCAAACAGGGACAACTTTGGGTACTGATTGACGATGGGCAGGGAGGTGTTCACGCGGTCAAAGAGGGGAATTATCTCGGGAAGAATCACGGGCGTATTGTGTCCGCCTCGCGGAGCCAGCTTCAACTGCTGGAAATCGTCGCCGATGGCGCCAGCGGTTGGGTTGAACGCCCCAGAATTATTGAATTAAAAGAAAAGGAATAGGCCATCATGCGAGCACTGTGCTTATTGGGGTTAACCATGCGAAAACTAGCTTTTTGTCTGATGTGTCTGGCACCCTCGGTGGTGTGGGCCAAGTCACTCAACAACATTCAATTCTCCGAACTGCCCGGTGAGCGTTTTGAAGTGCGAATGACGTTCGACGGTACGCCGCCGCAACCCGAGGGCTATACCATCGAGCAGCCCGCGCGTATTGTGTTGGACTTCCCCGAAGCGACAAGCGCACTGGAACAGCGCCGTTATCCGCTGTCGTTCGAGAATGGCTCCAGTGCTTTGGTGTTGAGTTCGCAAGGGCGTACCCGCCTGATTCTCAATCTGTCGGAATTGACGACCTATCAGTCTCGCGTGGACGGCAACCATTACATTCTGGAAGTGGGTGCCGCCCAGGCCGGGTATGCCGCCGCCCCGACTCGCGCCCCCAGCGTGGTGGACAGTCAGCGTCAACGCGAACGTGAACCCGCTGCGCAGGGGCCTCGCGTCACCAATATCGATTTCCGTCGTGGTGAAGAGGGCGAGGGGCGAGTGATTATCAACCTGTCCGATGATCATTTAACCGCGGATGTGACAGAAACCGGTCGTGGCATTGAACTGGAGCTGGGCGGAGTTGCATTGCCCGACTCGCTACGCCGTCGTCTGGACGTTGTGGATTTCGCCACGCCAGTGACCATGGTGAGCGCCAAGGAAAGCCGTCGGGGCACGGTGCTTAGCATCGATGCCAAAGGCGAGTACGACTACATGGCCTATCAGGCGGACAATGAGTATGTGGTCAGTGTAAAACCGTTGACCCAGCGCGAAGTAGAAGCCCGCGATCAGGAGTTCAGTTATACCGGAGAGAAGCTCTCTCTGAACTTCCAGGACATTGAAGTGCGCAGTGTTCTGCAAATTATTGCCGATTTCACCGACCTGAACCTGGTGGCGAGTGATACGGTTCAGGGGCGCATCACCCTGCGACTGGACAGTGTGCCCTGGGATCAGGCGCTCGATTTGGTGCTAAAAACCAAAGGTTTGGACAAGCGCTTGAATGGCAATGTGTTGATGGTCGCTCCAGCGGCGGAAATTGCCGAGCGGGAGCGCCAGGAACTTGCGGCACGCAAGCAGCTTGAAGAACTGGCCCCGCTGCGTACCGAATACATTCGGGTGCGCTACGCCAATGCCCGGGAAATGTTCGAATTGTTCCGTGGTGAAGAAGGGTCGGGTGGCAGTCGCAGTGGTGGCAGTTCTGGTCAGGGCGGCAATCGCGCGACCGGCAGCGTTCTCTCGGAACGGGGTGATGCCATCGTGGATGAGCGTACCAACTCCATTATCATTACCGATACGGCCGAACGTATTGAGGCCTTCAAGCGTCTGGTGGATCAAATCGATATTCCGATTCGTCAGGTAATGATCGAGGCCCGCCTGGTGATTGCCAACACGGATTTTCGGCGCGAAATGGGTGTGCGATGGGGCGGGGTTGGCTTCAACGCTTCCTCGGATGCGCTGGTAGAGATAGGCGGCTCCACCGCTGGACTGGATTCCTCGCCCGCCTCCCCGGCTGAGTGGCTGTCAGGGTCGGGCACCCTCGATCTGGAAGAAAATATGATGGTCGACCTCGGTGTCGCCAACCCGGCGGGCAGCTTTGCGTTCAGTGTGCTAACCGATAGCGCGTTTATCGATCTTGAGTTGTCCGCATTGGAAAATACCGGACAGGCCGAAATCGTTTCCCAGCCGAAAGTGATTACTGGCGATAAACAGCAGGCGACCATTATGTCCGGTACGGAAATTCCGTATCAGGAAGCTTCCGCCAGCGGTGCGACCACGACTTCCTTCAAAGAAGCGGTGCTCAAGCTCGACGTGACTCCCCAGATTACGCCGGATAACCGCATTATCATGGACTTGGTTATCAATCAGGATTCCGTGGGCGCGCTCAATCAGATCTCCGGTATCCCGAGCATTGATGTGACTGAAGTCATGACCAAGGTATTGGTGCAAAACGGTCAGACCGTGGTTCTGGGGGGCATCTTCCAGGTAGAGCAGATTGAAGGGGTCGACAAAGTGCCTCTGTTAGGGGATATTCCGGTGCTTGGTCGGCTGTTCAAGCGCGAAGTCCGCTCTCAGGAGAAGCGCGAACTGCTGGTGTTTATTACCCCCAAAATTATGGCAGATGCCCTGACAGACTGAGTAATTGATGCCCAATAACGTATTTCTGGTCGGCCCCATGGGGGCCGGCAAGTCAACCATCGGCCGCCTTCTGGCGGCCGAGTTGAAAGTGCCCTTCTATGACAGTGATCGTGCGATTGAAGAGCGTACTGGCGCCGATATCCCCTGGATTTTCGATGTAGAAGGGGAGGCCGGGTTTCGCGATCGGGAATCCGCCGTCCTGGCGGAACTGGCCGAGGAGCCGGGAGCCGTGATCGCGACCGGCGGTGGCATTGTGTTACGCCCCGCTAATGGCGAAGTGATGAAGCAGGCTGGCCGGGTGTGTTACCTGACCGCCTCAGTGGAGCACTTGGTCGAGCGTACGGCCAAAGATAAGAAGCGCCCCCTGCTTCAGGTAGATAATCCACGTCAGAAAATCGTAGACCTGCTCAACGAGCGCGACCCTCTGTACCGTGAGCTGGCGGATTGGGTGGTCAACACGGATCGCCGGTCCCCCAAAACAGTGGCGCGGGAAATAGCAGACCGGGTGCGAGACTAAGCTGGTGGTTCGGAGGGTGTGCTAAGATGTGGCTCCCTTCGAACTCTGTGACGTTGTACCTGATATGCAAACTCTGAACGTTGATCTTGCTGATCGCAGCTACCCCATCTACATCGGTGAACGTTTACTGGATAACACCGGCTTATTGCGTCGCCACCTGCGTGCCAAGCAGGTTTATGTGGTGACCAATGAAACCCTGGCCCCACTGTATCTGCCGAAACTGATCGAGCAGCTCGATGGTCTGCAGGTCAACTCAACGGTACTGCCGGACGGCGAAGCGTTCAAAAATCTCGAAACGCTCAATCGTATTTTTGACGGCTTGTTGGAGTCTCGTCACAACCGCACGACCACGGTACTGGCTTTAGGCGGCGGCGTAGTCGGTGACATGGCGGGCTTCGCGGCGGCTTGTTACCAGCGAGGCGTCGACTTCATCCAGTTGCCCACCACTCTCCTGTCCATGGTGGACTCGTCTGTCGGCGGTAAAACCGGAGTGAACCACCGTCTCGGCAAAAACATGATTGGCGCTTTTTACCAGCCCCAGGCCGTGATCGCGGACATGAGTGTGCTGGAAACACTGCCCGACCGTGAGCTGTCGGCGGGTATTGCCGAAGTCATCAAGTACGGTTTGATCGCAGATGGGGAATTTTTCGAGTGGCTGGAGTCCAATGTGCCGGACCTGATGGCTCGCGATCCGAAGGCTCTGGCCTACGCCGTCAAACGTTCCTGTGAAAACAAGGCCAAGGTGGTGGCTCAGGACGAGCGAGAGGGCGGCCTGCGCGCGATTCTGAACCTCGGGCACACCTTTGGGCACGCCATTGAAACCGCGCAAGGTTACGGCGTCTGGCTGCATGGAGAGGCGGTGGCCGCAGGCATGGTAATGGCCGCGGACCTTTCCTGGCGCCGGGGCGCGATTTCCGAAGAAGAATTGCAGCGTATTGTGCGTTTGATTGAGCGGGCACACTTGCCCATTAAAGCGCCGGCCGACATGACGCCCGATGATTTCCTGAGCCTGATGGGAGTCGACAAAAAGGTGCTTGACGGTCGCCTGCGGCTGGTACTGCTGAGCCGCCTGGGAGAAGCGTTGATTACCAGTGAGATCGAGGATAACTTGCTGCAAGAGACATTTGCAGCGTGCCGTGGAGACGAATCGATGGCACCGCCCGGCGCCCGCTGAGCACGGCGCGCCGGTACGGGGCCAATAGCTGAGAGAATACCCTTATGCAGAGCGCGACGCCGGATGACCGGGATGCACCACTGGCGGATTACCGCCAGTATTATGGCCTGTCGGACGACCCTTTTCGGGATGATCCGGACTTCCCGTTTTTTGGCGGTGGTGGCCGTCGCGCTCTGCTGGAACAGCTTCAGCACCTGTGTCAGTTCAGCGCTAGCTTACTGGCGGTGCTTGGCAAACCGGAAGTCGGTAAAAGTCGTGTCGCGCTGGAGCTGGCCAACGGCTTTGGCGCCAGCGATGAAATTTGCCTGCTGAATGCCGAACCCGGGGCCGGAGCGGCCGACATTTTGTCGCACATGGCCCGGCATTTCGCGCTTCCAGTGGAAGATAACGCCTCGGTAGGGCGCTTGCTGGCTGCGTTGCGCCACTTTGCCCAAGTCACGGATGAAGAGGATTGCCTGGCGCTCACAATCATTGATGATGCCCATCACCTCGATGAGCAAACGCTGGGAGCCCTGATCAGTTTGCTGCAAGGCCAGGAGGCCAGCAGTCGTCGCCTGCACATTGTGCTGTTCGCCGAGCCCGATATGGTGACAAGGCTCGATCAGTTCAACATGCACGACGTGTTGATTCACGATTTTGACCTCCCCCCTTTTACCGTGGAAGAAGCGGCTGACTACCTGAATTTCCGTATGGAAATGTCGGACTACATGGGGCCGGAAGTGTTCAACGAAGCCAAGGTGGAGCCTTGGTGGCGCGAAGCCGGGGGGCGGCTCAGGACGCTGCATGAACGCGCGCGCCAGGCCCTGCTTGAATCCGTCACGCCCGATGCTCCCGAACGGGAATCCCGGGGCGGCTCGCCGCTGCCGCTGGTGCATATTGTGGTGGTGGCCGTTTTGCTCGGTGTGTTGCTAATGGTATTTCTCTACAGCGGAAGCGAGGACTCGGACGACGAAGAGGTAGCTCGTCTGACCGAAGACCGGGATACCCAGACTCTGACCTTGCCTTCCCGGAACAGTGAAGAGGCTTCCGGGACGTCTGGTGAGGCTCTGCCCCTGGCGGAGCAGGCCACCGATCCCGCTGACGACCGGGACACGCTCTCGCCTTCACCTTTGCAGTCTGATGCGGCTGAAGCTTCGGCTCCGGATACTGTGGAGGATTCGTCTCAGAATCGTACAACCCCGAACCGCGCAACCCCGGATCGCTCATCCCAGGAGAAAGCGGCTTCATCCCAGCCCGAACCCCAGGGGGAAGTTGAGTCTCAACCGGAGCCAGAACCAGAGCCGGAGCACGCCTCGGTGCCCAATATTCCCGAAGACGAGCAAGTGCTGCTCTCCTGGCGGGCGAGTGAGTACACACTGCAGCTGCTCGGCACTGGCACTCGAGCCTCCGTTGAGCGTTATGTCAGTGAACAGTCCAACCGCCAACAGCTACTCATCTTTGAGAGCCGCCGACAGGGCAAGCCGTGGTTTGTGGTGGTCACCGGTCGTTACAGCAGCACGTCACAAGCACGAGCGGCCATTAGCGGTCTGCCGGCCGGGCAGCGCGAAGGCGGCCCCTGGCCGCGCGCGGTGGGTGACATTCAGGACGAAATCGAGAGCCAGCGCGGGCTGTAAACGTTCACTATGCAGGATTCGCTGTTTTCCGACGAGTCATTGCCCCGCGCTTCGGCGGTGCGTCCTGTGCCGCCAGACCCGGCCCTGGCCTCTCTCGCCAAAAAACTGCCTGATACGCTCAGGCTCGGCACCTCATCCTGGCATTACCCTGGTTGGGCCGGTCTGGTATGGGACAAGATATATACCGAAACCCAATTGTCCCAGCACGGCCTGCCCTCCTACACCGAGCACCCGCTGTTTCGAACAGTGGGGGTGGACCGCGGTTTTTATCGCCCGCTGCCCGAGAGCGTTTGGGCCGAGTATGCGGCACAGACCCCCGCAGACTTTCGCTTCGTGATCAAGGCGCCAGCGCTGGTGGCGGATGCCATGGTGCGCGCTCCGGACGGCCAGGGGAAGGATGTTAACCCGAGGTTCCTCAGCCCCGGCGATGCGGTTGAGCAGTTCGCCGCACCGGCACTTCAGGGGCTGGGGCACAAGCTCGGTGCTCTGGTCTTTCAGCTCAGTCCGCTACCCACGGCCTGGCTGGAACACATGCCTCGCCTGATTAGCCAGCTTCACCGCATGCTCGCCGCATTGCCCGATATGAGCACACAGGCTCCAGACGCCGTAGTCGCCGTCGAGGTGCGCGACCCCCAGTGGCTGACCCCGGCCTTCGTGGCAGCGCTGCGTGATACCCGCGCCACATACTGCCTGGGCCTCCATGCCAAGATGCCCACCATCGCCGAACAGCTGCCGATTCTAAGAGCCCTGTGGCCCGGGCCGCTGGTCTGTCGCTGGAACCTGAACCCGCGCCACGGCGCCTACGGCTACGAAACCGCACGGGATCTCTACGCGCCTTTCGACAAACTCGTGGACGAAGATACAGAGACCCGGCAGACGCTGGCGAAAGTCATCGCCGGCACCGCCAGGGCGGGTTACCCCGCTTACGTCACGCTCAGCAACAAAGCCGAGGGATGCTCACCAAAGTCCGTCATCAAACTGGCCGAAGCGGTATTGGCGCAATGAAAAACGGGGCCGATTAGCCCCGTTTTTTCGACCAAAAGTGATTCGTTTGGAAGGCTTATGGCGATGTTATATCAATCGGTCCAAACGTCGATTCGCTACCTTCGTATATCAGGCTGAAAAAGAATGCTCCGCTGGCGGGTTCGGTGTCATCAGCTTTTAATTGGAGAGAAATTCTGGTGGGTTCTGTAGACGCGCCAATCGTGTCACTGCTTAGAGTGAAGGTGACGTTTTCCACCAAATCCTCATTGATTTCGATTTGTGTGCCTGCCGGCATCCCATTACCGTTTTCATCGGCAATTAACAGATTGTAAAGAGCGGTTTCTCCGAGGCTTAACTCAACAGAGGAGGGGAGGCCTGGAATGCTGTTGTAGCTGTAGGGGCTTGCCATAACCAGCATGGTACTTTTCCTAATAGTGATTGGATCCCGGCTGCAAACTCCGGCAGCATCATCTTCGGATCGACAGAGAATCCCGTTGTAAAGATTATTTCTTTCCTTGGGGTCTCTCACAATTTCGTCGTTGTCTTTAATTCCGTTAAAATTGGTGTCCAGGTATGTGGGGCCCAAATCGTCGCAGGCTTCGTCGATAGGTGCCGGGGGAATGTAAGATACCGGTACGCTGGGTGAGCAGTTGCCTTCTGTGGCAAAGAGGTCTGTGTCCGGATCGAATACCCCATTGCTATTAATGTCAATGAACGACTCATTTCCTTCTGTGGTAGCCAGTACGTACACCCTTCCTGCACGGCACTCGTTACCGTCCGGGCAGGTCACATAAGGAGTGTTTTCTTGGAGTGTCACGCCTCCCGCGCCAAGGGGTCGCTGCCCCTGGCTGGTCCAGGTGACGCTGCATGAGCTGTTTTCGGCAGTCAGACATTCCCCTTCGATAACGCCAGCGCTTGCCGTGAAATAGACTGCGGTGCCAGCCGGGATGTGGTTATTATTTTGATCCCCGAGCCTAATAGTCATCGTGGTTTCAATGCCGTCGGTTCTCCATGCTACGGGTTGGAAGTTTGTGGTAGACAGGCTTGAATGCCGCTGAGTCGGTATGGTCGTGGTTATAACGAGTTGTCGTGAAAGAGTGCTCACATTATTAGCGGTTGCCATAACATTGACTATGCCGGCACCGCTACCGGATCTGACTCTTGCAGTGACGTAGCCCTCCGCATTGCTAGTGGCTGAGTCACTCGCTAAAGAGGTACCTGCCGGAGCATTTTTGCTGAGCGCAAAAGTCACAGGAATCTCTCGCATGGGGCTGCCGTTTGCACCAACAACTCTGAAGCGAACTTCTGAACTTGTTACCTCTGCGCCCATGCCCCGAATTCCGATGGAGGTCGGTGTGGCGTCGACAAATTGAATTTGATCGAGTGTGTCTTGCGCTACATTCAGGGTGACTTCTGCGCTATTGATTTCAGCCCCCTCTTCGGTGCTGGCTTCGGCAACAACCTTGTCTTCTCCAACACAGCCGGTCGCTTGATAAGTCACTGATACGCTGCCGGTGGTGCTGAGTGCCTGATCCGAGTCCTCAGGGAGCCCGACTAAACGTGCCCCTCCCGTTGACAGACAGCTTGAGTTAAATGTAACGAAGACTGTTTGATTGACTAAGTCGCCGGAGTCGTCTACTAGAGTGAGGTAAAGATTTGTGCTGCCGCCAGCGGAGAGTGAAGCGCCTGATTGAACATCAGTGGCGATTTCTCCCGGAGTGAAGCTACTGCCACTGCCGCTCCCCATCTGGATTTGAGTATCGGTTTCCTCCCCATCTTCCTCTTCTCCGCTTGGAGTTTCTGTATCAATGGGTGGTTCAAAATTATCCAGTCGTGATTCTCCGTCGCTACCGCCGCAGGCGGCCAGGGTTAAGCTGAGGAAAAGCGCGTTGGCTCCGGTTTGCGGGCCTTCCAGCGGATTATAGGTATTTTGTGGGATTTGTGGTACGTTGTCAGCGAGGTCTGCATGAGAGCAAAAAGACCTGTTGGTTCGGGCGGTCGCCCGGCCAGTCTTGTTGATGCCCTGGATTCGGAAGCTTCGGTTTTTGTGTTTATGGGTGGAGATCCCGGCATTTGGCTGCCAATTCGCCGACAATAGCCCTATAGTTCGGTTTGTCGCCCCCCGTTTGTCTTGCCTTTAAGGTGACATGCGGGTAATATGCTGCGCCCATTTGCCCGGCCCCTTTTGAGTAGGGGCTTTTTTGTCTGGAGTGTGAGCTGTGTCACACTCCGGGTTCTATCGGTATCGAGAGAGACAGCGTATGACCACGGGCCTCTACAGGTTAGATGAGTTTAAAGACAACTGCGGTTTCGGTTTGGTTGCCCATATGAAGGGTAAGACCAGCCATCGTTTGTTGGAAACGGCCATCGAATCCCTGACCTGCATGACGCACCGCGGCGGGATTGCCGCCGATGGCAAGACGGGTGACGGATGCGGTTTGCTGCTGCAGAAGCCGGACAGCTTCCTGCGCGCTGTAGCCCAAGAAAGCTGTGGCACCGAGTTGACCGACGTGTACGGTGTCGGCTCCATCATGCTGAGCACCGATCCGGCTCAGGCGCAAAAAGCCCGCGAGGCGGTAGAAGCCGAGCTGCGTGCGCAGGAGCTGACGCCAGCCGGCTGGCGTGAAGTGCCCGTTGACAGCAGCTGCCTGGGCCCGATTGCCCTGGAGTCCCTGCCGGTTTTCAATCATCTGTTCATCAATAATGACGGTGATCTGAGCAAAGAGCAGTTCAATGCTCGCCTGTTTCTGGCCCGGCGTCAGGCGGAAATGCGCCTGGCGGAAGACAAGTCCTTTTACATCGCCAGCTTCAGCTCCAGCGTTATTTCCTATAAAGGTCTGATGATGCCGGTGGATTTGCCGCGCTTCTTTGCGGACCTGGCGGACGAGCGTCTGGAAACCGCGATCTGCGTTTTTCACCAGCGTTTTTCCACCAATACCTTGCCGCAGTGGCCGCTGGCTCAGCCGTTCCGGATGTTGGCGCACAACGGTGAAATCAACACCGTAATGGGTAACCGCAACTGGGCGCAGGCCCGGACCTCCAAGTTCAGCACCCCCTTGCTGCCCGAGTTGGAGCGCGTTGCGCCGCTGGTAAACCGCGAAGGTTCAGACTCTTCCAGTCTGGACAATATGCTGGATGTGTTGATTACCGGTGGTATGGAATTGCACCGTGCCGTCCGTATGCTGGTGCCACCGGCCTGGCAGAATGTTGAGCATATGGACCCGCAGTTGCGCGCCTTCTACGAGTACAACTCAATGCACGTGGAGCCGTGGGATGGTCCCGCTGGGCTGGTGATCACCGATGGCCGCTATGCCGTTTGTACGCTGGACCGCAACGGTTTGCGTCCTTCCCGCTGGGTGATTACTAAAGACGATGTGATCACCGTGGCCTCGGAAGTCGGTGTGTACACATATAAGCCCGAAGACGTGGTGGCCAAGGGCCGTTTGGGTCCGGGTCAGATGCTGTCGGTGGATACCGAGACTGGCAAGCTGTATCACACCAAGGATATCGATGAGCAACTGAAGTCCCGCCAGCCTTATCAGCAGTGGCTGAAGGACAAAGCGTTACGCATTGAGTCCACGCTGGAAGAAGACGTGGCAGAGAACGGCCTGAGCGAAGCCGAGCTCAAGGCGTTTATGAAAATGTACCAGGTCACCTTTGAAGAGCGGGACCAGGTGGTGCGCCCGCTGGCCGAAGGTGGTCAGGAAGCGGTGGGCTCCATGGGTGACGATACGCCGATGGCGGTACTGTCCACCAAGCAGCGCCCGCTGTACGACTATTTCCGCCAGCAGTTTGCCCAGGTAACCAACCCGGCCATTGACCCGCTGCGGGAAGCCATTGTGATGTCGCTGGAGACCTGCCTGGGGCGCGAACTGTCGGTGTATGAAGAAACCGCCGAACACGCCGACCGGGTTATTTTGCGCTCTCCAGTGCTGTCACCCGCGAAATTCCGGGCCCTGCAAGACATTTCCCGCCCCGGGTACGAGGCGGCTGTTCTGTCGCTGAACTACGATCCGGAGCAGATTGGGCTGCAGGACGCGCTGAAAAAGCTTTGTGACGAGGCGGCGCAGAGTGTCAAAAGCGGCAAGGTGTTGTTGATCCTAAGCGATAACCACCTGGAAAAAGGCCAGGTGCCGATCCATGCGCTGCTGGCGACCGGTGCCGTGCACCACTCGCTGACCCGCGCGGGTTTACGCTGTGATGCCAACCTGATTATTGAGACCGGCACTGCGCGTGATTCCCACCAGATTGCAGCCCTCATCGGTTACGGTGCTACGGCGGTGTACCCGTACCTGAGTTACTACATCCTCAACAACCTGATGGACACGGGCGAGCTGCAACTCGACACCGACAAGGCGTACAAAAACTACCGCAAGGGTGTCGACAAAGGCCTGTTAAAAATCCTCTCCAAAATGGGGATTTCCACGATCACGTCTTACCGGGGCGCCCAGTTGTTTGAAGCGGTTGGCCTGGCCGATGAGGTGGTGGATACCTGTTTTGTCGGGACGCCGTCCCGCATTCAGGGGGCGACCTTCGAGGATTTGGAAAACGATCAAAAAGCCCTGGGCAAAACCGCCTGGCTGGCGCGCAAACCTCTGGTACAGGGCGGTTTGCTGAAGTACGTACACGGGCAGGAGTATCACGCTTTTAATCCGGACGTGATCCAAACCTTGCAGCGTGCGGTTCAGACCGGTGAATACAGCCTGTGGCGCGATTACGCTACGCTGGTGAACGAGCGGCCTGTGGCAACCTTGCGTGACCTGTTGAAAGTCAAAGAAGATGGTGCCCAACCGATCGCGTTGGATGACGTTGAGCCGATTGGGGACATTATCAAGCGCTTTGATTCGGCGGGTATGTCTCTGGGGGCGCTGTCTCCCGAGGCACACGAGTGTCTGGCTGAAGCGATGAACCGTCTCGGTGGCCGCTCCAACAGCGGTGAAGGCGGTGAAGACCCGGCCCGCTATGGCACCAATCGTGTGTCCAAAATCAAACAGATTGCGTCCGGCCGTTTTGGTGTTACGCCTCACTACCTGGTAAATGCGGAAGTGCTGCAGATCAAGGTCGCGCAGGGTGCCAAGCCGGGTGAAGGCGGCCAGTTGCCGGGCGGCAAAGTCAATGAATTGATCGCGCGGTTGCGTTATTCCGTGCCGGGTGTGACGCTGATTTCTCCGCCGCCACACCATGATATTTACTCCATTGAGGACTTGGCGCAGCTGATCTTTGACCTCAAGCAAGTCAATCCGGATGCCCAGGTATCGGTCAAGCTGGTGTCTCGCCCAGGGGTTGGTACGATTGCCGCCGGTGTGGCGAAAGCGTACGCCGATCTGATTACGATTTCCGGTTACGATGGCGGCACAGCGGCCAGTCCGTTGACCTCCATTCGCTATGCGGGCTCCCCCTGGGAATTGGGGCTGTCGGAAACGCATCAGACGCTGCGGGCTAATGACCTGCGCGATAAGGTCCGGGTACAAACCGACGGCGGCCTGAAAACCGGTCTGGATGTGGTCAAGGCGGCCATGCTGGGAGCCGAGAGCTTTGGTTTTGGCACCGGCCCGATGGTGGCCATGGGCTGTAAGTACCTGCGTATCTGCCACCTGAACAACTGCGCGACCGGTGTGGCCACCCAGCGCGATGATCTGCGTCAGGACCACTACATTGGTACGGTGGACATGGCCATGAACTTCTTCAAGTTCGTTGCCGAGGAAACCCGTGAATGGCTGGCGCGCCTGGGTGTGCGCAGTCTGGCCGATCTGGTGGGCCGCGTGGATCTGCTGGAGGCCATTGAAGGAAAGACGGACAAACAGCAGCGTCTCGACCTGAGCCGGATTACCCATACGGACGACTTCCTGGAAACCAAGCCCCAGATGTGTGCGGTCAGCCGCAACGAGCCTTTCGATAAAGGCGAACTCGCTGAAGCCATGGTGAAGGAAGTGCTGCCGGCCATCGAGGGTAAAACGGGGGGCGAGTATCATTTCACCGTGACCAACTGTGATCGCTCCATCGGCGCGCGGATCAGTGGCGAAATCGCCAAGCGCCACGGCAATCAGGGCATGGCCGAAGCGCCGATTACCCTGCAATTGACCGGTGTGGCGGGTCAGAGCTTCGGTGTGTGGAACGCCGGTGGCCTGCATATGTATCTGGAAGGCGATGCCAATGATTACGTTGGCAAGGGCATGGCCGGAGGCAAGCTGGTATTGCGTCCACCGCGCAACTCCGGGTTCAAGTCTCAGGACACCAGCATTATGGGCAACACCTGCCTGTATGGCGCGACGGGCGGTAAGCTGTTCGCTGCCGGTCAGGCCGGTGAACGCTGCGGTGTGCGTAACTCCGGCGCCCACGTTGTGGTGGAAGGTGCGGGGGATCACTGCTGCGAGTACATGACCGGCGGTATGGTCGCAGTGCTGGGCCGCACGGGTGTCAACTTCGGTGCGGGTATGACCGGCGGGTTTGCCTACGTGCTGGATGAAGACAACAGCTTTGTTGATCGTTACAACCACGAGCTGGTGGATATTCATCGCGTGGATGGCGAATCCGTCGAAGCACACCGCAACCATTTACGCGGTGTGATTGCCGAGTTTACCCAGGAAACGCAGAGCGAGTGGGGACAGCACCTGCTCGATAACTTCGATGACTACGTGGGTAAATTCTGGTTGGTGAAACCCAAGGCTGCGAGCCTGTCCAGCTTGCTCAACGACATGAAAAAGCGCGGCGAGTAAGTGGAAAGTGCGCGCTTGCGCGCGCGGGAATAACAGAACGATAGCGAGCCCGCTGCCTTTGGCAAGGCGGGTTCCAACCGATTAGCTGAGGCAGTGACTATGGCCGGACGTTTAAACAACAATTTCCAGTTTATTGATGTGGGCCGCCAAGACCCGGCAAAAAAGGATATGGCGGTGCGCAAACACGAGTTCGTGGAAATCTACGAACCCTTCGATGAGAAGCAGGCAGCCAGCCAGTCTCATCGTTGCCTGGCGTGCGGCAACCCCTACTGCGAATGGAAATGTCCGGTACATAACTTTATTCCGAACTGGCTCAAGCTCATTTCCGAAGGGAATGTGTTTGAGGCGGCTGAGCTGAGCCATCAAACCAACTCACTGCCGGAAGTGTGTGGCCGCGTTTGTCCGCAGGACCGTCTGTGTGAAGGGGCTTGTACCTTGAACGACGGTTTTGGAGCGGTGACCATCGGCAACGCCGAGAAATACATTACCGATACCGCGTTTGCCATGGGCTGGAAACCGGATATGTCCAAAGTGACATGGACGGACAAGAAAGTGGCCGTCATTGGCGCTGGCCCGGCAGGTCTGGGCTGTGCGGATGTGCTCGTGCGCAATGGCGTGAAGCCGGTGGTTTTTGATCGCTATCCAGAAATTGGCGGGTTGCTGACGTTCGGCATTCCCGAGTTCAAACTGGAAAAAAGTGTTATGACCCGTCGCCGTGAAATCTTCACGGAAATGGGCATGGAGTTCCGGCTGAATACCGAGGTGGGCAAAGACATCACCATGGATGAACTGATGAATGAGTTCGATGCCGTATTCATGGGTATGGGGACTTACACCTATATGAAAGGGGGTTTCCCGGGCGAAGACCTGCCGGGTGTACACGATGCGCTGCCCTTCCTGGTGGCCAACGTGAACCGCAATCTCGGTTTCGAAAAAGACCCCAAAGACTTCGTCAGCGTGAAAGGCAAACGGGTCGTTGTACTCGGTGGTGGTGACACCGCGATGGACTGCAACCGCACCTCCATTCGCCAGGGCGCTGACCGTGTGGTCTGCGCCTATCGTCGCGATGAAGAAAACATGCCGGGCTCGCGCCGCGAAGTGGCCAACGCCAAAGAAGAGGGCGTGGAATTTCTGTTCAACCGTCAGCCAGTGGCCATTGTCGGTGAAGACAAAGTCGAAGGCGTGAAGGTGGTGACCACCAAACTGGGTGACCCCGATGAAAACGGGCGTCGTCGGCCAGAGCCAGTTCCCGGTAGTGAAGAAGTGCTGCCAGCGGACGTGGTGCTGATCGCCTTTGGCTTCCGCCCCAGCCCCGCTCCGTGGTTTGACGAGCACGGTATCAACGTCAGTGACTGGGGCGGTGTTGAAGCACCAGAGACGCAAGCGTTCAAATTTCAGACCTCCAACCCGAAAGTCTTTGCCGGTGGGGATATGGTGCGCGGCTCCGACCTGGTGGTGACCGCCATCTGGGAAGGTCGCGAAGCCGCCGAAGGCATCATGGATTATCTGGACGTGTAATCACCGGCATTTAACCGGACGCTATTATGACCGAACTGAAAAACGACCGTATTCTGCGCGCGTTGGCTCGTGAGCCCGTCGATGTCACCCCGGTATGGATGATGCGGCAGGCCGGGCGTTATCTGCCTGAATATCGGGCCAGCCGTGAACGGGCGGGTAACTTCATGGGCCTGTGCGGGAATCCGGACATGGCCTGTGAAGTGACACTCCAGCCACTCGAGCGCTATCCGCTGGATGCGGCTATTCTGTTTTCGGACATTCTTACGATCCCCGACGCGATGGGGCTTGGTCTGTATTTCGAACCGGGCGAAGGCCCGAAGTTTAAAAAGACCCTGCGCACCGAGAGTGATATCAATGCCTTGCAGGTGATTGATCCGGAGTCGGATTTGCCTTACGTGCTCAATGCGGTCAAAACCATACGGCGCGAACTGAATGGTCGCGTACCCCTGATTGGTTTTTCCGGAAGCCCATGGACGCTGGCCACCTACATGATTGAAGGCGGCTCCAGCCGGGATTTTCGACGCGCCAAACAAATGCTGTACAACCAGCCGGCATTGATGCATCAACTGCTGGATACGCTGGCGCAGTCTGTGGTGCATTATCTCAATGGTCAGATTCTTGCCGGTGCTCAAATCGTGCAGATTTTTGATACCTGGGGTGGTGCCCTGTCTCATAATGCCTATCAGGAATTTTCGCTGCGCTATCTCAAACAGATTGTGGACGGCCTGCTCCGCGAAAATGAAGGGCGCAAAGTGCCGGTGATTTTATTCACCAAAGGTGGCGGTCAGTGGCTGGAGTCCATGGCTGACACGGGCGCGGATGCGTTGGGGCTGGACTGGACCACCGATATTGGTGTGGCGCGTCAGCGAGTGGGCGACCAGGTAGCGCTGCAAGGTAATATGGACCCGACTATCCTGTACGCCAGCCCCGACAAAATTCGGGACGAAGTGTCTGAAATTCTCGGCCGCTTTGGCCATGGCAACGGCCATGTTTTTAATCTGGGCCACGGCATTACCCCGGAAGTGGACCCGGAGCATGCGGGAGCGTTCATTCGAGCGGTACACGAACTCTCAGCCGAGTATCACGCCGGCATCGACAAGCATAAGTAAGCCGGTTATTTATACGGTTTCAGCCGATTGAGCCGTTAAAACTGCATGATTTTCCGACATACGTCACAACCTCTGTCAGACTTCCCGACAGGGGGTTGACTCTCTTTTAATAACTGTTCCAATATCTCGCTGTTCGTCATACTTTTGTCCTTCCCTGCGCTGGCGTCCGTGGCTGTCTCTGGCGTCATCGCACCGTGGAGAGCGAGTCCAGTGGGCATTAAACAAGTTAAAGTCGATGTCAACGAGATTACCGTTGGCATGTTCGTCTCTGGGCTGGATCGCCCTTGGACGCAGACGCCTTTTCCACTTCAGGGCTTCTACGTTCGGGATCTTGATGAAATCAAACAACTTAAGTCGTTGTGCCGTCACGTATACATTGACTCGGTGAAGGGCAGGGCACCCGTTGCAACGGACTTGAAAACCCTGTCCAGGGAAAGTCCTCGAAGTCGGATTACCACCCGGGAAAAATCTGGCGCTGCCGCGGCGGTGAACGTCTCTCCTTTGCGCATTATGCGCAATCAGTACCCACCGGTTCAGCCATTGAAAAAAGAAATAAAAAAAGCCCGGCAGCTCCACCAGACGGTTTATCGGACCGTGGGCGAAGTGCTGGATTACCTGGGCAAAAACGAATTGCACCGTGTCCCCATGGCGGAAACCAAACGCCTGGCCGGGGATATGGTCGACAGCGTGCTGCGTAACCCGGATGCGTTTACCTGGCTGGCCCGTATGCAGCAAAAAGATGAGCACACATACAGCCACGCCATCCGGTGTTCTGTGTGGGCGATTCTGTTTGGTCGACATATTGGATTACCCAAACGTGACCTGGATGTGTTGGCGATGGGCGTCCTGCTCAAGGACGTGGGTAAGGTCCGGTTGAATCAGAGCCTGCTCGCCAATACCCGGCGAACGGAAGAGGAGGAGCGCGAGTACGAAACGTTTGTCGAGAAAGGGGTGGAAATACTGCGCAAAACGCCGGGTGTGGAACCCCGGGTGATCAGCGTGGTGAAAACGCACTGCGAACGTCTCAACGGGAGCGGCTTTCCCCTGCACCTACGTGGCGACAAGATTCCACTGCTTGGCAAAGTGGCCGGCATCGTTACCTTTTACGATAACACGACCAACCCGCGCGGCGCGCTGCAACCCATCGCGCCTTCCAAGGCGGTGAGTCGGTTGTATGAGCTGCGTAATATCCAGTTTCAGGAAGAGTTGGTCGTTGAGTTCATTCGCGCCATTGGCCTGTACCCGACGGGAACCCTGGTGGAGCTGAATTCCGGCGAGGTAGGCGTGGTGGTAGAGCAGAATTTTGAACGTCGGCTCAAACCCAAAGTGATGCTCGTGCTCGACTCAGTAAAAGCCACGCTGCCGTCGCCACGACTGGTGGATCTCGCCGAAGATGATCGACGCAAGCAGGCGTTGATCGATTCCGGGAAGAAGGCGGCCAATAAAGTGGAGAAGCTCGAAATCGCCCGGGATCTCGAGCCGGGTACCTTCAATGTCGATGTGGCGAAGGTTCGCGACAGTTACATTATGAAGAAAGAAAAAAGCGGGTTGATGTCGCTGCTAAAGCGTCTGCAATCCTAGCGGGACACCTCTCGGTGCGAGCCGAGACGCTCACCCATTTGCGTGGGTGAATTCGCGCTGAACTTTTCCTCCCAATTAACCTTGTTTTTGCCGAACAGAACAATCGCTGTGGAGCCCAGGCGGAAACGCCCCATTTCTTCACCTTTGGCCAGGTCGACTGGTGCCGTTGGGCGAAAATCCAGTGTCTGTACCTTGCGGCGAATAGGCGCGACCTCGCCTCCCCAGACGGTTTCGATACCCGCCACAATCATGGCGCCCACCAGAACGACGGCCATGGGACCGAGGTCCGTATCAAAAATAGCCACCAGACGTTCATTGCGCGCAAACAGGCGCGGTACTTCGCGAGCGGTGGCGTTATTGACCGAAAACAGGTCGCCCGGTATGGCCACGGTGGTGCGAAGACGACCGCTGTAGGGCATGTGGACCCGATGGTAGTCGCGGGGGGATAAGTAGATCGTGGCGAACTGCCCCTGCTCAAACTCATTCGCCAGAGCTTCGCTGCCGCCAAGCAGCTCACGCGTGGTGTACAGTTGGCCTTTGGCTTGAAAGATTCGTCCCTCTTCAATTTTTCCCAACTGGCTGATGGCTCCGTCGGCGGGGCAGACCACAGAGTCCGGTGCGGTATCAACGGGGCGGGCCTCCGCCTTGAGCGCCCGGGTGAAAAACTCATTGAACGAGGCATAGGCGAGGAGATCTTCCTCCAGAGCCTGGCTCATATCCACGTCATATCGTTTGGCGAACCACTGAATAAAACGGTCCTTGATCCAGGGGGTGCGCTGATTGGCCAGCCAGCCAGCGGCCCGCGATAGCGTGTGTTGGGGGGTGATATACTGGAGGGCAGCAAAGAGTTTGTCGTTCATGGTGTCTCGCGGTCGCGGATGTTGGCGGTCAGGGCGCCATGGTACCAAATTCTCATCGGGTCGCGGCATTGGCCGTGGTCTTTCAATGTTTCCCGGCCGAATCATGCCGACTCTTGCCGAGGCCCCTATGGCGTCTTCTTCCCAGTTTTCCCTGTCCTCTGTGCAACCCTCTGACTTGGAAGCGCTGGTGGCCTTGGAGAAACGTTGCTTCAAGAGTGATCGCCTCAGCCGACGGAGCTTTCGTCGCTGGCTGGATGGCGATCACTGTGTGTTTCTGGTGGCGCGAGAAGGCGAGCAGTTCGCGGGCTATATTCTGGTACTGTTCCACCGCGGGACCCGCCTGGCCCGTATGTACTCTCTGGCCGTTGATCCGGCGTACCGGGGGCGAGGCTTGGCACGCGAGTTGATCGCGGCGGCAGAAGAGGGCGCGAGGGAATCGGGGCGCTTCTACATGCGTCTGGAGGTGAGCAGCAAAAACCTCGGTGCCATTGCGTTGTACGAGACACTGGGCTATAAGCAGTTCGGCCTCTATCAGGATTACTACGAAGACCACACCGACGCGCTGCGTTACCAGAAGCGTATTCGATCGGTACCGGATACCGCTCGCCACCGTGCCACGCCGTGGCTGGCGCAAAGCACCCGCTTTACCTGTGGCCCGGCCTCGTTGATGATGGCGATGGCGGCATTGGACTCGGAATACCTGCCGTCCATCACTGAGGAACTGCGCCTGTGGCGGGAATCGACCACGATTTTCATGACCTCCGGCCACGGTGGTTGCCATCCGATGGGGCTGGCATTGGCGGCCCAGTCGCGGGGGTTCAAAACGGAAGTCTGGGTTAATCATGGCGGGGTTCTGTTTCTGGACGGCGTTCGAGATGAGAGCAAGAAGCCGGTCATGGCGTTGGTACATGAAGATTATCGCGCCGCGCTTGAGGCGCTTGATGTTCCTATTCATTACCGAGATGTGCGCCAGGATGATCTGATGGCGGCTTTTGATCAGGGCGACGTACCGCTGATACTGATCAGCACCTACCGTATGGATCGGAAAAAGGCCCCCCACTGGGTGGTCATGAGCGGGTACGATGAAGAGTGCATCTATGTGCATGACCCCGATCCGGACGGTCAGGGCCAAACCGCACTGGACTGCCAATACCTGCCCTTGGCGCGCGAGGAATTCGGACGCATGAGCAGTTTTGGGCGCAGTCGCCTGCGCACGGCCGTTATCGTCGGCAAATCGCCGTAAAACGCGATCTGGAGCCGGGTCGTGGTTCATACACCGAAATAAAGCAGCCAGTGATCATGTTGCAGTATAAAGTGAAACGCTCTGCCCGCCGCCGCACCGTGAGCCTGGAAATCCGGGATGCCAAGCTGGTGGTACGGGCGCCAGCCGGTGTGTCCGAGCGGGATCTGGCCAATCTCGTGGCTCGCAAACGTGCCTGGGTTGAGCGCAAAATCCTCGAGCAGACCGACGCATTGGCGCGTGTTCCGGAATATGTCTACGTCTCCGGCACCGTGCTCCCCTTTATGGGAACGACTCTGGAATTGAACGTGAGCCTTGCCTCGCGCGCCTCGGTCATCCGGCGCCAGGAGCGGTTACAGGTACGAGGCTCAACCCGAAGCCATAAACCATTGGAAGATCAGGCCAGGGCGCTGGTGCAGGGATGGTATCGCGATACAGCACTGACAGTGCTTTCGGCGAAAACCGAGGCATTGACGTCGGCCATGAAGCTTCGCTATCGCGACGTTCGTGTGCGGGCCACCCGCTCCAAGTGGGGGCACTGCACCGCTCGCGGAGAGATCCAGTATAACTGGCAAATTCTGCTGGCTCCCGAGCCGGTAGTAGACTATCTTGTCGCTCACGAGGTCTGCCATCTGCGTCATCACAACCACAGCCCGGCCTATTGGCAGTTAGTGGAGCAGGTGTGCCCGGATTACCGTCGGCTGCGCGATTGGCTCAAGGTGAATGGGCGCAGCCTCGTGTTGTAATTGTTTTTTATCCTACAGGGACACTGCCATGACGCCACTGAGCGACGACCCCCTCGAAAACTTTGACCGCTTTATTGTCGAAGCGCTGGAGAAAGGCTGCGTGTTCGGGCTGGAGGGGCCAGAAGGTTGGGCGCTGTGCCCCTCGGAAAAGTACGGTGAGAGCGATGTCATGCCGCTCTGGTCCGATGAAGCTCTGGCGCGGGTGCACTGCCGGGAAGAGTGGGCGGATTACCAACCGGTGGCCATCGAGCTGGAAGAACTGCTCGATGACTGGTTGCCCGGCATGCACGATGACGAGCTGTTGGTCGGTGTCAACTGGGATGACGAACTGGAAGGCGGAGAGTACGAGCCGATGGATTTGCTTGAGGAGTTCGAGCAGGAAATGGAATGACGCCCAAGGCCGACGTTTTCAGCCTTAGGGGCGGGGAAAACGGCGCATGATCTTGAGGTCCCGGCGCCGCTTCCAAGCCACCAGCCATCGGCTTCCCCATACCCATTGACCGTAGCGCGCAAGACCGTAATGATCCTGAGTGATAATGGTGGTTATCACCGGTTTGTTGGGGCGAAAGCGACGCAACCGCTCACCGGCCAGTCGGCGCGCCAGATTGGCGGAGAGCACTGGTGCCTGTCGCCACGCCAGCGTCGCCGCGGCGCTGCCTTGATGTCCCCCGGCAACGCTGGCAAGCGCGCCGGCCGCGAAAATGTCGGGGTGACCGGCCACCTGCAAATGGCGGTCGACCTGCAACAACCCGTTTTCAGTCAGGGGTAAACCCGCTTCCCGTACCCACCTGCCTGGTTTGCCCGAGACGCACCAGAGTACCTCGTCGGCGGGCAAGTGTTGGTGGTGTCGGGTCCGTACCTGAGACTCATTGACCTGCGAGACTTCAAACAGAGGGTGTACCCGAACCTCTCGCTCCTGCAGCAGTTGCGCCGCTCGCAACTGAGCGGCAAGGGGCATGTCGGGCAGCAGCTTGCCGCCAGAGTGAGCGAGGTGAACCGTTACCGGCGCTTTAATCGTGGTGTCCTGATTGAGAAAACGGCGAATGGCCAGAGCCATTTCAATGCCATCGACATTGCCACCGACCACAACCAGATCGGCCGGTGCGTTGCGAGGGCGATTCCGCAAGCGGTTCAGAGCACCTTGCCAGCGCGGTAAGAAGCGGCTGATGGAGCGCAGGCTCATGCCGTGGGTGTGTAGCCCTTCGATGTGTGTGGGTGCCTGGAGGCCTGTATTCAGGGAGAGCAGATCGAAGGCGATAACTTCACCGTTGTCCAGATGGGCCTGCTTCTGATCGGGATCGAGAGATTGCAGCCGCGCAAACGTCAACTCGGTGCCGGTGTGACGGCACAATGCACCCAGGTCAATATGGCAGTCGCGAAAACGATAGTGCCCCGCGATCAGCCCTGGCAACATGCCGGAATAAGGGACGAAGCGTTCTGGCGACAGGAGGACCACCCTGGTGTCATCGGGTAGTAAGTGGCGGGCATTCGCCAAGTAGAAAGCATGCGTCAGGCCTCCACCGGCCAGAAGCAGTGTTCGCATAACAACAGCGCTCGGGCAAAAGCCGAGAGCATAGCGGAGAGTGGCGGCAACGTCTACGCGTGAGACATTATTCCCGCGGGTTCCCGCCGCTGGCGATATCCTCTTCGACAAAACCGAACAGATAGTTGTGTAGAATATCGACCTGATGCAGATGAACGTACGCTTCGAGCTGGTCGAGCTGCGCAAAGGCCGGGCTGATGGCGGCGGTCGGGGTCAGGCGATAGTCCTGTGTGGCCAGAATGAAAGAGGTATTGGCGGTGGGCACGCCGGTACTGTGCAACAATTGCAGGACACAGAAGTCGAAATCAAGGCACAGCCGCATCAGGTTGGGATAGTTGGTTTCCTGGCGGTCGATAAACTGGATCTCCCGGCTGCCCAATAACTCGTCCGGGCTGAGCGGATGCGTAGGCATAGATTTCCTCTTTGGTGGTGCGGTAGGGCTGTTGCCGGGCCAGAGCGGGATTACACCACAGGGGTGGTGATATGCCTGTGACCGGCCTCACAAAAGCACCCGCAACCTTCCGTGATTCAGGTCAGGTTGGGTTAATCTGACGGGCCGTTTCCATTAAACAGGAGCAAACCCATTTATGACGCCTGTAACAAGTCAACCTGCTTTGAATCGTCGGGCAGACCTGCGCCCTGCCTTTGTCCACGCGGTGTTGCTGGCCTTGGCGGCCTTGCTCCTGTCCGCCTGTTCCAGCATCCCACTCGGTGTGGAGAAGCCGAATGTCAAAGTCACCGGTCTTGAGCTGTTGCCCGCCAGAGGCATGGAGCAGCGGTTGGCCGTGCATTTGGGCATTACCAATCCCAATGGACGCGATTTGTCCGTACGTGGCATCTCTTATAACATCGGCATCGAAAATATCGACGTTTTGAGTGGAGTCACCAGCCAGGTGCCTACGCTCAAAGCCTATGAAGAAACACCGGTGACCGTTGAAGTCAGTGCCAATCTGCTTTCCATCGCCCGTCTGGTGCAGCACTTCAGCCAGCGTGGCGTGACCGATCAGGTTAACTACAACTTCGACGCGAAGCTGGACTTTAGTCAGTGGCTGCCCGCTATGCGTGTGCAGGAAGAGGGTCAAATTCGCCTGCAGTACTAACGGTACGGCTGTGCTCTTGTCAGAATGGCCCCAAGCGTATCAATCGATCAGGAACTTGCATGAACGAAGTCGTAGTATCCCCGGACGCCGAAGAGCGCATCCCTCTTAAGGAATACACTGAAAAGGCGTACCTGGACTATTCCATGTACGTCATTCTCGACCGCGCCCTGCCCAATATTGGCGACGGCCTCAAACCGGTTCAGCGGCGTATTGTCTATGCGATGAGTGAGCTGGGGTTAAAAGCCACCGCCAAATACAAAAAGTCAGCTCGCACCGTCGGTGACGTGATTGGTAAATTTCATCCGCACGGCGATTCCGCCGCGTATGAATCCATGGTGCTCATGGCCCAGAGTTTCTCCTACCGTTATCCGTTGGTAGACGGGCAGGGTAACTGGGGCTCGCCGGACGATCCCAAGTCCTTCGCTGCCATGCGTTACACGGAATCCCGGTTGGCGCGGTATAGCGAGGTTTTGCTCGAAGAGTTGGGACAGGGCACTGTAGACTGGCAGCCCAACTTTGATGGCACCATGGACGAGCCGAAGGTGCTCCCGGCGCGGGTACCCAATGTGTTGCTCAACGGCACTACCGGTATCGCGGTGGGTATGGCTACCGACATCCCACCCCACAATTTGCGCGAAGTGGTCAATGCCTGCGTGCATCTTTTGGATCATCCCGGAGCGAACGTCGCGGACTTGTGTGAGTTTGTGCTCGGCCCGGATATGCCGACGGAAGCGGAGTTGATTACGCCCCGCGCCGACTTGCTCAAAATGTACGAAACCGGTCGCGGCAGTTTGCGGATGCGTGCCGTCTGGCACAAGGAAAAAGACACGGGCGATCTGATTATCACCGCGATTCCGCATCAGGTGAGCGGCTCGAAAGTGCTGGAACAGATTGCCGGCCAGATGCAGGCCAAAAAGTTACCCATGGTCACTGACCTGCGCGATGAATCCGACCACGAAAACCCTACCCGCCTGGTGATTACCCCGCGCTCGAGCCGTGTGGATACCGAGCCGTTAATGCAGCACCTGTTCGCCAGTACCGACCTGGAAAAAACCTACCGGGTCAACATGAACATGATCGGTATCGACGGACGACCCGGTGTGAAAAGCCTGCTGGATATCCTCTCCGAGTGGCTGAGTTTCCGTACCGTGACCACTCGTCGGCGTCTGCAGTTCCGCCTCGATAAGGTACAAAAGCGTTTGCATCTGTTGGAAGGGCTTTTGGTGGCTTACCTCAATATCGATGAGGTGATTCACATTATTCGCACGGAGGATGAACCCAAGCCCGTGTTGATGAAGCGCTTCGAGTTGAGTGAAGTGCAAGCCGACTACATTCTGGATACCAGGTTGCGCCAACTGGCGCGACTGGAAGAGGTGAAAATCCGTTCGGAGCAGGAGGCACTGGAAAAAGAACGTGACTCACTGGAGAAAACCCTGGGTTCCGCCACACGTCTGAAAAACCTGGTGCGTAAGGAACTGAAAGAAGTGGCCGAGACCTACGGCGATGATCGCCGCTCGCCCATCGTGGAGCGCGAAGAGGCCCAGGCCTTCAGCGAAACGGAGCTGATGGGCGTCGACCCGGTGACGGTTGTGGTGTCGGAAAAAGGCTGGATTCGCTCGGCCAAAGGACACGATATCGACCCGGCGGCGCTTAACTACAAAGCTGGCGACAAGTTTCAGTTTGCGGTGCGGGGCAAGACCAACCAGAGTGTGCTGCTTCTGGATTCCACGGGTCGGAGCTACGCCATTGCCGCGCATAACCTGCCCTCTGCTCGCGGCCAGGGCGAACCTCTTAGTGGCCGGTTGAATCCACCCAATGGCGCGACGTTCGAGGGGGCGTTGATGGGCGCTGACGAACAGCGAGTTCTGCTGGCCTCGGACGCCGGGTACGGCTTTGTGGCCAAACTGGGGGATTTGTACAGTAAAAATCGGGCGGGCAAAGCCATGCTCACCTTGCCCAAAGGGGGGCGGGTGTTGCCGCCGCAAGTGGTGGGTAACCCCGACAACACGATGTTGGCCGCCGTGAGCAATGAAGGGCGTTTGCTCGTCTTCCCGGTGTCGGAGTTGCCGGAGCTGGCACGCGGTAAGGGGAACAAGATCATGAATATTCCCTCGGCCCGGGTACAGAGTCGTGAAGAATACGTGATCGCTGTCTGTGTGATTGGTCCGGGAGAGGCGCTGACGCTGCACACCGGTAAGCGTCATTTAACCTTGAAGGCGGGGGATCTCGATCACTATCGGGGCGAGCGTGGCCGCCGTGGCAACAAGCTCCCGCGCGGTTTTCAAAAAGTGGATCGCGCAGACGTGGTGAAATAAACCGCTCCGGTCAAACGGGGCCGGGCAAGGAAACGGGCTCGGAAACAGGAATAGAAACGGGAATAGAAGCAGGAGAGATGCTGTGTCAATGCAATCGGTGAAACAGACGCTGGTACTGGTGGCGGTGGGCCTGATCGGGGTTTGCCTGGACGGTGTTGCCTCTCCAGCGCGTGCCTCGGTGGTGCTTCAATACCACCATGTGAGTGATACCACCCCCGCGGCCACCAGTGTGACGCCGGATCGTTTTCGTGAACACATGGATTACCTGGCGGAACACGACTTTGAGGTGGTGTCCCTGGAGGCGCTGGTGGAGGCGCGGCGTGACGGTAAATCGTTGCCGGATCGTACTATCGCTATCACGTTTGATGATGCCTACTCATCGGTTTACACCGAGGCGTTTCCCCTGCTCAAAAAACGGGACTGGCCTTTTACCGTGTTCGTGAATACGGTCCCGCTGGACCAGAACAAATCCGGGTTTGCTTCCTGGGCGCAGCTGAAGGAAATGGCGAACAATGGCGCGATCATTGCCAACCACACCACTCACCACAACCACTTACAGCGCCGTCGCGATGGCGAGGGCGAAAAGGCCTGGCGGCAACGGATTGAGCGTGAGGTAGTGGAAGCCGAGGCGCGCATTGAGGAGGAAACCGGACAGAGCCACAAGATTGTCGCGTACCCCTATGGTGAGTACAACAATGAGGTCAAGACGCTGCTGAAATCGTTGGGCTTTGTGGCGTTTGGCCAGCAGTCCGGACCGGTGGGAGAGCACAGCGACTTGCAGGCACTGCCCCGGTTTCCGTTTGGGGGCGCCTATGGTGACCTGGAGGATTTTGCGACCAAGGTAAATACCCGCCCCATGCCGATTGATTCCGTATCGCTCTACGCTGACATGGGACGGCAGTCACCATTGAAAGAGGTGGTGGTGCCCGCCGGGCAGCGCCCGGTTTTGGCGATCACACTGTCGGAGAAGGCGCTGGCCGAACGTATTAACTGCTTCGCATCCGGCCAGGGTGCCATAGAGACGCGGGTGGAAGGTGAGACCCTGATCACACGTGCCAATGACGCGTTGCGACCAGGGCGTGTCCGCTATAACTGCACTGCCTCAAGTGGAGAGCGCGGGCGGTTTTACTGGTTCTCCCAGCAATGGCTGGTGACGGATCAGGAGGGGCGCTGGGTCCACGAGCAATGAGCTCATTCTTCCTGGTCATCGGAGGCCACCTCGCTGATAGCCTCCGTGTCTTCCTCCTCGGAGGCAGCATTGCTGGCCAGCCAGACCTCGTGAACATTCTCCAGCTCGTTATAGCGGATCAGCTCTTTTAGCTCTTCAATGTAAGCCTGTCCGCGGCTGGAGTAGCGATGCAAACCTTCTACCATCGCTATCCCGGTTGGCTCCTCTTCTAGAGCGCGCTGTTCGGCGCGAATCTGACGCACTTCCCGGTACGCATGGTTGGTGTTGATGTTTCGGAAATAGGTGGCTACGGCTTCATTGACTGTACTGAACTTCTGAACCTCGTGACTGGCACCCTCTGGACGTGAGTTGGGCACCAAACCACAGCCCCGGCGATAGCACCACTGGCCAAACAGATTATTGCCTTCCTGGGCGAAACGGGAGGTGCCCCAACCAGATTCAGCGGCCGCCTGGGCCAGAACCATCTCCGGGGGAATAATATCGGAGCGGCGCATCAGCACATCAAGCGCTTCGCGGGTGTCGGGGTAGTTGTCTTCTGTCACCCGAAAGTGAATACGCAGTCGCTCCAGCTCAGCTTCCTGTCGGCCGCTCAACGTTTCCCCGGCATCCAGTTGGGTGATCATGGCTTCGATGTCGCCACGAAGGCGGGTGAGCTGATGATTGCGCCATTCCACCATGGGCATCAACGTGGCAAAGAAGCGCTGCTTGCGGTCCGGTACCGTTTCGATTTTGTCGAACTCCGGCAGCTTGGTCAGTTCTGCAGGACGAGGGACAACCGGCTCTTCCGGTTCAGTCACTTCTTCCAGTGGTTGCGGCAGGTGGTACGCCAGATACAGGGCCAGCACCAGGCAGCCAATGGGGAACGCGACCAGGCCAAGACCCAGCATCCACTGGGTAAAACCTTGCTTCATAACATCTCCTTGGGGTTGTTGCTCATCAAGTCGGTTAGATCAGGTGGGAATTTATGGGCTCAGAGATCCAGCTCGCGCCGCAGGGCGTCCAGGCGCCGATGGTTTTCCTCTGGTGAGAGTGGCGTCTCGGTGGTTTCCGGCAGTGCCGGAGCTTGTGGTTGCGACAGGGTCTCGCCATTCATGACCCGTTCGCACAGCTTGTTGTAATGCCGCTCGAACACCGGAAAGGCGTGGTGTTCCGGACTGCCGGAGAGGAAGAACCAGTCACTGGCGACGCCCGCGTGATACACCGCCGGATGGCTCCAGTGGTAAGCGGCTTTTGGGCTTGGCGCCCGACAGGCCTCAACGTAGGCGCTGTGTGCGTCCGGTAGGCCACACGCCTCGGGATCGCCCTGGCAGGCGCGGATCATACGGTTCAGGGTGGGCAGGAACTCGGAGGTTTCTATTACACGGCGGGCGCCGCGGCGCAACGTGTCCGGCTCGAAGGGCAGCAGGCTGTCGAGCCAGAGTTTCTTGATCTGGTTCAGGACCTGTGTGTCACTGTAGGCTTTGTAATACTGGTTGTGGTAATTAATACGGAACAGCGCAAATGCCTCGTTCAGCGCGTCAATATGCGCATCGCTGGCCACACGGCGCGGTGACTCACCGTGCCCAGCTTCGGTCTGTGAGGTCTTGGACGAGGCTGCGATCGCGTGTTGTGCCTGCTCGACTAAAGTCTTGCTGTCCTGCATCTTGGCCTGCCTGTGGGTTGTACGTGGTCAATGCGTGCTGGCGCGCCCAGTGGAACTTCACATGCTGCAGGAACTTGGTGTTCCAGGAATTGTGAAGCTGGTTGCTGTCCCGCCAGTAAAGCACGAACTCCGGAACCTGATGCCGGGCGAATTCCAGATCGATATTCGCCAGTTTCAGTACATCGTAGACGTCCCGGCTGGGTTGCCAGTCCGGGGCGATCCGGCGCGGCTCGGTATCGTGCTCCAATGCCGCATTATACCTCAGCCATTGACGTTTTACGTGCTGGATGAATTTACTGTTCCAGGTTCTTCCGACGTCGCCCCGTTCCTGCCAGTACAGCACAAACTCGGGGATGGCATCCTCGATGAAGGCCGAACTGATACCGGCGTGGCGCTCCAGCACCTCAATGGCGTCTTGGCTTGGCCGCCATTGAGCGCGCATGGCTGTTTCGCGATCGCGCCGGGCCTGGTGTTCCGCCTCCGTCTCGCGCCACTGGCGCACCAGGTGTTTGAGGAATTTGGCGCCCCACGCGTGGTGACTTTCCCCCCGCTCGCGCCAGTAGGCAATGAATTCCGGCAATTGCTCTCGGACGAAGTGTTCGGGGATATTGTGCTGGGCGACCCGGCGCATCAATTCGGCATCGGGCTGCCAGTGAGGAGAGATACGGTTGGCCCGACCTGTTGAGGTAGCCCGGTCTGTTAAGGTTGCCCGGTCCGTTAAGGTGGAGAGCTTCGTAGGCTCCGGGGATGGGGCGCTACGCTCGGTTTCGTTGAAGGCGAATAACAGGTGTCCACACTCAGTGTAAGGCGGCGACTCGATCAGGATAATGCCCTTATCGCGCAGGCTTTTGGCCACTCGTTGCAGGTCCTGTGGGGCCCAGAAAGGCAGCAGGGTCTCCATCCCGTGCGCGTCGAGCTTCCGCCATTGGTAGCCGTTGTGGTAAGTGCCGGAGCGATGCTGGGCCACTTCGTTGAGGGCGCTGAGCATTATGGCTTCCTCCAGACCGATCGTGGCGGCCAGAGAGGGCGAGAAAAGCAGAGGTTTTTCGGGAATCAGCGATGACGTCATGAAAGCCACTGTAGCACTGTTTGCAGACGGGGTGCATTGGGCTGTTATTATACAGCGCTTGGTTTTTTAAGATATCTCGCTTGCTGTAACCCAGTGTCGCAAAACTGACTCCGGAGGCTGTTTTGGCCAGGAAAAAGACCCAACCCCGCTTTACCGCAAAAAACGCCGATCGTCATGATCTCTATCAGCGCAGTGTGCAGGCACCAGAGTTCGAGGTCGCGTTTTTCGACAAGACCTTCAAAAAGTTGCGCAAACGTCGCCCGTTTTCCATGCGGGAGGATTTTTGCGGCACCGGGCTGCTGTGTGGCCACTGGGTGGCCAGCCACAAAAAGCGCACAGCGCTGGGGGTGGATATTGACCCCGATGTGTTGGAGTGGGGCATTGAACACAATCTGACCCCCATAGGGGAGCCAGGCAACCGAGTGGAGCTGGCACGGCGGGATGTGCGCAAAGTGAGCCGCCGGAAATTCGATTGTATCAACGCGATGAATTTCAGTTACTGGATTTTTCAGGAACGAAAAGAAATGATCCGGTACTTCCAGGCCGTACGAAAATCCCTGGTAGAAGATGGCATTTTCTTTCTCGATATGTACGGTGGCTGGGAGTCCCAGGAGGTCATGGAAGAACCGCGTAAAATCGAGGGTGGGTTTACTTACGTATGGGACCAGCACAGTTTTGATCCGCGCACTAATGAAGCGGTGAACTACATTCACTTTCGTTTCAAGGACGGCAGTGAAATGCCGCGCGCCTTCAAATATGTCTGGCGTGCCTGGTCAATGGTGGAAATTCGCGAGATGCTTGAGGAGGCCGGTTTCAGGAAACTGCACATCTACTGGGATGTGGCTGATGGCAGCTTCCGTGAACGCAAGAAAATGCAAAACCAGCCCGGCTGGCTGGCCTATATTGCCGCGCTCGTCTAGCGCAGGCTTCGATATTCGCTCAGGCTGTCCGGCTTACTGTACACAATTTGCCAGAGCTGACCCTCGCGGGAGCGGAAATAGGCGGCGCAGCTGAGCAAGTAATATTTCCACATGCGATAAAAGTGCCCCTGGTCGTATTCGGTTTTGAGCTCCGGCCAGGCGGCCTCGAAATTGTCCCACCAGGCCATCAGGGTGCGATCGTAGTCGGGTCCGAAATTGTGCCAGTCCTCCATTCGCAGTAACCCGAGGCTGTTGTCATTAATCAGTCGGCGGCAGGGGATTTCACCGTTGGGGAAAATGTATTTTTCAATGAAGGGATCGACGCCGTTCTGTTCCCGTTCGGTGCCAATGGTATGGAGCAGGAACAGGCCGTCGTCCGCGAGCAGTCGGCTGGCGGCTTCAAAATAGGTCCGGTAGTTCTTGTGCCCGACGTGCTCGAACATGCCGACGGAGACAATGCGGTCGAACTGCCCCTCCAGAGAGCGGTAATCCACTAGTTCAATAGACACCGGCAAGCCGGCGCAGTGCTCCTGCGCCAGCCGTTGCTGTTCCTTGGAAATGGTGATGCCGGTTACCCTGGCTCCGTAATGCCGGGCCGCAAATTCGGCCAGGCCGCCCCACCCGCAGCCAATATCCAGCAGTGTCATCCCCGGTTCCAGCTTGAGCTTTCGGCAGATGAGGTCGAGTTTCTGGTATTGGGCTTCCTCAAGATTGTCGGCGTTGGCCCAGTACCCGCAACTGTAGATCATGCGGGAATCGAGCATGCGTTCGTACAGGTCGTTACCAATGTCGTAGTGAACCTCGCCGACCTGAAAAGACCGGTTGGGGTCTTGTTTGTTGATGACGGCGGCGCTGATGTAGGCTTTGATGAGCTGAAAAGTGCCGAATTTGCGGACTTTGCGGTCGAGGTGAGCGTGAATCACCCGGGTGAGCATTTCGTCGATACGCTCACAATCCCAGTGTCCCTGCATGTAGGCTTCTGCGAACGCCAGGGGGGCACCGGATGACAAAGCGCGGGACAGGAACGACGGGTCGTACACCCGAATATCCCAGGGGCGGTCGCCATTGATACGGATGTCCGCTTCGGCGGCCAGTCGACGAAAGAACTCTTCGGCGGCGGTCAGTTTTCTGATCGATGGCGCCGAGTGGGTGGGAGCGTCGGTGGAGTTCGCCATAATCCATCATTCTCCTGTGTTTTGAACATAACAGGGTGGCGGCACTGCCCGGATTGCTGGACCGGTAAGTGCTTCCGGTGAGGTTAACCTAAAAGCCTTACTGCCTCTGTGCCAATAGTTATAAGTTATGGGAGCTATTGTCAAGTCCAATGCTTGCCGGGTGGCGGGCGGGGTGGAAGAAAGCGTGGCCGTTGATTGCGGAATACTATCAATACTTTAAAGGAAATTAATTTTTATAAAATATCGGGAATCGTTATCATTTCGGTAAAGGTTAAGGACGGTGAGAGTTACCGTCAGATCTGGAGGTAAGGGCGATGACTAAGACGATGACGTTTGCGGCCGTACACTTCACGGTGGCGTTCAGTGTGACCTACATCATAACCGGTAGCATAGTGCTAGGTGGGGCCGTGGCGTTGGTGGAGCCGGCCGTGAATACCGTGGCCTACCATTTCCACGAACTGGGCTGGAAGCGTTTTGGTCAGCGGCAGACGGTTGCGTCGAAAACCGTTTAAGTTAGCGGGGGGTTAAAGCGATTGCTCGTCTTCTTCCTCGCGTTGCCGGTCACGCCGATACACCATGCGTCCAAAAAAGACGCCCGCTTCGAAAAGCAGCCACATGGGCACTGCCAACAAGGTCTGGGAAATGATATCCGGCGGGGTCAGGATCATGCCCAACACAAAACAACCCACCACGACATAGGGACGCTTTTTGGAAATGCCGTCGGGCGTGATGATGCCGGCGTGAATCATCAGAATGGTGGCAATCGGGATTTCAAAGGCAACGCCGAAGGCAAAGAACAGTTTAAGGACGAAGTCCAGATATTTGCTGATATCCGTCATGACCGCCACGCCTTCCGGCCCCACGCTGGTGAAGAAGCCGAAAATGAGTGGGAAAACGACGAAGTAAGCGAACGCCATGCCGCCATAGAACAGCAGGATACTTGAGATTAAAAGCGGCACGGCGAGGCGCTTTTCATGTTTATACAAACCCGGCGCGATGAACGCCCAGATTTGATGCAGGATAAACGGTGCGGCCAGCAGAACAGAGACAAACAGTGTGAGTTTGAACGGAGTAAGAAACGGTGAAGCCACATCAGTGGCGATCATACCGGCGGATTCCGGCAAGAATTTCTGCAGCGGTGCGGCCGTCAGTGTGTAGATGTCATTCGCGAAATAGAACAGCGCCAGGAAAATCGCCAGCACGATCAGGATAATGCGCAACAGCCGGTTGCGCAGCTCGATCAGGTGTTGGACCAGCGGGAGTTCTTGATCGTTAGAAGACTGACTCATACGGGTGCTCAAGGCCTGGGTTGGGTTGGGGGCGTAGAAGAGTCGTCTTCGGAATGGGCGCTGGAAGCATCCGGTGCGTTTTCGGACGCGGCTGGCGGTTCCAGGCCGTTGTCTGCTTCCGAGCCTGTTGGCGCATTGTGGTTCGTCGGGGCAGCGGGCAGTTTGGTGCCGTCTTCCACGGCTTGCTGGACTTGTCGGCGTGTCGCTTCCAGGCTGCGCATCACTTCCTCGTTGTGCAGTTGACGGCGGATATCGTCGGCGCCGATCTGGCGTTCCAGTTCGCTGCGGGTTTCGCGAAGGCTGCGCTTGAGTCGGCCAATCCACAGACCGACAGCGCGCGCTGCCTCGGGCAGGCGCTCGGGGCCGATCACGATTAGGCCGACAATGGCGATCACCAACAGCTCAAAAAAACCGATATCGAACACTCAGGTGTCTCCGGACGCGTAACTCGGGTGCAAGCCTGGTTTTACTGGCCGGGCTTCTCGTCGGTTGAAGCTTTTTCCTTCTGGGCGTGATGCACATTGTCACTGTCAGTTTTGTCTTCGACGTTGCGCTCGGTCGCCTCATCCGGGTTCTTGTCGTCCCGGTCTTCGTCATCGTCCTTTACGGATTTTTTAAAACCTTTGATCGCTTTGCCCAGGTCGCTGCCGATGCTGCTCAGGCGCTTGGTGCCAAACAACAGAACCACAATGGCGAGAATGATAAGGAGCTGCCAAATGCCAATGCCACCGAATCCCATAACTCTATCCTCTTGAATACTGTGTTGGGGCGCTGCTCCGTATTTCCGGGCGTGCCCCGCGGGTATGTTCTTTCTCGACTAGCACCCTCGACTAGCGATTGTGCGGGCGGGCCGCTTTTTCCTCGTGGCCGGATAAATCGAACCGACCGGCCAGCTCGGCCAGGACCGCGTCGGCATTTTCGCCCAAATGCGACAGCATGACCAGTGTGTGGAACCACAGATCAGCGGTTTCGCTGATCAGCGCCCGGTGATCGCCGCTGTTTTCCGCGTCTTTGGCCGCCAGTAGGGTTTCGGTGCACTCTTCCCCGACTTTTTCAAGAATCTTGTTCAGGCCCTTGGCGTGCAGACTGGCCACATAGGAAGCCTCGGCATCCGCCGCCTGTTTACGGGCTTCGAGTACGCGGGTCAGCTCGGTCAACACATCGTGAGGTTGCATAATGGGTATCGCTCCGGGACTCTGTGCAGAGGCGTGTGCCTCAGTAAATCTCTTTGGGGTCTTTCAGTACGGGATCAATGGTTTCCCATTGCTCGCCCTTAAGCTCACGAAAAAAGCAGGATTCCCGCCCGGTGTGACAAGCGATACCGCCCAGCTGGCGAACTTTCAGCAGTATCACATCAGCGTCGCAATCCAGAAAAATGCCGGCCAGCTCCTGCACATGGCCGGAGGTTTCCCCTTTGCGCCATAACTGGTGGCGCGAACGCGACCAGTAGATGGCCCGGCCTTCCTGGGCGCTCAGCGCGAGGGCTTCGCGATTCATCCAGGCCATCATCAGCACACGCCCTGTGTCGGCATCCTGAGCGATGGCGGGTGCCAGGCCGTTGGCATCCCATTTTACCTGGTCCAGAAAACGGTTTGAGGAACGGGAGGTGCTCATGACGTGTGCGAATACCCTAGTGAAACAGCCGGCCCGAAAGTGTAGCAGGCCAGAGGTATCGTCGTCACGGTCAATCCACGGTTGTTGATGGTATGCTGTCGCTCCGCTGATTGTGTTCCAAACGCTCAACAAGAAGGTTCTCATGCGCTGGTTATATTCCCTGATGTGGTACGCATTACTGCCGCTGTTGCTGCTGCGACTGCGTTGGCTGGCGCGCGCCAACGCGGGTTGGGGACAACGCTGGAAGGAGCGGTTTGGTGCCGTGGAGCCGCCTGGTACTGAGGGGCGCACGCTGATCTGGCTGCACACCGCCTCGGTGGGGGAGGTGCTGGCCGCCGCGCCGCTGGTGCGGGCGTTGCGTCAGGATGAAAGTCTGATGTTGCTGTTGACCACCACGACGCCGACCGGCGCTGACCGGGTAGTGTCCCTGTTTGGCGATTCGGTGGCCCACTGCTATATGCCGTTTGATTTGCCCGGCAGTGTGGCCCGCTTTCTGGCACGGGTGCAGCCCCGGGTGTTGTTGTTGATGGAGACGGAGCTGTGGCCCAACGTTGTGGCGGCCTGCCACCGCCGGGAAATCCCGACGATCTTGATTAATGGCCGTCTCTCGGCTCGTTCGGCCCGGCGCTATCAGCGCTTCGCGGGGCTCAGCCGGGCGATGTTGCAGCGTTTGAGTGAAGCGGGTATTCAGAGCCGCGATGACGCCGAGCGCTTTCAACGGCTGGGGCTGCGCCCGGAAGCCACTCATATTACGGGCAATATCAAGTTTGATCTCACGCTGGATGACAGCGCCCGGCAACGAGCGGCGATGTTGCGCCGCACCTGGGTAGGCGAGTCAGAGCGCAAAGTGTGCATCGCTGCCAGCACGCACCGTGGTGAAGACGAGGTGATTCTGGAAGCTTGGGACAAGGTGCGTGAGCAAATGGCGGACCGTCCGTTGCTGGTGCTGGTGCCGCGTCACCCGGAACGGTTCGCCGCAGTGGGTGATTTGGTGAAAGTGCGCGGTCTGCGAATGGCTCGGCGCTCATCCCAGGAAACGGTCACCGGCGCCACGGATGTGGTGTTGGGGGATGTGATGGGCGAAATGTTGACGATGTATGGCGCCAGCGACCTGGCGTTTGTGGGCGGCTCCCTGGTGCCCAATGGAGGGCACAACCTGATTGAGCCTGCCGCGTGGGGCTTGCCACTGTTGAGCGGGCCGCACCTGTTCAATTTTTCAGAGGTGGCGGCACTGCTTGGTGAGGCGGGTGCGCTGAAAGTTGTGGAAGACTCCGGGAGTCTGGCTGAGGCGGTGCTGGAACTGCTCGGTATCGAAGCGTTGCGGGAGATTCGCGGTCAGGCGGCTCGCGAAGTGGCGGAAGCCAACCGCGGAGCCCTGGAGAAAACGCTGCATCTCATCCGCCGCTACTGTTGAACGGCGCATGGTATTGCCGGGCGCTAGTCTTCGCCCCAGCGTGGCATTAAATCCTGCTCGATGCCCAGTTGATCCAGCACACGCGCCACGACAAAGTCCACCAACTGCTCCACACGATCCGGTTGCATATAGAAACCGGGGCTGGCGGGTAAGATCAGAGCGCCCATTCGGGTCAGTTTGAGCATATTCTCCAGATGAATTTCCGAGTAGGGTGTTTCCCGGGGTACCAGAATCAGCTGGCGACGCTCTTTGAGCGCCACATCGGCCGCGCGCTCGATCAGGTTGTTGCTGGCACCGTGCGCGATGGACGACAGCGTTCCTCCGCTGGCCGGACAGATGACCATGGAATGCGGGGAGCTGGAGCCCGAGGCTACGGGTGAAAACCAGTCCTCGCGGCCGAAAATCTGGAGCTGGTCGTCTTCGGCGCTGAACGTCTGGCTCAGCATCAGTTGCTGTTCCTCAAGCGTATCGGGCAACTCAAGGTTGGTTTCCGTGCGAATCACCACCTCGGCGGCGCCGGAGAGCAGCAGATACACCCGGCATTCCGCCGCCAGCAGGCTTTGCAGCAGACGCAGTCCGTACTGAGCGCCAGAAGCGCCGGTCATCGCCAGAGTAATCGTGCGGTCAAAGTCCATGGAAGCTCCTCTGTGACGGTCTTATTAACGCAACGTTAAAGTACGTAATGTTATAGCGCGTGTCGATTCAACTGATCGACCAGCTGTTTGTGGATGCCGCCAAAGCCGCCGTTGCTCATAATGACCAGGTGACTGCCATTTTCGGCCAGCGTCAGCGCGGCGTGGATCATTTCCTCAATGCTGTGCTCGATTTGCGCGGGCACCGGGCTGTGGTTGACCAGCGCTTCAAGGTCCCAGCCGCTGTCTTCTGGCTGATACCACAGGACGGCATCGGCATCACTGAAGGCGTTTTGCAGTGCATCCCTGTGTACACCCATGCGCATCGTATTGGAGCGGGGTTCGATCAGCGCCACGATTTTTTCATCGCCGACCCGGGCGCGCAAACCGGCCAGTGTCGTTTTGATGGCCGTGGGGTGATGGGCGAAATCGTCGTAGACCCGAATGCCGTGGACATCCGCCAGGCACTCCATGCGCCGTTTAACGCCCCGGAAGCGTGCCAGTGCCTCGGCGCCCACTTCCGGCGTGACGCCAACATGCCGGGCCGCTGCCAGAGCGGCGAGGCCGTTCATCACGTTGTGTTGTCCGGTCAGGGGCCACTCGACCCGAGCGACGGTTTTGCCTTCGTGAATGACATCGAAGACGCTGCCGTCAGTCTGAAGCAGGTGCGCCTGCCATTCGCCACCATCACCGAGTGTTTGACGCGGTGTCCAACAGCCTTGTTCCAGGGTGTCCTCAATCGCTGGGACTCCAGCGGGACTGATAATCAGTCCTGAGGCGGGCACCGTGCGCACCAGGTGGTGGAACTGACGCTGGATGGCGGCAAGGTCCGGGAAAATATCGGCGTGGTCGAACTCCAGATTGTTGATGATCAGAGTACGAGGCCGGTAGTGAACAAACTTCGAGCGTTTGTCGAAAAATGCGCTGTCGTACTCATCGGCTTCCACCACAAAAAACGGCGTTTCCCCCAGGCGGGCCGAATGCGGAAAGTTCTGGGTGACCCCGCCAATCAGGAACCCCGGTGCCATATTGGCGTCTTCAAGAATCCAGGCGAGCATGCTGGCGGTGGTGGTTTTGCCGTGGGTGCCCGATACGGCCAGGACCCACTTGCCGGGCAGTACCTGCTCGCGCAACCACTCCGGCCCCGAGGTGTAGGCCAGCCCCCGGTCCAGCACGGCTTCCACTTCAGGATTGCCCCGGCTCATGGCATTGCCAATCACGACCAGATCCGGCGCGGGCTCCAAATGGTCCGAGTGGTAGCCCTCCATCAAGTCGATACCGGCATTGGCCAGTTGGGTGCTCATGGGCGGGTAGACATTGGTGTCGCTGCCGGTCACCTGATGACCGAGTTCTCGCGCCAGAAGCGCCAGGCTGCCCATGAACGTACCGCAAATGCCGAGGATGTGAATATGCATAGGTCGGGAAAACTCTGTCTCGTAAAACGCTCAGTGTACGCGTTCACGGGACCGGGGAGTAGATGAGGTGTTTACTGCAGGCGGCTTCTTTTTTGCAGCCAACGGTCAAGCTGGTTGCCGAAGGTCTGTTTTTCGGCGGCGGTTAAGGCGGAGGGGCCGCCGCTTTGGATGCCGCTGCTGCGCAGAGTATCCAGGAAATCCCTGATGTTCAGCCGGGACTTGATGTTCTCCTTGCTGAACAACTCGCCTCTCGGACTCAGCGCCAGGCATCCCTTGCTGATGACTTCGTCGGCCAGGGGAATGTCACTGGTGATGACCAGGTCACCGGGTTCACTGCGTTGGACAATTTCGTTGTCGGCGACATCAAACCCCTTCGGGACCTGAACCAGCGCAATATATTTGGACGGCGGTGTTTTCAGGTATTGATTGGCGACCAGGGTGACTTCGGTTTCGGTGCGCGTGGCGGCCCTGTACAAAATGTCTTTGATGGCAACGGGACAGGCGTCCGCATCTACCCAGATTTTCAAACCGTGCGCTCCTTTTAGTTTCAGTCGCCCCAGGCGGGTTACTTCAGCCGCCCCAGGCGGGGAACTCAGTGTCCGCCGGGGGAGGGCGGATCACTATAGCCCGTTGTGACGTGTTTGCAAATATCGCTTTCTCTTGGCGGGTTTCATGGCGTCCAGATCGGCCAAAAACAGGCCGTCCAGACATTCTCCGAAGTCGGAGTCGACACTGAACGCGAGCAAATGGTAGCCGTTGTCTTCAAACAGCGCCGGGTAGTGTTTGAACATGACCGGCAAATTCTGAGCGCTCTCGCGAAACCGGGCTTGTAACTGTGCGTAACCCGTGTCGCGATCGAGCGAGGCAAACACGCCATTCATGGCCATGCGCGTCTCCGGTTCGATCAGGTAAGGGTGGCGGGCCGCTGCAAGCGTTTCCGGTCGGGCGTAAAAACGCTGATGAAAAACCACCAGCCAGTCGCGCAATGGCCTGGGGTAGTCGGCGCTCAGGCTGACGGCTCCCATTAAGTAGCGAATGTCGGGGTGGTGATTCAGGTAAGCGCCGAGACCCTGCCACAGATAGTCCAGGCTGGCCTTGCCCCAGTAGTCGGGGTTAACGAAGCTCCGGCCCAGTTCCAGCGCACTGTCCAGATAGGGGCGCAGCGCGGGTTTGAGGTGGAACAGCTCGGCGGAGTACAACCCGTCCAGCCCCTGGCGGGCGACCAGTTCGCGAGTAACGCCGATGCGGTAGGCCCCGGCAATGGCGAGCCGCTTGGAATCCCAAAGAACGAGGTGCTGGTAGTGTTCGTCGTAGCGGTCCAGATCGCGCCGGCGCCCGGTGCCTTCGCCCACCTTGCGAAAGGCGGTTTCGCGCAGCCGTCCCAGTTCTCGCAGTACTGTCGGATGTTGCTCCCACTGGCACAGATAGATGGTTTGGCCGTCGCGGGTTTCTCCCAGCCGTTCGGCACTGGCCAGCTCCTGCTGGAGTCGATTGGGGTGCTCGGGGTGCGCGATGGTTTTTTCGGTGACGAACAGGGTTTTCTTGCCGCGTCCTAATTTATACACATGCTTTTTCAGGCGCTGGGTCAACGCCTTGTCTGCGAGGTTTTTGGCTTCCAGCGCCCGGGCGGGAATGGTTTCGCCTACGCGGAAGCGAATTTCTGCCGAGCGCTTGTTGAACATCTCGTGGGCGAGCAAGGCGGTCGCCAGCGGTTTGAATACCGCAGAGGCGCTGTAGAACAACCAGGAATTCTTGGCCTGGATGAAAACCGGCAGCAGCGGCGACTGGGTCTTGCGGGCAAAGTGCAAAAAGCCCGAGCGCCAGGTGCCGTCTTTGATGCCGGTGGGGCGTGCCCGGGAGACTTCGCCCGCCGGGAACACGATCACCGCTTGTTCATCGTGCAGTGCGTTGATAATGCGTTTGTAGCTTTGGCGATAGGCCCGCCCGGTCATATTATCCAGAGGAAGCAGTAGCTCGCGCAGTGGTGCGAACGCGTTGAGCAGATCGTTGGCGATGATTTTGACATCGGGGCGCACCTGACTGACCAGATGAATCAGTGCCAGACCATCGAGGGAGCCAATGGGGTGATTGGCCACAATCACCACGCGTCCTTCGGCGGGAATATTGTCGCGTTCGCGCTGGGCAACGCTGTAGTTAAAATTGAAGTGGTCGAAAATGCGCTCAATGAAATCAATGCCTTGAGCGGTCTGATGCTCGGAGAGAAACTGGTTGATGGTGTTTTCGTGAGCCAGCTTGCGCAGCAGACTCAGGGTCGGCCTGCGCAGTAGTGGGGCGCTGCGGGCAAAGCGTGGGAATTTGTGATTCAGGGATTGTTCGATATCGAGCATGGTGGTCACCTCGGCCTGTGCATGAGGCCGAGGCTAGAGTCGGGGCGTGACGATCTGGTGACAGACTTGTTAAGGATTGGTGACCGTCGGGTGCGCTCGTTCAGTCTCGAACGGGCGTTGTTAAAGCCTGCAACTGTTCCTGCTGCCGGTCCAGCAATTGGCGATAGGGCGCTTTGACGGCAATCAGCACGCCGCTCTTGGTGTCCATATCCAGATGGTCTTGCAGCGCCTCGTCAATCAACTGAGGATCAATTTCAATGCCCTGTGCCGGGGGTTGCAGCTCGCGGTGCTGATAGTAAAAGTCGGAGCAGAGCGCTGGCGCCGACGAAGGCGCGCGCGCGTAAATTCTGGTGCGCAGTTTCAGCCGTGGCCCGGGGTTCAGGTGGGAGAGTTCGCTCAGCAGTTGGGCACTGCACAGGGCCCGGAACGCACAATCGCTATGGCTTTCCCCTTGGAAATCCACCAACAGGGTCTGGTCCACCATGGCGATCCATTGGCCTCCATAGAGCGACAAAATATTGCGTAGCTGGTGCTGGAACTGCTCCAACTGTTGCTCGAAGCTTCGCTGGTTGATTCGCTCTCCGAGTTCGTGCAGGTTGGTCAGGTCTAGCTGTAAGCGCAGCGCCACGGGGTCAAAGGCGGGCTCCTCCGGCGCGGCCGAATCGGTGTCGGATTCGCCCGTCTTTTCCGTCGGTGGCGAAAGCGGGGGGCGGACCTGCCCTTCACTTTCACGCAGGCGTGGCCACCATGGAATCAGCGCGGCTATGACCGTCACCAGCCAAAGCAGTGCAAGCAGTTGGTAGTCGCTGGCTCCCAGGCGGGGCGGAGCAAGTATGACCTGAAGGTGGCCGGCAATATTATCGGCCAGGGCCACCGGAGCCGAGTAGTGATGGTAATCCCGGTCCCGTTCGCTGGGAGAAAAGCCGCTTTGCACCAGCAGCCGGTTTTCCACGTCGTGCACGGTCGCACCCAGCACCTGTGGGTGACGGGTCAGTTCCTGAAGAACCACTTGCAGACTGATCATGTCCTGGCTGATGGTTGCGTCCACGGCGCGCTGGGCGGCGCTGTCGGCCAGCGTCTGACCAAATTGATCAAGCTGAGTGTAGCGGGTGTCCAGGCTGCTCCATAAATGCAGGGCCGAGGCGCACAGCGCGACGATCAGGATCAGGGTGCTGGCACAGAGCGGTTGCCGGTGGGGTGTCAGTCGGGTGAGCAGCGTCATTCATTGGCCTGTGGTAAGGGGTGTCAAAGCGGTGGCCGAAGAGCGGTAATGCCCGGCTCAGCGATTGGCGCAATTGATGAGGTGCGCAACGCCACGTATTTTACGTTGGCTTGTGGTAGAGATTCCACCACGCAGCGCACATGGCCAGCGATTGGGTGGAAACGGTATAATTCCCGCCGCACCGCGCAGCGCCGTGCGCAACCTTTCCACTATTTGCGGTTATTGGCCGATCTGGCCATACACAGGAGCCACGTGAAAGACATTCTGCTGATCAATGTGTTTGGGGATGACAAGCCCGGTGTCACCTCCTCCCTGACGTCTGAGCTGGCTCGCCACGGGGCCGTCATCCTGGATATTGGCCAGGCGGTGATTCACGATGACCTGGCGTTGGGCATGCTGGTGGCACTCGATGTAGAGCGAGTCTCGCGCGAGCAGCTGGAGGATGCCCTGGGTGCGGTGGCCGATGAGCTGGCCGTGCGAGTGCGGTTTGAGCCGGTGGCTCGTGAACGCTACCGGGAGTGGGTGGAGCAACAGGGGAAGCCCCGTCATATTGTCACCTTGCTTTCGCGCCAGGTGACGGCGGAACAGATTTCCGAAGTGACGGCGGTGACGGTTCGTCACGGCTTGAATATCGATCACATCAATCGTCTGTCCGGCCGGGTGCCTCTGGAGGCGCTGGATCGGCACAGTAGTGCCTGTGTGGAGTTCTCGGTGCGCGGCGCACCCGCCAACGCTCAGGATTTGCGGGCGGATTTGATGGAGTTGTCCACGCGGCTGGAGATTGATATCGCGTTCCAGAAGGACACCCCCTATCGTCGCAACCGGCGTCTGGTGTGTTTCGATATGGATTCCACGCTGATTGAGGCGGAGGTGATTGATGAGCTGGCCAAGGCCGCTGGCGTGGGAGATGAAGTGGTGGCGATTACGGAAGCCGCCATGCGCGGAGAGCTGGATTTCAAACAGAGTTTTGCGCAACGTCTCGCCCTATTGAAAGGGCTGGATGAGTCCGTGCTGGAGGGCATCGCGGCTAACCTGCGCCTGACCGAAGGGGCCGAAAAGTTGATCGCCACGCTGAAAAAGCTCGGCTACAAGACCGCCATTCTCTCGGGTGGCTTTGAGTATTTTGGCCGTTATTTGCAGCAGCGGTTGGGCATTGATTACGTGTACGCTAACCAACTGCAGGTCGAAGACGGTCTGGTCACTGGCCAGGTGGCGGGCGAGGTGGTGGATGGCGCGCGCAAGGCGGAATTACTCCAACAACTGGCCCGGCAAGAAGGCATTACGACGGAGCAAGTGATTGCCGTGGGCGATGGCGCGAATGATTTGCCGATGCTCAATGCCGCTGGTCTGGGGATTGCCTTTCGTGCCAAGCCACTGGTGAAAGCGTCAGCCGAGCATGCGATTTCCACTCTGGGTCTGGATGCGATTTTGTATTTGCTGGGTTTCCGTGATCGTGAGCACGGGGATCTGTCGTAACCGAATGGCGAAATGCCCGCTTCGTGGACAGCGGGCAGTCGCACTCACCTTTTGTGACCGTTTAGCTTTTTGTGACCGCTTAGCTTTCCATGTTGAAATCATAGTCCATTGAACGGCTCGGCTCCTGCAAATAATAACCCTGAATGTAGTGAACGCCGGCCTGCCACAGCGTGGCCAGGACGCTGGCGTTTTCCACAAAGGGCACAATGGTGGTCACGTTCTCTTCGTGCAACTGTTTGATCAGCTCCACCAGGGCGTCCGGCTTTTCGTTGTTCTTCTGAATGTCCTGCGTAAAAGATCCGTCCACTTTCACAAAGCTCAATGGTACGTGCTTGAACACATTGAACGGGTTGAGCGAGCAGCCAAAGCCAGTGACGCTCAGCCCGCTTTTGAGTTTCTGCAGGTTCTGCGCGAAGGCCTTGGCGGCGTTCAAGTGGTTGGTGATATCGGCTTCATTGGCCTGGAAGACGATGGCATCGCTCGGTAGCTTGGCCGCTTTGAACGCGACACCGAGCCAGGGGGGCAGGCTTTCATCGCACAGCGAGTGGTTGCTCAGGTTAATGATCAGGCGGGTGTTCTGGTTGCCTTTTGCGCGGTGCTCGGCCAGCATTTTAATCGATTCAAGAATGACCCAGCGATCAATTTTGTGACTGACTTTCATCTTCGCGGCTGTGGCCAGAAACTCTTTCGGCGAGACCTCCTGATCGTCCTCGTTCAGCAGGCGCAGTAATACTTCGTAGTATTCGTTGTCCGATCCGCGCAAATTGATAATGGGTTGGAACAGCAGGCGGAAGCGGTCGTTGTCGAGGGCGTTCTGAACCTCGGCTTTAATATCGCGCTCGCGCCGCTCATCGGCGGTCATATCGGGCTCATACAAGTGGACGGCGTTGCCGGAATGTTCGCGGCGCGCCTGCTCCGCCGCGCTGATACCCTGTTCGATCACCGCGTTAGGAGAGGAACTGGTGTCGTTAATCAACGCCACACCGACGCTGGCGGTGAGCTGGGTGGTGGTGTCGTCAATGTCGATGATATGTTCTTCCAAGGCGCGTCGGATCGATTCGGCACGTTGCAGGGCCACACCGGGTTTGCAGGCGGGAATCAGCAGGGCGAAGGCATTGTCGCCAAAACGTGCCAGCACTTCATCGTCGTTGCTGTGCGTGCGCAACAGCGCGGCCAGGTCACTCAGAGCCAGGTCCGCATTGGCCACGCCAAAAGCGGATTGCACTTGCTCGCTGTAGTTGTCGAAATCGATATGGATCAGGCTGCCTTCAGTGGCATTGTTGCCCTTGCTTAACAGTGCTTCGAGATGGTTCATCAAATACTGACGATTGTAGAGACCGGTGGCCAGATCCTGCCATTTCACTTGAGCGATCTGAGCTTCGAGCTCGGCGCTGGTTTCGGTAACGCCAGCCCGGGCCAGAAACTGAATGCAGGCTTCTTCGTCGTACGTCGCTCGGGAGACCTCAAGGTTGATCCGAGCCACTTCACCGTTTTGTTTGAGTCCGTCGAACTCCAGTTTGGTGGTTTCTACCTCGTCGCCTTTTAGCGTGAATTCCTTCAAAAACTGTTTGAGGGAATCCTGGCTTTTATTGGCCACCATATCCATGATTGGCAGACAGTCAATGTCGTCGCGATCACTGTAGCCGAATAGCTCGGCAAACGATTCGTTGGCGTAAAGGTAAAGCCCGTCCTGTACATAGGCGATGGCATCCCTGGAGCTGTCGAGCAGCGCCTGGCTGCGGCGTTCGGCTTCGCGAAAGCGCCGGTCAGCCAGGCGGCGCAGTTGGCGGTGCTCGCGGTTTTCCATCTCCCGTTGAATAACCAGGAGCAGATGCTGATCTTCATCCAGCGGTACGACATCGGCTGCGCCAAGTTTCAAGCCTTCGACCACCGAGGTTCCGGTTTCATCGTCCGTGAGCAGTATGACGGGCACATCGCGGTTAAGCCGTCGAATCCGGCGAATCGCCGCTTCCGGAGCAATGGATGTGGTGGCCTCATGGCCAATCAGCAAATCCCAGGTTTGCTCCTGAAGCAATTTGTCGAGGCGGTCCTCACCGTCCACATGCTGGGCTCGATTGGGGAGGCCGGCATTGCGTAACATGCTGATAAGACGTTCGGCCTCCTGTTCGGAGTCGTTCAGGATCAGCAAACGAATAGTATTATCGGGGTCCATAGAAATTCATTAGCTTTGGCTGATGAGGGGCCGGTTGGGGGATCCTCACAGGCCGATGTATTTCCCCAAATAGTGGGAGGGGGTGTTCAGGCTCCTTGTTACTGCTGTTGGCTATAGTAACCGATAACCGGGCTTCCTCAATCGCTATAATGAAAATTGCGCCATTAACTCAAGGCTTGCCCCTGAATTGTGATCTATCCCTCGCCGAAGCGCTTGGGTCAGCTCTCCGATCCGGGATGCACCAGTTCTCGGTATTCGAACTGACTGATGGCCCCCGTGGCAAATCGCCGTCGGGTCAGTTGTACCAGCGTTTGGGTTTTGGTGTTTTCTTCGCGTTGTCCGCTGTTGCGACGATACAGTCGCACTTTGCAGTATTCATGGAAAGTGACCGCGTTGGTAATCAGTGTGGGGGGCTGGTTCACGGCTTTCAGGCCCGGTAACTCCAGCGCCCTCAGAAATTCCGATGTTTCTCCGGCTTTATAGGTGACCGCCGCTGCCAGAGGCGTAGCGCGTGGGGACAGGGTTTGAAGGCCAATGGCGGTGCTGGTACGGCCCTGCTGCACCCAGCGGATCACTCCGATATTCCAGGTGTGGCGTCCCTCCTCTTTCATGCCCAGAATTTCTCCGGCTTTCAGCTGGGGAGGCAGGGGATGGGGCCATTCCACGCAGTAGCCGCCAGGGCTGGTGTCGACGATGGGAACCTCATGGGTCGGGTGATCCCCCCGGTAGTCTTGCTGCTGTCGGTGGCGGATGTTCTGTTCAATATTGAAGGTGGCTAATTTTTCGCCCGCGAGTCGGCTGCCTCCGGCATCAAAAGCTAACCCCCAGGGGTCGGGAGCCTCCGGGGCCTCGGTTGGCGCCTGTCCTTTGAACAGTGCGCCCATGGGGCTTTCTTCGACTTGATCGGTCTGGTTCAAAAACAGTTTAAATGGCTGGCCTCCGGCGAGATGAAAGTGCAGGTTGAGCAGGCCGATGGTGACTGTCATGTTGCCTTTGCCGGGGCGTCGCTCGAAGCTGCGTTGGGCTAAGAGAAGCCAGGCACGACTGAGATGCTCGTTAAGGGCGACGCTTAAACCAAATCGGTCCCGGGTGCTCGCTGTGCGGGTTCCCAGTGCGGCGCGAGCCTCATCGAGCGCCGCTACCACCGGCCCGGTATCCAACTCCCGAAGTGTGCCGCCGGGCGTTTCCGGCATGCGGGATTTGTACAGCGGTGCACTGTCGTTATCGAGCATCACCGCGAACAGATTGTCCAGTTGATGGCTTTGGTAGGCCACCATCCGGGCCAGAGGAGCCAGTTCGCCCAGCGCTTCATACATCTGGCTGACTTCGGTTTGACGCAATTGGTTAGGCCGACCGCACGCGAGTAACAGCAGGCGCTGGTAAACCTCTTGAATCGTCGTCAGTGGCGGTTCGGCGGGCTCGGGCGGTTGATGACATACCTGCCATTGCTCGGCCAGCCGGTACAGGGTATGCAGCTCCAGCCAGAGACGGCTGGGCACTGGCGTATATAGCTGGTAGCTGCGCAACAGCAGTAAACCCAGGCCGTTCATTGCCCGGTACAGCGCGAGGGCGCGGTGTGCCTGAATTGCTTCCGAAGAGGTCGTTTGCTGTTCGAGGTCGAACAGGGCGCCGAGATAAGCGTTGGTAAGGTGCTTTTGCAGCGCTTGCGCCACCGTGGCCGCTTTGCGGGCGGTGTCCGGCAGAATCATGGGCTGATTGAGGAACTGTGGGGAGAGCCCGGCGATGGTTTGCTGCACGGCGGGATAGAGGGCTTCCAGAATGTTCAGTCGGGTAGAAGCACCGAGATCTTTCAGGCGACCAACCTCTGGCAATGCTTTGTAAAGCAGACTGCTCACGTAGCTGATGCGAGTCATGGGCAGCGAGCCTACCCACTGCGCTACGGCGGCGGACTTGGTCGCGCAAAAGGACAAACCGTCGAGATCCTGGAGCGGCACTTTCAGACGGCTAAGCAATGCGCGCGTTGTGTCGTCAGTCATTCCGGGTCCTGAGTGGTAACGGGCCGTCCGAGAGCGGGTTGCCCTGACTTTTGCCCTGACTATAGCAGATTGATGCTCAGCTCACCGGGGTCTTGCTGGGCTCGCCGGCAATCTCGCGTACCAGCTTGGGCACCAGATACCCGGGTAAGGTTTCCCGAAGTTTCTGGTGCAGTAAAACGGCCTCTTGTTCGGGCACGTTGAAATGATGGGCACCGGTCACCGGGTCGAGCAAATGTAAATAATAAGGGAGTGCTCCCAGTTCAAACAGGCGCTCGCTGAGCGCGGTGAGTGCCTGCTGGCTGTCGTTAACGCCGCGCAGCAGTACCGCCTGATTCAGCAGGGTGATGCCCGCGTTGCGCAAGCGTGCCAGCGCCTCGCCGACCGTATAGTCCAGCTCCTGGGCGTGGTTGCTGTGAATCACCAGGCTAGTCTGCAAGCGGTGATCGCATAACCAGCGCAGGCAGTCGGTATCAATGCGGTTGGGGAGCACAACCGGCAGACGTGTGTGGATGCGAAGTCGTCGGATATGAGGGATGGCGGCCACCCGCTCGGTCAGCCAGTGCAACTGGCGATCCGGTGCGTTCAGGGGATCGCCGCCGCTGTAGATTACCTCCGTAATGGAGTCGTCAGCGGCGATGTAATCCAGGGCCGTCTGCCACCGGGCGCGTCCCGGGTTGTTCTCGCCATAGGGAAAGTGTCGGCGAAAACAGTAGCGGCAGTTAATGGCGCAGCCACCGGAGACGATTAACAGGACGCGACCGTGGTACTTGTGAACCAGTCCCGGATGCGGGTTGGCCTCGGCCTCGCCCAGCGGATCGTGACTATAGCCGGGTACGGCCTGCAGTTCGTCGCCAATGGGCAAAACCTGCCGTAACAACGGATCGTCGGGGTCGCCTTTGCGAATGCGCGACGCATAGGCTCGCGGCACCCTCAGGGAAAAATCGTCGCTGGCAGCCAGAGCGGCGGGCAGCAGACCCTTATCCAGTTCCAGCAGAGCAAACAGCTCTTCCGGGGAGCGGATGATGTCGGCCAGCTCGGTTTGCCAGCGGGGGGCCTGCCAAGTGACCGCAGTTCGATGTATCATGGGCGCCTTTTATCATCTACACAAAAGAAACGAGAGGGCGTAATGGCCACCTATTCTATCAATGATTTCCGCGTCGGTCTGAAAGTCATGCTCGATGGCGACCCTTGTAACATCGTGGAAAATGAGCTGGTAAAGCCGGGCAAGGGGCAAGCCTTTAATCGCGTTAAGCTCCGCAACCTCAAAACGGGGCGAGTCTGGGAGCGAACCTTCCGCGGCAGCGAAAACCTGGAAGGGGCGGATGTGAGCGAGTCGGAAATGGAGTACCTCTATACCGACGGCGAATTCTGGCACTTTATGGAACCCAGCACCTTTGAGCAACACCAGGCGGATCAAAAAGCCGTGGGTGATGCGGCCAAATGGCTTAAAGAACAGGACAAATGTGTCATTACGCTGTTTAACGGCGCTCCTTTGGCCGTCACTCCCCCGAACCACGTCGAGCTGGAAGTGGTGGAAACCGACCCCGGCCTTAAAGGGGATACCGCTCAAGGGGGCACCAAGCCCGCCACCCTGAGCACGGGCGCCGTGGTTAAAGTCCCGCTGTTTATGAACGTGGGCGACGTGGTGCGTGTGGACACGCGTAACGGCGAGTATCTCGGGCGCGCGAAAGACTAATTCACGCGCTGTCATCGCCCGGTTCCCGCCGGGCGATTTACTTTTCATCGACCCCTCAATCTGCTTCCTTTTCATTTCTTCGGGTACTGTCATGATCGACTGGCAACCGTCCGCTTCCCTGGAAGCCCTGCGTGCGCGCGCTCGGCTGTATACGCAGATCCGGATGTTCTTTGCCGGGCGGGAAGTCTTGGAGATCGAGGCTCCGGTGATGGGGGCGGCGGCTGTGACCGATCCGTTTATCGATTCTGTCTCGGCTCAGTGTGGCGGCCGCACGTTTTATCTGCAAACCTCGCCGGAGTTTGCGATGAAACGGTTGCTGGCCGCTGGCGCAGGAGCCATCTATTCGCTGGGCAAAGTCTTTCGCAATGGCGAGTGTGGGCGCAAACACAACCCCGAATTTACCTTGTTGGAGTGGTATCGCCCCGGCTGGAATGATCGGCAGTTAATGTCGGAGGTGGCTGACTTGTTGACCGGGCTGATGCCGGGGTTGTCGGTCTCTTATCTGAGTTACCGACAGTGGTTTCAGAACAGCCTGGGAATTGATCCGCATACGGCCAGTGTGAAGACGCTGGCCGCCCTGGCCCGGGAGCGAATTACGATTGAGGCGGAGGATGAAGACCGGGACTTTTGGCTGGACTTGCTGGTAACCCATGTCCTGGAAACCTCGCTCGGCGACGGGCTGACGTTTGTCTACGACTATCCTCGCAGTCAGGCAGCGCTGGCCCGCCTGGGGGTGGACGATCAAGGGGAGACTGTGGCCCGCCGTTTTGAAGCGTTTATCGGTGGTATGGAATTGGCCAATGGCTACTGGGAGTTGACGGATGCGCAAGAGCAGCGCCGTCGCTTCGCGGCAGATCAGACGCGGCGCCGCGCGCTGGAGCTGCCGATTTATCCGTGCGATGAAAAACTGGTCGCGGCGCTGGCGCACGGCCTGCCGGACAGCGCCGGAGTGGCGTTGGGCGTCGATCGCTTATTAATGTGTCTGACCGGCGCACCCCACATCCGGGACGTATTGGCGTTCGATGCGGGTCAGTTGTAAAGCCCGTTGTCCTCCATGGTTCAGCGGGAACGGCGGCGTCGGGTGCCGCCCCTATGGCTATCGGCGCCTTCCTCCCGAGCTTCCTCCTCGTCCGTGGCTTCTTCAGCCTCGGCGACCTGGACCCCGAGTCGTTTGGCCTGGCGCCGCCAGCGGCGTCTCGCCAGTTCCTGCATGTCGCGGGTTTTATCCTTTTCGTCGACGATTTCCAGGCCTAGCAGCGTTTCCAATACGTCTTCCAGAGTAATGATGCCTACGACCGAACCGTACTCGGTGACCACCAGGATGATATGCGTCTGCTCTCTTAAGAACTCCTCCAAAGCCTGGGCCAGTGGCATGTTATCCAGCAGGGCGGGGATATTCCGTCGAAAGTGCTTCAGCGGTGCGTCCAGCTCCCCTCGAGCCTGGGCGATCAGTAGCTCATTGAGCAGCACCACCCCTGTGACGTTGTCCTGATCTTCGCAGTAAACCGGGATTCTTGAAAAAGGAACAGAGCGGTGGCTCTCGAAAAACTCGGCGATGGTGCTGTCCTCGGGGGCGGTAAACAGCACGGTGCGTGGCGTCATGGCTTCCTTAATGGGTGTATGGCGCAGCAGCAGAACGTTTTTCATCATGCGGCTCTCCTGCTCATCCAGGTGTCCCTCCTCGGAGCTGAGATCGGCCATAACCGTCAGCTCGTCGCGGTCGAAGCCCGCGGGTTGGGTCCGTCCACGGGTGATCAGGCGAGTGATGAACTCAGACATTTTGATAAAGGGATAGAGCACCTTGATCAAGTAATGCAAGGCATAGGCCGTTACGGGTGCCAGAGAACGCCAGTAAAACGCCCCGATGGTTTTGGGGACGATTTCGGAGAGTATAAGGATTAATAAGGTCAGTACGGCGGAGAATACGCCGAGGTAGGCACTGCCAAACACGGCGGTGGCCTGCGCGCCAGCACCGGCCGCGCCAGCGGTGTGAGCGATGGTATTCAATGTCAGAATGGCGGCCAGCGGTCGGTCGATATTCTCCTTGAGTTCGCTCAACAGTTGTCCGGAACGCTTTCCCTCACGGTTGAGACGGCTGGTATAGGCGGGAGAGCTGCTTAACAGGACCGCTTCGGCCACTGAACAAAGAAAAGAGATGGCCAGCGCGACCAAAACGTAAATCAGTAAAAGTGTCATAAACAGGGCTGTCGTCACTAGGAAGCGCTTATCATAACAGTATTCTCGGAGGCGGAACGACCTTGTCGTCGAGACGTTTTTCCGAGCTGTGCAGAAACTGAACGCCTGTCCGCCAGCCCGCTCTGGCCGGGCCTTCGAGCACTTACTCAGGTATCATGCACACCCTTTTGCACATATTTTGTGGATACCCGCCAGCCTGTGGATAACACTGGAAATTCGGTGGGGAATGTGTCGACTGCGTCACTTTGCGATAGAATGTCCGGCTCACTGACGATTCTGGAGGTAGCTTTATGGAAGCTTTACCCGAAACGCTGCGGGAAAATGTCCGCTTGCTGGGCGAACTACTGGGTGACACCGTTCGCGATCACGAAGGTCAAGCCCTGTTCGACAAAATCGAAGACATTCGCCAACTGGGCAAAGCGATTCAGCAGAGTGACGATGAAGATGCGTCGCCGCTGGTAGAGCGCCTGGGAGAGTTGAACGACCAGGATGTATTGCCGATTGTGCGGGCGTTTAACCAATTCCTGAATCTGGCCAATATTGCCGATCAGGAGTACTCCTCCAGCGCCGAGGCCGAGCCTGAGGACGGTCTGAAAAAACTGTTGCTCGAATTGGCCGATACCCATGGGCGCGAACGCCTGGGGGAAGTGATTGGTGACCTGAACATTCAGCTGGTTCTGACCGCTCACCCCACTGAGGTGACCCGCCGAACTCTGATTCGGAAGTACGATCAAATTGTCCACACGCTCAATGAGCGCCAAAGTGGCAGCCTGCTGACCTATGAGCAGGATAAACATCGTGGTCGCCTGCATCGTTTGGTGGAGGAAATCTGGAGTACCGACGAGATTCGCAGTGAGCGTCCGTCGGCGGTGGACGAAGCCAAATGGGGCTTCGCGGTGATTGAGAACAGCCTCTGGCAGGCCGTGCCAGACTTTATTCGCCACCTGGACCGCCTGTGCGCCCGCCATTTTGATTTGAATCTGCCCATTGAGTTGAAGCCCTTCAGCTTTTACTCGTGGATGGGCGGTGATCGGGATGGTAATCCGAATGTCACCCACGATGTGACGCGCGAAGTGCTGTTGCTGGGCCGCTGGATGGCGGCGGACCTCTATCTGAGAGATATCCAGAGTCTGGGTAATGACCTGAGCATGCACGAAGCCACTGAGGCGTTGCAGGCCCGTTTCCCGGAAAGTCGTACGCCCTACCGCGATCTTTTGGCTGAACTGCGCCAGCGCCTTCAGGCAACCCTTGACTGGACGGAGGCTCGCCTCAAGGGTCGCAATCCAGAGCGGGACAGCCGTGTGATTACCGAACGGCAGGATCTGCTGGACCCCCTGATGATGTGTTACCACTCACTGCGTGAAGTGGGTCTGCCGCATATTGCCAACGGTCCGGTACTGGACAGCATTCGCCGGGTACAGAGTTTTGGTGTCAATCTCGTTCCGCTGGATGTCCGGCAGGACGGCGAGCGTCATGTCAAGGCGATGGACGAACTGACCCGTTATCTGGGCCTGGGCAGCTACGAGGAATGGGACGAAGACGCCCGGCAGTCTTTCCTTCTGGAGCAGTTGGAAAACAAGCGGCCGCTGCTGCCGTCCCGCTGGCCGATGAGCGAGGAAACGGAGGAGGTGCTTGCCACCTGCCGTGTTATCGCCGATGAGCCGCCGGAAACGCTCTCCAACTACGTGATTTCCATGGCACAACAACCCTCCGATGTACTGGTGGTGGCGTTGTTCCTGCGTGAATGCGGCATGACCTGGAATATGCCTGTGGTCCCGCTGTTTGAAACGCTCGACGACCTGGACCGCGCGCCGAAGGTCATGGACCGGTTGTGGCAAATCCCCTGGTATCGTGAGCATACCTCCGATAAGCAAACCGTCATGATCGGTTATTCCGACTCGGCGAAAGATGCCGGCAAATTCGCCGCCACCTGGGCGCAGTACAAAGCGCAGGAAAAACTGGTGGAACTGTCCGAGCAATACGGCATTAACCTGGTCTTGTTCCACGGTCGGGGCGGTACCGTGGGTCGCGGTGGCGGCCCGGTAGAGAAGGCCATGGCGTCCCAGCCTCCCGGCTCGGTGAAAGGCCATATCCGCGTCACCGAACAGGGCGAGATGATTCGCTACAAGTTCGGCCAGCCGCGCGTGGCATTCAGCAGCTTCTCGACCTATGTCTCGGCCACGTTGCGTGCGACCCTGATGCCGCACGATGCCCCGCAGCCAGAGTGGCGGGAACTGATTGAGCGCATGGCGCAAAGCAGCCTGGAAGCCTATCGTGCCGTGGTGCGCGGTCATCCGCAATTTGTTCCTTATTTCCGCAGTCTGACGCCAGAGCAGGAATTGAATCTGCTTGCGCTGGGCAGTCGCCCGGCCAAGCGTAAGGCGACCGGCGGGGTGGACAGTTTGCGGGCAATTCCCTGGGTCTTTGCGTGGATGCAGGTACGCTTGAACCTGCCTTCCTGGCTCGGCGCCCGCCAGGCACTGGAGTATGCGCTGGAAAACGCTCCCGCTACCCTCACCGATATGCTGGAAAACTGGCCATTCTTCTCCAGCTTCCTGGATTTGCTGGAAATGGTGGTGGGCAAGGCGGATCTGCCGATTTGCAGCTATTACGAGCGGGAGCTGGTGCCGCAGGAACTGCATGGCCTGGGACAGCAGTTACGGGCGGACCTGGGCGCTCTGGAAGTGCTGATCAACCGGATTAAGCGTCAGGACGAACTGCTCAACGATGAGCCGATGCTGCAGCGCGCCCTGAGTGTGCGTAAACCTTACATTGATCCGTTGAACTACCTGCAGGCCGAGTTACTCAAGCGTTATCGCAACAGTCAGGAAATCAGTCCCGATCTGGAGCGAGCGCTCAAGGTAACGATGGCGGGCATCTCAGCCGGCATGCGCAATACCGGCTAATTCGGTGCTTAGCGCTTGCTTGTGGTTGGCGGACGACACACTGCGCTGCGTAATGTGTCGTCCGCGATGCAGGTTCCTGGAGCGATCATGATGAGTGATAAACACGATGATTGGGCGCTATTTGAGCGTGAAATGCACGATGTAAAGCCCATCAAGCATGAACACCGAGTCCCTCTGGGGGCGTCTCAGCCTTCGCAGGACACCCTGGCGCAACGGCGTGAAGCAGCGGCGGCCTCTGCGGTTTCCTCAGAAAAGAACTTCCTGTCGGGCGACTATGTGCCGCCGCTGGACCCACACGATGTGCTGGCGTTTAAACAGGATGGGGTGCAAAACGGGGTTTATCGCAATTTAAGGCTGGGTAAATACGCCGTGGATGCCCGTTTGGACTTGCATAGAATGACGGTGGAAGAGGCTCGCCGGGCTGTGTTCCAGTTTGTCCGGGACTGCATGGAGCAGGACATTCGATGCGGGCTGATTACCCATGGTAAAGGGGTCGGTCGCGAGCGTCCCGCCCTGCTCAAGAGTTGTGTGGCGCACTGGCTGCCACAGTTTCATGAAGTGCTCGCCTTTCACTCGGCAACGCCGAAGCACGGCAGTAGCGGTGCCACCTATGTCCTGTTGCGCAAGAGTGAGCGTAAGCGTCAGGAGAACTGGGAACAGCAGCACAAGAGAAAAAACTGAAGCGCTCTTTTCACTGGCTAGCGCTTGCTATCCTAAAGGGCGTTCTGCACCAGCACATAGGGCCGGATGACCAGAGCCCATACCTCGCTATTGGCCGCAAACCAGGCTTGTGCCTGTTCATCACTGACGGCGTCGACGTGTCCCTGCTCCATCCATTGTTGAAGCTGCCCGCTGTTGTCGCGGGCCAGCTCGGCCCCCACCTTGATTAAATCCAGCTCCGGCGCAACGGCAATGGCTCGCCCGGCGGCAAAAAAGCGTTGCAGTTCATGCCAGGGAATGCGAGCGGTCTCCAGGTTGAGGCTGGTTTCCAGGGGCGGTTCGACGGTCGACATGATGAAAGAGTGGTTTACTCCACGTCGTAATCGCTGCGGCGGAGCATGCGCTCCTGGGCCAGTGCGGCATCGACTTCCTGAACGTCAGCCGGCGTCAGCATGCCAGCTACCTGTTGCAGAGCAAAGGTGTCGATAATGTAATCGTACAGCGCGTTCTGATAGTCGCGCTGGGCTTGATACAGGGCCTGCTGAGCCAACAGCACCTCCACCAGATTGCGGGTTCCCACCTCATAACCGGATTGAGTGGCTTCCAGCGCACTCTCTGCGGAGACGATGGCCTGGGCACGGGCTCTTACCTGGGAAACACCGGTTTCTACGGACAGGTGCAGGGCACGTGCAGACTGAATGGTACCGCGCTCGGCGCGATTGAATTCCGCTCGGGATTGCAGGTATTGGGCCTGCGCCTGACGACGTTCGGCGGATACGCCACCGCCGGAAAACAGCGGCACATTGAGGCTCAATGTGATGGAGCGCCCCTCTACCTGGGTGTTGGTTGGAATGGGCTGACCGAAGAACTGAGTGCCTTCGTTATCAACATCGCTGTAGCTGGCTGATGCGCTCAGCGTAGGCAGGTGCTGGGACTTGCTGGCCCGGGCCGACTGTTCGGCCGCCACACTGTTGAGGCGCGCGACTTTCAAGTCGTAGTTGTTTTTCAGAGCAAACTCCACCCAGGCGTGGCGATCAGACGGGGTAGGGCGCACCACCGGGAAGTCCTCGGCAAGTGGGGCAATACGGTCGTGAGGTTGGCCGGTCAGCACTTCAAGTGCCTCGTAGGCGATGCCCAGATCCCCGCGGGCCTGCAAGGCGGCTGCCGCCGCGTTATCGTATACCGATTGGGCTTCATGCACTTCGGTGATGGCTGTTAATCCCACCTCGTAGCGCTGTCGAGTTTGTTCAAGCTGTTGGTTGAGGGCTTTTTCCTCAGCGAGGGCGGTCTCCAGGTTATCCGCTGCGCGTAGCACATTGAAGTAAGCTTCCGCCACGCGCACGATCAGAGACTGCTGGTCCGCGCCGAACTGCATTTCCGCGAGTTCACTTAACGTGGTGCCGCGCTGGTATTGGTACCAGCGGGACATATCAAACAGGGGTTGGGTTAGAGAGATTTCCCAGCCGGAGTTTTCGCGCTCGAACGTGCCAGACTCATTGTTAATGTTGTCTGTCGTGTCTTCTTCGGTATCGGTATAAAACGCCCGGGCATTGATCTGGGGGAGCAAACCTGCCCGACCAAGGGCGCGATTTTCCAACCCACCCTCGTAGGCGGCACGATCCGCCTGTAACTGGGCGTCGTGTTCAAGTGCCAACTCATAGATATCCAGGAGGGAGTTGGCGCTGGCGCCGAAAGAAGTCAGTGTCATCAGACCGAGAAAACAGAGTTTCTGGGTTGTTTTCATGTGAGTTCCTGTCTGTAACCGTCCAAACTGTTGCTGCCCAACGTCGGGATCAGGGAGGGAGACTCGGGAGTTTACTCACTCGTTCGCAGCAGGTCGAGTCCGGTTTGCGTCGAAGTTGTAAAAAAGGGTAAAACGCGCTGAAGACCGGCGCGAGGAGCTGCCACTTTACACTGTACCGGGACTTCCTTAGACTGATACGACTTCGTCGGGGTGCCCTGCCATGAGGTGGGCTGAGATTTTACCCGTTGAACCTGATCCGGCTAATACCGGCGTAGGGAACGAAAGCGAACCAGCCCCCTCGGTGTTTTCCGCCGACCTTGTCGATCTTTTCCGGCTTGTTGCTGACGTTTCCCGCGCCACTGTCTTTGGGAGTGGAGCGCGTGAACGATTGTGTCACCCGATCAGAGTCGGCCAGCCCTCGCGTCGCCTTAACCATCGCTGGTAGCGATAGCGGTGGCGGCGCCGGCATTCAGGCCGATCTTAAAACCTTTGAGGCCTTCGGTGTCTTCGGCTGTTCGGCGCTGACAGCACTGACTGCCCAGAATAGTCTGGGGGTCCATGCTGTTCACCTCGTACCGCCAGAGTTTGTCAGGCACCAACTGCATGCGGTGCTTTCTGACCTGCCTGTCGCCGCTGCCAAGGTAGGCATGTTGGCCAATGGCGCGGTGGTGCAGGCGGTCGTGGCGGCGCTGGAGAACTGGCCGGCGTTACCCGTGGTGGTCGATCCGGTGATGGTGGCTACCAGCGGCGACCGCCTGCTGGATACCGATGCCGAAGTCATGCTCAAGCAACGGTTGCTGCCGCGCACCACACTGCTGACGCCTAATAGGCCCGAAGCGGCGGCGCTGCTGGGAGAGACCCCGGCCAGCGATCGGCGTGCGCTCTGGCGCCAGGCCGAGGGTTTGCTGGCGCTTGGCCCAACGGCGATTCTGCTGAAGGGTGGGCATGGCACCGGGCCCGATTCGGCTGACTTGCTGCTGACCCCCGAACACTCCGAAGTGTTTTCCTTTCCCAGACTCAATACCCGCAATACCCATGGGTCCGGTTGCACGCTGTCCGCAGCCGTCGCGGCCGCGCTTGCCCAAGGCTATTCGCTGCGCGACGCCATTGCGGTGGCTCGGGATTATGTTCAGCGCGCGTTGTCCGGTTCTGCCCGATGGGTGCTGGGGCAGGGGCCGGGATCGTTGAATCACCGTGCGCACTCACCTCTGTTTGCAGTACCTGACATCCTCAATGCCGGGATTTCGGGCAAAGGTTCATAAATGTCCTTTCTCATTGCATTTCGTTGGTTACACATTTAATGGTTGGTCGCTATTTTAAGGAGCCTGTTATGTCTTCCGAGTTGTCTGTTCCTCCCCTGCGTGAATCTGCCCAAGTGGATTCCGCTTCCGTTGCGTCGCTGCCCGGATCGCAGAAAGTCTATGTGCAAGGCTCCCGACCCGATATTCGGGTCCCTATGCGGGAAATTCATCTCAGTCCGACGCCCACCGAGTTCGGTGGCGAAGAGAACCCCAGTTTACGGGTGTACGACACATCCGGCCCCTATACCGATCCGGCGGCGGCGATCGACGTGCGCCGTGGGCTTGCTGCGTTGCGTGGGGCCTGGATTGATGAGCGGGGTGATACCGAACAGCTTTCCGGTGCGAGTGCCCACTATACCCGTCAGCGGATGGAAGACAGCGAGCTGGCGTCGTTGCGCTTTGAGTTGACGCGCACACCGCGTCGGGCAAGAAGTGGCCGTAATGTGACGCAGATGCATTACGCGCGTCAGGGCATTATTACCCCCGAGATGGAATACATCGCGATTCGGGAAAATATGGCGCTGGCCGAGGCACGCGAACGCGGGGACACCCAGCATCCGGGGCAATCGTACGGTGCGGCAATCCCCGACGAGATTACGCCGGAATTCGTGCGTTCGGAGGTGGCTCGCGGGCGGGCCATTATCCCGGCCAATATTAATCATCCCGAATCCGAACCCATGATTATCGGGCGCAACTTCCTGGTAAAGATCAACGGCAATATCGGAAACTCCGCGCTGGGTTCTTCCATCGAAGAAGAGGTGGCGAAACTCACCTGGGGCACTCGCTGGGGAGCCGACACAGTGATGGACTTATCCACCGGTAAACACATTCACGAAACCCGTGAATGGATTCTGCGCAACGCTCCGGTGCCGATTGGTACTGTGCCCATTTATCAGGCGCTGGAGAAGGTCAACGGTGTGGCCGAGGACCTGACCTGGGAGATTTTCCGGGACACATTGATTGAGCAGGCCGAGCAGGGTGTGGACTACTTTACCATTCATGCCGGAGTGCTGTTGCGCTATGTTCCGCTCACGGCGGAGCGCGTTACCGGCATTGTGTCGCGGGGTGGTTCCATTATGGCCAAGTGGTGTCTGGCTCACCACCGGGAGAACTTTTTGTATACGCACTTCGATGACATTTGCGACATCATGAAAGCCTACGATGTGGCGTTTTCCCTGGGCGATGGTCTGCGGCCAGGATCCATTGCCGATGCTAACGACGCCGCCCAGTTCGGTGAGCTGGAAACGCTGGGTGAGTTGACCCATCGGGCGTGGGCGCACGATGTGCAAGTGATGGTGGAAGGCCCGGGACATGTGCCCATGCAAATGATCAAGGAAAACATGGACAAGCAGATCGAGGTGTGTGGAGAGGCGCCTTTCTATACGCTGGGGCCTCTGACCACGGATATTGCACCGGGTTACGATCACATCACCTCGGGGATCGGTGCGGCGATGATTGGCTGGTACGGCTGTGCCATGCTGTGCTATGTGACGCCCAAGGAGCATTTGGGACTGCCCAATAAAGACGATGTAAAAACCGGCATTATTACCTACAAGATTGCCGCCCATGCGGCGGATTTGGCGAAAGGACATCCAGGGGCCCAGTTGCGCGATAATGCGCTGTCCAAGGCGCGCTTTGAATTCCGCTGGGAAGATCAGTTTAATCTCGGACTGGACCCGGATACCGCACGGGCGTTTCACGACGAAACGTTACCCAAAGAGTCGGCCAAAGTGGCTCACTTCTGCTCCATGTGCGGTCCCAAGTTTTGTTCGATGAAGATTTCGCAGGAAGTGCGGGAATACGCCGCTGAACACGGTACGGAGGTGGTAGAGGAAGCGGTCCGGATGGTGGACGTGGAAGCTGAAATGCAGGAAGCGGAAGCCGGAATGCAGCAAAAGGCTCGTGAATTTCGGGAGCGGGGAGCGGAGCTGTATCGGAAAGTGTAACCGTGGGGTGTGCGCGCCACTCGGGAGGAAGGCTGACTGTCTACTGCTGGGGCGGCTTAGTACAGTAATAGTACAGTGATAGTATAGTGATGGGTGGTTGCCGCTCGTGGCGAGCAACCCGTCCGCCATGCAAACCGACCGCCATGCAAACTGAACGAAAGGCCCGATACGTATGCCCGATTGGAAAAAACCGCTTTTTGACCGCGACGATGTGGAGATTACCCGCCGCCTCACGCTGTATAAAGATTTCTTCCGTGTCGACAAGATATCGCTTAAACACCGTATGTTCGAAGGCGGCTGGACCGAGGATATCTCACGGGAGCTGTTCCTGAGAGGGCCTGCCGTGGGAGTGCTGCTTTATGACCCCGAGCGGGATACGGTGGCGTTGGTGGAGCAGTTCCGGGCCGGCGCACTGACCGGCCCAGGCAGCCCCTGGTGCCTCGAAGTCGTAGCGGGCATGATCGAGGATAACGAAACTCCCGAAGCCGTGGCGCTGCGCGAGTCCGTCGAGGAGGCGGGCGTGGAACCCTATCGGCTGGAATATATTGCCCGTTATTTGCCCAGCCCGGGCGGCAGCGACGAGGTCATGCATATTCTGTGCGGTCTGGCTGACCTGGAAAACGCGGGAGGTGTTCACGGGCTGGACGAAGAGAATGAAGATATCAAGGTGCATGTCATTCCCGTCTCAGAAGTGTTCGACAATTTGTACAGTGGCCGCTTTAATAATGCCTCGGTGCTGCTGTGTCTCCAGTGGTTGCAACTGAACCACAGTCGCTTGCGTGGCTCGCAAACATGTTAGACTGACAGTCTGTTTAAAGTGTGCGCTGTGCGCCTCAAAGCGTGTGCAGTGCGTATTATTCCACGGCCGTAGTGTTGTCGTTTGTCGTTGCGGAGACTAAACCTCCATGGTGAATAACCGTTACAAGGTGAACCTGTCGCGCCAGTTGGCTGAGTGCGAGGCCAATTACTGGCGTTTGAGCAAGCTGTTGCCGAATGCACCGGTAACGGTCGGCGATGAATGGCAGTTTGCGATCAGCAGCGGTGATCGTCATTGGCGGACTCGCCTCCTTGTAACAGAGTCTTCCCGGTACACCGTTACGGTGCAGCTGAGCCAGTTGGACAATATGGCGAGAGACAGTCAGCCATGGAAAGCACCCCAGCTCACTGTCCGGCTTTATGTGGATGCGCAACTGGCGGAGGTATTGGCCTGGGAGCATCACCGCCGTCTGCAGCCCCGATACGCTTATCCCAACCGGGCGATGTATCAGCAAGACGAGAAAGCCCAGCTTAACCGCTTTCTCGGCGAGTGGCTGGGTTTATGCCTGGAGAAGGGCCATTCGCTGGAGCCGGTCTGGTAAAGCTTCACATTTTTATACAAAAAACCGAATCCCGGCCCCGTGGCGCCTTGCGCCGCTTATCACGAGTGGTTATTCTCGATAAAAGTCTTGCGCCCTACAAAAGTGCTTCCCCGGAAACACTGGGTCGCGGGGAATAGAAATTACTGGACTCTATTACTGGACTAGCGAGACGCTCGTGCGCCTTATTCAGATTACCGACTGCCACTTGGGCCCGTTATCTGACCCGTCTCTCTTGGGATTGAATACCGATCAAAGCCTGACGGATGTGTTACAGCTGGTTGCTGAGGAGCAACCGGGCTTTGATGCTATTGTCTGTACCGGTGATATTGCCAGTGATGCCCATGAAGAATGTTACGGTCGTTTTGTGGACGCTGTGCGAGAGCAGTTCACAGCGCCGTTGGGCTGGCTTCCTGGTAACCACGACTCCGCTGTGGTGATGGCTGGCCTGGAGCATGAGTTCGTGCCCGAGTCTCGCGTTATGATCCTGGGGGAGTGGCTGCTGATACTGCTGGATTCGGCTGTGCCGGGCGAAGTGTACGGTCATCTTGCAGAAAGTGAACTCGAATTTTTGGAACACACCCTCGCCAGCCACGGCTCGCGCCCAACGTTGATTCTGCTCCACCATCAGGCCGTGCCGGTTGGCAGTCACTGGATTGATCAGTACACCCTCAGGAATGCGGCAGAATTCTTTGCGCTCATTGATCGTCACCCGCATGTGAAGGCTGTTTCCTGGGGGCATGTGCATCAGGCGTATCAGGGAGAGCGTAACGGGGTCCAACTGTATGCCACCCCGGCCACTTGTATTCAATTCAAACCGGGCAGCGAAGCGTTTGCGGTGGATACCGCCATGCCGGGTTATCGCTGGTTCGAACTGGCGGATGACGGTTCGCTGCAAACGGGTGTCTCGCGGGTGCGGGACCGGGAGTACCCGATAGACTACCAGTCTTCAGGTTATTGATGGCAACATGTGCTCGCCTGCTCTATCTGCACGGCTTTCTCAGCTCTCCCCAGTCGTTCAAGGCCCGTCAAGTCGCGCAGTGGCTGGCGGCCAACCGCCCTGACATTGAGTATCATTGCCCCCACCTGACCCCTTATCCTGATGAGACGGCGGAGCATCTGTTGGCTCTGGCCCACTATGGAAAGCCGCTGTACCTGATGGGAAGTTCGCTCGGAGGCTTCTGGGCCACCTGGCTCGCTGAGCAGACCGGAGCCCCGGCGGTATTGATCAACCCGGCGGTATCTCCCTGGCAATTTATGCCCGATTATCTGGAGGTTGACCTTCAGGGCTATCACACCGATGATACCTACCGGTTGGACGCCACCCACGTGGCGGCGATTCAGCGATATGATGTGAATCCCATAACGTGCCTCAGGCGGCTGTGGCTGCTGGTCCAGCAAGGGGATGAAACGCTGGATTTCCGCCAGGCCGTCAGTAAATACCAGGGGGCGAAACAGACGGTGGAACCTGGGGGCGATCACAGTTTTCAGGGATTCGAGCGCTACATCCCGGATGCCCTGGCGTTTTTCGAAAAGCGGTAATACCGGGAGTGCTCCTCGACCTTATCCGCAGGCAGGCAAGGTCGGTCAAACTACGCATTCAACCAGTTACGAATTCAATCAGAAGATCGACGACAGAGTTAGTACCCTTTTATGGCAAATTACTCCTCAGAAGATATTGAAGTCCTCACGGGGCTTGATCCGGTCAAGAAACGGCCGGGTATGTACACCGACACCACCCGCCCGAACCATCTGGCACAGGAAGTGATCGATAACAGCGTGGATGAGGCGCTGGCGGGGCACGCCAGGAATATACAAGTGGTTCTCCACAAGGACCATTCCGTGACCATCTCTGATGATGGCCGTGGCATGCCGGTGGATATTCACCCTGAGCAAGGCAAGCCGGGTGTTGAAGTGATCCTCTCCACTTTGCATGCCGGGGGAAAGTTTTCCAATAAGAACTACCAGTTTTCCGGCGGCCTGCACGGCGTCGGTGTGTCGGTGGTCAACGCGCTGTCCAAAATGCTGGAGATTACCATCAAGCGCGATGGGCAGGTGCACCGCATGGGCTTTATGGATGGCGATAAGGCGTCCGACCTGGAAGTCATTGATACCTGCGGTAAACGCAATACCGGCACCAGCATTCGCTTTTTACCCAACCCGACGTATTTTGATTCCCACAAATTCAGCGTCAGCCGTCTGCGCCATGTGTTGCGCGCCAAGGCCGTACTGTGCCCGGGCCTCACGGTGACCTTTAAAGATGAGCAGTCCGGGGAAACCGACGAATGGTTTTACGAAGATGGGCTGAAAGATTATTTGCGCGGCTCCACCCAGGGCTGGGAGACGCTGCCGGAGGAACCGTTCGTTGGTGAATTCAATGGCAAAACCGAAGCGGTAAGCTGGGCGGTGCAGTGGCTGCCGGAAGGCGGCGAGTTGGTGCAGGAAAGCTACGTTAACCTTATTCCCACCGCTCAAGGTGGAACCCACGTAAACGGCCTGCGCACCGGCTTGTTGGATGCCCTGAGAGACTACTGTGAGTTTCGCAACCTGCTGCCACGCGGGGTGAAACTGGCCCCGGAAGATGTCTGGGCCAACTGCAGTTACGTGTTGTCCTCCAAACTGGCGGATCCGCAATTCTCTGGACAGACTAAAGAGCGTTTATCGTCCCGTGAAGCGGCGGCGTTTGTGTCCGGTATCGCCAAAGATGCGTTTGCATTGTGGTTGAACCAACACACGGAGGATGGCGATAAACTCGCCGAGTTGTGTATCAATAACGCGCAGCGCCGCGTGCGCTCCAGCAAAAAAGTGGCGCGTAAAAAGGTGACACAGGGCCCGGCGCTGCCCGGCAAGCTGGCGGACTGCTCCAGCTCTGATCCGTTGCGCAGCGAATTGTTTTTGGTGGAAGGTGACTCCGCCGGTGGCTCGGCCAAGCAGGCACGGGACCGTGAATACCAGGCGATTATGCCGTTGCGCGGCAAGATCCTGAATACCTGGGAAGTGGATGCAGGGGATATTTTCTCCAATCAGGAGGTGCATGATATTTCCGTTGCCCTGGGCGTGGACCCGGGGGCGGCGGACCTGAGTCAGTTGCGGTATCACAAGATCTGTATTCTGGCCGATGCCGATTCCGATGGTTTGCACATTGCCACGCTATTGTGCGCTCTGTTCGTGCGGCACTTCCGTCCGCTGGTGGAAAATGGCCATGTGTTTGTCGCCATGCCACCTTTATACCGCATTGATGTGGGCAAGGATGTGTACTACGCGCTGGATGAGAGTGAGAAAAACGGTGTGCTGGAGCGCATTGAGGCGGAGAAGAAAAAGGGCAAAGTGAATGTTCAGCGCTTCAAAGGGCTGGGTGAGATGAATCCGTTGCAGCTGCGGGAAACTACGATGGCTCGCGATACCCGCCGCCTGGTTCAGCTGGGCATCGACGATGTGGACGAGACTTTGCAGATGATGGATATGTTGCTCGGCAAGAAGCGGGCACCGGATCGTCGGACCTGGCTGGAGAGTAAGGGTAATCTGGCGGATATTGCGGTTTAAATATTGCGGCTTAAAAGGGTGGCTTAACAGAAGCCTCTTTGGAAGAGGTTGCGGCGGCACTTCGCATCGCGTGCGGAGGGCGTAAAGGGCACTTTGAGACACGCCGTAAACCCATCCATGGGGGCTCGGGTTACCCGCCGTCCAGGCGGGTAACGGTCTCAAAGTGCCCTTTACGCCCTCCTCTGGTGCTATTCTGAAGCTGCAGTGTCCCGGTGCGAGGTTTTGAACGGACTCAGTACAGGGACGCTTCACCCTCGGGGCGCGTTTTAAAGCGGCGGTGTACCCACATGTACTGCTCCGGACACTCCCGCACTCTTGCTTCGATAAATTGATTCACCCGCCGCGCGTCTTCCTTTTCATCGCCCGTTGGTAAGTCCGTCAGCGGGGGATAAACCTTGATGTCATAGCCTGTACCATCCGCGCGGCGGTAATGCGTGAAGGGAATGATTCGGGCGCGTCCCATGCGCATGAGCTGGGTGGTGGCGGTCACCGTGGCGGCCGGTATTCCACAGAAGGGCACAAAAACGTGGGGGCGCCTGGGGCCGTAATCCTGATCTGGCGCGTACCATACGGGGCGGCCCTGGCGCAGTCGGCGCACCATCAGCCGCATGTCTTCGCGGGCAATGGCAACACCACCACTGAAGCGTTCGCGCCCCCGGCGTTGAATCCAGTCGTACACCGGGTTTTTATGTGGCCGGTACAGGCCGTCCAGGGAGTGGCTCAAACACAGCAGCTTGGCGCCCAGGTCGAGGTGGGTAAAGTGCATGGCTAACAGCACGACGCCCTGGCCCTCATCGCGGGCTTGCTGCAAATGCTCCAGCCCCTCAATGGTATATAGCTTCTCCAGTCGGCGACGGGGCCAGAACCATGCCATGCCGGTTTCGAACAGTGCCTGGGCGGTGGATTCGATATTGGCGCGCGCCAGGGTTTCACGCTGGGGCGATGTCAGGTCAGGGAAGCAAAGCGCCAGGTTGCGCAAGGCCGTGCGACGGCGGCTTTTGGCCAGTCTCCAGACCATTCGGCCCATGCCGCGCCCGAGGGTCATTTGTGCGCGGTAAGGAAGGCGGGACACCAGCCACCACAACCCGAACCCCAGCCAGGTAAACCAATAACGTGGATGCAGCAGGCGGCGGTGAAACTGTGGCATCAGTGGACCTCTTCGGTGTGATCAGGCCACTATTCTAACCGATAGTCTCGAAGGAGGGCCTGTAACAGCTGTTCGGCCTGGGGTTTGGCGGTCTCCGGCCAGTATTTGTGTACGCCGCGAGACAGGCGGCGCAGGTTGGCCTGCTTCCAGCCGGTGTCGGGCCGATGATGGTGGTGCTGGCAGCCGCGGTCAAAATCGATCAGAAACACCTTCCCGGTCGAGGTTTGAATCAGAATGTTGGCGGGATTGAGATCGGCGTGAAAAACACCGGCATCGTGAAAACGCCGGATACAACGTCCCGCCGCCGACCAATGCACAGCATCGTCGGGAGACTGAAAGCTCAGCAGCGGGCGGGTGTCAGGCAGTCGCTCCACGATAATGGCCGCCCGATAGCTGAACAACCCACGCTCGTAGCCCGCGATGACCGGTCGTGGCACCGGCAAGCCCTGATGATGCAGGGATTCCAGCAGCCGAAACTCCCGCACGGCCCGTACCCGGTGCCGCCCGAGAAAAAGGTAGCGCTGTTTCAGGAGGCGCGCGGGAAGCCCGCCGCGCCGGTAGTGGCGCAACACCCACTCGCCTCTGGGGCCTGATAAAAACCAGGCGGCACCGCGACCCCCTTCGGCGACCGGTTGAGCGGACAAGCCCCAAGCCTCGGGATCCAGCCAGTGAAAGTGCGCCTCTTCTACCCGGGGCGTATGCACCAGGTATTGGCCCTTTGCCTCTTGCGTCCAGATTTCAGAAGTGGTCATTACCATTCAGCGCTTGAAAACGGTGTTGTCAGTCATGAACACGAGTTTAACACTTTCCCGTTAGGGCAATGAAGAAATGGCCGCCAGCACGGGGCGGGTGTTCGCTAATAGTTGACTGTAACACTCAGGTATTTCCCCGGTGGTTGGGGAGTGGTAGCATACGCACTCATACCGACAGCCGAGATAGAGTGGTTACCGAGGTTTATGCAGCCCAGCTTTCATTTGTCCGAATCCGCCCGTGATTACCTGATTGACCTATTGGCCCAGCAGGGAGTGGCGGCAGCCCGTATTTTCGTATTGGACCCCGGTACACCGAGGGCTGAAACCTGCCTTGCCTATTGCCGGGAAGGTGAGCAGTCCGAGAGTGATCTCGAGGTGTTGGAGGGCGATCTTACCCTCTTTCTGGACAAGCCCAGTTTGCCGTTTCTCAAAGGGCTGGAGATTGACCTGCAGCGCAATGATGGACAGGCCCAGATTACTATTCGTGCCCCGAATGCCAAGAAGGCGCAAAGTGCGCAGGGGCGCGAGGTGGTGTTTGAAAGAGAATGCCCCGCCAAACTGGTGCCTTCGGGTGACGATTTGCAGATTCCCAAGGGGGCAGAGGCCGCTATTACTCAGGCCCTCGGTGGCAGCTATACACTCTTGTACCACGGGAATCTCATTCGCATTGATGGCAAGGACGCCGATGCGATTGGCCTGAATGCCAACCGCATGAATTTCGAGGCGCGGGCCGATGGCACCATTGACGAAGACCAGATCTGGCAAGCGCTCTCAATGGTTTACGATCCGGAAATTCCCGTCAATATCGTTAGTCTTGGGCTGGTGTATAAAATGCAAGTGGATCAGGCGCACGGTTCAGTGGCGGTTGAAATGACATTGACCGCGCCCGGTTGCGGAATGGGTGATGTGTTAGTGGATGATGTAAAGCGTCGCCTGTCGGAAGTGCCGAACGTGGTTTCCAGCGACGTGCAGCTGGTGTTCGATCCACCCTGGTCGCGCACGATGATGAGCGAGGAGGCCCAGCTCGAAACGGGTATGTTTTTCTAAAGCTCGCTCTCCTGAACCTCACTCTCCTGAACAATGAGGGGTAACGCACAGCGCGGTGTGTGTGCGTCTACTACACTAAACGTAGTGGTGTTCTACCTTTGCTGTTCCCTCAATACCTCTTCCCAGAGATAAGGAGAGTACGATGTATAAGAGAGTTGTTCACACCGCGTTAACCGTTACCGCCTTCGCTGTACCCTCTGTGGCGCTGGCTTCTTCCTTTCAACTGCTCGAGCAGAGCCCGGCCCAGATGGGCAAGGCATTTGCCGGCACGGCGTCGGACATCACCGACGCTTCCACTGTGTATTTTAACCCCGCTGGGATGGCGCGCCTGGACCGCGCCAGCATGACCGTTGGTGCCAATGTGGTCGCCACCGAGGCGCGTTTTATCGATGATGGATCGACCTTCCCCGGGGAGGGCGGAGTGACGGACGAGGATGGTTTCATTCCCAACGTCTATCTGGTGCTCCCCATGGAAAACGGGGTGACCGTCGGATTCGGTGCGGGTGGACCTTTTGGCCTGTCCAGTGATTTTGGCACGCAATGGCCGGGCCGCTACTCCGCCACCTTCAGTGAATTGGAGGTGATGAACCTGAACGTTAATGCGGCCTGGGCGCCCAACGACTGGATTGCATTTGGCCTGGGGGTTAATTACCAGAGTATGGATGTGACGCTGGAAAGCCAGGTCGATTCCACGCTGGGTGTGAACCCCTCTCCAGCCACGGACAGCAGCGCGGTTATCGAGGGTGATGACAGTGACTTCGTGTTTGACTTCAGTGTGTTGCTGACCCCGACCGAGGCTACCCGTATCGGGTTGTCTTGGCGCCAGGGAGGAGAGTTTAGCCTCGACGGCGATGCCGTCTTCAACCGCAACGCCGCCTGTGCCCCGGGTCAGGGGTTTCCAACGGGGGCGCCGCCCGCGCCAACAACTGGAACACTTTGCGCTGGGACATTGGCCGCCTTGGAAGGCCCTGTCGCGGCCAATGTCGAATTGCCGGACACCCTGACGTTGAGCCTCTCTCATCAGGTCAATGATCGGTGGGCACTGCATGCGGATGTGGCGCAGACCCGGTGGAGCAGCATTCAGGATATCGCAGTGATCAATGTGAATAGCGGAGCGGCGGTGGATCAACTGGACCTTCGTTACGACGATACCCTTCGCGTCGCGTTGGGCACCACGCTGAACGTTTCCGAGCATTTTACCTGGCGTATCGGCGTGGCTCAGGATGAATCCCCTCAGACCGACCCGGAATTTGTCAGTGCGCGTATTCCCGACCAGGATCGTACCTGGGTAGCCACGGGTGTGAACTGGGCCTTCTCGGATCACGTTTCGATTGATGTCAGCTACGCGCATTTGTCGGTGGATGATGCCAACCTGCTGGATGTGGACGAAACCAGTGGCAGGACGCTGCGAGGCGCTTTCGACAATAAAGTAGAAATCTACGCGGCCCAGTTGAATTGGGCGTTCTAGGGGCTGCCTGGTATAAACGTTAGCCATACCCCCACAGGGAGGGGATGTTGAGTGATGGCACTTTTCCTGGAGAGGCTGCCGAAAGGATTCGGTAGTCACCTTCCGACGTATCCCGGCGCATACCGCCCATGTAGGGTTCGCCCGACGGGCTCAGAACAGCCTGAGCGGTATGGGATTGAGGGCGGGTCACCAGAGCGACCTCGCCGTTGATCAACCGCACTAACGTGCCCGGTGGCCAGGGGCCGAGGCAAGCCGAAAGCGCCTCGTAAGCCTGTTGTTCCGGGTCCTCCGCCATTGAGATCAGGATCAATTGAAGCGCATCATCGGCCGTATGGTGTGGTCGGTAGGCACGGGGACTGATCAACGCCGTATAGTGCTCCACGAGTCCGAGTATCCTGGCTTCCAGCCGTATCTCCTTATCGCTCAGCCCGGAGGGATAGCCCTTTCCGTCGAATCGTTCGTGATGCTGGATAACGACCTGAAGCAAACCACGTTGCTCAAACCCCGCTTTTTGCAGCGCTTCGGTCGCCAGTTGTGGGTGCCGGTTGATAACGTCACGCTGCTTTTCCGTGAGACGGTGTGAGGAAGTGTTGAGCTGCGCCTGAAAGGGAACCAAAGCGAGATTGGCCACAAGGGCGGCGGCAATTTGCAGAGAATGACGCGGCTTATCGAACTGTAGTTGCCGGGCTATAAAATGGCACAGGATGGCGTGTTGCAGGATCAGATCATAAGGTGAAGATTCTTGCTGCTGTGGATCGGTTAAAGGGTTCAGGTGCACCAGCGCCAGGCTGGCTTCCGGGTCGTTGTCACACAGCGTGATGATACGCTGTATCAACCCAGTCAGTCGCTTCATAAGGTCTTTGGGGGATGTATTCAGCGCGAGTAACGCCTGTAGCTGTGCCGCGAGTATGGGGCGTTCGGCAAACGGGCTGGATGGCCGGGTGTTGCGGTCATGCGGGGCGTGGTCGGAAACACCGTGTCCTACGGGAGCGTGCAGTCCTCGGGCAAATAACCGCTCGAGCTGCGCCTCCGACTGTATGACATACCCCTTTTTCAGCAGCAATGCTCCCTGGCTGTCGTAAACCGGCCAGGGGAGGGGGGTTCCCACTTTAATCTCGCTTCTATTGATCGCCTGCATCTTATCAATCGCCTGCGTAATGACTACCCGATGCACGGGGCTGGGCACTGGTTCGAGCTTTTGACGTTCTTATGGAGTAAGTATAGGTCTAATTGTGGCTTTTGGCGACAGGATGTCCGATGAGTGGTTGACGCGTTGAGATGAAAGTCGGGTAGAGGGGGGGCTGGAAAGTGACAGCCTTCAGCGATTAACCCGTCTGAAGGCTGTTTTTACCGGGCGATTTGCCATTATTTCGGTTGCTTGGCCACTCGGAGGTAAGGTTTGAGCGCTTTCCAGCCCTCTGGAAATTTCTCTTTGGCCGCTTCATCGCTGACTGACGGAGGAATAATGATGTCTTCGCCATTCTTCCAGTTTACGGGGGTGGCCACGGTGTGCTTGCTGGTCAGTTGAATAGAGTCCAGCAGGCGCAGAATCTCGTCGAAATTCCGGCCACTGGTCATTGGGTAGATCAGCTGAGCCTTGATCTTTTTATCCGGTCCGATGATAAAGACCGCTCTCACGGTAGCGTTGTTGGCGGCAGTGCGGCCTTCGGCTGAGCCGGACTCATCCTCGGGCAGCATGTCGTACAGCTTGGCCACGTTGAGGTCGGTGTCGCCGATCATTGGATAGTTCGGTGCTGTCCCCTGGGTTTCCTCAATATCCTTGGCCCACTTGGCGTGGTTGTCCACGGCATCGACGGACAGACCGATAATTTTAGTGTTGCGCTTGTCGAACTCCGGCTTCAGTTTCGCCATATAGCCCAACTCTGTAGTGCACACCGGCGTAAAATCCTTCGGGTGGGAAAACAGGATCGCCCACGAGTCGCCAATCCAGTCGTGGAAGTGGATTTCGCCTTCGGTGGTGTTGGCGGTAAAGTCCGGTGCGGTGCTGCCTATTCGTAGGGCCATGAAAAAACCTCCTTTGGATGAAATGACCAGTGTGGGTAGGATGATAACGGATCGGGCCGAGGCCGTTAAATCATTAATTGTCATAAGCTATAACCACAAACGCTAACGGGCCGACGCCTCTGATGGGACATCGGTGCGCTTGCGGTACAATGCAGCGCTGACGGTGCTGTTTGGGGCTGACCGGTAAGCTCGGTCGCGGCGTGTCTCGTGCAGTCCCTGATGACTATAAGGGTGAAATAATAAGGAATCGCTATGGGTAACGGTGTACGGCAAGTCATCGGCAATGCCGCCAAAATCTTCGGTTTGTGCGTGATAATGGCCACTGTACTGCCCGCGAAGGCGCAGTCCAATACCGGTGAGACGCGTGCTGCCGACGGCCCCGGGGGGGATGAAGTGGTCCCTGCGCCTCTGGCCACAAAAGACATTATTCCGCTGGTACAACAGTACTGCGGCGCCTGCCACGATGTGCCGGCACCGAGCCTGCTGCCCAAGGGGAGTTGGCCTTATGTGATTGACTCGATGGTGGAGCTGGCCCGCAACCGTACCGGGCAGGCGTTTATCCCCGCCGAGGTGGTGCCTCATATCAAAGCGCTCTATTACGGAAGCAGCCCCGAGGCGTTGCCACGTTTGCCTTATATTGATCAGCCGCACCCGGTGGTCAGTTTTGAAGAGTTTGCTATGGATGCGGGCTCATCTGTCCCTCAAATTCTCAACATTCAATCGGTGGATCTTGGGCGCGGCGCCGAGCGCAGCTTTCTGGTGAGCGATGGCGAACGGAGCGAATTGATCTTAATGGAGGCGCACCGCAAGGCAGGGACACTTCAGTGGCGGGAAACCGTGGTCGCGGAGATCGCTATCCCGATTGTTGCCAGAGTGGTGGATTTCAATGGCAATGGGCGGCTGGACATTTTGGTGGCGGATCTTGGGGAATTTCCGCCCTCGGGTGTACTGGAGGGAAAAGTATTCGTTCTTGAGCAGGATGAAAAAGGGCAGTTTGAAAAACGTTTGTTGATGCACCAGTTGGGACGGGTATCCGATATCCAGGCGCTGGATGTGGACGGCGACGGCGACTTGGATATGGCGGTGGCCGTGTTCGGCGGTGTCGGGGTTGGAGAAGTATTCTGGGTGGAAAATCTCGGTGGAGGTGATTACGAGAAGCACGATCTGCTCGGTCTGAGCGGAGCCCTCAATGTGACGCCCGTGGACCTCGATGGCAACGGGCGAATGGATTTTGTGAGTCTGGTGGCGCAGGAGCATGAGACATTAATTGCCTTTATCAACGAAGGCGAGGGTCGCTTCAGGCGCAAGGATCTGGTCCGTGCCGGACACCCCTTGTTCGGAGCCACCAGCTTGGTGGTGGCGGATCTGAATCAGAATGGTCGGCCGGATCTTGTGTTTACCAATGGCGACGCGTTCGACACTCAATCTGAACCCAAGCCCTATCATGGTGTGCAGTGGCTGGAGAATAAAGGGGATTTACAGTTCGAGGCTCATGATATTGGCCGTTTCTATGGGGCGGCGCAAGTGGCCGTGGGCGATATGGACCTGGACGGGGATCTGGATCTGGTGGTCACCAGCTGGCTCAATCACTGGGATGACGAGAAGCGCCAGTCGATGGTCTGGTTCGAAAATGATGGCAAGCAGAATTTCCAGCCTCATCCCGTCAGCCATGGTCATCGCGCTCTGGTGCCGATCGAGTTGGTGGACCTCACCGGGGATGGTCGCCTGGACATTGTAACCGGCGCGTTTCGGATGGATATTCTCAAGGAGTTTATGTCAATGGATGGCAATAACCCGGTGCTGGATATGGAGGCGATGCGCACGGATGACCGGGCACCCAGCCCCAGGTTGTTAATGTTTGAAAATCGCGTATCGGAGACAGGTGCGGCCGGCACTGAAAACTGAGTGGATACGACCGCCTGGGCGCACAACGGTGTTACAGGGTGAGGTGCCCGACAAAGTTACATGGCTTGTGGCGGGCATCTAACTGGGGTTCCAGCAACCGCTCCCAACCGGTGCGACAGGCGCCGGTGGAGCCCGGCAGGCACGCGACCAGTGTGCGATTGGCTAGCCCGGCCAGCGCCCGGGACTGGACCGTGGACGTGCCGATTTCTTCCCACGACAGATGACGGAACAGCTCACCAAACCCTTCCACCTCCTTGTCAAATAAAGGCTTCATGGCCTCCGGGGTCGAGTCCCGGCCAGTGAAGCCGGTGCCCCCGGTAATCAACACCACCTGCACCGAGGCGTCGGCGATCCACTGGGACACTTGAGCGCGCATCGCGTAAATATCGTCTTTTAAGAGGGCGCGATCCGCCAGCTTATGACCCGCTTCCTGCAAGGCATCGGCCAGAAACTGGCCGGAGGTGTCATTGTCCCGCGTGCGGGTATCCGATACCGTTAGTACGGCGATATTTAACGCGACGAAGTCGGCGGGCTGGGCATGGGGCATTCGCAATCTCCTTGTAGCAGGGCGAATCGTGCAGTGGCATTAACCGCCAATCATCGCCAGATGGCGGGTGGCCCCAGGGTTTTGCTGATGCAAATGGTGGCTGTAGGCCTTGCCCTGAATGGCGGTTTGCAAAAAAACTCTCAATGGTTCGGGGTCGTCGGTTTGCAGGCAGTGGCGCAAGCTCTGATGCTGGTCGGCAAACAAGCACAGGAACAGCTCGCCGTGGCTGGAAACGCGCAGCCGGTTGCAACTGGCACAAAAGTCCTTGCTGTAAGGCATGATTACGCCGATGCCGCCGACGTAATCCGGGTGCCAGAACTCCCGGGCCGGGCCAGCACTGCGTTCGCGTAACCGCTCTTGCCAGCCCTCCTGGTTCAGCCGCTGGATAACGGCGTCTCCGCTCAGGTGATGGCGCTGAAAAAAGGCGTCGTTATCGCCGGTTTGCATCAGCTCAATCAGGCGCAAGGTGAAGGGGCGGTGGCGGACCAATTCTAAAAAGTCATCCAGTGAGTCCTCGTTGTAGTGCTTCATGAGAACACTGTTGACCTTAATGCGTGCCATGCCCAGTTCGGCGGCGCGATCCAGTCCGCGCAGGATGGTTTGCAGGCTGTCGTGGCCGGTAATCATTTGAAAGCGGGCATGATCGAGGCTGTCGATACTGACGTTCAGAGCGTCCAGTCCGGCGCGGTGCCAGGCGTCAATATCCTTGGGCAGCCGGTAGCCATTGGTGGTAACCGCCACTGTGTCGATACCGGGCGTGGATTTGCACAGGGCGATGATATCGGTCAGATCCCGGCGCAACGAGGGCTCGCCGCCAGTCAGCCGGATTTTGCGCATCCCTAGGCTGGCAAAGCCGGCCACCAAACGGCGAATTTCCGGCAGAGTCAGGTCGTCGGCCCGGCTCTCGGGCCCGCAATCAGTGCCTTCGGGCAGGCAGTAGTCGCAACGAAAGTTGCACACTTCGGTGACTGATAGGCGCAGGTAACTGAAGCGTCGATCAAACGCGTCGCTTAACATAGAAGACACCTTTCCAAGTCGGGAGGCCGCCGGGTTTCCCCGTCGACCCTGGCTGTCTCGGCAACCTGCCAAAACAGCGGCGATAGAACCATGGATCACAGCCCGGCAGGCGGAGTCGTTAGGCGCTATCGCTCGGTGTGGGTTTCTCTGAGAGTGTAAACAGGCCCTAGAAAAAGATCCAGTAAATCAGCAGCGCGTACAGGCTGTATTGCAGGGCGTAGTACAGCGGTTTGTTGAACTGTTTGACCTTCTTGCCCAGCAGGCGCACTTTGTACAGAGTGCCGAACATGCGGTTCAAAAAGCCAACCTTGTCGCCGTCGACGTTTTTGGTGGCCGAGCCGGCAATCACCAGCCTCGAAAACAGCTGGTTGAACCAGTCGATCGGAGCAAAGGTGACCGGGCGCTTGATGTCCAGAAACAGAATGATGCGGTTGCTGTCGCTGTCGTTCTGGGCATAGTGGATGTAGGTTTCATCAAACATGACGGCCTCGCCATCCCGCCAGGAATATTTCTGACCATCCACGTCGATGTAACACTGATCCGAGTTGGGCGTGACCAGCCCCAGGTGATAGCGCAGCGAGCCGGCATAAGGGTCACGGTGGCGCATCAAGCCACTGCCGGGGGGCAGCATGGTGAACATCGCGCCTTTGACCGATGGCAACTGGCTAAGCAGCGCGACGGTTTTGGGGCAAAGCGTCTCGGCGGAAGTCAGGTTATTGCCGTACCACTTGAGGTAAAACCGTTTCCAGCCGCGCCGGAAAAAGGAGTTGAAGCCCAGGTCGTCGTAATCCTGGCTGGCTTTGATCTGGGCTTCATTGTTGAGGGTTAGCGCCTCGTCCCGAATGGTTTCCCAGTTCTCTTGCAATACCCGCAACTCGGGGAACTGCTTAACGTCTACATAGGGTTTGTTGCCCACCTTGGAAAAAGCGTAGAACAAGCAGTTAACCGGGGCTAGAAAGTTGGCGTGATCGGTGATTTTGCGCTGCCATCTCTCATGGCGGATTACGCCCCGGGTTTGGACATAAATGGCGCACAATACAAAAATGGCGAGAATCGCGGGTCCCATAACAGCCAGTCCCTTTAGGAATCATTGATGCAGGAGGGCGCTCTCTCGTGAAGAGCTGGTGGGCAAGTTTACGCTCTGCTCGGGCGCTGTCAATTGCCGCCGATCATGAAAGTGTAAATGAACGTAAGTGGGTTCGCCAGTGTTGTTCAGGCTAGGTAATAAACCGGTCAAAAGGCAGCACCGTGACGGTGTCGCCCGGGCTGACGGCACCCCGGTCGGCCTCGAGCACGGCGTAGGCGTTGGCGCCGAGAAACGAGGTGAGGATGCCCGAGCCCTGGGCGTTGAAACCGCTAACACGGTTCTCTTCTCCCTCACGGCGCAGAACGGCCCGTTGAAAGTCCAGTCGGCCGGGGCGTTTGTGGAAGGTGTCAGTCGCGCTGGCGGCCACTTCTACTGGAGGAGGTGGCGCCTCTCCGGCGATGGTGCGCAGTACGGGGACGGCCAGTTGATGAAGTGTGACCAGCGATGACACCGGGTTGCCCGGCAGTCCGAAAAACACCGCCTGGCCAAGCTGGCCAAACGCAAAGGGCTTGCCCGGCTTGATGGCGACTTTCCAGAAGCCGATTTCGCCCAACTCTTCCAGTACTGGGCGCACATGGTCGGCATCGCCGACAGAAACCCCGCCACTGGAGAGCACCGCGTCGGCGTCGTGGGCGGCGCGGCGGAACGCCTCGCGAATGGCCTCGGGCTGATCGGGAATCAGGCCGAGGTCGAGCACTTCCACATTGAGCCTTCGCAACACGGCGATCATGCTGTAGCGGTTGCTGTCGTAAAGTTGGCCCTCCGCCAGCGGGGCACCGGGAGGCGTCAGTTCGTCTCCGGTAGACAGTACGGCCACCACGGGTTTTCGGCGGACTCGGGCCTGCGCGAGTCCCAGAGATGCCAACAGGCCAATGTCAATGGGCCCGAGACGATACCCCGCCGGCAATACTTCGGTACCCTCGGCAATACTTTCGCCAGCGCGACGGATATGGTCGCCCCGGTTGGGGGTGATGGTGAGGCGCAGACGCTCGCCGACACGTTCAGTGTCTTCTTGCATAACCACCGTGTCGGCTCCCGGAGGAATCGGCGCACCAGTGGTAATACGCACGCACTCCCCTGGTTTGAGGGGCTCGGAGTGGGTGTGACCCGCGAGCGCCTGCCCGGCGATAGTGAGAGACAGGCCTGCGTCCACAGCGCGCAAGGCATAGCCATCCATCGCTGAGTTGTCGTAGCCGGGGACATTGATCGTGGCATGCACAGGCTCGGCCAGTACCCGATCAAGCAGCTCGCTCAACGGGACGGTTTCGATGGCCTCGACGGTTTGTACCGTCATTTGCATTCTAGCCAGCGCGTCGGCCAGAGGTATCAATCCGGGGGCGTCACAGTGCGTCATGGCAACTCAGGCTCCGCTTGGTGTTTCGGGGGAATGATCAGCGTTCATGGTCGAGATGAGTCGCTATTCAGCATAATACCATCTAGCCGGGCTGGGGCCGTAGGCCAGCGCTTGTCGGGGGCAGCCGTTGATCATCTGACAAGAACGCGGCTCCCGGCAAACCTGTAAGATGTGGCGTGGTAAAAATCGATAAAGGGAGAGAGTAGTGATGTGTGAGAGCATTATTAGAAAAAGCGGCTCTGTGAGAGAAACCGTTGGTGAACGTCTTTCATCGGCTGATGTGCGGGCTCAACGGAGGCCGGGTAGCACTGTGCTGGCAGGTCGCGTAATTTGCCATGCCACCGCTTTATTGTTATTGATCAGCCTGATGACGGGCTGTGCCACATCGGCTTCCCCGAAGGCGCGATCATCCGTTATTTTGCAAAGCGTCCTGATCAACGACAACGCCAGTTATCCGCAAAGCCATGCTTCCACGATGGCCGAAGCCGCCGATGGGCACTTGGTAGCGGCCTGGTTTGGTGGACTCCATGAGCGTCACCCTCACGTTGTGATTTATGTAGCCCACCGGGAGGGAACACGTTGGCTGGAAGCTCAACCTGTGGCCACGGGCGAACAGCCGGATGGCCGCTGGTTGCCCACTTGGAATCCGGTGCTGTTTCAACCTGAGGGCGGAGACCTTCAGCTATTTTACAAAGTGGGGCCCAACCCCCGGGAGTGGTGGGGCATGGTCAAGTCCTCTTCTGACGGAGGGCATACATGGAGCGAGGCACGCCGGTTACCGGAGGGGATACTGGGGCCGGTCAAAAACAAACCTGTGACGACCGGCATGGGTGCCTGGTTGTCGCCATCCAGCACTGAAGGCCCGCAGGGGTGGCGCTTGCACTTTGAAATCAGCAAAGATCAGGGCCAGACATGGCTGGCCACAGAACCCGTCGCGCCTGGTTCTGGGCTGGAAGCGATTCAGCCCAGTGTGTTGTTTTATCCTGACGGGCGTTTGCAGGCTGTTGCGCGCAGCAAGCAAGGGGTTATTGCGGCCACCTGGTCCAATGATCGAGGACGAAGCTGGTCACCATTGACGGCGATTGATTTGCCGAACCCCAGCTCTGGCACCGATGCGGTCACCTTGCGTGATGGACGCCAGCTTCTGGTATACAACCACTCTGCACACCGACCCGATACGCCGGGCAAAGGTGTGCGCTACCCGTTGAAGCTGGCTCTGTCGGTGGATGGCGTGCATTGGGAGCCGGTATTGACGTTAGAGAGCGAGCCCTTGAAAGAGGGCTATTCGTACCCAGCCATCATTCAGTCTTCGGATGGGAAGGTTCACGTGACTTATACGGTGGGGCGTGAGCGGATCAAGCATGTGGTCATTGATCCGTCTCATCTGTAGTCCTATTGAGTGCCCAGGGAAGGGAGTAACACGATTAACGACGATACCATTCTGGATGCGTCTTTGAGCCCAAAATGGTCTCTACTGTGTACTCCGTTGCCTGTTCCTTTGTGAGAGTGTGAGTCCACGGAGCCCTTTGCGCACTGTCTGCGGCCCCTGGGCCACGGCTGTTGTACTCGGCGTAGAAGCTGGTGTGCTCGGCCGCGGGTTTTGACCAGTTATGCCACCCTTCGGGCCGGATATGCGCGCCCAGCCAACTGTCGATAAACACGGTTTTGGCGTGCGCCCGCCAGGGCCGGCCGAGATAGACTTTGGAAACGCCTTCTTCCGCCGTTAGTGTTGCCCTCAGAAAAACCAATCCGTATTGACGGGTGTCCGGCGTGGACGCCGCCGTTATATAGGAGTCGGCTTTCGCGTGTATTTCACACTGGTCGAACACCGCTGTGCCCTGTCCGAAAATAAAGTCCGTGGTGCCTTCCACGTAGCAGTTTTTAAAGTATTGGCGTTTGCCTTCGCCCGTGACGTAAATCGTGTCCTGGTGGCCGAGAAACCGGCTGTTGTTAAAGCTGACCCGGTCGGCATTAACCGATAACGCCAACGCCTGGCCTACCGGGCCTGCGGTATTCTCAATGGTGAGGTTTTCGCCGTGAAAGTCATTCCCTTCGACACTGAGCGTGGCGGTGTGGAAGGTACTGTTGCGCCCTCGGTTGACTTGATGGAAGTGGCTGCCCCAGCGGATGATGGTTTTTTCGGCGCTCTCGCCGATCAGCGACAGCCTGGGATTCCATTCATACACGCGCACGGGCTCATGGTAGATACCATTTTTAATGTGGAGGGTAATGCGCCGGTCTGGAAACGCCTTGGTGGCATCGATAGCCGCCTGGATGCTCTTGAAATCGCCGCTGCCATCGGGGGCGACGGTGATTTCATAGTCCGTTTCGGCTTGTACCGACAGGATAAAGGCGCACAAACAAAACAGTAGACCCAATGGTTTCATGGAGGAACTCCCGGTAACAGGTTGATTATTGATTATGGTGACGGTTTTATGACCGCCATCAGTATAATGGCTCGGATGTCACGTGGCACCGAATCCTCCGGGCCGCCCCGGCTTTTTGAGCCGCGCTTGTGGTCGCGCGCGGACTGGGCAGAATTTTCCGCTGGCAATTGCTATAATCCCGCCCTTTTTCCATTTCCCGGTCTGGCCCGGGGTTCTCGAACGGCGATGGCGAGGTCATCCCAGGCGAGCCCTTCCCCGGCAGTGTCTATTGGAGACCTGTATGACGAACAAAGTGGCAATTGTGATGGGGTCGCGCTCCGACTGGCCGACCATGGTCGAAGCGGCGCAGATTCTGGATACCCTGGGTGTGGCGTACCACGCCGAAGTGGTGTCGGCGCACCGTACCCCGGACAAGATGTTCCGCTTTGCCGAGCAGGCGGCGGATGATGGCTACAAAGTCATCATCGCCGGGGCCGGTGGGGCTGCGCACTTGCCTGGCATGATTGCCGCCAAGACCACCTTACCGGTACTGGGTGTTCCGGTGCAAAGCAAGGCGCTCAATGGGCAAGACAGCTTGCTGTCCATCGTGCAAATGCCCCGGGGTGTGGCGGTCGGCACGCTGGCGATTGGCGGAGCCGGCGCTTTTAATGCCGGCCTGATGGCGGCTCAGATTCTGGCCACGCAGGACGAAGAGTTGGCCAGCCGAATTGCGGCCTGGCGTCAGCAACAGACCCAGGCAGTGTTGGATAACCCGGACCCGGGGGGCGAATAAGCATGTTGCCGCGTATTGTAGTGGCCGGTAATGGTCAGCTTGGACAAATGCTGCAGCAGGCCGGTGCGCCGATGCAACTTGAGGTGCTGCCGGTGGCACCGACGGCCGAGGGGGAAGCACCCCTGACCGGCTCGGATATTATCACCGTAGAGGTTGAGCACTGGCCGGACACTCCGCGTGGCTTGCAGTTGAAACAGCACCCGAATTTCCTCAATGCCACGGCCCTGCATTCGGTCATTGACCGGGAGCGCCAAAAAAGCCTGCTCGACCGCCTGAACGTTCCCACTTCACCGTGGGTATCTCTCGGCTCGGAAGCCGAAATGGCGGAGCAGCTGGCGTCTCTCGGGCGCCCCGCGATTGTCAAACGACGGCGGGGAGGATATGACGGCCGAGGCCAGTGGCGCTGGCAGCCGGGAGAGCCCGCACTGTCCGACTGGGCCGGCGAGTGCATTGCCGAAGCACTGATTCCGTTCAGCCACGAAGTGTCGCTTATAGGCGCGCGCAACCGGGCCGGTGAGAAGGTGTTTTACCCGCTGACTCGCAACTGGCATGAGAGCGGTATTTTGCGGGCCAGTATCGCCAACCTGCCGGTGCCCGCCGAGCAGCAGCGTGAGGCTGAATCCTGGCTGGGCCGAATTATGGATGACCAGAATTACGTTGGTGTTATGGCCATGGAGTGCTTTGTTGATGAGGGCCGTCTCCTGGTGAACGAGTTGGCGCCCAGAGTGCATAACTCTGGACACTGGACCCAGGCGGGGGCGGATGTCAGCCAGTTTGAGCTGCACTTGCGCGCGGTGGCGGACCTGCCCCTGATCACGCCCGAGGTGTATGGAGTGACTGTGATGTACAACCTGTTGGGCCGCGACTGGCGTCCCCAATGGTTGGGAGTGACGGGGACTCATGTGCACTGGTACGCGAAAGACATCCGACCCGGTCGCAAAGTCGGGCATGTGAATATTCATCGCCCGGATACTCCTCGCTTGACGGAAAGCCTGACTGCTTTGCGTGAGCAAGTGGAGCCCGACGATCATGCGGTGTTTGACTGGGTGCTGGCGCAACTCTGAGGTCTTACCCCTGGCCAGTGTTCACCGGCGATAGCAACGACAGAGACCCTGAATAATGGCGGAAGGTAATATGGCATTGCTCGGGGTATTTTTGGTAGCGGCGTTGGTCGTGGGCGTGCTGCTGTATACACCGATACATCGTTATCGCCGCAATCGAACCCTGGCGGAGCGTCCCTTCCCCGCGCCTTGGCGGCGATGGCTGATAAATGCCTGGTGGCTCTATCCTCACTTACCGATGGCGGTGCGTGAGCGACTCGAAGCTCAGTTGCAGGTCATGATGGCGAATACCACGTTTTATGGGTGCAACGGGTTGGAAGTGACCGATTCAATGCGCGTATTGACGCTGGCCCAGGCGGCTTTGATGCACAGTGGCGGCGGCAACATGCGGTGGGCCGAGTTCCCTGTGGTGTTGCTGTACCCCGATGCCTTTGTCCGGGAAGTCGACGTTACTGATGACGCCGGTGTGGTGGTGCATGAACGGCAGGCACTGCTTGGCGAGTCCTGGGAGCAGGGCCGGGTGGTCCTCTCTTGGGCCGATATCGAAAAGGACCTGCGAGGCGAGAGCGCACATTCGCTCGTGGTCCATGAGTATGCCCACCAGTGGGACGGCCGTGACGGTGTCATGGATGGCACGCCACCCGTCCTGGACTCCAATGCGCTGGCTCGGTGGGAGCGGGTAATGCAAGGCGCTTATCGGGATTTGTGTGATCGCGTTGAACGATCGCCCGCTGTGCCGGAGATTCCGCTTGATCCCTATGCGGCAACTAACCCCGAAGAATTTTTTGCGGTCATCAGTGAGTATTTTTTTACCGACCCCTGGGCACTGTTGAGTGTCTATCCCGATGTGTATGACTGTCTTAAACGCCTTTACCAGCTCGACACTTCAAGCTGGCCGGTAATGAAAGGTTCCTCTGGTTTGCACTGATCCAGACACACAGTGTCCAGCGGTTCTTTATGAGTTTGCGTTTCGTGTTGATCTTAGCGACCCCTTTTTTAATTTTATAACGTCGCGCACTTTCCCCTTTACTTTCCCCTTTGAAAACAATAACGGTCAGGTGGCTTCGCTTGAGGGGTGTGCTGTCAGAAAATTTGACGAAAATGCCGTTGTATAGAGGCTCTCGCCGTTTTGTACGCTTTTTGAAAATAATGCAAAGCCTTGCTCTTCTGGCTGCTTTTCTTGTTGCCCCTCTTGCGTGCGTTTCGCCGAGGCCGCCGCTGTGGTCACTTTAACCTGACAACCACGTAAAAAGGATTATATCTATAAATCAGATATAAAGAAGGGGGCGATACATTGAAAACTTGCTTAAAGGTTTGGTAGTGAACCATGTCGAAATCGCTTTATAGAACGGAAACAAAGGTGCTGCTTGATATATTAAAGGAGTTACGCCGCGAGTCGGGTTTAACCCAGGCCGAATGCTCGAAAGCACTGGGACGCCCCCAATCGTTCATCAGCGATGTCGAGCGAGGCGTGCGCCGCCTCGACTTGATTCAGCTGCGTGACCTCTGTCATGTATTTGGTGTTAGCCTCAGGACACTGGTGCAGCGTTTCGAAAAGCATGTGGCCGCCTGTGAGGCTGATGAGGTCGGTGGCGAAAAATAACAATATCTCAGGGTGGGGGTGTAAAGTCGTATTTGAATATCTGAAAATCAGATACTACACTGCTGTAGCGGTTGGCATCTGAATCGTTGTTCGTGCCGTCGTATTTTGTTCTATCCTTGATCTTGGGGATACGAGACATTCGGGAGAGAGGCCTAAGGGAACAATGGAGATTTCAATGGGCTTGCTAAGAACTGGCGAACCTGGGCTCGCCAATGCGTTAATGTGGCCCCACACAGAGCGCCGGGTATACTGCCTGACTCTGCTGGGTGTACTGTTGATAGCTGGGACGGCGCTGGTGTACTACACCGGCGGCACGGCGTATTCCTATCCTTATCTCATGCTGATACCGGTGCTGGTGGCTTCTGCCTGGTATGGGTTGGCGGGCGGGCTTCTCTCGGCGCTGTTGGCGAGTGTGCTTATGGCCTGGATGCCTCTGGATGTGGATCAGTCGCTGGTTCAAACCCCCGTCAACCGGGTGGTTAGGGCAGGGCTGTACATGCTGCTGGGTGCCGTGGCCGGGAGCTTGTTTCAGTGTTTGCGCCGAGCGTATCGGGAGCGGGAAGACCTGGTGAGGACGGACCCGCGTTCCGGGCTGCTCAATCAGGTGGCGCTGGAGCAGGATTTGGGGCGCAATTTCGAGGCGGAGAGGCGAGCCCTAATGGGGCTTATTATTGTGCGTCTGTCGGATATCGGGGAAGTCCTGGAGGTCATGGGCGCTTACGCCTCGGATGAATTGAGTGGTCTGCTGGGAGCAAGGTTACAAAAGCTCGTGGGGGATAACGGCAAAGTTTACCGGTTTAGCGTGTCGGAACTGGCGGTGGTGACGTTTGACACTGAGCAGGCGCGCCTCGAGTCCATGGTGGGGCGCATCATTGATGCCGGAGAAGATAACCTGCTGGTGCAAACGGTGCCGGTTCGAGTGCAACTGGCGCTTGGCTATACCGTGAAGGAAGCCCGTAATACCTCAGTCAATGAGTTGATTAATGAAGCCCGGATTGCCCTGTTCAATGCGTTGCGGCAGGGGCGGAACCATTGTGCCTTCAGCCCGGAACTCTCGCGTAAAAATCTCTCCAATATTACGCTTATCTCCAATGTGCGAAAGGGGTTGGATCGCCGTGAATTTGAATTGCATTACCAGCCCAAAGTGCGGTTGAGCGATGGTGCGCTGGTGGGCTCCGAGGCGTTAATTCGATGGTATGACAGCAAGCGTCAGCCCATCCCTCCCTCAAAGTTTATGCCCCGGCTGGAAGAAACCACGTTGATTACGCCCGTGACTGAGTTTGTCAGTCGGGAGGCCTGTGAATTTCAGGCCCGGAATGGCGCCCCGGTCAGTATCAATTTTTCGGCGCGAAATCTCGTGAACGAGGACGTATTGACGTTTCTCGGGCAAGAGGTGAAACGGCTGGGGCTTGCGCCGGGCAGTATTGAAGTGGAGGTGACCGAGAGCGCGCTCATCCAGAACCTTGACGCGGCAAGAGAGGCAATCAAGCGTTTGCGAGAGATGGATTTTGAGGTCAGCATCGACGATTTCGGAACGGGCTTTGCCTCCTTCGAATATCTGCAGCACCTGCCTATCACCGGCATCAAGATTGATCGAGCCTTTGTCCAATATATCGAGAGTCACGAGCGGTCCCGGCGGCTCACGGCCAGCATGGTGAACATGGGGCATGCGCTGGAATTGAAAGTAACGGCAGAAGGGGTGGAAACGTTGGCCCAATATCAGCTCTTGCGCGAAATGGGTTGTGACCAGGCTCAGGGCTTTCTGTTCACCCCGGCGCTGCCCCCCTCCCGTTATGCCGTGTGGTGTGATAGCTACCGGCCGATTGTGAGCAACTGACCAAGCCGGTGGGGTCGGTTGCCGGATTCATCGACTATCGGTTTTCCAGCCGGTTGTAGTCCAGAAGGCCAGCGTCATGGCCGTCTCGTGTTCGGTAGAGTGCGTGGATATCGTCGCTGATTTGCCAGAAGTTTGGATCACTGCGACGAATACCAAAACGGTCTTTGAGGGCCTGGTAATCAGACTCGGATTTCATGGATTGCAGAGAGCGAACGAATTCGGGTACTTGTGCTTCATCCACCATCAGAAAACTGTTCGGGTAACTGCCAACTACGCCGCGCGCAATGGTGAGCGTGTCCTCGTCGGGTCGTCGCCGGTCCTCTTCATCAAAAAGAGAAGACAGATTGCTGTAAGCGTTGTTGTGCACCAGCGTAAACAGTGCCTGCTCCGGCATATAGACCAGTGTTACGGGTGGCAGATGACGCAGGGCCTCGGGGTGGGTATTGTTCAAGCTGGCCAGTGCTTCGCGGGCTGAGTCCACCAGTGGCAGAGTGCCCGGATCATTGTGGTGGCTCAATACGGGGTCGAGATGTTCTTTTAACAGCGAGTACAGGGCCGCTTGAGGCTCGACGCCTTCCGGATAGTCAATCGCGTTTTCCGTGTGCAGATTGTCGCGGTACACGTCGAGGTATTCCTGAAGGTCACTCTCGGCATTCCGATACCAGGACATCAGTGTGTCCTCCTGAACATCGTCGGGCAGAAGAGTCACGAAATTCATTTCGCCTTCCATGCGCAGGAAGTCCATATAAAGGCGGCTTAGCAATTGGTGGGAGGTATTCCCATACACATCAAAACCGGCCACCAGCAGGTAGTGGATTCGCTCCAGCAAAGGATAGTCGATAACCCACGCCGTTTTGGGGGGCTGTCCGATAAACCCCTTGTGGACGCTGGCACTGTCGGTGTGGCGAAACACGGTCAGCGCAGCATTACGATTCTTGCCTTCGGGGCCGATGCCATCCCAGATTATGTCCAGGTTCAGCGGTGCCCGGTCATTGAGCTTTTCGCCGATAAAGGTCGCTTTTGCCGACAGATAATCCTTTTGAAGCTCGGAGTAGCGATGCCAATTGCTCAGGGGCATGAGTGTGTTCCCCACGCCCGCTGGCAGTTTTAGGTGATCACTGTTGTTCGCGAGGAACTCGCTGTCCAGGTCATCTGAATAGGCGGGGTCGACAAAGGCAACCCAGAAGTGGTCCTGAATAACATTCAAAGCCACCTGGCCACGGCAGACCGGGCCTTTAATAAAGTTCATGATGGTGAACTCTGCCTCATCCAGCAGGAATCGATAGCGGGCGTCGGCGGGCAGGTCCACAAAGGTGGCGAAGGGGTTGGCCGCCTGTTCCGGCTCGTACCCCGGCAGGGCGTCCACAGTGTAATCGGCGTCCAGAAACCAGCGTTGCCAGCGCTGGCGGCGCTCCGTGGTCAGTGCATAGGGTAAATGGTTTTTCACCACGATACTGCTTGGGTCACGCCATAAGCGGTAATAAATCCGGTCAACTCCCGGGTCGTCGAATGGGCGGCGGGTGCTGATGCGCTGCAGTGGCTCGCCGGGTGGCGTACTGGAGCGCACCAGTTTGAAGTACACGCTGCTCTCGTTTTTTGCCTGAAAATGCAAGTGTGCCAGAAACAGGTGCTCATACAGATAACGGCTCATTAGCCGTTCTTTAAGGCTGTCGCCATTGAGAAAGCGTTCCCACTGAGTGACCTGCTGGCTCAGGTCTTTACCCATCGGAGCCGGGCCGCCGCCCGGAGCGCCATCGCGCAACCAGTGAATCAGGGTATCGTGCTCTTTGTCTGACAGGCCGGGCAAGCCGTAGGGCATGCCTGCGAGCGGGTTGCTTTCGGCGTACCCTTCGAATTCCTCCGCGCTCGGACATTGCCAGCGTTGACTCAATGAAAAATCGAAATCGTCCGACAGGATGCGTTGTGCGGGTAGCGGGTGACGCTGCTTGAGCAACAGCATCTGTGCCATTACGCTGCCGGTAAGGTTGTTCTCCGGGCTGGGTTCTCGTTCGTTGATGACGGGGAAGAACCCTTTTTTCCGCCACTCGGCCGTGGTATGTGCGTCCTCATAAAGGCGGGTCATTTCCGCTCCCAGTAAGCGGGTGCCATCGTAAACGCGGTCGTTGCTGGCGCCTCTTAGCAGCCCCTCCCAGGATTCCATTTTGAGCTGACAGGCCGCATCGTAACAGCCGTGGCACACCGTGCAGCGCTGTTCAAGCAGGGGTTTGATGTCACTCTGGAAGCGGTCTCGCGCCATGGGTGCGGTGTTTGTTTCCCGGGGTTCTGGTTCACCGTATTTTTTGTTCCAAATCGTATGGCTAATGGCACTGCAGCCAATAATAACCATCAGAGCGGGAACGAGTGTGCTGTGTGTGAACCAGCGTCGGGCGGGCATGGAAATTCCTGTCATCGGTCGTTTAATCCGGCGGCTAGTATAGCAAGGCCAATTTTTCCTGTCTGAGGGTGATCCGGTTTACATCAATTGCCGAAGCACCGATACTGACTGATACGCATGCCGATGGCATTTGAATCAGTGTGAACAGGCCCTAATAATCCCAACCGGAGCTTTAGACCCCGTGAGCCGCAATGACACCGAAACGGACGTTCTCTATCCAGATTACCCCCAGCTGAGCCGGGTCTATGAACAGCTCAATGATGACGAAGACGCCCGAGTCTGCAAAGACATTCCAGAGACCGCCTGCCGCCATCAGCCCCGCAACTTCTTTGCCTACCTGGCCGCCAATGCACTGAGCAAAATTGCCGATGAACTCTCCAGCGCCAGATTGGTCTTGCCCTGGCTGATCGGCGCGGCGGGCGCCTCTTCGGGGTTTGCCGGTTTTCTGGTGCCGATTCGGGAGGCCGGAGTGCTTGTTCCGCAATTGCTGGTGGCGGCTTACATACGGCGCGTCGCCCGACGGAAATATGTCTGGATGCTGGGCGCGGTGCTTTCCATGCTGGCGTTGGCGGGCATGGCCTGGGCATCCGGGACGCTGACGGGGTCAGCCCTGGGCTGGGCGGTGGTGATACTGCTGGCGGTGTACAGCATTGCCCGCGGCTTTTGTTCGGTAGCCGCTAAAGATGTACTCGGGAAAACGGTTTCCAAGACCCGGAGAGGCACCTTGATGGGCTATAGTGCCAGCGTTGCCGGAGCGGCCACACTGGCAGTGGGGCTCTATGCGGAGTTCGGTAGCGGCGAAGAGGGGGTGAATCTCTCTTTGTTTCTCGGCGTGGCGGCGCTGCTGTGGCTGCTGTCCCTGTTGGCGTTCAGCCGTATTGAGGAAGCGGCTGGATCGACGGAAGGCGGTGGCAATGCGTTGCTGGTGGCTTTTAAAAGCCTTTCCATTCTCTGGCGAGACCGCGATTTTCGGCGCTTTGTGATTGGACGGGCGCTGTTGCTGAGTGTGGCGCTGGTACCCCCGTTCTTTGTGTTACTGGCTCAACAACTGGCCGGCAGCGAAGTGACCGGCCTGGGGCTGATGATCATTGCCAGTGGCCTGGCGGCCAGTCTTAGCTCTCCGATTTGGGGCAAACTCAGTGACCGCTCCAGCCGATGGGCGATGGTGCTGGCGGCAATGGCAGGCGGTGTTATCTGCGGAGTGGCGGCGGTGGGGGCCTGGCTGGAGTGGTCGCTGTGGGCCTCCCTCTGGACACACGCGTTGCTGTTTTTCGGGATCAGCATCTGCCACGGCGGTGCGCGCCTGGGGCGGAAGGTCTATCTAGTGGATATGGCCAACAGTGAGACTCGGGCACAGTATGTGGCGGTCAGCAATACGGCCATTGGCTTATCTATGTTGGTGCTCGGAGCAGTGGGGTTGCTGGCGAGCTGGGTGGGTATCGCCGGCGTGATTGGATTGTTGGGGACTCTGTCACTGGCGGCAGCGGTGTATGGACTGCAATTGAAAGAGGTCAGCGGTTAGGGCCTGATATGACTGAATTGAGGTGGTAAGACGTATGGCGAAAGAAGAAGAGAACAAATTGCGCAGACCCGGAGCACACCTGACGGTGCGCAATGCCACGTTGTCGGATGTGCCCGCCATCGTGGCGCTGGCTGATCGGGTGTATGAGCCAATGCAGATGGAAACCTATACCCGCGCGGCCATTGTTGGGCAGATTAACAATTTCCGGCAGGGTCAGATTGTGGTCATGGTGGGGGACGAGTTGGTGGGTTATTGCGCCACTTTCCGTATTTCCGGGGACATTGCCCTAAAGGCGCATACCTGGAATGAAATTACGGGTAACGGCTTTGCGTCGCGCCACGACATCCACGGCGACTGGTTGTATGGAATGGAAGTCTGTATCGATAATGCCTATCGAGGTTATCGAATCGGCCAAAGGCTCTATAACGAGCGTAAAAAGTTGTGCCAGTCGCTTGGGTTGAAAGGTGTGGTGTTTGCCGGTCGTATGCCCAACCTTCATAAACGACTGAAAAGAGTCGGGACGGTGGAAAACTACATCGACCAGGTGGTCCATAAGAAGATCAAGGACCCGGTGCTTTCTTTTCAATTACGCAACGGTTTTGAGGTGATTGGGGTCATCCCCAACTACCTGGACGATGACAATGAGTCTTTGAACTTTGCAGCGCATCTGGTGTGGTACAACCCGAAGGTCCCGCAAGAGGATGAAAAACCGGTCAAAAAGTACGGCGTGCGCATGCCCGATGTGGTCCGCATTGCGACCGTGCAGTATATGCAGCGCAAGGTGACCTCTTTCGGTGAATTTCTAAAATACATTGAGTACTTTGTGGACGTCGTGGCGGACTACAAAAGTGACTTTGTGGTTTTCCCCGAACTGTTTACTCTCCAACTGTTGTCGATTGAAGATCAGGAGTTGTCGCCATTTGAATCGATTGAAGCGCTGACCAAATACACACCGCGCCTGAAAGATGCTTTCCGCGACATGGCACTCAGCTATAACGTGAATATTATTGCGGGTTCACACCCCACGCGCGTGGAGAGTGGTCGGATTGAAAATATTTCTTACGTATTTTTGCGCGACGGCCGGGTTTTCGAACAACCGAAAATTCATCCCACGCCCAATGAGCGGTATTGGTGGGATATTGAAGGAGGCAGTAGCCTTTCAGCTATTGATACGGACTGTGGACCGATCGGGGTGCTGATCTGTTACGACTCCGAGTTCCCTGAGTTGGCGCGCCATTTGGCCGATCAAGGTGTTCAGATTTTGTTTGTGCCGTTTTGCACCGATGAGCGTCAGGGTTACTTGCGGGTGCGCTATTGCTGTCAGGCCCGAGCGGTGGAAAACCAAATGTATGTGGTGATGTCGGGTAACGTGGGTAACCTGCCTAACGTGTCGAATATGGACATTCAATATGCACAAAGCTGCATTTTGACGCCCTGTGATTTTCCTTTTGCTCGTGATGGAATTGCGGCCGACACCACACCCAACGTGGAAACTGTCGCGTTCGCCGATCTTCGCCCCGAGTCGTTATTGATGGCCCGCAATAGTGGCACGGTGCAAAACCTGAAAGATCGTCGGCACGATTTGTACAGGATTCGCTGGAGAGGAGATCGCCGCTAACTTAACATAGGTTAAGTGTTAATAGTTTGTGGTGCTGTGCTGATGTGAGCTGACGAGAGAAATTATGAGAAGTTACGTTAGAAATTAATTGAAGTGTCGCTCAAATTGCCCCGGGGGCAGGATCTCCCCGCCCCCGGGATAAGCCGTTTTATACGGCTATAAAGGGGGTTTTCGGCCTACCACCGCGAAAATGATAGCCAGTACAATGCCAATGACGAAGAGTATCCACGCAATATTGGTGGCTGCCCCGGCGATACCGCTCAGGCCAAGTACCCCAGCGATAATGGCAATGATCAAAAAGAGAAACGCCCAACTGAACATATGCAAACTCCTTTGACATTTAGACAGGTAGTGTAAGTGTAGACAATTTTTCCATCGTCGGTACTTAGTACGTGTAAAATGGCAAATGGTTGCATCAAAATTAAAAAAATGTGAAATCTCTCGCAAAGACGCTTTTTGTGTCATACTCCCATTGAATTTCTGAAAGCGATCCCAATCTTAAGTCCTGTCGCATGTCGTTACAGGCGTGGTTGGGGGCTGAAGAGATTCACGCCCCGTATCGCTAAGCGTTGCGGCGCTGACCGGGCAACTATAAGCCCCATATTATTGAATGAAGGAGTCGACATCATGAGTGAAGAAAATATGCTTTCCAAGCGCGTTCGTTCCATCGCTTTGGCCATCTTTTTGGTTTTGTCTGGCGGCGCGTTCTTGACGGCCTGTGACCAAGGCCCTGCGGAGGAAGCGGGCGAGAACATCGACGATGCTGCCGATGATGCAGGCGATGCGATGGAAGATGCGGCGGATGAGGTAGAGGATTCAATGTAAGCCTCACCTACAGCGAGGCCGCAGGATGCGGCCTCGGCCTGCCAAACAGTTTATTTAATTGCGTTAAGAAATTAAGAAATTAGTTTTAATAACCAGTGATAGTGGTGCAAGTTCAAAGTTTATCCTCTTCGGCTTGGTCCGTATCCTCTGTGCTTTTCCCGTTAGTAGTTTCCCTGTTTTGATCTTGTAAGTGATCCCGCTGCCGGTTGAGGCATGTTTCATAGCTCTCATTGTAGTCGTTAGTGCTGGCCTGCTCGGCATCTCGGGCGCACACTTCTTCAGCGGAATAGGCGTCGCTTTGATAGATATCGATCTGGGCCAGCAGAGGAGGCATTGTCGTCAGGCAGAGGCTTAGCGCGACGATGAATCGTACAGTCATGGTTGGCGTCCGTCGATCAGTTTGAGCACCGGAGAGCTTTGCAGCTCTCCGGCACAGTTAAATCCTCCAATGTTGGCGGTCTGCGCCTGTTAGAGGTTGCCATAACCGATGGCGCCGTTGCAGTGGAGCCATTCGCTGTTGGAACCGCCGCAAGCGTTGTTGCTCCAGACACCGGTATTGTAGCTCTGGTCTTCAGACTGTCGAGTTGACCCGTTGACCTGAATATAATCCACTTGCACGTCCCGGTTGCCACCGTCGTTGGTGAATTCGACCACAATGCCGCCGGTATTATTACCGTTCCAAGTGTAGTTGCTCATGGTCGTTGAGAGCGTCCAACTGGCCACGGTGTTGTTATCCACCCGAAGGTTGATGCTTTCGTCCCCATTGGTACCGCGTGCGCGAACCACGATCTCGTTCGAGCCGCCACCGCCAGAGCTGCTGCTACTGCCCCCACCACTGCCGCCTTCCCAGACGGTGACATTGGAGCTGCCGCTACTTTCATAACCCTCGGTCGCCATCACCTGATAGTTATGATTCCCCAGGTTCCAGCCCTGGCTCGCCCAGGCGTCAACGTGATTCTGGAAGGTAATGGTGTTGTTGTTGCCCTGAGACCGCTTGGAAGTGCGCACACTCCAGTATTGATAAAACGTTGCCGTGCCTTCGATAGAGGGCTGATTGACACGCTGCGTGCGATAAAGATCGTAGGTACCCCCGTCTGTGGTGACGGTGCCCACAGAAGACGCACCTGGCGGACGCCAGCTTCCCCAGCTGTCTACCACGTAGTATTCCACCAGCGGATTGGTGGTCCAGCCGTAAAGCGTGAGATAGGAGTTACCGGAGGGGGAGTAGTTGCCGGCGTTGTAACTGATTACCCGGTTGGACGAGCCGGTGCTCCAGCCTTTCCCGCCGACAAAATTGCCGGTATTTGACCACTCGTAACTGTAATTTCCGTCGGCGCCGAGGGTCATACAGGCCGAGCCACCGCCATCGGTCCAGTGGGTAAAGTAAAAGCCGCCACTGGTGCCAGTCTGATTGTCGCAGAGGGTTTGTGCCTGGGCGGTGGCGATACCCAGGCTCGCCGTACAGGCCAGAGCGGCAAGGGACAGGCTTTTCAGCCATCCGGATTGCCGGAGCAATGCATTGTGACGCTTCATAGTGAATCCTCTTGATGAATTATTGTGTGGTGGCCCATCACGCGAAAGGCCGTTCAGCGTGGGAAGTGTTGGCAACGAACCACTTAAAGTCAATATAACTATTAAAGACTGAAACCGTTACCTTTTTTATATATTCAAAAAGACTATATCTGGCTGGGTTGGGTGCCTTCTTCTTGCCAGAGTCATGGAGCGGGGCGCGTGGGAGGGAAGCAGAGATGAGGGGCGTTGCCCTCGGTCTGGCACATTAATGCTCATGTTCGTGGCGGTATGGCGGACGGATTTGGGCGAATCGCATATTTCAAATGGGTATAAATGCCTCAGAAGAATGTAATCGCATACATGTGTGCTCCGCCCTGGTGCGCCTCCGAAGTTTTCGCGCGAAAGTTGGGCGAATTGAGCCGGGTTAGAGCCTGGCTGGTTCATTGATAGGCCGTGTGACGGCGGTTTTCCAAGTTGGCATTTATGTTGCTACTAACTAGGTAGATATAGAGGATTCAATGCGATGAGTCATTGAAGTAACTCGCTCGAACAATTTGGTTTTAAGGTTCCTCCGCGTCATCGAGGAACTGAATAGGCCGCTAGGGTTCCGGCATTCCACAGAGCAATCGGTGTGATGTGACTGGTCCGAGAGCAGCCGACCTTGTGGTGAACATTCCGATAGGCATACTTCGACAAGGTTACACGGCGGGACAAAAGCCCGGGAGGTCACAATGGTGTGAGTTGCCATTGAATCCTCAGCCGTTTAACCGTGTTGTAGTCCTGGAGGTTCACCATGTTTGCCAACGTTTTTTCGATTGCTCCCTCTCCGACCCACTGTTGTGGCAAGTTAAGAACCTTCGGGTTTTTACTTGCCACTTTTTTTTGTCTTTCCTTCCCGTCGCATTCAGTGTCCGCTCAGCCGCGGGATCACTTCAGTGTCTGTTGGTCGATCTATGTCGGTTGGATGCCGTGGGGTTACGGTGCCAGTGAAGGGATTGTCAAAAAATGGGCGGATAAATACGACATCACCATCGACGTTGTGCAGATCAACGATTATGTCGAATCCATTAACCAGTATACCGCAGGGCAATATGACGCCTGCGCCATGACTAACATGGACGCGCTGACGATTCCCGCCGCCGGAGGCATTGATTCCACTGCACTTATCATCGGTGACTTCTCCAATGGCAATGATGGCGTCGTGCTGCAAGAGCAGACCGACCTGAAAGCCATCAAGGGTCAGAACGTTAATCTGGTGGAACTGAGCGTTTCACATTATCTGCTGGCTCGCGCGTTGGACTCAGTCGGAATGACGGAGCGGGATGTCCGGGTGATCAACACCTCTGACGCCGACCTGGTGTCTGCCTATGCGTCCGGCAATGTCACTTCGGTGGTGACCTGGAACCCACTATTGAGTGAAATAGAAACCATGCCGGACAGCCACAAGGTTTTTGACTCCTCCGAAATTCCGGGCGAAATCATTGATTTGATGGTCGTTAACACCGATGTGTTGAAAGCCAATCCGGATTTCGCTAAAGCGCTGGTGGGCGCCTGGTATGAAATCATGGGCACGATGAGTGGCGATGACGCTGGGGCCAAAACCGCCCGCACCGCCATGGGCGAAGCCTCGGGTACGGATCTGGCCGGCTACGAGGCCCAGCTGGCGTCGACCCGCATGTTCTATGAGCCGGCTCAAGCCGTCGCCTTTACCGAAAGTGAGGATCTTAAAACGACGATGCAATACGTCGCTGAGTTCTCGTTCCGCCATGGCCTTCTCGGCGAGGGGGCACCGGGACCGGAGTTCATCGGTGTGGAGACACCGACCGGCGTTTATGGCAATTCGGCTAACATCCAACTCCGTTTTGATCCGTCCTTTATGCAAATGGCCGCAGACGGTGAACTTTGAGGTCGTCGCCTGACCGCGGAGACCACTGACCAAGAGCGAGGAAAACATGAAGAGACTGATCAATCAGCAGCCCCACCGTGCCACCCGTTGGCTGTTGGGACTATTGCCCTTTCTGTTGTTGCTCGCATTGTATGTAGGGGCCAGTAACGCGCGGTTGGCTGACAACCCCAATGACAAGCTACTGCCGTCTTTTGAAAGCTTTGGGGCCGCCATCGAGCGGCTGGCGTTTGAGCCCAATGTTCGCACCGGTGAATACGTGTTCTGGCAGGATACGCTCAGCAGCTTGCAGCGTCTGGGGATGGGCGTTTCAATCAGTGCGCTGTTCGCCCTGGTGTTTGGGATTTTCAGCGGTGCCATTCCCTTTGTTCGAGCCAACCTGTCACCGTTGATGACGGCTATTTCGCTAGTGCCACCCATGGCGATTCTGCCCATCTTGTTCATTGTGTTTGGTTTGGGAGAACTGTCCAAGGTCATGCTGATTATTATTGGCATTGCGCCGTTTCTTTGCCGCGATCTGCAACAGAGAGTGGAAGAAATCCCGGCGGAGCAGTTGGTCAAAGCGCAGACTCTTGGGGCTAACAGCTGGCAAATTATTTTGCGGGTTATTGTTCCGCAAATACTGCCGCGACTGATTGCGAGCGTCCGCTTGTCGCTCGGTAGCGCGTGGTTGTTTCTTATCGCGGCTGAGGCCATCGCCTCGACAGATGGGCTGGGGTACCGGATCTTTCTCGTGCGTCGCTACCTGTCGATGGATGTGATTCTTCCCTACGTCGTCTGGATCACAATTCTGGCGTTTGTTATCGATGTGTTGTTGCGCCTTCTGTCCCGGCGATGCTTTGCCTGGTTTCATGCACAAGCTAACCACTGAGGTCCCATGAGCTATATCACGATTGAAAAACTCTGGAAACGCTATGACGACACCGTGGTGCTGGAGAACTTGAACAAGACCGTCGAGCGCGGGGAGTTCATAACCATCGTCGGTGCTTCCGGCTGCGGTAAAACGACGTTTCTCAAGATGCTGCTGGGCACGGAGTCGCCGAGCCAGGGGCGCATGCTGCTGGATGGTGAACCATTGCAGGCCGAGCCCGGTGAAGATCGGGGCATCGTCTTTCAGCGCTACTCGGTCTTTCCACATCTGACAGCGCTGGAGAACGTCATGCTGGCTATCGAGCTGGAAGAAAGCCCGCTGCTGGCACGCCTGTTTGGCAGCGCCCGGCGCACGGCTCGGCACAATGCTTTCAACATGCTTGATGCGGTCGGTCTCAGCCATGCGCTGGACAAGTACCCGCACGAACTGTCCGGCGGTATGCAGCAGAGGCTGGCCATCGCCCAGTCATTGATCAAGCAGCCTCGCATTCTATTGCTCGACGAACCGTTTGGTGCGTTGGACCCGGGTATCCGAAAGGATATGCATCAGCTGGTTCTCAAGCTGTGGCGCGAACTCAAACTGACCGTCTTCATGATCACTCACGACATTCAGGAAGGGTTTTATCTGGGCACGCGCCTGTGGGTGTTCGACAAAGTGCGCCATGACCCCCAGGCGCCCGAAGCCTATGGCGCCAGCATTACCTATGACTTGGCCGTGGGCGAGTGTGAAGATCAGTTGCTGCACCGCATTGATGATTCCGTTACACGAACCGAACAACAGAAGGAGAAGCTTCAAAATGACCGGTGAAGTCCTCTATGAATACACGCTTCCAGCCGCCAGCCATTGGTCACTGCGCCTGCGTCGCGGCACGGCCCTGGAGCTGACCGACCTGGAAGGCGGCGCCAATGTGGGCGTATTGATGTACAACCCGGAGAACTTACTCGAGCGCTACAATGCGCCCGATACCCTTAAGTGCCAACACACCTTTAAGCTGACCCACGGGCACTGTCTCTACTCAGATATGGGTCGGATTTTTGCGTCGATTGTGGAGGACACTGTCGGTTGGCACGAAACCGTGTGCGGTACGAGTCACGCCGATCAGGTGATGCAACGGTGGGGCGCACGCGATTACCAGAATGACCGCAACGACTGGCGGCAGGATGGTATGAGCAGCTTTCTGGTCGAACTGGCGAAGTACGGCCTGGGTCCGAAAGACATGGCGGCTAATCTCAATTTTTTCAGCAAAGTGGTTGTCGATAACGCAGGGAACCTCTCTCTGGATGAGCATAACTCGCCGGCAGGCGGTCGTGTGGTCTTGCGTTTCGAAATGGACACGCTGCTGGTAATGCATAGCTGCCCTCACCCCATGAATGCGTCGCCGGATTACCCCCGCAAGCCGGTTGGTGTGCGGATTTTCCATGCTGATCCGGTAGCCGATGACGATTATTGCAAAAACTTTCGTCTGGAAAATCAGCGCGGCTTCGAAAACAATCGCCTTTATTACCTGGGCACCTGAGGAGATGATGGCAATGAATACCACGGCGAATAATTCTTTTGGGGAAGTGCACACCGCACACCCGCCGGCCTTGACCGAAAGCGCCCTTGATATCAAGGACGCTGTGTCCCGCAATCAAGTGGCGGCGGGCGACTACTTTCTGAAAATTGTGCGTGCCGGCCAGACGATACGCATTCTTGATATCAAGGGTAATCAGGCGGCGGACACGCTTTTCTACAGCGCCGATGACCCCGCTGAACGTTACAGTGCCATGGACACCATTCGGGAGCAGGGCAATGCCTATTTGACGACCGGGTCCAGGCTGCGCTCAAACCACAACCGGGTCATGCTCGACATCGTGGCCGACACCTGCGGTCGCCACGATACGCTGGGGGGTGCTTGTGCGACCGAAAGTAATACCGTCCGCTACGACCTCAACAAGCGGCACATGCACGCGTGCCGGGACAGCTGGATGCTGGCCATTGCCGAGCACGAGGAGCTGGGGCTGAGTAAGCGCGACATCACCCACAATATTAATTTCTTTATGAACGTTCCGGTAACTCCCGAAGGCGGCCTGACCTTCGCCGATGGCATCTCGGCACCTGGTAAGTATGTGGAGCTGAAAGCGCAAATGGACACGATCGTCCTGATTTCCAACTGCCCGCAATTGAACAACCCCTGTAACGGCTACGATCCGACACCGGTAGATATTCTGATTTGGGATTGAGGCTCGCCGAACTTACCGCCAGGACGACCTGGACCGGGAAAGAATCACGCGGGACGACCCGCACCGACATCGAGAGCTCAAGCGATGTTTACTAAAGTCCTGATCGCCAATCGCGGCGCCATCGCCGTGCGCATTATCCGTACTCTCAAAAAGCTGGGCATAGCCTCCGTGGCGGTTTACGCCGACGCTGATGCGGATTCGCTACACGTCACGCTGGCCGATGAAGCGTTTCCGCTCGGTGAAGGTGCCGCTACCGACACCTATCTTGACCAGGAAAAACTGTTCGCTGTTGCGGAGCAATCCGGCGCTCAAGCCGTGCATCCCGGCTACGGCTTCTTGAGTGAAAATCCCGACTTTGTGCGCGCCTGTGAGCGTCGCGGCATTGCGTTTATCGGACCCACTCCCGAGCAAATGAATACGTTCGGCCTGAAGCACACCGCGCGTGCACTGGCGCAGGAAAACGATGTGCCGCTGCTGCCGGGCACCGAGCTGTTGACCAACATCGAAGAGGCGCTGGGCGCGGCCGAACGTATCGGTTATCCGGTCATGCTGAAAAGTACCGCCGGGGGCGGCGGTATCGGCATGCAGACCTGCTTCTCCGGCGATGAACTGCGCAAGGCGTTCGACACGGTGAAAAGGTTGAGCGCCAATAACTTCTCCAATGATGGCGTCTTCGTCGAGAAATACATCGAGCATGCCCGGCATATCGAAGTACAGATTTTTGGTGATGGTCAGGGGGTGGCGGTGGCACTGGGCGAGCGGGACTGCTCCTCACAGCGACGCCACCAGAAAGTGGTGGAAGAATGCCCCGCGCCCAACCTGCCCGATACGGTGCGCGAAGCACTGCACCGCACCGCTGTGCGATTGGGGGAGGCGGTTCAGTATCGAAATGCCGGAACGGTAGAGTTCATTCTGGATGCGGCCGATAACCGGTTTTATTTTCTGGAGGTCAATACCCGTCTGCAGGTCGAACACGGCGTTACGGAACAGGTATACGGTGTGGATCTGGTGGAGTGGATGTTGCGCCAGGCGGCAAATGAGCTCGGAGATCTCAAGGCGCGCTGCGCCGCACTGACCCCGCAAGGCTACGCGGTGCAGGCCCGGATCTATGCGGAAGATGCCAATAAGAATTTTCAGCCCAGTGCCGGCCTGTTGAGCGCGGTCACGTTTCCGGAGTCGGACCGGCGGCAACGGCGTATTGACACCTGGGTGGAAGCCGGCCTGACAGTATCGCCGTACTTCGATCCCATGCTGGCCAAGATCATTGTGTGGCGGGAGACCCGCGAGGCGGCGCTGAGCGCACTTGACGATACGTTGGCGGCAACCGTAGTGGAGGGAATTGAGACCAACACCGATTACGTTCGTCGTATCCTGGCTACTTCGGAATTTCGTGAAGGAAGGGTGTACACCCGCTTTCTCAACACGATGCCCTATACACCTCCGACGCTGGATGTCTTGACGGCGGGCACCATGACCACCGTGCAGGATTATCCTGGCCGTACAGGTTACTGGGATATCGGCGTTCCTCCTTCCGGTCCTTTCGACAGCTACTCGTTACGACTGGGTAACCGTCTGCTGGGAAATCCCGAAGGCATGGCCGGGCTGGAAATTACCCTGAATGGCCCCGCTCTGAAATTCAACACCACCACCGATTTTGTGCTGGCCGGTGCCGAGCTGGAGGCGACACTTGATCAGGCGCCGGTGTCATTGTGGCAGCCGATAAGGGCTCAGGCGGGGCAGGTACTTAAACTGGGCAAGGTAACAGGTGCCGGTGCCCGCACCTATTTAATGGTGGCGGGAGGTTTTCAATGTGCGGATTATCTGGGCTCGAAATCCACCTTTACCCTGGGGAAGTTCGGTGGCTTTGCCGGTCGGGCTCTGCGCACTGGCGATGTGCTGCACCTGGCGGCAACGCCCGTGGCAGAGCGTACCGCCATTCTGCCACAGAAGCTGCAACCGCCGATTGATCATCAGTGGCAGTTGCGCGTTATCTATGGCCCTCACGGCGCGCCCGATTTCTTCACCGAAGAGGACATGCACACGTTCTTCCAGCACCGTTGGGAGGTGCATTACAACTCCAGTCGCACCGGTATTCGGCTGATCGGGCCCAAGCCTGAATGGGCGCGACGCGATGGCGGCGAAGCCGGTCTTCACCCCTCGAATATTCATGACAACGCCTACGCGATTGGGACGGTGGATTTCACCGGTGATATGCCGGTCATTCTCGGCCCGGATGGCCCTTCGCTGGGGGGCTTTGTCTGTCCGGTAACGGTGGTTGCCGCCGACTTGTGGAAGCTCGGTCAGCTCAAGGCCGGAGATCGGGTGCAGTTTGTGCCCATCAGCCTGGCGGATGCCAACCGCCTGGAAAGCGAACAGCGGGAACAAATCAGCGCGTTGCAGCTGGTTGAGTCGACGCCAGTGGAGCCTCTGCCCGTTCCGGCATTAATCGCACGAACCCCGGTATTGAAAACGCTCTCAGGGGAAGACACCGGTGTGCCCGTTGTCTACCGCCCCTCCGGTGATCACTATCTGTTGGTGGAATACGGACCCTTGCAGCTGGATATTCGCTTGCGTTTCCGTGCCCATGCGTTGATGTTGCATTTGCAGGAGCGGAACCTGGACGGCATCCTGGAGATGACGCCGGGGATTCGCTCGCTGCAGATTCACTATGACAGCCTGTCGCTCTCCACTGAGAGTCTGTTGAGTTTGCTGGAACAGGCGGAACGACAGCTGACGGACATCGACGAGCTGGAAGTGCCTTCCCGGATTGTGCACTTGCCACTGAGCTGGGACGACCCGGCCTGCCGTCAGGCGGCGGAGAAATATATGCAGTCCGTGCGGCGCGACGCACCGTGGTGCCCGGATAATATCGAGTTTATCCGGCGAATCAACGGCCTCGATTCCATTGATGATGTAAAACGCATCGTGTTCGATGCCAGCTATGTGGTGATGGGGCTCGGTGATGTTTATCTGGGTGCCCCCGTGGCCACACCGCTGGACCCACGCCATCGGTTGGTCACCACCAAGTACAATCCCGCACGCACCTGGACGGCGGAGAACTCAGTGGGCATCGGCGGCTCCTATTTGTGTGTGTACGGCATGGAAGGACCGGGCGGCTATCAGTTCGTCGGTCGCACGGTTCAGATGTGGAACCGCTATCGCCGCACTCGCGAGTTCAGCGAACCCTGGTTGTTGCGTTTCTTTGACCAGATTCGTTTTTACGAAGTCAGCCATGAAGAGTTGCAAACCCTGCGTCGCGACTTTCCCAAGGGCCAGTACCCGTTGCGCATCGAGGAGACCACGTTTCGACTAAAAGATTACGAAGACTTCATTGACCGGCACCAGGCTGATATCGACACCTTCGTCACCCGTCGTAACGAGGCTTTTAATGAGGAGCTTCAGCGCTGGATTGATAACGGCCAGATGAATTTCGACTCGTCGGGCCAAGAGGCGCGGGAGACTCAAGAGGATGCGCTGTCCGATGACGCCATTGCCGTGGAAAGTCATGTGGCAGGTAATGTGTGGCAGTTTATGGTGAAAGTGGGGGATCGCATTAACGCCGGCGATGTGGTGTGCATTCTGGAGTCCATGAAGATGGAAATTGAAGTGGTGGCGCCAGAAGGTGGGGAGGTGTTGGCGTTGTCCCGCCCGGAAGGGCAATCCGTCAGTGCGGGTGACCGGCTGTTGATACTGGGTTGAGGTTGGCATGAGCCAGGGACGGCGGCCATGGTATACTGCGCAAATACGTTGCCACCAGAGTTCCTTTGGTGTGTTAGTTGCGATGGTGTGTCAGTTGCGATCTCAGGTAGTGTTTCTAGTACTATGGCGAAGAAAAAACCGGAAGTGAAACTCCGCAGTTGGGGGCGATATACCCCACTCGATACCCGCTCCAAAGAGCTGCCTCAACTGATTAAGATGACTCACGATATTCCCTGTGAACTGGGCGTGGAATTCGGGTATATCGCCAATATTCGCAAAGCCAAAAACAAAAAGCTGTATTACTGCATTTATCACCCCGATATACCCGACCAAGAGGGCGGTGTTCTGCCGCCGTTTGATGGCGAGGAATACATTCGCCAAAACGACTGGGACTTTTTCATCGGGGACACCATTTGGGAACCCATCGACAACAAGGCCGGACCCTGGCGGGTGACCCTGTCCATCGATGGGCAGATGATCGCGGATGAAACCTTTAACCTGATACTTCCAGAGTCCTGTTAACCGGCCTTACAGGGCCTCGCGCAATCGGCGTATGGTCTGTACGCGGTTAATGAATTCCTGCATGATCAGCGTGTAAAGTTCATCACCGATAAACTCATCTTCCACCCCCGCATCAATGCTGGGGTTGTCATTCACTTCAATGACCACCACGCGGTTGCCGGTCTGTTTCAAATCCACACCGTACAAGCCTTTGCCAATTAACCCGGCCGCTTTGACCGCTGTGTTAATGACTTTTTTGGGCACCTCATAGGTTGGCATGGTTTGATAGCCACCGGACGGGTCACCCGTGTTGCTGTGGTCGTATATCTGCCAGTGGTTGCGCGCCATAAAATACTGGCAGGCATAGAGCGGTTTACCGTTGAGAACGCCCACCCGCCAATCGAACTCGGTGTACAGATATTCTTGGGCCAGTAACAGGGCAGAGTGTTTTAGCAGTTCGGTGACACCATTTTCCAGCTCCTGCCGGTTCTCCGCCTTAATCATTCCTCGGGAAAATGAGCCGTCCGGGATTTTCAGGATAATGGGAAACCCCAGGTCGGCTTCCAGTTTGTCCATTGACTTTTTATCCCGCGTGGAGATCAGACGGGTTTGAGGCGTATCGATCTTGCGAGCGGCAAACAGGTCCGCAAGATAGACTTTGTTGGTACAGCGGATGATGGACTGCGGATCATCGATGACCGCCAGGCCCTCGGCTTCGGCGCGACAGGCAAACTGGAAGGTGTGGTGGTCAATATTGGTGGTTTCCCGGATAAACAGCATGTCGTATTCGGGCAGTTTGCGAATGTCCTTGCGGCCGATAAAGTCCACGTTGATCCCGAGGCGGTTGCCGGCCTTGACGAATTTTTTCAACGCCTTGCTGTCGCTGGGCGGCAGCTTTTCCTCGGAGTCAACCAGGATCGCCATTTCATAGCGGCTGATGGTGCGGGTTTTGGGTTTGCGCCACAGCTGCGCACTGAACCGATCCAGCGCATTGGCAAAGGCCTCCTGCTCAGGTTCGGTCAGGGTGTGCACGGGGGCCACTTTCAGACTGCTGATCCGCCAGCCGCCGCGCCACTTCAGTTCCGCTTGCAAAATCGGGCAGGGCTGTTGTTCGAACAACTCGCGCGCCAGCTTTTTCAGTTCCGGCACACTGCTTTCGCCAAAAAAGATCCAGAACGTGAACGTGTCCTCGTCGCGGTCGGCGAGCTTGTTAAGAAACTTTTCGGCCTGGCTTTGCAGATGCTCTTCAATTACGGAAAAGCTGCTGCGATCGCGTAGATCGTTCAGCGTTTTTACGGAGGGAATAACGGAGTGCCCCCGGGCTTCGGCCAGTAGCGAGCAGTAGTAGCCCTTACTCAGGTAGCCGAACTTTCGACTCAGGTTAATAACCCGGGTACGGCTGTTGGCAGGTGTGGACAATTGCAGATAGTCATCAAAAGTGATGACTTGCTCACTGGGAAAGTAAGGCGCCCAATCCTGGGGGGATTCCACCACAATTAATAATCGGGACATGCGATCTGGACCCTTTGGCTCACACCGACGTTTGGCTCTGTTCGAGCCGATGGTTATTTAGTGATGTATGTTTAGCAATGGTTCATTGGCACTCGGTTTAATGCGGTGTGGTGTGTGACTGTGTGGCGTGCACCGTGGCCGCCACACTCACTCGGTTTCCACCGGCGTGTCTGGATGATTACCCCATTCGGCCCACGAGCCATGGTAGCCCTTGATGTCAAACCCCAGGCTCTTGCCCACTAAATACGTGAATCCAGAGCGGTGGTGGCTTTGGCAGTGCGTCACGATAGGTTTGTCACGAGTCAGTCCGCGTTCAGCCAGAAACGGTTCGGCATCAGGGCGGATACGAAGGCCATTGTTGTGGTCCATGAGTTGGGTCCACTCGATATTGACCGCACCCGGAATGTGTCCGCCTTTCATGGCCAGCGCCTTTTCGCCGCTGTATTCCTGGGGGCTGCGGGCGTCCCACACACGGAAGTCCGGGTTGTCTAGCCCTTCCAGGATTTCCGGAATTTCCACCAGTACCGCAGGATTAATGGTGACTTCGGCGTTGGTCGGCGTCACCTGGGGAATATGACGGCTCAGGGGTAATCCATCGCTTTTCCAGGCCTGCAGGCCACCGTTGAGGTAGGAATAGCGGGTATGGCCGATGGCATCCAGCGTCCAGATAAAACGACCGGCCCAGCCTCCGCCTTCGTCGTCGTAAACAACAAAGTGCGTGTCGGGGGTTAATCCGAGAAAGGAGAATAACCGGTTGAGCTGCTCGGCCGTGGCAATACGCCCCGGCGCTGGAGGAATATTGCTCAGCAACATTTGTGGAGGAATATGCAGCGCCCCTTCCACATGGCCGCTCTGGTAACTTTGCTCGCCGCACAGGTCAACAATACGCAGGTTGTCCGGTGGTGTTTCAAGCTGTTTGGCCAGCTCAGCGGGTTCGATAATCAATGGCAAATCGGGCATAGTCTCATCCTTATATCACAGCGTTCTCTATGTCACATATCACAATATTCTCTACCGGCGCGTCATGCGCGCGGTCACGACAGTGATTTATACAGTCTCTGGTTCTAGCATAGCGCCGATAGCGGCGGACTCAAGAGGAATTGGTGTGCCCGCGCGGAAAATCAGCGCGGACCGGCCAGGCTCTCCAGAATTTGACGACAGCTGGCGGCTCGACGCACACTGATGGCGCCGTTTTCCTCGGCTTCCCGGATAGCGCAACCCGGTTCGCCTTCGTGGGCACAGTCGCGAAATTTGCAACGACCGAGGAATGGGCGAAACTCAATAAAGTTTTCCAATACCTCATCGCGGCTCATATGCCACAACCCAAATTCACGAACTCCAGGCGAATCAATAAGACGACCGCCACCGGGAAAATGAAACAGTTCCGTATTGGTGGTGGTATGGCTGCCGGTCTCTCGCTCCGAAAGTCGTCCCACTTTTAAATCCTGATCCGGCAAAAGATAACTGGCCAATGAGGACTTGCCCACGCCGGACTGGCCAACGAAGACGCTGGTGCTCTCGCGGAGTTGCTCCGCGAGAGCCGTCATGCCCTCGCCGGTGGTCGCCGATACCCGTAAAACGCGGTAACCGAGCCGGGTGTACAATGCTTGTATTTCGTCAATCTTGTCGAGAACCGTCGCATCGATGACGTCGCATTTGTTGATGACCAGCGCCGGGGTAATATCGCTGGCTTCAATGGCAATCAGGTAGCGGTCCACCAAACTGAAATGGGGCTCAGGCTTGGGGGCGATAACGATCAATGCCTGATCGATATTGGCCGCCACGGTTTTCAGATCTCCGTAAGGATCTGGTCGGCATAGAGCCGAATGGCGGGGCATCACCGCTTCCACAACTCCATAGGGGTTGCCGTCACGCCAAACCACCTGATCGCCGGTCACCAGCGACCCGAGGTTGCTGCGAAAATGGCAGCGACGGCGCTCACCATCGGCTTCGATCAGAACCAGCGTGCCGTAGTGAGTGACAACCAATCCCTCTCGTTCGGGCCCCAGCGTGTTTTCATCAATGGGGGCCGTCTCCCAGTCCCCCTGCTTGCGTGCGGCGCGGTCCTGGCGTTCCTTTTGAATTTTTTCAATGCGCCAGGCTTGGCGTCGTGTCAGTTTGCGTTTGCTCATGCTGGGAGTCGGGCACCGTTTTCCGGGGTCGCCGGGTGGCTGTTGTTCCGCGCGAGTAGGCGGGTTACTCTTTTCAACGCTATTGTGCCTTAACCTCTGGGGCGCTGTCTCGAATTCTATGTCGAGGATACGCGTTCTGGTGACTGGAAGCTTAAACCTATGTTAAACGAACAACATTTGATCTGGATCGACTTGGAAATGACCGGGCTGGACCCGGACCGGGATGTGATCATCGAAATTGCCACCATTGTGACCGACGCGGATCTGAATATCCTCGCCGAGGGGCCGGTGCACGCCGTTCATCAGCCCGATGAGTTACTGGAGGGCATGGACGAGTGGAATACTCGCCAGCACGGTCAGTCGGGCCTGACCCAGCGCGTACGCGACAGCAAGGTCAGTCTCAGCGGTGCGGAGGCGGAAACCATCGCCTTTCTGGAACAATGGGTGCCAGCGGGCAAATCCCCGATGTGCGGTAACTCTATCTGCCAGGACCGGCGCTTTCTGGTGCGGGGAATGCCGCGACTGGAGAAGTACTTCCACTACCGCAATCTGGATGTGTCCACGGTGAAAGAGCTGGCGCGCCGTTGGCGGCCTGATGTGCTGGAGGGCGTGAAAAAAGACGGTGCGCACTTGGCGCTGGATGATATCCGGGATTCCATTAACGAATTGAAACACTACCGAACAGAATTTTTTCGTCTGAAATAGGGAAAGCTCTGGCCCGAATGGCACTGAGTTAAGCGATTGGGCGTTCTTAATCCGGTCACTGCTTCCGGCGCCTTCTTCCGAGACACGCCGTAAACCCATCCGTGGGGGCTCGAACGCAGCATCCATGCTGCATACGGTCTCGGAAGAAGGCGCCGGAAGCAGCGCCCTAGCTGTGAGCCGGGGCTTAACCCAGTGCCATTCGGCGCAGGCCTTACACGTTATACGTGGAAGAGGCGGTATCGCCGCCGCGGCCGGTCCAGTTGGTGTGGAAGAACTCACCGCGCGGCTTGTCGATGCGCTCGTAGGTGTGCGCGCCGAAGTAGTCGCGCTGGGCCTGGAGCAGGTTGGCCGGCAGGCGTTCGCAGCGGTAGCCGTCGAAGTAATTCAACGCCGCGGTGATGGTCGGTGCCGGGATGCCGCTGGTAATCGCAGTGGCCGCCACACGGCGCCAGCCGTCCTGAGCTGCTTCGATCTTGCCTTTGAAGTAATCGTCCAGCAGCAGGTTTTTCAAGTCACCGTTCTTGTCGAACGCCTGCTTGATGTTATCCAGGAAGCTGGAGCGAATGATGCAGCCGCCGCGCCACATCAGGGCGATACCGCCGTAGTTCAGGTTCCAGTCGAATTCCCGGGCCGCTTCGCGCATCAAGGCATAGCCTTGCGCGTAGGAAATCATCTTGGCGGCCAGCAGTGCTTGGCGAAGATCGTCGACAAACGCTTTCTTGTCACCCTCGAATTTCACTTTCGGGCCTTGCAACACTTTGGATGCTTCTACGCGCTCGTCTTTTTGAGCGGACAAGCAGCGAGCGAAAACGGCTTCGCCGATCAGGGTCAGGGGAATGCCCATATCCAGGGCGATAATGCCGGTCCATTTGCCGGTGCCTTTTTGGCCGGCCTTGTCGAGAATCTTCTCCACCAGCGGTTCGCCGTCTTCTTCGTAGGCGAGGATGTCGCGGGTGATCTCAATGAGGTAGCTGTTCAGCTCGCCTTCATTCCACTCGGCGAAGACTTCGTGCATTTCCTTGTGGCTCATGCCGACCAGATCTTTCATCAGTTGGTAGGCTTCGCAAATCAGCTGCATGTCGCCGTATTCAATGCCGTTGTGGACCATTTTCACGAAGTGGCCGGCGCCAGCCTCGCCCACCCAGTCACAACAAGGGCTGCCATCGTCCACTTTGGCGGCGATGTCCTGGAAAATCGGCTTGACGTGTTCCCACGCCTTGGGGGAGCCGCCGGGCATGATGGAGGGGCCAGTCAGAGCGCCTTCCTCGCCGCCGGAGACACCGGTGCCGATAAACAGCAGGCCCTTGCTCTCCAGGTATTCAGTGCGGCGGTTGGTGTCCGGGTAGTGGGTGTTGCCGCCGTCAATGATGATGTCACCCGGCTCCAGATGCGGGATCAGCTGCTCGATGAAGTCATCCACGGCCTGGCCGGCTTTTACCATCAACATGATTTTGCGCGGGGTGGCCAGTGAATTGACCAGTTCTTCCACGGAGTGCGCACCGCGAATGGTTTTGCCTTGCGCGCGTCCGTTGATGAATTTGTCCACTTTGTCGGTGGAGCGGTTATAAGCGGTGACGGTGTAGCCTTTGCTGGCCATGTTCAGGATCAGGTTTTCGCCCATCACTGCGAGGCCAACCAGGCCGATATCGGATTTCTCTTTCATAGAGTCTGCTACCTGTCTCTCTCGGGTTGATGTGGGTGGTCGTGATTATTGGCGTCCGCACGTCAAATTGAGTGCCGTGCAGCGCACTTTGTCATCGAAATTTTAAAAAAAGGGTGCGTATTATTCACGTTTGTGGCGCAAATTAACAGGGCATTGGTTTAATGGCGACGATAGTGAGGTGCTAATAAGGCGCTATAGAGGCCGTTTTCGGCGAATTTTACGCGTGCGCCGTCGTCCGGGACGGGCCTGCTGAGCCAGGGCCCAGTCGATGTGTTCCCGGACCAGTGTGGAGGCCTCGGGTCGCCGGGCTTCCAGCGCGGCCACAATGTCCGGGCTGGAGGGCGCGTTGCCCAGCCCCACGGCCAGATTGCGCAGCCAGCGCTCGTAGCCAGCGCGGCGAATGGCCGAGCCTTCGGTGTAGCGCAGAAATTGCGCTTCGCTCCACTGAAACAGTGTCAGCAACTCTTGCTGGTCCAGGGAGTGGCGGGGCTTAAAATCGTCCTCGTTTGTGTAGTGGGCGAACTTGTTCCAGGGGCAGATAGCCTGGCAGTCATCGCAGCCAAACACCCGGTTGCCCATGGGTTCCCGGAATTCCTCCGGGATGGGGCCGGCGTGTTCAATGGTCAGGTAGGAAATGCAGCGTCGGGCATCCAGCGTATAGGGTTCGGGAAAGGCGTCGGTGGGGCACACCTGCAGGCAGGCGGTGCAGTCGCCGCAGCGATTGGGCTGCTCCGGCTCGTCGACCGGCAGGGGCAGATAGGTAAACAGTTCACCCAGGAAAAACCAGCTTCCCGCCTCACTGTTGAGAATGAGTGTGTGCTTGCCGGTCCAGCCCAGCCCGGCTTTGTCCGCCAGCGGACGCTCCATGACCGGCGCACTGTCGACAAACGGGCGCTGCTGACCCATGAGCACTTCTGGTGGCAGCGTGGCCTCAATGGTCTTGGCCAGGCGAGCCAGCCGCTTGCGGATGAGCTTATGGTAGTCCCGGCCCAGTGCGTAGCGGGAAATATACGCTTTGGTTGAGTCTTTCAGGATATCGATCTGCCGGGTGTCCTCGGGCAGATAGTTCATCCGCACGGAAATCACCCGGACAGTGCCGGGCACGAGCTCGGCCGGGCGGGAGCGTTTGTCGCCATGGGCGTTGAACCAGTCCATGGTGCCGTGGTAACCCTTGGCGAGCCACGTCTTTAGCCGCTGTTCGTCCTCGCGCAGGTCGGTATCGGTGATGCCCACCGCCTGAAAGCCCAGCTCCCGCCCCCATTGCTTGATATCCAGCGCGAGTTGTCGGTAGTCCACAGGTGGCATAGGCGTAGATGGTTTAGGCATAGACAGCAGATGGTTCAGGCATAGATAGCAGGCATAGATAGAGCGGTACGAGATCCCGGTGAGTTCGCGTATAATTCTGCCAGAAAACCCCGCATTTATCTGTTTTATTGAGGATGTTATGAAGCTGACGCCGGTCCATTCCCCGGATTTCCCACGTGCCCTGTACACGGCCGAACAAACACGGCAACTGGATCGGCTGGCCATCGAGAGCGGCATCCCGGCGATTCAATTGATGAAACGGGCCGGGCGTGCGGCGTTCGAGCAGTTGCTGGCCCGTTACCCTGCCGTGAACGGTGTGACAGTTTATTGCGGCTCCGGCAACAATGCGGGGGATGGTTATGTCATTGCCGCGTTAGCGGCCCAGCGCCGGATGCCGGTCACGCTGATAGCCGTGGGTGACCCGGACAAGCTGCAGGACGAAGCGGCCCAGGCCCGGGACTACGCTCTTCAGGAAGGGGTCTTGATTACCCCGTTGGAGCGCGCGACCGCGCCGACAGATGGCGTTATTGTGGACGCGCTGTTGGGTACCGGCCTGTCGGGGGAAGTCCGGTCGCGGTATGTCGACGTGATTGACTCGATCAATGCCAGCGGGCTGCCCGTCCTGGCCGTGGATGTGCCATCGGGTCTCAATGCGGATACCGGGGCACTGATGGGTTGCGCGGTGCGGGCCGAGGTGACAGTGACCTTTATTGGGGTCAAGCGCGGTCTGTTAACCGGTCGGGGGCCGGCGGTGACCGGGGAGTTACTGTTTGCGGATCTTGGTGTGCCGGCCTCGATTTACGAGTCACAAACGGCGGTGGTGAACCGTCTGGATGCCCGGGTCATACCTGCCCGGCTGCCCCGACGTGCGCCAGACGCTCACAAAGGGGATTTCGGCCATGTGATGGTGATCGGCGGTGATACCGGCTTCGGCGGGGCCGCCATGATGGCAGCGGAAGCCGCTGCGCGCACGGGTGCCGGGCTGGTGAGCCTGGCTACTCGCCCGGAACATGTGGCGCCGGCGCTGACCCGTCGCCCTGAAATCATGGTGTGCGGTGTCACCTCCGGCCAGGAGCTGGAGCCCTGGCTGGCTCGGCCCACCGTGCTGGTGGTCGGTCCGGGGCTGGGGCAGTCGCCCTGGTCTGAACAAATGCTGCAGCAGGCCCTGCAAACCGGTTTGCCGCTGGTGCTGGACGCGGACGCGCTGAACTTACTGGCCGCCCATCGGCCCGCCGCAGCCGACGCGCGCGATAACTGGATTCTGACCCCGCATCCCGGCGAAGCGGCCCGCCTCCTTCATACGCAAACGGATGACGTGCAAAGCGATCGATTTGATGCCATTCAACGACTGCACCATCGCTACGGAGGCGCGACGATTCTGAAAGGGGCGGGTTCCCTGGTGTATTCGGGCAGCCGCATCGGACTGTTGGACGCGGGTAATCCCGGTATGGCCACCGGTGGCATGGGCGATGTGTTGTCCGGTATCCTCGGCGGCCTGCTGGCGCAGGGGTTATCGGTTGGCGAGGCGGCGGCGCTCGGCGCCACCCTGCACGCGGGGGCGGCGGACCTGGCCGTTGGGGACTGGGGCGAGCGCAGCTTACTGGCCACGGATCTGATCCCCGCACTGTGTCAACTGTTGCAAGCTGAGGCGGACAATGGCAAGCGGGGTTGAGGCGGAGTGGTTTTTGGCGGACGAGTCGGCGACTCTGGCGCTCGCCGAAGCACTGGCGCGCTCTTTAAAAGCGTCGCCCTCAGGGCTGGTGATGTTTCTCGACGGTAACCTGGGCGCCGGTAAAACCACGTTCTGTCGCGGTTTGCTCAAAGCGCTGGGCCATACCGGCGCAGTGAAAAGTCCGACCTACACCCTGGTTGAGCCCTACGAGATTCTGGGCCAGCCGGTGTACCATTTTGATTTGTATCGGCTCGGGGATCCGGAGGAGCTGGAGTACATGGGCATCCGTGATTACTTTGCGCCGGATGCGCTCTGTGTGGTCGAGTGGCCGGAGCGTGGCAGCGGCGTTCTGCCCGAGCCGGACTTGAGTCTTGAATTGACCCCGGAGCGGCGAGGGCGTCGAGCCAGGGCCCGTGCCGTGACCGAAAATGGCCGTCAGCGTTTAAACCTCTGGACGGCGCAGTGAAACGCTCCGTTGGTGTGTTGGGGGTGAGCAGCGCAGGTTCGCGGCGATTGAACCTTCTGCGGGGGGACGCACTCCATAGTGCCGGTATGTACAGTGGCGGCATGTACAGTGGCTTTATAATATAGTCGGGCAATCACGGTGATGAGTAAGGGCGGTATCATGAGCGATAAGAGAGGCGCGTCTTGAGCAGTACATCGCTGAATCGCAACCACCTCGGCTGGTTCTGGGCCGCGTTGTTGACGGTGTCCCTGTTGGCGTCATCCTGGGTGCAGGCGGCGGATGTGGAGAGCGTTCGTCTCTGGCGCGCGCCGGACCACACTCGCTTGGTGTTTGATTTAAGCGCTCCAGTGGAACATAAGCTGTTTACGCTTTCCGGGCCGGAGCGCGTCGTTGTGGATGTGGCGGGCACTCACCTGAAAGCCTCTCTGGACGATCTGGAATTGGAGAATACACCCATTCAGCGTGTTCGCAGTGCGCACCGCAGCGATGGCACATTGCGGGTGGTGTTTGATTTGAAGCAGAGCGTCCGCCCCAAAAGCTTTTTGCTCAAAAAACACGCCGACACCAATGACCGGCTGGTGCTTGACCTGCACGATCAGGGGAAGTCCCGCGCCGAAACCCTGGCGGATAAAACGCCGACTCGTACCGGTGGGCAACGCGATGTGGTGATTGCGGTGGATGCCGGTCACGGTGGAGAAGATCCCGGTGCCATTGGCCCCGGCAACCTCTACGAAAAAACCGTGGTGTTCGACATCGCACAGCGCCTGGTCAGAGAGCTGAATGAACGGCCCGGTTATGAGGCCAAGCTGGTCCGCACGGGTGATTATTATGTTCCCCTGAGAGAGCGGCGCAATATTGCGCGAAAAATGCAGGCCGATCTGTTCATTTCGGTGCACGCCGATGCGTTTACCCATCCGTCCGCTAACGGCAGCTCCGTGTTTGCCTTGTCGCGCCGGGGCGCTACCAGTGAGACGGCTCGCTTTTTGGCGGAACGGGAAAACGAAGCCGACCTGATCGGTGGTGTGGGCAGTGTGAGTCTGGAAGACAAGGACGAAGTGCTGGCCGGTGTATTGGTCGACTTGTCCATGACCGCGACGCTCAACTCCAGCCTGACGGTGGGGGATGACGTGCTTAAATCCCTCGGCTCTATCTCCCGGTTGCACAAACCCCGTGTGGAGCAGGCAGGCTTTGCCGTGCTGAAATCCCCTGATGTGCCGTCGATTCTGGTGGAGACGGGATTTATTTCCAACCCGGGCGAAGCGCGTAAACTGTCCACGGCGCAATATCGGGCGCAGATGGCCAACCGGATCGCCCAGGGTGTGCAACGCTACTTTGAGCGACAGCCCCCTGCTGGCACCTATCTTGCCAGTCGCGGGCAGAGTGGCACGGGCCGTGAGTACACCATCACCAGCGGCGATACTCTCAGCGGTATCGCCCGACGCCATAATGTCAGCATTGACGCGATTCAGCGCGAAAACAACCTGGATAACCATGTGATTCAGGTAGGACAGGTGCTTAAAATTCCATCCCGTTAACCCGTGACCATGCCGTCGGCGTGGTCCCATCGCTTTAGAGAGTCCATGACCAGAATTCAGCTACTCAACCCCCGTCTCGCCAACCAGATCGCCGCCGGTGAGGTGGTTGAGCGACCGTCTTCCGTGATCAAGGAGCTGCTGGAAAACAGCCTGGATGCGGGCGCCACTCGGGTGGAAGTCGATGTGGAGGATGGCGGTATCAAGTTGATGCGCGTGCGGGACAACGGCGGTGGCATTGACCGGGACGACCTGCCTCTGGCCTTAAGCCGTCACGCCACCAGCAAAATTCAGGAGCTGGACGATCTGGAAGCCGTAGCCACCCTCGGCTTTCGCGGCGAGGCGCTGGCCAGTATCAGCTCTGTGGCGCGTTTGACACTGACCAGCAACACCCGGGATGAGGGCGCGGCCTGGCAGGTGAGCGCTGAAGGACGGGACATGCGTGCCGAACTCGCGCCGGCGGCGCATCCGAGAGGCACCACTGTGGAAGTGCGGGACTTGTTTTTCAATACACCCGCCCGGCGCAAATTTCTGCGCACTGAGAAAACCGAGTACAACCATCTGGACGATGTGATCAAGCGCCTGGCGCTGTCTCGTTTTGATGTGGGTTTTACGCTGAGAAATAACAGTCGGGCCGTCTACAGTTGGCGTTCCGCCGATGGCCAGCTGGAGCGTGAGCGGCGTGTGGCCCAGGTTTGTGGTCCGGCGTTTATGGAGCAGGCGCTGCATATTGATATTGAACGCTCTGGGCTGCGGCTTTGGGGGTGGGTGGCGCAACCGAGCTTCAACCGAAGCCAGGCTGACCTGCAACACTTTTACGTGAATGGACGGGCTATTCGCGACAAGCTGGTCGGTCACGCCGTTCGGCAAGCCTATCAGGACGTTTTGTACCACGGTCGCCACCCGGCGTTCGTGTTGTACCTGGAGGTGGATCCGTCCACGGTGGATGTGAATGTGCACCCGACCAAGCACGAAGTCCGTTTTCGGGATAACCGCCGGGTGCATGACTTTATCTTCAGCAGTCTGCACCACGCGCTGGCCCAGGTGCGACCAGGCGACCGGCTGGCAGAGCGGCCCGATTCCGGCACCGCATTGAGTGGCGCTGCGGCGGGCGAGTTTCAGCAGGCACCGATGGGGCTGTCGACAGGGGGTGGTGCGTCGCCTGCGGGCAACGGCGGTGGGGGTTATTACCCGTCCTCCGGCAGCCCGGGTCCGGAGCGGGTGACAGAGCAAATGCGTCATTACGGTGAGCTGCACCGCCCGTACCCCGGATCGGCCCCATCTCCATCGGTGTCCGCCCCTCCAATGCCCGAGGCCGAAGCGGAAGACATTCCTCCCCTGGGGTATGCGATCGCCCAACTCAAAGGGATCTATATCCTGGCCGAAAATGCCCAGGGGTTGATTATCGTGGACATGCATGCGGCGCATGAGCGAATCACTTACGAGCGGATGAAAACCGCCTTTGCCGAGGGTGCTCTGCAAACCCAGCCACTGCTGGTGCCGGAAAGTATTGCCGTGAGCCAAAAAGAAGCCGATTGCGCCGAGCACAGCGTCGAGATGTTTACGCGCCTGGGTTTTGACGTTCAGCGAGCCGGGCCCGAAAGCCTGCTGGTACGGCAAGTGCCCGCGTTGCTCAACCGCGCGCCGGTGGCGCAACTGGTGCGTGATGTGTTGTCGGATCTGATTGAGTACGGCAGCAGCGAGCGCATTCAGAACCGTATGAATGAGTTGCTTTCTACGATGGCGTGTCATGGCTCTGTGCGTGCCAATCGCCGTCTGACGATTCCGGAAATGAACGCATTGTTGAGGGATATGGAGGCGACCGAGCGCAGCGGGCAGTGCAATCACGGCCGCCCGACCTGGGCGCTGCAGTCACTGGATGAGCTGGATAAGTTGTTTATGCGGGGGCAGTAGGGTGGGTCGGTGAACGGGTGTGGACGTCCGGCCAGAAGAGCGGGTTTACCTTGGGTAGACCCGCCGTAAACCCATCCCTGGGGGCTTCATGTCGGCATCCATGCCTCCAAGAGTCTACCCAAGGTAAACCCGCTCTTCTGGCCTCAGTGCCATAATCCCCCGATAGTGCCACACCGATACCCGACATGAGCGATCAGTTTGCTCGTAGGTGTGCCGGGCTGCTCCCTCCGGAGACTCTTGGAGGCATGGATGCCGACATGAAGCCTACAGGGAAGTATTCACGGCGGGTCTCCGGAGGGAGCAGCCCGGCACACCGGGTTAACTACAGCGAGCATTGATCTGACCAGTATGACCTTGAATATAAGACATCCATGACCAATAAACCGCCCGTTCTCTTTCTCATGGGGCCCACCGCCTCCGGCAAAACCGATCTTGCCGTAGCGCTGCGCGACCACCTCCCCGTCGAACTGATCAGCGTCGACTCCACGCTCGTCTATCGAGGCATGGACATCGGCACCGCCAAGCCCAGCCCCGCCGAACTGGAGCGCGCTCCGCATCGGCTTATCGACATCCGCGATCCGGCCCAACCATACTCCGCCGCCGACTTCGTGGCCGACGCTGAGCGCGAGATTGCCGATATTCAACGCACCGGGCGCATCCCCCTGCTGGTCGGCGGCACCATGCTCTACTTCAAGGCGTTGCTGGAGGGGCTGGCCGCTATGCCCGAAGCCGATCCGGCCATTCGGGCCGACATTGAGCGCCAGGCCGCCGAACATGGGTGGCCGTATATTCACCGTCAGCTGGAAGCCGTCGACCCCGACACCGCCGCCGAGATTCACCCCAATCACTCCCAGCGATTGTCCCGGGCCTTGGAGGTCTACCGGGCGAGCGGTAAAACCATGAGCGAGCTGCGTCGAGAGCAGCGGGATAGCGCAGCGCCCGATTTTCAGGAACGCTTTTCCGTGACGCAAATAGCTATCGCTCCCAGGGATCGGAGCGTTCTGCATCAACGCATTGCGCAACGTTTTGACATCATGCTGGAACGAGGGCTGCTCGATGAGGTCCAAGCGCTCCGAGCACGCAGTGATCTGCATCCTGCTTTACCGGCGATTCGGGCCGTGGGCTACCGACAAGTCTGGGAGTATTTCGATGGACTTGACGGAGTAGGCGAGGCGGTCTCCCCGGATCGAATGCGGGAGCGCGGTATTATCGCTACCCGGCAATTGGCCAAACGCCAGGTTACCTGGTTGCGCGGCTGGCCGGGGCTCAAGTGGATTTATACGCAACGCGAATCAGGGCAGGCTCTGGAGTTGCAAGAAATTGTAAAGAGTACCTTGAATTATATGGGTATTAAGACCATATAATAGCGGTGTGAGAATCCTAGTCAGTTTTTCATGCTTTTATGGCCGCCCCCTTACTTCGAACACTCCGAGAGGTTCAGAGAAGACTTAGGCGGATAAACTTCTATCTCGATAAGGAGAATAACCATGTCAAAAGGGCATAGTTTACAAGACCCTTACCTGAACGTCCTGCGTAAAGAACGTGTACCGGTATCCATTTACCTGGTAAACGGCATCAAATTGCAGGGTCAGGTTGAATCGTTCGACCAATTCGTGGTCTTGCTGAAAAACACCGTCAGCCAGATGGTGTACAAGCATGCCATTTCCACGGTTGTACCGTCTCGCGCTGTGCGTGTGCCCCTGCTGAATCCGGCAGAAGGTGAAGGCGAGGATGCGTCAGCCGAGTAAACTGCCTCTGAGGTAACTGCTTGTTTTTTGATCGTCCCGATTCCGGTGAACTGGCGGTGCTGGTTCACCTGGAACTTTCCCACGGCCAGGCGCCGGAAGACCCCCGAGAATTCGAAGAGCTGGTGCTATCGGCCGGTGGTGACCCGGTGGCTCTGGTCGGTGGCCAGCGCGCAGCTCCCCACGCCAAATACTTTGTTGGTACCGGCAAGCTTGAAGAGCTGCGGGCGCTGGTTAAAGAGCACCGCGCCGAACTGGTGATTTTTAATCATACCCTTTCTCCCAGCCAGGAGCGTAACCTGGAGCATACCCTTGAATGCCGGGTACTGGACCGCACCGGGCTGATTCTGGATATTTTCGCCCAGCGGGCTCGCACGTTTGAAGGTAAGTTGCAGGTAGAGCTGGCACAATTGCGGCATATGTCCACCCGGCTGGTACGTGGCTGGACTCACCTTGAGCGCCAGAAAGGTGGCATCGGGTTGCGCGGGCCGGGGGAAACCCAGCTCGAGACGGATCGCCGTTTACTGCGAGGCCGGATTACGGCCATTGAAAAGCGGCTGGCCAAAGTGCGCACCCAACGGGACCAGGGGCGGCGCTCTCGCCAGCGAGCGGATATTCCTACCGTGTCGCTGGTGGGCTATACCAACGCCGGGAAGTCGACGCTGTTCAACCGTATTACCGACGCCAATGTCTACGCCGAAGATCAACTCTTCGCGACCCTTGACCCGACCATGCGCCGCCTTGAAGTGCCCGATGTGGGCGCCCTGATCCTGGCGGATACGGTGGGTTTTATCAGTCATTTGCCGCACAAGCTGGTACAGGCCTTTCGCGCGACGCTGGAAGAAGCCAGTAACTCCAGCCTGCTGTTGCACGTGATTGACGCGGCCGCCGATGAGCGGATGCATAACATCGAGCAAGTCGAAGAGGTGTTGGCGGAAATTCAGGCCGCCGAGTTGCCCCAGTTGCGGGTGTTCAACAAAATTGACCTGATGGGAATGGCCCCTCGCATTGACCGGGATGATAACGGCAAACCTGTGGCGGTTTGGTTGTCGGCTCAGACGGGGGAGGGGGTAGATCTGTTGATTGAGGCGATCTCAGATGCGCTCGGACGCGAAATGATCGCGGGCCAGGTGGTGTTACCACCGCACCAGGGGCGCCTGCGGGCCAAGCTTTACCAGCAGCAGGCTGTAGCGTATGAAGAGCATCGCGAAGATGGTAGTGTTGCTCTGGATATCCGGTTGCCCAAAAGTGATCTGATGCGGCTGCTAAGCGCCGAGCAACTGCGGTTTGAGCAGTTGCAATGGTCCCGGCGCGACGGTTCTGGCCGAATCGCCTGTTAGAGGCACCACTGCATTTGATAGAATCCAGCGTCTGCTAACGCGCGGGCGCCGGATAGTGCTGCGTGCAAAGAATACCGACCGGGGAGGTGCCGATGGGCCTCCCGGGTTTCAAATTTGACCTTCAGTGGAGAGAGTGTATGGCCTGGAATGAACCGGGAGGTGGGGGTAAAGACCCCTGGGGGGGCGGCAATAACGGCGGCCCGCCGGATCTGGATGAAGCCTGGAAGAAGTTTCGCGGTCGCCTGGGCGGCCTGTTTGGCGGCTCTGGCGGCAATAATGGTGGCGATGCCCCAAGTGGTGGCAGTGGCGGTAGTGTGTTGCCGATCATCGGCGTAGTACTCGTGGTGGCGGCAGCGATCTATGCGGTCATGGGTTTTTACGTGGTCGATGCCAAAGAGCGGGCGGTGGTGTTGCAGTTCGGTGCTTTTCAGGAAATCAAGGACGCCGGGCTGCGCTGGAACGCGCCGTTGATTACCACGGTGTTTGTGGAAAACGTGACGGAAGAGCGTCAATATCCTTCCCGTGGTCTGATGCTGACCGAGGATGAAAGCATTGTGGAGTTGCCGATTACGGTGCAGTACAACGTGCACAATGTCAGGGATTATGTGTTGAATGTGCGGGATCCCGAAAACAGCTTGCGTCAGGCGGCCGATAGCGCTCTGCGCCATGTGGTCGGCTCCAGCGAAATCAACCAGGTGCTCTCCGGCGGGCGCCAGCAAATTGCGGATTCGGTGCAGGAGCGGCTGCAGGACTACCTGGACAGCTACGGTACCGGCATCGCGGTGCGGGAAGTGAATATTCAGGAGGCGCGGCCCCCGGAAGAGGTTCGTGACGCCTTTGATGATGTGATTAAGGCGAAGGAAGACGAGGAACGTCTTAAGAACGAAGCCCAGGCTTACGCCAATTCGATCATTCCGGAAGCGCGCGGTCAGGCACAGCGAATGATTGAGGAGGCCGAGGCTTATCGCGCCCGGGTAGTAGCCGAAGCTGAGGGTGAGTCCCGTCGCTTTGAGTTGCTTATGACCGAATTCGAGAAATCGCCAGAAGTGACTCGCCGCCGCCTCTATATCGATGCCGTGGAGCAGGTGCTGACCAAGGCCAGTAAGGTTATGGTGGACGTTGAAGGTGGTAACAACATGATTTATTTGCCACTGGATCGCCTGCAGCGTTCGGGCAGTAATAACGACGCTTCCAGTGGTAGTGGCAACAGTGGTGCTTCCGCGACCAAGTCGGCAGAGCGCCTGCGGGAAGTGACCGAGCGAGTGAGTCGTGAACTGAATCGTGCACCGACTCGCACGGTGCGAAGTGACGTCCGGGGGGATTTGCGCTGATGACCAATAAAAGTCTATTTGCCCTCATCCTGGTGGGCGTCCTGGTGTTGCTGGGAGCGAACACTGTCTACATCGTCAACGAGTACGAGCGTGCGGTAGTGCTGCGTTTCGGTGCGCTGGTCAACTCGGACGTGCAGCCGGGTGTGCATTTCAAAGCCCCGTTTGCCGACCGTGTGCGGAAGTTTGATGGTCGTATCCTGACGGCTGATGCGCGGCCCGAAAGTTTCTACACCGTAGAAAACAAACGCTTGATAGTGGATTCCTACGCCAAATGGCGTATTGTCGACGTGGCGGCTTATTACAAGGCCACCGGCGGCCAGGAAGACGTGGCGGACGCCCGTTTGGCCTCTCGTGTAGCGGACGGCTTGCGCAACCAGGTAGGACGTCGCACCCTGCACGAGGTGGTTTCAGGGGAGCGCGACAAGTTGATGACGGACCTTACCGAAGAGCTGAATATCAGTGCCCGGGAGTTGCTCGGTGTCGAGGTGATCGATATTCGGGTCAAACGCATTGATTTGCCCGATGACGTGAGCGATTCGGTGTTTGATCGCATGGCCGCCGATCGTGAAAAGGAAGCCCGGGAGTATCGGGCGACGGGTCGAGAGCAGGCGGAAGTGATTCGTGCTGATGCGGATCGTCAGAAAACCGTACTGCTGGCGAATTCGTACCGGGATGCGGAGTTGCTGCGCGGTGATGGTGATGCCCGGGCGGCGGCGGTGTTTGCCGACGCTTTCAACAAGAACCCCGAGTTCTTCGCCTTTGTACGCAGCCTTGAGGCTTACAAAAAGTCGTTTAGTGCAGGAAATGACCTCATGGTGGTTGACCCCAGCAGCGAGTTCTTCCAGTACCTGAAAAACGCTGAAGGGCAAAATTAGCGACTTTGCGGGCACCATTTGGTCGCAAAAAGTGCTAAAATCCCGCCGCCGGGCGCGTTAAGCGCCCGGTTTTTTGTGCCCGGTTTGGTCCGGTTAGGTAATAGTTGAGAGGCCGCCATGTGGGACGATGTGTTGCGCGCCTTCTGCCTGATGCTGGTGATCGAAGGCATTATCCCGTTTTTATACCCCCAGCGTTGGCGCCGTGCCGTGGCCACTTTGGCGTTGATAGATGACCGCCGGCTGCGCTTCATCGGGCTGGGGAGCATGCTCGTGGGTGCCGGTGTGCTCTGGCTGTTGCGTTAACTGGACACCGACACCCTAAACCCAACAACTGTTCGAGTCTGTTATGACCTATGCTGACCGCTGGCTCCTGCCCGACGGTATCGAGGAAATGCTGCCCGCCGAGGCCGAAGCTGTTGAAGGCCTGCGTCGACGGTTGGTAGATCTGTACCGTACCTGGGGCTACGACCTGGTGATCCCGCCCTTGCTGGAATACACCGATTCTCTGTTGATCGGCCTGGGAAGCGATGTCGATTTGCTGACCTTCAAGGTGACCGATCAGCTCTCTGGCCGCACGCTGGGTATCCGCGCAGACATTACTCCGCAAACGGCACGGATGGATGCCCACAGCTTTACCCGTCAGGGGGCGAACCGGCTGTGTTACGCTGGACACGTGGTCCACACCCGCCCCAAAAACCCGCTTGCCACCCGCACGCCGATTCAGGCCGGTGTGGAATTCTTCGGGGAGCCCGGTGCCCGGGCCGATATTGAAGTGATTTCTTTGCTGCTCGAATCATTGAAGCTGGCCGGTTTACCGTCTTTACATATTGATCTCGGCCACGTGGGTATTTACCGCGCCCTCGCGGCGGCCGCGGAGCTGAGCCAGGAGCAGGAAGACGCCTTTTTCGGACTGTTGCAACGCAAGGCAGTGACCGAGATTCAGGCCTGGGTGGAAGAGCACCTGGGTGGCTCTGCGCTCGCGCCAGTATTCCTGTCATTGTCCGGACTGGCCGGAGACCGTTCGGTCCTGGAGCGGGCGAGACGTCTCTTTGCCGACTGCCCCTCTGAAGTGTTGCAGGCGGTCGATCAGCTGGAACAGGTGGCGGCGGTGGTTGCCGCGCGCTACCCGGACGCGGAATTGTATTTCGATTTGGGAGAGCTGCGCGGTTATCACTACCTGACCGGTTTGGTGTTCGCGGCATTCGCCCCCGGTTATGGCAATCCGATTGCCAGTGGTGGGCGTTACGATCACATTGGTGAGGTGTTCGGCCGTTCCCGGCCCGCCACGGGTTTTGCCGTGGATATCACCGCCATCAATAAGTTGGGGCTGATTCAGGCCCCTCCCGCCTCGGGAATATGGGCGGCAGAGTGCGATGATCCCGCGCAGTGGCAGGCGGTCCAGGCGTTACGTGCCGAGGGGTACCGTGTGGTGTGTGGTGTGGAAACAGACCCACCGGCGGATTCCGGTTGTGATTGCCGTCTTATCGAGCGGGATGGTCGTTACCAGACGGTGCCGCTGGCGTGATCGACAGCGCTACCGGCGGGCTTCTGCCCGCCACTATTCGCCGATTAACATTCAATGTATCAAAGTGAGTTGCACAAACATGGGTAAGAACGTCGTGATTTTGGGCACCCAGTGGGGTGACGAGGGCAAAGGCAAGATCGTCGACCTGCTGACCGATCAGGTCTCTCTGGTGGCCCGCTTTCAGGGTGGTCACAACGCTGGCCACACGCTGGTCATCGACGGCAAAAAAACCGTACTGCATCTGATTCCGTCTGGCATTTTGCGCTCTGATGTCACCTGCTTGATCGGCAACGGGGTGGTGCTCTCTCCGGAGGCGTTGTTCAAGGAAATCGCCGAACTTGAAGCCAAGGATGTGCCCGTTCGCAAGCGCCTGCGCCTCTCGCCAGCCTGCCCGCTGATTTTGCCCTATCACATTGCGTTGGATCAGGCCCGGGAAGTGGCCCGGGGCAATGCCAAGATCGGTACCACCGGTCGCGGTATCGGCCCGGCCTATGAAGACAAGGTAGCCCGGCGAGGGCTGCGCCTCGGCGATTTGCTGTATATGGAACGCTTTGAAGCCAAACTGCGTGAAGTGATGGATTACCACAACTTCATGCTGGAGAAGTATTACGGTGTGGACGCCGTGGATTACCAGAGCGTGTTGGAGACCTGTCGGAACTGGGCGGAAGAGCTACGGCCGATGATTGCCGATGTGACCGAACTGTTGCACACGGCCCGAGAACAGGGTGATAGCATTTTGTTCGAAGGCGCTCAGGGGTCCCTGCTGGATATCGACCATGGCACCTATCCCTTTGTGACCTCTTCCAATACCACCGCTGGTGGTACCGCTACGGGCTCCGGTTTCGGACCTATGTATCTGGACTATGTTCTGGGGATTACCAAGGCCTACACCACGCGTGTTGGCTCCGGGCCGTTCCCGACGGAACTGGACTGCGAAGTGGGTCAGCGCCTGGGGGAGAAGGGGCACGAGTTCGGCGCGACCACCGGGCGCAAGCGCCGTTGTGGCTGGTTCGATGCGGTGGCTTTACGCCATGTGAACCGCATCAACAGTATTACCGGCCTGTGTCTGACCAAGCTGGACGTGCTGGATGGACTGGAAACCGTCAGCATCTGCGTGGACTATCAGGATGAAAACGGCCGCTCCGTGGGCATCCCCTTTGATGCCGAGGGCTGGGACGCCATCAATCCGGTCTATGAAGAACTGCCCGGTTGGCAGGAGTCCACCGTGGGCGCCAAGACGCTGGCTGAATTGCCGGAAAATGCCCGCGCCTATATTCGCCGCCTGGAAGAGCTGTTGGATACTCCCGTTGATATTATTTCCACCGGGCCGGACCGTGTGGAAACCATTGTATTGCGCCATCCTTTCTCAGCCTGATGAAGCGTTAAGCGTTCGGGGGCGGGCCCTCTCTCTGGCCCTGCGCCCCGGCAAAGCTCTGAGACGGTGATCGCGCGATTGCCCGCGTGAGGTTGTGTTGTATGAGCCTGTTGCCGCCCTCTCCCTGCCGACGTTCCATCGCTGCGCTCTGCCATATCCTGCTGGGGGCTTTTCGCCCATGCCATGCTGTTCGAACCGTCGGTGTGAGCCAGGTTCTGGCGTACCTGATTCTGACTGGCGGCGTGCAGGCGGGTACCGGTATGGCGCCGGAGCCGCATTTTGATGTGGTCGTGCTGGGAGCCAGCGGAGGTTTGGACGAATCCCGCTTGTCCGCCTATTTGGTGTCTGCCGCTGGCCAAGAGGCCTATCTGGCTCTGGATGCCGGTACTCTGTACAGCGGTGTACAGCGCTGGCAGGAACGGCAAGGGTTGAGGGCTGACCCGGAGACCACCGGCGCATTTATTCAGCAGCGTATTAAAGGGTACGCGCTCAGCCATGCGCATATCGACCACATCGCCGGGCTGGTCACCTATTCCACCGACGACAGCTCAAAGCCAATCTATGCCTTGGCACCCACGGTTGATACGCTGGTAAACCATGTGTTCAATTGGAAGGTGTGGCCCAACTTCGCCGATCGGGGCGTGAAGCCGCTTCTGGGTAAATACCGATACACGGAGGTGGAGCCTGGGGCACCGTTAAGCATTCCTGGTACCGGGTTGACCCTGACCGCGTTTCCGCTTAGTCACGGTGTGGGCATGACCTCGACGGCCTTCCTGCTGAACTATAGGGATAACTATTTATTGTATTTTGGTGATACCGGACCGGACGAGCTTGAGACGGGCGGGCGCATCGGCGCGGTATGGGAGGCGGTGGCACCACTGGTTCGTCAGGGACAACTCAAGGCGGTGTTTCTCGAAGCGTCCTACCCGAACGCCCAGCCTGATGAGCATCTCTACGGTCATTTAACGCCCCGCTGGCTGATGGAGGAGATGCAGTCGCTCGCCCTTCGGGTAAACCCCGAGGCACCGGCGCAGGCATTGTCGAGGCTGTCGCTCGTAGTCACCCATATTAAACCTCAGCGCGTGGGCAATGCCGCGGCCCGAGAAGTGGTAAGCGCTGAAATTCAGGCATTGAACTCCCTAAACCTGACCGTCATTGTGCCGGAGGCGGGGCAAAGCCTGTCTTTTTGATGCCGTATTGTAGGTCCCGGCTTAAACCATACGGAAGCATCGAACCGGTGCTCTTTGCGGTTTTATTCGCGGTACGTATCCGCATAATGTTGCTTGCGGTAAGCCAGAGGAGTCATGCCCATCATGCGCTTGAAGTGGCGAATAAAGCTGCTGTGATCATAAAAACCACAATCCAGCGCGATATCGGAAATCGGTTCGTTGCTTTCCTTGAGACGATCACTGGCGATCAGTACCCGTAGCCGGATCAGATACTGAGAGGGGCTGGCGCGGAAGGTATCCCCAAACCGACGCTCCAGTTGCCGCTGTGAAAAACCAAAACGCGTGGCGATATCGGGGATGCTCAGTGGCTCCGCGTAATTGGCGCGGATATATTCCACTACCTGAAAAATGGGCTGCTCTGGGTGATCCAGCATGCGCTCATAACTCTGCACGATACCGCAGAGCCCGCATACCTCGCCATCCAGGTCGAACAGCGGCAGCTTCTGTGTAATAAACCACTCCGGCAGGCCCTCGCGGGTGGGGAACAGCTCTACCAGGTTGAGTAAAGGCGAGGCCTGGCTCATTACCGTCTCATCGTCACGCCGGAACTTCTCTGCCATGTAGGGCGGAAAAATCGCGTGATCACTTTTCCCCGGCAGCTCTTGTGCCGAGCGGCAGCCACAGTGCTCGGCGAACGCCTGGTTGCCATTCATGATGACCCCTTCCCGGCTTTTTACGAAGTACATGACATTGGGCATGTAATCGAATAGCCGCGATGGGGATCGTTTGGGGTCGAGGCGTGAAAACCATTCATCCGGCAAATTCATGTCGAAATAATACAATTATGGTACGACTACGTACAAGCGTTATTCAGTGCCTGGCGCTAGGATGGAACCAAATCATAAACACCTTAAAGCAGGATGTTCCCTAATATGAAATTCGGCGCCAGCACTTGGCTTTGGACCTCCCCCTTTACGCATGAGCGTATTCCGCTACTGGAAAAGATCGCCGCCATGGGTTTTGACTTTGTCGAGATCCCGGTGGAAGACCCCGATCATATCGAAGCCTCCCATATTGGGCCGGTTCTCAAGGATCTTGGCCTGGAGGCTGTGATTTGTACCGCCGTCACCGCCGAGCGCGACTTGAGCGCGGTGGACCCTGAAGCGCGTAAGCGCGGGCTACGCTATTTTGAAGCCTGCCTGCACATGGCCGAAGGACTGGGCGCGGAGTGTGTTGTAGGGCCGCTTTACGCCCCGGTGGCCAAAGCGAGACTCGACACCGACGCCCTGCGGCGAGCGGAGTGGGAGCGCTCTGCGACCAGCCTTTCTCAATTGTGCGACACTGCCGCGGCCACCGGGGTAAAGCTGGGCCTGGAGCCGCTGAATCGTTTTGAAACCGACATGGTGAACACCGTGGAAGACGCGCTGCACCTGGCCGACGAGGTCGGCAGCGAATATCTGGGCATTTCCCTGGATACCTTTCATATGAATATCGAAGAAACCAATTTTTGTCGCGCGGTCAAGCGAGCGGGCCGCAAACTGTTCCATGTGCAGGTATCCGACAGCCACCGTGGTGTGCCCGGTGATGGCAACAGCGATTGGGCCGGCCTGCGCGACGGGCTGCGAACCATTGGTTACGATGGAAAAGTCGCCATTGAAAGTTTTTCTCCAGATGCGTCCAGTCTGGCGGCTGCCGTGTGTATATGGAAACGCTTTGCCGTAACACAAGACGATTTTGCCCGCGATGGCCTGGCTTTTTTGCAGCGCTGGTGGGCCACCGAGTCTCCCTGATGACATTATCCTGATAAGAGGGTTTTCACTATGAGTAAATTGCGAGTAGGTTTGGTAGGGCTGGGCTTTGGTGCGGAATTTATTCCTATCTACCAGGCGCATCCGAACGCTGAGGTGGCAGCAATTTGCCAGCGTGATCCAGACAAGCTGAAGAAAACCGCCGAGCAGTTTGGTATCGAAGGCGGACTGTACACCTCTTATGAGGACATGCTGGCCGATCCCTCTGTGGACGCTGTGCATATCAACACCCCAATTGCGGATCATGCGCGTCATTCGCTGATGGCGCTGGAGGCGGGCAAGCATGTGGCCTGTACGGTGCCCATGGCCACCTCGGTGGAAGATTGCGAACGTATCGTGCGGGCTTCTCGCGAGAGCGGGCGGGTGTATATGATGATGGAAACCGTCGTTTACAGCCGCGAATTTTTATTTGTGAAAGAACTCTATGAGAAAGGTGAACTCGGCAAAGTGCAGTTTCTGCAGGCCAGCCACCAACAGGACATGGACGGCTGGCCGAGCTATTGGGAAGGTATGCCGCCAATGCACTACGCGACTCACTGTGTCGGACCGGTTTTAGGACTGGAGCGCAAGTTGGCCAAGTCGGTTTCCTGCGTAGGGTCTGGCCGGATTCGTGAAGAACTGGCTGCGGTATACGGCTCGCCATTTGCGATCGAATCCTGTCATATCCAGTTGGAAGATTCCGATGTCGCTGCACAAATTCACCGCTCCCTGTTTGACACTGCGCGGCAGTATCGAGAGAGCTTTAATGTGTATGGTTCCAAGAAGTCCTACGAGTGGCCATTGATTGAAGATGAAGACCCGGTGATGCACACCCTGGGTAAGCCTGAACCGGAAATTCCCGAGCGTGTAGAAGTGCCGGACTACGCCGAACGTCTTCCCGAGCCGATTCGTCGTTTCACTGGCCGGGGCGTCTATGATGCCGATGAACATCAGCACTTGAGCTTTACGCAGGGCGGCGGCCATGGTGGCTCGCATCCGCATCTGGTCGATCAGTTCGTCAAGGCCGTGTTGGAAGGGCATGATGCGTACCCCAACGCGGTGGAGTCGGCCAATATCAGTTGTGTGGGCATTCTGGCTCACGAATCGGCAATGGCCGGCGGTGAGCCGAAAGCCATGCCGGAGTTCACTCTTGCAAAGAAATAACACTATGAAACTACGTGATAATAATGACCGGATTAGTGGTGTGCGGCTGGCGTGTGGGTTGTTGGCGGCGCTGGGTGTTGTCTTTTCTCTGAGCAGTAAGGCGAGTGAAGACGGCGTTATTGATTTACTGTTTATCGGGCACGATGAACGGGAGGGGAGCGGGTATCATCTCTCCCACGTTTACGCGCCGCGCTTCAACGAATCTCTCGGGAAAGAAAAAATTCGTATGGATTACCGGGAGAATCTGAGCCTGCTGACGGATGAGGGCTTGGAAAACGTTGATGCGGTAATGCTCTATGCCAACTACGAGCACCTTTCCAGTGAGCAGGAATCGGCGCTGTTGCGGTTTGTGGAAGAGGGAGGTGCGTTCCTGCCGATTCACAGCGCCAGCGCCTGCTTCGGTGACTCCGACGCGTACGTCGCGTTGGTCGGGGGGCGTTTCCATAGCCACGGTATGGAAACCTTTACCACTCGCATTGCACCGGGCCAGGAAAATCACCCAGTGGTGCGCGGGTACGAAGGCTTCGAAACGCGCGATGAAACCTACGTACACAGTGATCATAATGAGGACGGTCGAACCGTTTTGATGTTGCGCGAGGATGAACCCTGGACCTGGGTGCGCGAGCAGGGTGAAGGCCGGGTATTTTATACCGCCTACGGTCATGACGAGAACACCTGGGAGCAGACCGCATTCCACGACCTTCTGATTCGCGGCATTCTGTGGAGCGTGGGTTCCGAAAAGCGCGAAGCTAACCGCGCACTTGTTGCATCTTTGCCGAGCACGGATTACGAGGCAAAAGATACCATTCCGAACTACCGGAAAGTCGAACCGGCACCGCGCCTGCAGCGACCTCTCGAACCCGAGGGCTCCGAAGCGCTCACCATGGTGCCCGAAGGGTTTGAATTGCAATTCTTTGTGGGTGAGCCCGATATTGCCAAACCTATCACCTTCGCCTGGGATGACCGCGGACGTCTGTTTGTCGTGGAAGCGGTCGATTATCCGCACGGTCTGCAGGAAGATGGCAAAGGTAAAGACCGTATTAGTATTTGCGAGGACACCGATGGCGATGGTCGAGCCAATGGCTGTAAAGTGTTTGCCGATGGCTTGAATATGGCCACCGGGTTAGTGGCCGTTGATGGTGGCTGGATAGTGTCTCAGGTGCCGCACTTTTTGTTTCTGAAAGACACCAACGGAGATGATCGGGCGGATGTTCGCCGCGTGATCAATGATGGTTGGGGAACGTTTGATACACACGCAGGCCCCTCCAACCTTGCCTACGGTCACGATAACCATATTTGGGGCGCTGTCGGCTATTCGGCGGTTGAGAGTGAAGATCAAGGCAAGTTCCAGAATGGCGTGTATCGTATGAACGTTGACGGTTCAAACATTGAGCCGATTGGGCAGTTCAACAATAACACCTGGGGCCTTGGCTTAAGTGAAGACTTCGAGGTTTTTGGCTCTACCGCGAATAATGCTCCCGCCTGGCATGTGCCGGTGTGGCGAAGCTTTGTGTATGGCAGGCACGAAGAAGTGCCGCCTAAAATGGCTGCCAAAATCGATAGCTTCTCCCAGGTATTTCCGGCGACGCCCAACTACTTGCAGGTAGATGCGCACGGCCGATACACCGCTGGTGCGGGTTTCAATCTTTATACCGCCAGGGCCTTCCCGGAACGCTTTTGGAATCAGGGCGCTTTTATTGGTGAGCCCACCGCGCATTTGCTCGGCCAGTTCTTTTTGGAGAAAGACGGCTCCAGCTATCATGCCTGGAATGGTGGCTCCTTTATGACGAGCACCGATGAGTGGTTTTCTCCCGTCGATGCGCGGGTCGGCCCCGACGGTCAATTGTGGGTGGCGGACTGGTATAACTTTATTATCCAACACAACCCGACGCCTACCGAAGAATCGGCCGGCTTTGACACCGAAAACGGAAAAGGCAATGCGCATGTGAACCCGTTGCGGGATCATACTCATGGTCGCATCTACCGTGTGGTGGCTAAAGATGCGCCGAAGAGTCAGCCTTTGAACCTGCATCAGGCGTCGACGGAAAAACTAGTGAACGCCCTGTCGAACGACAACATGTTCTGGCGGATAACGGCGCAACGCAAACTGGTTCAGGAGCAGCGCCGGGATGCCATTCCCGCCCTGCGCGCCATTTTAGAGGGAGAACCGACCATTGATGCTGTCGGGCTGGATGTGGCGGCCATTCACGCTATCTGGACGTTGCAAGGGTTGAAGGCGTTTGATTTGAGTGACGCTGAAAGCGTAAGCGCCGTTGAACAAGCACTGCAACACCCGGCCGCTTCGGTTCGCAAGAATGCGGTGCGGGCGTTGATTGAAAGTGGCGGCGATGAAAATCTGGCGGGGGCAGCGGAACATCTGCTCGATGACGATCCGGGTATCCGCTTGTGGGCGCTGTTGGCGATCAGTCTCCAGTCGCCGTCCGAGGCGGCGGCCCATCAACTGCTGGAACATCGCGCTGAGTTGACGGAAGATCAGTGGCTGGCCGAGGCGTTCGTGCAGGCCGCGCTGCGTCACGGTGCCGATTACTGGTACGCATTGAGTGGCGGTGATTACCAACGCGGTAACCGTTTTCTGGAGGGTTTCGAGCGTGCCGAAGACACCCCGGAATACGTGCTGACTCGTCGCTACCTGTCGGCGCATGCTGATAACTTTGCGGATGTGATGGCAGATTGGCGGTCATTGTCGGGAGAGCGGCTTGAACCGATGAGCACAGCGGTGGTTGACCTCTGGCTGGATCAGCAACGACAGCCGAATGAGGCGGAGTTACAGCGCTTCCAGACTTTGATCGACAAGCTCGACAGCAATGCGCAAATGGCGCTTAAACTGAGAGCCTCGGGGCTGGCTTTGGACTTTGATAAGGTCTCGGCGGAAGCCTTTGCCGAGTATCACGCCGAACACGCGTTCGAAGCCGACATTTGGAACTGGGGGCCGCCGGAGCGAGGCAAACCTCTGTATGTTCAGCATTGCGCGAGCTGTCACGGTGGTCAGGCGGGAGGTGACCAGGCGTTAGGCGCACCATCTCTGGCTGGCATGGATAATTGGTACGTGCAAACGCAACTGCAAAAATTTCTAGCGGGCTTGCGGGGTACGCACTTCAAGGATCCCGATGGCATTTCCATGCGTGCCGCATTGGATTTCATGAAAATACAAAACGATCCGAACGATCAGATTTCATTCCTGGCCCACTACCTCGAAACACTGGAGCCGGTCGATCAGCCGGAAACGGTGGAAGGCAATGCGCAGCGGGGTGAGTCACTCTATGCCAGCTGTGCCTCATGTCACGGTGCTGGCGGCGAGGGGAATCAAGCTCTGGGAGCACCACCCATTGCCGGTCAGGCGGACTGGTATTTGAAAAAGCAACTCGACAAGTATCGCTCCGGTGCCCGTGGTGGAGACCCGCGTGATACACACGGTCAGCAAATGGCGAATTTTGCCCGAGCGCTGCCGGATGAGCAGGCTGTGAAAGATGTGGTTGCGTATATTCGCACGCTGGAAGTGGCGGAGTAACGCTGCTTGTTGTCGACACCCCGCAACCAGCGGGGTGTCGAGCTCTCACCGGTGTTAGCGGTTCTGCTCCTTCATGATGGCACGCTGCTGACGGTTCCAGTCCCGCTCTTTTTCCGTCTCGCGTTTATCATGCTGCTGCTTGCCTTTGCCCAGTGCTACCTCACATTTAACCAGGTGTGCCTTCCAATACAGCGCTGTGGCTACCACGGTATAACCCTTTTGCTCCGTGGCTTGTTGCAACCGCGCGATCTCTTTGTTTTTGAGCAAGAGCTTGCGGGTGCGCGTCGGGTCAGTCACAAAATGGGTGGACGCCGTGGGCAGTGGTGTGATGTGCGAGCCAAGCAACCAGGCTTCCCCGTTTTTGAAAAGCACGTAGGAATCGGTCAATTGCACTTTACCCTCGCGCAGGCTCTTAACCTCCCAGCCCTGTAAAGACACTCCGGCCTCCAAGCGATCCTGAAGGGCAAAGTCGAACTTGGCCTTTTTGTTCAGGGCGATGGTGTTGCTGCCGGGCTTCTTGCCTTTCTTCTTGCTCATGAGTGCGGTCAACCTTGCCGGAGAAGTGAATATCGACCTGCCATTATATCGGTTCACCCCCCATTCTGTCTTGCTTGTCTCTACGCGTAACCGGCGCCGAACCCTGCACAATCCCGGCATTTGCCGGTACAATGCCGATTGTATGCCCGCTGTTTGGGGCTTCCCCACTTCCCATACACTGACGTTTATTGCCTCGCGCCCGGAGTCACAACACCGTGGAACGTATAAAACAACACGCGATCTGGGGTCACAAAGGCACCTTCGTTCTGGCCGCCACCGGATCGGCGGTGGGCCTGGGTAACATTTGGAAGTTTCCCTACATTACCGGCGAGAACGGCGGTGGGGCTTTCGTTCTGATGTATCTGGTTTTTATCGCGTTGATCGGTGTGCCAGTGATGATCGCTGAGGTGACATTGGGGCGACACGGACGGGCAAACCCGGTAGCGTCCGTGCAAAAAATGGCGCAGCAAAGCCGGGTCTCGCTGGGCTGGGGGGCGATCGGTTGGCTTGGGGTTACCACCGCGTTTCTGATCCTCTCCTATTACAGCGTTATTGCGGGCTGGGCTCTGGATTACATGAGCACCGCCATTCAGGGCGGTTTCTCAGGGTGGGACGGTGAACAGGCCAGTGCGGCCTTTGAAGCATTACAGGCTGACCCCTGGCGTCTCATGATCTGGCAGACGTTGTTTATCGGCATGACGGTGTTGGTGGTGGCCTTTGGCGTGATTCGCGGCCTGGAAACGGCGGTACGGGTATTAATGCCACTGCTGTTTTTATTGTTGCTCCTGTTATTGATGTACGCTGCGGTAGCTGGCGAATTTGCCCGGGGGCTGAGCTTCATGTTCAGTTTTAATCCGGGAGACCTGTCATGGGAGGCGGCCTCAGTCGCTCTGGGGCACGCATTTTTTACGCTCAGCTTGGCGATGGGGGCGATCATGGCCTACGGTTCTTATATGCCGGGGCGCGCTTCGATTGGCAAGATGGTGTTGACCGTGGCGTTTCTGGATACGCTGGTGGCGCTGGTGGCGGGGCTGGCTATGTTTCCCATTGTATTTGCAACGCCGGGCCTGTCCCCGAGTGAAGGGCCGGGGCTGATGTTTGTGAGTCTACCGGTGGCGTTTGGCAATATGCCGGTAGGCGTTCTCTTTGGCGCGGCCTTTTTCATTCTGGTGACGCTGGCGGCCTGGAGTTCGACGATCTCCTTGCTCGAGCCATGCGTTGCCTACCTGACCGAGCGTTTTGGCTGGCGCCGACTGTCCGCCAATGTGGTTATTGCTGGCAGTGCCTGGTTACTGGGTATCGGATCGGTACTGTCGTTTAATTTATGGAAAGAGGTCAAACCGCTGTTAGGCTTAACGGTGTTTGGCCTGCTGGACAGCGCGACTCAGCAGGTGATGCTGCCATTGGGCGGCTTAGCCATGGCGGTATTTGTGGGGTGGATTGCGAAGCGTGAAGTGCTTCGTCGTGAGCTTCGGCAGGAGAGCGACGGGCAGTTCGCGCTGTGGTTACTGCTGTTGAAATATGTGTGCCCGCCAGCATTGTTATTGATTCTGGCAGGCAGTTTCTGGGCCTGAACCGACGTTGAAGAATGGGGAGATACGGGTTTGTCGCATCGAGTGGAGCGCAGCGCGCTGGTCAATTACAGTCCCAAACAAATGTTTGATCTGGTAAACGATATAGAGGCCTACCCGCAGTATATGAATGACTGTATCGGGGCAGAGGTGCTTGAGCGGGGTGATAACTGGCTCAAAGCCCGCCTGGAGTTGCAGAAGGCCGGTATTAGCCAGAGCTTCGTCACTTTGAATGAGTTACATGAGCCGCACAGCATGAGTATGAGCCTGGTTGAGGGACCTTTTTCCCGGCTCGACGGTGTATGGCGCTTTGAGCCGGTGGGTGACAGCGGGTGTCGGGTCAGCCTGGAGCTGGAGTTTAAAATGCAGAACCGCTTGTTGAGCATGGCGGTGGGAAAATTTTTCGAATCAGCGGCGAGCCAACAGGTGGACGCGCTGTGCCAGCGCGCCCAACACATTTATGGCACGGAGCAGTAGGGCAGTCAGAGAGGTGGTGGTATGGCGGATGGTGATTTGATTACGGTGGAGGTGGCGTATGCCCTTCCCCGGCGGCAAAAAATTATTGAGTTGCTGGTAGAGCCCGGTACGACGGCTTTCCAGGCGGCAGAGCGCTCAGGGATTGTCAAACAATTCCCGGAAATAGACCTGGGAACGGCCAAAATGGGGATTTTCGGTCAGGCGCTTGGAACCAAGGGGCTGAAGCCACCTCATGAGCACGAGTTGCAACCTGGGGACCGCGTGGAGATTTATCGGCCACTGATATCGGACCCCAAGGAGGTGAGGCGCAAGCGCGCCCAAAAGAAAAAAGACGAGGAAAGCGCCCGCTAGCGGGCGCTTCAGGCCGAGCGCTGCCTCAAGGGGTGTTGGTGGGCAGTGGGGTTGCCTCGGGCTCATCCTGAGCCGGAGCGGCTGGCTCGGGAATCGGTAGCGGATCGCCTTCGATATTGGTGGGTACTGGGGGCTGGTCCTCGGCCTCATCGGCTTTTTTCTTGGCTTCGTCGAGGGCGCTGCCTTCGTACCGAACCAGCTGATCGTCTTCGAAATGCACGGTAAGCATTCGCTCACGCAGCACGTTGTCACCGCGCTTTAAGTTGTAGTAATAGTCCCACCGGTCCTGGTTAAAACCGTCTTCGAGCAGCGGGGTGCCCAGCACGAAACGCACCTGGCGCTTGGTCATGCCGGTTTCGAGCTGATCGAGCATCTCCTGGGTTATGATATGTCCCTGCTGCACATAAATCTTATGTACCCCGGGAAACTGGAAATAGGAGCAAGCTGTCAAGCTGGCAATGAGGACAGCGACCAGTGAGAGTTTGCTGGCTATTTTCATACTAGGGCTTCCACTTGGCAAAATGAACGGGGATAATACCCGATTGACGCGAACACTGAGAAGGGTTTGGGGGTTAAATGGCCGAAGAGAACCAGGAACTGCGCAAAGCGGGGCTGAAAGTTACTTTGCCTCGCGTAAAAATCTTGCAAATGCTGGAATCGTCCGAGAACCATCATATGAGCGCCGAGGATGTCTACAAGGCGCTGATGGAGGCGGGAGACGATGTCGGCCTGGCCACGGTTTATCGGGTGCTGACGCAATTTGAAAGTGCCGGCTTGGTGGAGCGCCATAATTTTGATGGTGGCCACTCCGTGTTTGAGATCGCTCGTGGTGAGCACCACGACCATATGGTCTGTATGGACTCAGGAGAGGTTATTGAGTTCCATAATGAGCAGATTGAGCGGTTGCAGCAGCAAATTGCCGAAGAGCACGGTTATGAACTGGTGGATCACAACCTGGTGCTCTACGTGAAATCCAGAAAATAACACGCCCGGCTGGTTGCCCGGGAAAGGGTGCCGCCGGGCATGGGCCTAAGCGGCTCCCCGGGTCACCATTTCCCGGGCATGGGCCAGTGACTGCTCGGTCACTTTCATGCCGCCCAGCATGCGGGCCACCTCCTCGATTTTGTCCTCTCCCTCCAGAGCCACCAGCGTTGATTGCGCTGACTGCTTGTTGGCGGTTTTGGTGACTTGCAAATGCTGATGGCTTTTGCTGGCGACCTGGGCCAGATGTGTTACGCAAATAACCTGCCCGGCCTCACCCAGCTGTCGCAGAAGCCGTCCCACCACATCGCCAGTGGCGCCGCCGATCCCGACATCCACCTCATCGAATACCAGCGTGGGCGTGGCCGAGGTGCGGGCGGTAACCACCTGAATGGCCAGGCTTACCCGGGACAGCTCGCCGCCGGAGGCGACTTTGTGAAGTGAGCGTGCCGGCTGTCCGGGGTTGGTGCTGATAATAAACTCCACTTCCTCAAGGCCATGAGGGCCAGGCCGATCCTCCAGCTTGTTCAGGCTAACCTCCAGGCGGGCATTGGGCATGGCCAGTTCGGCCAGCTGCTGATTGACGGCTTTGGCCAGTTTAACGCCCTCTGAATGCCGTGCTTTGGAGAGCGCTTCGGCGGCTTTACGATAATCCGCCTCGGCGTTCTCCATTTGCTTCTCCAACTCATCCAGCTGTTCATCGCCTCCTTGCAGCTGACTCAGCTCCTCGCCCAGTTCATTAAAGAGCCCCGGTAGCTGTTCCGGGCCCACGCGGTGTTTGCGGGCCACCTCGTAGATGCTACTCAGCCGTTCCTCAACCTCCTTCAAACGCTCGGGGTCCAGATTGAAGTCGTCAATATGGCGTTCCACCTCCCGCTGGGCTTCGTCGACCTGGATCTGGGCGCTGGTCAGGAGTTGTTCGGCCTCCTGCAATGCGCCGGACCTCTCGGGCATATCCCGGAGCAGGTGCAAGGCGCGGTGCAGAAGCACGCTCAGGCCCTGATCGTCATCGCTGCACAGCGACGACAGCTCATGGCTGGAACGCAAGATCTCTTCGGCATTGGCGAGACTGCGTTGCTCGGCTTCCAGGCTATCCAGCTCGTCCTCCTTCAACCCCAATTGCTCCAGTTCCTGAACCTGATAGCTTAATAACTGGTAGCGAGCGCTGATCTCTTCAGCATTGTCCCTCCGCTGTTCGAACGCCGTTCGCCGTTCCTGCCAGTGGCGGAAAGCCTGACGCACCTGGCTGGCCAGCTCGGTCTGGCCTGCACAGGCATCGAGTAACTGGCGGTGAGTCTCCTTGCGCAGCAGGGATTGGTGCTCGTGTTGACTGTGGATGTCGATCAGCATTTCCCCGAGGGTGCGCAATTGCTGCAACGTTACCGGGTGGCCATTGATAAAAGCCTTGGAGCGGCCCTCGGCGGTGATGACACGCCGCAACAGGCATTCATCGGGGTGGTCTTCCTGTTGCAGTTCCCGCTCTTCCAGCCAGGTTCGCGCGGGGCGAATGCGGCGCAGGTCAATCGTGGCGTGGATGTCGGCTCGTTTGGCACCGGGGCGCACCCGCTGACCATCTGCCCGATCCCCCAGCGCCAGGGAAAGGGCGTCCAGAACGATGGATTTTCCGGCTCCGGTTTCCCCGGTAATCGCTGTCATGCCGGGCTTGAGATCCAGGTCAAGCTGGTCTACAAGGGTGAAATTTCGAATACTCAGGTGCGTCAGCATAGTGATCCTCGGTGGTGCCCTCTCAACATGCCTTGAGTAAAAGGTGGTGACGACAAGGATAAGCAATCGCCATCTGTGTTTTTATACAGTAAAAAAGACCGGTTCGCCAGCCTGTCACGAGCACTTTTTCCGGCGGCTTACCCGGTCCCCCTTGAATCCCTCCGCTCGAGCCCCATATAGGCCCCACAACATAGTCTGCAGCCTTCCTGGCTGTAAAGGTAAACGAGCAAGTAAACGGAGACCAGCGTGGCTAACGAAGACAAACACGACGCACAAGCGGAAGCGGCGACCGAGGCTGAGCCCGGACAAGCGGGCGAAACCGGGGGCGAGGAAGAAACCGTCGAGGCCCTTAAGGTCAAGGTGGAGACTTTGGCTGCGGCCGTGGAAGCCGCGAAGGAGCAGGTTTTGCGCTCTCAGGCTGAGGCGCAGAACGCCCGCCGCCGAGCCGAGCAGGATGTTGAAAAGGCTCATAAGTTTGGCCAGGAGAAGCTGCTGCAGGATTTGTTGCCAGTGGTAGACAACCTGGAGCGGGCGCTGACCTCACTCGATGCGGATAACCCGGATCACAAAGCCGTGATGGAGGGGATTCAACTGACCCATAAGTCCTTTATCGACGCGCTGAGCCGGTACCAGGTGGAAGTGGTGAATCCGGTGGGTGAACCCTTTGATCCGGAGCTGCATCAGGCGATGTCAATGGTGGAGAGCCCCGATGCTGAACCGAACACCGTCATCGAGGTGTTCCAGAAAGGGTACACGCTCCATGGCCGTTTGGTCCGCCCCGCGATGGTTGTGGTGTCCAAGAGCCAATGAACCCTTGAAAAGGCCGCGAACGGGCCAATATACGTAGTAAATGAATTGATGGGCGCCCTGAGTGGTTTGGGGCGGTCAAGGTACACGAAAGCTCGACGGCAGAAAATGTCGAAAACGACTCGCCGCCGTGTTTAGTAAGCGCATTAGTTAGGAGACTTTCTTCATGAGTAAGATCATCGGTATTGACCTTGGGACCACGAACTCCTGTGTTTCTGTGATGGAGGGCGGCAAGCCCAAAGTTATTGAAAATTCCGAAGGGGATCGCACTACACCTTCCATCGTGGCTTTCACCAACGATGGTGAGATTCTCGTGGGCCAAAGTGCCAAGCGGCAAGCAGTCACCAACCCGCACAATACGCTGTACGCGGTAAAACGTCTGATCGGTCGTAAGTTCAAAGACGATGTTGTGCAGAAAGACATCAAAATGGTGCCCTACAAAATTGTTTCCGCCGACAACGGTGACGCTTGGGTAGAGGTCAAGGATGAGAAGAAGGCTCCGCCGCAGATTTCCGCCGAAGTTCTGAAAAAGATGAAAAAAACCGCCGAGGATTATCTGGGCGAGAAAGTCACCGAAGCAGTCATTACTGTACCGGCCTATTTTAACGACTCCCAGCGCCAGGCGACCAAAGATGCTGGCAAAATTGCCGGTCTGGATGTCAAACGCATCATCAATGAGCCGACGGCGGCGGCGCTGGCCTACGGTATGGATCAACAGAAAGGTGATCGCACTATTGCGGTGTATGACCTCGGTGGCGGCACCTTCGATATCTCCATTATCGAGATTGCCGACGTCGATGGCGAGCACCAGTTTGAGGTGCTGTCTACCAATGGTGACACCTTCCTCGGCGGTGAAGACTTTGACCTGCGCCTGATCGATTACCTGGCGGCGGAGTTCAAGAAAGAGCAGGGCATTGATTTGCACAATGATCCGCTTGCGCTGCAGCGGCTGAAAGAGGCGGCCGAGAAAGCCAAGATCGAGCTGTCTTCCAGCCAGCAAACCGAAGTGAATCTGCCGTACATTACGGCGGATAACACCGGGCCGAAGCACTTGGTGGTCAAGCTGACCCGTGCCAAGCTGGAATCCCTGGTGGAAGAGTTGGTAACGCGCTCTCTGGAGCCCGTTAAAATCGCGATCAAAGATGCGGGAGTTTCCGTCGGCGATATTAGTGACGTGATTCTGGTCGGTGGTCAAACGCGTATGCCGATGGTGCAGAAAGCGGTCTCTGAGTTCTTTGGTAAAGAGCCGCGAAAAGACGTTAACCCGGATGAAGCGGTAGCGGTTGGTGCGGCAATTCAAGGTGCCGTGTTGGCTGGCGATGTGAAGGATGTGTTGCTGCTGGATGTGACTCCGCTGACCCTGGGTATTGAGACAATGGGTGGCGTGGCGACTCCGCTGATCGAGAAGAACACCACCATTCCGACGAAAAAGTCTCAGGTGTTTTCGACAGCAGAAGACAATCAGAATGCCGTCACCATCCATGTAGTGCAGGGCGAACGCAAGCAAGCGGCTCAAAACAAATCACTCGGTCGGTTTGATCTGGCCGATATTCCTCCGGCACCGCGGGGTATGCCACAGATTGAGGTGACCTTCGACCTGGATGCCAACGGTATTTTGAACGTCAGCGCGAAAGACAAGGGTACCGGCAAGGAGCAGTCCATTGTTATTAAAGCCTCTTCCGGTCTGTCCGATGACGAGATCGAGAAAATGGTGAAAGACGCCGAAGCTAATGCCGAGGCAGACAAGAAATTCGCTGAAGCCGTTAACGCTCGTAACTCTCTGGAAGGTTTGATTCATGCCACCCAGAAAACGCTGAAAGACGCTGGCGACAAGGCGACGGAAGACGAGAAGTCCACGATTGAAGCCGCGATTAAAGAAGCGGAAGAAGCCGTCAAGGGTGATGATGTAGCGGCGATGGAAGCGGCCACAAACAAGTTGACCGAAGCTTCCAGCTCTCTCGCGCAGAAGCTGTATGCCGAGCAGCAGGGCCAGGCTGAAGGTGCGGCTGACGCCGGAGCTCAGCAGCAGGGCGCGGCTCAGGAAGACGACGGTGCAGTGGATGCTGAGTTTGAAGAAGTGAAGGACGAGGACAAGAAGTAAGTCCTGGGCCAGTTCTACGCTGGCCCCTATCGTGGACGTGTCGACAAATGCGGGCTTGCCCGCATTTGTCGTGTCTGACAGCGAAGCAACAGAAAGCGACTGAAGCATGGCAAAACGCGATTATTACGAAGTGCTGGGTGTCTCCAAGGGTGTCTCGGCGGCGGAATTGAAGAAGGCCTACCGGCGAGTGGCGATGAAGCATCACCCGGACCGTAATCCTGGTGACAAAGCCTCTGAAGACAAGTTCAAGGAGGCCAGCGAGGCTTACGAGGTTTTGTCCGACGATCAGAAGCGTGCGGCCTATGACCAGTTTGGTCACGCGGGCGTCGATCAGAGTGGCGGTATGGGCGGCGGCGCTGGCGCCGGTGGTTTTGGCAGTTTCAGCGATATCTTTGGTGACGTCTTCGGCGATATTTTCGGTGGTGGCGCGGGCCGCGGCCGCGGAGGCGCAAGCCGTGGCGCCGACCTGCGCTATAACCTCGAACTGAGTCTTGAAGATGCTGTTAAAGGCACCTCGGTACAGATCAAGGTGCCCACCCTGGTGGCTTGTGAGGTTTGTGACGGCAGCGGAGCGCGTAAGGGCTCCTCTCCAAAAACCTGTACCACTTGTGGGGGTATGGGGCAGGTTCGGATGCAGCAGGGCTTCTTCTCGGTTCAACAGGCCTGTCCAACCTGTCGCGGCAAAGGCACGGTGATTACGGACCCCTGTGGCAGCTGTCACGGCCAGGGCCGCGTCGAACAGACCAAAACCCTTTCCGTCAAAGTGCCGGCTGGCGTGGATACGGGAGACCGCATCCGGCTGTCTGGCGAAGGCGAAGCGGGTGCCGAAGGCGGTCCGGCGGGTGATTTGTATGTGGAAGTCCGGGTCAAACCCCATGAAATTTTCCAGCGCGACGGCGCGGACCTCTACTGTGAGGTGCCGGTGGACTTCGTCGATGCGGCGCTCGGAGGGGAGCTGGAAGTGCCGACACTCGATGGTCGGGTGAAGTTGAAAGTGCCCGCGGAAACCCAAACCGGTAAATTGTTCCGCCTGCGCAATAAAGGCGTGACACCCGTGCGAGGTGGTCCCCGTGGTGACCTGATGTGCCGGGTCGTGGTAGAAACGCCGGTGGATCTCACCAGTAAGCAGAAAGAGCTGTTGCGCGAATTTCAGGGCACCATGAAGGGCGGCAAAAATTCGCCCCGCCAGCGCAGTTGGTTTGATGGCATGAAAAACTTCTTTGGGGATATGAAAATTTAACCGCCTCCTCCTTGGCTTTCCTCCTGATACCCCTGGCACCTGAGGTGCCAGGGGTATTTTTTTGTCGCCACTGGAGTTCAGAAAAAGAGCAAATGGCTATTTGGCGGGCATTATCGGTAAAAAGCGTCTACTTTAAGAAGATGCAGCGTCGCTGTTTACTTAAAAGGAGTGTTCCATGTTTGGACTGCACCGCACGCCTTCCGCCACACACATCGAACAAATGCGCCAGCACATAATGGTTCATCGAGACTTGAAAGCTATCAAGTCTCACCTGGGATACATTGAATTTCATCCAGGAGGAAGCATCATTGACGCCAATGACCAATTTCTTAATATCGTTGGTTATCGCAGGGAAGAGCTGGAAGGGCAGCACCATCGCATCCTCTGCGAGCGGCATTATGCAAAATCCGACGAATATGAACGGTTCTGGAAAGAATTGGCCACGGGCAGAGCCCAGTCGGGTACCGTTCGCCGTTACGCAAAGGATGGCCGTGAAATCTGGCTGGAGGCGAATTACTTCCCTGTAGAGGAAGAGGGGGAAGTGGTCAAGGTCATCAAGATTGCCTCCGATGTGACCCGCGCTCAGCACGAATTCCTTGACCAAAAAGCGCTTCTGGAATCGCTCAACCGATCTCTGGCGGTTATTGAGTTTGACCCGGCCGGTAACGTGCTCTGGGCCAACGACAATTTTCTGCACACCGTTGGCTACACCCTGGATGAAGTGGTCGGTAAGCATCACCGCATTTTTTGCTACGAAGGCTTTTATCAGCGCAATCCGGAGTTTTGGTCGCGGTTAGCCAAAGGGGACTTCCAGTCCGGAAAATTCGAACGAAAAAGTGCCTCTGGCAAGAGCATTTGGCTGGAGGCTACCTACAACCCGGTGCGCAACTCCGCAGGTCAGGTTTACAAGGTCATTAAGTTCGCCAGCGACATTACCGCGCGCATTAATACCGCCATGCGGGCTGTAGAAGCCGCCTCATCGACCTCGGAGCAAACCTCACAGATTACCGCCAATGCCCGGACGGTGTTGGAGGAAGCCGTGGCGACCTCATCTGGCGTTTCCCGGCAGGTGACGGAGGCGGCACAAGTAACGGGCGAGCTCAGTGAGCAGGCGAAAAGTATCGGTGAAATTGTGACGACCATTCGTTCAATTGCCGAACAAACCAATTTGCTGGCATTGAACGCGGCCATTGAGGCGGCCAGAGCCGGTGATCAGGGGCGCGGATTTGCCGTGGTAGCTGATGAGGTGCGACAGCTTGCCGCGCGCACCAGCTCGGCGACCGAGGAGATAACCCGGGTGGTGGCGGCAAATCAGACGCTCACCGCGAGTATTCGCCAACAAATGGAAGGCATCAGCCGCTCTGCGGTGGAAGGGCAGGAGAAAGTCTCCAACCTGGCGGCCAGCATGGACGAAGTCGAGCGCGGGGTGACCAATTTTGCGGCCATCGTCACTCAGTTGGGAGAGCAATAAGCGGCATTCCGGCAGCCACCAGCCTCGTACGAAACAGCAACATTCACCACGCTATTAAAGGGCTTCTAAGGGGCTTCCGCTCCGTCGTCTTCTGCAAGACCGGGCAATGCTTTGGGCGCCCGGTCTTTTTGTCTGCGATTTTCCTTTCACTATTGAATTTTGGCCGATAAGGTGGTCGAATTGACCCTATGCCGGACTATAAATCATATTTTATTGTCCCTGGGAAATGCCCGATACGGCCCCGATACGGTAGAGTTCTTCGACCGGGGATGCCATAATCGGGCAGCCGCGCTGGCTGGAGGGTGTATGACGAAGGAAAAACCCACTGCGCTGGGCGGACCATAGAACAAGACGGCAATGATAGGGATGCCGGCTCGGTCTGGCTCATGTTTGAGCGAATAGTCGGCATTCGGTTTGACAATCCACCAATCGGTATATGGGGAGAGAATAATGAAGACCATTAAAGGGCCTGCTCTGTTTCTGGCTCAGTTCTGCGGTGACGAAGCGCCGTTCAATACCTTGGAAAATATTGCCAAATGGGCGGGCGGTCTCGGTTTCAAAGGGGTTCAGATTCCTTCCTGGGACAAACGAATTTTTGACCTGGAACGCGCCGCAGAAAGCCTGGATTACTGCCAGGAAGTTAAAGATACACTGTCCCGTTACGGGCTTGAAGTGACTGAACTGTCCACGCATTTACAAGGTCAACTGGTCGCCGTTCACCCGGTGTACGATGAAGTGTTTGACGGTTTTGCGCCCGAAGAGCTGCACGGTAAGCCCGACGAGCGCCAGAAATGGGCCGTGAACCAATTGATGCTGGCGGCCAAAGCCAGTAAAAACCTCGGCCTGACGGCCCATGCCACCTTCTCCGGCGCCCTCCTGTGGCCGTTTATGTACCCCTGGCCCCAGCGCCCCGCAGGCCTCGTGGATACCGGCTTCAAAGAGCTGGCCAAGCGCTGGCTGCCGATCCTGGACGCCTTTGATGAAGCGGGCGTGGACCTCTGCTACGAAATCCACCCCGGTGAAGACTTGCACGATGGTGCCACCTTCGAGCGCTTCCTGCAGGAAGTGGACAATCACCCCCGCGCCAACATTCTGTACGACCCCAGCCACCTGATTCTGCAACAGCTGGATTACATCGCCTTTATTGACCGCTATAAAGACCGTATCAAAATGTTCCATGTGAAGGATGCGGAGTTTAATCCTACCGCCCAGCAAGGCGTATACGGTGGCTATGAAGGTTGGGTAGAGCGCGCTGGTCGGTTCCGTTCACTGGGCGATGGCCAGATCGATTTCAAACAGATTTTCTCCAAGCTGACGGCCTACGATTTCGACGGCTGGGCGGTGATTGAGTGGGAATGCTGCCTGAAGCACCCGGAAGCCGGTGCCGAGGAAGGTGTGAAATTTGTCAGTGACCACATCATTCGCGTGACTGAAAAAGCCTTCGACGATTTCGCTGGCGGTGAGGCGGACGAAGAAAGTAACCGCCGTGTTCTGGGCTTGGGAGGTAAGTAATGGCTGACGCACGTATTCGACTGGGAATGGTTGGTGGCGGCCGCGGCGCTTTCATCGGTGCGGTGCACCGTATTGCCTCGCGCATTGATGATCGCTACGAGCTGGTGGCGGGGGCGCTGTCATCTCGTCCCGATAACGCCAAGGCGTCTGCCGACGATCTGCATATTGCGCCGGAGCGTTCCTACACCTCATACGAGGAAATGTTCGCCGAAGAGGCCAAACGCGACGATGGTATTGAAGCTGTCTCGATCGTAACACCGAACCACATGCATTTCCCGGTCGCCAAGGCGGCGCTCGAAGCCGGCATCCACGTGATTTGCGACAAACCAGTGACCCGCACACTGGAAGAGGCTCTGGAGCTGGAGAAAATTGCCGCCAAGAGCAACGCCTTCTTTGGACTGACCCACAACTACAGTGCCTACCCGCTGGTGCGTTACGCCCGTGAAATGATTGAGCGTGGCGAGCTTGGCAATGTGCGTCTGGTGCAGGTTGAGTATCCGCAGGAGTGGCTGACTAATGCCCCCGAGGCGGATAACAAGCAGGCGGCCTGGCGGACCGATCCGAACCAGTCCGGTAAAGCGGGCTGTCTCGGTGATATCGGTACCCACGCCTTCCAGTTGGCGGCGTTCATCTCCCAGTTGGAGCTGGATACCTTAAGTGCAGACCTGACCAGCTTCGTGCCCGGTCGTGAAGTGGACGATAACGTTCACGTCATGATGCGTTTCAAAGGTGGTGCCAAGGGCATGCTTTGGACCAGCCAAGTGGCTCCGGGTTGTGAAAACGGTCTGCGCATCCGTATCTACGGTGACAAAGCCGGTCTGGAATGGTCGCAGGAAAGCCCGAATGAAATGTGGTTCACGCCGCTGTTCGGTCGTCACCAGCGCATTACCCGCCGCAATGACAATCTCGACAGCGACGTGGCCGTGCGGGGTATTCGTACGCCCCAGGGGCACCCGGAAGGCTACCTGGAAGGCTTCGCTAACCTGTACACCGATATTGCGGATGTACTGGTGGCGCGCCGTAAGGGAGAGAGCCATGCCATCGAGTCCTGGATTCCCGGTATCGGTACGGGTGTTCAGGGGATGCGTTTCATTCAGGCGGTTCTGGATTCGTCCGAAGCGGACGGTCGCTGGACCACTCTGTAAACCGTTAATCTGTTAGATCGGCAGGGGAATCCCCCCGTTGGCTTCCGTCCACTCGAGCAATCGGGTGGGCGGAGGATAACAATAATGAGGAAATGAGTATGAGTACAGCCACACTGGATGCCAACGGCATCAATCGGAAGAAGCTGTTTGCCGGTGCCTGTATGGCGCTATTGCCGACGGCTTTTTCATTTGCTCTGGTGAGCAACATCCTGATTCAATTGAAAACTGAATTTATTCTGACGAACTCCGATGTGGGTTACATTGGTGGGGCAGCCCTGTGGGGCATGGCGCTATCCTTGTTGTTCCTCGGGCCTTTCCTGGAAAAATTTGGTCTTAAAGTGGCCGCTACAGGCGCTTTTATCTTCCACCTTCTGGGTGTCACCCTGTTTCTGGCCGGGGCGCCTCTGGCGGGAGATCCCTCCGGTTTCTGGGTGCTGTTCGCGGGAGCCATCGGCATGGGGATCGGCAACGGCCTGATCGAGGTGACCGGTAACCCCCTGACCGCGACGCTGTTCCCGGACAACAAAACCACCAAACTCAACCATTTCCACGCGTTCTTTCCGGGCGGCATGGTGCTCGGTGGCCTGCTGGGCTGGGGAATGGTACAAATTGGCAGCATTGGCTCTTTCCAGATTTCTCACTGGACCATTCAGATCGCCATCATCTATATCCCGATCTTCCTTTACGGCTACATGCTGCTGTCTGAGAAATTCCCGAAAACCGAACTGGCGGAAGCCGGTGTTTCCATGGGTGAAATGTTCAAGTACACCTTCACTCACCCGCTGGTTCTGCTGTTGATCTTCATTAAAATGGTCACCGTGTCTCTGGAGCTGGGGCCCATGCGCTGGATTCCCGCCGTTCTGGAATCTGCGGGCCTGCACGGCATGTTGGTGTTCGTCTGGATTACCGGTTTAATGGCTGTGCTGCGTCTGTTCGCGGGTCCGATTGTGGAACGCCTGGCGCCCACCGGGATGCTGTTTTGTGCCTCGATTCTGACCGCGCTCGGTTTGCTGATGTTCTCCACGTTTGAGTCCGGTACCTTCAAACTGATGTTCGCGGCCACCGTGTTTGCCTTCGGCGTAGCCTTTTTCTTCCCCACTATGGTGGGCGTCATGAGCGAACGTTTTCCGCGTGCAGGTTCCCTGGGCATCGTGTTGATGATCGGTGCCGGTATGAGTGCCTCGGGTTATTTGCAAGGCCTGATGGGTGGCATCGCCGACCGTCACTTGCCCGAAGCGATGGATCAGCAACGTGTCGTACAGGTTATGGAGCAGGTTGAACAGCGCTATCCCGGTTACATTGCCGACGCTGAAGCGGTCTCTGATAACCCGCAAGCGCTCGCCGATCTGGGCTACCGCGCGGCGGATGCACAGAATGTGTTGAACCATAACGAAACCGCTTTGGACTACTACCGCAATGAAGGCGAGCTGAGTGGCCCACTGACCGGTAACGCATTGCGTTCGATTGTTGACGGCGGTTTACCGCAGGAGACCGAACTGGCGAGCGAAGCCGGCGCAATTGTTGGCCCCGCTGATAACTACGGTGGCCGTATGGCGTTTCGTTGGGTAATGCCGATTGCGTTGATCGTTGCCCTGTTCTTCGCGGCTATGTATCTGTATGACCGCAAGCGCGGCGGTTATCGCGCTGTGAAACTGGACGATGGCACACCGGGCACCGGTGGCGCTTAAGTGGATCGGCGCGTAAGCTGAATATACCCACATAGGTATATTCTCAAGCGACGAAAAAAAGAGGGCCTTTACGGCCCTCTTTTTTTGTTTCTCAACGAGACAGAATGACGAGCATGGTCAATGAGAGAGGTGGGATAACGGAGATAGCAGCGAGAAACGGAGAGTTACTTACCTGACGTACCCAACCGCTGACGGATGGCCTCTTCGATCCCCTCCGCATCCAGCCCTTGTCCCGCGAGCTGTTGACGAGGCGTGTCGTGGTCGACGAACTCATCGCGAAAGCCCAGCGGCAGCCACATGGACCTTACTCCTTTTAGCGCCAGATATTCACTGACAGCCGCACCAGCGCCTCCGGCAATCACATTTTCTTCCAGTGTTACCAGAAGCTCGTGTTGGGCCGCCATCCGCTCCACTAGCTCAGTGTCCAGTGGTTTCACAAAGCGCATATCGCAGACGCTGGCGTCAAGCCGTTCTGCCGCCTCCATGGCGGCGGGCAGGGAGGCCCCAAAGTTGAGGATGACCACATTTTTGCCCTGACGGCACTCGCGGCCCTGGCCCAGCGGTAAGGCCGACATGACCGGCTCAATCGTCGTGCCCGGACCGCTGCCTCTCGGGTATCGCACGGCCGCAGGCCCCGCGTGTTGCCAGGCGGTGTACAGCAGCTGGCGGCATTCATTTTCATCGCTGGGTGCGGCAATGACCATGTTGGGAATGCAGCGCAGATAGGTCAGATCAAAAGTGCCGCCGTGGGTCGGACCGTCTTCGCCAACCAGTCCGGCACGGTCAATGGCGAAGGTAACATCGAGTTGCTGTAGTGCTACATCGTGAATCAGTTGGTCGTAGGCACGTTGCAAAAATGTGGAATAAATCGCGACCACGGGTTTCAGGCCCTCGCAGGCCAGGCCGGCGGCCAGAGTGACAGCGTGTTGCTCGGCGATCGCCACATCGTAAAAACGCTCGGGAAAACGTTGCGCAAAACCGACCATGCCCGAACCTTCGCACATGGCGGGTGTAATACCGATCACCCGCTCGTCCCGCTCGGCGATATCGCACAGCCAGTCACCAAACACTTGCTGGTACTTGGGGCCGCTGGGCTTTTTCCTGGGGGCGAGTTTGGGTTCCAGCTTATTAAGCGCGTGATAGCCCACCGGGTCGTCTTCGGCGGGGCCAAAGCCTTTGCCTTTGCGGGTGATCACGTGCAGTAATTTGGGGCCTTTCACTTCGCGCAGATTGCGCAGGTAACTGACCAGATTGCCGATGTCGTGTCCGTCGATAGGGCCGACGTAGTTGAACCCCATTTCCTCGAACAGGGTTCCGGGCGACATGAAACCCTTGAAATGTTCCTCCGTGCGGCGGGCAAACTCCCAGGCGGAGGGAATTTTGGTCAATACCTGTTTGCTGCCTTCACGCAACGAGTTGTAGAACTTGCTGCCCCATACTTTGGACAGATACGTGGCCAGTCCACCGACATTGGGTGAGATCGACATATTGTTGTCGTTCAGGATTACCAGCATGTCAGTATCGGTGTGAGCGATATGGTTTAGGGCCTCGAACGCCATGCCAGCGGTCATGGCGCCGTCGCCGATAATGGCTGCACACTTGCGGTCATCGCCGTTCAGCGCGCTTGCCAGGGCCATCCCCTGGGCCGCACTCAACGATGTGCTGGAGTGGCCGACACCGAAGGTGTCGAAATCGCTTTCGCTGCGCTTGGGAAATCCCGACAGGCCGCCGTGCTGGCGAATACTGCCCATGCGCTCGCGCCGGCCAGTGAGGATCTTATGAGGGTACGTCTGGTGGCCCACATCCCAGACCAGGCGATCTTCCGGGGTCTGGTAGACGTAGTGCAGTGCAACCGTCAGCTCTACCACGCCGAGCCCGGCCCCGAAGTGGCCACCGCTTTGTCCGACGGTGTACAGCAGGTAGGCGCGAAGCTCGTCGGCGAGCGTGTCGAGCTCCTTTTCCTTGAGATCACGCAGCGCAGCCGGGTCTTCAATGCGGTCCAGAAGAGGCGTGTCCGGTCGGCTTGTGGGAATTTCGTCAAACATGAGTCACGTCGTTATTCGAAAGGGGCCATTGTAGGGGGCTGTCCCCCCGTTGCCTAGGGCTGGTTCACACTCAACAATAACTTTTTAAACGGTGTGAACCGGGCCAGGGTGTCAGTAGTTACGCTCGACGATATAGTGCGCCAGAGCGCGCAACGCATCGGCCCCGTCGTTAAAGGTCTCCAGGCTGTCGAGGCTCTGCGACAGTAAGTCTCGGGATTTGTGACGGGCACCGTCCAGCCCCAGCAGGGACACATAGGTGGGTTTGTGGCGAGCGCTGTCGGCACCCTGTTGTTTGCCGAGCGTTCCCGTGTCAGCGGTGACGTCGAGAATATCGTCTTGTACCTGAAAGGCCAGGCCAATGGCGTCGGCATACTGGGCCAGGGCCTCGCGCTGAGCGGGCGTCGCCCCTCCCACCAGAGCACCCATCACGACGCTGGCTTGGATCAGTGCGCCGGTTTTGTGCCGGTGCATACGTTCGAGCTGCGCCAGCTCCAGGGTTTTCTCCACAGCACCGAGGTCAATCGCCTGGCCGAGCACCATACCTTGGGCACCCGCCGCTCGCGCGAGTTCAGCAACCAGTGCGATACGGGTGGAATCCGTGGTATCGGGGACCTGGGTCAACAGATCAAATGCCAGGCTCTGCAAGGCATCACCTGCGAGAATGGCGGTGGCCTCGTCGAAGGCAATATGGCAACTGGGCTGGCCCCGGCGCAGATCATCGTCGTCCATGGCGGGCAGGTCGTCATGAACCAGGCTGTAGGCGTGCAGGCATTCAACGGCCGCTGCCACGTGATCCAGCGTCCGGTCCGGAGCGCGGTTCAGCGCTGCGCCGGCCGCGTATACCAGCAGTGGGCGGATACGCTTTCCGCCGTTGCCCAAGCTGTAGGCCATGGCTGTCGCCAGCGACGCCTGTTGAGTATCGGGTGCCGGCAAAACCTGAGAGAGCGCCGCAGCAAATCGCTCTCGCCAGGGGTGGGCATACTGCTCGAATGCGATGCTCATTCGCCCTCGCTTTCGGTATCATCCAGCGGCTGCAGGCGCATCTCGCCCTGTTGCTCCATCAGTGTCTGAACCTGCTGCTCGGCGGCGCTGAGCCGTTCCTGGCAGTGGCGAGTCAGTCCAATGCCTCGTTCAAAGGCCTTGAGGGACTCCTCCAAAGAGAGTTCTCCCTGCTCCATTTGCTGAACCAGCGCTTCCAGCTCGCTGAGTGACTGTTCAAAGTCCACGGAGGGCTTTTTCGTGGGCATGGGGCACCTATTGTCGATCGCTCAAATTGCCAAAAACGGGCGAGGCGGGCAGTGAAGAATTTTCCGCCGCAGCCGATAGACTCATCAGAGTGTCCGTATTTGGCATGAATAGGGCGCAATTATAAACTGACTGCTGCTAAGATGCAGGTTTATCCCGGCTTATTTACTGTGGTCTTTGGCTCTGGTCTCTTGTTCTGGTCTTTACCCAATGTGATGTCGTTTAGTGTGAGGAGCGATTCATGGATTTAGCAACCCTCGTCGGTATTATCGGCGCTTTGGGCTTGATTATCGCCTCAATGTTTCTTTCCGGAGACATCGGGATCTTTGTCAATGCGCCGTCGCTGCTGATCGTCGTGGGGGGAACCCTGTTTGCGGCCATGGCCAAATTCAGTCTGGGCCAGTTTTTTGGCTCTTTTCGTGTCGCGGCCAAGAGCTTCGTGTTCAAACTCGAAGATCCGGTGGATCTGATCGATGAAATCGTGGAGTTGGCCGATGCCGCGAGAAAGGGGGGGCTGCTGTCTCTGGAGGGCAAGGACGTCAGCAGTCCCTTTTTACAGAAAGGCATTCAACTGCTGGTGGATGGGCACGATCCAGAGGTGGTGAAAAACATGATGTCCAAGGACCGCTACCTGGCCGAGGAGCGCCACCGCGTCGGATCATCGATTTTTGCGGCGATGGGCGATATCGCGCCGGCCATGGGCATGATTGGGACCTTGATTGGTTTGGTGGCCATGCTGTCGAACATGGAAGATCCGAAGGCCATTGGTCCGGCCATGGCCATTGCATTGTTGACGACCCTGTATGGCACACTGTTGGCGAATGCGGTATTTCTCCCTATTGCTGACAAGCTGCGTCTGCGCGCGGAGGAGGAAGTGCTGGTCAAAAGCCTGATTATCGACGCCCTGCTGGCCATTCAGAGTGGCCAGAATCCGCGAGTGATTGATTCCATGCTCCGTACGTATCTGCCCGAGCGCAAGCGCGACATCGCCGATGCGGATGCCGCCTGATCGCCGGTAGAGGGGGAGTGGGATAATGGATGACGAAATGCAACGTAAAAAGTCATCGAAGGCGGGGCTGCCCCCCTGGATGGCGACTTTTGCCGATTTGATGGCGTTGCTGCTGTGCTTTTTCGTGTTGCTGTTGTCGTTCTCCGAAATGGATGCGATGAAATTCAAGCGCCTGGCCGGTTCACTGGCCCAGGCCTTTGGGGTGCAGGCCGAAATTCCGGTGAACGAAATCCCCAAGGGCACCAGCATCGTGGCCCAGGAGTTCAGTCCGGGAAAACCCGAACCCACACCGATCAATGAGATTTTCCAGACCACAGACGACACCACTCAAATGAGTCTGGAGGTTTACTGCGCGGAGGAATTCGACATTCAGCAGGGCGATCCGGAGCACGACGACTCCGCTCGCCAGCAGCTTCAGCAGCGGCTGGAGGAGTTGATTCGTGAGACGGAGCGCGATGCCGCCGCGTTGGCCATACGTTTGCAGGGGCAAATTGCCTCGGGACAGATTGAAATAGAAACCCGTGGTCGGCAGATCATCATTCGCATTCGCGAGCAAGGGTCTTTTCCCTCAGGCTCCGCCACCCTCTCGCCAGATTACTATGATGTGCTCGATGAGATACAGGCGGTACTCATGCTGCAGTCCGGCAGTATCAAGGTGCAGGGGCATACCGACAATGTGCCCATCAGTTCCGAGCGCTTTCGTTCAAACTGGGAGCTGTCCACCGCGCGGGCCGTGTCGGTCGCCCATCAATTGATGCGCGGCGATTATATTGATCCCGAGCGGTTTGAAGTGAGTGGTTTTGCCGACACCCGGCCGTTGGCGCTAAATGATTCAGCGAATAATCGAGCCCGAAATCGCCGGGTGGAGGTGGTGATCCGTCAGGGATTGAGGGACGAACTGGGTGAGCAGGAGCAGCAGCTGTTGCGCGAAGAAGGCAATGATATTATGCGCAGTATGGACATTTCCCCGGATTACCTGTTTGACCTTGAGCCCGAGGAGATCTTCTAAGCGGTCAGCATTGGCGCATTTTTGTGAGATATCTCGCACACGATTTTCCGACTTTGACGACTGGAGACGGCTCGACTCGCGGCGCATAATACGGAGTAATGGAGACAGGCACTGGACGCAAGGCATGGAACTGAACGGATGCGTGCCAACCGGCCCGGGAAGGGCCCCATCCTGTAAGCAGGCAACCCCCGCGATACCCCCATCGCGGGGGTTTCTTTCGTTTAATGGCCCCTCTTTTTTCGATCAATGTCATTTTCTTTGAAATAACTAGAAGTTTTGACACATTCGCGTCATAGTTAACAACCAGAGTATTGATATAGTCAGTACGTGACCGAATGCTGGTGGCCTCACCGCCACAGACAGTCGGCTTTCGTGAGCGCACTCGGCGGTCACTGGAGGTGTCGATGGAAGCGCGTATTCTTCGGCTCAATATCGCCGGTCAGCCGCTTGAGTGGCTGAACTGGAAAGAGGCCGTCTGCCTCTACGCCCGGGATCTTGTGCAATGGACACTGGGCGGCCAGGTGCGGCGCGTTTATGGTGGGCAGTCAAGAGTCACTGGGCACCGCACCCGGATCGATCTTCCTGCCATTATCGCCTGCGGAGGCGGCCGCATGGGTCGTATGCGACTGGTTCCGCCGCTGACCAATACCGCCCTGTTTGCCCGCGACCATCACCAGTGCCTTTACTGCGGTAACTTCTTCAGTGTTGATCAGCTCTCCCGCGACCATGTACACCCCATCAGTCGCGGCGGTCGAGACCGGTGGAACAACGTGGTCGCTGCCTGCAAGCGGTGTAACCAGCGCAAAGGGAACCAGTTACTGGCCGATATCGGCATGGAACTGCTGGCCCTGCCTTTTTGCCCGAATACTGCCGAATACCTGGCGCTGATCAATAGCGACCGTATTCGCGGCGATCAGATGGACTTCTTGCGTCCTCAATTCTCCCGACGCCGCGATTGGGCCGGTTTTGATTCAGCGCAACCGCGCCCCGGTGCGGCCTTGCTATAGTGTGGCCGACCAAGCCCTGAGTGGCTCACAACGGCTGAATCAGGAGAACTGCAATGCCCGGCGAGCTGATTGCTGCCAACCCCTTCGTGGAGTTTGCCCTGCTGTTAACGTTGGCGGCCCTGTTTGGTGTGGCAGCACGCCTGCTCAAGCAACCCCTGATTGTGGCGTTTATCGCCCTGGGCATTGTTTGCGGTCCGTCGGTTCTGGATATTATTTACTCCCTTGATCAGATTCATCTTCTGTCCGATATCGGCATTGCCATTTTATTGTTCGTGGTCGGACTTAAACTGGATCTCGGCCTGATTCGCACGACCGGTGGCGTGGCCTTGTCGACCGGCCTTGGCCAGGTTGTCTTTACATCACTGTTCGGTTTTTTGATCGCCTTAGGGCTGGGATTTTCGCCCACGGCTTCGCTGTATATCGCGGTGGCGCTCACCTTTTCCAGCACCATCATCATTGTTAAATTGTTGTCCGATAAGAAAGAAATTGATTCTCTGCACGGTCAGATTGCGGTCGGTTTTCTGATTGTGCAGGACATTGTCGTCATCCTGGTAATGATTGTGCTCTCTGCGCTGGGGCAGGATGGGGACGGCTCCATGGGCCTGATCGTGCTGGGCGTGGTGCTAAAGGGGGCACTGCTGGTCGCTGTCACCGGTGTCATGATGCGTTGGGCGCTACCCTCGCTGACGCATTATCTCGCGGGCTCCCAAGAGCTGCTGGTCTTGTTCGCCATTGCCTGGGCCGTGTTGCTGGCGGCGGTCAGTGAGCTGATGGGGTTCAGTCGGGAGGTGGGGGCATTTCTCGCGGGAGTGTCGCTGGCCTCCACGCATTATCGGGAGGTGATCAGCGGTCGGCTGGTCAGTATCCGGGACTTCCTGCTGCTGTTTTTCTTTATTAATCTGGGGGCGCACCTGGATTTGTCGCTACTGGGCGCGCAGATGGGGGCCGCCGTGCTGCTGTCGCTGTTTGTCCTGATTGGCAACCCGTTGATCGTCATGATCATCATGGGCTTGATGGGCTACCGGAAGCGCACGGGGTTTTTGGCCGGCTTGACGGTCGCACAGATCAGCGAATTCTCCCTGATTTTCGCCGCGTTGGGGCTGAGTTTGGGCCATATCAGCGAGGACGTCGTGGGCTTGATTACCCTGGTCGGGCTGATCACCATCGGCTTGTCCACCTATATGATTCTCTATTCTCATCCGTTGTTCGAGCGGCTTTCTTCAAGTCTATCCCTGTTTGAACAAAAGGCGCCTTTTCGGGAAAGTGACGTGCGGGTCAGCACCTCACGCCACGTGGATGCCATTGTGTTCGGACTGGGGCGTTATGGAGGTAATGTCGTCAGGCAGTTGCGTAAACAGGGGCTTGTGGTACTGGGGGTGGACTTTGATCCGCAAACGGTAAAGCGCTTGAAACTGGAAGGCGTCGATACCCAGTACGGGGATCTCGAAGATCCTGATCTCGCCGAGCAACTGCCACTGCACAGTGCCCGCTATGTCATCAGTACCATGCCGCAATTGCAAGGTAATCTCACATTGCTGAAAACGCTGAGGACTCAGGGGTATCGGGGGAAAGTGGTGCTGACGGCTCATCACTCTGCCCATGCCAACACGTTGCAGGAAGCGGGTGCCGATCAGGTGCTGATGCCCTTTATCGATGCCGCCGAAGTGATCGGTGAGCGCCTGCAGGCGATTTGAACGGGTTGAGGGGGACTATTCGATAACCTGCCCGCGGTACACCCGTTTGCGGCGGCTTTTGTCCTCGTCGCTGTTTTTGGGGGGGGATTCTTCCAGTGTCACCTGGCCACGGTAGACTTTGGTGATTTTGCGAGGCCGGGCGGCGGCTTGTGCCTCTTCGGCCTGCTGCTTGGCATCGCTCAGGGCGTGATCCCAGGGATCACCGGCCAGTTGCAGCAGCTCCTTGATCAGCGTCTGGCAAATGACGTCCCGGCAACGATGATGGTAGTCTGCCAGCTCGTCCAGTAATTCGGGGTTGGCCAGTTTGACCGACGGTTTCACGTCGGCGGGAACACGCCGCCGAATTTCAAACACCAGCTCAATCATCGGTTTGGTGTACTGCATTCGGTTCTCCGGCTCTCAGAGGCAACGGGTGGTAATGTGTTGCAAAAAGCTGGCCAGAGCGCTCTTTGGGTCCGGCAACGCTGTTAAGCGGCGCTCTTGATCACGCGATGCCGCTATATGGTGACCGAGAGTGCTGTTCGGGTGAGCGATCGTCGTGCCGGGTGCACCGGGACAGTGCAATCAATACTGCTGTTCGGGGCGGTCAATACGAGCGTAACGCTCGCTGTTTCCATCGGTTTTCAACAAAAGAACGTCGTAGGGCTCGAATCGTTGCCCCATTTCCATGCCTGGGCTACCCACAGGCATACGCGGTACAGACAGCCCCAGAGCGTCCTCAGGCGGATTTTCCAGAAAGCGCTGTACCAGTTTGGCGGGCACATGCCCCTCGAACACGAAGCCGTCCTCTGACACCCCCGTGTGACAAGAACTGTGCTCCGGCGCAATACCGAGCTCACTTTTAACCCGAGCCAGCTGGCTGGGATGCTCAATGTGAGCGGAAAATCCGGACGCTTCCATATGAGTGATCCAGTCTTCACAGCAGCCGCAGGTGGGGCTTTTGTAGATCGTCAGGGGCACGATGGGAGCGTCAGAGGACGGTGAGCTCGAGACCGCCGAGACATCGTCCGTCCCAGCTGGGTTGGCCGGGTCGCCGCAGGCGGTGAAAGCCGCCGCCAGGGCGGGACCAAGCAGCAGGGCGTAAAGGAAAACAGGCCGCATCATTCAGCTCTCCAGGCGATGGTCCATGGTCCGTGACGGCTGCTGGCAGCGGCTATCACCGAGAATGCGGGCCGGTACGCCGGCGGCAATTTTGCGCGCTGGCACCGGTGAGAGCACGACACTTCCGGCCCCGACCGTCGCGCATTCGCCAACTTCGATATTGCCGAGAATTTTGGCCCCGGCACCAATGAGTACGCCTTTACGGACTTTGGGGTGGCGGTCCCCGCTTTCTTTTCCGGTGCCGCCGAGGGTGACGGACTGCATGATGGAGACATTGTCGTCCACCACCGCCGTTTCACCGATGACAATGCCCGTGGCGTGATCGAACATAATCCCTTCGCCAATGCGAGCCGCAGGGTGAATGTCCACGGCAAACACCACGGAGATACGGTTTTGCAGGAAAAGCGCCAGCGATTGGCGTCCGCGGCGCCATAGCCAGTGAGCGATCCGGTAGGATTGCAGAGCATGGAATCCCTTGAAGTAGAGGAACGGCGTGCTGGAGGAGTCGCAGGCGGAGTCCCGCTCGTTGATGGCCAGCAGGTCGGCGCGCACCGCTCGGCCAATGGCGGGATCGTCGTTCAGCGCGTTTTCTATCACTTCGCGCACCATCATGGCGGGCATGGCGGCGCTGTCCAATTTATTGGCCAGGTGAAAGCTCAGCGCGGCTTCCAGTGTGTCGTGGTTCAAAATGGTGGTGTGGAGAAAACTGGCCAACACCGGCTCGGCCTCGGCCTGACGGCGGGTTTGGCGTCGAATGTCTTCCCAGACGGCATCCTGATTGACGGGGGCGAGTTGGGCGGTCATAGGCCATCCTGTTCGGAGATATGCATGCAGCCTCCATTATTGGGCCGGACGCTCAGGATTTCCACCCCGGATGCTAGACTTTAGTGTCTGATGAGCGAGGCGATAGCGATGCGTAGGACTCGTGGATGGAAACCCCAGCACCTGTTGTGGCTTTCTCTATTGGCGGCACTGGTGACTATGGGTCTGAAAGGGCTGGCCTGGCAATTGACTGGGTCGGTGGGTTACCTGTCCGATGCGCTGGAGTCAGTGGTCAATTTACTGGCGGCGGCCTTTGCGCTGGTCATGCTGGTGTACGCGCGCCGCCCGCCTGATGCCGGCCACCCCTTCGGGCACGGTAAGGCGGAGTATTTTTCGGCCGCCTTTGAAGGCGGCATGATTGTGCTGGCGGCGCTGGCCATCCTGGCGGCCGCCGGAGAGCGCTTGTTGAATCCCAGTGAATTGCAGGCCCTTAACCTGGGTACCGCCTTATCGGTGGCGGCGAGTGTGATCAATGGGCTGGTGGCCATGGCTCTGCTGCGTTTCAGTCGTGTGTTCCGCTCTCCCGCGCTGGAGGCGGATGGCCGCCATTTGATGACCGATGTCTGGACCACGGCCGGTGTCGTGCTGGGCGTGGGTCTGGCTCAGTGGAGTGGCTGGTTGTGGTTGGACCCGGTAGTCGCCATGGCCGTGGCGGTGCATATTTTGCTGGAGGGCGGGAAGTTGCTGCTGCGTGCGGCGGGTGGGCTGATGGATCGTGCGCTGGCTCCGGAGACGCTCCAGGCGCTGGAGGCGGTGTTGCGCGAAGTGTTGCGTGAGGTGGCACCGTCGGAGTGCGGCTTTCATCAGCTGCGTACCCGGGAGTCCGGCGCCCAACAGTTCGCCGAAGTGGATCTGCAGGTTCCCGGTGACTGGAATGTGCGGCGGGCGCATGAACTGGCGGATCTGGCGGAGCAGCGCATGCGCGCCCTGGGGGTGGAATCCATGGTGCATATTGAACCCCTGGGCAGTCACGGCACCGATGCTCGTTCTTTAGAGTTGCGGTGAATGGTAGCGTTGAATGAGTGTGCGCTTAGCCAGAGTCGCGCACCTCTTGCGCCAGTGTTTGTAATGGGCGGGAATGAAATTCCCGGCGATACAGCACGGCCACCGTCAGCGTCGTGGCCAGGGCAAACAGCCAGGTGTTAAACATCCAGGGCAGCACCGACAGGGAGAAGTAGTAGGCCCGCAACCCGTAATTGTAACTGTGTCCGGCCTGGTCAATGATCTTGGCGCTGTTCGTGGCGTAGCGGAACCGTTCTTCCTCGGTCACACTATCGTCGTTGGTCAGCGGTGCAGCACCCAGCAGGATCGCGCTAAACCCGTACTGGCGAACCGCCCAGGTCAGGGTGAAAAAGGCGTACACATAAATGCCGAGCAGCAACAGGATTTTGAACTGCAGCTGGCGTGGGGTCATTTCCCGGTTGACAAAGGGCAGGGTCACCAGAGTGTCGTATACCTGATCAATGGATGCGAGCACAGTGACCAAACCGGCGATGATGAACATGGAGGTGGAGGCAAGGAAGGTGGTCTGCCGCTCCAGCCCGGCAATCAATGCGGTATCTCCGATGCGATTTTCCCGGCGCAGCATCGCCTGCATCCAGCGCTTGCGGTAGATCTGCAACACTGAGGACAAACTATAGGAAACCTTGGCGCGATGGCGTGCGAAGCGGGCATACCCCACCCAGAGCGCGAAAAACCAGGCGGCCGCCAGAAGGTTGAACCAATCGTGTGAGGTCATGCGCTGTATCCGTTGTTGCCGAGAGACATAGAGAGTTCTTTACAGGTTAAAAGTAGCTGGACAGTTTAAAGATAACTGGAAAACAGCCAGAAAAACGCATCCCTGAGGCGTTTCCACAGAGGCCGACGATCCAGCTCCTGCAGGGTCAGTGGGCGGCTGACGGCGGCGGCTTGATCCAGATGTGTGTGCAATTTCAGGGCCAGAGCGGCGTCGAACCATTCCACGCCGAGTTCGAAGTTGAGACGCAGGCTGCGGGCGTCCAGATTGGCAGAGCCGGTCATCACATAATCCTCATCCACCAGCACTAGCTTGGTGTGCGCAAAAGGCGCCGCCTTGTATTGCACATCGATATCCCACAGCAGCAGCTCCCACAGCATATTGCGGGTCGCCCAGTCGACAAAGCGCAGGTTGCTGCGCTCGGGCAAAATAATTTGTACGCTCACGCCTCGCAACACCGCCGCCTGCAGGGCGGCCACCATTTCGTGGTTGGGCAGGAAGTAGGGGGTCATGATGCGGATTCTGTGACGGGCAGCGGAGAACACACCAATCAGCGTCATGGAGAGATAGTTGAGGTTGTCGTGGGGGCCGTCGTCAATCAGTCGGCAGACGCTTTCACCGGCCGGAATGCACGAGAGTGATTCCAGATCGAGGGCTCGCCCGGTCACCAACTCCCAGTCGCGGCTGAACAGTTGTGTCAGCTCGGCGACCAAGGGGCCTTCGGCTTGAAAGTGCATGTCTTCGGTGGGGTGTCGATTACCGGGATCGTTTACCATGTGCCGCGCGTCGATATTAATACCGCCGAAAAAACCTTCCCGTTGATCCACGACCACGATTTTGCGGTGGTTGCGCAGATTGATGTCCAGAGAAGGCGGAACGAGAGAGGGCGGAGTAAATAGCGCCACCGCCACACCCGCTCGACGAAGCAAACGCACGGCCGTGCGGAAGGAGTAACAGGTGCCCACACCGTCGGCCAGAACATAAACCGCCACGCCGCGCTCGTGGGCCCGAATCAGGGCGTCGATAACCTGGCGGGCTTCGCCTTTGTGTCCGAACAGATACGTGGCCAGTAATACCCAGTGTTCGGCCCGTTCAATCGCTTCGATCAAGCTCGGGAAAAAGGCCTCGCCATTGATGAGCGGTGCCACCCGGTTACCGGGCAGCAGCGGAGCCCCGGTTGCTCTTCCGCCCACGCGTGCCAGCTCCGGGTTTTCCATGCGTTCGAGAATAATATCCCGATCCTGAGGCAGAGGCGGGCTGCTGCGATCGTAGCCGAAAAACATCACCGGCAGGTGATGGCCTGCAAAGATTTGCGCCTTGGTGCGCAGGCGATTGATACCAAACAGAAAGTAGAGCAATGGCCCCGCCACTGGAAATAGCAGGATGACACCAATCCAGCCCAGTGCGGCGCGGTGGTCCCGCTTGTTGATCAGCGCGTGAATGGCGGCCACTGGCATGATAACCAGGTGAAAAATGACAATAATCCAATAAAACATAGGCAATCCGTTCGGGGCGGTGGCTGAACCTGCTCTATGCTACCGCATTGTGCTTACAATGAAATGATTTCACACGATGTATGTTCCCGCTATACGATAACGGGCATAACTGCTGCACTACCTATACTAAAGGAGGTTCTTCCCATCACCACTCCCGAATGGATCAGCCACCGAGGGCTGTGTGACGCCGCGACCGAGAATACTGCCGAGGCCTTTCGCGCCGCGCTGGAGGCCGGGTTTACGCATCTGGAGACCGATCTGCGCATCACCGCAGACGATCATTTGGTGCTCGCGCACGATGAAGATCTGAGCCGTATCGCCGGCATACCGCTGAACGTCACCCAGGCTTCCCGCGCTGAGCTTGAGCAAGTGCGTTTGTTGCAGGGCGGGCGGTTGTTGTTCTTCGATGAGTGGCTGGACGAGTTTGGGGGCTATCAATGGATACTGGATATCAAGCCCGAACAGGGTGAACGCACGCTGGCGCGGCTGCAGGCACACTGGGAGGGCGATGCCCGCGCATTGTTGTCCGAGCGGGCGAGGTTTCTTTTCTGGGATGCCGGGCAACAGCGGCAATGGCTCGAGCGACGTCCCGAGGCGGTCTGCATGGTGCCGATCTCCGCCTGCCGCCGCGCCGGGGTGGCCTGTGTCGCGGGTCTCCCATCTCTGGCGGCCATTGAGCCCGCCGGCACCTATTCACTTCCGCCTCGCCTGGGCGGGCTTCGGTTGCTCAAACCCGCCGTGGTTGAGCGGTATCAGCGGCGAAAAGGGCGCGTGCTGGCTTTCTTGCCGGAAACCCCGCAGGAGACGGAGTGGTCGTTGGAGGCTGGTGTGGATGAAATCCTCACCAATCATCGCCCCGGATGAAACAGACACTGTGCCGGGTTTCTGTTATGGTCGCAGCCCGGTTATCTCGCAACGAGTGTTTCCGATGACAAGGAGCAAACGATGAACCAATCACAGAGGAATCTGAAAGACGACCTCTCCCAATTAACGCGCGGGCTTAAGTTACCCCGGGCGCGGTGGACGCTCTGGGTCCCGGTGGCGCTGGTAGCGCTGTGGGGCGCCTTTAGCAGCTTCTATACCGTCCAGCCGGAAGAGCAGGCGGTGGTCAAGCGCTTTGGTGAAGTGGTGGCGATCAATGACCCCGGCCTGCATTTTAAGATTCCGTTCGGTGTGGATCAGGTGCAGAACGTGGCCTCGGCGCGGGTGCTTAAGCAAGAGTTCGGGTTTCGCACGGTGGGGCAGTACGGCAACAATCCCAGCCGCTATTCCGATGCAGACTTCAGCGGTGAATCGCTGATGCTCACGGGTGACCTGAACGTGATCAACGTCGAGTGGGTGGTGCAATACCGTATTCAGGACCCGATTAAATACCTCTATCAGCAACGCGAACCCGATACGACCTTGAGAGACATTTCCGAGTCCGTTATGCGCCGGGTGGTGGGTAACCGCCTGGGTTCCGATGTGCTGACGGTCGGTCGGGTGGAAATCGCCCAAATGGTCCGAGAAGAAGTGCAAAGCGTGATGGACAGTTACGAGTCGGGTTTGCACATTATCACGGTGGAACTTCAGGATGTGGTGCCACCGCAGGCGGTTCGCCCCGCGTTCAATGAAGTGAACGAGGCACGTCAGGAGCGCGAACGGATGATTAACGAAGCGACCAAGCAAGCCAACCAACGCATTCCCCGTGCCGAGGGTGAGGCGCAACGCTTGATCGCCGAGGCAGAAGGCTATGCCACTGAGCGGGTCAATCGCGCCCATGGTGAAACGGCGCGTTTCGCGGCCATGCTGGAAGAATACGCCAATGTCCCCGAGGTGACCCGCTCCAGGTTGTATCTGGAAGCCATGGCGAAATTGTTGCCGAAAGTGGGACAGGTGGTAATGGTGCAGGATGAGCAAGTCGGGCCACTGCCCCTGATGAATATTCGCGATGCCCGCCAGGAGGCCAAGCAATGAAAAAAGGACTGATACTCGTTGTGTTGCTCGCTGTAGTAGCGACCGTTTACTCCGCCGCCTTTGTGGTGGACGAGGCCGAACAGGCCATTATTGTTCAGTTCGGTGAACCCAGAGGGGAAGTTATCAGCGATCCGGGACTGCACTGGAAAACACCCTTTATTCAGGATGTTCGTCGCTTCGACAAACGGTTGCTGATCTGGGACGGCGAAGTCACCCAGATTCCCACGCTGGGTCGTGAATTCATCCAGGTGGACACGACAGCGCGCTGGCGTATTACCGACCCGCTGCAATTTTTGCGCAGCGTGCGCGATGAGCGCGGTGGCCGTAACCGCCTGGACGACATTATCGACTCCGTGGTCCGCGACATTGTCTCGGGCACCGACCTTGAGGAAATTGTCCGTTCGGACGACTGGGATGTAAACGTCGATGATCTGGATGAAGTCGAGCAGGAGCGCGACGATGTGGTGCTGACGCAGCAACCCAAGCTGGGGCGCGAGAAACTGGAAGCAGAAATTCTCAAAAGCGCCGCGAAAATGATGCCGAGCCTGGGCATTGAGTTGCAGGATGTGCGTATCAAACGTCTCAATTACATCGATTCGGTCCGCCGCCAGGTGGAGAACCGCATGATCTCCGAGCGGCAGGCCATCGCCGAACGCTTCCGCGCGGAAGGGCAGGGTCGAAGCCTGGAGATCATCGGTGAAATGGAGCGTGAGTTGCGCCGCATCAACTCGGAAGCGGCGCGCACCGCTGAAGAAATTCGCGGTAAAGCGGATGCGGAAGCTATTCGCATTTACGGTGAAACCTTTGGGGCCGACCCGGAGTTCTATTCGTTCCTTCGCACCCTCGAAACCTACGAGGCCCTCGGGGAAAATGCGACATTGATGATTCGCTCCGATTCAGACTTCTTCCGCTACCTGGAAGATCGCAACTGAGCGAGATCAGTTCCTAAAAGAGCGCCAGTGGCGGTTCGTCCAGAGCCGCCCGCTGCTCGCGTAACTCCAGAATGTGCTCGCCCCAGTACCTTTCAGTGTTGAACCAGGGAAAACTGCGTGGGAAGGCCGGATCGTCCCAGCGGCGGGCGAGCCACGCGCTGTAGTTCATAATGCGCAGCGTGCGCAATGCTTCAATCAGATTCAGCTCGGCGAAATTGAAATCGCAAAACTCCTGATAGCCTTCCACGATTTCCGACAGCTGCGCCGTTTGCTGTTCTCGCTCGCCTGACAATAGCATCCACAAATCCTGCACTGCCGGGCCATTGCGGGCATCATCAAAGTCGACGAAGTGGGGTTCGTCGCGCCATAAAATGTTGCCCGGATGGCAGTCACCGTGCAGGCGTATGGGAGTGTATTCCACCTGGGCAAAAATGGTGTGCAGGCGCTCGATTAATTCGGCACCCAGCGTTTCGTAGGAGGCACGTAAGCTGTCGGGAATAAAATCATTCTCCCGCAGGAATTCGTAGCTCTCTTCGGCGAAGCTTTGCACGTCCAGAGTGGGCCGGTCCTCAAACGTTCGAGTGCGGCCGAGAGCATGAATGCGTCCCAGTACCCGCCCCAGGGTCAGCAGGTGATCAAAGTCATCCAGGTTTGGCGCGTGCCCCCCTTGGCGGAGGTAGAGAGCGAAGCGAAAGCCCTGATACTCACGCAGCGTGTTGCCTTCGGCGTTGGGCAGGGGCGGAACCACCGACACCTCCAGGTCGAGCAGTTCCCGGGTAAAGCGGTGTTCTTCCAGAATCTGAGCATCACTCCAGCGGGCGGGGCGGTAAAATTTGGCGATCAGTGGCGGCCCGTCGTCCATGCCGACCTGATATACCCGGTTTTCGTAACTGTTGAGCGCCAAGATGCGCATATCGCTCAAGTGGCCCGAGCTTTCCACAGCATCCAGCACCAGGTCTGGAGAGAGCGCCTCGTAAGGGTGAGTGGAAGCGTTGGTGGGGCTGGCGTCGTTCATAAGACTCCCGACGGTAAGTGAGCATTAAGTGAGCATAGCGCGCTATTGTAACGCTTGAACCTCGCCGTTACGTGGGGTTTATTCAAGCGACTGAATGTTAACTGGCTCGACGGGGCTGTTACGGTGATCCGGGGTCGGCCGCCGTTGCCGTCTCGGGGGTTCTCGCCAGCGTCCAAATGTCGACCGAGGCGGCTCCGGCGCGTTTGAGTAACCCGGCGAGAATTCGTGCGGTCTGCCCGGTGGTCACCACATCGTCCACCAGCGCCACTCGACGATGAGGCACACACTGGTGGCCACGGGCGGTCAACCTGAAGGCGGCCTGCAGATTTTTTTGCCGGGCCCGGCGGCTCAGCCCCTGCTGGGCACGGGTTCGGCGCTGACGGCGGCACAGGGGGTGAACCGGAAGATCCAGGGCTTTTCCCAGATCCGTGGCCAGCAGCTCCGCCTGATTGAAACCGCGCACTAATCGACGGCTCCAGTGCATGGGCACCGGAATCAACCATTCGGGCCACACATCGTTCGGCACTGTTTCGCGTTCGACAAGCAGGTGCTGGGCCAGCATATCACCCAGGGCGCGCCCCGCGCTGAGTTGGCGGCGGTACTTGAAGCGGTGAATCAGGCCGTCAAGCGGGTACTCGTAAGTAAAGGCCGCCCGGCATACATCAAAGTCCGGCGGGTCACGCAAACAGTCGCCGCAATAGTCGGCGTCGCTGGCCAACGGCAGCGCACACTGTCGGCAACGGTTCGCGTAGCGTGCGAGATAGGGCAGATCCCATTCGCACTCGCTGCACAGCAGAGGCTCCCCAGGGGCCAGGCACAATAAACATGGTGTGGCGGCGGGCAGAACGGGCGAAGACGGTAAGATCCGATCCAATGTGAGGCGCATGGTGTTCCTTCCCTGGGTAGGCTGGTCCTGTGTAAGCCGATCTAGAGCCGCAGCTTAGGGGAGCGGATGCCTGGCGTCCAGTGGGGAGCCGCTGCTTGAGCAGGCGGGATGCGCAAGACGGCTCCGCTGTAAACCTTTGGTGCCCGTTTTGGTTGACAGCGCCAATGGCGCCGCTAGTATAGGAGTCTTTGATCCATACAACGTCACTCGCTGAATTCAGGACCGACACCATGAATGCCGCTGCCCAACCGCCGATTCGCCACGACTGGACCCGCGACGAAATCCTCGCCCTGTTTGATCTGCCTTTCAGCGACCTGATGTTCCAGGCGCAGAGCGTCCACCGCGCCCACTTCGATCCGAACCAAGTGCAAGTCAGCACGCTGTGTTCAATCAAAACCGGTGCCTGCCCTGAGGACTGCAAATATTGCCCCCAGAGCGCACGATATGACACTGGGCTAGAGCGCGAGCGGCTGATGGCCGTGGAAAAAGTGCTGGAAGAGGCACGTGCGGCCAAGGCCAGTGGCGCCACCCGTTTTTGTATGGGTGCGGCCTGGCGCAGCCCAAAAGATCGCGATCTGGGCTATGTGACCGACATGGTGAAAGGCGTGAAATCCCTGGGGCTGGAAACCTGCATGACCCTCGGCATGCTCGATACCCAGCAGGCGAAAACCCTGGCCGACGCGGGCCTTGATTATTACAACCACAATCTGGACACGTCTCCGGAATACTATGGTGAAGTCATTACCACCCGCACCTATCAGGACCGCCTGGAAACCCTGGACAATGTGCGCAAGGCGGGCATGAAAGTCTGCTGCGGCGGCATCGTGGGTATGGGTGAAGAGAAAACCGACCGCGCCGGTCTGCTGCAACAGCTGGCCACCATGCCGGATCATCCGGAGTCCGTGCCCATCAATATGCTGGTGCGGGTGGCGGGCACGCCCTTCGCCGAAGAGGAAGACCTCGATCCATTCGATTTCATCCGCACCATTGCCGTGGCCCGGATTCTGATGCCTCAGTCTCACGTGCGGCTCTCCGCTGGCCGCGAAGAGATGAATGACCAGATGCAAGCAATGGCCTTTCTGGCCGGTGCCAACTCTATTTTCTATGGCGAAAAGCTGCTCACGACCGCCAACCCCGAAGCCAACAAGGATATGCAACTGTTCCGTCGGTTGGGTATCAAGCCCGAAGAGCGCGAAGTGCACGCCGAGGAAGTCGAGCAGGATGAAATTGAACTGGCGGGCGTGCTGGATGAAGCGCGCAATGACCAGTATTTCTACAACGCCGCCAAGTAACTCCTATGCCCCACGCTGCGCTTGATGCGGCCCTGCGGCCGGCGCTCAACGAGCGCCGCGCCCGCGCTCTTTATCGCCGCCGCCGAACTCTTGCCTCGCCCCAACAGCCTGAACTGGTGGTGGATGGGCAGCCTCGTGTCGGATTTTGCAGCAACGATTATCTTGGACTGGCCAATCACCCAGCGGTCGTCACCGCTTTTCGCAACGCCGCCGGGCGCTATGGGGTAGGCAGCGGGGCCTCGCATCTGGTTTGCGGTCATTCCGCAGAACACCATGCGCTGGAAGAGGAACTGGCGGATTTCCTCGGGCGTGAACGGGCGCTGCTGTTTTCCACTGGTTATATGGCCAATCTCGGCGCGGTGACTGCACTGGTGGGTAAAGGCGATGCCATCTTTGAAGACCGCCTTAATCACGCCTCATTATTGGATGCGGGCCTGCTGAGTGGCGCGCGGTTCCAACGTTTTTTGCACAACGACCCGCACCACCTGAAGCGCCGCCTCGAAAAAACGACGGCTCATCGTCAGCTCGTGGCGGTGGATGGCGTCTTTAGTATGGATGGCGATATAGCGCCACTATCGGAGCTGTCCCGCGTCGCGCACGAGCACAGCGCCTGGTTGATGGTTGATGATGCCCATGGGTTCGGCTGTCTGGGCGAAACCGGCGCCGGGACACTGGAGCACCTGGGGGTTACCGAAGCAGAGGTTCCCATTTACATGGGAACGCTGGGCAAAGCGCTCGGCACTGCCGGGGCTTTCGTGGCCGGCAGCGACGCTCTGATTGAGACCTTGATCCAGTTCTCCCGGAGCTACATCTATACCACCGCACTGTCGCCCGCTGTGGCAGCTGCGACCCGTGCCAGCCTGAAGCTCGTTCGGGAAGAGGGGTGGCGGCGGACGGTGTTGCAAGAACGTATTGCGCAATTTCGCCAGGGAGCCCGGCAACTTGGGTTGAACCTAATGGCGTCCGACACCGCGATTCAGCCGATATGGGTGGGAGAGGATGAGCGAGCCCTGGCTCTGGCAAACGCGCTGGAAACACGGGGAATATGGGTGGCGGCCATTCGCCCTCCCACCGTTCCGCCGGGCAGTGCCCGCCTCAGAATTACTTTGAGCGCCGCTCATTCCGAGTCCCAAGTCACCCAGTTGCTGGCGGCGCTGGCCGACAGCAAAGCGGAAGTGGATAGGCTCGATGGCAACCGATCAGGTGCAGACTTTGGCACGGATGAAGTCACGCCATGACGGACATTATGTTACCGATGGCCGCGCCGCGCCCCTTGGACGCACCTCTGGCGGCGCACGAGTTTCCCGCAGTGGCCGAGGCGTTTTCGGACCCTGTGGTGCTGTTGCACGGCTGGGGCTTTGACAGTCAGAGCTGGGGGGATCTCCTGCCCTCGCTGCGCCAACACCATCACGTCATTGCGCTGGATCTTCCCGGGTTTGGCGATAGCCCGGGCGGCGATGATTTTTCGTTGAATGCGGTGCTGGAGGCAATCGCCGCCAGCCTGCCGCCGAAAGCGGTGGTCATGGGGTGGTCTCTCGGTGGCATGTTGGCTGTGGCGTTGGCGGCGCGATACCCGGAGCGGGTGTCCCGGGTAATTACGCTGGCCAGCAACCTGTGTTTTGTTGCGAGCCCCGAGTGGCCCGACGCCATGGCACCCGCCGTGAATCAGCGGTTTACCGCCGACTTTGAGCGCTCCCCGGCACGCACGTTAAAACGGTTTGCCGCTTTGGTGGCCCACGGTGACGGCAAAGAGCGCACGCTGTGCGCGACGCTGAGCCGCCTGATCGATGCGGAACCGTCGCTCGACTGGGTGCAGGCGCTGGGGGTGCTGGCCCGCTTGGACAACCGCCAGAGCTTTCGGCAGTTGCAATCTCCCGGGCTGCATCTGTTTGGAGAAAACGACGCGCTGGTGCCGGCCGCCGTGGCGGCCCAGTTGCCAGCCATTAATCCCCGCCAGCGCGTCATGCTGGTTGCGAACACGGGGCACGCGCCGCACCTGAGTCAGCCGGATAAGGTTGCCGGGGCCGTTCAGGACTTTCTGCGTCTCACCCAGGGACAGCGGGACAAGCGGCGGGTGGCCGAGTCCTTCAGCCGAGCGGCGCCTGCGTACGATAGTGTGGCGCGCTTGCAGCGCAATGTCGGTGAGCACTTGCTAAACCGGCTCGGCGGGGAAAATCTCGCGCCAGCCTCTCATATTCTGGACCTGGGCTGTGGCACTGGGTATTTCACGGAGGCGCTGCACGCCCGATTGCCGGAAGCGCAGCTTCTGGGGCTGGATATCGCCGAGGGTATGGTGCGCTTTGCCCGGCAGGAACGATCCGCTCCCACCCACTGGTTGTGCGGTGATGCAGAGCAGTTGCCGCTGGTGTCATCCAGCATCGATCTGGTGTTTTCCAGTCTGGCGGTGCAGTGGTGTGAGCAATTGCCTGCCTTGTTTGATGAACTGTACCGGGCGCTACGCCCTGGGGGGCGGATGCTGATTGCCACGCTGGGGCCCCATACACTGTGGGAGCTCAAGGCGGCCTGGCAGGCGGTGGATGGCTATGAGCATGTCAACCGTTTTCCCGCCACTGACGTCGTTGACCAGGCACTGCAGGGCGCCGGATTTCATGACCGCGAGTGGCATTCTCAGGAGCAGGTATTGCGGTATCGGGAGCTGGCAGAACTGATGCGAGAACTCAAGGTGCTGGGGGCGCGTAATGTTAATCGCGGCCAGTCCGGTGGGCTGACCGGTCGACGTAAATTGCGGGCCTTTCAGGAGGCTTACGAAAGCCATCGCTGCGAGGGCAGTTTGCCCGCGACCTATGAAGTGCTCTATCTGTCGGCGAGTAAACCCTTGTCGGCCTAATGAATTCAGCTCTGTGCGAGCGTGTTGGCCGCACCAGAGTCGACGTTTGCGAGATTCTACGCTATGGCAAAATCGGCCTTTTTTGTGACCGGAACCGATACCGGTGTTGGTAAAACGGCGGTCGCCACCGGGCTGTTACACGCGGCGAACCAGCGGGGCCTTACCACCGCGGCGGTCAAGCCGGTCTCGGCGGGCTGCGAGGTAACGCCTGACGGGCTGCGCAACGAGGATGCCCTGCAATTGCAGGCGGTGGTCAATCCGCCCATGCCCTACGATTTGATCAATCCCGTGGCGCTCGAACCCGCCATTGCGCCGCATATCGCGGCCATTGAGGCCCGGCGCGCGCTGTCGGCGGACCGTATCGCCGGTTACTGCCGGGGCGTTTTAGGGCACCAGGCGTTCAGTCTGGTGGAAGGCGCTGGAGGGTGGCGGGTGCCACTCAACCCCGTGGAGACCATGGCGGATCTGGCCAAGGTATTGAACCTGCCGGTCATACTCGTAGTGGGCGTCCGGCTGGGCTGTCTGAATCATGCGCTGCTGACGGCTGAAGCGATTGTCCGCGATGGGCTGCCGCTGGCCGGTTGGGTAGCGAACACGATTGACCCCGACATGCCCCGGCTGCGCGAGAATGTGGACTCGCTCGGGCAGCGGCTGAGAGCCCCGTTCCTGGGGTGGGTGCCTTACCTTGAAACGGTGACGGCCGAGTCCGTAAGTGAGTATTTGTCGCTGGAAGTGTTGCTGCCAACCGTCAAGTAATTCGCCTCCTTCAGGTTTTTGCCGATTCTGACTGTTTTTTGGACAGGTTTCGGGCTAGACTTAAGGTATTCGTGTTGTAATCCCGTAAAAATTTATCCCACTCAGCGTGGAGAGGGTTATGGATATCGGCTCAGCCACTACACAGGCGCTGCATGGCATGCAGCGGAGTCAGGGTGAACTGGTGCGTTCGGCGCAGGACATTGCGCGGCTTAACGCGCCGGTTGTGCAGCCTTCCGCCGGACAGTCGGCGTCCGAGTTGCAGGTAGTGGAACCCCTGGTGAACCTGGAACGTCAGCAGCAAATTTTTGATAGCAACGCACGCGTGATAAAAACCGCCGATGAGATGCTCGGCAATTTGATCGATACCACGGTCTGATTCCGGAGCGCCCTGATCATGGCCACCGGGATTCCCTCCAATTTCGCCAACGCCGTAGCGCCTTTTGTGCCGCTTGGGCGGACTCCGATCGGCGAGGAAACGCCGGATCTGCGCCAGTCCACGCTAAAACCACTCGAGCCTTCCGCCGAGAGTGCGCGAGACGAAAATTTTCGCTCACCCGACCAGCGCCCCAACGATACCGAAGCGCAGCTCTGGCTGCGCCGCCGTCAGCAGCAATCACAAAATGCAGATCAGCCCCCCGCCGAAGAGACACTGACGCTTTCCGTGTCCGGTCGTGCGGCGTTGGCGGCGGAGCGCGAGGCTGGCCTGGAACGGAAGTCTGAGGGCGCCACGGGTAAGGATGCCGGTGAGGAAAGTGAGCCCCGCCAGGCGCGAGAGCGGCGTCAGGCACTGGAGGAGCGAGAGGTCATTCGCGAACTCGCGGCGAGAGACCGGGAGGTGCGCCTTCACGAGCAGGCGCACGCCGCACTCGGGGGGCGTCATGCCGGGGCTCCCCGCTATCAATACGAGCGCGGTCCCGATGGGGTCGCCTACGCTGTGTCCGGTGAAGTGCCGATTGATACCAGTAAAGTGCCCAACGACCCGCGAGCGACCATTGAAAAGGCACGTCAAATTCGCCGCGCGGCGTTTGCGCCCGCCGAACCCTCGGACACAGACCGTCGTGTGGCGGCGGCCGCAGCGCGCTTGGAGGCGGAGGCCAGAGTCGAGCTGCGCCAGCAGCAGCGGCAGGAAGCTCTTCAGAGCACCTCTGCTGAAGGAGAGAGCAGTACAGATTTCGGTCCGGCGAGTGAGCAGCGTGCCGAGCGCAACTCAGACAACCGTACCCGGATGGACGACGACAATGAAAGTGAGCGGCGAGAACTGTCGGAAGCGATGCGTCGCCGTAATCGCCATAACGTGCAAACCTACATTCAACTGGGTGAAATAGCGGCCCAAAGCCGCCACGCAAGTGGCCAGGACTGGCGGGTCTGAATCACAGCTGTGTATTTTTATGAATTGATTTGGCACTATAGAAAACAGCGGTAGTCAATGACAAAATAAACCAGCGCCGGAATCAATGCCATGCAAAAACCGAGACTCTACCCCGAGGATCAGGCCCGAGTTGATGAAGTGACACGTCGGGGCGTGAACAGTGTCGAGCGCAAGCCGTTCCGGGTGTGGATTTTGCTAGGGGTGATTCTTGGCGTGTTAACGTTGTTGAGCGTGGTCAGCTTTGTGATCGCCCGTATAGAAGGCGTGGTTTGAAGGCTGGGTCAGGAGACGACGCAAGTGTTTGAAATGAAGTGAAAAACGGGGTTGACCTGTATCAGGAGTGCCCCTATAATGCGCCACCTCGGTCGGGCAGATGCCTCCGAGTTGTTGATGCGGGGTGGAGCAGTCTGGTAGCTCGTCGGGCTCATAACCCGAAGGTCGTTGGTTCAAATCCAGCCCCCGCTACCAAATTCAGGAAAACGGATTCTTTCGGTTTCCAAGTCGGCCCAGATAAGAAGCCGACCGTCGATAAAGCCCCGGTAGGGGCTTTTTTGTATTTGAAAAAAGGGGTGTAGCCCCGCCACAGAGGCCTGTGGCCGCAGTTTCGAAAAATGGGCCTCTAGGCCCATTTTTTGTAGTTGCCCCCATCAGGTCAGCTACCTTCGGGCGGTTCAGGGCAGGGTCAAAGCTGCTACTGGCGACCGGTTGTTGTGGGCGGCACCCCGTCACACAGGTAAACCCTTGTCATGGCGTCCAAAGAGGAACAGCTTTACGCGCTGATCGCGCCTGTCGTTGATGCGCTGGAATGTGAGCTCTGGGGGATGGAGTATCTGACCCAGGGGCGCTACTCCACGTTGCGTCTTTATATTGATCGCAGTGCTGAAAACGGAGGCGTAACGCTGGAAGATTGCGAGCGCGTCAGCCGTCAAGTGAGCAGTGTGATGGATGTAGAGGACCCGATTACCAACCGGTATACCCTTGAGGTGTCGTCACCGGGCCTGGATCGGCCTCTGTTTACACCGGAGCAGTATCAACGTTATATCGGTGAAGTGATTGCGCTGAAAACCCGGGCTCCGGTGGCCGGGCGGCGTAAATTCAAGGGCCAGCTGCGGGCCATCGAGGGCGACTCGGTGGTGTTGATAGTGGATGGTAGCGAACACACATTGTCATTCGGGTCGATTGAAAAAGCGAATGTGGTCCCACGCTTCTAGGGGGATGTCCCCCGGGGTGAAGGAGTTGAACGAGGCAATCTCATGAACAAAGAAATTCTGCTGGTCGCTGACGCGGTATCCAATGAAAAAGGCGTGGAAAAAGATATTATTTTCCAGGCCATCGAGTCTGCGTTAGCCACCGCTACCAAAAAACGCTTTGATGAGGACTCCAATATTGAAGTCCGCATTGACCGCGCGACCGGCGACTACGAAACCTTTCGTACCTGGGAGGTGGTAAGCGACGATGTGCTGGCTGAGCTTGGCACCCAGTTGACCACCGAAGAAGCGGCGGAAAAGGACACCAGTCTGCAGGTTGGCGACATTCACCGCGAAAAGATTGAAAACGCTGAATTTGGTCGTATTGCGGCGCAAACGGCCAAACAGGTCATCGTGCAGAAGGTGCGCGAAGCCGAACGTGCGCAAATGGTCGAGGAATATCGCGATCAGGTGGGTGAACTGGTGAGCGGTTCCGTGAAAAAAGTCACACGCGATAGTATCATTGTAGACCTCGGCAACAATGCCGAAGGCCTGCTGCCGCGCGACCAGCTGGTGGGCCGTGAGATTTTCCGGGTAGGTGACCGGGTGCGTGCCTTGCTGCAGGATGTGCGCAGTGAAATTCGAGGCCCGCAATTGTTTCTGAGTCGCTCCTGCCCTGAAATGCTGATCGAGCTGTTCAAAATTGAAGTTCCGGAAATCGCCGAAGAAGTTATCGAAATCAAAGGCGCGGCGCGCGATCCCGGTTTGCGGGCCAAAATTGCCGTCAACACCAATGATGGTCGTATTGATCCGGTCGGCGCTTGTGTGGGGATGCGTGGCTCTCGTGTGCAGGCCGTGTCCAATGAGCTGGGTAATGAGCGGGTGGATATCGTGCTGTGGGACGATAACCCGGCCCAGTTTGTGATCAACGCCATGTCGCCGGCGGAAATTGAATCCATCGTTGTGGATGAAGATACCGGCTCCATGGATCTGGCGGTGAGTGAGGACAACCTGGCCATGGCAATTGGTCGCGGCGGCCAGAACGTGCGCCTGGCCAGCGAACTGACCGGCTGGGACATCAACGTGATGAGCCTGGAAGAGTGGCAGTCCAAGCAGGAGGAAGAATCCGGCAGCTACATCGAACTGTTTATGAACGCCCTCGATGTGGACGAAGATGTTGCCGGAGTGCTGGTGGAAGAGGGTTTTACTTCGCTGGAAGAGGTGGCTTACGTACCGCTGGATGAAATGCTGGCCATCGAAGGTTTTGATGAAGATATTGCCGAAGAGTTGCGCGCCCGCGCCAAAGACGCGCTGCTGACCCAGGCACTGGCCACGGAAGAAGGCTCTGAGCCGGCGGAAGACCTGGTTAACATGGAAGGTATGGACGATGCACTGGCCAAGACCCTGGCCGCTCGTGGCATCGTCACCATGGAGGACCTGGCGGAGCAGGCGATTGACGATCTGCTGGAAATCGAAGGCATGGATGAAGAGCGTGCTGCGGCGCTGATTATGAAAGCGCGCGAGCCCTGGTTTGCCTGATTCTCATCGCTTATGCGGAACGGGCATCGTGGGCAACGAACAACACTGAGGATACACAATGGCAGAAGTAACAGTTAGCGAACTCGCCAAGTCTGTAGGCGCACCGGTCGAGCGTCTGCTTAAGCAGATGCAGGAAGCCGGTTTGAGCCAGAAAACAGAAGACGCGCTGGTGTCCGATGAGGAAAAGCAGACGCTGCTGTCCTACCTCAAGACCAGTCATGGTGAGGAGTCCAGCGGGCCTCGTAAAATCACGCTCAAGCGCAAGACCACCACTACCCTGAAAACCGGCAGTGGCTCGGCGCGCAAGACAGTGAATGTAGAAGTGCGTAAGAAGCGCACCTACGTGAAGCGCGATCCGGAGGAACTGCAGCAAGAGGAAGAGGCGCAGGCAGAAGCGGAACGGATTGCCGCGGAAACCGCCGCCGCGGAAGAGGCGCGTGCCCGTAAAGCCGCAGAAGAAAAAGCGGCCGCCGAAGCCGCCGAGCAAGCTGAAATCGAGCGTGCGAAAGCTGAAGCTGAGCAACGCAAAGCGACCTCGGAGCCTGAGGAAAGCCTAGCGGAAGCATCACCGGAGCCGAGTGAGTCCAACCGCGAGGCGGCACCAGAGCGCTCCTCGTTTGTGGATGACGCGGAAGAAATTCGTCGTCGCGCTCAGGAGCGTCGCAAAGCCGAAGAAGCCCAGCGCGAGGCGGAAATGAAAGCGCAGGAAGAAGTGCGCCGCGCGCAGGAAGCAGCTCGTGCCGAGCGGGCGGCCGCGGCCGCGGAAGCTCCGCAGCCCGAGAAAGATGCGGCCAAGCGTAAAGATCGTCCGGGGCACGTCAAAGAGTTTGATGACGATGAAGGCTCCAAGCACCGCAAACGCGCTGGCAAAGGCAAGCGGGGCATGGGACCGAAGAAGAACTCCAAGGCCGATCTCTATGCCATGGTCGAGGAGGAAACCGAGTCCGAAGAGGTGCTGGCACGCCGTCGCAGTGTGCGTGCAGCGCACAAGGCGTCCAACAAACACGCATTCAAAAAACCGACAGGTAAGATTATTCACGATGTAGAGATTCCCGAGACCATCACCGTGGGCGAGTTGGCCCAGCGGATGAACGTCAAGTCGGGCGCAGTGATCAAGCAGCTTATGAAAATGGGCGTGATGGCCACTATCAACCAACCACTGGAGCAAGAAACCTCCCAGTTGCTGGTGGAAGAGTTCGGCCACAACCCGGTTCTCAAAAGCGACGATGAAATTGAGCATAAACTGGAAGAAGAGCTGGGCGTTCGCGTTAAGGGCGACGGTGAAGCCCGTGCCCCGGTGGTGACAGTGATGGGGCACGTCGACCACGGTAAAACCTCCCTGCTCGATTACATCCGGAAAACCAAAGTGGCGTCCGGTGAGGCCGGTGGCATTACCCAGCACATTGGTGCTTACCGGGTGCCGACCAGCCATGGCGAAGTGGCGTTTCTGGATACGCCTGGCCACGCCGCCTTTACCGCCATGCGGGCGCGTGGTGCCCAGTGCACCGACGTGGTCATTCTCGTGGTGGCCGCCGATGACGGAGTGATGCCTCAGACCGAGGAAGCGATTCAGCACTCCAAAGCGGCGGGCGTTCCGATGGTGGTTGCCATCAACAAGTGCGACAAACCGGAAGCCGATCCCGAGCGCGTGAAAAATGAGTTGGCAGCGAAGGATGTCATTCCGGAAGACTGGGGTGGTGACACGCAGTTTATTGAAGTGTCTGCCCACACCGGGGACGGCATCGATGAGTTGCTGGAAGCGGTGTCCCTGCAAGCGGAAATTCTGGAGCTGAAAGCCGTAGTCGACGCGCCTGCCCAGGGCGTAGTGGTAGAGGCCAGAGTGGAAAAAGGTCGAGGTGTGGTCGCGACCCTTCTGGTGCAACAAGGCACCTTGAACCACGGCGATCTGGTGCTGGCTGGCCAGAGCTACGGACGTGTGAGAGCCATGACCAATGAGCTGGGCCAGAAAGTCACCGCTGTTGGTCCGTCCTCTCCGGTAGAAATTCTGGGGCTGGATACGGCGCCCAGTGCTGGCGATGATTTCGCGGTACTTGAGGACGAGCGTAAAGCCCGCGAAGTGGCTGAGTTCCGCGCTGAAAAAGAGCGTAAGGAAAAGCTGCAGCGTCAGCAGGCTGCCAAGCTTGAGAACATGTTTGCCAACATGGAAACCGACCAGAAGAAAATTCTGCCGGTGGTGGTCAAGGCCGATGTTCGCGGCTCTTTGGAAGCGATTCAATCGGCGCTGATGGAAATTGGCAACGAAGAGGTGGAAGTCAATATCGTTTCCTCCGGCGTCGGCGGTATCACCGAAAACGATGTCAACCTGGCCCTGACTTCCGGCGCCATTGTGTTTGGTTTCAATGTGCGCGCGGCGGCCGGTACCCGTCGCCTGGCGGAAACCGAAGGCGTGGAAATCCGTTACTACAGCATCATTTATCAATTGCTGGATGATGTGAAAGGCGCCTTGAGCGGTATGCTGGAGCCCGAGCGGGTGGAAACCATCGTCGGTATCGCCGATGTGCGCGAAGTGTTCAGTTCGCCGAAGTTCGGTCAGGTGGCTGGCTGTATGGTGACCGAGGGCACCGTGCACCGGAACAAACCGATTCGCGTACTGCGTGACAATGTGGTGATCTTTGAGGGCGAGCTGGAATCGCTGCGTCGCTACAAAGATGACGTCAACGAAGTGCGCAACGGCATGGAGTGTGGCATCGGGGTGAAAAACTACGATGTTAAAGTCGGCGACCAGATTGAAGTCTACGATGTGAAGGAAGTGGCGCGCGCGCTGTAAGCGCGAACGTCAATTCGACGATAGCCCCGGCGATTTCGGTCGTCGGGGCGTTGTTGTCTTACTGGCTGGACGATTTACAGGCCAGGCGTGAGACAACGGAAACGGTTTGAAACAGAGGTGAGCGGGCAATGCCCAGAGAATTTACCCGAGCGGACCGCGTGTCCGACGCGATTCAGCGACTCCTGGCGCAGCTTATTCCCCAGGAGGTGCGGGACCCCCGTATCGGAATGGTCAATATTAATGATGTCTCGGTCACCCGGGACATGGCGTTTGCGAAGGTGTACGTCACCTTTGTTGGCAATGACAGTGACGAAGAGGGTACCGAAAGTGTGCGGCGCTTGAATGGCGCGGCGGGTTTTCTGCGTAGCCTGCTGGCCAAAGAGCTGAATATGCGCACGGTCCCCAAATTACAGTTTGTCTACGATAAAACGGCCATTCGCGGTCAGGAACTTTCCAGTTTGATCGACAAAGCCGTGGCGGACGATAAAGCGCGCCATCAGCCAGACGATACTGATCAGGAGGGCTGATGGGGCGTCGGCGCAAAGGCCGTTTGTTGGACGGCGTGTTGTTATTGAACAAAGCGGCCGGCATGAGCTCTAACCACGCGCTGCAGCGGGCCAAGCGGCTGTTGTTTGCCGCCAAGGCCGGGCACACCGGCAGCCTGGACCCGCTGGCCACGGGGCTGTTGCCATTGTGTTTTGGCGAAGCCACCAAGTTCTCCCAGTTCCTGCTGGATGCGGAAAAAGGCTACGAAAGCACCTTTCGGCTGGGCGTGGTGACCACCACCGGAGATGCCGAGGGTGACGTGCTGTACGAAGCGGACGCCTCGGCCGTCACGCGGGAGCAGGCGGAAGCCGCGCTGGCCAGGTTTGTGGGCGACATCGAGCAGGTGCCTCCCATGTACTCGGCGCTGAAGCTCAACGGCCAACCGCTGTACAAGCTGGCTCGCGAAGGCAAGGATGTGGAGCGCCAGCCGCGGCCGGTGACGTTATACCGAATCGAATTGCTGGATTTCCGGGCGGGTCCCCAGGCGGAAGTGGATGTGGCTGTGCGCTGCTCCAAAGGCACCTACATCCGCACACTGGCCGAAGATGTGGGCGAAGTGCTGGGTTGTGGTGCCCGGGTGGAGCGGCTCCATCGCACTCACAGTGGCCCTTTTAGTGTGGCGGATGCCATCAGCCTGGAGGTTCTGGAAGCGGAACGGGGCGATGGACTGGCCGAACAGTTGGATCACCATCTGCTGCCTGCCGACGCGCCAGTAGCGTCTTTGCCCGCTCTGGAGTTGCCCGCTGACAGTGGTTATTACTTCCGACAGGGCAACCCGGTCATGGACGCCCAGGTCTATCGCCTGGGCGATGAAGGTGATATGGTGCGGGTCTTTGTGGCTGGCGATCCTGGCGCTGAACCCCGGTTCTTAGGGCTGGGTGAGCTGGATGACGAAGGGCGGGTCTGTCCCAAACGACTGGTTGCCGCCAACGTTCCCGCCGCCTGAACGGCCTGTCGGGAGTGCGCGTTAACAAGCGACTGTATTATTGAGTTCGTCGGCTTCGGCCGACAACCCCCGGCGCCTCGGCGCCGGGCAGACAACCCACCTGTAAATATGCGCGGGTGTGGCTGTTTTCTATGATGGCATATTAACGTGAGGAAATGATTATGGCACTGAGTGCTGAAGAAAAAGCCAACGTGGTCAAAGAGTACCAACAGGCTGAAGGTGATACTGGTTCCCCCGAAGTTCAGGTAGCGTTGTTGACCGCTAACATCAACAAACTGCAGGGACACTTCTCGGATCACAAGCAGGATCACCACTCGCGTCGTGGTCTCATCCGCATGGTAAACCAGCGCCGCAAGCTGCTGGATTACCTGAAAGGAAAGAACACCAAGCGTTACGCCGACCTGATCCAGCGTCTGGGTCTTCGCCGGTAAGAGAGTTAGTGCCCGCTACGCGGGCACTCTTTATTTTGGCCCTCCGGGTTTTGAACTCCCGGGGGCCGTCACTGGCTTTCAGGCTCGAAAGGGCTGGGTAGGCGTTCGAGGCCCCAAGTATGGCAGCCCGTTGTGTGGGCGACTGTGAGCCAACCGTGGCCGGGCAGCGCAATAGTGTTGCAGGCGACGAATCCGAATATCTGAAAAAGAGAAGGATAGAAGAGTGAATCCGATTATCAAGAAATTTCAGTACGGCGGCGAAACCGTCACCCTGGAAACCGGGCGCATTGCCCGCCAGGCGACCGGCGCTGTCATGGTAACCATGGGTGAAACCTCGGTACTGTGTACCGTCGTAGGGGCTAAAGAAGCCAAGCCCGGCCAGCCTTTCTTCCCGCTGTCCGTGCACTATCAGGAGCGTGCATACGCCGCCGGTAAAATCCCCGGTGGTTTCTTCAAGCGTGAAGGTCGTCCGTCCGAGAAAGAAACGCTGACCTCCCGCCTGATCGACCGCCCGATCCGCCCACTTTTCCCCAAGGGCTTCATGAACGAAGTTCAGGTCGTGTGTACCGTTATGTCCACCTGCAAAGCGGTGGACCCGGATATCCCTGCCATGATCGGTACCTCGGCAGCGCTGGCCGTCTCGGGCATCCCGTTTGACGGACCGCTGGGTGCGGCCCGTGTGGGTTACACCGAAGAGAAAGGCTACCTGCTGAATCCGAACTACGCCGATCTGAAAACCTCCGAACTGGATATGGTCGTTGCCGGCACCAAAGACGCCGTATTGATGGTGGAATCCGAGGCGAAAGAACTGCCGGAAGATATCATGCTGGGCGCGGTGCTGTATGCGCATCAGGAAATGCAGGTCGTTGTTGAAGCCTGTGCCGAGCTGGCGCGTGACGGCGGCAAGCCCCGCTGGGAGTGGACCCCGGAAGCGGTGAATACCGAGCTGGAAACCAAGGTTAAAGCCGGTTTTGCCGATGGTATTGGCGAAGCCTACCGCATTACGGATAAAGCCGAGCGTTACGAGAAGCTGAACGCGCTGCGTGCCCAGGCGGTTGAGCAACTGGTGGATGAAGACGCCGGTATCGAAGCGGGTGACGTTGAGAAACTGTTTGGCAGCATTGAAAAGCAACTGGTGCGCTCGCGCATTATTGCTGGTGAGCCGCGCATCGATGGCCGTGACAGCACGACCGTTCGCCCGATCGCCGTCGAGGTGGGTGTTTTACCGAAAGCGCACGGTTCCACGTTGTTTACCCGCGGTGAAACCCAGGCGCTGGTGACGGCCACTCTGGGCAATGCCCGCGATTCACAGATTATTGATGCCCTGGAAGGTGAGCGCAAAGACCCCTTCATGCTGCACTACAACTTCCCGCCGTACTCGGTTGGCGAGTGTGGCCGTATGGGAGGCACTGGTCGCCGGGAAATCGGTCATGGCCGCCTTGCGCGCCGGGGTGTGGGCGCGGTTCTGCCCACCGAAGAAGAGTTTCCCTACACGCTGCGTGTGGTCAGTGAAATCACCGAATCCAATGGTTCCAGTTCCATGGCGTCCGTCTGTGGTGCCAGCCTGGCCCTGATGGATGCCGGTGTACCGCTGAAAGCGCCAGTGGCCGGTATTGCCATGGGTCTGGTAAAAGACGACGAAGGGTTTGCCGTATTGACCGACATCCTGGGTGACGAAGACCACCTGGGCGACATGGATTTCAAAGTGGCCGGTACCACCAGCGGTGTTACCGCACTGCAAATGGATATCAAGATCCAGGGCATTACCGAGCAAATCATGGAAATCGCGCTGGAGCAGGCATTGAACGCTCGTCTGCACATTCTGGGCGAGATGAACAAAGTGCTGGGTGAATCCCGTGAAGCGGTCAGCGAAAATGCCCCGCGTTTCGAGACCCTGAAGGTGCATCCGGACAAGATCCGCGACATCATCGGTAAAGGCGGCGCGACCATTCGCGGTATTACCGAAGAGACCGGTGCCTCCATTGATATCGACGACGACGGTACCGTTAAAGTGTACGCCAGCGATGGCGATGCGCTGAAAGCCGCCGTGGGCAAAATCGAAGAAATTACCGCTGAGGCGGAAATTGGCGCGATTTACGAAGGTAAGGTGGTCCGTATTGTGGACTTCGGCGCCTTCGTCAACTTCCTGCCGGGCAAAGATGGTCTGGTGCATATCTCGCAGATCGCCGATGAGCGTGTGAATGCCGTTAGTGATTACCTGCAGGAAGGCCAGATGGTCAAAGTGAAGTGTCTGGATGTGGATCAGCGCGGTCGTATCAAGCTGTCCATCAAGGAAGCCAAAGCTGAAGCGTCAAACGCTGACGAGCCGGCGCAAGCCAGTGAGCAGCCGACTGCCGAAGAGTAAGCGTTTTCGGCGTTCAGCGCCGTTAAATCGGCACCACCAAAAAGCCCGCGTGAAAACGCGGGCTTTTTGGTTTTTGGCCTTGCTTCTTAATTGGGTTAAAAGTTTCTTAATTGGGTTAACCTTCAGGCTCTGGCCTTCAGGCTTTCCAGGCCATAAAGGGATTCAGCCAACGCATCAGCGGTCCGGTGAATCGCATCGGAGCGTCCAGTACGGTCAGGCAGATGCAATCTTCGTCATCCAGCGCCGTAGGCGCGTGATGGTGACTGGGGTCGCGGGCCACGAAATCACCAGCGTTGTACTGGCCGAGATCGTCGGAGAAACCGCCACTGAGAACCACGGTTAACTCATTGCCATGATGGGTATGAACCGGCACCCTGGCGCCAGCGCGTATTCTCTGCAGTGCCACTCTCGCCGAACCCTGGTCCACGAGGTGATCCAAGTCATACTTGGCAATTTCCCGTGTCTGGCGCTGCCAGGCCAGATTCTCCAGTGGCGCGGGCAGATAGCGCGCCAGTGGATTGCTGAAACCCTTGCGTGCGGGGAGTGTCTCGGGAGCACGCTGATCGGACTGAAGTCGAGCCATTAACGCGTCGAACTCCTGATCGAGCTCCCGGCAATGGGAGTCTTCCTGTTCAGGAATCTGGTCGTCATTGGCCACGCTGGCGGGGCCGGTCGTGGACAACAGGGCGCCACCCAAGGCGTTGAGTCTCAGCAAATGCTGCTGACAGTGAGCGCAGAAACTGATATGGACAGACACCGCCAGTGCTTGAGCAACTCCCAAGCTGCCAGCGGCGTACTCCAGCAGTGTGAGATCATCGGGATGATGTGTACTCATAAGTCGGTTGCCTCTAACATTACTCTCAATTTCTTCATGGAAAGCCGTAAACGCCCTTTCAGGGTGCCCAGCGGGACGTTCAGCTCCTCTGCGACCTCCTGGTGGGTTTTTCCTTCGTAATACACCTTGCGCACAGCGATCATCTGCTCTTCGGGCAGCTCGAGGATGGACTCGCGCATGCGCTTTTCGGTCGAAATCGCCTGGATGGAATGCACTGTCGTGTCATTCTCGGTCGGAATCTGCCACAGCTCTTCCGTATCCACGGCCATTTCCGCCTGAGTACGTCCTTTTTTACGCAGTAGATCAATGCGCTGGTTACGGGTAATGGTAAAAATCCAGGTGGATGCTGATGCCAGGGCATCCTGGTACTTGCCGGCATTGCGCCACACGCTGGTCATGACCTCCTGGACCAGCTCTTCGGCGTGCTGGTGCATGCCCTGATTGATGGCGTAGGCTTTGATACGGGGAGCAAAGTGATCGTACACCTTGCGGAAAGCGGCAGTGTCACCGTCGTTGGCGACCTTCGCCAGCAGCTCGCCCCAGTTTGGGCCACTCCCGTTGTTGGTATTGTTGCCTCTCATGGGATTGGCTGCCTTAGTCCTCAACATTACAGTGCCTCGCTCGTCCTCAGGAATTATCGGATTCGGGCCGGGGCTCCGCCTGTTGGGCGAAACATCGGGCTAACCGAGAGATACGGGCACTTGGTGAATTTAGATCATCGGTATGGTTAACCGAGGCGACACTTGAGCGTTGGCGGCTTATTGATCCAGATACGATGTCGCAGCGTATGAATACACAGGTGTCGGCCGAGTATAGGCGTTTTGAACGGGTATGTCCTGCCTCGTTTGGTCGACCGGCTATGTAATCCCTGCCTCCAGCGAGCAGCTATTGCAGCCCGGCCTCCCGCCGGGCTTTTTTTACCTCCTGTCCGAAGCCTCCTATTAAACGTGTGACAAACGTGTGGTGACTGTGGCACATTGCAAGAGACTGTGCCAAGCCGCTTCTTTTGCGCCCGAATAATACGCTTTAAAGTTGAATTTGACGTCTGATGGCGGGGCATTCAGCGTGATCGTCCCCAGCCTGTTGTAGCGCACGACATGATGAGAAGCGGTCACGGGAATGACCATTGGAGCGAAGATGAACGATTCCCGATCCAAGGGCTCAAGTGAGCCGCTTGCCTTTTCCACACCCGGCGCCTCTCAGGCAGCCCATTGTCTTAAACATGCTTACAATTTAACGGAGAACTTCCTCAGCAAACACTGGCCTGCCTGCTGGAAAGAGTGGTGTGATCAGTTGAGTCTCGATGCAGAGCGCGCCCGGAGTGTTGAGGAAACCACTCTATGGCTGAACAGTCGAGCGACTCTTGAGACGGCGCACGATGTTGGGAAACTCGCCTTTTATCGCCAAATCGAAGAAGGGTTCACAGCGCTGCTTTCTGCTTCCGGTCATGTGCCGTTTGCTACAGAGGACGATGGGAACGCTGCCCCAGAACGCCTGACTCAGACGGCGCTGATTCGACGCGCTGAGCGGCGGCTGGCCGAGCCGCTGTGGCAGCTTCAACACCGCCTGGCGCTGCTGAGCGGCGGACAAGTCAACGATGAAAGCAACCCGCTAAGCCCGGCTTATTGGTGTGACGCTCTCAGTCGGGTGTTTCGCATGATCGAGTTGCCGATGGCCGCGAGAGAGCGGGGTTACCAAGCCTTTGAAAACGGCGTGCTCGTTGCTCTCGGAGACTTATACGACGCCATTAATCGTTATTTTATCGGCCAGGGCGTACTGCCGAACCTGGGATTTTCGGCGGAGGATTGTGCATCCTCCGCCGAAAGCCCTCAGGGTGTGGGCGTGCTGTGGGAAGCTCGTTATCAAAAGGGCCTTTATCACTCCATTCGATTGCTGAGACATCACTCAAGGGAGACGTCTTCGCACGGGGTATCGTCCGGTGGCGAATCGGCGGCGCGGCTGGCCGCGGGTTTGTTGCCTTTGCAGCGGGAGAGGCAGAAGCACTTTGATGCATTGAGCGCCGCGGATGCCGGTGAGCTTCCCCGTGTGTATCTGACGGTGGAGAGTCTGCTGTGGAGTGAGGACGCTCTGGAGACGGTGTATCTGACAGGGCAGGTTTTCGACTATCTGCAACACGATCTTACCCTGCCACTGTCCGTCAGGGTCACACTCACCTATCTGCACCTCCCGTTTCTCAGGTTGGCATTATTGGACGAGACGTTTTTTCGTGAGCCCGGGCATCCGGCGCGACAGCTGCTCAATGAATTGGTAGACGTGGGAGCTCGCTGGGTGGATGAGCGGGAGCACCCATTGAATGATAGTCAACAGGGGCTGCGACAGGTTACGTCCCGCCTCTTAAAAGTGTTCGACGAGCAGGCTCAGTGCTTCTCCGATTTGCTCACGGATTTTCGCTCACACACCGGAAATTTCACGCACCGGCAGGAACGAGTGGAACGGCGCGCGCTCGAAAAGATAAGAGGACAGGAACGGTGGCGTGACGCCAGGCAACGGGTGAACAGTGAAGTGCGGCGTTACACCGGGAAGCCAGGACTACCTTCAGCGATACTGTTGCTCTTGTCCCAGCCGTGGTCGGAGTACATGGCGTTTGTGTTGATGCGCCACGGTGTTGGATCGGCGGAGTGGCTGGCGTGTCGGCATACCACAGATCAGTTGTTGTGGACGCTGGAGCCCAAGTGCTCAGACGCCGAGCGGGAGTCGCAAGAGGCCGTAGAGGAAGAGCTGCTCAAGGCGATACAAGCCGGTCTCAACGCGATCGGTTATGACCCTTCGAAAAGCCGCAAGTTGTTGGAGGCCGTGCGCAACCTTCAGGTCACCGCCCGGGCGGGACGTCAACCCGAGGCGGCGCCGGCCGCCATGCGAGCAAAGCTGGCCGCGCTGGTTACCGGGAACGATGACCAGGCTCAAGCCCTTCCCAAAGCCAGCAACGAGGAAGAGCAGGCCTGGCTGGACCGGCTCCAGCGTCTGGAACCGGGCACCTGGATGCAGCACCAGAGTGGGCGTCGCAAGAAGGTGGTCTGGTATGATCGCCGGACCTTGCATTTCATGCTGGTAGACCAGCTGGGAAACAAAGTCGTCATGAGGGCCGGCTTGTCTCTGGCGGCGGACCTCGCCGCTGGGCGGCTGCACATTCTAGAGGGCAGCGCGCGCCCCTTCTTCGGACGCGCTCTGGAACACATCTATCGCCAGCTCAGTGGTGCCGCTGGCGTCCATTCCGGTGCAAATGAGCCCCAGAGGTGAGCCGCATGGTTACTCAGCAGCGTCATTGGTCGCGTCATACCGTGGGAGAAGTCGTAGAGGTGTACGACAACCTGAATGACACCTACCTGGGGCAGTTGGTGAATATCAACACCCGCGGACTGATGATTATCGGTGACAGACCGTTGAAGGATGACAAACTCTACAAGCTGGATGTGCATTTGCCGGTCGCCATTCATGGCCGAACCAGCATTCACCTGGGCGTTGACTGCTTGTGGACTCGAAACGCTGACCGCAACGGCAAGCACTGGACCGGTTTCAATATTATCGATGCGTCGCCGCAGGCCGAGGAGGATATCGAAGTATTGATCGAGCGCCTGGGCTCCACCGCCGGATAACCGGCACCATCGTATTCAAGGGGTTTGGTTTGTTTGTTAATCTTGTATACTAGTAGACTTCCATAAGAGTAAGAATGACTATATCATGGCGGGCCATTCAATAACCCATAACACCTGACCGATAAGTAGGTTACCTTTATGAAGACACTCCTGGCGATAGGTTTGGTTCTGGCGTGCTCACTAGGCAGCGTTGTCACTCAAGCGGAAGACGGCTACGACATGTGGCTGCGTTACCACCTCATTGAAAACCGCGACCTGCGCAACGACTATCAGCGCCAGCTTCGTACCCTGGTGGCGCCCGCCGATGCCGGCGTTATTCACGCTGCCGCCGAAGAACTGGAGCGGGGCATCAGCGGTTTGTTGGGCGAACCGCTGGAGCGCGCAGAGCGCCCGGCGCGGCGCGGCTCGCTGGTCATTGGCACACCGGGTACGTCCGAACTGATTGCCGAGCTGGGATGGGAAGATCGCCTGGCGAAACAGGGGCCAGAAGGGTTCCTGATCGAAACCGCCAAAGTGGGTGGCAGAAGTGCCCTGGTGATTGCCTCCGAGGGCGAGAGCGGTGTGCTATACGGCGCGTTTCATTTGCTGCGCCTGATGCAGACCCAAGAGAGCCTGAAAGACATATCGGTGGCCGAAGCGCCCAAGGTGCAGCACCGGGTTGTCAATCACTGGGATAACCTGAACCGGCTGGTCGAACGCGGTTACGCCGGTTTGTCCCTGTGGGACTGGGGTACGCTGCCGCAATACGCTGAAAACCCTCGTTATAAGGACTACGCCCGCATCAACGCCTCGCTCGGTATCAATGGCACCGTGCTGAATAACGTCAATGCCGATCCGCGTATCCTCTCCGATCAGTTCCTGGAAAAGGTGGCGGCGCTGGCCGGTGTCTTTCGTCAGTACGGCATCAAAACCTATATCTCCATCAACTATGACTCACCGCGCGCGTTCGGCGATCTGGACACCTCCGACCCGTTGGATCCGCGCGTACAGCAGTGGTGGAAGGACAAAGTCTCCCAGGTGTACGAGCACATTCCCGACCTCGGTGGCTTCCTGGTCAAGGCGGACTCCGAAGGGCAGCCGGGCCCACAGGGGTACGGTCGCAACCACGCCGATGGCGCCAATATTCTGGCCGACGCCTTGAAACCCTACGGCGGTGTGGTGTTCTGGCGGGCGTTTGTGTACTCCCCGGAACAGGGCGATCGCTTCCGTGAAGCCTACGATGAATTCATGCCACTGGACGGAAAATTCCGCGATAACGTGATTCTCCAGATTAAAAACGGTCCCATTGACTTCCAGCCGCGTGAGCCCGCCTCGCCGTTATTCGGTGCGCTGGAGGAAACCAACATCATGCTCGAACTGCAAGTGACCCAGGAATACTTCGGCTTCTCCTACCATCTGGCGTACCAGGGCCCCCTGTTTGAAGAGATTCTGGATACCGACACCTACGCTAAAGGCGAAGGCAGTACGGTCGGGAAAATTCTCGGCGGAGAGGTGTTTGACTACCAGCAAACCGGCATGGCCGCAGTGATCAACCCGGGAACGGATCGCAACTGGACCGGACACCCCTTTGTGCAGTCGAGCTGGTATGCCTTTGGCCGTATGGCCTGGGACTACGAGCTCCGTTCAGAGGCGATTGCGGACGAGTGGATGCGCATGACCTTCAGCAATGATCCGTCGTTTCTCGATCCGATTGGCGAGGTAATGGCTATGTCGCGCGAAGCAGGTGTTAATTACCGGAATCCTCTCGGGCTGACGCACCTTTATGCACAGGGTCATCATTACGGGCCCGCGCCCTGGCATGATACCTCGGGTCGCGCGGACTGGACGGCCACTTATTACCACCGGGCTGAAAAAGACGGTATTGGTTTTGATCGAACCAAAACGGGCTCCAATGCCATTGAGCAGTACCACCGTCCGGTGGCCGAACGGTTCGGGGATTTGAACAGAATCGATGAAGACTACCTGCTGTGGTTTCACCATGTCGGTTGGGATCACCAGCTGCAATCGGGTCGAACCGTTTGGAACGAGCTGGTTCACAAATACGATGAAGGCGTCGAGCAAGTGCGGGCAATGCAGGATCGCTGGGCCAGCGTGGAAGCGCTGGTGGACAACGAACGCTATCAGCACGTGAAGGCGCTGCTGGAAATTCAGTTGCGCGATGCCATTCGGTGGCGCGACTCCAGTGTGGCCTACTTTCAAAGTGTGAATGGACTCCCGCTGCCAGAAGGTTCTCCCAAGCCCGAACACAGCCTGGAGCACTATAAACAGCTCGAAAACACCTTTTACGTGCCCGACCCCTGGCACCCCAAAGGCGATGACCACCGCGTGGACTACTGATCCACGGCCGATAAGCCTGTTTAACAGGGTCCTGCCCCTATTTCAGGACCCTGTTTTACTGAGGTATACTGTGCCAACACTCAACCTGGGAATAGAAGACCGTGGCTATACCCGCCGAGCATAATCCTCCTTCGCGCAAACGCCGAATTGCCGGCGACCGCTCTGTGTCTGCCCAGATTTTTGAGTTCATTCGCGATGCCATTGTCGGCATGGAATTCCAGCCCGGGCAGATGATTCCCGAGACCGCTCTGGCCGAACAGTTCGGCGTCAGTCGCACCCCGGTCCGCGAGGCGTTGATAAAGCTGTCCAATATCGGCTTTGTGGACGTCCTGCCGCAGCGGGGCACCTATGTGTCCCGCTTCAGCATGGAAAAAATTCTGGAGGCCCGCTTCATTCGGGAAGCGCTTGAGCTGGCGGTAATTTCCAGCGTCGCCGAGCAAGCCGATGACGCCTTGATTCAGGCGTGCGAACACATCCTGCATGAGCAACAACTCGCCGCCGATAATGACAACGCTCTCGCGTTTCAAAAGCTTGACGATCACTTCCATCAAACGCTGGCCAGCCGCACGCAATACCCGCGCGTGGCGCAATTGATTGAGTCGGAAAAGGCGCATATGGATCGGGTGCGCAATTTGAGTTTGCATATCAGCGGTCAGTATCGTCATGTGCTGGAGCAGCACCGCGCGATTCTGGAGGCGGTCAAATCACACGACCCGGTAGCGGCCCGTCAGGCGATGTCGGTGCATATGCAGGATGTCTACAAAGTGCTGACACTGATTCCGCAGGAGCACCCGGAATATTTCACGGACGAGTAGCGTCGCTGCGATGGGTCCACACCAAAAGAAACAGGTAGTTCGAAATCATGAAAGCGGCACTGAAAAAATTCTTCGCCCCCATTCTAAACCTGTTTGAAGGCGGCGATGGGGAGTACCAGTATAAACCCTCGCACCGGACGATTCTCTGGGTGGTGGGAGGCCTGTTTCTGACACTGTCTCTGGTGTCTACCACGATTGCTATACTCGTGGGCTACTACGAAGCCATTATCCCGTTGATGGCCTTCCTGCTGGTGGGCGCGATCTGCCTGATCGTGGGTGCCCTGGGCAGTGATCGCGCCGTCGCCAGAATCTGGGGCAGCAAGTAACCGGCTATGACGCCGGATCGGTCGTGCGGACAGTCTCGTTCGGTGTTTTCTGTTGACGGTCCTCTTCCAGCACTTGCCGCAGGTTTTCCAGATTTTGGTACACCGCTTTTCCGTACCGTTCGTCGTCACCCCAGATAGGCGCTAGTTCCTCAAAGGTACGTTCGTCATGCTCCGCGAAACGCCGGGCGTGTGCTGTGGCCTGTTCGGGTGTCTGGCCCAGCGCGGTCAGCGCGTCTTCTCCCAGTTTGAGCGCCGAGTGAAAGGTCTCCCGGCGGATGGTTTGTATGCCGCGCTCACGCAAATGGTATGCGTGGTTGCGATCCACGGCCCGGGCGATGATCTTCAGGTCGGGAAAGTGCTTGCGCGCGGTGTCTACAATACTTAACGAGCGATTCACATCGTCTACCGCGACCACCAATAACGCCGCGTCCGCTGCGCCCGCTTGCTCTAACAGCGTGCGCCGGGACGCATCGCCATAGAATACCTTACTGCCAAAACGCCGAAGCAAATCGACCTGCCCCGGGTTATTGTCGAGAATCGTCATGGGAATGTTGTCGCTGTTCATCATACGCCCAACGATCTGCCCAAAGCGGCCGTACCCGGCAATGATCACGCCTTTGGAGGGTGTGGGCGTGTCGTAATGGGGCTTGTTGACAGGCTTGTGGAAGGGCAGATGCTCAAACGCCATAAACAGCAGGGCCGTGCCCACCATGGTGACCGCGACGACCAGATTCAGCAGCTCCGCATCCCCCTGGCTGAGCACACCGGCGGTCAGTCCAGCGGCGGAAATCACAAAAGCAAACTCACCCCCTTGGGAGAGCGAAATACCGAATAGAATTTTTTCGGACCGCCCAAATTGAAACAGACTGCCAATCCCGTACAGTACGACAAACTTCAATGCCATCAACCCGGTGGCCGCGCCCAGAACCACCAGGGGATGTTCTTTGAGTAGCGGGTAATCGATGCTGGCGCCCACGCTCAGGAAAAACAAACCCATCAGCAGTCCCTTAAAAGGATTGAGGTCCGCTTCGATTTCGTGGCGAAACTCGCTTTCGGCCAGCACCACACCGGCAATAAACGCACCCAGCGCCGGAGAAAGGCCAATCGCCGTCATCGCCAGCGTCACTCCGACCACGATGAGCAGGACAAAGCCGGTGAACAATTCGGGTTGACGCGCTCCGGCGATCAGCCGGAAAACGGGCCGCAGCCCGTACCGTGCGACCAGAACCAGCCCTACAATGCCCAGCACCGTGACGATGGCTTGCAGATACTCCGGCAACGCGCCGAGCAGACTTCCCTGGTCGGTGGCCTCGGCATGGCCTCCGCTGGCGGAGGCCAGCAACGGAATCAGTGCCAGAATGGGGATGACGGCAATATCCTGAAACAGCAGGACGGAAAAACTGTGCTGGCCCACACTGGAATTCAGCAGCCCACGCTCCTCCAGCGTTTGCAGCACAATAGCGGTGGATGACAGGGCAAGCGTCATACCGACCAGGAGGGCTGTCGCCATCGGCACGCCGAATAACCACACGGCACCGCTGACCACGAAGGCGGATAACACCACCTGCGCACCGCCCATTCCCAGAATCGCACGGCGCAGGCTCCACAATCGTTGGGGGCGCAATTCCAGCCCGATCAGGAACAACATGATCACCACGCCAAACTCGGCAAAATTCAGTACGGATTCAGGATGGCTGACAAAATTCAGCACGTGAGGACCGAGCAGGCTGCCGGCGATCAGGTAACCGAGAACCGAGCCAAAGCCCAGACGTTTGGAGAGTGTGACCACAATCACCGCCGCGCAAAGGTAGACGGCGGCATCCGTCAGAAAATGTTGCATGGAGTGCCCTTGTCGGTATTTCAGAGACAGGGGTTGAGTTTAGCGGTAACCGAGGGTGTGTGGAACGGCTGATCAAAAAAAGCCCTCCGATAAAGGAGGGCCGAAAGGAGGTCGACAGGAGAGTGTAAAAAGAAAAACATGACCCGCTAGAAATCCAGTCGCACGCCCGCTTCGATGGTGGGGCCGTATTCTTCATATTGGGAATTGAACGAGGGGTTGCCCCAATAAGCGTACAGAGGTTCATCGTTCAGGTTCACCAGGTTCAGATAAACCTGCGCCATATCGTTGATCTTGTATTTGCTGGTCACATCGATCTGGATGTGGTCGTCCTGATAGCGATCAAACATCGGGTCAGACGCGTCGTCGGTTTCTTCGAAGAATTCACTGCGGTAGGCCGCAGCGATGCGCAGGGTAAAACCGTGCTTTTCATAGCCCAGGGCGAAGCTGGCGATATGGTCGGACTGTCCCGGCAATGGAATGCCTCCGTCGCGTTCCGGCATATCAGACTCGCTATCGGTAAACGTGTAGCTGGTATCCACCAGAAAGCCATCCCAGGGCGCAGGCAGGAAGTCGAACTGACGGATATAAGCCAGCTCAATACCGTACAGTTCTGCGTCACCGCCGTTCACCACCTGACTGACTTCATCAAACGCCTCGTAAGGTGGCTCGCCAGCCACGTTGGCGCTCAGGAAGTAGTTGCTGATGTCCTTGTAGAAAAAGCCGGCTGACAGCATGCTGACACCGGTGGGATAGTATTCCCAGCGTAGATCGAAGTTAGTGGACTCCAGCGGCTCCAGGTCCGGATTACCCTTCTCGGCGACGCGCTCAAGGTCGGCACCGGAGCCTTCGACCTCAATAATCTGCCAGGGACCGGCGGCCTCGAAACCCGGACGGGCAATGGTTTTGCTCAGCGCGCCACGAACCGACATGTTCTCCTGGAGCTGGTAGTTCAGGTGCAAGCTCGGCAGCACGTGGCTATAGCTTTTGCTGTCGGAAAAGGGGTTCAGTTGCGGTTCGCCATCGTTGATGTTTTCATCAATGGTCACCTGGGTGCCGGCGGCTGCATAGTCGGTATCTTCGACGCGAACACCGCCCACCACCGTCAGGCGTTCGAACTCGGCGTTGGCCATCAGGTAAGCCGCATTGATGTCCTCCTCAATATCGTAATCTTCCGCCGTACTATTGATCAGGCTGTCCGTCTCGTTTCGTTCAAAGTTGTTGCGGTTGCCGTAAAAGAACTCGCGGTAATTATTGCGGTCGACGGCGGGGCCAAAGTCACCGCGCGGTGGATAGTCCACGGGAGAATCCTGGGCGAAATCGGCGATGGTATAAGTGCCGCCGAAGTCTTCGTAAATACTAATGTCGATATTATTTTCTTTCTCACGCTGGCGGCTTTTAAAGCCGAACTTAATAAAGCCCGGCACGTCGCCGAACATCACGTGGCGTTTCGCGTTAAAGGCCAGCGCAAGTTCGCGTTCTTCGTTGAACACCGTTTCGCCTTCAGCGGACTGGAGAACGAAATCGCTGGCGTTGGATCCCTGCTCACCGATGACGTACAAAAGGGGTTGTTGCGCGTCTCCGGATTTGTCGTAACCCATGGCGACGCCTTCGGCGAGGGACTCACCGGTAATTTCCAGGTTGCCCGACTCGCCCGCTACGGCATAGCCCAGGCTGTAATCAAACGTCCAGTTATCAAACGAGTTTTCACCGCCAATGCTATAACTTTCGATTTCGACGATTTTGTTGCTGTCAGAGTGCGCCTTTTCGTACTCGGCACCGGAAAACTCACCGCGGTTCTCGGTCAAGCTGTCGATGTCGCCGTCTTCAAATTTAAAGATATTCTCTTCTTTGGTCTCGGCGTCGTCGAATTCGCTGAACATGGTGCGCAGGTAATACTCTGAGGTGTCGCTCGGACGGTAATCAAAGTTCAGGGCGACACTGGTTCTCTTCCGGGTCAGTACGTAGTCCCGCTGCTCGCCTTCAAGCATGGCGTTGACGTCGTTGCCGTCCGGGGTTTCAGTCATCTCCCAAGGGGCAGCTTCAATACCGTCAGAAACGGTATCTCGGTCAAATTGGCTTACGGCAAAGGCGATGCCGAAATTGTCCTCTCCGCCGCCGATGCTGAACAGGTCCGTATAGGAAGCGGAAATGTCCGGGCTGGTTTCTTCATTGGTCGTGTTGTAGCTGCCGCCGACTGTAATGCTGCCGCTGCGTCCACCCAAGTCAAACGCCGTCAGTGTTTTGACTTCAATATTACCGCCTACGGCGTCGCCATCCATATCCGGGGTAATGGCTTTGGTAATTTCTACAGACTCCACGAGATCCGATGAAATAGCATCCAGGTTCACCGCCCGGCTGCCGGCTTCTGGTCCGGGAATGCGCATACCGTTAATGGTCGTCGAGTTGAAGCTGGGATCAATCCCGCGAATCACCACAAAGCGGCCTTCCCCCTGATCCCGTTGTACCGAAATGCCGGGCGCGCGCTGCAACGCTTCTGCTACGTTCTGATCCGGAAAGTTACCCACGGAGTCGGACGATAGAACGTCAATGACTGAAATAGCGTTGCGGCGGCGGTTGATGGCGGCGGCCTGGCCGGCGGCCTGGCTATCAATCAACAACCCCTGCAATTGATTGGCGTTTTCCTGGTCGCTGCCGCCACCGATTCGAATATTAACCTTCGCGGTTTGTCCGGCCACCACGGTGACGGCAACACGCTCGGGCATGGCGCCCGCGTAGGCCGCTACCAGTTCGTACTCACCTTCCGGAACATTGTTAAACCGAAAGCTACCGTCTCGACCGGTCACCTCGCGGCGCCGCTCGCCCTCAATGCGGACTTCAGCATCAGGAAACGTATATTCGCCGGTCGCATCGGTGACGTCGCCACTGATAACGCCGGTCGTTTGTGCCTGGACGTTGGCCCAGAACAGGATGGTAAACATGCCGGTGAGCATGGTTACCATAGATCGAGATAATCGTTTAGGCATTGCGTGATCCCCTAGAGAAATTATAAGAACCCGGCTGGTCGTCCTGATCGGTGGGCATGTGCATGTGATTTTGTTGACAAAGGCATAGCGTCGCGAGCGACACGCTAGTGTGTACAGATGACAGTGGCGCAACAGAAATATGAACAGACGATTAAGCTTTAGTGACAAAAAGGCGGGTGAGTTGTCATTTTAAGTTCATCGTTATGTCATGGGGATGTCATACCCCGGTCGCATACTTCGCGCACATTGAATATTTCTCACAAAGGACGCAGAGCGGCATGATCAGGAATGATCGTACCGTGGCGGATTTCTTTTATCTGTAATAATGGACTTTCACAGTTGGGTAGGACATGACCGATAACGCTATCAACGAACCTCTCTGCGGGCAGCGCAGCCGCTTCCAGCAAAAGCGCCGCCGCTTTCTGCAAAAAAGTCTGATCGCCTCCGGCGTTCTCGCCATCGGTCCTGGGTTGTGGGGTTGTACCACCCAGGGCTCTCCTCGCTCTGCCAAACCGCTCTCGCTGAAAAAGAAAGTCAGCAATATCCCTAATCTGGCCAATACGCTGCACGAGGTGGCTGTTGAGAATGACCCTGAAACCAGAATGTGGGTGCCTCGCGGTTTTAGCGTGCGCGAAGTCGCCCGCACCGGGCAGCGTCCATACGCGGCTTCGAACTATGTCTGGCACGCGCTGCCGGATGGGGGCGCGACATTTCCGATGGATGATGGCGGTTGGGTCTATGTATCCAACTCCGAGGTCGATGTATGGCGCCAGGGTGGCGTCGGCGCTTTGCGGTTTAACGCGCAAGGTGAGTTAACGGGCAGCTATTCCATATGCACCGGGACCACCAATAACTGCGCGGGTGGTCCCACGCCTTGGGGAACCTGGCTGACCTGCGAAGAGATTGACGAAGGGCTGGTCTACGAATGTGATCCGACTGGACAGCACGCTGCCATTCCTGCTCCGGCGCTGGGGATGTTCAAGCATGAAGCGGCGGCGGTGGACCCCGTGCATCGTCATATTTACCTGACGGAGGATACCAAGGACGGCAACTTTTATCGCTTCGTCCCCGAGTACTACCCGGAAGGCGGGCGAGCCGATTTGCGCAAAGGTCGTCTGGAGGTGGCTGTAGTATCCGGAAACAACCCATTGGACACTCGCGCGGTGCAATGGAAAACCGTACCTAACCCTGTCCCCCGTCTTGGAGGAGAAGATCCTCAGCGGCGCGAAGCACCCACACGCAAACAGGTTCCCGAGGCAGAAGTGTTCAATGGCGGTGAAGGCTGCTGGTATCACGAGGGCATCGTGTATTTCACCACCAAAGGAGATAACCGTGTCTGGGCGCTGGACACCCACGCTGACACGTTGGACCTGATTTACGATAAGCAATCCCAACAGGCTTTTAATCCCGGCATCGATGATGTCGATAACCTGGTGGTCTCCGCTGGCGGCGATGTGTTAGTCGCGGAAGACGGTTCGGAAATGCGCCTGGTGGTCGTTGGCGCTGATGTTACACCGTTTGAATTGGTCAATGTGATCGGGCAATGGGACTCCGAAATATGCGGTCCTGCCTTTAGTCCCGATGGCGAGCGTTTGTATTTCAGCTCCCAGAAAGGCTACACGGGCGATCACACCGATGGCCGCATCTACGAGTTGCGCGGTCCATTTTTTGTCGATGCCTGAGCATTTCGTTCGTGAAGTGAGGAGATTATTTTGAGTGATATCAATGTGCAATCGTTAATGGAACTGCTCGCGTTGGGCGGCCCGGTGGTGGCGGTTCTGATGTTGATGTCAGTGTATGGCCTGGCCATCGCCGGGCTGAAACTCTGGCAGTTCTACGCGGTTCGTCTGGGAGATCGGAAGTTTATCGAGCCCGCCCTTGACGCGTGGCGTAACGACGACCACACGACCGCGAGAAAAACGCTGGAAGGTAACGTCAACCCGATTGCCCAGGCGATGCTTCTGGTGGTGAAAGGCCACGAAGCCGGTATTGATGAGTCGCGTTTACGTGAGGAAGTCGCCCGTACTGCCGCGCGGGATATCAATGTGTTGCGCCGCCACTTTCGTCCTCTGGAGGTCATCGGAAATTTGGCACCGCTGCTGGGTTTGTTGGGTACCGTGATTGGAATGATTGCCGCCTTTAACCAACTGGAAGCCGCCGGTAGCCAGGTAGACCCGTCGGTGTTGTCCGGCGGTATCTGGGAAGCGTTACTAACCACGGCTGTTGGCCTGGTGGTGGCCATTCCTGCAGTCGCCATTCTCAACTTTCTGGAGCGTAACGTCGAACGTTTGCACGAAGATATGCAGGATGCGTTGAGCCGATTGTTCACGTGTAGAGCGTTCCGCCCGCTGGCCCATAGTCCAACGTTGCGGTCGGAAAAACAACGCCCTCGCACCGAAAGAAACGGCGCAATCGAAGGAGCCATGGCTGGTGCAAATTGATGTCGCTCCCCGCCGTAAGCGCAGTGTCAGTCTGACGCCGCTGATCGATGTGGTTTTTAACCTGTTGTTGTTTTTTATGCTGGCGTCCAGCCTGGCCCGCTGGAGCGGACTGGAGCTGGCTACCGGCAGTGAAGCCGCCGCGCCCGACGATGTGCCTTCGGCCGATGTCTATCTACTGACCACGGGAGAAATGCGCTACCGGGGAGATACCTTGGCGTTGGCCGCGCTGGCCGAACAATTGCGCCGCGAACTGGAAGCGGGCGAGATCGCTTCGGTGATTTTACGCGCGGAAGACGACGTGCGGCTGGAGGCCTTAGTTGAAAGCTTTGACCAGCTGGGCCACGCCGGAATACATACACTTGCGCTCGGTGAGCTGGCCGAGTAATGCTTAGCGTCACAATGTTATGCCTTTTATGTTAACACCGCCTGACGATTTTTTACCGCCGCTGTCTCGTCGAACCAGTAACGCGGAAGACAACGTGCTGCCCCTGATCAATGTGGTGTTTCTGTTGTTGATCTTCTTTATGGTCAGCGGCACGTTGATGCAGGAGCCCCCTTTTGAGCTATCGCCGCCGAGCACTCAGCACGCCGAGACGCAGGAGTCGCAAGCCGACTATCTCGCCATCGGTGCAGACGGGCGGTTGGCTTGGGCGGGGGAAAACATCGATAAAGACGAGCTGAGCGAGCGCCTGGCGCAACGCGCCAATCCGGATAGCCCGTTACACGTTCGCGCGGATCGAAAGCTGACGGCACGTGACCTTAACGACCTGCTGGCCGCCTTGCGTTCAGGCGAGGTCGCCCAGATTCAACTGTTGACGGAAAGCCGATGACTCTCCAGCCACAAACCCTCCACTGGGTGGTTGCGTTAACGGCGGCCGCTGCCGTGCATGTGATGGTGATGGTGCGCATGGGCGTTGAACCGCCCGTCACGCAGCGCGCGGAAGACCCCGGCGCCCACTCCATTACGATCGCGCTTGCTCCGCCCCCGAAACCCGCCGCTCCCGAGCCGGTGGCTGCACCCGAAGCTCAGTCAGAACCCCAGCCCGAACCTGAACGTGCGCCGGAGCCTGAGCCTTTGGAATCCCCGGTGAAAGCCCCGGAGCTGGAAGAAGAACCCGAACCTGAACCCGAGCCCGAACCCAAGGAAGCGCCTGAGCCGCAACCCGAGCCTCAACCAGAGCCGGAGGAGGTGGCGGATGCAGATACTGAATCACGGGACCGAGCCAGTGACGAAACGGCCCAACAAACCGCCGACCGAAAGCAGGCCGGGGCAACCGGTGGCATACAGGATGCGCCGCCGGATTATCGCACCGAGGTCAGCGCCTGGCTGGAACGGCACAAGGAGTACCCGATGAGCTCGCGGCGCAAAGCCGAGCAGGGCATGGCCATGGTGTCGTTCACCTTTGATCGCGAAGGCAACATTCTCGAATATACCTTATTACGGCCCACCGGCCACGCCAGCCTGGATGAAGCCGTGCAGGCGATGCTCGAACGGGCTGACCCGTTGCCTAAGATGCCGGAGCATCTGACTCAGGCGCGAATGACGTGGACGCTGCCGGTGTACTTCCGGCTCAACTGAGCCGACGGTAGTTCTCCCCTTGTTGATACTTCCAATGCTGTGAGAATTCTTATGCCTGTATTCTTTAAAGCGCTTCAGCCCACTGATTCCGATTCGGGTTTATCGAAGCGGCGCACTCTTTATAGCGGGTTGTGGATTGCGGCGGCGATGCTCGTCGTCAATGGGTGCAGCACCGGGAATAGTGCATCGGGACATGACGAAGCCGCCGAACAGGTTTCTGCGTTCCGCGTACGCACTGATTTTTCCGCTGCGCTCAACGCCGACAGTGGTTGGGCCGCAGAAACGAACCAGACGGCTCAGGTGTGGGCGGACGACCCTTTTCGGTTGCGTCTTGAAATCGAGCACAACGATGCCAAAAAGCCTCGTCAGTACACGTTGCAGGTACGTCGTAACGAAGGCGACTGGCAGCCGCTGCATGCCGAAAACTTCCCGCAGCCGGCCAAGGAGCTTGAGCTGAACTTTGAGCAGCGCCGAAAAGGAGCGCCCAGTGAATACTGGCAATGGGTCAGCGGTTCTGAAGAGGCAATGATCTGGGTCGGTGATGCCGAAGCCGGTGATGCCGAAGAAAGATACCTGCAACTGACAGCCGACGAAAGCCCGGCTCTTGCGCTCGCAACCTACCACACTCATTGGTTACCCGTAGAATTCGCCGCTGACGTTCGCCTGCCTAAAGGACAACAAGGAAGCGCTGGCCTGGTTTTTGACTACGAGGATGCGGGAAATTACCGGCGTGTAGACCTGGAAGCGGGCGCCGGTTTGCATTTGGTACAGGTAACCGATGGTGAACAGCAGGTGCTGGCTTCTCACCCGTTTGATGTCCCAACCGGTCAGTGGGCTGAGTTAAAAATCATTATGCGGGGGCAGGACATCACCGTTGAATACGCCGATGAAGCGCTGGTTTTCACCGAAACCATGAGCAACATCATTACCTCTCCCCGGGTGGGGGTGTTCGCCGAGCCCGGCAGTAGCCTCCAGCTACCGGCTATTGTTATTGAGGGGCTGCCCGGGTCACCCCGTATCAGCATTATCGAAGCGGACTCATTTGATCACGGCGAGAAAACCCATGATTTATTATCGGGTACTGATCGTCCCTACCAGGGCGGGGCGGGCATCAGCTTTGCCGAGCAAACGCCTATACAGTCAATGAGCCCGGGTCAGAGTGAGTGGGAGTTTCCCATAGTGATTCGCCGTTTCTCAGATGGCGCCGCGTTGAATCAAACTGGAGATCGGTTTGAATTTCGCGTTGTGAACCAGTCTGGCGAAGTGCTGCCGTCCGTCACGCCCCTGTCCGTCAGCCTTGCTGTGCCCGAACAATTACTGGGCGGCACCTTTGTAGAGACACCCATGCGTATCGGTCCATGGCAAGCGTCCAGCGGAGATTTGTATTTCCTGATGGAGCCTGCTGAAACCGACAATAGGCTCATGACCGTCAAGTCCAGTGATGGGGGGCGTACCTGGGTGGAAATGGACGGTGCTAACCGCCCGGCTACGGGCGATCTGGAAGGATTTGCGTCGATGATGGCCGACGATGAAATCCACATGTTGCACCAGACATCCGATCACGTGTTCTATCATGTATTCCGCACGGCGGATCACTCCGGGCAGCCAGACACCTGGGCCATTCGGGATGAACGCCTAGCGTCACCCGAAGAGCCGCCCACTCAGGTGGCGGACATCGCGGTGCGTTCTGATGGCAGTGTCGTCGCGGTATATGGCGGTCCAGAAAAAATTCACTACCGCATTCGCTCTCCGGCGGGTAAATGGAGTGAAGAAACGGTGGTCGACCGTGATCGTGCCCCCAATCTGTCAGGTCCATCCATGGTTTTGGACGCTCAGGATGTCGTACATTTGACCTATACCGGGGATGATGGCAGCGCATGGTACCGACAACTTCGTCCGAATGGCGAATTGACCGAGCGTCAACCGTTTGCGTTCGGCCTGGGAGCCGGCAGTGAGGATATTGGCTCGATCCTGCCGCTGGTTTATCTGCCTGAATCAGACTCGGTCAGTGTGATTTATCGGCTTGCCAGCGGCCACTTATGGGAAAGACGTGTTGGACCCCAGGGTGAGTTCTCTGAACCGGTGCAGGTGACCGAGCGCACAGTCGCGCAGAACGCCGTGGACTCTGATCAGACCGGTGCCGATGCCATTGCTTATAAGGGCAGCGTTCAGGTGTTGTTTATCGACGCCGACACAGGTCATCTCTATTACACCTCGCGCGCGGCGGATGGAACATGGCACGACGCCGAACCCCAAGTGACCGATGCCAACGTGCAATGGGTGCGCGGCGCCGTGGTAAAAACGGCGCAGGGCAAGTCGGTTTACGGTTATGTATATGACGCTGGTGCCGACGGAGGCTCGGGCAAAAACCGCTACGGAGAAGTTCCGCTTTCGAGTACCGCTGGGAATTGAGTGCGGATGTAGTCATCCGATAGCGATAGTTGGTAGGTGCAGTTTCCGTTGCGCCACATCAGGTGATCGCTGTCGGCCACGGCAAAGGGTTGGTCCAGCGCTACGTTTATCGGCGATTCACACAGCGACGGCCGTGCGGTGCCGATACGCTCCCACCGCTCGCCACGCTGGTGCCAGACCGGCCAGCTTCTCCAGTGTTGCCGAGCGGAGGTGATCGCGCGGTAGTGTTCCCCCTGAAAAGTGAAATCACCGAGCACACAATGGCGTAATCCATCCAGGCATTGTTGCGTGGTGTAATCGTCCGAGTCCAACGTGTCGAAAAAGGCGTCGCTGATCGTCGTGCCGGGCAGCAGCTCGAACTGCGTGCGGCGCCAGTCAGTGTCGTTCTGTTGCTCGGGGGGACGACGTTTCTCCCAGCGGGTTCGCGCTGCGAGAGCTTGTTCTATCCGGGTCTTCAGCTCAGGATGTTCGGCAACAAAAGCGTTGGACTCAAGGCGCTTCAGGGCGCGTGTTCCATAAGTGCTTAAGTGAAAACGCAGATAGTTTTCGTCGAAGGTCTCCGGCGTTGTAGTCCCATCCAGCAAGCGGGCGACCTGGTTGTTGGCCGAGAGCTTGTAGAAGTTTAAAAACGGGGTATGGACCAGAATCAGGGCCAGGGCCAGCACACCACCCAACAGTGTATTCCACTGCCGAACCCGCACGATGGGAAGTGTTCGGTAGCGTAAAATCAGTACTGCGTAGCCGATGCTGAACAGGCCGATAAAGATCTCGACGAACAGCCCCCAGAGCCGACTGACCGTTAACCCATATTGTTCGATGCGCAGTCCCAGAGACCAGCCGGCGAGTATCACCGTCACGGGCAAGAGCACCAGTGTCAGCAACAGCAGCCGTCGCAGCCAGGGCAGTGCGGCGAATGGCTGTTCGTGCTCGGCTACGACGGCGTTGAAAAAATACAGAATGATGGTCGCCAGCCATAACATCAATGAGGCGGCAAAGCCGGTATCCCACAGCGGGGCAACCCCGGTGAACGGTAAAGCAGCGAGAAACAATACCAGGATAAACGCGGCCAGGGGTAGCAGGGCGCGGGTAAGAATCTCACACAGGCGACGCACGGTGGCGATGAGGTTTTCCCGGTCCCGAATCAGCCCCAGCCCCCAGCCGCCGACCAGGCCGGTAACCGGATAAATAAATTCCGGCTCCTCAAATAAGTCGATAAAAAAGCCGATGCCGATAACGTTGAACAGTTCCGCCCAGAGAAACAGCAGCAACCAGAAAACCACAATAAACAGCAACAGGAAGGCCTGAGTCAGTGCAATTCGCCAGGAATTATCCAACAGTGCTGGATAATCCAGCCGGTGGTGTTCGCGATGAGTGCGAAAGAAAAAACCCAGAATAAACAGGGCGAGCAGCAGGCCGCATGCGAGGGACGCAATACCGCCGTGATGCTGGAGTGATTCGCTGCCTTCCGGTGAACTGAGCCAGCCAGCCTGCCATCCTAGCCAGAACAGTACGGTGGCCAGCCCTCCGGCGGCCACCGCATTGGCTCGATCCCGCCAATGAATCGCGCCGAAGTAGAGAAACAGAGGCACACCAATCGCTACGGTATAAAGGGCGTAGAGCCATTCGGGGGAGGAGGTCGGCCAGAGTCCGTGATTGAGGGTTTTATGCAGTGCCAGTAAGCACAAAGACTGCACCACGCCCAGTACCATCAATGCCAGGCGGTTTTCCCTTGAGAGACCATTGTTGTTCATATTGCTGCTCATAATTCCATTCCACTTCCCATCGTTGTGTTAAGTTTCACCTTTATAGCCCTTGACTTTTAATCTTTTCCGATCAATAGTTTTTGTGATGTGGCAGGCAGGCTTTTCCGCTGGAACTATACAAATGGATCGGGTCTCGAAGCAACGCCGGGCTTCACTGTCTTCACGGACCCGGAATGCTATGATGGTCATTCATTGGCGCCACACAACCATAAGGAGTCCACTGTGAGCGAACTCTACTCTGAACACCCGGTGATGTTTAAAAACAATCCCCTCGGTTTTATTGCGAGTGTCATCCTGATTCCCGTATTTGGCATCGGGCTGCTGATTTTGTTGTGGTGGTACATCCAGACGCGCAGCTCAAAACTGACGGTGACTGACCACGACATTCTGTTCGAGGAAGGGCTGCTCAGTAAGCAACGCTCGGAGTTTCGCATTGGCGGGATTCGCACGGTGCGAGTGTATCAGAGCTTTTTTGACCGGATGTTCGGGGTGGGCGCCATCAGCATCTACACGGCCGGGGATCAACCCGAGATTGTCGCCAAAGGGATGCCTGAGCCGAACCGGGTGCGAGAGTTGATCAAGGAACGCCAGAATGGCAGCCATGTGGGAGGAGCTGGCAATGCGCGGTGATGAAGACCGGCGGGATAAAAACGAATCCCGCAAAATCGCCATCGTGTTGATCTCGCTGCTGGTTGTGGTGGGCATCGCCGCTCTGTTATTACTGCCTTCGTTGTCCGAGTTCGCCGCCGTTCATCTGGAGCCGGGGCTTGGGCTTAAAACCGCGGCCATCATCGCTTTCTTCGTGACGGTGGTGTTGTTTCTGGTGTTTGCCGTGGCCGCCGGGGACGGGCTGCTGGGTGAGCTGCAGTTCATGTTGCTGGGCTTCTTTGCCTTCTTCTTGATTTTCTGGCTGATGATCGCCTGGATTTTCTAGCGCGCTCCATCAGCTATCAGCGCTTCCTTCGGCTTTTATACCAACCTTCGGCTCCCGATCGAGATAGAAGGCTGGTATGCTGCGCCCTTTTTTTGGTGCGAGAGGGCTTTGCACGTGTTCCTGTCATTCCTGTGGCGCGAGTTACGCGCCTCTCTTGGTATTGAGCGAAACACTACCAGCCATGGGGAGAAGCTGATTTCCGCGGCGGGTGCTTTCCTTGGCATTCTGGCGGTCTATCTGGTCTCCCATTGGTATCTGCCGGACACTGGTGCGCTGCTGATGCTAGCCTCGATGGGGGCTTCCGCCGTGCTGTTGTTTGCCGTTCCCCACGGTGCCCTGTCGCAACCCTGGGCGTTGCTGGGTGGGCATTTGGTGTCCGCCGCTGTGGGGGTGACCTGTCAGATCCTCTTGCCCGACTCACTCTGGACTCCCGCATTGGCGGTGGGTGTGGCCGTGGGGGTGATGTATTACCTGCGCTGCATCCACCCGCCCGGTGGTGCCACCGCTTTGGCGGCGGTGATCGGTGGCGCCGGCACCCACGAGCTGGGTTATTACTATTTGCTGATGCCGGTTTTGCTTAATGCGCTGACGCTGCTGGCGCTGGCGGTGCTGTTCAATGGACTTTTTGCCTGGCGTCGTTACCCCGGCCATTGGAGTCGGCGCCCGGCACACAAGCCCAAAGCCGCGTCCGCGTCTGAAGGGGTGATATCGTTCTCTCAGGAAGATCTGGCGGCGGCCATGATGCAGTTGAATTCCTATGTGGATGTTACAACGGAAGAATTGATTGAATTAATGGAGCTGGCTCGAGAGCACGCCGAGAGACAGGTTGAGCACCCGGCGCAAATTATCGTCGGCCGCTTCTATAGCAATGGCGAGGTCGGGCATCGCTGGTGCGTTCGCCAGGTGGTGGACGAAGGCGATGCGGCTCGCAAAGACCAGGTTATTTATCGTCATGTGGCGGGAATGGACGTCGGGGAAACGGGCCTGTGTGAGCGTGAGACGTTTCGGCAGTGGGCGCGCTTCGAAGTAGTGAAGGCTGGTGGCCGTTGGATTAAACGGTAGAGAATGAGAGAGCGTTAGGGAAGGCGGGGCACCGTTCTTGTGGTGCCCTCAATCCTTCAGTTTTCCAGGTAAGAATCAGTACTCGCAGGCTTCCGTGTCGTTGGCGATAAAATAGGATTTGTAGTTCGTCGCCGACTCGTCCATGCAACCTTTGAGGTTTAACAGCCGCACAGAACGAAACTCAATCGGTGCGCTTTCCGCCTGCAGGGCAATGTAGCCATCGTGCAGCAGCGTGCCGTCGTCCAGTTGCATACCGCTGTAGCGAATCACTTCCTCGCCATTGACGCGGTGGATCGCCAGCTCGTTGCCATGCACTTCCACTTCGGCATTGACCCACTGGTCACCGTGGTAAGTTTTGCTGGTGGACTCGATAATGTGGTCCGTGCGAAGCTCCCCCTCGTAAACCGCATGCGTGCCGGGGGTGACCAGGTTGGAGGTGTGCCGGTCGTCAGTGCCGTTGCCGCCGAGCAATTGTACTTCCATGCAGGCGGGGTAGCCCTGGTGCAGTTCCATATCGTAGGGTGACTGGGCGTGATACATGATGCCGTTGTTGCGAATCGCCCACTCTGGCGCGCCTGCTACCTGTTCGCCCACGAAGCGGTATTCCACATCAATGCGGTAATGGGAAAAAGGGGCTTTGTAGAAAATATGGCCCCAGCGTTCGTTCAGCTCATCGTATTCGTCGTAGCTGACCACGATTTTCCCGTCTTGAACCGAAAACGTGTTGAGCGCGTTTTCACCCACGGGATAACCGGCGATCTTGATGATCCAATTGTCCAGATCCTTACCGTTGAACAACTCCATCCATTCTTCCTGATCAGGATCGTTCTGTACTTGTGCAGGGTGAGTGTCCGGGGAAGAACAGGCGCTGAGAGTGAGCGTCGCCAGCGCGGCCAGCGACAGGTGTTTAAGGGTGAGCATGTTTATTCTCCTGAATCGTTATGATGATGGTCACCGGAGTGCGAGTGACGATCATGCCGAATTTTGCCAGTAAATCCAAGTTTTTATATAAAAAGGCCGGTGGGCGTAAGCCTCACCGGCAATGGACAGTGCACGATGATAACGCATCCTTGTGCGCCGGGTCTCAACCGGAGAACGTTCCTTAAAATGATCCGCGAATACCGAGCGTATAAGTGGCGCCTGGGTAGAACGCATCGAACGTCACGCCTTCCACTTCGTGCCAGGAGCCGACGGGTTCATCGGTAATGTTGTAGGCATCAAAGGTAACGGTCAGGTTTTGGCTTTCCATAAAGGGCAGGCGGTAGCTGCCAGAGAAGTCCACCTGGGAGCGGTCCATGGAGATAATCTCGAACCCGTTGGTGTATCCGGCCACAGCGCCGTCCTGATGGTAGTACGTCAGGCGGGCCTGCAAACGATCCGTTTCGTAGAAAGCGGTAAAGTTGTACGTCCAATCGGAAATACCGGTCACGATGGCATCTTCGTCACTGGCATCCTGGCTGATGTGGGTGGCACTGGTATCGAACCCGAGGCCTTCCACAATGAAGTCCAGCGGCATTACCCACATGGCTTCATAGCCGGACAGGGTCGTGGAGCCATCCACGTTACTGCGTGTGGATACCTGCACGGAACATTGCGAGGGGCCCCCACACTCGGCCAGCGCCTGCTCACGGTCATCGCCAATATTATTGATGTCCATGCCGTATTGAGGAAGGTCCACAAAGTCCACGGTCAGAGTGTCGGAACGGGTAAAACCGGTGACTTCCTTGATGAAATGCGTGAAGCCCACGTAGCCGGTTGTGTCGAAATACCACTCCCCGCCGATGTCAAAGTTGGTGGCCTCAAACGGTGTGAGGAACGGGTTGCCCGCCCGCACTGTGTCGATGCCCGAACCACCCCAGGTGGAGTTGGGGAACATATCGGCGGGATTCGCGCGCGTCAGACTGCGCGAGCCACTCATACGCAGTTTTATGTCGTCACGCAGGTCGTACACCATACTGAACGAGGGCAAAATCTTGCTGTAATCCGCCTCGGTTTCACTGCTGACGGTACTCACGTTCTGCTGGGTGTCGACCCACCGCACGCCAGCGTTGATGCGCAAGGGGCGGTCGGCCACTTGCTGCTCAATGTTACCCTCAATATACAGGCCGAGCATTTCTTCACTGATGTTGCCCACCGTTTGACCAAACTGGTCGCCAGTGGCTTGAATCGGTTCGAAATCATCGTAACCCGTCGCCTCCTTGATACGCGCCCAATCCACCTGGGCGATACCGGTGTAGCCGCGGTAGCCGCTGATGTTGGAGCCGAGGTTGTTGACCAGGGAGGGGCCGAGGTAATCCGCAAAGTTGGCGTCGGCATCCGAACCATTCACAAAGTTTTCTTCAAATTCTGCGGTGCCGCCAAAGGCGTCCATATCGCTGGAATTTTCGTCCCAGGCAATGCCGAACTTCAGGCCGTTGATGTCGGCGTCTTCACCCAGCGCAAAATCCGCGTGAAAACCGGTCGTCTCCGTTGTGCGCTCGTTGCGTTGAATACGGAAGCGGTCACCAAACTTTTCGTTGCCCTGGATTGTACCGTCACCGTTTTGGTCGTACTCCTGCTGCCAGGTCCAGCCAATATCGGGGCTGGCTGGATCAACGCTGAAATTGAACGAGGGCAGCGTGCCGGTCATGCTGTATTGCATCGTGCCACCGGGCGACATATACAACACGTAAGGTTCGTCCCGCTCGAAGGTTGATCGCGTGTAGCTGGCCGAAAGGTCGGCCTTGAACGAATCGGTGATCTGCCAGGACAGACTGGGCATGACGCTGACGAAGTCCAGGTCTTCGTCGTACTGGTGCGAGCCTACCCACAAATGCGCGTTGTAGAACGTGGCATTACTGACATAGCCATTTTCATCCACACTGACATTTTCCGGAATGATGGCCGCGCCTTGATGCAAATAATTGCGGCGGCCCCACAACATCGCTTCAGTGCGGGTGAAGTCGCGCTTCGCTTCGGCGTACAGCGTGTCCAGTACAAACTCCATATCGTCGTTGGGTCGAAACTCGAACGAGAGCAAACCGGTCACGCGGTCGCGATCACCCACGGTGGTCATCGGTCGGCCCAGGTAGGGAAGCAGGGCGGTATCCAAGGTATCGGCATCCAGGCCGGAGGTTGCCACCGGGTCCACCGGGTCGCCCACCGCTACGCCGGGGTTGGCGGCGGCGTAATCCGGGGTGGCTTCCGGACTCCAGAAGAAGTGGTTAAACCCCTCGCTGCCTTCTATACAAGCGGAGTTAGTTTGCTCCGGGTTGCTCCATTCGGCCACACAGCCATCGGTGTATAACGCGACGGCCTCATAACCGTCGACCCGGAACTGTTTCTGTTCCCCGGCCAGACCAAACAGTACGCCAAAACGATCATTGGAGTTACTGTACATAAAAGAGTAGCGAGGGCTCACCTCCTCGCTCAACTCACTATAGGCGCCCTCAATGGAGTAGCTGACATGCTCGCCGTCGAAGTCAGAGGGTCGAGCCGTACGCATATTTACATACCCGGAGACGCCGCCTTCAAGTTGGCTGGCGGTTGCCGTTTTGGATACCGCCAGGCTGCTGAACAGTTCGGTGGGGAACAGATCGAGATCCACCTCCCGGTTGCGATTGCCGCTAGTCATGTTCCCGGTGGAGGCCACCGCCATGGAATTGCCGTTCAAGGCGATCTTGGTAAAGCTCGGTCCCAGGCCGCGCACGGAAATTTGCTGACCTTCCCCGGTCACCTCCCGGCTGATCTTTACACCGGGAATACGGTTGAGCGATTCGGCAAGGTTCTGACTGGGCAGGTTGCCGATGTCATCGGCAAAAATCACATCGCTGAACCCGTTGGATTCACGCTTGGCGTTGGTGGAGCTCAGCAAAGAGCCGCGGTAGCCGGTGACGACCACCTCCTCCAGGGCTGGCCCTGCGGCCTGCGGTGCTTCGGCAGCGTCCTGCGCCTGGGACGCCGCTGCGGCGCCGATGGCAAGGCTCAACAAACCCAGTTTGCTGAGTCGGAAAGTCGTTTTTTTCATGGTGAACAATCTCCAAGCTGGATTATCGTTATGGAAAGTTGGCGCATTATTCATTTTTACTCAATTGGGATGAGCGGAGGACAGGCCAAATTCTTATAGTCACTACGTCCTTAAGGTTTAAGGTAAGACATGTATACAAGTATGTCAATATCTGAGCGGTGTTTGATTTGGCAACGCTGTGCTGGTGATTGGCGGGATTCGTGACCCGGCCCACAAAGCGGAGAAATAAAGAAAGGAAGAGGTGCCGCCCTCTTAAGTTCAAATTGACAATAACTGGATTCGTGACTTAACTCATCACTGACGCCTACGGATCGGCAGTACGGAAGGGTGTTCAAACATCAATAATGACGTGAAACAGGAGTTCGAAAATGACAAAGCGACTTCGAAAAAGCTTGATGGGCGCGGTGGCGATCCTGATATGTGCACCGGCCGCCCAGGCGATTACTTCCGGCTCCGCCGAGGCCACGCTGAATGTCGATAATCAGTGGGGGTCCGGCTACTGCGCGACCGTTACCATCGACAATAACGGCGGGAGCGCGATTGCTGGCTGGGCGGTAGGGCTGAACCTTAACGGCAGTGCCATCAACAATCTCTGGAATGGATCGCTGAGCGGCGGCACAGTAACGCCTGCGGCGCACAACGCAACCGTCGGCGCGGGCGATAGCACCAATTTTGGTTTCTGTGCCAACGGGGGCAGTGTGGCGGAACTGGCGACGTTTGAAGTGGAGGGTGGCTCGGGTTCCAGCAGCAGTGCCAGCTCGGAACGCTCCAGCAGTTCAAGCAGTTCCACAAGCTCCAATCCCGGTGGTACAAACAGCGTAACCGTGCGCATGAGTGGTGTGACAGGTGACGAAAGTGTCAGCTTGAACATTGGCGGACAAACCATCGAAACCTGGACGCTGAGCGTCGGTATGCTGGATTACACGACAAGCACTAATACCACGGGTGAACTGCGTGTCGCCTTTACCAACGATGGTGGTGATCGCGATGTCCAGGTGGATTACATTATCGTCAATGGTGTCACGTACCAGGCCGAAGACCAGCAGGACAATACCGGTGCTTGGGACGGCGAATGCGGCGCCGGTTCCTATTCCGAAATGCTGCACTGCAACGGCTCGATCGGTTTCGGCAACCCGTTTGATGGCAGCAGTTCTTCCTCCAGCTCCAGCAATCCCAACCCCGGAAACCCGGACTTCCCGCCGTTCCATGTCGGCAACATCACCACCAATGGCGCTGTCCGCTCCGATTTCACTCAATACTGGGACCAAATCACCCCGGAAAACGAAGGCAAATGGGGCTCTGTAGAAGGCACGCGCGATCAGTACAACTGGGGTCCGCTGGATGCCATCTACGATTACGCCCGTGCCAACGATATTCCCGTGAAAGCGCACGTTCTGGTGTGGGGCAGTCAGCGTCCGGGCTGGATTGACGGTTTAAGCGCGGCGGAGCAACGCGCGGAAATCGAAGAATGGATCAGTGATTATTGCGCACGCTATCCCGACACCGCGATGATTGATGTGGTGAACGAGGCGCTGCCCTCGCATGCACCGGCGAACTATGCGCAAAACGCGTTCGGGAATGACTGGATTACTGAATCGTTCCGGCTCGCTCGTCAGCACTGCCCCAACGCGGTTCTCATCTACAACGACTACAACTTTATGACCTGGGATACCGACGCGATCATCGATCTGATTCGTCCGGCTGTAAACTCAGGTTACGTGGATGCGCTGGGCCTTCAGGCTCACGGACTGTACAGCCCGAGGGTGTGGACCGGCCCGGAAATTGAAGCCAAGCTGGACCAGATTGCCGAACTGGGTTTGCCGATGTACATCTCCGAGTACGACATTCAGGAGTCCAATGACCAGTTGCAACTCCAGTACATGCAGACGCACTTCCCGATTTTCTACAACCATCCCGACGTGGTCGGCATCACCCTGTGGGGTTATATCGTCGGTGCCACCTGGCGCGAAGGCACCGGCCTCATGACCAGCAATGGTCAGCAGAGACCGGCGATGCAGTGGTTGATGGATTATTTAAACCGCTAGGCGTTTAACGCCGGAGTGTCGGACAGGGACGTCCAGACACCTCATTCACCAATGTCCGGTTCCACGAGTTTCGCAAGCTGCTCCAGTGACTCCTGCCACCCCAGATAACACATCTCTTCGGGAATGACGGAAGGGATGCCCTCCTGCACAACACGTAAATCCGTACCGCAAGACACTTCGGTCAGTTCAATGGTCACTGTCATCTCGCCAGGCAGGTTCTCATCGTCAAAACGGTCCGTATGCTTAAGACGTTTGTTGGGCGACAGCTCCAAGAACTCCACGGTGAATGGTTGTCCCTCTCCCGTGCCGAAATTCGTAAAGGACATGCGATACCCGCCACCCACACGCAGATCAATCTCGTGCACCTTGCCGGTAAAGCCGTAGGGCGGCAGCCAATACTCCAGCGCCTCTGGCGTGGTAAAAGCCTTGTAAACCCGTTCGGCGGGTGCGCGTAGCACGCGATGCAGTTGTACAGTGCCGGTGTTGTCTGACATACATTCTCTCCTGATGATGAAGTTGATGTGAGTTCGTAGGGCATCGCGGGCAGGCTTAAAATCTCCCAAAAGGCCAGCATTACCTGCGACGTTCTTTCAACTGGTCGATCATCGAAGCCGGTATTCGACAGGTGGCCGAATTAATTTCGAGCGGAGGTGGCGTGCCTCCCACAGCTTTTGGGCTAGTTTATGTGGGCGAACAGCTTATTAAGCCCTTTTATCATGTTCAAGTAGAGCGTTTCTACTCATCGATCATGGCGCGCTCTCTATGAGCCTTCCGGGCTCGGGCCATATACAAGGATTCACCGGGTACGGAAATCGAAGTCATTAGCGAATGAACAAAATCATCAGGAGCGTTTATGGTGGGGTTGTCATCATTTAGCGGGAACGAGGCTCTGACCTTGACGAACTTGTCTTCCTTAATAAAGGCGTAGCTGGCCGTATATGCTTTTCCTGTCTGATCGGTGAAGTAGTGTCCATCCATAAACCCAATAACTGTGCCGCTTTGGGTGGGGGTAATCTGGGCAGCGCTGAGAGTGACATCCTGAATGTGCCCTTCTTTTTCCAGGAACAGGATTTCTGAACGAATATTCTCCATTTCAGCAGTGACAGCTTTCTCCTGATCGGTCCAGTCAATGGAGCGAATTGGGTAAACGAACACGTCAATATGATCAAATGCAAACTGTTCATGAATGTAGCTGACTATAGTGCCCATCAGCGGGTCATGGTACTGAAATCGATCGGTTTCCCGAAAACCTTTTAGTGTCTCGGGAAAGTGCAATTGCCCATAATCAGTAGACTCCATGACCTCCGCAATATGCTCGGCAGTGAAAGGGTTATGCTGATCAATGTGATCCATGAGCTTTTCTGCAAGTGCCTGGCCGACAAAATCATGATAATGTTCCCCTGCGTTCCTCCAGGAGATGGACTGGGTAGCCGGGAATTCCTCTGAATGCTGCTCAATGACTTCGCCGCGCCATAGTATGGTGAACTCGGAATTCAGTATCATCGCCTGCTGCATCGGAATTAGCATGAGGCTGGCACCGGAGGCGATAGCATTCGCGAAGCCTTTGGCGTCGTCAACGGTTTTTCTGGAGGACGATATAAGCACCTGAAACTCTGTGTTGAATCCACCACTAAGAACATGCTCGAACCTTCCACTATTTCTGAGCACACTCACCAGTGCGTTTATGCTGAAATCATTCTCCTTGCAGTGATGAACGATGGACTGACCTTTATACACGAGACAGTCTTCTCGGGCCGTATCACTGAGCGAGGCGTAGGAAACAGCGATAGGGGGAAGATCGGGGTTGGCGCTTCTGACCTGTGATGGTCCTTGATTGGTGGCGCAACCGCTAAGGGCAGCCAATGAGAAGATCAGTACCGTTGATAAAAATCGCATTTGATGTGTCCTTGTCGGGTCCTGGGAACTAAAAATACTTTTTCCTGCGGGGCTTCAAGGTTGAGCCGTACCTCATCGGAATAGGGTGATAGTTATATATGTTGTGACCATCAGTACGCTCGCTACTCCAACATCTCAGCGGCCTAATGCAACTCGCGTAAGGTGTTGAAACCATCCGCTCCCCGTTATAGCAGCCCTGCAGTGATTCGGCAATGGATGGTGGCGATGTGTCAAAAGCGGGTTGTTGCGATTATTATCGACTGGTGTTATCTTTTACGTAAAACTATGGCTTCTAGTCCTCTGGTTAAAGAAGCTGGCTCAAAATACTTAAAATTACAGTTTTGGGGAAAGAGAATGGAAGCTCCGTTCCAATGGCGCGCTTGCGCAATTATCGTTTGCCTCTCCTTGATATCCTGTGTCTCCCTGGCTGGCGAATTCTCTGTCCTGCCCGGCCAGGAGTTTGTGCGCTCCCCGGGGAAACCTGCCAAACAAACCCTGACTTTTTCTGCGCCGTTGGCTGGTGATGCTTATAAAGTCCTAATTCTGAATGGCCCGGGCTCGACAGCGCCGGTTACGTCCGGCACTGTTATATTTAATGGTTCTTCGTTGTTCAAACCGAAGCATTTCGGTGGGAACGTGGATGTGCTTGAAGCTAACGTCCACTTGAAAACCGAGAATGAATTGTCGGTAACCCTCAATGGGAAGCCCGGCAGTGGGTTCTGGCTACAGATCATCGGAACCGACGATGTTGCGCCGACCATTGACACGGTTGTTTCCCCGAAGGCCAACGCTGCTGGTTGGCATCAGTCACCGGTTACCGTGACCTTCACCTGTACTGACGACTTCAGCGGTGTGTCGACCTGCCCCGGGCCGCTAAACATTTCCGATGACGGACGGAACCATATGTTTTCCGTTACCGTCGAGGATCTGGCAGGAAACGAGACCAGCCAAACGGTGCAGATCAGTCTGGACCAGACACCACCGGACTTGGACTTCGTATACCCGGTTGACGGTGGACCGTTGGCCGATGCACACCCCATCGTCCAACTGCGCTTGACAGACAACCTCTCATTGGATACCTCCAGCCTGCAACTGGCGGCTGATGGTGAACGTGTGTCCTGCACACAATTGGACGATTTAGCTCATTGCCCTCTTTCGAGCGGTTTGAGTGCGGAAGCTCCAACCCATTTGCAAGCCAGCGTAAGCGACCATGCGGGCAACATTACCCAGGCGCAAATTACCCTGGCTCTGGATAGCGATAGTGACAGTGTTCCCGACTACGCGGACGCCTGCCCGGACACTCCTGCGGACGAGTTTGCCGATGAGAATGGCTGTGGCCCCTCGCAGAGAGACTCAGACGGCAATGGTTTTACCGACGCTGAAGAGCTGGAGGCGGGCAGTGATCCTTACGATCCACAGGAGCAGCCTGAGTTGAAAATCCTGGGCTTCAGTGCTTCGCCGCAGGTGCTTACCCAGCCGGGTGCAACCGCCCAGCTGTTCTGGCATGTGCAGGGCGCACGTGCCATTAGTTTGCGCAATGACGTGGATGATACGGTGCTGGAGGATCTTGCGCGCAACACGAGCGTCACCGTTAACCCGGTTATCTCTACTCGCTACACCCTCACAATCAACAACGGCAGCGAAAGCCTGAGCCAGCCCCTGGAGCTGCGTCTGGAACTGCCGCCTGAGCCCAGTTTGTGGGAAAGCCCCAGCCAAGCGCCGCTGACAGATGAGAATATCGCTTCTTCGCTGTCTGTCTCTCCCGAAGGCAGCAGTTATCTCGGCAGTTTTGATGGCAGCTTCCGCAAGATTGACGCTAATGGAGAGTTGGCCTGGACTCTGAAAAACTCCGGTCTTATTAAGGGCAAGACCCTGTTCGTGGAAGATTTGATCATCGTTGGCGCCAATACCGGCGGCCTGACCCACGACGGTGGCTCTGGCCGGGTGTACGCCCTGAATGCCGATCGCAGCATCCACTGGACTGTGGAGACGGATGCTGCGGTAATCGCCTCGCCGGTATTGAACCGCGACGGTTCAAGCCTGTTTGTGGCCAGCTATGGTGGGGAAGTGCTGGCACTCAATGTCAGCGATGGCCAATTGCTATGGCGCTATCAACTGCCTGACGGTGAGCGACTGGTGGCCTCTCCAGTCTATGTGGAGGCTCAGAGCGCCCTGGTCTTACACAGTACTCGTGGTTATCTTTATGCGCTGGCGGTAAATGCAACGCCGGATGAGGCGCGCCTGCTTTGGACGCGGGAACTGGCCCAGTAGGGCAATACAGCGCGTGGAAATATAAAAACATCTCGGACTGAATGGCTCGGACCATACAAGAAAATCGGATGCAAATCATGGATAAGTTCTTTTCTTGCAAAACCCCTATGAATTTTCTTGCAGGGGTGGCTGCCTTATTTATTGTTATGGCCTGTGCATCAGAGTCAACTCTTGCGGACGTATGGCCTCCTGAGATCCGCAGTAATGTCAACGAAAGCCTCGATGGCGAGTATACCATCACAGTGACTGCCGAGCTCACTTGTCCTTATCGGTGTAATTTCAATAACTTCGGTTATGTGGTTTATGAAAGGCGGCCATCTGGTACCTGGCAAAGAATTGCTTCCGAAAACCCGACTGATGCAAACAGTTTTTCTGTCACGGTACAGAGAGAGAGTGGCACTTACGACTATAAGGCCAGTGTCCAGCGCGTCTGGTACCCTGGTGGCGGTCATTGTTGTGAAGTACAGGAAGCCGACTCCGGCAGCATCACGGTTGTTGTCAATAAAGTAACCGCTCCCAGGACCCCAGCGCTCGATACCATTGCGCCCGCCATAGCGCCCGATGGAAAGTATCTCCTTAGCTGGTCCAAACCCAGCAACAGCACAATCGACTACTACCTGTTGCAAGAGAGCAAAGACGGAGCTGCCTGGACCGACATCCCGCTAAGCACGAATGCCTACGACACGGAGAGTGAGCCACGGCCCGCCGGCTCGACTTACCGCTATCGCGTCGCCGCCTGCAATAACGCCGCTGGATGCTCCGGTTATAGTAATGTGCAGTCGGTAGCGGTGCCCGTCAATGAACCGCCGCAAGTCACTCTGGAATCGCCCACTGATGGTGTCGGCTTTCGGCCTGGCGACAAGGTTACGTTGCGCGCCTCCGCTGTTGATCAACACGGAGTGGAGTCCGTCGACTTTTACATTCGATATACAATCGGTGGTACTGTCACGACCGACACGCGCAGCGCAAGCAGGCTATCCGGCAATAGTTGGGTAGCAAACTGGGATGCGCGGGCAGCGGACCAGGTGTTGGTCTGGGCCAAGGCTCGTGACGTGTTTGATGCCGAAAAAAATTCCAGTACGATTCTCATCAACGTCACCAACAATCAGCCTCCCACGGCCAGCTTATCGGTAGACAAAACCGTCCTGGCCAAAGGTGACAGCGTGACCCTCACCTCCACTGCCTCGGATAGCGACGGTAGTATTGACAAGGTGCGTTTTACCGCTAACGGTGGCACTCTGGCTGAAATTGGCAGTAAGCCTTACACCTATACCTGGACGCCGGAGGCGGTCGACAGTTACGACCTGCAAGCCATCGCTTTTGATAACGAAAGTGCCATCGGTGCGTCGAGTGCTATCAATATCCAGGTCAGCACAGCGCCAAGTGTGACTTTGGAATACCCGGCGGGTGGTGAGGTGTTACGCCTGGGCGAGGAGGTCATGCTTAAAGCGCGCGCGAGCGACGACGGCAGCATTGCTTCTCTGCATTTTTATAGTCGATACAGCGGTGGTACGCAGGAGGAACTTGGCGCCGGGGTGTTGACACCTGGCGAGTGCGCCGGTGCCGGTCAGTGTTACACCCTGCTCTGGACGCCAGCGGTGGCGGACGACAAGGTTCACCTTTGGGTGCAAGCTACCGACAACCTGAATTTGACCGGCCTGTCAGCGGAAAGCCTGATTGCCCTCAAAGCCAATGATCCGCCCAGTGTCAGTTTGCAGCTCAGTGACACCGATATAAAAGAGGGTGATACGCTCCAGCTGACCGCTGCCGCCTCAGATGCCGACGGCAGCGTTGCCCAAGTGGAATTCTTTGTTAACGGCAGTTCATTGGGCGTGGACGTCAACTCGCCCTACACCAAGAGCTGGACCGCACCCGCCGCCGGTAGCTACCAGTTCACTGCCCGAGCTACCGATAACGATGGCGATAGCCGCCTGTCCGATGCAGTGACGGTAAACGTCGCCGTTGTGTCCATACCGACTAAACCCCCGGCACTGGAGGTTAATAACCAGAGCGATAACCTCATAGACTACACCGGCTATTACACGCTCAGCTGGTCGAACGTGGCCAACGCCAGCACCTATCGTCTGACCGAAAACGGTGATGAGGTGCAAAATACCAACACGCTGTCTTTTTATGCACCTAACCAAAATGCAGGCGATTACCGTTACGAAGTGCAGGCGTGCAACTTCAAGGGCTGCAGCGAACCATCCAATGTCATATCAGTGAGTGTGGTGCTGGACACACCGTCCGCCCCGACAGACCTGTTGATCGAACCGGCTGAGAATGTCACCGGCAACTACACCTTGAGTTGGCCGGCGAACGAAACCCGGCCCAATCCAACCCATTACCAGCTGGAAGAAAAGGCGGGCGGCCTGGAAGCTGACACAGAATGGCAGGCAGTGGGTGGCGGCCAGTTGCTCAAGCGCACGCGCACTGACATGCCGGTGGGCCGGTACACCTATCAAGTAAAAGCCTGCAACCCCATCGGTTGTAGCGAGGCAGGCGTACAACGCCAGGTAGAGGTGCTGCCACCCTATCTGTCTTCGGCAGCTCTGGCCTGTGACGGCGGCTGTCTATTGCTGGCCGGTATCGGTCTGGACCCCGGAGCACAGGTGACGCTTAACGCCGTTCACGACGGCGCTATCAGCGCCACGGTCAATAATCTGGGTTGGCAGGAGGGACCGCAACTGCAAGTGCCCCTGGAGAACCTGTCGGTTGTTTATGACGCCCTGTTCGAGCTGGGCCTGAATGTTACTTTGCAAAACCCCAACGGCGCCGAGGCCAGTATCCGTGTCTACGGTGACCACGAGACCGCCTCCCTTAGTCTCACCGACTCTGCGCCCACTGTGGGCGCGGATGGCACTATCTACGTGGGCTCTGGTAATGCGGTGTATGCCGTAGATCCGGCCACCGGCAAGAACCGGGGTGGCTGGCCCTTTAGTACCGGGGGAGAGGTGCGCGCCAAGCCAGTGGTGGATGGTGTGGACGGCACCATTTATGCCGCCAGCCGCGACCATAACCTGTATGCCATTACACCTTCCGGTAACCGCAAATGGCTGTTCGGCACTGGTGGTCCGCTGCTGTCATCGCCTGTGTTGGACAGCAGTCGTACCCTTTACCAAGGCTCTATGGACGGTACGCTCTACGCCATCAATGCCATCAATGGCACAGCCAAATGGCAATACGCAACGGACGGACAGATCCAGGATTCACCAGTGCTGGCCGGTGACAGCCAGGGCACAATCTATTTCACCACCACCGACGGTCGTATTCATGCTCTGGGTCGAGGCATATTGGGGCCGGACGTCCTGGTTTGGGACAGCCAGGATGATTCGCTGCTTGCCTCTGATCTGGACAACAGGAACTGGCAGCCGAGCGAAGCTCAGCGGCACCAATACTTGCGCGTGGCGCGCCTTTACCGTCTGTTGTTGCAGCCGCCTCTGTCGTTGAATAAGGAGTCCCTGACCTTTTGGACCTATGCCCTGGTTAATCGAGCCAGTCTGGAAGAGGTCGCGAATGCTTTTCTCTCCTCCAATACCGGCCAGGCCAACTTCCCTTCGGCTCTGAGCAATGCAGGGTTTGTCGATGCTCTCTACGCGCGCGCCTTTCCAAACCAGGGTCAGCCCGCGTTTAACCTGGGTGGTGTCACCTATACCCGTGCGATGCTGCTCACCATGCTGGGCGACAATACCAGCCGGGCCTCGATGGCGGCGCTGTTTGCGGACGCCAACGAATACGCCTCAGCCAACGATGCCATGTTGTCCCAGAGCTTCGACTACTACTATCAGCCTCAGGCCGAATGGCCAGCGCTGGGCTGTGAAGAGGTGGATGAGCTGCTACGCGACTGCGATGGCGATGGCTTGCCAGATTGGTGGGAGATCCTGTTTTTTGGCAGCATTGAGGGCCAGACCGGCGACGACGATAGTGACGGCAGCGGCATGAGCAACCGCGATGCCTTTCTGGCCGGCCTTGATGCCTGTACGAACGGATGCAGTCAGGGCGTGGTGGCGGAGTCTATGGCGCCGGGTCAAATGCCGGAAGTGCCTCAATTGACGGCAGCCATTTCGGATCAGGTAGGCTCCAGCGACGGTGAGTTCCGCGTCAATGAGTCCGGTGCGGCCACTTACAGTCTTCCTATTGCGCTGCCAGCGGGTACGGCTGGCGTGGTGCCAAGCCTGTCGGTCGACTACTCCAGCCAGGGCGGCAATGGCCTGCTGGGCAAAGGTTGGAGACTCTCTGGCCTGTCCGCCATCAGTCGGTGCCGTCAGACTCCCGCTCAGGACGGCCAGTTCCTGCCCATTACCTGGAGCAGTGAGGACCGGTTCTGTCTGGATGGCCAGCGCCTGGTGGTGGTTGAGGGTGAATATGGTGCGGTAAACAGCCGTTACCGCACGGAAATCGATAGCTTTGCACTGGTCACCGCCCAGGGCGGCAGGGCAGGCCACCCCGAATACTTCACGGTGGAGCGCAAGGATGGCTCGCTGAGCTACTACGGTAAGTCCACCGGTTCGCGCAAGGCGACCGAGGACGGCAAAGTGCTGACCTGGGCACAAAGCCGTTTCGAAGACAGTGTTGGCAACGGCATCGACTACGACTACCGGACCGATGGTGGTCTGCGTATTGACAGTATCCGCTATGCCGACGGCGCCGCTCAGGTGGATTTCGAATACACGGATCGTCTGGACGTCAGGCAGGGCTACGTGAGTGGCTATTCGTTCGTGAACAACAAGCGTCTGGAGCGTATCGAGGTGAACGACGATAGCCGCCTTCTGCGTAGCTACAAGTTCAACTTCCCCGCAGCGTCGACGGACTTTAGTTCAACCAGCTACCTGCAGTCCATTGAGGAATGCGCCATCTTGGACGGCATGGAAACCTGTCGGCCCGCCACCCGTTTTGATTGGACGCTGTTTGAGCACAGCGTCGACCCGGAACTCAGCAGCTCTGTGGCATTGGGCGAAGGGGAAAAGCGCGTGCTTACGGACTACCGGCCAGCGGACATTAACGGCGACGGTCGGATGGACTTTTTGTGGCAGGAGCTGGAATGGACATTTGGTAGCCAGGTCAACCAACGCTGGAGCTATGTGCTGGCCACCGAGGGCGGCTTCGGTCGAAAGCGCACAGCTGCCTCAACTAGAGATGTATCCAAGCCATATCGCACCGAGGTCTTTGATTACAATGCCGACGGGCGCGCAGACCTGGCTTACTACGATGAGAATAGGAGCAACTGGAGTATCTATCTATCGCGGCCGAGCGGTGAGGGTACTTGGAGCTTTTCGTCGACTCGTGTGTGGGATGTAGATCTTCCGGAAAAGAATCTGCGCTTTATTGATTTGAATGGCGATGGCCTGGTGGATGCACTGGGCGACGATGGATACCGGTTGATGGAGCCGGATCCGACCAAGGACCCTAGCCGCAGTAGTTACTATCGGTTCGGCGATAAAGAAACGATTACTCCCCCCGAGCTGGAACCCTGGGAGCATGACGGGTGGGAGGAAACGAACAGACGCTATGATGACACCTGTTACTCCCATGAAAGCTATTTCGCTCCGGACCTGGCTGGAGATTTCAATGGCGACGGCCGGGTTAATCTGGTGTTGGTTGACGTTGAAATCGAACGCCAGTTTGTCACCCGGGGCGGACGCCGGTGCTTTGGAATGATTCAGCAGCACACGCGCGCTTATCTGGTGACGCTTGACGGCGATAGTCTGATCAACCATGGCAAGCTCCTGGACGTTGAGCAGTCGTCCAGGGATTTTGACGAGGAAGAGCGCTCTGGTGACGCCGTAGACCGCCACGCAAAGCTGAAGCACAAGTTGCATGCCGCCGACCTGAATGGCGATGGCATGACCGACCTGGTGATCGAACGTCGCAAGGACAACATCGAGGATGGCGCTGACTACAGCTACCGTTTCAGCAAAGGCCAGGGGTCGGACGGCAAGCTGCAGTTGGCCGAGGAGGTGTTCATTGACACCTTGCCGGAAAAGGCCAATATCCAATTGGTGGACTACAACCACGACGGTGCTGCCGATTTGGTTTGGTTCGAGTCGGGCGACCTGATGGTGCGTCGTTGGGAAGGTGGTACCCTCGGAGCGCCGTACTTCATCGCCACGGACGTGGGTATCAAAGACGACACTCAGATGATGGCCGATATTACCGGTGATGGCCGGTTGGACCGGATCAGGGTTGCCAAGAGTCGCCTCGATGGTGACAACTCGTATCGAATCAACACCTACCAAGCCGCTGAAAGTGGTGAACCGCTCAACGTCATCACCGCGATCCACAATGGCCTGGGGGCGCGCACCGACATTCATTATGGCACCCTGGCCACCAGCCATCACTACGCACGCCGAGAGGTGGCAGGCGTCATTCAGGAGCGCTGCGAGCCCAGCTACCACCCCGACACCGGCTACAATCCGGACCCCTCATGCGAGGAGTACACAGTGGCCGATTCGGCCGAATTCTACGCCGGTCTCAATGGTGATTGGGAGCTGCCCGAAGGTAACCTGATGCTGGACAAGAGCAGCCCAGTGCTGGAAGTCATGGGTTCCATGCAGGTGGTTACCCGGGTCTCAGGCAATGCCCCAGCCCTGGACCCCTATACGGGCGAGGTGGATGCGCAGGCCCAAAGCCACATCGGCTATTACTACGGCCAGGCCCGCAGCCAGGCGGAAGGCCGGGGCATGTTGGGCTTTCGCTATGTGAGCACAGTAGACGAGCAGACGGGAGTGACCACCACCACCGAATACCGCCAGGACTTCCCTTTCATCGGCGTACCTCTGCGAACGGAGGTCAAAACCGAACAGGGTCATTTGCTGTCCGAGGCGGAAAACCGCTGGGGCCTGCAGGGTTGCAATCTCCCGCTGGCTGGCGTCGCGACCTGCGAAACTGCCAACCAGCCCTATCAGCCTTTTATCGCTCAGTCTGTGGAACGGCGCTACGAACTGCTGCAAGAAGGTCAGATTCAGGGCGAACTACTGCAAACCGTCACCACCGACAACGTCTACGACACTTCCGGCAATCCTCTGGAAATCAGCACCACCACTGAAGGTGGCGGAAAGACGTTTACCAAGGAGGTGACCAACATCTTCGGCCCGGGAGAAACGCTCAACTTCCACAACCAATACGAGCGCGGCTTGTCCGACTACGATGAATTGGGCCGGCTCACGGCCACCACGGTGACCAGGCGCCGTGCTCTGCGCGGGGAGATGGACGAAAGTGTGCGCCGTTCATCCTTTACTTACTACCAAAGCGGCGTGCATGCGGGTCTACTGGAGACGGAAACGGTGGAGCCGGAGGGGGCCGCTGACGAAACGCTCACGACGACTTACGACTACGACACTTACGGCAATCAGACCAGCGTGACCCAGACCATTATTCAGGATGGGCAGGAGCGCACACGCAGCGAACACGCCGAGTACGAGGACGGCCGCTACCGCACGCGCAGCATCAACGCCTACGACCAGGTGACCGAAGAGGTGCTTGAACGCAATGCCTGGGGTCAGCCCACCAAAGTGCGCGACCTGACGGGCCAGGTAGCGCAGGCCCAGTACAGCCCCTTTGGTCGGAAGATTGTCAGTTACAGCCCCGACGGGGCTTGGAGCCAGACGCTCATGGCTGCGGCAGGCCACCACTGCCCGGCTGTAGCCGTTTCCCAGTCACGAACCACCCGGGCCGGCGGCAGTGAAAGCATCAACTGCTTTGACGTTCTGGGCCGCAAAGTGCGTGAGGCCGGGCGCACCTTCGAGGGCGGCTGGACCTACGTCGACACCCAGTATGACCGGACCGGGCGAGTGGTACGCAAGTCCGAACCCCACGATGGTTACCCGCAATACTGGACCGAGATGGCTTACGACCTGCTGGACCGGGTGGTGAGCACGGAGCTACCGGGGGTTGCTGTACCGGTACAGGTCACTTATGACGGATTCACTACCACAACCACAAATCCCAAGCATCAGACCAAGAAAGAGGTTAGCAACGCTCTGGGCGAAAGGGTTGAGGTTGAAGACGCTATGGAAGGCCAACTCCACTACCACTACGATGCTCAGGGCAACTTGCGCTTTGTCATCCGTGGTGGCCCAGAGGTGGACGACGTAGAAACCGAAGTGCGTTACGATCGGCTCGGCCGCAAAACTTACATGAACGACCCGGATAAAGGAAAGTGGCGCTATACCTACAACGCCTTCGGTGATCTGATCGAACAGAGAGACGCCAAGGGTCAGCGCTCAGAGATGAAGTACGATGATTTGGGCCGCCGAGTGGAGCGCAGCGACTATTTGGCCAGTAGTGAGCTGGAAGGTCAGAGTAACTGGCACTACAACAACACTCAGACCTGGCAGGCCGCCGAGTTCGACAACCCCGAGGACAGTACCACATGGCTGGTGCCGCCCGGCGCCCTGATCAAGGTGGAGGCCAGCGACGGCTACCGCCAGGCTCAGGGTTACGACAACCTGGGTCGGCCCTCGGTCACCGCCACCAGTTTAATGGCTAACGGCCGCATGGAGCACTACTTCGCGCGCACCACCTACGACAGCATTGGGCGTGTCCATCAGGAGTTCGACGCCGGTGGCGACGGCAGTTGGCAGGACAACGGCATCGAAAACCGCTACAACGAATACGGCTACCTGCGGGAAGTGGTGGACGCGGTGGAGTTCAACGGCGCCCCGCGCAGCCGCTACTACCAAGTGCTGGAGATGGACCTGCGCGGCAACGTCACTCGCTCGCGCCAAGGCAACGGCATTACCACTGAACGGAGTTATTACTCGGCCACCGGCCGACTCCGGACCCAGCGCGCCGACCTCTTCAATGGCCTGTTCGGGGAACTGCAGGATAAGGAATACGAATGGGACGAACTGGGCAACCTCATACACCGCTATGACTACCATGGTGAAGAGCCGGTACAAGAGGATTTCGGTTACGACGAGCTCAACCGCCTGAAGTGGTCCAAGGTCAGTGGCCGTGAGCAGGTCAACGTCGACTACGACGCCTTGGGCAACATCAA
>NZ_JBNJLT010000004.1:0-379875 GCF_050113635.1 Marinimicrobium sp. ARAG 43.8
AAATGTTAGCCAGACATAAATTGATAAGGGGCTAGGATGGAGCGATTTCCGGAAATCGTTTTTCTACAGCCTCGTTACCGTTGGAGAAAGTATCCCCGCGATAGAAGAACACATCTTCATGTTCGGTTACGTTCAGGACATCCAGATAGAATTTGACATCCGGCGTCAGGTTGTACGTCATTTTCAGGTCCAGTCCGGCCACATCGTCCTGGAAAACATCGGCCCAGCGCTGACAGTACTCATGATAGATGGTGCCGTCGCCAGAGGCGCCCGACAAGGCACCTTCGGCTCCGGCCATATTGACGCGAGCCCACTCGGTATCGCGATTAATATCCGCCTGGGAGCAGGTGCCAATCTGGGTGAGTATTTCACTGCGGAAATTACCGATCAGCCGTGCGGAGAAATATTCGTTCTCCCAGCCCAGGGTCAGGTTAGCGGTCAGGTCCGCCTGGTTGGGCATGGCGGTTTTTTCGGCGCGAACGGTGTCGCCCGCGTCGGCTTCGCTGTCCAGCAGTGTCAGGTTGGAGTTCAGGAAGAGACCATTCTCAAAGAACTTGGAATAACTCAGCTCCAGCCCGTAGACTTTCGCTTTGTCACCATTGATGGTGGTGTTGACGTTGTGGAACACAAAGTCGTCACCAATTTGAAAGAGATTTTGTGTGAAGTTGTCGTAGGTAGGCAGGCCTCCATCGGAAGAGTCAAGTTGGTTTAAGGCATTTTGTACATTCTGTGGCATTTGGTCGCTTGTCATGCTCAGGCCACGAACGTCCACCACGTAGTCGGAAATGTCCTTGTAGAACACGGCCGCTTCGAAGAAGTGACCATTTGGACCGTACCAGCTCAAGGACGCATCAAAGTTTGTCGCCTCCATGGCCACCAGATCGGTGTTGCCCAGATCAAGCGCATTGCCACCGGGTGCCAGCGATAGTTCCTCGGAAATCTGACGAACAAAACCATCATCACCCAGGACCGGTTGAATACCCAGTTCGCCTTTGATGTTGTCACTGCAGCGGTCACGCTCATTGCTGGTGCCCTCGTTCAGAGGCGTGGCCCGACACAATTTAACGCGATCACTGAACTCGGCACGCGCGGCCGCCTGACCAAAACTGGGGCGAGTGTAACTGGTCCAGATGGACGCACGCGCCAGCAGGTTATCGGTCACATCCCAGCGCAGGTGCGCACCTGGATAGATACCGTCGTATTCGTTGGTAACAAATTCACCACCGTTGGGATCGGTGAGCGGCATTACGATATCGCGAACAAAGCCCTCATCTTCCTGAAAACGATCATGCCGTAACGTCAGGTAACCGGTGGAACCGTATTCCGTGTTGACATAGCGGGCACCGGTAATCAGAGTGGCGTTATCGGTGATCTGAAATTCCGCCATCAGGTAGGCTTCCTGCGTGTCCTCGAACAACCGATAGTTCTGGCTGTTACTCGCCGCACCGGAGCGCAGCGGGTCCAGCCACTCGGGGATACGCCGTGTAGCCGCAATAACGGTTTCGGCTTGACCGACCGTGACAAAGTCGTGATCAAAACGATCATTGCGCGGCGTGTAGGTATCGAAATCCGCCAGGCCAATGCTGGTATTGGCCCAGTTCAAACAATCCCGATCGCCTTCACAGCCGTCTGGGTAGTCGGTCGGATTGACGTTGAGGGCAACACGTTCACGATTGCGGTCACGCTCTTTGAGCATGACACCACCCTTGATGTAATTGAGCCAGCCACCGAAGAACTCTTTCTCCAGATTCAACTCAACCTGTTGCAGCTCATCTTCCCTCAGGCCATCTTCAAGATACAGGTTGTCGTAGTCCATGCCCGGTTGGTAGCGATCACCGAGCACATAGGGGCGCTGGCCACTGTATCCATTGGTTCCAGGAATACCGGATTCCGGGTAAACGGTATCCTGGCTGTCGGCCAGGAAACCCAGCTGGCTGGAAGAAATAATCTGCGCAATGAGGTTTTCCTTGTCCAGCTGACCCACCATCGGAAGATAGCGTTGGCGGAACTGAATACGCCGGTCATCCGGGTTGGTACGCTCACTGTCGGAGGTGTGGAATTCGTAATCGACGTGCCAGGAGTCTGCGAAGGTGTGCTTACCGTTGAACGTAATCGTGGTATTTTTATCTTTCGCTTCCTGAATGTAGATGCGATGCTGCAAGTCGGCGTTGCCCACCGCAAACAGCCCCTCGTAAGGCAGTCCCACCGACGCATAGGGTTCGAAGTCGGGATTGACGTAGCTGATATAACGCTCATCCCCAGCACCAAAATTATAGTACTCGCGCAGGGTCAGCTCTTCATCGGTATAGTCGGTGTGGGCGACCCGCAAACTAAATTCATGGTCACTGCTGGGGCGCCAGCCCAGGTCCACCGTCGCCGCGTTGCGGGTACGGACACTTTCGTCCTGGCGAACTTCAAAATTATTGGGCGTTAGCATACGTGGCTGCTGCAAGTAAGGATCCGCACCCAGCGTATCTTCACCCTCGAAGTTGTAGAAATAATTATCCGCGTAATCTCGGGAGGAGTATTCGTTTCCGTCATAGTCGCTGCTCGGACCCACCCCAGGCCGAGCGGGACGAATGTAACGCAGACCATCTTCGTTGGTAATCTGGTTGACCTCTGTGCCCCGCTCTTCATGGGAAAGCGACACCGCAAGACCGATGGTGTCATCCGCAAACAGCTTGGTGCCAATCAGCGTGGCCTTCGGAGAGAACTCACCGCGCTGCTCGTGCATGGCGCCTTGCAACGTCAGTCGTAAACTGTCTTCTCCACGGGAAAAGGCGGTTACAGAATTCACGTTAACGCGACCGGCAATCGAGTTCAGGTCCATATCCGGTGTCAGCGACTTGAACACTTCGATGGATCCCATCAGGTCAGCAGGGATGGTGTTCAGGCCCACCGCCCGGCCGTCGCCACTGGCACTGGCCATTTCGGAGTTGTTCATACTCACCCCGACGAAGCCGGCTCCCATGCCGCGAATGTTAACGAATTCACCCTGGCCATCGTTTTTCTGGATGGTCACACCAGGCAGGCGCTGCAGAGCTTCAGCCACATTCTGGTCAGCGAAGTTGCCCGCATCATCCTGCGAAATCACCGAGCTGAAAACGTCTTTATTGCGCTCGATCTCTCTGGCGTTGAGTTCTGCGGCACGGACACCCTGAACCACAATCTCCTCTAACGGAGCATTGTCATTCGACTCATTCTGAGCCTGGGCAATAAGGGGGAAGGAACCACCAGCCACCAGCGACACCGCCAGTGACAGCATACGTTTATTAAACATTTTGTCTCCCTCGACGACTACTTTTTTATTTGGATTAAGTAATATTTATATTCTTTAGCAGTGTATAGCTACACGTTAATGCTTATGGAAAGTTAGTGTTATTGTGAAACCAAAAATGCCTGTCCGTGTTGGTTGATTAGGATAAGTATATGGCAGACTTTTCTTGGTTTGATAAGGATCTTTGCACAGCCTGTGGCACAATTCAAGACTAAGACAATGAGTTTATGGCCTAAATTTCAACGCCTGTAAAAGGCGAATTCTCACCTTTGAATCCCGTTATTATTTTCTGGCATCGGCATAAATCCTAGAAAATTAGGCTGAACTTCCTACAATATTTCATTTTCCTGGAATAGCCGTATTTTAATCGACCGGCGCTTTTTATGATTTTATTCAGCCACGCGCCCGAGGAATCTGGCTACGCACTTTGAAAAAACGGTAAGCACCGATCACCCCGATCAGGACACCGCCAAGGATGGCAAGCCATGCCAGCGCTGTCAGTACAGGGTGTTCGCGTAGAAACTGCAGGACCACGCCTGCACTGATAATCAGCGACAACGCTGTCCGAATGTAGGACAACAATGTACGCTCGTTTGAAAGGTGAGTGCGCTCAACCGCCAAATGGTCACGCAATTCGGTTTCGCTCAAGGGAAATCTCCCGCCAAAGAATAAAGCAGAGAATCCGGTCGGGATACGTCCCGGATTCTCTAGATTGAAGCTGTATCAACCTTGGGACAGGTCCCGATTCACGCCATTGATCAGCGCTTTGATGGCGGCCGCGACAATATTTTTGTCCTGGCCGACACCAAACACCGGTTTGCGCTCCCCCACTTTCACTTCCACGTAGCACACCGCTGCCACATCGGAACCGGCGCCCAAACCGTGTTCGTGGTAATCCACCACGGTAATGGTGGTGTCGGCATGCTCGCCCAACGCCTTGGCGGCCGCATCAATCGGTCCGTTGCCTTTGCCGTTCAACTCGACGTCACTACCCCGGTACTTGGCCAGGATCAACGTATCGACCGAGCCGGTTTCCGAGTCGCTGACCCGGCTGCTGGTGTAATGGTACGGGGCATCTACCTGCAGGTATTCCTGATCAAACAGTTTGTAGATGTTTTCGCTGTTGATCTCCTTGCCGGTGGAATCGCTGACCCGCTGCACCACACCGCTGAATTCAATTTGCAGACGACGCGGCAGTTCGTAGCCCGCCTGCTGCTGGAGCAGAAAGCTCACCCCGCCTTTGCCGGACTGACTGTTGACCCGTACCACCGCATCGTAGCTGCGGTTGAGGTCCGCCGGGTCCAAGGGCAGATACGGCACTTCCCAATAACCTTCCGGGTCCTGCACGGCAAAGCCTTTTTTGATGGCGTCCTGATGAGAACCCGAAAAGGCGGTGAACACCAGCTCGCCCGCGTAGGGGTGGCGCGGGTGGACCGGCAACTGGTTGCACTCTTCCACCAGCTGGCGCACCTGGTCGATGTCGGTGAAGTCCAGCCCGGGGTGAATGCCCTGGGAATAGAGGTTGAGCGCCAGGGTCACCAAATCCACGTTACCGGTGCGCTCGCCGTTGCCGAACAGACAGCCTTCCACGCGATCCGCCCCTGCCATAACGGCCAGTTCCGCCGCCGCGACTGCCGTGCCACGGTCATTGTGCGGGTGCACGCTGAGAATGATACTGTCGCGCCGGTTGAGGTTGCGGTGCATCCATTCGATCTGATCGGCGTAGGTGTTCGGTGTGGACATTTCCACGGTGGCCGGGAGGTTAAATATCATTTTGCGCTCGGGCGTAGGCTGCCAGATATCAGAAACTGCATCGCACACTTCTTTGGCGAACTCGACTTCCGCACTGGAGAACACTTCCGGCGAATACTGGTACACCCACTCGGTATCCGGCTGGGTCGCGGTCAGCTCTTTGACCCACTCGGTGCCCTGCTGGGCGATTTTCTTCACCCCGGCCTTATCGGTTTTGTACACGATGCGACGGAACGCCGGGGCAATCGGGTTGTACATGTGCAAAATGGCCCGACGGGCGCCTTTCAAAGATTCCACGGTGCGCTCGATCAATTCCCGACGTGCCTGGGTCAGCACTTCGATAGTGACATCTTCCGGGATATGGTCTTCTTCAATCAGCCGACGCACAAAGTTGAAGTCGGTGTCGGACGCCGAAGGGAAACCCACTTCGATTTCCTTGAAGCCAATCGCCACCAGCGCTTTGAAGAAACGCAGCTTGGTCTCGATATTCATCGGGTCGATCAGCGCCTGGTTGCCGTCACGCAGGTCGGTGCTCATCCAGATGGGTGGCTTTTCCAGCACGCGGTTCGGCCACTGACGGTCAGGCAACTCAAGGGGCTCGAAACGGCGATACTTGCGGGACGGATCGGTAATCATGATCAACTCCGTGAAAATGCTGTGCAGGTTGGCGATTGGGGATGGCCTGGGAAAAACGGCGGTGTTCCGGGCCTTTTGGGCCTGTGGAGGGAGGTCCGGCAGAGGCTTGTGACCTCAGGGAGCACTCCGGTGCGGGCGGGTAGCCCGCCGTTTTTCCGTTAACAGCCAATGAGTAACAGTATATGGCTTGCTGGCCGCTAATAAATTGCTAGTATATTACCTGAATAATAGTTTTTGGTGTTTAATGCCACAATATAAACATTAATTGGAATTTTGTGCTGATGAGCCACGATCTTGACCGTTTTGACCGCCTTATTCTGGAAACGCTGCAAACCCGGGGGCGCATTACCAATCAGGAGTTGGCCGAGGCCATTAACCTCTCGCCTTCCCCTTGTCTTCGCCGGGTCAAACAGTTGGAAGAAGCCGGGTTGATTGACGGTTATGTGGCGCTGCTCAACGCCCGCAAGCTGAACCTGAACCTGATGGCGTTTATCGATATCAGTATGGATAAGCACACACCGGAGCGCTTTGATGCGTTTGAGGAGACCATTGCGGGCTACCCGGAGGTGTTGGAGTGCCATCTGATTACGGGCCAGTCGGCGGACTACTTATTGAAAGTGATCGTGCGGGATATGGACGCGTTTCAGCAGTTTCTCTTGAAAAAGCTGCTGCGAATCGACGGGGTGAGCGGTGTGCACTCTTCGTTTGTGCTGAAGAGCCCGATCAAGAGTACCGCTCTCCCCGTAAGTTAGCACTTACATCGAAGGCCAGTCATCGGTGCGGAAAGGCGCGGCAGGCAAACCCTCGTGATTGCAGAGGTTCGCACTGTCGGGGTTATTGGCCCAGGCGTACCGCACCGCGACCGGGTGACGCACTGCATCGCTGCGGACCACCACGGTATCACCCTGAACACGGGCATCGGCCCACACAAAATGGCGATTGTCGCCCGCTACGGCAAATTCCGCCAATGGCTGACCGTCACAGCTGACCAAACCATCGCCGGTGTGATCAAACTGTATTGTTATCGCCTGGCCGTCACGTTTCATCGAACGGTACAACGGGCCGGAAAATACGAGTTTTTCGTCGTAGGCGACGGCGCGGGCTGACAGCGCCAGACGCTCGCCCACCGCCTCTTTGTTCAGTGGGTGAATGTCGTTCCACTCCCCCACATCAATGGCCACGGCCATACCGGTATGAGGCAGATTCAGCGCACTTTGCTGGGCTTCGCGCAACCTCGCCCATTCGCCCAGGTGTTCCCGATCACCCTGGGTGTCACCGGCAGTGTCTGGAGCAGGGGCGCTATCCACCGGGTAATCCACGGCTTCAAGGTAATTGGCCAGCTGCACAAACAGGAAAGCCTGCTCCGGTTGTTGCCACTGCTGGCGCCAATCCCGGATCATGGCGGCAAACAGTTCGCGGTATTCCGGTGCCCGCCCCACGTTTGACTCTCCTTGATACCAGATCACCCCTTTGACCGCGAACGGGGTCAGCGGCGCGATCATACCGTTGTACAACCCCAGGGGTTTCCAGCGAATAAAGGTCGGCCCGCCCAGCTCGTTCAATTGTACCCCCTGGCGAAGGCGCCACTCACCTGCCAGGCTTACACGTTGCTCATTCCAGCGCAGCTCATAAGGTTTGTCTTCCACAAACCCGGGGCGACCGCTCTGGCTGGTGAGCCGGACGACCACGGTGTTTTCCCCGGCATTGAGCAACCCTTCGGACAGGGGGTACCAGCGCGGCGGGTACTGGTAGCCGGTTTCGCCGACTTTCTCGCCGTTCACATACACCACATCCGCGTCTACCAGTCGTCCCAGCTCCATAAAGGCGGGTTTTCCGGCCCAGCTTTGTGGCACCTCGATCGTCTTGCGCAACCACCAGACGCCATTGGCATTGTCGGCGTCGCCCCAGAAGCCGGGTAACTCAATAGTGTCCCAATCACTGTCGTCCAGATCCGGGCGGGCCCATATGGCCTCGCCATCGCGGTAACCCGCGTCACGCTGGTCACGCTTGGCAAACCACTCGTTCTGACGTTTCCGGTCAGACGCTTCGGTTTCTACAATCAGCGTGTCGTCTCGCCACCGTTTGGCTTCCTGGAGGTGGCGGGGAAACGGCTTCAAGGCCTCCTCGCTCAACCAGGATTCCACAGGTGAACCACCCAAGGCGGCGTTGATAACACCGATGGGCACGTCCAGGGCCCGGTTGAGGTCACGGGCAAAAAAGTAGCTGACCGCTGAGACTGGCGGTAAAGTTTCTGGCGTAATGCTGACCCACTCGCCTGCGTCCAGATCCTCGGCGGGCGCTTTAAACGCATAGCGATCCGGTACTTCGAAGTAGCGAATGTCAGGATAATTGGCCTCGTTCATTTCCTCCTGGTAAAGCGGCGCCACTCGCCGCATGGGCAGCTCCATATTGGACTGGCCCGACGCCACCCAGACATCCCCCACGAGAATGTCGTTGATCTCCAAACGGTTATTGCCGGTAATGGTCATCGTATAGGGCCCGCCAGCGGGCATCTCCGGCAGCGTTATTTGCCAGCGCCCTTTCTCTCCAGCCTCCGTCCGAAGGGTTTTTTCTTGAAAGTGAACACTGACACTCTCGCCTTCCTCCGCCCAGCCCCAGACAGTAACCCGTGCATCGCGCTGGAGTACCATGCCGTCGTTAATCAGGCGAGGCAGGGTAATATCAGCATGCGCAGAACTTATGGCGGCGCACCATAGTGACGGAACTAATAGTAACGGCCCTAACCGGGTTTTGAACGGCTTCATAATTTACCTCTTGTTATGTCACGCCCGCTGCCTGCCGCAAAGTCGGGCTCTGGTTACCACCGGGAGTGGATCTGCCACCTTATGGTCTCACTGATTATATGGTAGACGACCACCACTCTGAACCCCCTCCAAACAAAAACTTTGAACCTTCTCATCATTGAGCACGACTTCCTCTACAAGCGCGCTGATCCAGTTCTTTGTATCGAATAACGAGGAAATCATCATGAATTCTCTAACGAAACGAGGCTCCGAAGCCTCTCTGAAATTATTAACTCTGGCCTGCCTGACGATCGGGCTGGTGGCCTGTGGTGGCAGTAACAACAACACGCCTTCGGCTTCCTCCAGCAGCCAGCACAGCAGTTCCACGCCCTCTGCGGAAACTGTGCAGGCCGACTTTATCGTCCAGTCTTTTGGCGGTGCCCTTTTGGCGGGTGCCACCGTTATGATTGACGATGTTATCGAGCAGAGCGACGACAGTGGCCGGGCCACCTTTACGCTCAATGCCGATGAAAGTTATGTGGTTCAGGCCCAGGCCGAGGGCTACGTCATGCAGGCACTGCCCTTCACAAGCGATCACGATGGCGTACAGACGTTACGCCTGACGCCCGTCAAGCACGACATCGCTGTCACGGATATCGAAGCTGCCCGTACCTTGAGTGGCCTGGATTTGAATACCCGTATCACCTTTCCCGCCAATGCCTTTGTCACGGAGGATGGTGAACCCGCCACGGGTGCCGCCAGCCTGCAAATTACCCCCTGGAATATCAACAGTGACGAATTGACCGCTATGCCCGGCAATGGTCAGGCGGTGGACGCCATGGGAGACGCGACTGAACTGATCAGTGCGGGCATGATCACCGTGGATATCTACAACACCAACGGTGACTATCTGCAACTGGCCGATGGTGTGACGGCTGAGCTGCAAATGGACTTGCCGTTCGACAGTATCAACGGCGAAGCCTTAAGTGTCGGCAGCACGATTCCCCTCTGGCATTTTGACGAGAGCCAGGGGCTTTGGGTCGAGGATGCTGAACGTGTGGGTGAAGTGATCGAATCGGCGACTTCGCCCACTGGTCTGGCGGTATACGCCGAAGTGGATCATTTCTCCACCTGGAACTGGGACTTCAAATTCGAGAGTGGCGGGAGCATCCATGTGGAGTGCCGGCTCCCGGACAACGACTCTGTCCCTTGCGCGGTCATCGCTGAGGTTACTCTGGATGACGGATCAGCGCTGACCAAAAGCACTCAATTACCGATCGGAGGCGCCACCATTATCAACATGCCCACCAGCGCCACGATCAATTGGACCGCCACCAGCGGCAGCGGCCTGATCGGCGACGTCCAGAGTGACCTGTCTGCGGACGTCGTGATTGAACTCGGCAACCCGGTTACCGAAAACTTTGTCCAGTGCCTGCTGCCGGACGACTCATCCACACCCTGCGAAGTCACTATGACAGACGGCAGCCACACATTGACCCAACATATCCCCGCACAGGGCGCTACCGTCATCACTGGCTGGAGCGATGTGGACCCACAAACGGCCACGCTCTCCTGGAGTGCGGAAACACCCACACCGGTCAGCTACAATCAGCAACAAGTGCTCGCCGAAGGCAACGCCACCTCCTCCGTCAACGGCAGTGTATCCATAGCCATGGCTGTCACTCCCATCGAGTCGGTGGATGTTCAGTGTTTCGCCCCCTCTGGTGGCAGCCTGCCCTGCATGGTCGATGTTAACTCGGCCCTTCCCTCCGGAACCGTGTTTTCCGAAAGCCATACTTTTCCTACTGAAGGCGGAACGCTTCTGATTCCTTCAGAAGCGGTGCTGATCGAGTGGACCGCTACCGCCGATGGCAATCACAGTCACAACGGCCAGTTTTTTGCGCTCTCCACCGAGGTTCAAACCGGATTGTTGCCCGCCGTGAATCTGATACTCGACACGGCGGTGCCGCAAGGACCTGCCGCGCAAAGTATCAACGTTGTGTGTGTTAACGGCTCGGCCAGTGCCAGCAGTTGTGATATCACCCTGGGCCGCGAAGGTTATGTGGTGGGATTTGCGGAGCTGGAGGATATTGAAGACAGCCCGATCGGCCAGGTTCATACACTGACATTCCCCAACGGCATGGGCGAGACGGAGTGGGTACTGATCAACGCCATGGGCGATGATAACTCCTACGCCAACGGGTCGGCGCCTTACAGTGACTTTGCCGACGGGGAGACCATAGAGCTGGAGCTTAGCCTCTAGTCTGTTGCCTGCTCTATTGAGCCGTATCCATGGCCAGCAGAAATGCTGGCCTTTTTAATCAGGCCGAAAAAAGAGCCGTTACAGTAACGAACCCCAACAGCATCACTGTATTAAATATCGAGGTTGGCCACCGCCAGTGCATTGGTTTCAATAAACTCCCGGCGCGGTTCAACATGGTCGCCCATCAAGGTGGTGAAGATCTGGTCGGCCGCGATAGCATCCTGCACACTGACCCGCAGCATCCGACGGGTTTCCGGATTCATCGTGGTTTCCCACAGCTGTTCCGGGTTCATCTCACCCAGCCCTTTGTAGCGTTGGATGTTGTAACCCTTGCGCGATTCTTTCATCAGCCAGGCCAATGCTTCGTCAAAACTCGAGACTTCCTGGGTTTTTTCGCCGCGCTTGATATAGGCACTCTCTTCGATCAGGGTCACAAGCTTTTCACCCAGTGCCAGAATAGATCTGTACTCACCCGACTCAAAAAATTCATGATTAAACGGGTATTGAGTCGAGAGCCCGTGGGCAATGATTTCCACTTGCGGCAGGAATAGATGTCGCTCGGTATCTTCCTTGGCCGTGATGCGATAACGCTGGCTGCCATCGCGGCTATCCAGACTCAGTCGCGCCAGGAGCTGATCGCACCATTGCTGCATATGCCCCTGATCCGCCAGATGCTCGGGCCGCAAGGAGGGAAGATAGATCATCTCTTCCAGGATTTCGCTCGGATAAAGACGGGACAAGCGATCGATGGTATCCATCACCCCCCGATACTCGTACACCAGCTTCTCCAGCGCTTCACCACTGATGCCGGGGGCGTCAGCGTGAACATGCAGGCTGGAGCCTTCCAGGGCAGACTGGGTCAGGAACGCCGTCAAAGCGCCCTCATCCTTCAAATACTGCTCGAATTTGCCTTTGCTGATCTTGTACAGCGGCGGCTGGGCGATGTAGACGTGACCGCGCTCGATCAGTTCGCGCATTTGACGGAAGAAGAACGTCAGTAGCAGTGTGCGAATGTGGGAGCCATCGACGTCGGCGTCCGTCATGATAATAATGCGGTGGTAACGCAATTTTTCAGGGTCGAATTCCTGCTTTCCAATACCACAACCCAGCGCGGTAATCAGGGTACCGACCTCGGCGCTGGAGAGCATTTTGTCAAAACGGGCTTTCTCAACGTTCAGAATCTTACCTTTCAGTGGCAAAATCGCCTGCGTTTTCCGGGCTCGCCCTTGCTTGGCAGAACCACCCGCCGAATCACCCTCCACCAGGTACACTTCTGACAGGGCCGGGTCTTTTTCCTGGCAATCTGCCAGTTTGCCAGGCAGACCAGCAATGTCCAAAGCGCCCTTGCGGCGGGTCATTTCCCGGGCTTTACGAGCCGCTTCACGAGCGCGAGCCGCGTCAATCATTTTGCTGACCACAGCTTTGGCTTCGTTGGGGTTTTCCAGCAGATATTCACCGAAGATCTGGCTCATTTCCTGCTCAACCGCCGTTTTCACCTCGGAAGACACCAACTTATCCTTGGTCTGAGAGGAAAACTTCGGATCTGGCACTTTCACTGAAATAATGGCAGTCAGGCCTTCCCGGGCATCATCACCGGTGGTGCTCACTTTGGCCTTGGAAGCCAGCCCTTCCCGTTCAATGTAGCTGTTCAGGGAGCGAGTCAAGGCAGCCCGGAAACCGGCCAGGTGCGTCCCACCGTCGCGCTGGGGAATGTTATTGGTGTAGCAGAAGATATTTTCCTGGAAGGAGTCGTTCCACTGCAGGGCAATTTCTACTCCAATCCCGTCTTCACGCACCTCGCTGGTGATATGCACGGTCTTGTTGATGGGCGTCTTATTAACATTCAAGTGCTCTACAAACGCTTTCAGGCCGCCTTCGTACTGGTAAACCTCTTCTTTGGCGGTCCGCTCATCCTTCAGCACAATGCGCACACCCGAATTCAGGAATGACAGTTCACGCAAGCGTTTAGCCAGCAAATCATATTGAAATTCGATGTTGTTGAAGGTCTCGGCAGACGGCTTGAAATGAACTTCTGTACCGCTGGAGCTGGTTTCGCCGACAACCGTCAAGGGTGCCTGAGGCACGCCGTGGTGATAGGTCTGTTCGTGCACTTTACCCTCACGTCGAATAGTGAGCTTCAGCTCTTCCGAAAGCGCGTTGACCACGGATACGCCCACCCCGTGAAGACCACCGGATACCTTGTAGGTGTTGTCATCAAATTTACCGCCGGCATGCAATACGGTCATGATGACCTCGGCAGCCGAAACGCCCTCTTCGTGCATTTCCGTGGGTATGCCGCGACCGTTATCGGATACAGAGACGGTTTCATCAGGATGAATGACCACGCGAATTTCAGAGCAGTGACCGGCGAGCGCCTCGTCGATGGAGTTATCAACGATTTCAAACACCATGTGGTGTAGACCGGAGCCATCGTCGGTATCACCGATATACATGCCGGGCCGTTTGCGAACCGCGTCCAGTCCTTTCAGCACTTTGATACTGGACGAGTCATAATTCTTTTGCTCTGCCATAAACTAGCTCCGATTTCACTGCGATGAGGCGGAAGTAGGCTCTTCAACTACCCGCCCCTGTTCCACGTGGAACACTTTAGTCACTGCCGCCGGTCTGTCTTTCCAGTCCGCGAGCAGCGGTTGCATCTCTACACCGGTGATAAATACCTGTGTTTCCAATGTGTCCAACCACTCCACCAGTTTGGCGCGATGGCTGATATCAAGCTCGGCGGGCAGGTCGTCCACCAAATAAATACAGCGCCCTTGGGTCTGCCGGTTGAACACCACGCCTTGAGCGATCTTAAGGGCACACACCACAAGCTTCTGCTGACCGCGAGACAGCACGTCTGCGGCGGGCTGACCCTGCACCTGAATACGCAAGTCAGCACGATGAGATCCGGATTGCGTATAACCAATCTGTCGATCTCGTTCAAAATTGTCGGCCAGCACTTGATCGTATGGCTTGTTCTTATCCCAACCGCGTTGGTAGGACAGGGTCACGTCCGGCAACTTTATAAAGTCGTCGAGCAGCGCTAGAAAAACCGGTTCAAAGAGTTCAACGCAGGTGGTTCTGTTTTCGTGAATGCGCTGGCTCAGCTGGCACAGCTCCCGGTCCCATAAACGTAACTCGTCGAAGTCTATTCTATCACGCCGCAACAGGCTATTGCGTTGTTTCAGGCAACGCTGAACACCTTTCCACGCCGGAAAGAAGGAGTGTTCCACGTGGAACACCAACCAATCCATAAACTGACGTCGAACCTTCGGGCTTCCTTCCAGCAACATAAAAGTGTGCGCATCAATAATCTGTAATGGCATCACGGAAGCCAACTCCGCCAGGGAGCTAACGGGCCGCCCATCCACCTTCAGGGCCACTTCGCCATTTCGAGCCCGTCTCAGACCGACGGGTACAGAGCGGTCGGCCATCTCTATTTCGGCAAAAACAACAAACTGATCTTTTTCCCATTGAATCAGGGGCTTATGTTTATGGCTGCGGAACGAGCGCCCCAGTGCGAGCGTATGCACGGCTTCCAGCACACTGGTTTTGCCTGACCCGTTTTCACCGTAGATCAGATTCGTTCGTGGAGAGGGTGAGAGCTTCACCCTCTCCAGATTGCGGAGGGATTGAATATCGAGGCGGGATAAGGTCATAAAGGGCGCCGAAACGCCTTAATCAAAGGCGCATCGGCATTACCACGTACAGCGAATCCCCCTCCTCGGGCTCTTCCAGCAGCGCACTACTGTTGGCATCCGAGAGCGTCATTTTGATATGGTCCGCCGAAATAACATTGGCCACATCCTGCAAATAACTGACGTTAAAGCCCATTTCCAGGGAGCTGCCTTCGTAATCTACCGCCACCTGCTCCTCGGCCTCTTCCTGCTCCGGGTTGTTAGCCACAATCGTCAACATGCCACTATCAAGCAACAGACGAACGCCACGGTATTTTTCATTGGAGAGAATGGCTGTGCGACCAAACGCCTGTTTCAGTTCGGTCCTCGGACCCAGCACGATCTTGTCGCCGCCACGGGGTAGAACGCGTTCGTAGTCGGGGAACTTGCCGTCCACCAGCTTGGAGGTGAAGGTGTAATCCCCGGTGGCTACCCGAATGTGGTTCGCACTCAGCGTGACATCCACGGTATCATCAATATCGTCCACCAGGCGAGACAGCTCCAGCACGCCTTTACGAGGCAAAATAGCCTGTACAGCGTCTCCCACAGACACCGGAACGGGACGAGTGCACATCGCCATGCGGTGGCCATCCGTCGCGACCGCCCGCAACTGCCCTTCGCGGACTTCCCATAACATACCGTTTAAGTAATACCGCACATCCTGTTGCGCCATAGCGAACGCCGTGCGCTCGATGAGGCGTTTCACTTCACGCTGCGGGCAAGCAAACTGCAAGTCGCTTGGACCATCCTCAACATTCGGAAAATCCCCGGCCGGCAAGGTAGACAATGTGAACCGGCTGCGGCCGCTTTTTACCACCATCCGCTGTTCATCCTGTGAGAACTCAATGGCGGCACCTTCGGGCAGCGAACGGCAAATGTCCACGAGTTTGCGGGCAGGCACCGTGACCTCTCCGGCCTCTGCTGGTTCTTCCAGCATCAATCTCGCCACAATCTCCACTTCCAAATCGGTCCCGGTGAGGGACAACTGATCCCCATCAATCGCCATCAGGACGTTGGACAGCACTGGCAGAGTCTGACGGCGTTCGACCACCCCCCCTACCAACTGAAGGGGTTTCAACAGGGCTTCTCGGGACACGACAAATTTCATGGGGTCTCTTCCTATTTTCCTGTAGGGGATTCCTGAAATCAGGAGGTCATCGGTAATGAATATCAGGTAGTCAGGGAGCGCAGCAGGTTCTTCATATCCTCGCGAATATCCGCGTCCTCTTCCTGCATCTGTTTAATCTTGCGACACGCATGCAATACCGTCGTATGGTCGCGTCCGCCAAAAGCCTCGCCGATCTCCGGCAGGCTGTGATTCGTCAACTCTTTTGCAAGTGCCATCGCCACCTGGCGCGGTCGAGCCACTGAGCGACTGCGACGTTTGGAGAGCAGATCATTGAGCTTGATCTTATAGTACTCCCCCACCACACGCTGGATATTATCTATGCCTACTTGCTTGTCCTGCAAGGCGAGTAAATCCTTCAATGCCTCCCTGACCAGGTCCACATCAATCAACCTGCCTGTGAACTGGGCATTGGCGACCACACGCTTGAGCGCGCCTTCCAATTCCCGAACATTGGAACGAATACGTTGGGCAATAAAAAACGCGGCCTCATGGGGTAGATCAACACCGACCTGATCCGCTTTTTTCATCAAAATGGCGACCCGGGTTTCCAGCTCTGGTGGCTCCACAGCGACGGTCAGCCCCCATCCAAAACGACTTTTCAGGCGCTCTTCCAAACCATTAATTTCTTTAGGATAACGGTCACACGTCAAAATAATCTGTTGTCCGCCTTCAAGCAGCGCATTAAAGGTATGAAAAAACTCCTCCTGAGAGCGCTCTTTCCCGGCGAAGAACTGTATATCGTCAATCAATAACGCATCCACAGACCGATAATAGCGTTTGAAATCGTTAATGGCGTTGAGCTGCAACGCCTTTACCATATCCGCCACAAAGCGTTCAGAATGCAAATAAATAACCCGGGCATTGGGGTTCTTGTCCACCAAGGCGTTGCCCACCGCCTGCATCAAGTGCGTTTTCCCCAAACCTACCCCACCGTATATAAAGAGCGGGTTGTAGGAACCGCCGGGGTTTTCCGCCACCTGGCGAGCCGCCGCCAAACCCAGCTGGTTGGATTTACCTTCGACAAAGCTCGCAAATGAAAACTGGCGATTCAGATTATTGTTGTGCTTGAGAGCACCTTCTGCTTCAACGGGGCCAGGGGAACTCGACATACTGGTGCCGACGCTGGGCTCGGGCGTCAATGGCGCGGATCGGCCAGCCCCCATTCCCTGATAGGGAGACGGGTTTATTCCAGAGGTATGTTTTACCCCTGGCTCAGAAGTCGTGCCGCGGCCATTGTGTCCGCCGGGCGCAGTCTCAACGGAGCGAGACGCTGCGCGAGGGGGAGAAGAGTGCTGGGCAGCGCCCGCACCAACGCCGACACCAACGCCGGCACCAAAGCCCGACCGCTGTCCGACGCCCACCTCTACACTCAATGGTTGCACATCACCCTGAAAGTCGGAAACGAGTTCCCGGATCCGGTGCAAGAACTTTTCATTCACCCAGTCACACACAAACCGATTGGGTGCCAACAGACGAAGCTGATCGGGGTCGGCGGCCTCATCGATCTGCAAAGGGCGAATCCAGGTATTGAACTGCTGTGACGGCAATTCATCCTGCAAGCTCGATGCGCAAAGTTTCCAGACGGCCTCCGGCAAAGCTACCTCCCCCCGGTGCGTTATTATTCACAAAAGATTCGTAGTGTACTCTCTGCCGCAGCGGTTATCCACAGTGGAAGAAACATTTTTTTGCTATAAGAATGACAACTAATGTTTGAGTTTCAATAGGTTAAGGAAATAACACCACTTTATTTACCCACAGATTCATCCCTCAAAACCGATCAAAAAACAACCTATTCCTGTGGACAACCTGTTATCAACCTTTTAGCAAGCTAAGCATAACTTCTCAATCGAACCAAAACCTCCAATAGTTGCCGTTCACGCTTCAAATCCGTTGCCTTTCAGTGGCATTTTCTATAAAATCGCGCCTCTTTTTCCCGCCCTTGCAGGGGCAACCGAATTCGAACGACAGGTTTATTCCCATGAAAAGAACATTTCAGCCCAGCGTCCTGAAACGCAAGCGCAACCACGGTTTCCGTGCCCGCATGGCCACCAAAAATGGTCGCGCCGTTCTGGCCCGTCGTCGCGCCAAAGGCCGCAAGGCGCTGGCCGTATAACACGCGCCCGCCTTTGCGCTGTGTTCAGTTGTCAGAGTTAAGTGGCTTCCCACGCTTTTCCCAAAGCACATCGGCTGCTTACCTCTGATGACTTTCAGTCGGTGTTTGCCGACGCCCCTTTCCGCGCCTCCCACAAGTACTTCCTGATTCTGGCTCGACCCAACCAGCGCGACTCTGCCCGCTTGGGGCTGGTAATTGCCAAAAAGCACATTCGCCTGGCTACCCAGCGAAACCGAATGAAACGCCTGATCCGGGAAACTTTTCGCCATCAGGCGCCGACCTTGGGCGGTATTGATGTTATTGTATTGGCGCGCCGAGGGATGGACAGCCTCGAGAACAGCGCACTGCACGATCAACTCGATCGACAGTGGCAACGAATTGCGCGCAAATCGGCCCCCAAACCCACTACGGCAGACTGATGACATGCGTTGGCTGGCACTGCGACTGATCTGGCTCTACCGCTACCTGTTAAGCCCCTGGATCGGCAATCAATGCCGCTTCTACCCCAGTTGCTCCCACTATGCCGAAGAAGCAATCGCCCGCCACGGTTTTTGCCGCGGCAGCTACCTAAGTGCTCGCCGCCTGCTGAAATGCCACCCATGGCACCCCGGAGGCGAGGACCCCGTACCGGGTCACCCGACATCCACTCACCCTACGACTGATGGCAGTAAATAAAGATGGATTGGCAAAAAACCCTGTTAATCACGGCGATGTGCGCCGTCGTCTTTACTCTGGTAATCCGCTATAACGATTTCCAGGAAGGCCAAACGGAACAAACCGAGCAATCCCGCACCGTGCAATCCAGTGCGGCTAATGCAGAGAGCGCCGTTAGTGAGTTACCCGAAGCGGGCTCCGACAATGAGCTTCCCAGCACGCCCGGTGACGGCCAGACCGCCCAGGCGAGCCCGCAAAGCGTCGGCAGCGAGCCAATCCGGGTCATCACCGACACCTTGGTGGTCGATATCGACCCCAGAGGGGGTGATCTGGTGTATTCCGCGCTGCGCAAACACTACGCCGAATTGAATACGCCTGAAGACCCGTTTGTTCTCCTGAACAGCTCCAACCTGCAAACCTATACCGCCCAAAGCGGGCTGGTCGGCCAGAATGCCACCGATACCAGCGAAGGGCGCCCGACCTTTCAGAGCGCTCAACGAGAATATCGTTTGGCAGACGGACAGGATGAGCTGCAAGTGGATCTAACCTTGCAACAGGGCGACGTCACGATCACCAAACGCTACACCTTCCACAGCAATGACTATCTGGTACAGCTCGACTACCTGATCGATAACCAGAGCAATGCCCCCTGGCAGGCCAACCTTTACGGTCAAATCAAGCGGGATAGCTCGGCGGCCGGCTCCGCGCCTGGAGGCATGTTCGCGATTCACCCGTTCCTGGGGGCTGCCCTCACCACCGACGACGAAAAATACAAAAAGCTGGATTTTGACGATCTGCGCGAACAGCCTTTCCGCACTCAGAAAGAAGGCGGTTGGGTGGCCATGGTGCAGCATTATTTTGTCAGCGCCTGGATCCCCGACGCTGAACAGACTCACAATTACACCTTGCGCCAACTCGGCAACCGCGATCTTTTCCTGATGGGTTTCACCAGTCCTTCCACTCAGGTGGCACCCGGTGAACAAGGCCAGATCAGTGCCCGCTTCTATACCGGCCCGAAAGACACTCAGAAACTGGAGGAAATTTCCCCCTATCTGGATCTGACCGTGGATTACGGCTGGCTCTGGTGGTTGGCCAAACCGCTCTTCTCGGTTCTGGACTGGCTGCACTCATTTTTGGGCAATTGGGGCCTGGCCATTATTGCTTTGACAATTATTATTAAAGCAGCATTCTTCAAGCTAAGCGCCACCAGCTACCGCTCTATGGCGAAGATGCGCAAACTCAGCCCCAAAATGCAGGAGTTGAAAGAGCGCTACGGGGATGACCGCCAGAAGATGTCCCAGGAGCTAATGAAGCTCTATAAAAAGGAAAAGGTAAACCCGCTGGGCGGTTGTCTGCCTATTCTTATCCAGATGCCGGTGTTCCTGTCACTGTACTGGGTCATTATGGAGAGTGTGGAGCTGCGCCACGCCCCCTTCTTCCTGTGGATTCAGGATCTCTCCGTGAAAGATCCTTACTTCGTGCTGCCCTTGCTAATGGGTCTGACCATGTTCGTTCAGTTTAAGCTGAACCCCACCCCGCCCGACCCGACTCAGGCGAAGATCATGCAGCTGATGCCGATCATTTTCACCTTCCTGTTCCTGTTCTTCCCGGCCGGGCTGGTACTGTACTGGGTAACCAACAATACCCTGTCCATTGCCCAGCAGTACTACATCACCCGCCAGATCGAACGGCAGGACGTCAAAAGCTAGGCCGTGAACCCGAACGTAACTGACACGATCGCCGCCATCGCTACCGCCACCGGGCGGGGCGGTGTCGGCATCGTGCGTTTATCGGGGCCGAACGCTCGAGCCATTGGCGAACAGATCACCCGCCAGGCTCTCAAGCCCCGCCACGCCCACTATTTACCGTTTCACGGCACCGAAGGCCAGGTTCTGGATCAGGGAATCGCGCTGTTTTTCCCCGGTCCCCACTCCTTTACCGGAGAGGACGTGGTTGAACTGCAGGGCCACGGTGGACCGGTCATTCTCGACTGGCTGCTACGAGCGGCCACTCAGCAAGGCGCTCGCCTCGCCAGACCAGGGGAGTTTTCCGAGCGCGCCTTTCTCAATGACAAGCTCGATCTTGTCCAGGCAGAGGCCATTGCCGATCTTATCGACGCCTCCAGCGACCAGGCCGCGCGAAGTGCCCTGCACTCTTTGCAAGGCGCGTTTTCACAGAGGGTCAACGAACTGGTTGAAGCGCTGATCGCACTGCGCATTTACGTTGAAGCCGCGATCGATTTTCCGGAAGAGGAAATCGACTTCCTCAGCGATGGAAAAGTCGCCGCCGATCTTCAAGGCATCACAGAGCGTCTGGAACAGGTATTTGCCGAGGCACGCCAGGGTGCCTTGCTGAGGGATGGCATGAATGTGGTGATTGCCGGTCGCCCCAATGCGGGCAAATCCAGCCTGCTCAATGCGCTCTCTGGTCGTGACAGTGCGATCGTCACTCCTATAGAAGGCACCACCCGCGACGTGCTGCGCGAACATATCCACATCGATGGCATGCCTTTGCATGTCATCGATACTGCCGGATTACGGGAAACTCCGGATGAGGTGGAAAAAATCGGGGTAGAGCGGGCCTGGAAGGAGATCCACACCGCCGACCGCATTTTACTGCTGGTGGACAGTCAAAGCACCGAAGCCACCAACCCTGCTGAGATATGGCCGGACTTTGTGCAACAACTGCCCGACCCGGGCAAACTGACCTTGATTCGAAACAAAATCGACCTGACCGGCGAAGTCGCTGGCGAGCGTCAAACCCTCCCCTTGTGCCTGGCGCTGAGTGCCACCACCGGAGACGGGATGGATGCTCTGAAAACACACCTGAAAAGCGTCATGGGTTACACCGACACGGGAGAGAGCCGTTTCACCGCACGACGTCGGCACCTGGACGCGCTCGAGCGCGCCAGATCGGCGCTGGCCAACGGGAGTCGGCAACTCCATGAACACGCTGCGGGCGAACTGCTGGCCGAGGACTTGCGCGATGCTCAGGAGTGCCTGAGCGAAATCACCGGGCAGTTCACCCCGGATGACCTCCTTGGGCGTATCTTTTCGTCGTTCTGTATCGGGAAATAACACCTCGCAGCGCTCCCATGTGACGCAAACATCACTTCTCAATCCCGAATAGGATACCCCTGCGCTTTCCTGCTAGAATTGCTCCCCATTCGCCAATCAATCCGAGGACGAAAACCCTCGGCACCGCTGTCAACTGACAGTGATACGGTGGGTATTGGGTTTACAACAAAATAGGACGAAACAATGGCAGACGTAATCAAAGTACCTGTGTCCTTTGGTGAGGTACTCGATAAGATCACCATCCTCGAAATCAAATCCGAGCGTATCAGTGATGAAGCGAAACTGAAGAACGTACGCTCCGAACTCACTGAGCTGAGCGCCACTTGGGACAATGCCATTAAAGGAAAAGCCAACGATATCGCCAGACTTCGCAGCGAACTTAAGGAAATTAACGAAAAACTGTGGGTAATCGAAGACGATATCAGAGACTGTGAACGCGACCGGAATTTCGGCGAGCGGTTTATCGAACTCGCCCGCTCTGTCTACATTACCAATGACAAACGTGCCGCTGTAAAAAAGGACATTAACCTGGCGCTGGGGTCAAAATTCGTCGAAGAAAAGTCCTATCAGGACTACCACGCAGCCAATTAATTCAATGCCCCCGCTTTAGCGCTTTGGGTAGCCCCGTCAACGATGAGCGGCTACCCATTCATCCATCCTGGACGTCACATCCTCCAGTGTTACCAGCTCCATGGCGCCTTCAAACTCGGCTTTCATCCCCCAGCGTGCCTCCTCTACAGTTTTTCCCACAAAGGTCTCAAGCGCCTGCGGATAGCGGTTCACACACCAGTTCAACGAGTTATAGGGACCGGACCGATAGGGATTACTGGCGGCGAACAGCCCGATTACGTCGGTTCCCACTGCACTGGCCATGTGCGCCGGACCCGTATCGGGCGCCACCACTAAATCAGCGTGGGTCATCAGTGCCGTTAATTGCTTCAATGTATCCTTGCCGCAAATATTTTGGGCCTGCTGGGTCATATTACGCTCAATACCCGCACAGAAATCAACCTCAAACACCGCGGGACTTCCGACCAACACCACATGCATTCCATATGTCTTGATGGCGTAGTCAGCCAGCTGCGCATACCTGTCAACCGGCCAGTTCCGGAGCTTATGGCTGGCACAGGGGCTGATAATCAGATTCACTCGATCACTGGACAGATAGCGACGGGCAAATGCGTGATCGGAATCCTCCAGTGGAATGTCCCAGCGCGGTGGCGCTGATTTCATCCCCAAAGGCTCCAGAAAGCTCGCCAGGCAATCGCGCACATGTTGCTCAGTTGCCGGTGCAATCCGCCGGTTGATCACTAGGCTGTGAAGGTCTTTGCTGCGCGCCTTGTCATACCCTACCCTCACCCTGGCGGGAATACAGGCCGCCACCAAGTTGGCCCGAAACGCGACCTGCATGTGCAACAGGGCATCAAACCGCCGGCCTTTCATTTGCCGGCGCAAGTCAGAGTAGGCGCCAAGCCCCCCCTTCTTGTCAAACACGATAAACTCAACACCGGGCAAATCACCGATCAATTTCGCTTCCAGCTTGCCGATCACCCAAGTGATTTTAACACCCGGCCGTTGTTCCTGGAGGCTGAGCACCACAGGAATCACGTGGGTGACATCACCGATGGCCGAGAGGCGCACAATACAGATAGACTTCAAACGATCATTTCCTACCGATGCGAGCCTGGGGAACATCACCCCGAGCCGCTAATCACTGGAGAGCATCCGGGGATCATTGATAGAATCCCCGCCTGGTTCATAGACACGTATTCTACGTCAAAACCCGGCCCGCCAACAAAATGCGGTCAGCCCCACAGTTTGGGCGTTCATTATCACGGATACCACAACATGACATCAGACAATCCCGACCGTCCACTGCGTGTGCTGTGCCTCACAGACTCCTGCGACCTCCCGGAATCGGAACTGTTTATCGGGCTGAAGCGTGCCGGCGTGGAACTGGATGTAATGTGCAACCCCAACGGCAAACACTACCCCCGCCTGGCGGAGGCCTCGGTTGTGGTGGGGGATATCGCGCTTAAAAACCGTTTCGACAAAGCCGGTACGGCGGCCATTCGCGCTCAACTTCAACAAAAGAATTATGACATTATCCATGCCTTCAACCCTCGGGCACTGGCGTGTGGATTGCGCGCCTCCCGCTCTATGTCGTTAAAAGTCGTCGCCTACCGGGGCATCATCGGCAATATCAGCTATCTCAACCCAGAGTCCTGGATGACGTTTCTTCACCCACGGGTCAGCAAGATCGTCTCCGTCGCCCATGCCATTGAAGACTATCTCGCCGGTCTGGCCTTCCTCGGCCTACGCATTGCTCCTGAAAAATTGACGACCATTTACAAGGGCCACGACCTCAACTGGTACCAAGATACACCCATCGAGCGCTCGACCCTTGAGGTCCCAAACGATGCGTTTATGGTGTGCTGTACTGGTCGCGATGTGCCGCGAAAAGGTTTTGATGTTTTGATCGAAGCCGTGGGACAATTACCGAAAGCACTCAACGTCCATTTGGTCCTTGTCGGCAAAGTCGATCAGAATGAAAAATTGAGGGCGCAAGTCGCCGCGCTGCCCCACCCGGAGCGCGTACACTTCACCGGTTTCAGAACCGATGCACCCTCCATTGCTGCCGCCAGCGATGTCTTTGTATTACCCTCCACAGAACGCGAGGGGCTGCCTCGGGCCGTCATTGAAGCCATGGCCTACGGTGTTCCCGCTATCGTCACCAATGTGGGTGGAATGCCAGAGCTGGTGCAAAACGGCATCAACGGCTATGTGGTCCCGCCGAAAGACAGCTCGGCCATCGCCAGTGCCATTGAAGCATTGGCAACTGATCGCAATCGACAACAAGCCATGGGACGCGCCGCACGCGCACGCATTGGCGAGGACTTCTCTTCGGAAAAAACCGTTTCCGAAACCCTCGCCCTTTACAAAACGTTGCAGTCTTAAAATATTGAAGGGCTCAAGAGACTATGAAGCGCTATCTATTCTTCGTTAACCAGGCCTATTCCTATTCCATACTGCGTCCACTGCAAGACGAAATATGGAAGCGCGGAGATGAGGTGGCCTGGTTTATTGCCGGATGCAGTGCCGAGCCCCTGACACCAAAAGAAACGCGGCTAATGGATTCCGAGGCGGTTTCTCGTTACCAACCCGACGCTGTTATGTCTCCCGGAGACTGGGTACCCCCCTGGTTTCCCGGACTCAAAGTCATGGTATTTCACGGTTTTGGCATTAACAAACGAGGCGAAAACACCGAAAAAATGTGTCACTACCGAATTCGCGGACTGTACGATCTGTATTGCACCATGGCTGATGAGGAAACCAAAATTTTCGAGTCACGCGCCCAGCAACATCCCCACTGTGTAGTGCGTAAAACCGGTTGGCCAAAGCTGGACCGAATCATTCATCCGCCAACCCAAAAAACCAGGGATTCCCTTTTTCCCAACCCGCAACTGCCGACGCTGTTTTACGCTTCCACCTTCAGTAAAAAGGTCACCTCAGCACCAATACTGGTGGACACGATAAAAGCGTTGAAAGCCTCCGGGCAATGGAACCTGATCGTCACACTGCACCCCAAAATGCCTTCCGAGACGGTTTCTCTTTATCGGGCACTTGCGGGTGACAACCTGGTGTTTCTGGAAAGCACGGAAGATTTTGTGCCCTATATGCACTTGGCTGACGTCATGCTGTGCGATACGTCTTCCATCATGTATGAATTTATGGCCCTGGATATTCCCGTCGTCACACTGCGCACCAACACGCCCGGGCCACAAGTTATCGATGTGCAATCGCCCGAAGACATCGAGTCGGCTCTGCAGCAAGCGTTAAAGCGCGAAGCAACACTGATGGACAGTATGCGCGCCTACTTCCGTTCGATTCATACCTTCAGCGATGGCGCCTCTTCACCCAGAGTCATTGATGCCATTGAGGAAGTTCTGGATAACCCGCCAGCACTCAAGCCTAAACCCAGAAACCTGTGGCGGAGTATTCGGTTACGCTCAAAGTTTCGGCGCGCAATGGAGAAACAGCATAAACTGGATCGAAACAATCAGGGTTACAACAACACCTAATGATCGTTGGGTGGGGAGCATCGCTGTTGTTTTTCCTGGCGGGTCAGTGTCCACAAGCCGGCGTACTTGTTAAATGACCCCTGTGCGTAGATAACCGCCATCAGAAAGCCTACCGCTCCGTCGAGAAACCCAAGTCGAATGACATAAACCTGGAGAAACGTCAGCAGCCCACGGAAGGTCGGGTAAAACAGCGTTCGGGTGCGTTTTCCCTTGCGAAACTTCTCCCGGGATCCCAACCAGGCGTAGGAAGCGCTTTTATCCAGAGAGTGTCCAAAATCACGATGCGTATAATGGGTCAGACGACCGCGCAGTGTTCTCACTGTTCGACCACTGGGAATCAGGATTTTCTCATGCACCATGGCGTCGGAAAAACGCACCCCTTCCCGACGAAACAACCGCAACGGCGCCCGACCACTGCGACCAAAATCCAAACGCTTGCCGTATAGCGTCACCGCCCACGGCAGTTTATAGGCGTCCGCATCCGGCGCGGACAGCGTATGATTGATTTCCCGGGCCAGCTCTTCGGTAATACGCTCGTCCGCATCAATCGACAACACCCAGTCTCCGGTGGCTTTTTCCAGGGCACGCTGCTTTTGCACACCAAAGCCGGGCCAATCCGTCACCTCCACCAGGTCCGCATACTGCCGTGCAATCTCGACGGTTCTGTCAGAGCTGCCACTGTCGAGCACGATAATTTCATCCGCGACTTGCCGGGCCGACCGCAGACAATCGGCAATATGATCCTCTTCATTTTTGGTAATAATCGTCGCTGAAACCTTCACCGACCGCTGCCGCTGATAGGAGGCACTCAACTCGTTAAACAGCGCCGCCGCTATGGCCGCGATACTGAACAAATAAAAGGTGATATACAAGCTCCGGTCAAAGGTCGACTCGGTCAGCCCAAACAGAAAATACGCCACGGGGATCAAAGAACCCGCCATGGCAAGCGCTGCTATGGCGGCGTCCGGGTTACGAACATAACGAATGAAGACCGCAAAGGGAACCACCAACAAGAACAACCAGCTCAATACCCCCACCCAGCCTTTGGTGGCCAAGGTATTAAAGACATCGCTGTGTGCATGATCAGAACAACACACCAGAAATACCGGGGATTCCTCCTGCGCCATAACCGCAGAATGATAACCACTCAATCCCGGACCCCAGGTGGGGCTGTCTTTGAAAACTTGCCAGGCTATATCCCAAGCCTGCAGCCGAAGCTGGATACTGCTATCCAGGGCGATAATGTCAAAGCCCTCTTCGAATAGCTCGAGAAACCGGTCGCTGCAAGCGACCGTGACGACCAGAAAAGCCACGGCGGTACCCACCGCCGGAAGCCGCCAGCGCCGGGGCACTAAAAACAAAAAGAACACCAACAAAATAGGCAGTGCCACCAGGTTACTGCGTGTCTGACTCATCATCGCCACCAGCACACCGGCGACGGCCAATACCAGAGCCACTACGGCTAATCCCGTTTGCCGGTGAGCCTGAAAATGAAAGACCGATACGCCACACAGAATTGCCGTCAGCAGCGCCAGATTGCCAAACATGATGGGGTTGATACCACCGCCAAAGCGCTGGGCCACCACATGAGCCCCCCCTTCCGGCATCGTCAGCATTGACACCAAAAACAGTAAGACCGTCACACCACTGGCAAACACCGCCGCAGCAAACACCGTCCGCCCCTTGATACCCGCTACCGTAAACGCCACCAGCAACGGCCAGAGCAAAATAAACCGAATATGGCCGCCCAGCGTTTTAAGACCGAAATAGGAAAATCCCTCGAGCGCCCAGCTAATCAGACTGGTCAGCAAAAAAAACCAGAAGGCAAAGTGAATCAGCCTGAATTCCCTGGGCGCCATCCAGCCCTGGGTTAGCAGTGTCTTCCTGGCGATGAACACGCCCCCAAAGATCACTGTCAGCAAAGCAGCACCGCCAAGAAAATTGGACGAGAACAGAGCACCGCCCATTCCTATGAGCAGAAGAGTGTGAATCAGGATGTCACGATTGGGCATATTCAGAAAACCTGAACCGGTGTTGTGGTGCGATTATCGTTATGCGAAAACGCGCCAGACTTTTTGGCCAGGAATTCTCGGTGAGCTGAAAAAAACAAAGGCTGAGGGAAAGAGCTCGATCCAACACCGTCTTCACCAAGGCAAATGTCGAAATCCAAGGCCCTGAAGGCAGGAAGGATCATGTACGTACTCCAAAGATTGATTGGTGCTTCGCGCATTCTCACAAGTAAAACGGGCGGTATGGTACCACGACTCCAGTCGGATCGGTTTACCTTTAAATGAAGTCTTCTATTTGTCCTGTGCCCTCACAACTCGTCCATCTAGATAGAACACATTATTCTTTTGGAATCCCACTCTGTGCACAATTACGCACACCTGTGGATCACACTTATCCACAGGTGTGCCTCCTAAGAATCGGCGAACTTACAGCAATTATCCACATTCGTTCACAGGTTTTTCCCATAACTTATTGATTCGCGGTTAATAAAATTTATTTTTGGGGATAACCCTGTTAATCAATGGGGGTAAAAGCTGACGATGAATTTGGGGATAAGTCGAACTTCAGAGAATCCTTGGATAAGTCACGGTTTCGTCACCAGCTTCCGGTCAGCTTGTCAGCCGGTTGCGCGCGCTTTCTCCCGCACGTTATTACCATTCCAAGCCATTGTTTTTAATACGATTTTTAGAGTTTTACACAGGAAAAGGCGTCACCATATATAACAACAGCATTAAATACTTATCTATATATACCTCTATTTATATATTCATTACTTATTCTTTGTATAACTTCAAAAATAGCGTTGTTTACAAACTGAACAACTTTTGTACAAATGCGTGGTATACCCCTATAATGCGTCCCCTTTTCACCGGCTGAGCGCTCAGAGGCCATTGATATGAACTACCCAGAGCACTTTGACGTCATCGTCATTGGCGGCGGTCATGCGGGCACTGAAGCCTGTTTGGCAGCGGCCCGCATGGGATGTAAAACCCTGCTGCTGACCCACAATGTCGACACGCTCGGCCAGATGTCCTGCAATCCGGCGATTGGCGGCATCGGCAAAAGCCATCTGGTGAAGGAAATTGACGCTCTGGGTGGTGCCATGGCTATGGCGACTGACCGGGCCGGCATCCAGTTTCGGGTATTAAACTCCCGCAAAGGCCCTGCCGTGCGAGCCACCCGGGCTCAGGCTGACCGTGCACTTTACAAGTCGGCGATTCGGGAAATTCTGGAAAACCAACCCAATCTCAGCATATTCCAGCAGGCCGCGGACGATCTGGTTGTTCGTGGGGATCGAGTTGAAGGTGTCGTGACCCAGATGGGGCTCACGTTCTTTGCGCCTACCGTGGTTCTGACGACGGGAACCTTTCTAGGCGGTAAAATCCATATCGGCTTACAGAGCCATGCGGGCGGCCGGGCCGGAGACCCGCCCGCCCAAGCCCTCGCCACCCGTCTGCGGGAGCTGAATCTAAGGGTTGATCGCCTGAAAACCGGTACGCCGCCCCGTATTGACGCCAACAGTGTCGATTTCTCTGAACTGCAGGAGCAGTGGGGCGACGAGCCGCGTCCGGTGATGTCCGCCCGCGGCTCTCGCGACTGGCACCCACAGCAACTGTGTTGCTGGATTACGCACACCAACGAGCGTACCCATGAGGTGATTCGCGGAGGGCTGGACCGCTCTCCCATGTATTCCGGCGTGATTGAGGGCATTGGACCGCGCTACTGCCCGTCCATCGAAGACAAAATTCACCGTTTTGCGGACAAGCCTTCCCACCAGGTGTTTATCGAGCCGGAAGGCCTCGGCACCCGGGAGCTCTACCCGAACGGTATCTCCACCAGCCTGCCTTTTGATGTGCAATTGGAGCTGGTGCGCTCCATCAAAGGCTTTGAAAACGCCCACATCACTCGCCCGGGCTACGCGATTGAGTACGATTTTTTCAATCCGCAGGACCTGCAATACAGCCTGGAAACAAAGGCCATTGCCGGGCTTTATTTCGCCGGCCAGATCAACGGCACTACCGGCTACGAAGAAGCCGGGGCTCAAGGTCTGCTGGCCGGGATCAACGCCGCCCGCCGCGTGAAAGCGCTTGACCCCTGGTGTCCGCGCCGCGACGAGGCGTACATCGGCGTACTGGTCGATGACCTGATTACGATGGGGACCCAGGAGCCCTACCGGATGTTCACCAGCCGGGCGGAGTATCGACTGCTGCTTCGAGAGGACAATGCCGACCTGCGTTTGACCGAGCAAGCCCGTGACATGGGGCTGATCGATGATGGCCACTGGGCACAGTTCAGCGAACAACGCGAGGTGATCGCGCGTGAGCAGCAGCGTTTGAAAGCCACCTGGGTTCAGTCGGGTTCCGCCGAGGCGACAGCGTTGGAGAACAAAATCGACGCTCCGCTCAACCGCGAATACAGTTTGTTTGAGCTGCTTAAGCGGCCACAGTTGGGTTATGCCGATGTGGCGGGCCTGAAAGGCGAGCCGGTTACCGATGAGCGCGTGGCGCAGCAGGTAGAAATCGATGCTAAATATTCCGGTTATATTGACCGGCAGCAGGAAGAAATCAATCGGCTTCGAGCGCACGAGCAGACTCTGATTCCCGACAATTTTGAGTTTGATCAGGTCGATGGTCTGTCCAACGAGGTGAAACAGAAACTGAGCGCGGCGCGCCCGGATACGCTGGCCCGTGCCTCGCGTGTGCCCGGCGTGACGCCAGCGGCGGTGTCGCTGTTGCTGATTCACCTTAAAAAACGCGGTTTGCTCAAGCGGGAGGCCAATCGAGCCTCATGACCGGTGTTTTGACCGCCCGGCTCGACGCCGGACTCGCTGCGTTGGCGCTCGAGTTGCCCGAGGCCCAAAAAGCGCAGTTGCTCAGCTACCTCACTGAATTTCATAAGTGGAATCGGGCCTACAACCTGTCAGCCATCCGCGATATCGATGCCATGCTTGATCGCCACCTGCTCGACAGCCTCAGTGTGTTGGCCGCTGTCCGTCGTCGCCGACCGCAACGCCTGATCGATGTGGGGACCGGCGGAGGGCTACCTGGCATTCCGCTGGCGATTGCCCTGCCCGATTGTGCCGTTACGTTGCTGGACAGTAATGGCAAGAAAACCCGTTTTCTGTTTCACGTTAAAACGCATCTTCGGTTAAGTAATGTGACGGTGGAAAACCGTCGGGTGGAGCAGTATCAGCCCGCGGAGCCGTTCGATATCGTCATCAGTCGTGCCTTTGCCAGTCTCTCGGATATGGTGACTGGGTGTGAGCACTTGCTTACCGGGAGTGGTCTGTTTATGGCGATGAAAGGGGTTTATCCGCAAGATGAACTGGATGAGGTGGCGGATCGGGTTGAGCTGCTCGACACCCAGCGGTTGCAGGTACCGCGGAACGAGGGCGAGCGGCATTTGCTGGAACTTGGGTTGCGGTAGGTGGCACTGAGGTGCAGAGAGTGGGTCGGCCCGCCCGGGACCGTGGAGCGGGGGACCCGCGATGCGAGCCCCCATGGATGGGTTCACGGCGTGTCCCGGGCGGGCCGACCCACTCTCTGCACCGGTCAACCTACGTTAGCTCCCTACAAGAATGCCCACTCTGCACTTGTCCCCAACCGCCGCTTGCCACACAATACCCAGCTTTGATTCTCTTTGATGGCCATAGGATAACGACTTGACTCGGATCTACGCGGTAGCCAACCAGAAAGGCGGGGTCGGCAAAACCACCACCTGCGTCAATCTGGCCGCCTCTCTGGTGGCCACCAAAAAGCGCGTTCTGCTGGTGGATCTTGACCCCCAAGGCAACGCCACCATGGGCAGCGGTGTGGACAAAAGCGATCTGGAGCTGACGGTCTACGACCTGCTAACCCGCCGAGCGGACGCCCGCGATTGCCTGCAGCCCTCAGAGGCTGGAGGCTTCCAGCTGCTTCCCGCCAATGGTGATCTCACTGCGGCCGAAGTCGAAATGCTGGCTCTCGATGGTAAGGAACGTCTGTTGTGGAATGGTTTGCAATCTCTCAAAGACGATTTTGACTACATCATCATCGATTGCCCGCCCTCGCTTAATATGCTCACCGTCAACGCCTTGACCGCGTGTGATGGCGTGATTATCCCCATGCAGTGTGAGTACTACGCACTCGAAGGGCTGTCGGCGTTGATGAACACGATTGGTCGGATTCAGGAGTTGCTCAACCCCAACCTGAAAATCGAAGGTCTCCTGCGCACCATGTACGACCCGCGCAACAGTCTGACCAACGATGTCTCCGCCCAGCTCTCCCAGCATTTTGGGGATCGGCTTTACCGAACCTGTATTCCGCGCAACGTGCGTTTGGCGGAAGCGCCCAGTTACGGTCAACCGGTGCTGAGCTATGACCGCCAATCCAAGGGCGCGATTGCGTACCTGGCGCTGGCGGGTGAAATGATTCGCCGCAATGAAAACGAACACAAGGCGTCGGCCCCCGCGGCCAGCGCCTGACAGGCACCACCACTGATATTGACGACGTTCACAGGGCACGCTAATGGCGGGAAAACGCAAAGGTTTGGGTAAGGGACTGGATGCATTGTTGGGCGCGGGAGTAACGCCCGGTACTTCGGACACCCCGACTCCCGATACCCCGGAAGCGGTCGAGCAAGCGCTGGCCGATGGCCGGCTGGCGCAGCTGCCTGTGGAAATGATCCAGCGCGGCCGCTATCAACCTCGGCGCGATATGCATCCCGAGGCCCTGGAAGAGCTGGCCGATTCCATCAAAGCCCAGGGTGTCATGCAGCCCATCGTGGTTCGTCTGGTGGGGCCGGAGAAATACGAAATTATTGCTGGCGAGCGTCGCTGGCGGGCTACCCAGCTGGCGGGGCTGGACAAGATTCCGGCGGTTATCCGGGATGTCCCGGACGAAGCCGCTATCGCCATGGCGCTGATCGAAAATATACAGCGTGAGGATCTCAACCCTATCGAAGAGGCGATGGCGCTCAAACGCTTGCAGGATGAGTTCGAACTCACCCAGAACGAGGTGGCCCAGGCTGTAGGCAAATCCCGAACTACAGTGACCAATCTGCTGCGGTTAATTGCGCTGAGCGACGAGGTTAAAACCCTTCTGGAGCGCGGCGACCTCGAAATGGGTCATGCCCGGGCGTTGCTGACCCTGGAGCCCGAGGAGCAACGCAGTGTGGCTCGCCAGGTGGTGGGCAAAGGGCTCTCGGTGCGCCAGACCGAGACGCTGGTGCGCAGTCTGCAAGAGCAACAGCATAAAAACACCGTCAGACCAGCGGCACCGTCGGCGGATATTCGCCGACTGGAGGAGCAACTGTCCGAAACGCTGGGGGCGGGTGTGGCGATTCAGCACACCGCTAAAGGCAAGGGCAAACTGGTCATTAATTACAATAATCTGGACGAGCTGGACGGCATTCTCGCCCATATCAAGTAGGTTTTGCGTCGTCTGACGTAGAGCATAATGGTCCGAATTATCGGACAATTCCGGTCAGGATTTCGTGCCGACGTCGGTTGAAGCCAGGGGGGTTTATCCCTATAATGCTGCGGCCCGAGCGGTATGTCGCTCGGACGGGACTCACTGGCCGATTTGACGAGCTTTTGATAAACGCTACGCCGCCATCACGACAGCGCCGCACTATAACGATCGCCCGGCCACCGGTTCTATCGCGCTTGTTGCTGTTCTGGTCGCTGCTGGTTCTAGTGGCGTTTTCGGTGTGGATGTTTGATACCCGGCTGGGCCTGTCCCTGCTCTGGGGTATCGCCGTGAGCGCACTACCAGGTGCCTGTTTTGCCTGGTACAGCTTTCGGCGGCATGGAGGCGCGCGTCAGTCGGGTGCTGTGGTTCGCGCCATTTATCGGGCGGAAACCCTGAAGTTTTTTCTCACGGCGGTAGTATTTGCCGCCGTGTTTAGCCGGGTGAGCGATATTCACCTGGTGGTGTTTTTCATCGCATTTATCGGGACACACATAGGGTCCAGTTTAGTGTCGGCGCGCGTAATCGCACGATTCAGGCACTGAGCAGGGTCAAACAGAGAGACTATTTGGATGGCAGCGGAAGAGTACACTCCCACAACCACAGAGTATATTCAGCACCACTTGACCAACTGGACCTACGGCAAATTGCCGGCCGGCTCCTATTGCGACGGTAATCAGGTTCAGGAAAGCACGGGCTGGACCGTGGCCTACTGCCCCGAAGCCATGAGCGCCATGGGCTTCAATGCCATCCACCTCGATTCCATGGCCTGGTCCATTGGCCTCGGCCTGCTGTTTGTGATGGTGTTCCGCTGGGCCGCCAAAAAAGCCCACGCTGGCGTTCCCACCGGATTGCTCAACTTTGTTGAAATCATCGTCGAGTTTATCGACAAAACCGTTAAAGACGGTTTTCAGCATAAAAATGCCATGATCGCCCCCCTCGCCCTGACCATTTTTGTCTGGGTATTTTTGATGAACCTCATGGACCTGGTGCCAGTAGACTGGATTCCCTCTCTGGCCATGTGGATTGCCGGTGACTCACACTTCTATTTCAAGATCGTGCCGACTACCGATCCCAACATCACCTTGTCCATGGGCTTTACCGTATTTTTGTTGATGATCGGCTTCAGCATCGCCAAAAAGGGTTTTATGGGGTTTGTCAAAGAGTTGACCCTGCACCCTTTCCACACCAATAACCTGTTTGTGAATATTCTGCTGATTCCGATCAACTTTGCGCTGGAGACGATTGCCCTGATCGCCAAGCCGATTTCTCTGGGCCTGCGACTGTTCGGGAACCTCTACGCCGGGGAAATGATTTTCATCCTGATTGCCACTATGTACTCCGCGGGGCTGCTCATCGGCATCTTCGGTGGGTTCCTGCAGTGGGGTTGGGCCGTTTTCCACATTCTGGTGATTACGCTGCAGGCGTTCGTGTTCATGGTGCTGACCATCGTGTACATGGCCATGGCGCACCACGTGGACGAAGAAGACCAGTTTATACATTGATTTTTAAACACTCACTTTGACTTTTATCTTTAAAAACTGAGGAGAACTATCATGGGTTTAGCGTTGATTGCTGTTGCACTGCTGATTGGTCTGGGCGCACTGGGTACTGCCATTGGCTTCGCCCTGTTGGGTGGCAAATTGCTGGAAGGTTCTGCCCGTCAGCCCGAACTGGCGCCGATGCTACAAGGCAAAATGTTCCTGATCGCCGGTCTGCTTGACGCCGTTCCGATGATCGGTGTTGGTATCGCCATGTACATCCTGTTCGTAACTGTACCAGGCCTGGCGTAAGACCTCGATACACCAGAAACTCCGATCTGTGCCCGCCAACGGTTATGCCGGTCGGTGGGTGCAGTTGACACCTAAAGCGTTACTGGAACAGAGGTTATCGGCGTGAACATTAATTTGACCCTCATCGGACAGTCCATCGCGTTTATTTTCTTCGTGCTGTTTTGCATGAAATACGTGTGGCCGTTCATTACCGACGCAATGGCCGAGCGCCAGAAGCGCATTGCTGACGGCCTTGCCGCCGCCGATCGCGCCGACAAGGATCTTGAGCTGGCTCGCGAAAAAGCGGCCAAGACCCTGGGCGAAGCCAAGAAAGAAGCGGCCGGTATCGTAGAGTCCGCCAACAAGCGCGCCGCCAAAATTGTCGAAGAAGCCAAAGATCAGGCTCGAGTGGAAGCTGAACGCATTCGCTCTGCCGCCGAGGCTGAAGTGGAACAGGAAGTGAATCGTGCCAAAGAGAAGCTGCGTGCCCAAGTGGCGCAACTCGCTTTGGCCGGTGCGCAGAAAGTGCTGGAAGCGGAAATTGACGCAACCAAGCACCAATCCATGGTCGACAAACTGGCTGCCAATCTTTAAGTGAGGTGAACCGTGGCTGAACTGACTACCCTCGCCCGTCCTTACGCCAAAGCTGCGTTTCAATACGCACTGGAGGCGGAAGCACTCGGCGAATGGGCCAAGCAACTGGCCACTCTAGCCGGCGCCAGCCAGTACGGTGCTATGGCAGAGCTGATCGCAACACCTTCCCTGTCGGCCTCTGAACAGGCCGACGCATTGATTGATGCTTGTGGCGATGAACTGAGTGAGCCGGTACGCAAGTACGTTCAGTTACTGGCTCAAAACAAACGTTTGGTCCTGCTGCCGCAAATCGCCGAGCTCTTTGAAGCGTTTAAACACGCGCACGAGCACGCGGTGGACGTTGAACTGACAACCGCTTTCGAGCTGACCGATGCCGACCAGGAAACACTGGCCAAGGCGCTCGAACAGAAGCTCAAGCGGAAGATCAACGTGCGCGCGCAGATTGACCAGAAGCTCATGGCGGGCGTGGTAGTAAAAGCCGGTGACTTAGTCATCGACGGCTCCATGCGCGGCCGGCTGGAAAAACTCGCCAGAGCAATCAATTCGTAGGATTGAGGAATAAAGCATGCAGCAGCTGAATCCATCCGAGATTAGCGACATTATCAAGCAGCGCATCGACCAGCTCGATGTGTCCTCCGAAGCCCGCAATCAGGGCACGGTGGTTTCCGTATCCGACGGCATCGTGCGTATTCACGGCCTTCAGGATGTTATGTACGGTGAAATGATCGAGTTTGAAGGCGGTCGTTTCGGTATGGCCTTGAATCTGGAGCGTGACTCCGTGGGTGCCGTTATCCTGGGCGATTACCTGAGTATTGCCGAAGGCCAGACCTGTAAGTGCACCGGTCGTATCCTGGAAGTACCGGTGGGCCCCGAGCTGGAAGGCCGGGTCGTCGACGCCCTGGGGATTCCCATTGACGGTAAGGGTCCGATTGACGCCAAGCAAACCGACGCCATTGAGAAAGTGGCCCCGGGCGTCATCTGGCGTCAGTCGGTGGATCAGCCGGTTCAGATCGGTTTGAAAGCGGTGGACTCCATGGTGCCGATTGGTCGCGGTCAGCGCGAGCTGATCATTGGTGACCGCCAGATTGGTAAAACCGCCATCGCGGTGGATGCCATCATCAACCAGAAAGACTCCGGTATTAAGTGTATCTACGTGGCGATTGGCCAGAAAGCTTCGTCAATTGCCGGTGTGGTACGCAAGCTCGAAGAGCACGGTGCCATGGATCACACCGTTGTGGTCGCAGCAACCGCCTCTGACCCGGCGTCCATGCAATACCTGGCGGCTTTCGCGGGTTGTACCATCGGTGAGTATTACCGCGATCGCGGTGAAGACGCCCTCATTATTTACGACGACCTGACCAAGCAGGCCTGGGCCTACCGTCAGATCTCCCTCCTGCTGCGTCGCCCACCGGGCCGTGAAGCCTACCCGGGTGACGTGTTCTATTTGCACTCCCGTTTGCTCGAGCGTGCGGCGCGCGTTAATGCCGACTACGTTGAAAAGCAGACCAATGGTGAAGTGAAAGGCAAAACCGGTTCGTTGACCGCGCTGCCGATCATTGAAACTCAGGCGGGTGACGTGTCAGCGTTCGTACCCACGAACGTGATCTCCATTACCGATGGTCAGATCTTCCTGGAAACCTCCATGTTCAACTCCGGTATTCGTCCGGCAATGAACGCGGGTATTTCCGTATCGCGTGTGGGTGGTTCAGCGCAGACCAAAGTCATCAAGAAACTGTCCGGTGGTATTCGTACCGCTCTGGCACAGTACCGTGAATTGGCGGCGTTCTCCCAGTTTGCTTCGGATCTGGATGAAGCCACCAAGGCCCAATTGCAGCACGGTGAGCGTGTTACCGAGCTGATGAAACAAAATCAGTACTCGCCCATGAGCATTGCTCAGATGGCGCTGGTTCTGTTTTGCGCTAACGAAGGCTATCTGGAAGACGTGGAAGTCAATAAGGTCCTGGACTTTGAGGATGCCCTGCTCTCTTACGCCGACAGTGAAGGTGCCGACTTGTTGAAAGAAATCAACGACACCGGCAACTGGAACGACGAGCTGCAAGGCAAGATGAAAGCCCTGGTGGAAAAGTTTAAATCCACTCAGACCTGGTAAGACTGGCGGTGTCGGAAGACACCGCGTCATTCACGCTTGAGGGCCTTTGAGTATGGCAGGCGCAAAAGAGATTCGGACGCAGATTTCGAGCATTAAAAGCACGCAGAAAATTACCAGTGCGATGGAAATGGTCGCCGCGAGTAAGATGCGTAAAGCTCAAGAGCGTATGGAGCGGGGCAAGCCCTATGCCCAGCGCATGCGTGCCGTGGTCGGTCACCTGGCCAATGCCAATCCCGAATACAAAAACCGTTTTATGGAAGAGCGCGACGTCAAGCGCGTGGGCTACATCATTGTTTCCAGTGATCGCGGTCTGTGTGGTGGCTTGAACGTCAATGTGTTCAAAGCAGCGTTGAAATCCATGAAGCCCTGGTCTGATCAGGGCGTGGCCGTGGATTTGTGCCTGCTGGGCGCAAAAGCCGCCGCGTTCTTCAACAGTCACGGTGGCAACGTGATTGCCAGCACCCGGGATTTGGGAGAAGCGCCAACCGTATCTGACCTCATTGGCAGTGTTAAGGTCATGTTGGACGCTTTTAGCGAAGGCAAGATCGACAAGCTATATCTGGTCAGCAATGAATTTGTAAACACCATGACTCAGCAGCCGGAGGTTCAGCAATTGCTGCCTTTGGTCGCGGAAGAAGACGAAAAAATGCAGCACCACTGGGATTACCTGTACGAGCCGGACGCCGAGCAACTGCTCGATGGCTTGCTGGTACGGTACATTGAATCCCAGGTGTATCAAGCGGTGGTAGAAAACAGCGCCTGTGAAATGGCCGCCCGGATGGTAGCGATGAAGAGCGCTACCGATAATGCTGGCGACCTAATTACGGACTTGCAGTTGGTTTACAACAAAGCCCGTCAGGCGGCTATCACCCAGGAGCTGTCAGAAATCGTCGGCGGTGCTGCCGCCGTGGCCTCTTAGGCCCGTAACTGAGTCACCCTTTTTTGAGTTAAAACCTTCAGTCTCAGGCTGCCCTCGTCATTCAATGACAGCCGGCCGGATCTGAAACCAAGAGGAACCGGAAATGAGTAGCGGACGTATCGTACAAATTATCGGTGCCGTGATCGACGTGGAATTTCCGCGCGACGCCGTGCCGCAAATCTATGATGCACTGACGGTCACCGAACAGAATCTGACCTTGGAAGTGCAGCAGCAATTGGGCGACGGTGTGGTTCGTACCATTGCCTTGGGCTCCTCTGAAGGTCTGCGCCGTGGTTTGGACGTAGCCAACACCAAAGAGCCGATCAAGGTGCCAGTGGGGAACAAAACCCTCGGCCGTATCATGAACGTGCTGGGCGACCCGATTGATGAAGCCGGACCGATTGGCGAAGAAGAGCGGATGCAAATTCACCGCGAAGCGCCGGCGTACGAGGAACTGGCCGCATCCAACGAATTGCTGGAAACCGGTATTAAGGTAATCGATCTGGTATGTCCATTTGCCAAAGGCGGTAAAGTCGGTCTGTTCGGTGGTGCCGGTGTGGGCAAAACCGTGAACATGATGGAGCTGATCAACAACATCGCCAAAGAACACTCCGGTCTGTCCGTGTTCGCCGGTGTAGGTGAGCGTACCCGTGAAGGTAATGACTTCTACCACGAAATGACCGACTCCAAAGTGGTCGACAAAGTGGCGATGGTCTACGGCCAGATGAACGAGCCACCGGGTAACCGCCTGCGTGTCGCGTTGACGGGCCTGACCATGGCGGAAAAATTCCGCGACGAAGGCAAAGACGTCCTGTTGTTTATCGACAACATTTACCGTTATACCCTGGCCGGTACCGAAGTATCCGCCCTGCTCGGTCGTATGCCGTCCGCGGTAGGTTACCAGCCGACGCTGGCCGAAGAGATGGGTGTACTGCAGGAGCGTATTACCTCCACCAAAACCGGTTCAATTACCTCCGTTCAGGCGGTTTACGTACCGGCGGATGACCTGACTGACCCCTCGCCAGCCACCACATTTGCGCACTTGGATTCCACGGTCGTACTGAGCCGCGATATTGCCTCTAAAGGTATTTATCCCGCGATTGACCCACTGGACTCCACCTCTCGTCAGTTGGACCCACTGGTGATTGGTCAGGAACACTACGAAACCGCTCGCGGTGTGCAGACCGTTCTGCAGCGCTACAAGGAGCTGAAAGACATTATCGCCATTCTGGGTATGGATGAGCTGTCGGAAGAAGATAAGCTGACGGTATCCCGCGCGAGGAAGATTGAGCGTTTCCTTTCTCAGCCGTTCCATGTGGCCGAAGTCTTTACCGGTTCCCCCGGTGTTTACGTGTCCCTGAAAGACACCATCCGCAGCTTCAAAGGTATCCTTGCCGGCGAGTATGATCACCTGCCAGAGCAGGCGTTCTACATGGTTGGCACCATTGAAGAAGCGGTGGAGAAGGCCAACAAGGGCAAGAAGTAACCCGCTGACCCGGCGGCGACGCCGGGTTCCTGACCCTGAATTAGAGGCAGATATATGGCTATGACAGTTCACTGTGACATTGTCAGTGCAGAGCGGGAAATCTTCTCCGGACTGGTGAAGATGATCGTGGCCACCGGGTCCCTGGGGGATCTGGGTGTCACCTACGGACATGCGCCGCTGTTGACCGGCCTCGAGCCGGGCCCTGTGCGCGTGGTCAAGGACAATGGCGACGAAGAAATCTACTACGTTTCCGGGGGATATCTGGAGGTGCAGCCCTACCATGTGACCGTACTGGCCGACACGGCATTGCGGGCGGATGATATGGATGAGGCTGCTGCTCAACAGGCCAAAGACGCCGCCCAGAAACAATTGACCAACCAGAGTGGTGAAATCGACTACTCCAAGGCGGCTATTGAGCTGGCTGAAGCGGCGGCACAGTTGCGTACGCTGCAGTCCATTCGCAAGCGTGTAGGCCGCAACAAGTAGGCGCTTTCAGCTGATGCACTGACAAAAAAGGCGGCTGTTTAAGGCCGCCTTTTTTGTTATGGCGATTGCAAAACTACGGCAACGTGACCGGGCTTATCCCTTCGTCCGTCATGATCACGGGCTTGATGGTTCCATCTTCATTAAAGATCATACGGTCAATGGCCAGGACCCGGTGATTGCCGTCATCACTGTGCAGAGGACGGCGGTGATAAACGATGTACCAATCGTCCGTATCCGGGATATTGACCACAGAGTGATGCCCTGCGCCCCTGGCGATCTTGTTGTCCTGCTGAAGAATTTTCCCTTTGTTCTCGAAAGGTCCGACTGGAGAATGGGAGGTCGCGTACGCCACGCTGTAATCCGGACCGGTCCACTCCCCTTCTGACCACATCAAATAGTAAATCCCTTTGCGCTTCACCATGAACGAACCCTCCACATAATCCTTGCTCGGGGTGATTTCCTTAAAAAATTCACCGTTATCGAACGGCTCCAGACTAAGAAGGTCATCGCTGAGTCTGGCGACGTTACTGTGCTGCCAACCGCCGTAGTACAGATAGAACTGACCGTCGTCGTCGCGGAAGACCATCTGATCAATAGGCTGGGCGCCGTTATGAATTTCCCCGATCAACGGCTTCCCGAGGGCATCGCGATACGGACCTTCAGGGTCATCACTCACGGCCACCCCAATACCGCCCAACTGCTCGTTGTCCTTAATGTCGTTGGCACCGAAAAACAGGTAATAGCGGTCGTTGGCCTGGATGGCCGAAGGTGCCCACAGCGCGTAAGCCGCCCAGGATATATTGGCAACCTCCAGCACACGCGGATGACGCGTCCAATTCACCAGGTCGGGCGAGGAGAAGGCATCCATAAAGGTCTGTTTCAGAAAGGGCGACCAGATGTCCGGGTTTTCTCTCATCTCTCGTTGCTGCTCGGAGAGCACAACCGGTTGGTCCGGTGTGGTTTCACTGGCGGAATAGGTGGGGAAAATCCAGAAGCGATGGTCGAAAATCCGTATTTCAGGATCGGCATACTGGCCCGGAACAATCGGATTATCCGCCACGGCCGCTGTCGCGCACAAGGCAGTGATCGCCGTGCCAATAACAAGAAATAACGGTTTTGACCAGTCGATCATACGGCAGCTCCAGTTTGGTTTGTTTGTGGCCAGTCTCGGCATTCAGCGGCATAAACCGGTAGAATAAAGCCCTTATTATTAGACCACTCGTTCATCGCGAAAGGAACCTACATGCTTGATATCGTCGTTCTCGCCGCAGGCAAAGGCACCCGCATGCGCTCGGATTTGCCCAAAGTGTTGCACCCGGTAGGGGGCCGATCTTTAGTTCAGCACGTGATTGATAGCGCCCGCGCTCTGGGCAGTGATCGCATCCTGTTGGTGGTGGGACACGGGGCTGATCAGGTGGAAGCGCAGGTGGCCGCCGATGACATTCGCTGCGTTGCCCAAACCGAACAGCTGGGTACGGGACACGCTGTGCTCCAGGCTCTGCCCCATTTCCGGGACGATGCCACTGTGTTGGTTCTTTACGGTGACGTACCGCTGACCCGCCCGGAAACGTTACAGCAACTGGTGGAAGCGGTCAGCGACGATACGATGGGGTTGTTGACGGTGGACCTTCCAAAACCGGATGGTTACGGCCGTATTGTGCGAGATAGCGACGGGCAGGTGGAGGCTATTGTGGAACACAAGGACGCCACCGACGAGCAGCGCCGCATCACTGAAATCAACACGGGCATTCTCGCCGCAAAAGCCGGGCATTTGCAGAAGTGGCTGCCGTCACTGAGCAATGACAATGCCCAGGGCGAGTATTACCTGACCGATATCATCGCCATGGCCCGGCGCGATGGTTTATCCATTCACGTCGCCCAGCCCGCTGCGCCTCAGGAGGTGGAGGGCATTAATAACCGCCAGCAGCAAGCCGCATTGGAGCGTTATTATCAGCGTTGCCAGGCCGATGCCCTGATGGTGGAAGGGGTGACACTGCTGGACCCGGCACGTTTCGATTGCCGGGGCCGTCTCACGGCGGGCCGCGACGTGGTGATTGATGTGAATTGCCTGTTTGAGGGTGAAGTCATGCTTGAAGACGGCGTGACGCTCGAGCCAAACTGCTATCTGAAAGATTGCGTGATTGGCGCAGGCACAGTGATCAAAGCCAACTCGGTGATTGAAGGCGCCCAAGTAGCGAGCCGTTGCGCCATTGGTCCCTTCGCTCGCCTGCGCCCCGGCACCCAGCTGGCTGATGGCGCCAGGGTGGGCAACTTTGTGGAAATCAAAAAGGCCTGTATTGGCGAAGGCAGCAAGGTGAATCATCTTAGCTATATTGGCGATAGCAAAGTTGGCAAACAAGTGAACGTTGGCGCGGGCACCATTACCTGCAATTACGATGGCGTGAACAAATTTGTTACCGAAATCGGTGACAACGTTTTTGTTGGTTCTAACACCGCTTTGGTGGCGCCGGTCAAACTCGGCCAAAATGTAACGGTGGGTGCCGGTTCGGTCATTACTCGTGATATCGCAGACGATGAACTTGCGGTTGGCCGCGGTCGTCAACGCAATATCCAGGGCTGGCAAAGGCCGGTCAAAAAAGCGCCGTGAGTCGCGCTGGGAATGGATGGCGCCTGATGCGATATCGATGCTTTGCTTTCTTTAAAATCACGCTGTTAGCGCTACTGTTGCTGCTGGTCGGCGTGGGGGTCTACCACACCTGGAAACCTCTGCCTGAAGGGATCAATTTCACCGGACCCGCGAGGTCGGTGGCCAGCCCGGTTTTTCTGGCGGACCGCACCTATGTGGAAGCCGACGGAACCCGCCATTCCGAGCAGGTGATTTTTGACGAAATCAAAAACATGATTGCCCGGGCCGAACGTTTTGTTCTGGTCGATATGTTTTTGTTCAATGAGTATCAAGGTGCGATGGACACGACGCACCGGGCTCTTGCCTCTGAACTGACCCAGGCACTGATACAGCAGAAACAGCGGCATCCGGCTATGCAGGTGCTGGTGGTCTCCGATCCGCTGAATACGGTCTATGGTGGCCTGGCTTCCCCGCACTTTGCGGCACTGGAAGAAGCCAATATTCCGGTGACACTGACTCGCTTGCCGCGTTTGCGCGACAGCAATCCGCTCTACTCCTCCCTGTGGCGGCCTTTTATTCAACCCTGGGGAAACAGCGAAGGCAAAGCCCTTCCGAACCCCTTTGGCGAGGGTCGGGTCTCGGTGCGCAGCTATCTCGCCCTGCTGAACTTCAAAGCCAACCACCGCAAGCTGGCGATCACGGATGACGGAGACCAGTTGGTGGCGCTGGTGACGTCCGCCAACCCGCACGATGGCAGCAGTGCCCACGGCAATGTGGCGCTGCGTTTTGGGGGCGCGGCCGCCTGGGATCTACTCGATAGTGAAACGGCAGTCCTGGCTTTTTCCAACGGCCCGACGCCGGTGCCGGGAATCCAACGTGCTCGCACGACGTCTGACCGGCAAAATCCTGCGACCTTGCGCATCGTGACCGAGCGCGCCGTGGAGCGTGCGGTGCTGGACATGCTCCAGCAGGCACAGCCGGGCGACCGGGTGGATATGGCCATGTTTTACGTATCGGATCGACACATCGTTCATGAGCTCAGGAAAGCGGCTGAGAGAGGTGTAGTGCTGCGCTTGTTACTCGATCCCAATAAGGACGCCTTTGGCCGCGAAAAAAACGGTGTGCCCAATCGACCGGTTGCTCATGAACTGGTGCAGGCCGGAGTGTCGGTGCGTTGGTGTGATACGCACGGCGAGCAGTGTCACGCCAAATGGTTGATGCACCGCAGCCAAAATGGCAAGGCGCAAATGCTGCTGGGCTCGACCAATTTCACCCGCCGCAACCTGCATAACCTTAATCTGGAAACCAGTGTATTGCTGAGTGGGGAGACACCCCAGGCTCCGTTTCGTGAAGCGGCAGACTGGTTTGATGACCGCTGGTCGAACCGCGATGATCGCCAGTACAGTGTCGCCTACGAGGCGTATGCCGATGAGCGTCTATGGCCTCGCCTTCTCTATCGAATAATGGAGACGACGGGGTTGAGTACCTTCTAAGCCGTGGTTTTCAACAAGGGAGATCGTTTCCCTTGCGTCTGCCAGCGCCACAGCCATTCCACAGGCCCCTGCCGAAACAGGGCCAGCCATAAAGCGCTGAACAGCACTTGGGCGATAAAAAGTATGGCACTGAACAGCATCAGATTAGCCAGCGAGTACTCAGCGAAATAACCACCGCCAAAACCATAGAACAGGCAAACGCCAATGGCGGATTGAGCCAGGTAATTGGTCAAAGCCATTCGCCCAATCGGAGCGAAAGGCGTGCGCAGGAGGCGTCCCAATATGCCGGTATTATTCCACAGCCACATCAACAATGAGCCGTAAACCATCGCCATAGCGGGTCCCGCCAGTGTTTCATTCACGATAAACAGAGCGCTGGTGGTATCGCCCTGCTCGACTAACCATTGCTCTCCAATGGCGCAGGCCAGACCGATTGGCCAGGCCACGATGGCGATCAATACCAGCGCTCGTGCTTTCTTTGGTTCGGGTTTCGCCAGCCCCCACCGCGCCGCTGCCGCGCCCAGAAGAAACAGCACCATGACCCGGGCGGGACGCAGATCGGCCAGCCGATCCAGGATATTGGCGGGCAGCAACGCTTGATTGGCCTGGCGCACTTCACCGTAAGCGCCGGCGGCGAACACGGGCACTTGTTCGGCGAGTGCGCTCAACCAGTCCTGGTGCCAGGTGATGGTTTTTGCGGCGTCCATCAGTAAAAAGCGACCCGCCCCGACCGCCATCAACAAGATGCCGGCCGCGCTGAGCAATGTCTTGGGTCCGCAACGCAGGAACGGTGTCAGCATGACGCCAATGACCGCATACATCAGTAAAATATCCCAGGGCCAAAGCAGCAGGGCGTGGGCCAGTCCGATCAGCGCGAGTCCAAACATGCGTTTGAGGTGGAAAAAGGCGCCTTTGCTGGCGGCGACCAAAACGAAACTATACCCGAACAGCAAAGAAAACAGACTGTAGAATTTATCGTGGGCAAATACTTTGAGCCAAAACAGCAGGCTATGGTCGTATTCCGAGCGGGACAGCGGCTCGCGCCCTTCCGGACCGAGAAAGCCCCAACCGGAAAATACCTGAATGTTGACCACCAGAATACCCAGCAGCGCAAACCCGCGCAGGGCGTCCAGGGCGTCAATGCGTCCGTATCCACTGGGCATGGCACTGTTCCTCAGGAGTTGGGTAGAGTTACCGTAAAGCAATCCGCGTCGCCGCGCCAGTTTGGTAATAGGGGAGGTGCGAGAACACGGAACAGCCTGAGAGGTACGCAGTCCCAATGCTTGAACGATCACTGACAGAGGAGTTGCTTATGCCACTATCGGTTCGAAGACAGCAGGGCTTGTTATTGCTGATTTTATTCATTGGCTCGGTCTTTGGCCGGGTAGAGGCAGGATCGTTATCGGAGCGCATGGCGGCCATTGAAGAGGAAGAGGATCTCAGGCTGGGTGTTTACCTTAAGCGAATGGATTCGGGAGAGACGGTGTCTCACCGGGGAGGCAGGCCGTGGTATCTCGCCTCTACCATCAAGATTCCGCTGGCCGTGGCGATACTGCAAAAAGTGGATGATGGAGCGCTCTCGCTCACCCAGGAGCTTACCCTGAAGGAAAGTGATTACGTCGATGGCTCCGGTGACTTGCAAAACGCAGCGCCTGGCAGCCAATACACGGTTGATGACCTGAATTTCCGTTCAGTGGCACACAGTGACAGTACGGCGACGGATATGCTGATTCGACTACTGGGTGAGGAGGCACTCAACCGGCAAATTACCGAGCGGATGGTTGCCGAGGGTTTTGGTCCGATTACCACGATTTTACAAGTGCGCTATGAAGCCTACGGGGAGATCCACCCTCGTGCGAGCGAGTTGAGCAACCTGGACTTTATCGACCTGAAAAACGCCGGTGCCTTACCCAATCGTTTCACCGGCTTTCTGGAAAAACTGAAGCTGGACGCTGACGATGTGCGGGCAAACAGCGTTGCCGAGGCATTTGAGCGCTATTACCAGACCGACCTGAATGCCGGTTCTCTCAGTGCCATGGGGCTTTTGTTGGAGAGAATTGCAAAGGGTGAGTTGCTGAGCGATCAGAACAATGAACGACTACTCAACTATATGCGTGCCGTTAATACCGGAGACCATCGAATTAAAGCCGGGTTGCCCGAGAATGTGGATTTCGCCCACAAAACCGGGACGCAGATTGGTCGATCCTGCAACGTCGGTATCATTAACCCCCAACCAGCGAGCGAGGCGATTGTCATTGCGGTGTGCGCTGAGGGTTACACGTCCTTGATGAACGCCGAACGCGCTTTTTCCAAAGTAGGGAAAGCGGTGAGTGAACACTGGCTTTAATCACGCAGGCCGTTTACCAATGGTTGGAAATACTTTAGGCTAAGTTATTCAATCAGACCATAACAATAAACTGAGGCAATGCGATGTTCCGTCACGTTATCCTGATCAGGAAAAGCCTTGTTGTCACGCTGTTCGTCTTTTGGGGGGCGCTCTCCCTGGTTGCCTGCGGCGGTTCCGGTGGAGGCGGCTCAGCCGATCCGGCACCCTCCCCGGGTTCCTCCAGTGAGTCCATGGTCTGTGGCCAGACCGTGCCCGACAGCGCTTCCGCCGCCACCGTACAGAGCACGGTGCCCGTGGCGGACTGCCTGGTCGTTGACCAGTTCGGCTATTTGCCCGAAAGTCGCAAGGTAGCTGTGCTGCGGGACCCGCGCGAAGGGCATGATGCGAACCTGAGTTTCACCCCTGGTTCGGATTATGCCTTGGTGAATGTCGACACGGGCGAGGTTGCCTACGAAGGCGAGCCGAGTGTGTGGAACAGCGGCCAGGTGAGTGCCACCAGCGGGGATGCCGTGTGGTGGTTTGATTTCAGCGACGTGTCCACACCCGGTCGTTATTTGGTGTGGGATCGCTCGCGCAACGTGCGCTCTCCAGAGTTTTCCATTGGTGAAGCGGTCTACCAGCCCGTATTGAAAGATGCCGTGCGCACCCTGTTCTACCAGCGGGCCGGTTATCCCAAGGAATCTCTCTATGCAGAGAGCGGCTGGACGGATGGCACCAGCCACCTGGGCTCTGGTCAGGACACAGCGGCACGCCGTTACGGTGCGACGGGTGATGCCAGCACGGAACGGGATCTGCGCGGCGGCTGGTACGACGCCGGGGACTATAACAAATACACCAACTGGCACGCTGACTATCTGGTGGTTCTTCTGCACAGCTACCGCGAGAATCCCGCTGTCTGGGGTGACGATTACAACCTGCCCGATTCCGGTGACGGTATCCCGGATCTGTTGAACGAAGTGCACTGGGGCATGGAGTGGCTGGTGCGCATGCAGGAAGACAATGGATCCGTGCTGTCGGTGATGGGGCTGGACCACGCCAGCCCGCCGTCCTCGGCCACCGGTCCCAGCATTTACGGGCCTGCTACCACCTCGGCCAGCTTGACCAGCGCCCAGGCGTTTGCGTTGGGCAGTCTGGTGTTCTCGACACTGGGAACAGATGAATGGAGCGACTATGCCGCCGAATTACGACAACGTGCCCTGGATGCCTGGACCTGGGCACAAAGCCATCCAGAGATCACCTTTGCGAATACCGGCAAGGTGGCCGCCGGCGAACAGGAAGTCGACGAGAATGGCCGTGCCGCTAAAAGGCGCGCTGCCGCTATCTATCTGTACGCGCTGACCGGCGATGAGGAATACCGGACACTGGTAGAGGACTATTATCAGTCCCATCCCATCGACTGGGTTGGCCCCTGGAATGAGCCGGAATTAATGCACCTTCTGTACTTCGCATCGTTGGACGGTGTCACCGAAGAAATAGCCGATAACATTCGGGACGATTATCGCTCCGCGATGAACAGCAACTGGGGGCAGGTTGAGAATGAGCTGGATGCCTATCGCGCCTATCTGGGTGCCAGCGATTTCACCTGGGGCAGCAATCGCACCATGGCGCGCCAAGGGCTGACCTTTCAACAACTGGATGTCTACCATCTTGACCCGGCTCGGGAACACGCCATCGCCGAAGCATCGGAAGGCTATCTTCACTACCTGCACGGCACCAACCCACAGGGGCTGGTGTATTTGTCCAATATGTATCACCTGGGCGTTTATCGCTCTGTGGACACCTTCTACCACAGCTGGTTCAGCGACGGCAGCCCCAATTGGGATTCGGCACAGGATTCCAGTTACGGTCCGGCACCGGGATTTTTGGTCGGCGGGCCCAATCCCGGTTATAACTGGGATAGCTGTTGCCCCGATAGCTGCGGCGGTGCGGAGAACAATGCGCGATGTGGCAGCGCGCCTCTATCCCCTCCGTTTGGGCAGCCACCGGCCAAATCCTACCGGCAGTTCAACGACAGCTGGCCGCTGAACTCCTGGGAAGTGACGGAAAACCATAACGACTACCAGGTGGCGTATATTCGTTTGTTGTCCAAATTTGTGCCCCCGATTGCACCGTAATGTTACGAATTGTGACCGTTGATAAGGTTTGATGCCCTATTGTCGGTCACTTTTTTCCACACCTTGTAAAATTTTGAAACTCGATTAGACAACGTTGTCCGTTATGGTCTATGCTCCCCGATATCCTGAATTCCCGTGGGAGACCAATAATGAGAACGCTTGCCGCCCTTATCGTATGTTTGTGCAGCCTGGTAAGCCACGCCGAGCCATTGAGTGAAGCGCAGTTGCAGTCGTTTGCCAGTCAGGCGGAATGGCGTTTCGGCATCGTCGATAACACCGATGCAGAAGGTCCTCTGGTTCGTCTTTCCCTGAATAATCGTTCCGATGTCGTTTTGCCTGAGGGTGAGAGCGATTGGGAAATTTATTTCCATTCGGTGCGCAAAATCGCCAATACTGACTCGGGCGGTTTGCAATTGCAGCATATTCAGGGCGACCTCCACCGGCTGACGCCCACCGAGGATTTCACCGGGCTGGCCTCTGGCGGTGAATTCACCCTTCCCTACCGGGTTTCCGCCGCCATGGTGGCCTATACGGACTTTATGCCCCGCGCCTTCATTCATTGGCCCGGCGTGGGTTCGGCGGTGTTTGCCAATACTGATACCGAGGATGTCCATGCGTTTGTTGATGTGATCGAACGGCCGGAGCAATGGCGGCGGTCCACCAACGATGAAGTCCCCCGGGCGACGGCGAGCACGCGTTACGACGCCAACCGGGTGTTTGATGGTTTGCGCCTGTCGGAGAGTGAGCTGCGGCAGCGGATCATCCCCACGCCGCTCAGTGTGAATGCGCACTGGGGCGATGTCACATTGACCACCGATTGGGCCATCCACTACGAGGGGCGTCTCTCTTCCGAGGCGACCTATCTGGCCGAACGCCTTGAAGCGGTTATGGGGAAGGCCCCTGCTCGTGTGTTATCCACGGACGCCCTGGATGGCCCCCGCATTGAGCTGAAGGTCGATCCGGGATTAAGCGATCTCCCCGAGGGACCCGAGAGTTACCGGCTGGTGGTAGAGCGTGAACTTATTGAAATCATTGGTCGTGATAACGCCGGGGCCTTCTATGGCTTGCAAAGCCTCCTGAACCTGTTGCCCGCCCGAGCCGAGCAAGGCCGCTTTACCTTGCCGCGCCTGACCGTGCTCGATGCACCGCGTGCGGGCTGGCGCGGCATGCATTACGACATGGGCCGCAACTTTCACGGCCAAGCAGTGACGCTTCGGCTCATTGAACAGATGGGGCGTTACAAGCTCAATAAACTGCACCTGCACCTGACTGAAGACGAAGGCTGGCGCCTGGAAATTCCCGGCTTGCCGGAACTGACAGACGTCGGGGCGTACCGCTGTTTTGATCCGGACGAGAACGACTGCCTGCTGACGCAGCTGGGCACCGGTCCTCATAAAGATGGCAGTGGTAATGGTTTCTACAGCCGGGAAAACTTTGTGGAAATTCTGAAATACGCCGCCGCGCGTCATATTGAAGTAATTCCGGAAGTGGATATGCCCGGTCACGCCCGTGCCGCCATTAAAGCCATGGAAGCGCGGCACTACCGCCTCACCGAAGCAGGTCAGCCGGAAGCGGCCCGTCAGTACCTGCTGTCTGACCCTGACGACACCTCGGATTACATCACCGTTCAGAACTATACCGACAACTCGATTAATGTCTGCCTGGAGTCCACCTATGCGTTTGTGGACAAGGTCATGTACGAGCTGCAGCAAATGTACCGCGAGGCGGGCCTGAAGCTGAACATTTTCCACATGGGCGGCGACGAAGTTGGCAAAGGTTCATGGAGCGGCTCTCCAGCCTGCCAGACGTTGTTCACTGAACGTCAAGGCGTAGCCGGTGTGGCGGATCTGAAACCCTACTTTGTCAGTCGCGTTGCCGCCATGGCCAAGCAGCGCGGCCTGGCGGTGGCCGGCTGGGAAGATGGCTTGATGTACGACGCCCAGAATACGTTCAACCGGGACCAGTTCGACAACACGCGCGTGATTGCCAACGCCTGGGACAATATTTGGGAATGGGGTGTGGGCGATCGTGCCCATCGCCTGGCCAATGCCGGTTTTGAAGTCGTGTTATCGCATGGCACACATCTTTATTTCGATCATCCCTACGAGGCGCACCCGGACGAGCGCGGTTACTACTGGGCAACCCGCTACACCGACACCCGCAAAGTGTTTGGCTATATGCCGAGCCATTTGTACGCGAATGCCACTACAACCCGTGAAGGCGCCGCCATCGACAATTTGGAAGCGTTGGTGGGCCGTGCCATGCCGCCACTGGAGAAGCCAGAAAATATTCTGGGTATTCAAGGCCAGGTGTGGACCGAGACTATTCGGACGGCTCAGCAGTTGGAAACCATGATTTATCCGCGCCTTCTGCCTTTGGCCGAGCGCGCGTGGCACCGGGCTTCATGGGAAAGCGACGAGCCCGATGTGAAGGCCCGGCGTAAAGACTTTGCCGAATTTGCGGCGGTGTTGGCGCAGCGTGAGCTGCCCAAGCTGGCGGCAGCCGATGTGGCGTTTCACCTCAGTCCGCCAGGCGCTCGGTGGGAAAAGGGTCGCTTACAAGTCAATACGGAATTCCCGGGGATGGTCGTCGAGGTTAAAACATCCGCCAACGGCGAATGGCAGAGCAACCTCGGCGGGATTTCCCGCGAAGAAAGCCCCGTTTGGGTACGTGGTCGCGTGGGCGATGTGAAAAGCTGTGCCACCCGTCTTGAATAACGGGTGGTACTCAGTCACAGAGTTAATAAAACCATTTGACAACGTTGTCCAGTCGGGCGTAGAAAATACCGGTGTTAAGGAAAAATAAAGCTGGCACAGTGCTGATACAAGCACACATAACAAGGGCGGTAACTACAACAATCATCACTACAACAAATAGCACTCGTTAGGAGGTAGTCATGGAAACTCGCACACAGGGTTTCAAGAAAACACTGCTCGCAACCAGCATTTCATCGGTGCTTCTGGCTCCGGCTTTTGCCCAGGCCCAGAGTGAACCCATGCTGGAAGAAATCGTCGTCACTGGTGTGTACGCGTCACAGCTGAACGCTGTCAGTACCAAGCGGGATGCCGCATCCGTGGTTGACGCTATTTCCGCTGAGGACATCGGTAAACTCCCCGACGTCACGATCGCCGATTCACTGCAACGTATTCCGGGTATTCAGGTTGAACGCACCGCTGGTGAAGGTGGTCCGGTTCAGATTCGCGGTTTGGCCAACGTTGCCACTTCAATGAATGGTGAAACCTTCCTGAGCGCCACCACCATCGACACCTCCGGGGCCGACTTTGGTGATCTGCCCTCTCAACTGTTCTCGGGTGCCGATGTGTATAAGTCGCCGCTGGCGACACTGAATACGTTGGGAATTTCCGGCACCGTGGATCTGCAAACCCGTCGCCCGTTTGATCTCGATCAGGGGTGGACCGCCTCTATTTCCGCCGAGGCTGACCGGGGTTCGATCAGCAAGGAAACCGATCCCACCCTTAGTGGTTTGATTGGCTGGAACAACGACAAGGTCGGTCTTTTGATCAGTGCCGTTACCACTGAAAAAAATCTGGCAACGGATTACAACGGCTACTTTGATACGTCTGAAAATGGCGGTATTGGTGCCGCGAACAACAACTATACCTGGGTTGCGCCCGAGTACGATGAAGAGGCTGGCGATTGGGCGCCGGAGGTTTACGACCGCGTATATCATGTGGTGCCCCAAGGCTTTGCGGCGTTTCACAAAGAGGAAGAGCGTCAGCGCGATGGCCTTAACGTCTCTTTTCAAGCCGAACTGGCCGATGGCGTCGAGTTAGTCGTTGACCACTTCTACAGCAAACAGGAGCGCTGGAACCGCCGTGCGGGTATGTCCCACAATAACCGGTGGCAGTCTTTTGCGGATTACGCCTATCCGCAGGAAGGCGCGTTAAGTGACACGCGTTTTCAGTATCCGGTGATGCAATCAGTTGAACTGGAATCTGAGGAAGTCATTCAAGTTGAAGAAATTCAAAACTGGGCGGCTGTCAATGCGTTTGATGCGTTGCCCTGGCGCCTGCAATCTTTTACCCAGGTCAACTACAACAACGAGGAGTCTAACAACTCCAACGTTGAATTGAATTTTGATCTGGATGGTCCGCTGACCGGTCAGGTTCGCCTGACGCGCGCCTCGGCTGACGCCTCCATGCGCCATTCCTATATCGAAGGCGATCTGATGAGCATTGATCAGGCGTATGGTGCTGACGGTCAGCTTCTGCCCGCAGGCCAGCAACCTACTCGAGTCACTGGTCCAGGTGGATTGTTGACAGCGGAGCAGTGTCAAAGCTTTGATGCTATCGAGGGTAGCCCAGAAGGTGAATTTGGCGGTTGCTTCGCTCAGTATTCCCCTGATTCAATCACCAGCCGTGACTTCATGATTGGTTACGACGCTTCGGGTAAACATCCGGTATTCACCGGTTTTGATCAGCCCGTGGACGGAGGGCTCGGCGCAGGAGCTACGGTAGCGGATTATATGGCTAACGCCAGTTCCTACCATGTCGGCGCCATGTCGTCGGAGAACAACTACGACAATTCCGCCACGATGAACACTTTCAGCACACGCTGGAACTATGAGTTTGAAGACACGCCCTTCATTACCAGCGTTGATTTCGGCTTGCGTCAAAGCGAACGAAAAGTGGATCGTGAGGAATTTTCTTACTTCGCGCGCAATGCGATAACCGGTTGTGAAGCGCAGTGGAAAGCGGTCGATCAGTTTGGTGGAAATGAATCCTGTGATCCAGATGCTCGTCAGGGTGAGTTGCTGTTTGACTCTAACGGCGACCCGGTTTTGAACATGGATCCGGAGTCCGACGATTTTGGTGAGCAGCTCACGGCGAACTATACATTCCTGCCGCCGATGAATTTGGGTACGGGATTCGAGACGATTACCATTGATGATTACGGTCCGGTTTCCGGTATTCCTGGCGTTATCGCGGTTGATCCGCGCTCGATGGATGACGCACTGGCGTTCCAAACCCGTTACACCGGGGAACAGGTTCGCTACTCTCAGCCGGGTTCCAGCTACAGCGTAGGGCTGGATGAGTTCAGTTATTTTGTGCAAGCCAACTTTGAACTGGCCGATGTCATCACCGGTAATCTGGGCGTTAAAGTCATTGAAACCGATCTGACTGTGGTGCAAAACGTCGTCGGTGGTCAACGTCCCAGTTCCGGTGTCAGTTATGACCAAGGTGACCAGGTTAGTCAGCGCAGCTATACCGATGTGCTGCCCAGTTTGAACGTGGCCTGGGAAGCTACTGATAACCTGATATTCCGTCTGGGGTACGGTGAGACCATGCAACCGCTGGACTTGTTGACCTGGGGCGGTGCCAAGAGTGTCGGTCGTGTGTTCAATGAAGAATGTCAGTGTATGCGGGTCGCCAACGGTACCTTGAACGGTAATCCGGATCTGGACCCGACGCGTGCCAAAAACTACGATCTGAGTGGTGAATGGTACATGGGCAACGCATCGGTGCTGAGCGCCGCGCTGTTCCGTATCGAAATTGATAGCTTCATCCAAACCGATACGCTGATGATTAACGAGCCGGATGCGGATGGCATTTTCCGCGGTCCCCATCCGTTCAGTGCGCCGGTTCAGGGCAGTGGTGGCGAGGTACAGGGTGTCGAACTGGCGGCGAAGGTGGCGTTCAGTGATTTGACCGACGGGTTCCTCTCCAACTTTGGTTTCGATGTTAACTATACCCTGTCCGACAGTTCACAGGATCGTGTGGGTATCGAGGGAAGAGAACTGCCGTTCCCCAACAACTCCGAAGACACCTACAACGTCGTGGGCTGGTTTGAGAATGAGTTCCTGTCAGCAAGGCTTGCTTACAACTGGCGCTCTGCTCGCCTGATGTCCGTGGGTGGCAGTGCCATCGGTCTGCAAAACCTTTACCAGGATGATTATGGTCAGCTGGATTTGAATGTGACATGGGATGTGACGGACGAACTGGCGTTGTACCTCAATGGCGCCAACATCACGGAAGAGTTCCAGCAAACCTACCTGGAGTTCTCGGATCAGAAAGCGTTCCAGAATATCTATGAGGCTCGCTGGTCAGTCGGTGCTCGTTACACCTTCTGATGAAATGTTTGAAGGATTTTTCACCGGCAAGGATGCCATACGAGAAAAACCGCCCTGGCATTGCCAAGGGCGGTTTTCTATGCGTCGCGCTCCATGGCGCAATGTTTATCAATAAAATCCCGGTGTGACATTGGCTGCGCGGAAGCCTGCGCAATGACACGCCGCATTTTTTCCAGCTCCTGTTGTAGCTGTTCGGCGGGTATCTTGTCCGCACGAATGTCGTAATGAGCGGGTCGCTTTCCCATTCCCCAATAAACCGACAGCCAGCTATCCGGCTCAAATGCCTCGGGTTCGTGCTGGAGAATGTGCCCACGGTGTTCAAACAGGGCCATCTTGTGTGCCAATGAATCCGGTACGGGCATGGCCTGGCAATAACGCCAGAACTCGGTGTCGTCCCGTTCGGTCGCCTTATAATGAAGAACCAGAAAATCCCGGATGCGTTCGAACTCGTGGTGGTGCAGCCGGTTAACTTCATCGCGGTCGTGTTCGTTAAAGCCCGATTCGGGAAAGAACGACAGCAGCTTACTGATGCCGGTCTGGATAAGGGAAATGCTGGTGCTTTCCAGCGGTTCCAGAAACCCAGAGGCAAGCCCCAGCGCAAAGCAGTTTTTTATCCAGATTTTTCGACGAGGCCCTGCGGTAAACCGAAAATGACGCGGTTCATTAAGCGGTGACGGTACGCGCTCCATCAAAGTTGAGCGAGCCTGTTCATCATGGCAGAAGGCCTGGCTGTAAACGTATCCGTTGCCGGTGCGCGATTGCAGCGGGATACGCCATTGCCAGCCGCAGTCCAGCGCGGTACAGCGGGTATAGGGGGTGGGTTCGTCCATGCCCGCGGCCTGAACCGCTACGGCGCTGTCGCAAGGCAACCAACGACGCCAATCGTCGTGACCGGCCTTCAATGTTTGTTCAATCAGTAACCCTCGAAACCCGGAGCAATCGATAAACAGTTGGCCTCCAACGCGTTGGCCGCTTTCCAGGCGCAACGCCTCGATATCGCCGGTATCCCGGTTCTGGACGACCTCGTCAACCTGGCCTTCTATGCGACGGACGCCGCGTTGTTCGGCGTACTGGCGCAGATAGTCGGCGTAGCGCGCCGCATCGAAGTGGTAGGCATAACCGTAGGCGGCCAGCGGCGTCGGCGGTTCGCTGTGGGGTTGGGCAAATCGGCCTTTCAACGCCAGTTGAGTGACGAAACTGAAGTCTTCCAGCGCACTATTTTGCAACCGGCTTAAATAGTGATGAAACGGTACGCCGTTGAGAGGTTGGCCGAAATCGGCAAAAGGATGAAAAAAGCGGGTGCCTTTACGGCGCCAATCAACAAAATCGATCCCGAGCTTAAAGGTCGCCCCGGTGGCGCGAATAAACGCCAATTCGTCGATACCGAGCGAGGCATTGAAGTTTCGGATGCTGGGGATGGTGGCTTCCCCCACTCCGACGGTCCCAATGCTTTCCGATTCCACCAGCGTAATGGTGGCGTCGCGTCCTTCAAAATAACGGGCCAGGCTGGCAGCGGCCATCCAGCCTGCCGTGCCACCACCGAGTATGACCACCTCATTGATTGCTGCTGTGTGCATAACGCTCGTTCCGGCTGTCGCTTTGTGTTGTCGTCATTCTACCGGATTGAGTGCTATCTGGCAGAAAACGTTTTCAGGGATTGGAAAACGTTTTCACGTGCGTGACGCCCCCTTGCCCGTAGACGTGCGGGTGAAGGAGGCATAGCATCCGTTCGAGTCGGTACAACCACAATAAGTTTATAAATCAATAATCGGAGAACCCCATGAACACCAAGCGATGCTTCAAGAAAAACTTGCTGGTAAGCGCCATCGCTTCTTGCGCGGCAGTCGGTCTGAATACCCAGGCACAGGCACAAAATGAAGTAGATGCACTGGAAGAAATTGTAGTAACGGGCGTCAGAGGCGCTCTGGTTTCGGCGATGGACACCAAACGCGATGCTTCCGGCATTGTGGATGTCATCAATGCGCAGGACATTGGTAAATTTCCGGATACCAACCTGGCGGAATCCCTACAGCGCATCCCGGGTGTGTCCATTGACCGTGAGGGTGGCGAAGGCAAGTTTGTCACCGTGCGCGGTTTTGGTCCCCGTTTTAACGTCACCACCCTGAATGGCCGTCAGCTGACCTCAGAAAACATCAATCGCGATTTCGAATTCGACACACTAAGCTCGGAAATGATCAATGCCATCGTCGTGAACAAAAGTGGCTCTGCACTGACGGATTCAGGTGGCATCGGTTCTGTGATTGATCTTCAAACGCCACGCCCTTTTGACATCGGCAATAAAGTGGCCGGGACAGTGAAAGTCAACTACGAAAGCATCGCCGAAGAGGAAAGTCCGCAGGCGTCCGTGTTGTACAGTGGCACCTTTGCCGACGAGACGTTTGGTGTGTTGTTCGCCTACAATCATTTTGAGCGTGATTCGCGAGTCAACCGCGTCAATAACGTGAGCTGGGCAAGGGTAGAGGCCAACTCGGGGTCCAATTTGTATCCGGATGAATCAGAGCTTACCGCCAACGCCAACCCGGAAGGCCGCCTATACCTGCCTCAAAACCATTTCATACAGGTTCAGCGCGACCAGCGTACGCGGGACAATGCCAACCTGGTACTGCAGTTTGCACCCTCTGACGACATTACCATAACGGCGGATGCGCTTTACTCGGATTACGAGCTTCTGCGTGACCAGAATATGCTGGTGCACTGGTTTGGCAGCCGCCCGGACTGGCGGGATGTGGTCGCCGATGAGAATGGCACCGTGACGCACTTCATCGCCGATCGGAGAGAAGGGGAAGGGGTTGTACAGGCAACCGAGTTTAATGCAATTAAGGAAAACCGAAAATCCGACACATTAATGGCCGGATTGAACGTTGAGTGGGACGTGACCGATACGCTCACGTTGACAGCCGATGCATACCGTTCGGAATCGGAGTATGACGACCCTATGGGTTACGGTAACTCCCAGGTGACGATGGGTTATCGCAACCGTCTTACCTGGGATATGGTGGATGGCTTTATACCCGCGATTTCCGGGTTTGAGTCCGGCACGGGTACGACACCGTATCAGCCGGATGAGAACGGCGATCTGACGATACCCAACAGCGATTATCTGGACCCGGATAACCTGCGTCCCGGTTTCACCATTCGTAATGGTCGAGTTGTGAACGACACCATTGACCAGTTTAAGCTTGCCGGTGCATTCAATGCCCGCGAGTCGAGCGGTCTGGTGAAAGCCGACTTTGGCCTGTCGTATAAAAGTCGCACCAAGGCGCGTGAACAGTTTACAACGGGCCGGGGTTTGACCGAAGCCGAGGCGGAGACCGTTGCGGAAAACGAACCGCGCGCCTTTGTTGGACCCGGTGCCACGTTGAACTGTATGTTCTGTGGCGGGGAGTACTTTTGGACGGAGATTGCCCCACCGCAGGTTACTGTCCTGGATGCGGGCTCCGATTTTCTTGATGGCGTGAGCGGAAGCGGCAATACGCAAACCCAGTGGCTTCGGTTTGACCACGACGAATTCCGCGAGATATACGAAGGCCACGTCGGTGTGCCGTTCACCACGCAGCCGGTACCTTCCGAGTCTTACGATATTGAGGAGGATATCCTCTCGCTCTATACCCAGTTGCAGTTTGAGGGAGAGATTGGCGGTTATCCCTATGGCCTGGTTACAGGATTGCGATACGAGCGAACGGACCTGGCGATCATGGGCAACCTGTCTTCTATTTTGCGTGTGGAAGCCGAAGGTGCGGAGGTGTTAAATGAAGTGCTGACGCCGGTGACGCCGACGAAACTGGAGTCTGACTACTCCATGTTCCTGCCCAACGTAAACTTCCGAATCAACATTACTGACGATTTGCTGGCGCGGGCCGCCTACTCCAAAACCATCACCCGGCCATCCATGGAAGAACTGCGTCCCAATCTGGAGTTCCGGGACCTCAAGCAAAATGGGCCCTACCCGGTGACAGCCGGTAACCCGGACCTTAAACCACTCGAATCCGACAATATCGATCTGTCTTTAGAGTGGTACTACGGCGAAGGCAGCTATGCATCAGTGGGCGTGTTCTACAAGCAGGTGGACAATTTTATTGTAAACGCCACCAGCAGTCAGACCTTTATCGGCGAGAACGGTCAGCCTATCACCGACCCGGCCACGGGTGATGTGACGCTGATTCCGCCCGGTGGTTCTCCCTCGGATATCGTCGACCCCAATGACGAAGTCATTGAGTTCTCGGTAACCCAGCCGTCCAACGTGGAGACCGCGGATGTCAACGGCTATGAATTGGCCGTACAGCATATGTTTGGTAACACTGGTTTTGGGGTTTTAGCGAACGCGACCTTTGTGAATACCAATGCCGAATATGACCTCAACACATTCGACAATGGATTTGCATTGGTGGGGCTGAGTGACTCCTATAACTTGGTGGGCTTCTACGAAAATGAGCGCTTTGATGTTCGTCTTGCCTACAACTACCGGGATGGATTTCTGCAGTCCCTGGATCAGGGCGGGGTCGCGGAGCCTACCTTTGTGGACGACTACGGCCAGTTTGACTTGAGCGCCAGCTACAACCTGTCGGATAACGTGTCGCTGTTCTTTGAAGGCATCAACCTGACCGGGGAAGAAACCCGCTGGCACGGCCGCTTCTCCAACCACTTCCTGTTGGCGGAGGAAAGTGGTCCGCGCTATACATTGGGTGTGCGTGCCTCTTTCTAGCTTTAGAACCAGCGCCCGGCTCGGGTGAGTGATGGCCTGCTTTGATGGGCGCGATGTTTGTCATCGCAGGCGATCACTTGCTCTCAAAGGCTGGGGCTTTGCTTGTGTTTGCCACCTATTCTTTTACTGTGAAAAACCCCTGCCATTATGAAAAAACTCTGCCTGACCGGACTATTAATATTGTTGCTACCTACCCTCGCCTGCTCCACGGGCGGGATTGAAGAGCCGCAATCCGTCACTGCTTCGTCGCCTTCGGGTGCACTGTCACTATCGCTGTTCTTCTCTGAAAATGGCGAACCTCGCTATCAGTTGAGCTACCGGGATCACGACCTGGTTGCGCCTTCCGCTTTGGGCCTGGTTTTCAAAAACCAATCGGCGTTAAGGGATAATCTTGAAATACAAAAGGTGCAGCGTCGAACAGTGGACGATACCTGGGAACAACCCTGGGGAGAGGAGCACTTTATACGGAATCATTTCAAGGAAGTATCCGTGACGCTGCGTGAACGCACGGACAAGCGCCGTACCTTCACGGTGGTTTTCCGGTTATTTGACGATGGTTTTGGGTTTCGTTACGAACTGCCGAAGTGGGCCGGCACGACATCGGTCGAGATTGTGGACGAGCTCACTGAAATAGCGCTCACCGGCAATCACCAGGCGTGGTGGACGCCGGCCCAGGCTGGCAATCAATACGAGTACCTATATCAAAAGACGTCAGTGGATCAGGCACCCTTGGTGCACACGCCGCTGACTCTGGAAACAGAAGATGGCCTCTTTCTCAGTATTCACGAAGCGGCCTTGCGTGATTACAGCACCATGAACCTGCAGCCGGTGGGCAATCACCGGCTTAAAGCGGAACTGGTTCCGCTCACACCTCATACATCGGTCAAGGCCAAAGTCGATTTGCCCTTCCATAGTCCCTGGCGAACAATGCTGGTGGAAGAGCGAGCCGGTGATTTAATGACAAATTATCTGACACTTAATTTGAACGAGCCCAATAGCCTCGGGGATGTGTCCTGGATCAAACCCGGAAAGTTCGTGGGTATTTGGTGGGAACTGCATCTGGAGCACAGCACCTGGGCTTCTGGTCCAAAACACGGTGCGACTACCGAGAACACAAAAAAATACATTGATTTTGCGGCGCAAAATGGCTTTGACGGTGTTCTTGTGGAGGGCTGGAATATCGGTTGGGACAGTGAATGGTATAACCACGGCGGCGCGGCTTTCAGTTTTACCGAGCCCCACCCGGACTATGATGTGGAAACCGTGGTGCAGTACGCGAAAGAAAAAGGCGTCTACATCATTGGTCATCATGAAACCGGTGCAGCGGTCACCAATTACGAAAGCCAGCTGGAAGAGGCTTATCAATTCCTGGAAGATCATGGCATGAAAGCGGTTAAGACTGGCTATGTGGAAACTGGTGAGCGCCTGACCAACGGTTACTATCATCAAGGCCAGTATTTTGTGAATCATGCCGAGCGTGTGATTAAAACGGCGGCCCGACACCACGTCATGGTAGTGGCGCACGAAACGGTAAAAGATACCGGGGAGCGTCGCACCTATCCCAATATCGTTTCCCGTGAAGTAGCTCGTGGCCAGGAGTACGACGCCTGGGGTGAGAATGGTGGCAATCCTCCCAATCACACCACGATTTTTCCTTTCACCCGCATGCTGTCCGGGCCAATGGATTTTACACCGGGTGCCTTCGAGTTAACGCTCCCTACCCGACCAAAAAATCAGGTGAATACCACCTTGGCTAAACAGCTGGCGCTGTATGTGGTGATCTATTCACCTGTGCAGATGGTATCAGACCTTCCCGAGAACTATGAGAAACACCCGGATGCTTTTGCCTTTATCCAGCAGGTGCCTGTGGACTGGGAAACTACCCGCGTACTGTCCGGAGAGATCGGAGAGAGTGTTGCCATTGCAAGGCAGGAGCGAGGGGGTGATGACTGGTACATCGGCGCCATTACCAATGAACAGTCCCGGGATGTCACTTTGGTGCTGGACTTTCTGGAAGCAGACACACGCTATCGAGCGACCATTTATCGGGACGCTGATAGCGCGCATTACCGCGATAACCCGGGGGCTTATACCATTGAGACTCTACCGGCGAAAAAAGGCGACAAAATCAATCTGTCCCTGGCGGCGGGTGGCGGAGCCGCTATCCGTGTAGAGCGGCTTTAGTCACAGTTTTCTCTCCCTGATAAGGGGGTTGAAAAGGCGCTGACCGGGAGGATGGCGCTTTCATTCAAGTCAGGGATGACGGCACAGGCGGCGTATTGTTCGGCTGTGTACGGAGTCTCCTTTCATACTGACCATGGAACAGGTTTGGCAGACTGGAGGCAGCTCATTGCCTCAAGGCGGGAAGGTAAGGGTGAAACACTCTCTTCCCGCCCCTTTTTACTCGGCCCCGGGCCCCTGCGTTTACCTACCTGCCACGATTCGCTATGATGAATCGTCTACCACGAACCGTAAGCCAACGACAACATCACAATAAGGAGTCAGGCTGTGACGTGCATCCGGGAAATTGCGCTTGAAGCCAATGTCTCACCCGCCACCGTATCCCGGGTACTCCGCAATCCAGAACGGGTTTCCGAGGCCAAGCGGGAGAAGGTGCTGGCAGTCATTGCCCGTACCGGCTATACCCCGAACAGCCTGGGCGTCAGCTTGCGCACAGCCAAAACCAACCGGTTGGTGGCGATTATCCCCGATGCAATCAGCGCGTTTAACTACCCGGTGATTCGCGCCATGGAAAGCATCGCGCTGGAGCATGGATATTCCCTCTTGCTGGGGGATACCCAGGAGATGGAAAGTCGCGAGCGATCCTTTGCGGCGATGGCGCGTTCAAGGCAAGCTGACGGTATCTTATTGTTTTGTCCGCGACTGCCGTTTGACGTAGACCCCTCAACCCCTTTATCCGAGCAACTGCCACCGATGGTTAATGCCTGCGAGCTGGTTCCCATCAACGGATTGGCCCAGGTGGATATCGACAATGCGGCAGCGGCCGAGGAAGGCGTGGCGTACTTGATATCTCTCGGGCACCGACGCATTGGCGCGATCATTGGTAACCGAAGCTCTCCCAGTACCCAGGGGCGGCTGGAAGGTTATCGGCGTGCGTTGGAAAAGGCGGGTTTGTCCTACGATGAGGCTCTAGTGGAAAGCGGTGATTACGGGCTCGCCAAAGCGGAACAGGCGACTTTGAAATTGGCGACAATGAAACAGCGTCCCACAGCGGTTTTCGCGTTCAGCGACGAGATGGCGATGGGTTGTTTGGCGGGTCTTTTTAAACTGGGCATGAGCGTTCCCGGTGATATGTCGGTCATGGGGTTCGATAATATTTCGTACGCCAACTATTGCTGTCCGCCCCTGACGACCGTTGCTCAGCCCATGGCTGAAATCGGTCGTGCCTGTATGGAGTTACTACTGCCCCAGCTTAATGGCGAACCGATGCCGTCGGTCAAGCGAGTGCTTGAGCACAGACTGATTGTGCGGGAAAGCACCGGACCGATTTAGATACCGCCTTGCCCACGTCAAGCGGCTGTCACGACCCCGCCTTTTTAGACGTCCTCTATTAATGGTTCTTTGGACCATTGTTATCGACACCAAACATTTTGGCTGGAATCTGATAACGATTTCATGGCCTGAGAACGATTTCAGGCGTCCAATCCCACTGAGCGTCATAGACGTGCTCGCTCACCTGTACTAGTTTTCCCAGCATCGGAAAAAAGGACAAGGATAATAAACCTTCACCGATGCTTCCGGCACACAGCCAGCACTCGCCTCACAACGATAAAACGAGGTTGAATATTATGAAAAACCTTTCTACTCAGCGGCTGACATCGTTAAGCAAAGTCGCTTTAATCGGTGGTATTCTGGCAACGACCGCGTTGGCGTGGTCACCGGCCTATGGCCAGCAAAATCTCGCCGAGGGAAAAAGTATCACGGCCAGTAGCGCCGTGAGCGGCTTTGCAGCTCACCTGGCCAACGATGGCGATCAGAGCAGTTACTGGGAGAGCCAGAACAGCGCTTTCCCGCAATCGCTCACTTTGGACCTCGGCTCGGTAGCCAGTGTCGAGGCATTGTCCCTGGCACTGCCCAGTGGCTGGGAAAGCCGTACCCAAACTTTTTCGATTCAAAGCAGCATCGACGGCAGTGACTATGCGCCACTGATGAGCAGCACTGGTTATGTATTCGAGCCGTCGTCTTCGAATATCGTCACCATTGATGTGCCCGATACCGATGCGCGCTTTGTTCGCCTGGTTTTTAGCGCTAATACCACCTGGCCGGCGGCGCAGGTATCGGAACTGGAAGTGCTGGGTGAAGCGGGAAGTTCCCCTAATCCAAACCCCAACCCCCCGGCGGGTGACAACGTGGCCGAAGGTCAACCGGTCACGGCCTCCAGCAGCCAGGGGTTCCACACGCAGGAAAATGCAGTGGATGGTGACCGCACCACATATTGGGAAAGCACGGGGACGTTACCGCAGCATTTGACTGTGGATCTCGGAGCAGATTACCTGGTGGACCAAGTGACGCTGATGCTGCCGGATGATCCTGCCTGGCAAACCCGCACGCAAACCGTTGCCGTGCTCGGCAGTGAGGACGGCAGTCAGTTCAGTACCCTGGCCAACGCTACTGAACTGACTTTCGATCCCGCCACAGGCAACTTTGCCACGGTGGGCGTTACGGAAACGGCGGCCCGGTATATACGCATTGAAGTATCGTCCAACAGTGGCTGGAGCGCTGCGCAAATTGCCGAGTTGCACATCAGTGGGGCTATTGATCCGGTGCCACCGGCAACACCGGATAATCTCCGTGTGACCGGTGAATCGGATACGACGATTTATCTTGCCTGGGATGCAGTGGCGCACGCCGATGGCTATGAATTGCTGCGCGATGGCAACGTGGTGGCGGATGTGACAGCCACCAGTTATCAGGATAGCGAGCTGGCACCGGAAACCAGTTATGGTTACCGCGTGCGTGCCTACAACGAGTTTGGGACCTCTTCCAACAGCGGTGCCATTTTTGCCACGACGCTGGAAGAAGGCGGCGGCGATCCCGGTGGCCATCCAGAGCCCAATGATGAGCATGGCGCGAACATGCCCTACGATCGCTACGATACTCAGGACGCCGATTATGGCGGTGGTGCGGTGCTGCGTTCGGCTCCAGATTTCGATCAGTCGCTGACTGCCTCGGAAGCCTCTGGACAGGCGTATGTCGCTCTGCCTGCAAACGGCGCTTATGCAGAATGGACCATTCGCAGTGATCAGGGGGGTGCGGGCGTCACCATGCGCTTTACCATGCCCGATGCCTCCGACGGCATGGGTCTGAGCGGTTCGCTGGATGTGTTTGTCAACGGCACCAAAGCACAGACCGTTCCGCTGACGTCTTACTACAACTACCAGTACTTTACCCCTGGTGGTGGTCATCCATCGGACACGCCCGCCGGAGGCGATCCGCTCTTCCGCTTTGATGAAGTTCACTGGACACTGGCCTCTCCACTGCAACCGGGCGATGTGATCCGAATTGAAAAAACCAACGGAGATAGTCTTGAATACGGCGTGGACTTCCTTGAGATTGAAACCGTGCCCGTCGCCATTGGTCGACCAGCCAACTCAGTATCCGTCACTGACTTCGGAGCGGTTGCCGACGATGGCCAGGACGATCTGACCGCGTTCAACCAGGCAGTCGATGCAGCGGTGGCCAACGGCCAGAGCCTTTACATTCCGCCGGGCACCTTCCATCTGGACAATATGTGGGTGATCGGTGAGGTGGGCGATGAAATCAATGATATCACCATCATGGGCGCCGGCATCTGGCATACCAATATCCAGTTCACCAATCCAAACGCGGCCTCGGGTGGAATCTCTTTCCGTGTTGTGGGGCAACTGGATTTCAGTCATGTGTATATGAACTCGATGTTACGGTCCCGCTATAACCAGAATGCGATCTACAAGGCGTTCATGGACAACTTCGGTGTGAACTCCCGCGTGCACAATGTATGGGTTGAGCATTTTGAATGTGGCTTTTGGGTGGGGGATTACGCGCATACCCCGGCGATTATCGCGGACAATCTGTTGATTGAGCACAGCCGGGTGCGCAATAACCTGGCGGATGGTATTAACTTTGCGCAAGGTACCAGCAATTCCACGGTGCGCAACAGCAGCATTCGCAACAATGGTGATGATGGCCTGGCGGTTTGGACCGGCAACGTCAATGGTGCCCCGGAGGGTGTCAACAACACCTTTACCCACAACACTATTGAATTCAACTGGCGCGCCGCCGGCATTGCTTTCTTTGGAGGCAGTGGACACCAGGCCACTTACAATCTGATCGTGGATGGCGTGGGCAGTTCAGGGTTCCGCATGAACACAGTCTTTCCCGGCTATCACTTCCAGAACAATACCGGTATTGAGTTTTCCGACAGCACGATCATTCGCAGCGGAACCAGTCTGGATACCTGGGGTGGTGAACGCGGTGCGATTGATCTGGAAGCCTCCACTGACCCGATCCGCAATGTCACGATTTCGAATATCGACATCTATGACACTCAGCGCAGTGCCGTTCAAATGGGCTACAACGGTGGATTTCAAAATGTCGTGTTCAACGACATTGTGATTGACGGGACGGGATTGGACGGCGTGACTACCTCGCGTTTTTCCGGACCACACCCCGGGGCAGCCATTTATACCTATACCAACAATGGGTCCGCTATATTCAATAATCTAGTAACGGACAATATTGCTCATCCGGACACGAATTTTGTGCAACCGGGATTCAATCTGACCATTCAATAAAATAGAAGATCACAGTCGCTCAGTGAAGTGGCTGTGATCTATCTACTGTGAATCAATCGCAAACGAGTAGCCTTTGTTACGAAGGGTATGGACGGGAAGGTTCACGCCGGCTTCTTTTTTGGTCTTGCTTCGCAAGCGGCTTAAAATGCTGTCCAGCCGCCGGGTGTCATCCAGTCGGCCGGGAGGCAGGCATTCGCACAGCGTATCGCGGGTAACGGGGTCACCACGTTTCTCCAACAGCTTTTTCAATAGCAGGGATTCGGTAACGGTCAGCGACACGCGTTCCGTGTTGGGGCAAATTAATTCCAGAGATTGTTCATCCACTTTCCAGGAGAGCGCGGTAGCGCTTGCGGTGGGTTCTTGCAGACGCAAGCTCAAGTGGTCAATGGTAACCTTGAGTTCTGTCAAATTGATGGGTTTGACCAGGTAAGCGTCCGCCCCGGCACTGATGCCTTGTATGCGATCCTCCACCTGACCGCGTGCGGTCACCATGATAATGCCCATTTTCAGGCCGTAGAGTTCGCGTAGCATTCGGGCGGCGGTCAGACCATCGCCATCCGCCAGCGTTAAATCCAGCAGCAGGATGTTCCAGTACCCATTGGCCAATGCCTCGTGCATTTGCTCAATACCGTCAGCGCTAGCTACCGTATAATGGCAAAAAGTCAGGTAGTCGACGATCTCAATGCGTAAATCGGGGTTATCTTCCACAACAAGAATTCGTGGTATAGCTGTCATGCGGGAAAGCCTTGATGTTCGCTGGGTACTGTTTCGAGTACTCTTTTTGGTGCCGCTTTCCTGCGCTGGTGCTCAGGCAATGTTACCGCCTCCACCACTTGGTGAAGACATTGCCAGTCTTGATTTGCGTCCGTTTACAGAATATTGGGTGGAGGATCCTGCCAATAAGGGCGTAAGTCTAGAGGAGTTACGCGCTCTAGACCAGTCCTCGGGGGGTATTTTTTCCGCATCCCCGGGGGAAGACTTTTCCTTCGGTTATACCGGCCAGACCTACTGGTTCCGTTGGCAGCTGCCAGTGGCCCCGTCCGGAGAGGCGGAGTGGTGGCTTCAGATTGCCCCAACGTTTCTGGATCACGCCGACCTATATGTTCCCTCAGAGCGGGGTCAGTATCGGCAGGTGCGGCTTGGTGACCATGTTGCTCTGGCTGAGCGTCCCGTGCGCTCGCGTCATTTTTTGGTGCCCCTGGAGCTGACCCGCGAAAATGCCGGGGTTTACTATCTTAGAGTACAAAGCACCAGCACGATCACGCTGGGACTGACCCTGTGGCAACCGGAACGCTACATCAACGCTTTAGCGGTGGAAAATTCGCTCTATGGATTATTGTTCGGTCTGATCCTGGCGGCCGTGGTGATCAGTTTGATCAGTGGCTTCTGGATTCGAAAGCCTTTTTATTTTGTCATGGCGTCTTTTCTGGTCTTCAACGGCCTGATGCATCTGACACTCAACGGCTACGACCAGATTTTGTTTAACCTGGGAGGTGACTGGCCGGATCGACTGATGGGCGTCAGCGTTAATGCCGCCGGAGCGCTTGGCGTGGCATTGTGTATGGTTTATTTGAACCCTTCAGACCTTTTCCCACGGTTATCCCGCTATATGTGGGGTGTAGCCGTTCTGAGTGGTCTGGGGGCTCTCGTCAGCTTGCTGGGCTCGCCCAGCCCGAGGGCGACCGCCGTCGGCGGAGTGATTCTGATGCTATCCATTTCGGCATTGATCATCGTCATGTTGCGGCGACGTTTTGTGCCCTCATTACTCATGTTTATTCTGTTTGTGCCCGGGGTTTTGGCGTTGTTGAGTCAGCTGGCCCGAAATTTCTCACTCTTGCCGCTGAACTTCTGGACCACGCACATCTGGTCGATGTTAACGATTCTTCAAGTGCCTTATATTGCCGTGGTGGTCATGCTGCACGTGCGCGTTCAGGAACGTGAATTCCTCAGCGCACAGCAAAAGGCTCGTTTGCACCGCGATCTCTTTAGCATGGTGGCACACGAGTTACGGACACCCCTGGCGGTGGTCGGGTCGGCCGTGGCTAATATCGAACTACAGACGCGCGAGGCTCAACCGGAGTTGGCCCCCCGTTTTCAACGGGCAAACCTTGGCCTCGCCAGGCTGAATTCATTGATTGACAATGCCCTCGCTGAAGATCGGCTTCTGGGTGAATCCATGCAATTGCAGTGTGCCGCATTGACACTGGCTCAACTGGTAGAGCGGGTTTGTGAGCTGAGGCCGGTTGAGCCTCCCCATGAGCGGGTGCTCGTCATTCAAGATGGCGATACGCCGCTCTTTATCGATGCCCACTGGCTGGGTCTGGCGATTCTTAACCTTGTGGATAACGCTATCAAATATTCTCCAGAGGGGGGCGCTATTCGCATACACACCAGTCGCCAGGAACCGTTTGCTACGGTCGAAGTGGTAGATCACGGGATCGGTATTCCCGCGGAAGCGGTGGATAAAATATTTGAGAAGTTCTTTCGGGCGGACAATGCACAAAATATGCGGGGCAGCAGCGGCCTGGGCCTCGGGCTGTTTCTGGTGCATACGGTGGTGACCCTGCATGGGGGTACTCTGGCTTACCGCGCGAATCCTGCCGGTGGATCAATCTTTACTCTGTCCCTTCCTTTATATTCCGCTGCGTCAATCTAACCCTCTCTGGGGTGCTCTGCAAGAAAACGCAACAATTCGCAACAAAACGCAATGGTGCCTCTATTTATACTGGCGCCAAATACTGTTTTTATACCAAGTGAGCTAGAGCGTCCTCTAAAGCGTTGTCTACTGCTCTACTTACAGTGTCTGAATAATCTGAGTCTGGTATCAATCATGAGTTCCCATTTTATTTATAAAACTTTTAAAAATTCTGTTGCGCTCACCCGTCGGCCACTCGCGGTCCGCTCAGGACTGATCGCCGTCGCCTTCATAGGTGGGTTTGCACTGTCGCCATCGGGCGTGGCGTCGGATGAGGAGTGGACAAAAGAAACGTTCACTATGGTGGGTGTAAAAAACTACTTCTGGGAAATCTGTCGGGAGTTTACCGCTGGAGATGTCGTTTCCTACCGATCCAATTCGGCGTATCCGATTGATTTCAATATCCATTATCACCCCGGAAAAGAAACGAAGTTCAAGCTGAAAAAAGAAGGCGTTTCAGAGGTATCCGGCTCCTTTACCCCGGCTGACAACCAGCATTATTGCTTCACTTGGACAAGCACTGAAGAGCGTGGCGAAAACTGGTTGATTACTCTGGAGTATCAGGCCGTTTCCAATTAGCCGATACACCTTGATATCACGCTTACGGTCACAGATTGACTTTATTGGGAGTTAACGATCTTGAAGACTCATTTTATTCGGAAAGCCTGCTCAGCGTTGATGGCGGGGGTGCTGCTTTTCGCGGTTCTGGCACCCGCCTCCGCCTGGGCCTCGCACTTTCGTGGCGGTTCTATTACATGGCAAAGTAAAGACATTGATGGTAATGGTGGCCGCAACGATGTGGTGATTACCGTTAACACCGCCTGGGGCGGTTTTGACAGTTCCGTTTCTTTCATGACGACGCCATCGTTGAGTACCACTCAAATAGGCAGCAGCGAATATGTCTATGTTAATGGTACCGGGTTCGGCGACGCCGACTATACCTTAAGGACTGACCGGTTTGAGGCGCTTAACCTGGATGAAAACACCGCTTACCTTGTGGTCTTCCAGGGCAGTGCGAGGATCAGCAATCTTCGGAATAATTCGAATGGTGCCTGGCGAATCCAAACCCGCATTAACCTTCGTGATGGTAACCTGGCGCCGAAGATTGATATGCCCATCATTCTCGAGGTGCCCAAACTTCAGTCGGATGAAGTCACGCCTCTGGACAGCTGGACCTACAACCTAAAATCAACCGATCCCAACGCGGACAAGCTGCGTTATCGTCTCGCCAATCTGGATGAACTCGGTGGCGGAAGTTCCACCAACCCTCCCGGATTGTCGATCAACCCGAATACGGGGGTTATTACCTGGGTTGACTCCGGTTCGGTCAACGGCAGCGGAAACCCAGTGCTGCAGCCAGGCCTGTACAGCGCCGGTATCGTCGCTGAAGATGTGGACGAAAGCGGCAATGTAAAATCCAAAACCCATGTGGACCTGATTCTAAGCCTTGAAGATAAGGCGCAAGTGGAGTTTGATCATTCAGCGGCTATTCCGGAAACCCGCAATGTTATTGTAGAGAAAGGGGACAGTTTCTCCTTTAACATAAGCGGCACCGCCATTGATACCCAGAGCTTGGGAACCGTCCAGGGTGCCTTGACGGAAGATAGTCCGGATAACTACACGTTCGATCCGGGCCCGATGGGCACGGGCCTTGATCCTGGCAGCTACCCCATTACCTTCGAAGTGCGCGACCAGTCGGATTCATTGGTCAATAACTATCTGGGTGTTACTTTTATCGTTCCTGACCCGAATGCGCCGAGAGTGCATAACCTCGAAGCGGATAAAGTGACCTACTCCGGTACCGATGCGGTTCGAGTGGACGATAACCAGGATGCAATCGTTACCGATGCCAATACAACGGAATTCCAGGGTGGCTTTCTCAAATCCAATGTCACCTTTACCGACGGACAACTCGAAGTACTGGGTATCGATAGCGAGGGGGATGGTCCTGGACAGATTCGCCGGGGCGGGGACACGCTATTTTTTGAAGGCAATGCGTTCGGTACCATCCACCCTTCCCTGAATGGTGAAGGGCGGGCGTTGAGGATTGACTTTACCGGTCCCACCAGCCTTGATGCCTTGCAAGCCCTGGTGCGTAGCCTCAGTTACCGGGATACTTTCGTCTTGCGTGCCGAGGGCGATCGTTCGCTGTCGCTTTATATTCGCGATCCAGAGGGTTTGAGCACCTCCAATGATTTCTTCGTGCATGTTGAACCTCACCCGCAGTCCGGCGATTTCTCAGGCCCCCCGCTCGAAGCGGCGAATACCATAACGTTGGTAGAAGGCGATGCGCTTGCGTTGAGTAATGAAAATATCAGTTATGCGGACCCTGAAGGCGACGCCATTACCTTTGAGGTAGTCAGTATAAGCCATGGGCATTTCGCACTGGTGAGTAATCAGTCGACCCCCATTACGACGTTTACGCAAGATGATATCAACCTGGGCCGCATTGCGTTTGTACACGATGGCGGAGAAGAGGCACCTACCTATGAGATAACGGCGACCGACGGTGTGAATACCACAGAACCCAGCGCCGGACAGGTGAACTTCACGAACGTTAGTGATAACGCCCCGGCATTTTCCAACTCGCCTGACACCTCAGCGACAGAGGGCCAAGTGTACAGCTACGTGCCCACCGTAGATGATGACGATCTTGGAGATACTCATACATTCAGTATCACCCATAAACCGGACTGGGCTACCTTCGACAGCGAAACCGGCACTCTCTCCGGAACGCCTGGACCAGCGGATATCGGGACCAATACCGATATCGGCATGCGGGTAACAGACAGCGGAGGACTTTCAGATGATCTGGAGCTTTTCGATATTACGGTCTCTGCCGCTGAAGACAGTGATGGCGATGGCGTTCCGGACTATGTAGAAGACGAAGAAGGCACCGACCCCGGCGACGACAAAGACTTCCCGGATACCGATGGCGACGGCGTACCCGACTATGTCGAAGAAAATATTGACGGCACCGACCCCGAAGATCCTGAGGATTTCAAAGACACCGATGGTGATGGGGTGCCCGATTACGTTGAAGAGAACATTGATGACACGGATCCGGAAGACCCTCAGGATTATCGCGATACGGATGGCGATGGTGTCCCTGACTATCTGGAAAATGACCATGACAATGATGGTATTTCCGATGATGAAGAAGGTCGCTCGGAAAATCGTGACAGCGACGGTGATGGCATCCCAGACTATCTGGACCTCGATAGCGATAACGATGGCATTCCGGATGTGTTGGAAGGCACGGTGGATACCGATGGTGATGGACTGCCGGACTACATCGACAACGACAGCGATAACGACGGCATTCCCGACTATATCGAAGCGCCGCTGGCTGTGGTGCTGACCGGGCAGGACAGTGATTACGATGGTATTGATGATGCACTGGATGTGGATTTCACGGGTGGTCAGGATCTGAATGGCAACGGTATTGATGATGCGTTTGAACCGCGTGATACCGATGGTGACGGTGTACCGGACTTCCGTGACCCGGACAGTGATGGCGATGGAATCCCGGATCGCATTGAGGCCGATATGATCCCGTTGAGTGGCATCGACAGCGATGGCGATGGCATTGATGACTTCCTGGATGTTGATCAGACTGGAGGACGGGATCTCAACGGTGATGGTATCGATGACGATTACATGCCGGTGGATAGCGATGGTGACGGCGTTCCGGATTACCGAGACCCGGACAGTGACAACGACGGATTATCAGATCGGGCAGAAAGTGGTGCGTCCGGCTTCGACAGCGATGGCGATGGCATTGACGATACCTATGATGTCGATCAAACCGGCGGCGTGGATGCTAACGGAGATGGCGTTGATGACGATGTTCGTCCTTTGGACAGTGACGGTGATGGCATTCCCGATTACCGCGATCTGGACAGTGACAATGATGGTATCAATGACGTTCTGGAAGCGGGTCTGAAAGACGACAACCGCGACGGTATGGTCGATGATGGCGAGATCACGGATAACCCGAGAGACTCTGACGGCGATGGTATTCCCGATTATCGTGATCTGGACAGCAATGGTGATGGCGTCAACGATGTGGTCGACGCCGGTTATGAGCACCTTGATGAAGATGGCGATGGCCGAATCGACAACGATGAAGATGTGGATGGTGACGGCATCCCGGACGTTGTAGATAACGAAATCGGCAGTTTCGGTGGCACCCTGGACAGCGACGGAGACGGTGTGCCCGATGCCATCGACCTGGACAGTGACAATGATGGCATTCCCGACGTACAGGAAGGTCGTGCCGAGGGTCGCGACACCGATGGTGACGGCATTCCCGATTACCTGGACCTGGACAGTGACAATGACGGCATTCCGGATATCCTCGAAAGTGGACTGGGCTTCCTCACGGACGATGATGGTGATGGACGAATCGATAACTTCGTCGACGCCAATGGGGACGGCCTTCACGATACGGTGGATGTCAACATGATCCCCCGGGATACCGATGGTGATGGCCAGCCGGATTACATCGATCTGGATAGCGATGGCGATGGCATCTGGGACTTGATCGAAAGCGGCACCGATCCGTCCCTGGATGCTGACAACGATGGGCGTATCGATGTATTTGTGGATCGTGATCGTGATGGTATTGCCGACAGTGTGGATGGTGTCGTGCTCGGTGGGTCCGCTGGAACTCCACCGACATTACGCGATACCGATGGTGATGGACTGCCGGACTACATCGACACTGACAGCGACAATGATGGGTTTACCGACGACCTGGAGAATGGTGACTTTGACGGTGATGGTATTCCCGACAGCCAGCAAGATTCCGGTGAGTTGCAAACCGCTGTGAAAGGCTCGGGTGCGGTCGGTTTCTGGTGGCTCGCCATGCTGGCACTGCTGGCTCCGGTTCGCCGACTTGGTCGTTGCGCACTGGCACTGGTCATGGTCACGGGCGGCGTGGTCGCCCTACCGGCCCAGGCGGATGATTGCGGCGCGAATGGCTATGAGTGGAAACGATGCTGGTATGTCGGTGTGGGTGTCGGCGCATCGCACCTGGACCCGGAAGGCCGTGTGAATGGCTGGGGCCGGGAAGACTCAAGCAGCGTCGGATACGAGGTACACCTCGGTCAGTACGTTCGCTCCAACGTTTTTTGGGAGCTGAAATACACCGATGCTGGCGAGGCCGGTCTGAGCAATCTGAATCCGGCACTGACAGCGGCTGTGCCCAATGCCGCCATTGAGTACAAAGTGCCCTCCCTGATGGTCGGCTATGTGGTGTGGAGCGAGTTTGGTGCGGAAGTATTTGCCAAAGCCGGTTTCTCCGGCATTCGCACCAGCGCCAACGATGCCCGTATCGGCCAGCGAGCCAAGACGTCTACCCAATTGGCGCTGGGTGCCGGGGTTAACTATCGGCTGCCGCAGTTGCCATGGCAGCTCACCTTGTCGCTGGACAGTTACGATCGCGATGCACGCATGATTACCCTGGGTGTATCGCGTCGATTTGACTGGTGACACGTTGTTATTAAGGGTTTCATCACCAGACAGGGCCTCTCGGGGCCCTGTTTTGCGTTAAAGGCATAACCCTGACGGCACAGACCGCCGTTTGCCGTCCCTGTGCCACCTTTATCTCGTCTTCTCACAGGGCTTTCTTTTGCCCTTTCGAAACGATAGAATAAGTTTCGTTTCAAAACTTATTCGCCATCATTCCTATGAACAAGCGCAACACCCAGCAGCGACGCCGGGCCATTATCGACATGCTCGCCGAGGCGGGAGAAGTCAGTGTCGAGCACCTGGCCCACCATTTTGGTACCTCTGAGGTCACGGTTCGCAAGGACTTGGCGGCGCTTGAAAACAATGGATTGCTATTGCGTCGATATGGCGGGGCCGTCCCCCTGCCGCAGGAAATGATCATTGACCCCGGTACGGAAAAAATTTCAGAACGAAAGCAGGCCATGGCGAAAGCGGCGGCCGAACTGATTCTGGACCACAACCGGGTCATCATCGATAGCGGTACCACCACCGCGGCCCTGCTTCCCGAACTGTCGCGCAAGCAAGGGCTCGTGGTAATGACCAATTCCCTGAACATTGCCAACGCCCTGCGCGAGCTGGAGAACGAGCCCACGCTGCTGATGACCGGCGGCACCTGGGACCCACAATCCGAGGGCTTTCAAGGCAAATTGGCCGAACAGGTATTGCGATCCTATAACTTCGATCAGTTGTTTATCGGTGCGGACGGGCTGGATTTGGCGCGGGGCACGACCACGTTTAACGAGCTGTACAGCCTCAGCCAGGTGATGGCGGATGTGGCCCGTGAGGTGGTGGTGATGGCGGAGTCGGATAAGTTGGGTCGCAAGATTCACAACCTTGAATTGCCCTGGGAGCGAATTGCGTATCTGGTGACGGATGCGGATTTTCCGGAATCAGTCCGGCGGGAACTTGTTGCAAAGGGTGTTAAGGTGATTTTAGCGGCTTAGGGTGGGTTTGGGGAAGTGAGGGGCCGGGTGTTGTCCTCAGAGACACGCCGTCAATACGTCCTTGTAGGCTCGATTGCCGCATCCCTGCGGCAAACGGTCTCTAAGGACAACACCCGGCCCCTCACTCAGCACCTCAGGTGCCAGCGAATTGTAAAACCCCAACGCGAGCCGTTCTGTGATTGTGAGATGAAACGTAAAACATGAAGGGAGTTGGGCCAGGGGCTCGTGGACCGTTTGCCGCAGGGATGCGGCAATCGAGCCTACAGGGAGGTATTCACGGCGAGTCCACGAGCCCCAGGCCCAACTCCCACCCCAAAACTTGCTGGAGCTTCATAGAGCTCCAAAAGGAGTAACAGTATGTGTGGCATTGTCGGCGCTGTAGCGCAGCGGGATGTGGTCGATATTTTGGTCGAAGGGTTGCGGCGCCTGGAATATCGGGGCTATGACTCCGCCGGTGTCGCTGTGGTGAACAACGGAGAGCTAAAACGCTTGCGCCGATTGGGAAAAGTCAAAGCGCTCTCCGACGCCGTGGCAGAAAGCCCCACACCTGGTGGCACTGGCATCGCTCACACACGCTGGGCCACCCACGGAGAACCCAGCGAACGCAACGCCCACCCTCATGTTTCCAGTGAGCAACTGGCGGTGGTGCACAACGGCATTATTGAAAACCACGTCGCACTGCGAACCGAGCTACAACGGGCCGGCTACGTTTTTGATTCGCAAACCGATACCGAAGTGATCGCGCACCTCGTGCATCAAACCCGGCAGGAAACCGGTGATCTGTTGAGCGCCGTCCAACAGGCCGTCAAACAACTGGACGGTGCTTACGGTACGGTGCTTATGGACGCCAACGATAGTGAGCGTCTTGTAGTGGCGCGTTCAGGCAGCCCGTTGGTGATCGGGCTTGGCATCGGAGAGAATTTCATTGCCTCCGATCAGTTGGCGTTGTTGCCGGTGACGCGCCGCTTTATCTTTCTGGAAGAAGGCGATGTGGCGGAAATCACTCGGACCAGCGTGCGCATTTTTGACAAGGACGGCAATGCCGTGGAGCGCGAAGCACACGAGTCCACCGTCAGTTATGACGCGGGTGATAAAGGCCAGTACCGGCACTTTATGCTCAAGGAAATTTACGAACAACCGTACGCCATCAGCAATACACTGGAAGGTCGTCTGGGCCAGGCAACGGTGCTCGATGAAACCTTTGGCAACGGCGCTGCCGAACTGCTCAAAAAAGTAAAACACGTACAGATTGTCGCGTGTGGTACCAGCTATCACTCCGCCATGGTGGCCCGATACTGGATGGAGTCGCTGGCAAACGTGTCCTGTAATGTGGAAATTGCCAGTGAATTTCGCTACCGGAAATCCGTGGTGCAGCCGGACAGCCTGGTGGTCACCATCAGTCAGTCCGGCGAAACCGCCGACACGCTGGCAGCGTTGCGCCTTGCCAAAGAGCTGGGCTATCTCGGCAGTTTGACGATTTGTAACGTGGCCGGCTCTTCTCTGGTGCGTGAATCGGACTTGGCGTTTATGACCCGGGCCGGTGCGGAAATCGGGGTCGCTTCTACCAAAGCGTTCACCACACAGTTGGTCGGCCTGGCGATGCTGGTGTTGGCACTGGGCAAGCATAACGGATTGAGCGAAGCCGAACAGGCGGACAAAGTGCAGGCGCTGAAAAGTTTACCGGCCAAGCTGGAGGAAACCCTTTCGTTGGCCGCCGATATTGAAGCGTTGGCGGAAGAGTTTGCCGATAAGCACCACTCGCTGTTCCTTGGCCGTGGCGATCAATATCCGATTGCGATGGAAGGCGCATTAAAACTCAAGGAGATTTCCTACATTCACGCCGAAGCCTATGCTGCGGGTGAACTGAAACATGGCCCGTTGGCGCTGATTGATGCGCAAATGCCCATCATCGTGGTCGCGCCCAATAATGAGTTGCTGGAAAAACTGAAATCCAACGTGGAAGAAGTACGCGCTCGCGGCGGCATTCTCTATGTATTTGCCGACGTGGAGGCGCACTTCGCGTCGGATGACACCATGCGGGTCATCAATGTCCCGCACACCCATCCCTGGGTGGCACCTATTGTGTATACCCTGCCCTTACAACTGCTCAGCTATTACGTGGCTATTATCAAGGGGACCGACGTGGATCAACCGCGCAATCTGGCTAAAAGCGTGACGGTGGAATAACCGCTTTGTGATTATTCAGTGCAAACGCCGGTCCACTCGGCCGTTGTTTGCACTATTAAATCCATGCCACCTGTATTGCTGATTATCTCAGAAGTGTAATGCTCCTGATCTACCAGCGTCATATGCCCACTACTGTTAAAGGAACCGTCGTTGCAAATGGCGCTCCAGCGGACAGTGTCGCCATCTCTGTCGACTTCAATATTAGTGCAGCCATTGTCTGTCCAGGTCTCGTACATGGCTTTTTCGACATCTGCGGTTTGGTCTACGCTGAGGCATTCTGTATGGGTTTTTTGCTGTGCCATGCCTGGCGGCAGATTCTCGCCCTCCATGGAGACCGTGGACTCCCACTCTCCCGGTTTGAGATCTGCAGCAAACAGCGGGGCGTGAATACTGCATAAAGTAATAAAGGCTACCCAGACGTATGGTTTCATAGCGTTTATCCCTAGACGTATTGTGTGAGAGGGTTGCTGCTGAAGCAGCGTTTTCTGAAGACAGCCTGAGGCAAAGGCGGCTGACTTGGGAGTTTAGCATTTCATTGTCAGTATTTTGAGGCATGGTTGGCAATTTTAGATGGCGATCTAATGACCTGGTCAGTCGTTACTGTCGTTCTGTTTGCCTGATCCGTTAAGCTGACGGTTTGGTAAGACAGGAGGTAACAGTGACTTATCGGTTGTTGATTGCAGGGTTGACTGGATTGGCATTAATGGGGTGTGACACTTCTGAACCTGCCGCATCTGATGTGGGTGCGGCTGCGGAACCTTCAGGAGTGGCGAGGTTCGAGGGCACCTTTGAACGGGTGGCGCCATGTCCGCCTTATAGTGCTTTGCAAGTGGACATTGTCCCTCGTGATCGAGCCCACAATAAAGTGGCGCTTGTGCGGGCCGAGGGAGAGAAGGCAGTGTATGGGGTGATTGACCACCTGGAACTGCCGCCGCGTCGTTCCGGCAATGAGTGGGCGCCACAAACAAACGACAAGGGTTGGCCCATGTACGATTGGCGAACCTACCTTACAAAGAACCCCGGAGTGTTACAGACATCGGAAGGTGATCATCTGCTGCCGGAAGAAGCGGTATTGTCTTACGATGTGGCCTCCGAGGGTTTTGTCCTTGAGGGGGATAAGTGGGTATGCGCCAGCGGTGTTGATAACGGACGGGCTGGCGAGAAAGTTGGTCAATTTCGCAAACGCGATGATCGTCTTGTGTTGCGCAAGCTGAATGAAGCCATGGTGCCCGGGCGTGCGGTTTTGTACCAGGCGTCGGATCGGAACTACAGAAAAGTGCGACGGGAGTATCTGGGTGGTTCGGGCGAGAACGGCGTGACGCCAGGGCATAAAGACAGGAATCGTCACTTGCAGGCTGTGGCGGTATTGATGCAGGAAGATGCCCGGGGAAAAGTGGCTGGACTGGCCCGTTTAGTGGAGGATCACAGGCCGAGTGATGCCGGGGCAAGACAGCGGTATGATCGGGAGCTTCCCATGTATCTCGATGCGCTTGCCCGTGCCCATGTGGCTTGGTACGTAGACTCCGCAGACATCAGGCTTGACTGGTTCCACGGCAACTATCCCGAAGGAGAGGCTGACATTATGGAGGGTATTCAAGCGCTGGAAGAAGCCTACTCAGCCCTGGCTTCAGAGCAATAAAGCCCACTTTACGTATCCAGTACCAGCTTGGCAGAGCGGCTGTGGGTATTCAGGCGTTAGAGGAGTATCGACAATGATCCGGAAAATGACAAAAACTCTGTTGACCCTGATGCTCGTGCTGGGCGTCATTGTGGTGGGGCTTTGGTTTTACGCTACTTGGATGCTGGACCAAAGGCTGGCCGTTGCCTCAGAAACCCTGCGAAGCATGGGGGGTGATATGCGTTACGGGAACAGCCGGCTAACGCTGGATGGCGAGATGCAGGTGGAGCAGGTGCAGTTGCGTTGGCCGGACCAGGCCGAGCCCTATCGCATCGCACAACTGAATCTGGCTTCCGACGGATGGCTCGGGCTGGCGCGTGCGGCACTGGCGGCGCGTCAGCGCCAGTTACCCGAGGCGCTGCGTTTGCGGATTCAAGGTCTCGAAGTACCCCCTGATTCGGGTTGGACGCTCCCTGGGACCGGTGAGTTTGCCTCCGCTGGCTGCGCGGAACGCTTGATGTTGAACGCAAATGATCGGCGCCAAATGGGGTATGCGCCGCCGGAGTTGGACGGAACCCTGCTGTACCGGTTTGTCGGTGCGGGTGAGCGTTTAAAACTTGCACTTGAGCTGGAGTGGCGGCAAGGCTATGAACTGCACTGGGAACTGGAAACCACACTTTCTTCCGCGGTTCGTAACCCCTATGCCCTGCCCGGTGCCCTAATGAGCGCGACGCTGGATGAAACGCGCCTGGTGTATCAGGATCGCGGTTTGACTGAACGGCGCCTGGCTTTTTGTGCCGAGGCGACGGGGCGCTCACGGGAGGACTATCGGCAACACCACGGCCAGGCATGGCAAGCGGTGTGGGAAAGTGATGGCTTTCACGTCGGTCCGAACCTGAGAGAGGCGTATCAACGGTTTTTGATGGATCCGCGAACGGTGGAGCTGACGATGCGCCCTTCCCGGCCCTTTTATATGAGTCAGCTGGTGGGGACACCGACCAGCGCCTGGTTGCAGGCGCTGGAACCAAAGCTGTGGGTCAATCGAGCGCCAGTGGAATGGCAACTGACCGTGCAGGATTGATCGCACTGCGTGGTTAAAAACGGTGGTATAACATCGCATTAGCCGAGCGATATTAACGAAGTGACTCGGTTATTCAGCAATGGCACGAATCAGCTCACCGTCGGTGGTGTCGCCACTGAGCTCCCAGAAAAAGGTGCCGCCCAACTTTTGCTGGCGTACATAATCCATTTTATGGGCGATGGTAGCGGGCGTGTCATAGCTCCACCACTGGTCGCCGCAGTGGGCGTAGGCTACGCCGCCGACGGTGCCGGTGGCTGGGCAGTTGTCTTTCAGCAGCCGGTAGTCAGACAGCGCTTCCGACGCCACGCCAGTGGCTTTCCCTCCGGGGGCACTTTGGTTCACGCCGGTCCAGCCTCGGCCGTAAAAACCCAGGCCGAGCAGTATTTTGTCATCCGGCACGCCGAGGTTTTTCAGCTGCTGGACACTGGCGTCTCCATAGCGGCCTTCCAGAGGCAGTGCGTCAAAATCAAACAGCGCCGAGTGAGGTGCCGTGGGGCCGTGTTCCGCCCAGCCGCCAAAATAGTCGTAGGTCATCAGCATATAGAAGTCCACATACTCGGCCGCACCGCCGTAGTCGGCCGCTTCCAGTGTCTGGCTCCCTGCGCCAATGGCGGCAGTCACCAGATCCTGGCCGAATTCCGCTCGCAAGGCCTGCATCATTTCCCGATACGCATCGAAGCCGCTCTCATCACAGCTCAGGCCACAGGCATTGGGGTATTCCCAGTCGATATCGATACCGTCGAACACATCCACCCAGCGCGGGTCGGTAACCAGTTCGTGGCAGGAGCGGGCAAACCGCTCCGGGTTTTCGGCCGCTTCGCCAAAACCGCCCGAGCCCGTCCAGCCGCCGAATGACCAGAGTATTTTGAGGTGGGGGTACAGGGCTTTCAGCTTTCGGAACTGGCCGAAATGACCGTGCAGCGCCTCTTCGCTCGTGTCCGCCACACCGTCCACGCTTTGGTCAGCGCTGTAGAGGCGCCGGTAATCATCGTCGGGGTTGCCGGCGATGCATTCGCCGTTTTGAACATCGCCAAAGGCATAAACAATATGGGTCAGGTGTTTGGCCGAACCACTGGTGTGAATCTGCTTGACGCGATAATCGCCCCACTGCGTAAAGTAACCAATAATCCGTGAGGCGGAGTCTTCATTGGAAGCCATTGGTGTTGGGGTGGTCGGTGAGGAGCAGGCAGCGGCTATGAAGAGCGCAGCCAGCGCCCATAGAGAGGTCCAGAGTTTCATGGTAGTGAAGGCTCCCGGTTATGTTATGGGTGTTTGGACGTCGCGGAACATAGGGGGAGTGTCCTGCGGATTGGACAACGTTGTCAAATAAAAGTGGCAGCTTTCCTGGTGGGCCTGTTCGAAAGACGGTGCAGCACTCCGGTGTGAACGGCTGGGACACTAAGCAGTGAGGACAACAAAAGGACCGCTTTGGTACCATGCGGCTCTTTTGTGCGCCCCGCTTTGCGTTTCTCGTGGTCGGAGCGGCTGAGGCATACTGTGTACCACCTACCCTGCGGGAATGAAGCTCCATGGATTCACTGACCCAAATGGCCCTTGGCTCCGCCGTCGGCGTGGCGGTGATGCGTCGCCGGGTGCCGGTGTGGCGCGCTGCCCTGGCGGGCGCGGTATTTGGCACTCTGCCCGATCTGGATTCGTTCGCGGATTATGGCGATCCAATCAGTAACGTCACCTACCATCGCGGCACCAGTCACGCGCTGTTTTACCTCTCGCTCCTGTCACCCCTGCTGGCCTGGCTGGTGACGCGTTGGGCGCCGCCCGGCGGATTTCGTCGCTGGTGGCTTGCCATCTGGTTGATTTTGATGACCCATGTGCTGATCGACACCATGACGGTGTACGGCACACAGCTTGGCCACCCGTTTACCGATTATCCATTCGGTGTGGCGAGCATGTTCATTATCGATCCACTCTATACGCTGCCTCTCTTGCTGGGACTGGTGTGGGCTTTTCGCGGTCACCGCAGAGCGAACGACGTAGCGCTGGCGCTGACGTCGGCCTACTTGCTGTGGAGCGTGCTGGCTCAGGCGTGGGTCACGCACAAGGTGGAACGGCAGATAGCGTTCCTTGAATCGTCACCGGAGCAGGTTCTAGTGACCCCAACGGCGTTCAACACCCTGCTGTGGCGAGTGTTGGTGGTTGGGCCGGAGGATTACTGGGAAGGTTTTTACGCCCTGGCCGATGGTGACCGACCGATTCATTTTGATCGGTTTGATCGGGGTATGGAGCACTTCCCGGCCGTGTCCGGGGAGTGGGGCGTGCAACGGGTGGCCTGGTTCAGTAAAGGGTTGTTCAAGCTGCAAGTGGTGGATGATCGTTTGCGGGTGACCGACCTGCGGATGGGCCAGGAACCTTTCTACAGCTTCAATTTTGTGGTGGCCGAGCGCAATGACACCGGCACCTGGCAAACCGTGCCCGCCGAGCTGGAGATAGAGCGACCGGATATTGCGGCGGGGCTGAGCTGGATTGCCGAGCGGGCGCTGGGCGGACCTCTTCCGCCACCACGGGGTGAGCTGACGGAGCCTGCGCCGTGAGTGCTGCGGAGCTGGAACGTCTGGATAAGCTGCTGGTGGCACGCGGGCTGGCGGATACTCGCACCCGCGCGCAACGGTTAATCGAGGCCGGCCGGGTACGGGTTCAACTGGCCGGGCGGTGGCAGGTGCAACACAAGCCTGGCGTAAAACTGCCAATGGATGTGGCACTGGAAGTGGAGCCAGCGGCAGAGGATGAGTTTGTATCGCGGGGCGGGATCAAGTTGCGCGGTGCGCTGGAAGGGGCCGCCCTCGATGTGGCGGGCTGGACGGCGTTGGACATCGGCCAGTCCACAGGCGGGTTTACCGACTGTTTACTCCGTCAGGGCGCCGCCCGGGTCGTGGGGGTGGATGTCGGGCGGGATCAACTGGCCCCGGCGTTGCGGAAACACCCAAAGGTGGTTTGCCATGAAGGCATCAACGCTCGCCAATTGCCGACAGACCGGCTGCTGGCAGAGGCTCCCGACGGGTTTGATCTGGCGGTGATGGACGTGTCCTTTATCTCGCAAACCTTGATTTTGCCCGGTATAGCGCCGCTGCTCCGGTCGGGAGGTTGGCTGGTCAGCCTGGTGAAGCCCCAGTTCGAAGTGGGTCGCGACGGAATCGGTAAAGGGGGAATTGTGCGCGACGCTCGTCTTTACAAGGAGGTGGAGGCGCAGATTTGTCACTGCTGTCGGGAGTCAGGTCTTGAAGTAAATGCTTACTTCGGCAGTCCAATCACCGGTGGTGATGGCAACCGGGAGTTTTTTGTGGTGGCGCGTAAAACCGGTGAACCGGCGGCAAAGGCGTAGGAATCTGCGCCCAACTCCCCTATACTCGCTCGTGGTCGATACAACCAAGAGGTTGCGGTCGAAGTACTGAGAACCCTATATATAAAAGATGTGAGAAGGCAATGAAACAACCAGAGTCCCTAATCGGTCGACCGCTATTGGCGGTCTCACTGTCCGTGTTGCTTGCAGCCTGTGCACCGGACGACAACGCCTCTGCTCCCGCTGATACCTCCGCGAAAACTAATGCGTCTTCTACCAGTGCGGGTGCAGAGTCGGTGGCGTCTTTGAGTGACGCCGACGCGGCGGTTACCACCTTGAGTGATGCGGACGTTGAGTCGGCGCACGGGAAAGTCCTGAGCCAAATGAATCTGCAAACCCCGGACGGGCTGACGGTGGACCTGTGGGCGTCCGAAAAACTGCTGGCGGACCCGGTGGCCATCAGTGTCGATTATCAAGGGCGTGTGTGGGCGGCGGTCACTCGCCGTAGTAATAACTCAGAGTTTGATATTCGTCGCTATCCCACCTGGGAAGATCCTTCCATGACGTTCGACAGCGTGGAGGACCGGCGAGCCTTCCTGCACGAGGAGCTGGCCCCGGAAAAGAGCGACCAGAACACTTGGATGCCGGACCGCAACGACGACGGTTCCCACGACTGGCGTGACCTGGCCGTTGTGAAAGAAGAAGTTGTGCTGCTGGAAGATACCACAGGTAACGGTAAGGCTAACCAGAGCCGCACCTTCCTGAAGGACTTCAACAGCGAAGTGACGGATGTGCTCGGCGGCATCTATTACCACAATGAGTTGAACGACCTGTTTCTCGCAGTGGCGCCGAATGCCTGGCGTGTGAAAGACACTGACGGGGACCTCAAGGCCGATACCAAGCAAGCGATTTCCGACGGTTTTGCCATCCACATCGGGTTCAGTGGTCACGGTATGTCCGGTGTCACACTGGGGCCAGACGGCCGAATTTACTACGGGATTGGCGACGTTAGCGCCAATATCGCCGATGTTGACGGTAATGAGCACTACTATCCCAACCAGGGCGTTATTGTGCGCAGCGAACCGGATGGCAGCAACTTTGAAATTTTCGCCCACGGTGTACGCAACACTCACGAATTCACGTTCGACCAGTACGGTAATTTGATTACCGTTGATAACGACGGGGATCATGAGGGTGAATACGAGCGCGTTCTCTACGTTATCGATGGTTCCGATACCGGTTGGCGCACCAACTGGCAATTGGGTAAATACAACGATCCGAAAAACAACACCTATAAAGTGTGGATGGACGAAGATTACTTCACACCGCGCTTCGGCGAGCAGTCCGCCCATATTTTACCGCCGATTGCGCCCTACCACGCCGGCCCTACCGGCATGGTCTTCAACCCCGGTACCGCCCTGGGCGAAGAGTGGCAAAACCACTTCCTGGTGGCGGAGTTCGTCGGCTCGGCGGCCCGCTCCGGGGTGAACGCTTTTACGTTGGAACCCAAAGGCGCTTCCTTTGAGCTGTCGAGTGACGAGAATATTTTCCGTGGTGCCCAGGTGACCGGCCTGGATTTCGGACCGGACGGTGCGCTGTATATGGCGGACTGGATTGAGGGCTGGGGCATCAACGGCAAGGGCCGCGTCTGGAAGCTCGATGTGACTGAGCCGAACCAGGACCAGCGAGCGGCCACTCAGGGATTGCTGGAAAGCGACTTCAGCGAACTTGACACCGCCGCACTGCGCGAGCACCTGAGCCATGCCGATATGCGTGTCCGCCAGCGGGCGCAGTTGACGCTGGCCGCTCGCGAGGATGAAGAGACCCTGCTGTCCGTGGCGACCGAGAGTGACCACCAACTGGCCCGGATACACGCCATTTGGGGCCTCGGCCAACTGACGCGGCAGGACGAGAGCCGCTCCGCCGTGCTGTTGCCACTGCTGAGCGACGCCGACGCCGAAATCCGCGCCCAGGTGGCCGAGGTGCTGGGTGACGTGGCCTATGCGGGCGCGCGCGAACAGTTGTTGCCGCTGCTGGGGGATGATAACGCCCGGGTGCGCTTCTTTGCCGCTCAGGCGCTGGGTCGGATTGGCAATACCGATGACCAGCCCGCTCTGGTCGACATGTTGGCCGCCAACGATGATGACGATGTTTACCTGCGCCAGGTCGGCGCGATTGCCCTCGCGCGTTTGGGTGACGAACAGGCGTTGGCCGCGCTGGAAAGCCATGACTCTGAGGCGGTTCGCGTGGCGGCTGTCGTTGCGTTAAAGCGCCTTGAGAGCCCGGAACTCGCTCGTTTTCTCGATGATGACAGCGAGTATGTGGTCACCAACGCCGCGCGCGGCATCGGTGACGACACGCAAATAACAGAAGCGCTGCCGGCTCTGGCCGAGCTGCTTGGCACCACTGAATTCACCAACGAACCGCTGTTGCGCCGCGTTATCAATGCCAACGTCTATGTGGGCGGTGACGCTTCTGTGGAACGGCTGCTGAACTTCGCGCAACGCGAGGCCGCCGATGGCGCTTTGCGGGCCGAAGCCATTGATGCCCTGGCCGTATGGGCAGACGGCTCCGTTTATGACCGGGTGACCGGCCGCTACCGTGGCCCCATCAGCCATCCGCAAGACGAAGCTGCAGAACCACTGGCCGAGCGCTCGGCAGCATTGCTAAAAGACGGTAATCCCGACGTGCGGGCCGCGGCCGCCAACGCTTTGGCCACGCTGGAGATTGAGGCCGCCACCGAGGCGCTGGTTTCCGCTTTGGAAGACGACGCCAGCCCCATCGTGCGCGCTGCAGCGCTGCAGGCGTTGTTCGATCTGGGTTATACCGACATGGGTAAAGCCGCGTTGACCGCCACCAATGATGCCGACACCGATGTGCGCATGGCCGCTTTGGCCCTGTTGCCAGAGCTGGACATTCCCACCGAACAGGTGGTGGAACTGCACCGGCTGCTATTGGAGAACGGTTCGCTGCCGGAACAGCAAGCGGCTTACCGCTCGCTGGCCAACGTGGATCACGCCAGTGCCCATGCCCTGCTGGGTGAATCTCTGGCCGCGCTGCGTGAAGACGCACTGCCTGCCGGCGTTCAGCTGGATGTGATTGAGGCGGTAGAGGCAAGCGGCAACGCTGAACTGAAAGCGGAGCTGGACGCCTACGAGGCGGCCAAAGATCAAAGCGATCCGTTGACTGTTTACCGTGAAGCGCTGGAGGGCGGCAATGCCACCAATGGCATGAACCTCTTCCGCTACAGCAACAGTGCTCAGTGCATTCGCTGCCATATGATTGGCCATCGAGGTGCCCACGTGGGTCCGGAGCTGACCCATATCGGGGATGTTCTCACTCGCGAGCAGCTGCTTGAAGCACTGGTAGATCCGGGTGCCCGGGTGCCGGCGGGTTTTGGCCGCATTTCCGTCACTCTCGACAACGGCCAGACGGTCAGCGGCTTTTTTGAAGCGGAGACCGACGATACCCTGACCATTGTGGACGGTGACACCACCTCTGAAGTGGCTAAGGCGGATGTGGTGGAAACCGAGTATTCCGGCTCTGGCATGCCACCGATGGGTTATATGCTGGATCGTGGGCAGATTCGTGACATTGTCGCTTATTTGGCGACTTTGCCGGCTGAAGAGGAAAATGAAGGCCATTAGTCGGTTTTACGGCCCCCGCCAGCGCGCGGGGGCCGTTATCTACTGATATACTCAGGCCGTAGACCGTTCCGGGACTCAGTAAGGACTCTATGGCCACACCCCTCCTGATCTGCGACGACTCGCTGGTCGCGCGTAAGCAAATGCTTCGAGCACTACCGCCAGACTGGGATGTCGTGGTGAGCTTTGCCAGTGATGGTGAAGAGTGCCTGCATCGCCTTGAGCAAGGCGATGGCGATATCCTGATTCTGGATCTTAATATGCCGAATTTGGACGGCTACGCCGTTCTGCAGGCGATTAAAGAACGGCAAGCTTCCACGATTGTGATAGTCGTCTCCGGGGACATCCAGCCAGAAGCCGAGCGGCGGGTTCTGGCACTGGGCGCCATGCGCATGATGACCAAACCGGTGGATCCTGCCGCTTTGCGTCTGATGTTGATGGAGTTCGGCCTCTACCACCCCTCCGAAACCAACCGACTCACCCTCAATGCCCGCGATATCATCCCCGGCACCACTTGGCAGGAAGTGCTGCAGGAGCAGTCCAACATCGCCATGGGGCAGGCAGGTGACTTGCTGGCACGGTTGCTGGGCGTCTTCGTGGAGTTATCCGTACCCCGGGTCGACGAACTCAGTGCCGGTGAGTTGAGCATGGCGCTGGCCGCCGGAAGTCAGGAGCATACCTGGTCCGGAGTGTGCCAGGGGTTTATCGGTGGGGGGCTGGCCGGCGAAGTGCTGTTGCTGTTTGCCGATAGCAGCATTGATGACATGAGCCGTCTGCTGGGCTACACCAACGAAGAGACCGACCACAGAGAGCTGGAAGTCCTGATGGACCTGTCCGGCATTCTGGCCGGCGCCTTCCTCAAGGGGCTGGGCGAACAGCTCAATCTGTCGCCACGCATTACCACCCCCGTTGTGTTGGGAACGCACGTCACGGCGGACAATCTGATGCAACGCAGCCATACCCGGGGGCCAACCCTCACCATTGAGGTCTCTTTTGCCATCGAGGGGTACAGCATTGTGGGCAACCTGTTGTTGCTGTTTACCGAAGACTCACTGCCCCGCCTTAAGGAAATTCTGGAATACCTTCGTCCCGAAGTAGAGGAGGCGGTTTGAGCGTGTCGAGTGGTTCCTTAAAAGATGTGCATTGGCTGATTGATCTGTTGCAAACCATCGAAGTGGGTATTGTGGTACTGGATGCGGACAATTGCGTCCGCCTGTGGAACGGCTTTATGGAGAACCACAGTGGCATCGCCGCCGAACAAGCCGTAGGGCAGGATCTGTTCGCCTTGTTTGATGACCTCCCCCGCGCCTGGCTCGAACGCAAGCTCAGTGCGGTGCGGCTGCTTCATACCCGCAGTTTCAGCGTGTGGGAGCAACGTCCCTATTTGTTTCGCTTTCGCAACCGCCGCCCGATTACCGGCTCGGAACCGCTGATGTTCCAGAACATCACCTTTTTCCCGGTCACCAATCATCACGTCGAGGTCGATTCAGTGGGTCTGTTGGTCTACGACGTCACAGAAACCGCCAGTGACCGACGCCAGCTCGAACGCACCAATGCTCAATTGCGCCGGTTAAGCCAAATCGATGGATTGACCGGACTGTACAACCGGGTGACCTGGGAGTCCTTTCTCAGCACTGAGTTCGAACGCCACCGACGCTACCGCACCGAAGCGGCGCTGGTCATGCTCGATATCGACCACTTCAAACCCATCAATGACACCTATGGCCATCCAGCGGGCGATGAAGTGATTCGCCAGATAGCCAGCCTGATCAAGTTCAATTTGCGTCAACCGGATATCGCCGGACGCTATGGCGGCGAAGAGTTTGCAGTCATCCTCCCCGAAACCGATCTTGACGGCGCGCGCATTTTTGCCGAACGCATGCGTGAGGTGGTGGAACAGCAGATCATTCAGTGGGCTGATGTGCCTCTGCAGATTACCGTGAGTCTGGGAGTCGCACCGCTGAGCGAAACCTATCATCGATCGGACCATTGGCTAAAAGCGGCCGACGAAGCGCTCTATCGGGCCAAAGGCAGCGGCCGCAACCAGGTCGTGGTAGCGGGCGAATAGGCGGGCCCGGACTTGACGGTATTGAATCCAACCTGTACGTTTATCCAGATAATGGGCGCGCCGGACTGAAACCGGGGACAAAACAGAGTACACTGTCGCGCCCGACACTCACTGACACCGCGACCCGCTGATGGATGTATCCACCCTGCTCAACGATCTGAATGACGCACAGCGTGAAGCTGTGTCGGCGCCACCCGGCAATCAGCTGATTCTGGCCGGCGCTGGCAGCGGCAAAACCCGGGTGCTGGTGCATCGTATTGCCTGGCTGATTCAGGTAGAGCACGTCTCGCCCTACTCCATCATGGCCGTGACGTTTACCAACAAAGCGGCGCGGGAAATGCGCGCCCGTCTCGAACAGGTATTATCCGAGACAGGGCAGCCGGTCAACACCCGCAGTATGTGGGTGGGTACCTTTCACGGTTTGGCCCATCGGCTGCTCAAGGCCCATTGGCAAGACGCCGGTTTACCGCAAAATTTTCAAATTCTCGACAGCGATGACCAACTGCGGTTGATCAAACGCGTCTACCAGCGCCTGGAGCTGGACGAGGCCAAATGGCCCTTTCGTCAGGCGCAATGGTTTATCAACGGCCAAAAAGACGAAGGTTTGCGGCCCCAGCATATTGTCGATAATGGCGATCCGTTTATCCGTACCATGCTAATGATTTACCGGAGGTACGAGGAAGACTGCCAGCGCAGCGGTCTGGTGGATTTTGCCGAGCTGCTCCTGCGGGCACACGAGCTGTGGCTCACCAAGCCGCATATCTTGGAGCACTATCAGAACCGTTTCCCCTTTGTGCTGGTGGACGAATTTCAGGACACCAACGCGATTCAATACGCCTGGCTGCGTGTGCTGGCCGGGCACCGTGCCAGCGTGACAGCGGTCGGTGATGACGACCAGTCTATTTACGGCTGGCGCGGTGCGCGCATTGAAAATATTCAGCGCTTCACGGATGATTTTCCCAATACCCATACCATCCGCCTGGAGCAAAACTATCGCTCTACGGCCACCATTTTGAAAGCCGCCAACTCCGTGATTTCCCACAACTTTGGCCGACTGGGCAAAGAGTTGTGGACCGACGGTGTCGAGGGCGACCCGATTGCCTTGTACGCCGGTTTCAATGAACAGGATGAAGCCCGTTTTATTGTGGAGCGCATTCAGGAATGGGTGAAAGCGGGCAACACCTACTCCAGCACCGCTATTCTCTACCGATCCAACGCCCAGTCGCGGGTGCTGGAAGAAGCCTTGTTGCGCGAGGGCATTGCCTACCGAATCTACGGTGGACAACGCTTCTACGAACGCCTGGAAATCAAGAATGCGCTGGCCTACATGCGTTTGATTGCCAACCCGGATGACGACACCGGTTTTGAACGTGTTATCAATACTCCCACGCGCGGTATCGGTGGTAAAACCGTGGACGCGATTCGCGAATGCGCCCGCGAGCAAGGGCTATCGTTGTGGCAGGCGTCGGCCCAGATCGTGGCTAATAACGCCCTGCCCGCTCGCGCTGGCAACGCTCTGCGAGCGTTTATGCAGCTCGTTGATTCATTGACCGATCACGCTGGGGAAAAACCGCTGGATGAGGTGGCGCAACGGGTTCTGGATGAAACCGGGTTGCTGGAATTTCATCGCAAAGAAAAAGGCGAAAAAGGTCAGGCCCGAGAGGAAAACCTTCAGGAACTGGTCAGCGCCTGCCGAGCCTTTGATGCGGACGAGGGCGACGAACTGTCAGCGTTACAACAGTTTCTGGATACCGCTGCGCTGGATGCGGGAGAAACCCAGGCTGACGAGTTTGAAGACGCCGTACAGTTGATGACGCTGCATTCGGCCAAGGGGCTCGAGTTTCCGCTGGTGTTTCTGGCTGGTGTGGAGGAAAACCTGTTCCCCCACAAAATGTCCATGGAAGACCCGGACCGGCTCGAAGAAGAGCGCCGGCTTTGTTATGTGGGCATCACCCGCGCCATGGAAAAGTTGTACATCACCTACGCTGAAACCCGCCGCCTATACGGCAATGAAACCTTCAATGCACTGTCTCGGTTTGTGCGAGAGATTCCGGCGGAACTGATACAGGAAGTGCGCCTGAAAACCGCCGTCAGCCGACCACTGAGTTATGGCAACGGGCGGCGCGATAACGCCTCTGTTAGCCTAACGGATTCGGGTGAAAACACCGGCTTCCATCTAGGTCAACGAGTCAACCACGGCGTGTTTGGCGAAGGTGTGATTTTGCATTTTGAAGGTCAAGGCGCGAATGCCCGGGTGCAAGTCAATTTCGACGATGACGGCTCGAAATGGCTGGTCCTGCAGTATGCCAAACTGAGCCCAATGTAAATCGTTTATCAGCCTCGTGATTAAGCACCCAGTGATTAAGACTCTGACGCTCCGAGGAACGCACGCAATAATGCGATTTTCCCCGGCGATAGCGAACGAGTTAACGGCATGTACAGCGTCGTATCGCGATAGACCGCCGAGGTTCTTTTGAGAATCTCCTTACCGACGGCGCGAATGGTGCTCTCATCATTTAATGGAATCCGCTTGGACATGGCCGGAAAGAGCACATAGTAAAAGCGCAGACACTCCTCGTACACCAGTGACCAGGGGACATCGCCGGTTTGAATCACGCTGCTGTAGTCATGGTTCGGGTAGAGACGGAACGAAATCCAGGTACCTGCCGACTGGTCGGCGTCCAGGGTCAGTTGGGTAAAGCCGTCTTTGCCAGTGGCCACTTCCACCGGCAATGGCACAGTGCGGGTGCCCTGCTTAACCGTCAGCGTCTTTGGATAGGTCAAAAAATCAGCGTCGGGCAGTGTGCCGGATGACTGGGTACCTAACTGGAGCGTCCAGTCGTGCGGTACGGGCTGGCCCAGATACTCCACGATCAGCTCAATACTCGGCGCGGACGCACCGGGATCGAGGTAGATATTGCGCTGGTCACAGGTAATGCGTAACGGCGTCTCATTGATCTGCAAATTATTCTTGCTGCTGCCTAACGTTAGAGGATGCGTTTTCAGAGTCTGAATCGCCGCTGCCGAAACGGGCACATCGTAAATGCCGCCATACAAATAATAGTCGTTGGGCAGCGAGGGGGTTTGCGCGATGGTGTTGTTTCCGGCATTGACCAACAGATTCCCATAATCCACGTTGGGCTCCGGGGCCGAGGTGTTCTGGTGTCCATCCTGACGAATGGCGCTGCCTTCCAGCGCACTCACCAAATCGAGAGTTAAGAGATTGGTCGACTCGTTGAGATACGCCAGCCCCTGCGCACCGCCTAAGTCGGCGTTGGTTAGTTGGCGCCCTGGCGGCTCGGTGGCCAGTTCGCCTTCGTACCAGGGGCCGATGCTGCCGATGATTCGCCCGAGCGATGGGTTGGCGTCGTTCTGGTTGCTCTCATAGTTCGCTTTCATGTGTTGGGCGGAGTAGCCCGGGTAAAACTGGAACATGCTAAAACGAATGATGACGCCTTGGCTGGCCGGACTCTCGATCATGGCTTTGAGCAGCGGATGCTGCTGGTCGTAGCTGACGATATCCGATTTTGCGAACGCGAACTGGAAAATGGCACTGGCGTACGCCGACCCGGGGGTGTTGTAAGGCGGTGAGGTTTTTTGCGAGTTGTAGCGCAAACCGATCATGCGTGAGTGGCCAATGGTATTGCCGCGAATCAACAGGACCGGCTCGTTCGGGTTTCCGACGATCAAACCGCCGGCGTAAATCTGTGTGGTGGTCCCACTGCTGGGGTCGAGATCGACCATGACAGGGCCGCCGTAGGGACCGTCGCCGCTTTCGGGGTCAACCCCGCCCAGCAGATAAACGGGCATCCCCACCAGATCAGAGCGAGTGCTGACTTCGCCGGGATAGCCACTGGAGGAAACGGTGGCGTTCATCAGTTTTAACTGATGATCACCGTAGTAGTTCCAGCCACCTTTGGCGTAGGTGGGATTTCCACTCGAGTCAGTGGAAGTCTGACGCAGCTCATTAATTACGGCCTCATCGCTCATGTCAGGGGTAACGGAAGCGTCTGACAAGTTGATTAAAGCGCTACCGCTCTCATCGTATTGCTCGTTATTGGCGGTATCTACATTGGTGCTGCCACCGCCCCAGAAATTGATACGAGGTCCATTCAGGTGACTCATGGTTGTGCTCCTTCACGTGAAGTGTCCCGGCTCTGGCCGGAAGACGGTTGGGCAAACAGAAAGGTAAAGCTGTAGTCGGATTTTACCCGGCCACCCGGTACGCGGGCGGTGCTGTGGCAGTCCATACAACTGCTGGTGGGCTGGATATAACTTTCCATCACGGTATTGGCCACGGTCCCGGGAGTGGGTGTGCCTTGGGGATCGCCGGGGTCTTGCGGGTCGCTCGGCCACTGGGGCGCAATCAGTCGATAGTATTGGAAAGGAGTGCCCGACAGCTTGCTCCGCCAGCGGGTGTTGACGGTGGACACTGCGGGCACCACGGGAGTGACCCGATTGATCTGGTTAGGCGATGTAAAGGGCTGGCCTGTTTTTTCGGGCGAGATATTGGGCGTGCAATACGGGCCCTGGCAATGTTCGTTGTAATAGGACGCTTTGCCGTGCGCATTCGGTTCGGTATTGTCCACTTGCTCAAAGGTGGCCCAGACCCATTGTGGAAAGCCTGGCGCTTTGTAGACAATGTGCAGTCCCACCAAGCCGACCTGCGCAGGTTTTGTTTGTCCGGTAGATTCGCCTTGATCATCGTAAACCGTAACCTGGGCCTGAATCTTGTGGAACCGGCTTGGATCATCCTGATCGGTCAGTATCCGCCAAGCGGCTTTAATTTCCATTGCGTAATCGGGAAAGCGAATAGAGCTTGCCTGAGACACCACATTGGCATTGTAAAAGTGGTGACCGACAATGTACTCGTAGGAGACTTGATTGACCGATATCGAGTAGTAAGTCGGGTTACCCTGTTGGTCGATCAGCCAGCCACCGACCGCTTGCCGGATAGACTCCTCCACCGGGAGGGAGGGGTCGGCTTTGGCGCGGTGATCCAGCGTGAACTCGGTTAAAGGTCCGCTTTGCCAAGGGCCTGGATCAGCGGCGCCGGGCAGGAACAATTGATCCGTGGTTTTGAAGGTTTCCCACACCGTCGGGCCGGAGGCGCCGATGGAGCGCTGACAATCCGGCTTGCCACGCTGGGCGCTGGCGGGCCAGTTCAAGGCGACGAACTGTTGCCAGGCGAACTGTGAGAATTCGCTGGTAGAGGCGGTGGGTGGAGGCGCTTGCAAAGGCAATTCACATCCACGGTTTTCTGGATAGGCAGCCGAGAGGTTATTGACCGGCGCTGTGGTTGAGGCGCTATCCGGCGCTGATTCGCAAGCGTGAAGCAGCAATGCGCTCATCGAGACAGCGGCGGCATAGAGGGCGTAACGCAGGGGGGGCAATGACAGTTCCATAAAGTCCTTCCATTGGGGTGGCCATGAACAGAGAGTGGGCCACGGGGTCGATAATTCCTATACACCCAATCTGGGGTGTGACATCCGGTTCAATGGTGGCATCGGCGCAGCCATAAGCTTCATCGAGCCTTTGAAGCGTAGTCAGCGCTTCGGGATAAGTCAATTTGAACGACGGGGTGAGTTTATTCGGCCGGGGTTCGATGTCATAATCGCGCCCAGCGTGCCGTTTCGTAACCACTGAGAATAACAGGTCGTCATGCCCCACCATCGTTCAATCACTGTTTATCCGCTGATCATTCTCGCGTTGGTCGCTTTGCTGGTGCTGGTGTTCAGCCTGCTGGTAAAGGAAAAGTCCACCGATCATGTGACGATGTTGAGCGGCGATGGTGTTCGCGAACAGCGTGTTTATCACTGGCGTATGGTCACTACCTGGCCTCGGGATTTTCCAGGGCTGGGCACCTCTGCCCAGAAGTTCGCCGATATGGTGGAAGAAATGAGCGCGGGGCGTTTGCAGATTCGGGTTTACGGTGCCGGGGAAATCGTGCCAGCCATGGGGGTGTTTGACGCGGTGTCCGAGGGCAGCGCCGAAATGGGGCACGGCGGTAGTTACTACTGGCGCGGCAAAGCCCCAGCGGCCCAATTTTTTACCACGATTCCTTTTGGTATGAACGCCCAGGAGATGAACGCCTGGCTGCATTACGGCGGCGGACTGGAGCTGTGGCGAGAGGTTTACAAGCCATTTAATTTGATCCCCTTCCCCGGGGGCAACACAGGTATCCAAATGGCCGGCTGGTTCAATCGGGAAATCAACAGCATTGACGATTGGCGCGGCTTGAAAATGCGCATTCCCGGCCTGGCGGGCGATGTGTTCAACCGGGCTGGGGGAAGCTCGGTCAATATTCCCGGCGGCGAGCTGTACACCTCGCTGCAAACTGGAGTGATTGACGCCGCCGAATGGGTCGGTCCCTCTAACGATCAGGCGTTTGGTTTCGACCGGATTGCTCGTTATTACTACTACCCGGGCTGGCAGGAACCGGGTTCCAATTTAGAGCTGTTGGTGAATCGACCGGCGTTTCAGTCGCTGCCCGAGGATCTTCAAGCCATTATCACCTATGCCTCGCGAGCCATCAGCCAGGATATGCTCGACCAGTACACAGCGCGCAACCCGGTGGCACTGAACGAAATGGTGGCGAAAGACGGCACCGAGCTACGCCGCATGCCCGATGATGTTTTACAGCGTCTCTACGAAATGTCGCAGGCGATTTATCGTGAACAGGCCGCACGCGATCCTATGTTTCGTAAAGTATGGCACTCTTACCGCGAGTTCCTGGGGACAGTGACTGACTACCATAAAATTACGGAACACACTTATTACGATATTCGGGAGCGTGTGCGAGAACGTGCGATAACCTTGGATGAGGAACAGGAGTAAGATGTGTCACGAGCAGAGAAAGGTAGGTGCATGAGTGGACGACATTATTATTGGATGACTGCGTTACTCTGCTTGTATACGGCAATTCCATCGGTTGCTGATGCTTCTTCCGACACTGTAGAAAGTCGGCTGGAAGCCGGGCTTGGGGTTGGCGCTTTGATAACGCCGGACTATCGCGGTTCAAAAACCTACCGCAGTTATGTGGCACCTGTACCCTACGTAATTTACCGGGGGAAAATTATCCGTTCCGACCGCGAGGGTGTGCGCAGTGATCTGTTCAGCAGCGATCAGATGGAATTCACGCTCAGTCTGGCGGCTTCGATTCTCCTGGACGGTGATAAAAACGAACGGCGCATCGGTATGCCGAAACTGGGCTCAACCCTTGAGCTGGGGCCGGCCTTGAACATCAATGTGACGGGCGACACCCTGCATGATAAATGGATGTTGTCACTGCCGGTGAGGGCTGTGTTCACCCTGGGGCGGGGGTCGCCGGAGCATATCGGCTGGTTGGCCGAGCCGCAATTGTCTTATCGCCTGCGGCGTAACTCCTGGAACTGGACTTTCCGTATGGGCCCCTCGTTCGCCAGCGAATCGTATCATGAGTACTACTATGGTGTGGGGCCAGAATATGCTCGGCCCGACCGGGCTCAGTACCGTGCCCGGGGTGGCTACAGCGGTTTTAACTCCCAGTTGGCGCTGAGTCGCCGGGCTGGCAATCTCTGGTATGCGTTTTTTGTCCGCTACTATAATCTGAACGGTGCTGACTTTATGGACAGCTCTCTGGTGGAAACCGATCAGGGAGGCAGCGGGGGCCTTGCAATCAGTTGGGTTTTGTTTTGATCTTTCGGTCAGTTTCCGCCGCTGGCAGTGTGCGCCAGAGAGTGGGGACGGAAGTCTGTGGTGTATTGATGACCAGCGACAGAAACCAGGGCCGCTTATCCTGTACCGGGCTGTTCCAATAAAAGCCCTGCCAGATGCCTGATGCCGTGCCGGAGCATTCAGGGTCGGGGAAGCTAAAAGGTGCATGGCTTTTTGCCGAGCGCAGCCATGGCGCAAAGTTCACTCTGCCCAGCTCCTGGGTGATGCCGTTTCCCCGGGCTTTTAGATAAGCTTCCTTGTGGGTCCAGAGACGATAAAACATGCTTTGCTGGACGGCATCGGGAAATGACATCAGCAGTCGGGTTTCTTCGGGGTGAAGAAATTGCTCCGCAATGGCGGCTACCGGGCGGCTCCGATGTGGGTGTTCCAGATCGACGCCAATCAGTGCCCGGTGGGCGATTGCCACCGCTACCCACTCCCCGCTGTGGCTGAGGTTAAAAGTAACCGATGCCGGGAGGGACTGGGCCGGCGGTTGGACTAGGCAGGGTTTGTCCTGGGGCGACCTTGCCAGGACCACCTTCTCCGGCGAGGTCGAGAGTCGATTTGCCAACTGCCAGCGCAGCAGGGCCCGAGCCAGCAGAAAACGTTGTCGCTGGCCGGGTGCGTGCATATGTGCGTATCGGTCGAGTTCTTCTGGCGATAGCCAGCTTAGATACTGGCGGACCAGGGAGGGACGCTGTTCCAGATCGGCTGTGCGGCTTAAATAGAGACAGGGTCGCTCCACGTCAATTGCCTGGAACAGAGGGCTCAACCACGGCGGTGAGCTGACCTTCCAGCAGGCAGTGCCCTTCTGATTCCAGCCGGAACTGGTACATGGAGCTGCCAGTATTCTGTGCCAGAGCCCGGGCGGTAATTCGCAGCGGCGCCCGATAGTGATCCAAAGTATCGACACTGGCCTTGAGCCTGGAAGCCACCGCCAGAAAACCTTTGCCGGGTGGTTCTCCAGAAGGTTGGGAAAGACGGGCGTGCGCCGCCATGGCCTGGGCTGCGTATTCCACCCCGGTAAAAACCGATAGGCGCCCCCGGTCGCGCAGCGGATTGCTCTCGTACAGGTGAGAGTGGGCGGAGCACTGTATACTGTCGCAATCCCACTGATCGATGGTATCAATGAGTACCATGGGAGGGCTGTGGGGTAAAAGGCTTGCGGGTAAGGGTGCGCAGGTATCCGGAGGCATAGGCAGGTTATCCATCGGGGCCACTGGTCATATGAGGAGCGTAGTTTAGCCGATGCAAGATGAATTTTCCGTGCCTGAAGCGGCTCCCTGTGTACAGGGACATTTCCCGGGCGCACCGGTGGTTCCCGGTGCCTGGTTGTTGGCGCGTGCGGACGCCGTTTTGCGACAGGCCTACCCGGGGTGGCGAGTGTCGAGCTTCACCAAGGTCAAATTTCTGGCGCCGCTCAGGCCCGATGAATGTGCCAGGATTGAGAGGGATGACCGGGACTGGCCGCGCGTCACCCTGCGGATTATCGGCCCGTCGGGTCCGGTGCTGGGCGCGTTGGCCTCACTGGTTCGCTGAAGTTTCGAGGCTTTTGAGAGTTTCGCGGCTTTTGAGAGTTTCGAGCGCCTTTTTCGGATAGCGCAGGGTAAGAGAGATTTGCTGGCCCGCTTCATCCAAAGTGAACACCGAGCGCTGAAAGTTGTGAGAGCCGCGCTTCCGGTTATCCCCAGCGCTGTGCGCAAAGGGCTCTATGGGACGTTCGCGCCGACTGGTATCCAGTCGTGTATTGTGATTCAGGTCGATAAAAGCGCGGATAGCGTAGCGCGCAGAGGGCAGACTCATGGGCAGCGTAAACTGTTCTGCCTCGGGCAGGATGACTTTTTTCCGGGCGACGGGTTCAGCCAGCCATTGGTCTCCGGTTTCGGCATAAACCGCCAGGTAGAGAGGAAAGCCGGGGAGCCGGTTGTCCTCAACGACAAGCAGCAGGGGTTCAGCCAGGGTGTTTACGGCCAGCAATAAAAGTGTGCCAAGTGCGACGATACTCGAGGATATTTTCATTGCAGAACCAGTAGGTTATGATAAGCCGCGTGCCAGTGTAGCACCGGTCACACGGATCGGAAATGCTTGAAGGCTTGGGGTTTTTTGAAGCTCACAAGCGAGTGCTGCCTGGGAAGAATGACAAAACACAGGACTTTATTCTTGGATAAACCAGCACCCACAGCGCGTGTTCTCGTGGTGCATTACTCGCAGACAGGGCAGTTGGATCGGGCCTTGGAATCCATGCTCCGGCCCCTTGAAGAAGACCCTGCCTGTGTGGTGGATTACCTCAGGCTCACCCCGGTTGACCCCTACCCTTTCCCCTGGCCGCTGGTTCGCTTTATCAATGCGTTTCCGGAATCCATTCACGATTGTGGCTGTCCGCTGGTTCCGGACGAAAACCCGCGGCATGATCGCTATGATCTGGTGGTGCTCGGTTATCAGGTCTGGTTTCTCTCGCCCTCCATTCCGGTGACGGCTTTTCTACAGAGCGATATGGCCAGGCAGCTGTTGGCCGATACGCCGGTAGTGACGCTGGTGGCTTGTCGCAATATGTGGCTGCAGGCTCAGGAAAAGGTCAAAGCGCATCTTCGGCGTCTGGGTGCTTCACTGGTGGGACATGCGGCGCTGGTGGATGAATCCGGCAGCGCTGCCAGTTTCCTGTCGACCCCATTGTGGGTGTTAAGCGGTCACAAAGGGCCTTTCTGGTTTGGCATTCCCCGCGCCGGTGTTTCGCAGTCGGACATTGCCCGGGCCGACCGTTTTGGCGTTGCATTGCGTGAGCGGCTGCGAGGCGATCAGCTGCTGGACACCGGAGTCTGGCAGGGGCTTGGTGCCGTGCACATTAATGACAAACTGATTGCCAGTGAGAAAATTGCCACCCGCAGCTTTTATGTATGGGGTAAGTTATTTCTGGCCTGTGGTGGACCGGATGCCTGGCTGCGCAAGCCCCTGGCACTCATTTACGCGGTGTTTCTGATTACCATGATTCTTACCGTAGTCCCTGCCAGCGCTCTGCTAAAAAAACTGTTCGCGCCGTTACTGCGACGCCGTACCGCCCGGCAGCGAGCCTATTACTCCTGGCCCTCCGGGGAATAAACCTCCAGGGAATAAAATCTAGGCGATTTCCCAATCTATCGAAGAACGGCTTTTTATGAATGATTTCTCGGCTTACATCACGGGGTCCAGCCAGTTTTTGCCCAACGACCCGGTGGACAATGACACCATGGAAGCTCGGCTCGGCTATGTGAACGGACGGCCTTCACGGGCCCGCAAACTGGTGCTGCGCAACAATGGTATTCGCACCCGCTATTATGCGATTGACCCGGTTACCGGTCGGCCTAACTATACCAATGCCCAGCTTTGCGCCAGGGCTGTCGCCGGTCTTGTCGATGATCACCATGCACTGGAAAATATCGAGTGCCTGGTGGCTGCGACCAGCCTGCCGGATCAACTGATGCCCGGACATGCTTCTATGGTACACGGCGATCTGGGCTGTCCTCCCTGCGAGGTGGCCAGTACCGCCGGTGTTTGTGTCAGTGGTATGGCGGCGCTCAAGTACGCCTACCTGAATGTGCTCTCCGGGAGCTGTAATACGGCTGTGGCCGCGGCCTCTGAAGCCGCTTCAAGGGTGATGCGCGGCGAATGTTTTGAGCCGGAAATTGCCCACAAAGTCGAACAGCTGGAACACAAGCCGGAGCTGGCCTTTGAAAAAGATTTTTTGCGCTGGATGCTCTCTGACGGAGCCGGTGCGCTGCTGGTACAGCGACAGCCGGTGCCTGGCCGCACCGCATTGAAGATTCACTGGCTCGATATCTATTCCTATGCCAATGAAATGAGTGCCTGTATGTACGCCGGGGCACGCAAAGAAGCGGATGGCCATCTTACTGGCTGGGCAGAGGTGAATGGTGATACCCGGGACAGGGAGGGCTTTTTGTCGGTTAAACAAGATGTGAAGCAGCTGAATGAACATATCACCGAGTACACGGCAACTCGCGCCCTGACCTGGTTACAGCAGCGCCGGGGATTGCGCCCAGGGGAAGTGGAACACTTTCTGCCGCACTTCTCTTCCCACTATTTCCGTGATCGCCTTCACGAGTCCATGAAACGGGCCGATTTTGATATTCCGCAGGAGCGCTGGTTTACCAACTTGTCTGAGAAGGGTAATACCGGCTCGGCCTCCATCTATATCATGCTCGACGATTTGCTGCGTTCCGGTCGCTTGCGCGCGGGTGAAAAAATACTCTGCTACGTTCCTGAAAGCGGCCGCTTTTCGGTTGCGTATATGTTATTGGAAGTGGCCTGATCAGCCGGAGGTCAGCGGTGGACATTGATGAGGTTCCGCAGGACAAGAGCAGCACCTATGCCGGCCACAAAAAAGTCCTTTATGCCCGGGATCGTGATGGACGCTACACATCGGTGTCATCATCGGGCTGGGAGGTTGAAGCCCGGGCGACCCTCGATGCGGTGGAGCAATACCGTGATCTGGCCCGGCAAGCACTGGAAGCAGTGCGGGCCGGGCGCCGCTCACCACTGTATTACCACCTGTATAGCGCCCGAATGGAACCGGCCCTGCTGGCGAGCATGGCAGGTGTTGGCCGGTTGCGCCTGTGGTGGCACTTGAAGCCGGGGCCCTTCGAGCGTTTGTCCGAGATTCAGCGCAAGCGTTATGCCGAGGTGTTGAACCTTTCCGTTGAGCAATTGAGTCAGGTGCCGGAGTAAGCATGACCGATTTTCATCACCAGCAGGCTGCGCATTGTGAAAGCGGCGTCGCTGCGGCGTTGTTTACCCGGGCGGGTTTGCCCTTGTCCGAGCCAATGGCACTGGGCCTGGCCAATGCCCTGGCCTTTGCCTATATCCCGTTGGTAAAACTGGCGGGCCAGCCACTGGTTGCCTACCGGTTGCCGCCGAAGTTTATCATCAAAGGGCTGTGCAAGCGCCTGGGGGCAAAAGTGTGCTTCCGCTCTTTTCGGGACCCTTTGGCGGGCGCTCAGGCTCTGGATGATGCTCTGGCGGCGGGTTCCCTGGTCGGTTTGCAGACCTCTGTCTACTATCTGCCTTACTTTCCTGAAGAAATGCGTTTTCATTTCAATGCCCACAATCTGCTGGTTTATGGTCGTGACGGGAATGATTATCGGGTCAGTGACCCGGTGTTCGAAGAGCCGGTCACCGTCTCGGGCCGGGCGCTGAACAAAGCGCGCTTTGTCCGTGGACCCCTGGCACCAAAGGGGCTGATGTACCATATTGAATCGATACCGAAGCAGATGGATTATCGGGTATTGGTTCCAGAGGCGATTGCGCGCAATGTTCGGGTGATGCTGAGTGCGCCCCTGCCGGTGATTGGTATTCGCGGTATCCGGTTTCTGGCGCGCCGAATTGAGCGGCTCAAAGGCTCGGTTCGGGAACAACGGTTGTTCCTGGGGCATATTGTTCGCATGCAGGAGGAAATTGGTACCGGGGGTGCCGGATTCCGCTTTATGTATGCCTCGTTTTTGCAGGAAGCAGCCGAACGGCTGGAAGAGGAAAATCTGGAGCAGGCATCGCGGGCAATGACGGCGGTGGGTGATCTCTGGAGGGAGTTTGCGCTTGCGCTGGTCAAAGAGTGTCGGAATCCAGAGACGCTGGATCGAGCCACTCTGGCCGATGCCTTGCGGTGCTGCGCCGCTGCCGAGGAACAAGTTTGGCAGGATCTACGCTACTGGTCGCGTCGGGGCAGATCCTCTAAAAACTGATGGGAATAGCGGCGTAAGGAGGTTGGTCGCTCCGCGCAATGTGCACCCTTAGTCCCATACCCGTTTGCTCTTTAGTCCCCGATCCCTTGCCGGCATTGGCGGTCGTGCCCAGTGCCGTTAAGGTGTCTCCAACGAGCGATGTGAGCGCAGCTCCAGAAAAAGTTCCATGAGGACAACCGCCTTCGGGCGCAAAGCTCTGGCAGACAAGGCCGAGGGCATTGAACAGAGCCCGTTCAATGGTATCCGGTATGAAACTGGTCTGAACCCGGGCACTGGCTGGCAAAACAGAAAGCCAGCGGTGCAGTTCCTCCAGAGTGGAAAACCATTGTGGCTGCTCCAGATCAAGACCGTCGTCAGACTGGGGTTCAAGCAGTAACCAGTGGCTGCCCTCATACAGGGCGAGACAAGGTTCCCTAACCTCCAACCGCTCAAGGTGCTGAGTGGTAGGGGGCACCACTTCATCAAACCCACCCACCAGCGCGGTGCTGATTCTCCCCAGCTTTAGATCGAGCCAAGCGTGCAGTACGGCGGCTTCAAATGATAGCTGCTCCTGGGAAACTACCAATGCTCCGCCGTTGATGCCCAGTAATTGGGTCAGATAATAACCGGCGGAGTTACCCAGAGTGTTGACAAAGTGCATGGGCTTAGGTGGAAGCCCAAGCGCTTCGGTGTGCCTCATACTCGTGGCTGTGGTGCTTACAGCACCGCTTCGGGTGGCGATGTAGACCCCGGTTTCGACCGGCAGGGTCCGGTCTTCCACACAGCCCAATGCGCCGGCGAGGCAAAGTTGGATGTAGCGGTCGATACGTCGCACACGCTGGCCGCACCAATGGGTAATCAGTGGATTGAGGTCGGGCAGTTCGGGAGCTGGCTGGTTGGCTACCCGATGCAACAGGGAGTAGTGAGCAACCAGCTTCAAGGCCCATGCCCTCCTGGTGGCTGGCGGTGGTCAACAATCAAGGCGTTATTGTTTCCCCCAAATGCGAAACAGTTGAACAGGTAGGGTCCCTCGGGGGCTGCACAGCCGGTCTCGGCGAGAGGCATGGCCAACTCCGGGTCGGGTGTGATGTCCGGGCGGGCCGGGCACCCTTGCCGTTCCAGGCAGCCCAGCGTCAGGGCCAGCTCCAAGGCACCACAGGCGCCGAGGGTATGGCCCACCCAGGGCTTGAGCGCAAAGGCCGCCGGGCAGTGCTCGCCCAGTAGGTGCCGCACAGCAGCGGCTTCGGAGGCGTCATTCTTTAGCGAGGCGGTGCCATGGAGCTTGATGCCCACCAAGGCATCGACTTCAATGTGGCTGTTTGCCAGTGCCTCGGAAATCACGCGTGCCAGTTGTCGCCCATCGGTATGGGCAGCGGTCAGACTGTGGTTGTCGGTACCGGAAGCGCCTCCAAGGAGCTGCCACTGGGGCCGGTGCGGTTCGAGGGGCTCGCGGCTAAGCACGACGGCACCGAGTCCTTCTCCGAGAATTAGTCCGTCGCGCGCTCTGGCAAACGGTCGCATGGCCTGTGAGGGTGAAATCAGCCCGAGGCTGTAAAAACCCAAAAGGCTAGTGTTATTGAAACATTCCAATCCAAGCACTAGCGCATGATCCACAAGCCCGGCCTGAATCATCCGGTGTCCATACAAAAGGGCATTGGAGGAGGAGGTGCAAGCTGTGCTGTAGGTTTGGGACAATGGTGATAAACCAAAGTGCTCCCTTAGCCGTTGGGTGAGCTTGCCGTAGCCGATAATCGGCATGGGCAACGCCTGCTCGCTCCGTTGGGCAAGGTCACTCCGGTAACGCTGCTCGGATACGCCGACATCAAAGGAGGAAGAACCGATGAGCAACGCAGTGCGTTGGCGCGCCCCGGCCTGTTTGAGTGGGCGAGATTGCAGAAGATGCTCACAGCGCTGTTCCAGATAATGATAAAGCCCATCACTGATCGGGGAGCCAGACATTGAAAAATAGGGGAGACACAGCGGTTCGCACAGCCACTCAAGTGGCACGGATGACAGGGCATTCCTGCCTGCCAGCAGGGCATCCACCCCGGTATTCAGGTCTGGGCCCAGTGCGCAGTGGGCGTCGAGGTTGTGAATGTAGGTGGGCATTAATCACGCGCCTGGACAATCGTCTGTGCCAGCGTATTGATGGACTTCAGTGCCCGCCGGGCTGCTGCGGAGCCTTCAATGCGAACGCCGTATTGTTGCTTGATGGCCATGCAGATTTGTAGCACATCAAGGGAGTCCAGATCGAACCGTTCACTGAGCAGCGGCGCATCGTCGGAAATGTCGTGGGCCTCCCAGTCTTTATCGCACTCTTCAATAATCAGAATTTTCAGAGCATGTTTCAAATTGTCAGTCATGGCTTCAGTCATTGTGGTTGCCTCGTTTCATCAGGCTGACAGCCGTCAGCCCCATTAGCCCCGAGGCGATTAGCATGAGAGCGCTGTTCGGCAGGGTGTCAGTCAGGCCACCGCCGCGAACCAATACCTCGAGAAAGCCATCGAGTGACCAAGCCAGAGGCGATAGCAGAGACAAGGTTTGCATGGGTGGAGGCATGACAAACGCAGGCACCATGATACCGCCGAGAGCGGCGGCGAGAATATTAAAGGCCCCGCTGGCCACGGTGGCCTGCTCAACGGAGCGTGCCAGAGCGGCGATCAGGCTGGCCAGGGACAGCGCCGTCAAACTGGTGCACAGCCCTATAATGGCCAGTGCCGACACGGAGACACCCTGCCAGGATAGACCTTGGGCGCCGAGAAGGGGCAGCAGCCAGGTGCCGATGGCCAGCATCGCTGTTAGCTGGAGGAGATTGACCGCCAGGTAAGGCAACAGCTTTGCGCCACAGAAATGCCAGGGGGATACCCCCAGGGCGTGCAGACGCATCAGGGTCCGGTTCTGTCGCTCCTGCACCACGGTAGTGGAAATCGGGATGGCGATAAAGAACATGGCGAAAATCAGCCAGGCGGAGACGCTCTGTTGTACGGCACTGGGTTGTGCTTGACTGGACTGTGCCTGGGTTTGCGGGCTGGCGATTCGAATAAAGTGCTCTCGCAACAACTCGTGTTTGGCGTAGTCGCGTCCGTAACCCAGGTCTTCGGCAATGATCAGTGTATTGAAGTAACCAAAGGCTTCACGTATGCCAGCGGCAATCAGCCATTGATGGCGGGGTGGCAGTTCTGGAGCAAAGCGCACTTCTACCCCGGCGCTCAGGGTGCTGTTCTCCACGACAGCATCTTCCAGAGCAGAGTCGAAGGTAGCCAGAACTTTAACCTCAAACAGATCGTCCCGGGTACTGAGTGGGGGCTGGCTCTCACTCAGCCTTGTCTTTAGCTGTGGGTGGCGCTGCAACTCTTCGATAAAGCGCTGCGCATTGGGTGACTCGGTCTCCAGAACAATTCGCCCGCCAAGCGGGCTGTCTCCCCGATGGTCAAAGTGTTCCTGCAACGCCAGAGACATGATCAGGATAAAGAGCGTGGGCATGGCGAACAGCAACAGGAGCGCGTGCCAGTCTCTGAGCAACAGGCTCAGCTCTTTGCGCAAGGACGCGAGAAAGCCGCTCATTGTTTCACTCCGGCGGTGCCGCTAGTGTCGTTGGCAACCCGGGTCGCATCGAAGAATACAGACTCAAGCGAGCGTCCGCCGTAGCGGATTTGCAGAGGTTTGCAATCGGCATTCTCCAGAGTCCTGAGCAGTTGGGACAGCGGTTTGCCGTTCTCGGGCAATGCGAAAGCCCACCAATTGTCGTTTTCGTTCCGAGCCAATTCGCGCAGTGAATCCGGAGGCGGCGATGGCAGTTGAAGGCGAATGCTGTGCCGCGCCTCTTCGCGTAACTCGTGCATCTGTTTGTGCAGCACAATGATGCCTCCGTGCATGACGGCGACTGAGTGACACAGGGATTCCACCTCAGACAGCAGATGTGATGTGTAGAGAATGGTGAGGCCCTGCTGGTTAAGAACACGGAGAGTGGTCAGTAGTTGCTGTCGGGCTGAAGGGTCCATTCCGGCGGTGGGTTCGTCCAGGATCAGCAGGCGAGGGCGTTGCAGCAAGGCGATAGCTAGGTTCAGGCGGCGTTTCATACCCCCGGAGTAGGTTTGGGCGCGCCTGGATTGGACACCATCCAGGTCGCAGGTAGATAGCACCTCTTCGATTCGCGCTTGTGCCTGACGGCCCTTGAGTCCAACGATGCCCGCGAAAAAGGCCAGGTTCTCACGGCCGCTGAGACGTGGGTAAAAAGCGTACTCCTGAGGCACCAGTGCCAGGTCCTCCCGGCCGGGGCGCGCCGGATCGCCATCGACCAGGATACTCCCGGACTGGGGATTACGCAGCCCGGCGATCAGAGAAACCAGAGTGGTTTTTCCGGCACCATTAGAACCCAGAAGGCCCACGATATCCCCTCCCCCAATGGACAGGTTGATATCGCTGAGTACCCACTGCGAGGAAGTGTAACCGAACTTGACACCGGATAAATTCAACAAAAACTGTTTGCTCATTCCGCAGATTGACAAAACCCGGCACTATACGCTTTTTGACGCGCTTTTCCGAGTTGCTCCCGGCCTGGACGCCGCTGCGGTTGCGGCGGCAGCGCCATTTTTCGCCTCTGCCCTATCCGAGCCGCAACGGTGTCTAAAGTGACACGGATGCTGTAAAATGCCGCCTTTTAAGGTGGTTTGAGCCTTGCGGGGCTTTTTGCATTGCGTAATGAGAAGGATTTGGGGATCCAGAACAAACTCGTGGAAGCTAGAACAATAAAGGAGTCACCAGTGGATCTGTTTGTATCCCGCCTGGCGGCCTGGGCACCGGGCCTTACTCGTGAGCAGGAGTGGCGTGCCTGGGCAGCGGCGCCGACCGCGGTTCTGGGGGATGACAAGCCAAAGCCTGCAGCGGTGCCCGCCATGCTGCGGAGGCGGCTGACCCGCTGGAGCCGTATGGCGCTGGAAGTTGCTACGAGTGTGGATGAGTGGATAACAGCGGACACTCCGGTCATCTTCAGCTCCCGGCATGGAGATACCCACTGCACCGAAGCGCTGCTCAGAAGCCTGGCTGATGGTGAGGCGCTGTCGCCCACCGCTTTCAGTCTGTCTGTACACAATGCGGCGGTCGGCGTGTACACTATCGTGCGGAAAATCACCGCCCCTTCTCTGGCTATCGCTGCAGGTCGTGCAACTTTGCCCCAGGCCTGGCTGGAGGCGCAAAGCTGGTTGCTCACAGGCACACCGGAAGTACTTCTTGTGCATGTGGACGAACCCCTGTCTGCTTTTTATCAGCCCTATGAGGATGAGTCGGAAATGCCGGCTGCCGTGGCGATGGTGCTTCAGGCCCGCCCCTCAGAGAATGCCATGCGCACGAGCCTTCGAGTGGTGCCCCCTCAGGGGCGGTGCACCGAGCGTTCGGTCATGATGCAGTTTCTGGCCTGGTGGTATGGCCCTCATCGCTCACTGGCGTTAGATACGGGCCAGCAGGGCTGGATTTGGGAGCGTGATGTTGAACTGGATTAAAAACAAGCTGGATCGTCTATGGCGAGTTGCAGCAACCGGGTTCTGTTTTGCGTTCTTTTTTCTGGGCGGGTTGTTTCAGAGTATAGCGATTTTCCCTCTGCTGCGGCTGGGAGCGGGAACTGCCTGGGAAAAGAGTGCGCGTGTCAGGGCCGCTCAGCGGGCGACTTTCCGTTTTTTTGTGGCCATGATGGAAGCGTTCGGCCTGATTCGGGTACGCATCCACAACCTGGATCGGCTGCGGCAAACGGGCGGGACCATTGTCATCGCGAATCACCCGACCTTGATTGATGTGGTGATCCTGCTGGCCTGGTTGCCGCGCGCTAATTGCGTGGTAAAAGGAGAGTTGTGGCGCAGCCGTTTTCTCGGGGGAGTCATGCGTGCGGCGGGCTTCATCAATAATGAAAGTGGTGATCAGCTTTTGAGAGGTTGTCGGGAAGTTCTGGATCACAATGAGGCGGTGCTGATTTTTCCGGAAGGGTCGCGAACGGTGCCGGGTGAGCCGTTGCACTTCAAGCGCGGTACGGCACAGTTGGCTGTTCGCACCAACGCGCCGATTACCACGGTGTTTATTACCTGTGAACCGGCAACCCTTATCAAGGGACAACCCTGGTATCGGATTCCCCCACGCAGAGCCGATATCAACCTGTATGTGGAAGAGGTATTGACGCCCGAGGCGTTGATAGAATGTTATGACGATAAACCGGCAGCAGCACGTCTGCTGACGCGGTACCTACAAAATTATTATGAACAAGGGCTGAGGCGGTATGGCTGACCTGACACAGCAGATCAAACAACTGATTATTGATGAACTGGAGCTTGAAGATTTGTCTTCGGACGATATCGAAACAGATGCACCGCTGTTTGGTGAGGGCTTGGGGCTGGATTCAATTGATGCTCTGGAGCTGGGTCTTGCCTTGCAGAAATATTTCAATGTAAAGATTGACGCCAATTCCGAGAATAACACGGCACACTTTCACTCCGTGGCATCGCTGCGGGATTTTGTGCAGGCTCAAATGGCGAAGTGAATGGAAACGGTTATGACAAAAGATGAAATTTACGCTGAGCTGAAGAGGGTATTGGTATCTTCATTCATGCTTGAGGAAGAGGATCTCGTTCCCGAGGCGAATTTGTACACGGATCTCGATTTCGACAGCATTGATGCCATCGATCTGGCCGCCAAGATTCACAGTGTCACCGGCCGTCAAATGAAACCGGAACAGTTTAAGGATGTGCGCACCATTGAAGATGCGGTGAATGTGATCCACAAACTGCTCAACTGACCTCCATCGTGAAGTGGCTAACCAGCGGTTTGTTGCTCCTTTACCCGGTGCTGGTATTGCTGGGGGTGAGCCAGTGGTCCCCTCGGCTGGTGGGCCTGGTAGTGATCGCTGTGTACCTCATACATGCCTGGGGGAAATGCCGCTGCTTCTGGCAACAGCTGCTGTTGCTGGCCATTGCGTCAACGGCTGCGGGCGTACTGTGGTGGGCCAATGATGCGCTGGTATTGCAACTGGTTCCCTCGGGCATCAGCCTGGCCATGGCGGGCTACTTTGCCCATGGGATCCTGGTGCCGCCGAGCCTGCCAGGTCGTATGGCGGCCATGCAGCATCGTATGCCCTACTCCGCCCTGGACCCCCGTATCCAGCGTTACACCCAAAGTGTGACGGGCGTGTGGTGCCTGTTTCTGCTGGCCAATGCCGGGGTTGCCGCCGCACTGGCCGTTTATGCCAGCCCGGTATGGTGGGCGCTCTATACAGGGTTGCTGGCGTACCTGGCGATCGCGTTGCTGTTTGCTATCGAGTACGCATATCGCCGCCTGGTTTTTTACCGGCAACATGGGTTGTGAAGTCATAATGAACTTGCGGCGGATAGTCGTGGCAGGCGGTGATCGGCGAGTTGCCGATACCATGACCGCCAATGAACTGCGCGAGCGGGTGTTTGCACTGTCAGCCGGTCTGTCCGGGCGCAGCGAGCAGCTCTGGGGGATCTGGTATGGGAATGCCGCCGATTTTCTGTGTGGCTTTCTCGCCCTGGCGCTGGCGGGCAAGCACATTGTCTTGCCGCAGAATATCCAGCCGGGAAATGAGGCAAAGCTGTCTCGCCAATTTGATGCCCTGTTGATAGACAACATGGATTCCGAGCTTCATCTGCCCCAGTTTACGCCGGATAGTCTGGTTATGCCGAACCGCTTAAGTCGCAGTTTTGATGAGTGGGCGAATTACGATACGCCGGTGTCTTTGACCCTGTACACCTCCGGCTCCACGGGTGAACCCAGTGCCGTGCACAAAACTCTGGCATCGCTGGAGAAAGAAGTGACGCTGCTGCAACAATGCTTCGGGGAAACACTCGGAGTTTCACCAGTGCTTTCCACCGTATCCCATCAGCATATCTATGGTCTGCTTCACTATGTCCTTTGGCCGTTTATGCGTGGTGCTCCCTTCGACGGGGTGCGGCACCAGTACCCTGAGTCGCTGGCCGACGCCATGGGGCAAGAGGAGGCTGTCGTGCTGGTTTCCAGCCCTACGCATCTGTCGCGCTTGCCCGGGGCTCCGGTTTTCGCCGCCCGGGCAGACCGGCTGGTGGATATAATCAGCTCCGGTGGCCCGCTGGCTAAAGAAGATGCACTGGCGTTGACCTCCCTGTGCGGACGCGCGCCTCTGGAGGTGCTGGGCAGCACCGAAACCGGCGGTGTGGCGACCCGCCGAAGACATCAAACCGATCACTGGCAAAGCCTGCCTGGTGTGCAGCTATCGCTCTCCGATAAAGGCTGCCTGATGGTCCAGGGCGAGCATATGAGTCTGGTTGAACCTTTTGAGATGGGAGATCGCGCGCATATCCTTGACCGGGGTCGGTTTGAACTGTTGGGCCGTGCTGACCGGGTGGTCAAGGTTGAGGGCAAGCGTTTGTCTCTGACGGAAATGGAAGCGTGTCTGAGTGATCACCCGGATGTTATCGAAGCACGGCTGCTGGTAATAACCGGGCGGCGCGAGGAAGTGGCCGCCGTAGTCTGCCTGAGTGCACCTGGCCAGGAGAGGCTTGAGCAGGGCGCAAAGCGACATATCAACCGCTCCCTGCGTACCCACCTCAGTGCCTGTTTCGAGGCGCCATTGCTGCCGCGCCGTTGGCGCTATGTGGCCGCTTTGCCCTACAACGCCCAGGGCAAAGTGCCGCTGGCAGCGCTGCGTAAACTGTTCGACCCGGAGCCTGACTGATGGAACTGCCTCCGTACCAGCTGCAAGAACAAACCCGGGACCAGGTGGTCCTGAGGTTGACCTTGGATGAACAACTGCCCTGTTTTCGAGGCCACTTTGACGGGTTACCGGTGCTGGCGGGTGTTACCCAGATTGGCTGGGCCCTGGCCCTGGCTCAGCGTTACTTTGGCCGGTCTTTGCACTTTCGGGCTATGCGTTCGACCAAATTCCAGCAACTGGTGCGCCCGCCCTGCTCCTTGAGCCTGACCCTGCAACTGTCCAGTGACGGTGAACGGCTGCGGTTTCGCTATACCGGTGTTCGCGGAACCTGCTCCTCTGGCAACGTGCTGGTAAAAAACGTGTTGGTAAAAACGGTGAGTGAAAGCCATGACTGACACGGAGCGCCGCTTTGTTCCCTGTGCGATTATTCCAGTGTATCGTCACGCCCATTTGCTGGAGCACTTCCTGCCGAGAATCCGGGCGTTTGGGCTGCCCTGCATTGTGGTGGATGATGGCAACGAGAAAGAGCAGGCTGATATTCTGAAGCGGCTATGTGCGGAGACCAGAAGCGAGCGGCTGCGACTGGCGGTGAATGCTGGCAAGGGAGCGGCTGTACTGCAAGGTATGCGTCATGCCCTGGCCCTGGGATATAGCCATGGCATACAGGTAGATGCCGATGGCCAGCATAACATTGACGATATTCCGCGCCTGCTGGAGTGGGCCGGGCGCGAGCCGGATGCGGTGATTACCGGGGTACCGCAGTACGATGATTCCATTCCACGCCACCGGCTGTACAGTCGCTACATTACCCATTTCTGGGTCTGGGTAGAAACCCTGTCGATGGAGATTCGCGATTCAATGTGTGGTTTTCGCGCCTATCCTCTGGGGGCGACTCTGGCCATGGCGGATCGGGTCAGTCTGGGCCGGCGAATGGATTTTGATACCGAGGTACTGGTTCGTTTGTCCTGGCGGGGCGTACCGATTCGCTCCATGCCCACCCGGGTCATCTATCCCGACAATGGGGTGTCCAACTTTGACCTGTGGAGGGACAATATAGCCATCAGCTGGATGCACACCCGCCTGTGCCTGGGCATGCTCCTGCGCTTGCCCCGGCTGTTGTGGCGGCGGTGGATATCAAAGCGATGAGTCGGCTGTTGGTGGAGCGAGCAATGAATGATCCCGGGCAGAGACACTGGACAGAGACCAAAGAGCGTGGGAACTATTGGGCCATGCGCATACTGGTGGCGGTATATCGCGTGGGTGGCCGTCTGCTGTTAAAACCCCTGGTGACCCTGGTTGTACTGTATTTTTTCATTACCCGTCCTTCTGTTCGCCGTCACTCGGCGGCGTATTTAAGGCGTGTACTTGGGCGACCGCCGCGCTGGCGTGACCTGTGGCGACACCAACTGAGCTTTGGACTGGCGCTGGTGGACAGGCTCGGTGCCTGGATGGGTCGCATCCGGCGAACCGATGTGGCGTTTGATGGGCACCAGACCATGCTGGACTTGCAGGCCCGCAGTACGGGGGCTGTGCTGTTGGGTGCTCATCTGGGTAACCTGGAAATGTGCCGGGCCGTTGTGACCAATGATGGCTCCATGAAGCTGAACGTGATTCTGCACAACCGCAATACCGAGAACTTCAATCGCCTGATACAAAATGTCAGTGGTCAATCCGGGATTCGGCTGATTCAAGTTGACGACATCACGCCGGTAACGGCGATGCAGCTGCGTGCAAAGCTGGACCAGGGGGAGTTCCTGATACTGCTGGCCGACCGGTTGCCACCGGGCAATACCGGGCGCTTTATCCGTCACCCGGTGCTGGGGGATGATGTACGACTCCCGATGGGGCCTTTCTGGTTGTCCCTGATGCTGGGGGCTCCGGTGTATTTCATGGCCGGCTTTGCGACCAACCGGGGTCACCGGGCCGTCCTGGAACCACTGTATGACGGTGGCAAGGTCGCGCGCCGTGATCGGGACCGGGTGAGTCGAGAACTGGTATCCAGCTACGTGCATTATCTGGAGCGCTATTGCCGCCGCTACCCTTTTCAGTGGTTCAACTTTTACGATTACTGGGAGGATGATCTGCCCTTGGCTCCAGCGTCGACGGATAGGTTTTCCACCAACCCACTACACCAAAAACGGAGTTCAGACGAGTAATGAGCAGATCCCTTTCCCGGGCCGGGATAACCTTCGGTTGCCCGGCGGTGCGTATCGAGGATATTGTCGAAGTGGCCCGCGGCCAGCAGGTTGCACTGACCGATGATCCGCGAGTACGCCAACGGATTGAGGCGAGCGCCCGTTTTGTTCGGGACCTTTGGCGCGAAGAGGGCGTTATTTACGGGGTCACCACCGGTTATGGAGACTCTTGTACGGTCAAGATTCCCCCGTACCTGGTGGAAGAGTTGCCCGTTCATCTGACCCGATTTCACGGCTGCGGCCTGGGCGCGTATTTTGACCATCGCCACGGCCGGGCCATTCTGGCCGCACGCCTGGCCTCGTTGTGCCAGGGATACTCTGGAGTGCGTTCCGAGCTGTTGCAGCGACTGGTGGATTACCTCAATCTCGATATTGTTCCGGTCGTGCCGGAGGAAGGGTCGGTGGGTGCCAGTGGTGACTTAACGCCCCTGTCCTATGTGGCCGCCACCCTGCTGGGTGAAAGGGAAGTCTACTATGAAGGCGGCGTTCGATCCGCAGCGCAGGTGCTGCAAGCCAATGGCCTCGAACCCTTGTGCCTGCACCCGAAGGAAGGGCTGGCGATTATGAACGGCACTGCGGTGATGACCGCGCTTGCCTGCCTGACCTACGACCGGGCCCGCTACCTGGCCAAGCTGGCCTCCCGCCTGACCGCTATGGTCAGCGTGGCCCTCAAGGGCAATGTCCATCATTTTGATGAGCACCTCTTTTCGGTTAAGCCTCACCCGGGCCAGAATCGCGTGGCCGCCCGTATCCGGGCGGACTTGCAAATGGGTGGTCTGGGGCGCAATCCAGACCGGTTGCAGGACCGCTATTCGGTGCGCTGCGCCCCGCATATTATCGGTGTGCTTGAGGACTCTCTGGGCTGGATGCGGCAGTTCATTGAAACGGAACTGAACAGTGCCAACGACAACCCGATCATCGATGGAGAAGGCGAGCACATATTGCACGGTGGCCACTTTTACGGTGGCCACATCGCGTTTGTCATGGATGGGCTAAAAATCGCCGTGGCGAATATTGCCGATCTGATTGATCGGCAGATGGCCCTGCTGATGGACACTAAGTTCAGCAACGGGCTGCCTCCTAACTTGTCTGCCGCTTCGCCGGAGCGTGCCATGATCAATCACGGTTTCAAGGCCGTGCAGATTGGCGTGTCCGCCTGGACGGCCGAAGCGTTGAAGCACACTATGCCTGCCAGTGTCTTTTCCCGCTCCACCGAGTGTCACAATCAGGACAAAGTCAGTATGGGCACTATTGCTGCGCGGGACTGCGAACGGGTGCTGACACTCACCGAGCAAGTGGCTGCCGCAGGCGTACTGGCCGGTACCCAGGCGTTACACCTGCGCCAGAGGGACCCGTCTTTTGATGGTGGGGCCATTACGCCAGGGCTGAGTGGTTTTTGCGATCAGGTGCGCGAGTATTTTGACATTGTCGACGAGGATCGGCCTCTTGAATCGGTACTGAGGGAGACCGTCGATTACATACAGCAACAACACTGGGAGCTGTACCCCGATGACTGATATGTGTCTGCCGGAAGCCGTGCTGGATATTCAGATTCCCTTTTACGATGTGGACAGCATGGACATCGTCTGGCACGGCCATTATCTCAAGTACTTTGAAGACGCACGCTGTCGACTGCTCGATGCCATCGGCTATAACTACATTGCCATGCGTGAATCCGGCTATGGATGGCCCGTGGTGGATGTACGTTTGAAATATGTGGATTCAGCGCGCTTCAATCGCCGTGTGCGTGTAGTGGCGACGCTGGTGGAGTGGCAAATTCGCCTGAAAATACAATATCGCATCATTGATCTGGAGACTGACCGCCTGCTGACCAAGGGGTACACGGTGCAAGTGGCGGTGTCACGGGCCACGGGTGAAATGTGCTATGCCACTCCACCTATCCTGGAGCAGAAACTGAGGGCCTATGATCAACAGCGTACCCGGGAGGAAAGGGTGTGAGAGCGCTGTGTTGGTACGGGCTTTTGTTGATTGGGCTTCTCCCGGGAGTATCCGGTTGGGCCGCCGAGCGGGCAGAATCGGTGTTTTCCCACCCGGTAGCGGGCAGTGAACCACGTCAGTCCCGGCTCCAGGCCCTGGCTGATAGTGTTCGCAGCCAGGGTGAGATTCGCGGCAGGTTTGTGCAGTACAAGCATCTGTCGGTGCTGTCTCGCCCCATCGAGTCTGAAGGGCGTTTTGTCCTGGATGAACAGGGGCGCTTTCGGTGGGATATTCAGGCGCCGTTTCCGGTGGCCTATCGGTTTGATGGCGAGGAACTGACCAGGGTCCAGAAGGGACAGAGTAACGTTGTTCATGCGGCGGACGACCCCTCTCTGTATGGATTTTTTGCCTTTATCAGCAGCTTGTTTCAGCAGACCGATGGTGAGCTGGAGGAACATTTTGAGCGCTTCTACAAGGAAAGTGGCGAGGGCTGGACCCTGGGTTTGCGGCCCAGGAATGATCGATTGCGCCGGGCGTTGAGCCAACTGGTCGTGACCGGCCAGGGCGGTGAGATCGAACAGGTGGTATTGACAGAGCCCGGTGGTGATTATACCCGGCTGCAATTTTTCTACCCGGAGTCAGAAGCTGTGGAAGATTCGGGTGCTGTGGAAATGGACCCGGCAGTGCCATGATGCGTCGACAGAACCATTTGGCTCTGGTGCTCCTGGTTGTCATTGCTGCGCTGGTGGCGTCCCACTTGCCCAGATTGACGTTTGATAATGACTTGCTGGCACTGTTTCCGGCCTCGGGTGAGTATGACGGACAAGCCCGGGCGGATGAGTGGCGGGCGGAATCTGTCACTGGCAAGGTGTTGCTGCTGCTTGGCAGTGAACGAATGAGTATCACACGGGAAGCTGCCCGGAGTGTTGCCCATACACTGTCGCGTTGCGACTGCTTTACCCGGGTAATAACCCGTATCGATACGGACACTCACACCGAACTGTCCCGGCATTACCAGCAGTATCTGCCCAACCTGTTGACGCCGGCCCACCGGGAAAGCATGGTCGATGGTGCGGCATCAATGGTGCAGGACGGGTTGCAACGGCTGATGACGCATCCCGGCCCCGGCGCAGCCCGCACATTGCAACAGGACCCGCTGGGTACCGTGGATGCTTACCTGCAGTGGTTGCGAGGTCCTGCTCCAGAGGGGCGGCTCGATGAGTCCGGCCTGTTGGCAGTGACGCTTGAGGGGCAGTCTTATTTATTACTGGAAGCCGAACTGAGTGGCTCCCCGTACAGCCTCTCCATGCAAAATGCCGCAGGACGGGCCCTGGACGATGCACTGACACCCTTTATGGGCCAGCCCGGTGCCCGGGTTTTAAAAACCGGCACTTTGTTTTATGCCATGGCTGGCAGCGCCCAGGCGCGTTCAGAAATGTCCACCGTGGGCCTGGGGTCAGTGCTGGGTATCTGTTGCATACTGTTGCTGATTTTTCGCTCCCCCGGTTTACTGGCGCTGGGCTTTGTGCCCATTGCCATGGGTGTGGCGGCGGGTGCCGTGGCCACCCACTGGCTGTTTGGTTCGATTCATGTCATGGCCCTGGTATTCGGCGGCAGCCTGGTGGGCGTGGCTGTTGATTACAGTATGCACTGTTTTGCCCGGCGCCAGTTTGCGGGCAATGGCTGGCGAGTCTGGCAAGACATGGAGAAACTGTTCGTACCGCTTACCCTGGGGCTGATCACCAGTAGCCTAGCCTACCTGAGTCTTATTCTTGCAGGCTTTCCCGGGTTCAGGCAAATAGCCGTGTTTTCCGCCGCAGGGCTGGTGACTGCTTATCTGGCGGTTGTGGCGGTATTTCCCTATGCGCTGGCCAAACCACCACGGAGTCCCCTGTTGCCAAGCGTGGCCAGGGGTGTGTCCCGTTGGCGCCGATACCACAAAGGCATTGGCACCGTTCCTGCCTGGGCCTGGGTGGTCACGGGTGCGGTATCCCTGATGGTACTGGTCGCCACGGTATCGGTGAATGACGATATTCGCCAAATGCAAAAGCCGGACGCAGTTTTGAAGCAGCAGGAACAGCAATTTCGGCAAGCGTTCGGAGCTGATACCTCTCTGCCCTATATTCTGGTCAGTGCCGGGAATCGCCCCGCACTGCTTGAACGGCTCGAAGCCCTGGCACCGGTTCTGGACCAGGCGGTGGCAGATGGCCAGCTCTCAACTTACCGGTCCGTTGCCCATTTTATCCCCTCTCCCTCCCGTCAGATGGAACATCGCCGGTTATGGCAGGCACGGGTGGAGTCGGGTGATTTGCAGCCCCTGCTTGAACTGCTGCTGCCGCCAGTGCAGGACGCCGTGAGCAAGCGACTGACATCCGGTGAGCCCCTGCCCTGGACGGAAACCTGGTCGAGGGTAAAAGCCCTGCCTGATCCGCCCGTCTATTTTGAGCAGGATGACCGGTATTATGCTGCTGTAACCCTGCAAGGGTTGGCCTCTGGTCACGATCTGGACCGGCGCCTGGCCAGTGTTCCACACGCAGACTGGGTGGACCCAGTGGCTCGCACCAATCACCTTCTGAAGAGCTATCGGGTGACAGCGGGAGAACTGCTGCTACTGGCCTATGCCGTGGTGTCATTGTGCTTGATGTTGCGCTATGGCTGGCGCGGTGCACTGGCCTGTGTCTCACCCCCGGCACTGGCGTCTCTTCTGTCTCTGGCTACCCAGAGTGCGTTGGGCCAGAGCATCAGCGTATTCCACCTGATGGCTTTGTTGCTGGTTCTGGGGATTGGAATTGATTACACTTTATTCATGCGTGAGAGCGGCGATGGCCCCAAGGATACTTTCCTGGCCATTGGCTTGTCGACGCTGACCACTATGTTGTCGTTTGGGTTTTTATCACTGAGTGGCACGGTTGCCATCGCCAGTTTTGGACTGACGGTGTTGATTGGCATTGCCTTGAGCTTTCTATTGGCACCCATAGCTTTACCCAGGGATGACCCGTTACCAGATTAGGAAATACCATGGCTGAAATTCTCTCTGATGTCGATGTGGTCGTGATCGGTGCGGGTCCATCCGGTGCTATCGCCTCGGCACTGCTTCACCGTAAAGGTTATCGTGTGCTAGTGATGGAGCGGGAAGTGTTTCCGCGCTTCTCCATCGGTGAAAGTCTGTTGCCGCAGTGCATGGTGTACCTGGAAGAAGCCGGTATGCTCGATGCGGTTCGCGCCCACGGTTTCCAGTTAAAAAATGGAGCGGCGTTCGGCTGGGGCGAGCGTCGGGCCCACTACAATTTTGAGGAAAAATTTTCCGAGGGACCCGGCACCACCTTTCAAGTGGAGCGTGCTGCTTTTGATAAACTGCTGGCGGATGAAGCGGCGGCGCAGGGTGTTGCCATCCATTACGGATACAGCATTACAGAGCTGGACCTGGAAGGTGAGCGGGCCAGGGTTGAATACGTTGATCCCGAGGGACAAAAGGGTCGGGTAAACGCCCGCTTTGTTCTGGATGCCAGTGGTTTTGGGCGAGTTGCCGCCCGCTTGCTCAATCTGGAGACCCCGTCGGACTTTCCCGTGCGCCAGGCGGCGTTTACACACATTGACGATCATATCGACGACCCGGCTTTTGACCGCCATAAAATACTGATCACCGTCCACCCCGAAGACCGGGATATCTGGTTCTGGTTGATTCCTTTTAGTAACGGGAAGAGTTCGCTGGGGGTGGTGGCGAGCGAATCCCAGCTGGCGCGCCGCAACGCTGGCTCCCCCCTGGAATTGCTGCAACAGTGTGTGGCCGAAGCGCCGAGCTTCGCCCGGCTGCTGGCCAATGCCAGCTACGCTTACCCGGGACGCCAGATTACGGGTTATGCCAGCAACGTTTCACACATGGCCGGGGATAAATTTGCGCTTTTGGGGAATGCGGGGGAGTTCCTGGACCCGGTGTTTTCCTCGGGTGTCACTATCGCCATGCGTTCGGCCAGCATGGCCGCGCAGATGCTTGATCGACAACTCTCGGGGCACAGTGTCGACTGGCAGCGGGATTACGAAGAACCCCTGCGCCGAGGTGTCGATACCTTTCGAGTGTACGTTGAGCACTGGTATAGCGGTGAATTCCAGGATGTGATTTTCTTCCCGGACCAGACCGACAGCGTGCGCCGTATGATCAGCTCGATCCTGGCAGGCTATGCCTGGGATACCGGTAACCCGATGGTATCCCAACCGCAGAGGCGTCTTCATGCACTGGCCAGATACTGTGTGGCTGAGGACTCCGACTGATGCGCGTCGGCCTGCCAGTAGCCGCCGCCATCCTGCTGTCGGCCTGTGCCCAGCTGCCGTCGCTGCCGGAGCCGGAAAGCTGTGCATCGCTGGCACCGTTGACGGCCATGCTGCACATAACCCGGCCCGGGAGCGATGCCCAGTCGTTACGGGTACAGGGTGCCCTGGAGCCGGCTGGCTATACCTGGGTGGTAATGAATGAGGTCGGAGTGCCCGGGTTTATCGCGGTGTGGGAGAACAGTGATCTGAAGATCGAGACAAGGCCCACCTACCGCGGCCCGCAGCCCGAATGGCTTTTATGGGGGCTGCACGGGTGGCAGCGGGCAATGTCGGGAGCGGAATGTGAGCCGACTCCCGGCTATGAGATCGAGTCGATACCCGGGGGTCGCCAGATCTGGCGGGGAGAGTCCCTGGCCTGGCAATGGAAAGAAGGTCGACCCAACCGTTTCACCCTGCCGATACCAGAGATTGACGTAACGGTACGCCAGTGGAATGGAGGTGATGAATGAACTGTTACTTGAGCGATCTCGGGCTGGTTAATGCTCTGGGCGCTTCGCCTGAGGAAGTCTGGGCCCGGCTGATAGCTGGCGAGACAGGACTGACTCCCTGTGACTGGATTCCCGGGCGCACCACCTATACCGCGCCAGTTACCGCTGTCTTGCGGGAACTGCCGGAGTCGCTATCACGTTTCCAAAGCCGCAACGCTCGCCTGGCACTGACGGCAGTTGCGCCACTTGAGGGTCGAGTCGCCGAGCTGGTGGGGCGTTATGGGCAACAGCGTATCGCCGTGGTTGCTGGCACCAGCACCTCGGGTATTGCCCGTGGGGAGGACGCCGTGCGCCAGGCCAGGAACGAAGGCACAGCGCCCGGCCACTACCACTACTCCCAGCAGGAAATAGGCAACCTGGCGGAGTGCCTGGCGCATTATCTCAGCCTCTCCGGCCCCGCCTACACATTGTCTACCGCCTGCTCCTCAAGCGCCCACGCACTTGGCTCAGCGCGCCGCTTGCTTGCCAGCGGTCAGGCGGATGCGGTCATTGCAGGTGGGGCTGACAGTCTGTGCCGACTGACCCTCAATGGCTTTTCCGCACTGGAATCCGTGGACGCCAAGCCCTGTACACCTTTCAGTGGCAACCGGGCGGGCATCAATATTGGAGAGGCATCGGCGTTCTTTATCGTTACCAAGGAAGCTGTGGCAGGCGGTGAGCCGATCGGGCTGCTGGGGGTGGGTGCATCCTCTGATGCCTACCATATCTCCGCGCCAGAACCTGATGGCCGCGGGGCGGAATCGGCCATTCGCCAAGCCCTGACCCAGGCTTCCTTGGGGCCGGGCGATGTCGATTATATCAACCTTCACGGGACCGCAACCCGGCTCAACGATCAGATGGAATCCCGGGTGGTGGCCAGGGTGTTTGGTGATCGGGTGCCGTGCAGCAGCAGCAAGGGACAGCTCGGGCACACTCTGGGAGCGGCGGGCGCCACCGAAGCGGCGCTGTGCTGGCTGGCGCTGAGCCGATACAACAACACCGGTCAGCTGCCCCCGCACGTTTGGGACGGTCAGTACGACCCGGAACTGGCTTCCCTGAACCTGGTGACAGAAGGCCGCTCAACGGCCGAAAGCCGCTACTGCCTGAGCAACTCCTTTGCGTTTGGGGGGAATAATGCCGCCGTACTACTGGGAACTATTCAGTGAAGCCGATCGAACATTACATACCCCATCAACCGCCCATGCGTCTGGTGGAACAGGTGGTGATGGTCTCTGCGGAGCAGGCCATCACAGAATCAACGGTGGCCGATGACAACATTTTCTACGATGCAGACCTGAAGGGGCTGCCAGCCTGGGTGGGCCTGGAGTATCTGGCACAAACCGCCGCCGTCTGGCTGGGAGCGGAATGCGAGCGCCGTGGAAATCCGATCAAGCCGGCATTTTTGCTCAGCACCCGGGAATACACCGCCGAGCAGCCGGTGTGGCCTTCTGGAGAGAGGCTGCGGGTTCAGGTCCGGCCGGAATGGTTCGATCTTCCTTTGGTATCATTCGTCGGAGAGGTGCTCAATTATCAGGGTGAACCATTGGTCAAGGCGGTATTTTCAGCTTACCAGCCGGAAGATTTCGAACAATATTTATCGGCCAGCGAGCCGGATCGTGCGACTTACAATAAACAGGAGTAATGGAAATGGGATCAAGTGTCCTGGTCACAGGTTCAAGCCGAGGAATTGGAAAAGCCATTGCATTGAGGCTGGCGCGGGAGGGGTATGATGTGGCCGTTCACTGTCGTGGCAATCGGGAGGCAGCTGAAATTGTCGCCAGGGATATTCGGGCCATGGGGCAACGTAGCTGGGTTCTGCAGTTTGATGTCAGTGATCGGGCCGCAGCACACAGTATTCTCACCAGCCACATAGAAAGCGAAGGTGCGTTTTATGGGGTGGTGTGCAGTGCCGGTATTACCCGGGACAATGCCTTTCCCGCCATGACCGGAGAAGATTGGGACAGTGTTATCCACACCAACCTCGACGGCTTCTACAATGTGGTTCAGCCGCTGGTTATGCCCATGGTCAGTGCCCGCCAGGGCGGGCGGGTCGTGGCGCTGTCTTCCGTTGCGGGGCTGGCGGGCAACAGGGGCCAGGTTAATTACAGCGCGACCAAGGCGGGCTTGATCGGTGCGACCAAAGCATTAGCCATTGAACTGGGCAAGCGCGGCATTACCGTCAACTGTGTCGCACCAGGTATCATTGAGACCGACATGATTGAAGGTACGTTTGCTGACGAGGCGAAGAAACTGATTCCCCTGCGCCGGTTTGGACGGGCCGAGGAAGTGGCCGGGATGATAGCCTACCTGTTCAGGGACGAGGCAGGCTATGTGACCCGGCAAGTGATTTCCGTCAACGGTGGGATGCTTTGATGCGTAGAGTTGTCATTACAGGAATCGGTGCGGTCAGCGCACTCGGCAACGAGTGGAGCAGTGTTGAAGCGGCATTGAGAGCCGGACGTAACCGGGTGCGGCGAATTGATGAGTGGGATTCGGTAGACGGCCTGAATACCCGCCTGGGTGCTCCGGTGACCGACTTCGAGGTACCGGAGTACTATCCACGGAAAAAGCTGCGCAGTATGGGACGGGTATCGACCATGGCGGTAAGCGCCAGCGAGCGAGCCCTGGAGCAGGCCGGGTTGCTGGAGCATCCGAGTTTGACCAATGGCTCGACGGGAGTGTCCTATGGTTCCTGTATGGGTACCCCCCATGATGTCTTGCCGCTGGCGCGTGTGCTGACCGACAACACCACTTTGGGACTCACCGGGTCGACGTATCTGCGATCAATGACTCATACCGCAACCGTCAATATCGGTCTGTTCTTCAATATAACCGGGCGTATGGTGACCACCACCTCGGCGTGCACCTCCGGTAGCCAGGGGCTTGGTTATGCCTATGAGGCGATCAAGTATGGTATGCAGGATGCTATGGTCGCGGGGGGTGCCGAAGAGTTCTGTGTAACGCCGGTTGCCGTGTTCGATACGTTGTTTGCCACGAGCACTGCCAACGATAATCCCGAGAGTACGCCAAAACCATTTGACCGGGATCGGGATGGCCTGGTACTGGGCGAAGGTGCCTGCAGTTTCGTGTTGGAAGAGCTTGAACATGCGCGCGAGCGAGGGGCAGTCATTCTTGGCGAGATCGTCGGGTTTGGGACCAACTCGGACGGTACTCACGTTACAGAGCCGAATGCCAATACCATGGCGCTGGCTATGACCGGAGCGCTTCGGGACGCCGGTGTGCACCCGGACCAGATTGGGTACGTCAATGCGCACGGTACGGCCACGGCCAAAGGTGATGTGGCAGAAACCCGGGCTACCGAAAAAGTCCTGGGCCGGGGGAAACCTGTCAGTTCTCTCAAAAGCTATATTGGCCATACGCTCGGAGCCTGCGGTGCCCTGGAAGCCTGGATGACTCTGGAGATGATGCGAACCGGGTGGTTCGCACCTACCATCAACCTGGACAATGTCGATCCTGATTGCGGAAAACTGGACTATATTACCGGAGCGGGCCGAACGCTGGATTGTGATTATGTCATGACCAACAACTTTGCCTTTGGGGGTATTAATACCTCCCTGGTTCTAAAACGTTGGAATTAAAGGAAGCATCGACCCGCAGCGTACAGGCTGCTTGATGCATGTATTACCCTGGCCGCCTGTGAACGGAAGGTGCGGCCCGGATAATTTGTCAGGCGTTGTAGTAAATTTTCCATCCACAAAGGAATCAATAAGATGAAGAAACTGCACTTTGCTTTACCGGTGAAAACGATACTGTTGGTTGTCCTGGGTTTATTGACTGCGGTTGGGGCCCAGGCGCGGGATGATAAGTATATGCTTCCAATCGAGGATGTACTGACCGAGTATGAAGATCGCCTGGATAGCAACATCTCCCTGTATTTCGGCGAACAGGCACACTCGCCCGTTACGAAAAAACACGGTGAGTTCCCCACCAACAAAAAGACCAACGCTTTTGGTAAATCCGATGAAAAAGCGTGTCGTTGGGTTATGCTGTCTGCGCTGCTTGCTTTACAAGAACGCGCCAAACTTGAGGGCGGGAATGCGGTCGTTAATATTCGCAGTTACTACAAGAAAAATATTGTGAGTAGCGAGAGCGACTATGAATGTCATGCAGGCGCTATTATGGCGGGTGTAGCCCTGATCGGCGAAGTCGTTACGCTGGATTGAGTTGAGAATACCCTGTTCCGGTAGACTTATCGCAACAGGGTTAACGAAATAGGGCGCCATACCACAGCGCCCTATTTCGGGAAAGCTCGCAGTGTTTATTGCCGCACACCTTCCACATGCAAATCCAGGTACACCTTCTCAGAAGCCGGACCCAGGTTGTAGTCGATGCCGAAGTCTTTCAGACGCAGCTCAGTCTCGCCTTTGAAACCGACACGGTAGCCACCCCAGGGGTCTTCACCTTCGCCGACTTTTTCCACTTCGATGGTAATTTCGCGGGTGACACCGTGCAGGGTCAGGTCACCCACCACATCAAAGTCTTTGCCATCGTCGTCGATGTCGGTGATACGCTTGCTGACAAACGTGGCTTCGCCGAACTTGGACGTATTCAGGAAGTCATCGCTGCGCAGGTGCTTGTCGCGCTCGGCGTGATTGCTGTCCACACTGCTGGTGTCGATGGTGACGTTGATCTTGCTGGCAGCTACATCATCGGTGTCGTAGCTGAAAGAGCCTTCAAAATCGTTGAAGCGACCGACCAGCCAGCTGTACCCCAAATGTTGAATCTTGAAGTTGATGGAGGCGTGGGCGCCTTCGCTATCGATTTTGTAGTCGGCGGCCATGGCAGGAACGGCCATCAGGCTGCCCAGGGTCAGTGCAAAAAGGGTCTTTTTCATGGTTTAGCTCCTTAAACGTTGGAGAGGCGAAACAGCGTTATCATCAGTGTATACACAAAATCGTTGCGACAAAGTGACCGGCGTCACCGGTTGTCGGTTTCCGGTGGACCTGGTCGCAGCATACGCTTTAACGTGCGGTCGCGGATCACACCGTGATGCCAGAAAGCCGCACCCGCATGCGCCGCCGCCAATACGATAATGGCCCAACCCGCCAGGCGGTGAATATCGCCTGCCAGATCCACACCATCGGCGCCGAGCTGCCAGGTGGAGGGAATACTGAACCACTCGAACACCCACGCCGGATCCCCTTTCGCGGTGTGGATCAGGTAACCGGTGGCAATCATCAGAAAAATCAGTGCGTACAGGGCATATTTCATGGTACTGGCCGCGAAGCGCACCAGAGTACCGTGATTGGGCAAGGCGCGGGGGTTGCCGCGCTGGGCAATCCGCCACAGGACCCTTAGTGCCATCAGTCCGCCAAACAGAAGACCGATGCTGACGTGCAGTCGGGGGAGTTCGTGGTAGCCCTTGTCGTAGTAGGTCAGATCCACCATATAAATTCCCAGGCCGAACAGCCCAATGACGGTAATTGCACTGATCCAGTGCAAGCTAATCGTCACCCAGCCGTAGCGGGAGTGGTCGTCAGAGAGCATGATAAATTCCTTGAGCGAATACCCGGTGGCTTATCCTGTATGGGCCAAAAATTAGCAGAATTGTGTAAAGGAGGGCGTTAAGATTTGTTAGCCCGGCTCAGCGGGTGAGCCGGGTGAATCCGGGGTTGCTGTCAGCGTTGAGCGGTGGGAACCGGGCGGGTACGACCATTGTCGTCAATGGCGACATACACGAACTCGCCCTCGGTGACCTTGGTGGTCTCTTTTTGCCCGCAGTCTCTGATCCAGACTTCGATCAGGATGCGGATGGACGTCCGGCCCACATCCAGCGTGCTGGCATAAACACTGACGGTGGCGCCCACGGGGACGGGTCGCAAAAACACCATGCTGCCCACGGCCACCGTGGTGACCCGGCCTTTGGCAATCTCCTGGGCGTGAATAGCGCCGCCGAGATCCATCTGGGTCATCAGCCAGCCACCGAAAATGTCACCATACGGGTTCGTGTCCGTCGGCATGGATAATGTCTGCAGCGTCAGCTCCCCGTGCGGGGTGGGGTCATCATCGATGCCTTGCATGGCCATCAGGGCGTTACCTCTTATTTACAACGGGTTATTTAAAACGGGTTCTTTAAAACAGGTCGGAATTTACAGCTGGCTCGGCAGCCAGGTGGCCAACGGTGGCCACAGAGCGAGCATACAGAGTACCAGTAATTGGATCACAATAAAGGGGATCACGCCACGATAGATAGCGCCGGTGGGTACGCTTGGGGGTGTGACACCGCGCAGATAGAAAAGTGCGAAGCCAAATGGCGGCGTCAGAAACGAGGTTTGCAGATTAATGGCGATCATAATGCCCAGCCATATCGGGTCCAGCCCCATCGCCAGCAGCACGGGACCGACGATCGGGACGACCACGAAGGTGATCTCAATGAAATCCAGAATGAAACCCAGCAAAAAGATCACCAGCATGACAATCAGCATAGCGGTGAAAACACCGCCGGGCAGCTGGTGAAAAAAGCCTTCCACCAGTTCCTCGCCGCCAAAACCCCGAAAGACCAGGGAAAAGAGAGAGGCCCCGATCAGGATGGTAAAAATCATCGCGCTGGTGAGGGTGGTCGCCCGCCCGACCTCTTTCAGCCGCTGCCAGTCCAGACGGCCCTTGGCCCAGGCTAAGAGCGCGGCACCTAGCGCCCCGACGCCAGCCGCTTCGGTGGGTGTGGCAACGCCGAGCAAAATGGAGCCAAGTACCAACACAATGAGCGCGGAAATGGGCAACAGGCTTAACCACAGACGCCAAGTGGAGAGTGGGCCGGGCTCGCGGTCTACCGGCGCGTAGGACGGCCGCCATCGCGCCACCGCCAGCATATACATCAAGTACAGGCCCACGAGCAGCAAACCGGGTACCAGCGCCCCCATAAACAAGTCGCCCACCGACAGCGTATCCGGGCTGTGTACACCCTGGGAAAGCTGTGCCCGCTGATAGGCGTTGGACAGGACATCCCCCAGCAATACCAGCGCAATGGATGGGGGAATAATTTGCCCCAGCGTTCCGGTGGCGCACAGCGTCCCGGTGGCCAGCGAGGGGTGGTAACCCTGGCGCAGCATGCTCGGCAGGGAAATCAAACCCATGGTAACGACGGTTGCCCCCACAATTCCCGTGCTGGCCGCCAGTAACGCACCGACGATGATCACGGAGATCCCCAGCCCGCCGGGCAAGCCGCGACAGGCCCGGCTCATATTGCCCAACAGTTCTTCGGCCAGCCGCGACTTTTCCAGCAGGGTGCCCATAAATACGAACAGAGGCACCGCCACCAGTGTGTAATTGGCCATAATGCCGTAGATGCGGCTGGGGAAGGTGCGCAGCAAGTTGGGTTCGAACACGCCGGTGACAATACCCAGGCCAGCGGCAATCAGCGCAATACCCGCCAGAGTAAAAGCCACGGGATAGCCCAGCATCAGCACCAGGCAAACAGCGGCGAACATGAGCAGCGGTACAATGTTCAGTATCACGATCGGGTCCAATATCACAACCGGTCCTCCGGAGAGGTCACTCGGTAGCCCATCAGCGCGAGTAAATGGCGCAGCGTCTCGGCCAGCACCTGAACCAGCAGGCTCAGCGCAAACGCCGGAATAAGGGTCTTGAGCAGATACACCCAGGCGAGGCCCCCGGCATCGGCAGACTGTTCGCGAATGCGCCAGGCGCTCAGCACGAAATCCTTACTGATCCAGCCCGTGAAAACGGCCAGCGGCAGCAGGAACACCAGCCCGCCCAGGGCATCGACCCAGTGTCGGCCGACCGGCGAAAAACGACGATAGAAGATATCCACACGCACATGGTGTTGGTGCTTGAGGGCGTAACCCGCGCCCAGTAAAAAAAGCGCGGCGTGCATGTAAGTGACCGATTCCTGCAGCGCTACCGAACCCTGGCCCAGGGCGTAACGCAGCACCACGACAGCGCAGGTGGCCAACACCATTAAGGGAGCGAGCCAGGAGGTGCACCGCCCGGTTATTTCGGTCACGGCTTCCAGGCCGCGAATCAGAAAATGCACCGGTCGGGGAGGCAACGGCGATTCAGAGCAAGAGGGTTTGTCAGACATTTATAATTATCAGGCGGTGCTCAATGAGTGCGCCGCAGTATACCGAAAACTGGGGCGTCTGTAGACGCCCCCAACCGATCTCGACCGTTCGCAGCCCCTTAGCTGGCTCCCAACTGACTTAACTTGGCCTGAGCGGCCTGTCCCAGCTCGCCGCCACCGGAAGCCGCTTCCTGATAGTAGCTTACCGCCGCGCTGCGATCACCGCGCTGCTGGGCCAGTTCTCCCAGATGGTAGCTCGCCAGCTGTGTGGGTAACAGGTTGCGGCTGGCCTCAAGATCAGCGCGTGCTTTCTCGGCGTCACCTTCCTGCTTGTGCAACAGGCCCCGATACACCAGCGGGCGGAAGAATTCCGGATTGGCGGAGATCGACCGGTTAAACGCCGTGATCGCCTGATCCGGTTTCTTCTGCTGCATCAATAACTGCCCTTTCAGTTCCCAGAACAGATTTTCCTTCGGCTGCTGATCAATGGCTTGTTGCACCAGGGTCAGGGCGCGGTCATAGTCTTTGTCAGAGGCCGCTTTTTGCGCCTCCTGATACTTCTCATAAGCGGGCTGGTCTTTACGAAGTTGGCGCATAGCCCGATCAAACGCCGCTTTGTTACGCACGCCGCCGCTGTATTGCCGGGCCAGCTCGCGGTTGGCCTCCACCCGAGCCTGTGACGGCGGGTGACTGGCGAACAGCCCATCTACCCAACCGCTTTCGCGCCCTTCGGAGAGGCGGACAAACGTCTCCTGCAGCTCCACGGCGGCCTGCGGGTCGTAGCCCGCCTCGGCCATGTACTGGATGCCGTAGTGATCCGACTCCAGTTCGTGGCTGCGGCTGTATTTGGCCTGCCAGGCCATGGCGCCCACGCCCACAGCGCCGACGGCCAGCCCGGCGTAATCGGAGTCAGACTGAGATGCGGCCAGCCCCGCGGCCAGCACACCGGCCTGAAGAATCATATTTCGGGTTTGCTGAGAAGCGCCATGCCGGGCTGCGGCGTGCACAATCTCGTGTCCGAGCACGGCCGCCATTTGCGCTTCGTCTTCCAATTCCACCAGCAGGCCACGATTGATCGCCATCTTGCCACCGGGCAGCGCCCAGGCATTGGGAACACCGCTGTTCAATACCACGATCTCATAAGGCAGGCCGGGTCGGTCACTCACCGCCGCCAGCTTTTGCGTGACCTCGCTCACATAAAGGCCCAGTTCCGGGTCCACGACATAACGTCCGCCCTGCGACTGCTGGCTGGGTTGGTAATTTTCGGCGCCTACCGCCAGTTCCTGTTCCGGCGACATGAACGAGAGCTGACGCTCGCCCGTGACGGGGTTGACCGAACAAGCCCCCAACCCCAGCGTCAGGCTGACGCAGGCCAGCGCTCCCAGGCAACGTTTGATCATGACGGTTCTCCTTTCAGTGAATGGCCTCCGCAAGGGAGAGTGAAGCTTCATGTGTATAATGGTAGCCCTTTATAAACAGGGGGAGAAGCATGAAAAAAGCGTTGCGCACCGTTGAACTGTTCGCGGGCACACGGCCCGATGGCCAACCCATCGTCGAGCAACTCCCCGTCCGCGAACTGGACAGCGGTGAATTGCAATTGGTTCGCTCCCCCGCCTTCGCGCAAGGTCTGGCCAGCGGCGATCGAATCCGCCTGCACCCCGACACCCGCGACCTTGAACTGGTCCAGCGCAGCGGCAATCTCAGTATACGTGTATTCACCAAAGGCGAGATGACCCCCCTCGCCGATGCCCTCGTGCCAGCGTTGGAAAAACTCGGCGGCGAACTCGACCTGCACAACGACCGCATGCTGGTGTTCACCATCCACGCCAGCTGTGGCTTCGACACCATCGAAAACATTATGAACCAGACCCTGGGTCAGAATCCGGACAGCGCCTGGACCTACGGCAACGTCTACGACCCAAGAGATGGCACCACCCCCCTGAACTGGTGGCAGGACCTACTAAAGCCGGAATGACCTCAAGGAGGTTCTCTGGAAGGGTGACACCGGTTCGAGACCGTCGTCGGCAGGACGCCGACGCAGAGCTACAGGGAAGTATTCATGCGTGTCCGAACCGGTGTCACCCTTCCAGAGAACCGGATTTGCTACAGCGCTGCCCGCCACAAAACCGAGACGATTGAAAGAGCCTGACCTATGTTGATGCTGATCTCCCCCGCCAAAACCCTGGACTTCGACACCCCTCCGGTCACCGAAAAAGCCAGCCAGCCGGACTTCCTCGACCAGTCCCGCGAACTGCTCACCGTTCTGCGCGATCTCGCCCCCCAGGACCTATCCGCCCTGATGGGCATCAGCGACAAACTCGGCCAGCTTAACTACGACCGCTTCCAGCAGTGGCACACCCCGTTCACCCCAGATAACGCCAAGCAAGCCGCGCTCGCGTTCAAAGGGGATGTCTACACGGGCCTGGAGGCCGAACAGTTCAACGCCAAAGACTTTGATTTCGCCCAAAAGCACCTGCGCATTCTCTCCGGGCTGTACGGCATCTTGCGCCCTCTCGACCTTATCCAGCCCTATCGGCTGGAAATGGGGACCAAACTGACCAACCCGAGAGGTGACAACCTCTATCAGTTCTGGGGTGAACGCCTTACCCATGCCCTCAATAGCGAACTGGCCGACATGAAAAACCCAGTCGTGATCAACCTGGCATCGAATGAATACTTTAAATCGGTGCAGCCGAAAGGATTACAGGCCCCCTTGATTACCCCCGTCTTCAAGGACTGGAAAAACGGTCAGTACAAAATTATCAGCTTCTACGCCAAAAAAGCCCGGGGGTTGATGGCCGCTTACGCGATTCGCCATCGCCTTCAGCGCGCTGAGGATCTCAAAGCGTTTGATAGTGACGGCTATGTTTACAACTCGACGCTATCGTCGGACAAACAATGGGTATTTACCCGCAATAACGCATAAAAAGCGTTTGTGAAACAACTAAACAGTCTTAGCCGCCACTTTCATACCGCGCTATGGCGCGTAAAATTAAGGGCTTGGATAACATCGTCTTCCCTGCCTTTGGCGTGCCTGGCTGTACCGTCGCATCGCCGATTTTTGGCTCCCTAATTCAAAGGAAATGTGACTTGTCGGTCAGTTACCAGGCACTCAACCGGGTTTTGCACCACCTCTCGCAGGTGGCCCCGGTCCGATATCGCCGGATTTTTTCCGGCGTGGGTCTGTATCATGAAGAGTATTTGTTCGGAGTGATGACCGGCCACCGCCTCTATTTTCGGGTGGATGACATTTCGCGGACTCCCTATATCGAGCGATGCATGCCGGCGCTGCACCCCCCTTCGGCGTTTTCCAACAGTAGCCATTTTTATCAATTGCCGGATGCGGTGCTCGAGTCACCGGGTGAGCTTCGCTATTGGATGCGCGCCGCCGTCGAGGCGACCCAGGGCTCTGATCAGGGCGTCACCGCGGGTGTTTTGACCGAGGCTCCCCTGCAATTTCTCTTCTCTGCCGGCTAAATTGTGCGTTAAGTGCCTGGAGCCGGTGCCCAAAACGATCAATTTCGTCTACTCTTAGGGTTTGAGTCTTTCGTTGTTTTTGGTGCCAGGTCTTCCCTGACCCGCGCCAATGGGGCATGAAAGCGAAAAATCGGTCAGAGAGAGGCGCATGACAATTCGAATTCTGGTGGTGGATGACGCCAGCTTTATCCGTGACATGGTCAAAAAACAACTGAGGGAACGCCTGCCGGGCGTCGAAGTGATTGAAGCCGTGGACGGGAATCGCGCGCTGGCCGCCCTGCGGCAGAAAACCGTGGACTTGATCCTGTCGGATTGGGAAATGCCCAACATGGGTGGCGAAGAGCTGTTGCAGGAAGTGCGTGAACAGGAAAAAGCCACCGATGGCGAGACCCGCGTGCCGTTCGTGATGGTGACGAGCCGGGGGGACCGCAAATTCGTGGTTCAGGCGGTGGAGTCTGGCGTTGATGATTATCTGGCCAAGCCCTTTTCCGCTGAAGAGCTTTGGCGCAAAGTGCGCAAACAGCTTGAGCGTACCGGCAAGCTGAGTAAAAACCACTCGGCGGCCAGCCAGCACCCGGCGGCACAAGGGTTTGCCGCCCACTCGGTGAGTGTGCTTACCGGTGGACGTCCGTCAACGAAGGCGGACAAAAGCAGTGGGCGCTCTTTCAAAGGAAAGGCGCAGCTGCGCCTCGATAACCGGGGGCAATCGGTTCGTTGCGTGGTGCGTGAACTGGGAGCCGAACGTCTCGTGGGGCTGATCCAGCGCACCGATACCCTTCCACAACTGTTTGATTCGGTGGTCGTCGACCTTGAGTCCCAGCAAGCGGAAGCGCCTCCGCAACTGAACGGCTATATTCATAGTGTACAGGCTGCGGAACTGAACCCAAGCACGCAGGTGATTCGTCTGGTAGTATGCTTCGTTGACCAAGACGCCAATAAGCAGGCAGAGTTGACCCGGTTTCTCAATGCACAATAACCGGTTTGAGGGCTCCGCTCTGGAAGCGTTAATGGATAAAACAATACGCAACGAGTTGATGTATGTTTTGGCGGTTTGAGCCTCATCCTCCCGATACAATGCCCATTATGGCCCATCATTTGTGGGGCCTGATCGTGCTCGCTGCCTTGCTGGCTGTTCTGGCGGCCTCAACCCTGCTGCCGGTGTTGGAACGCTATCGCTCTGCCCGCTCTCACGCCAGTGCTTCGGGCTGGGTGGTAGCCGGTTCGGTCGCGATGGGCTGCGGAGTCTGGGCGATGCACTTCACTGCAATGCTGGCCCACCAACTACCCGTACCCGTCAGCTATTCTCCGGGGCTGACCCTGCTGTCCATTTTGCCGGTCACGCTGGGCGCGGCCGGTATGCTGATTTGCCTGCGGTTGCGGCGTCCCCGCTCCCACCAGCTGTTATTAGCGGCGCTCTCTTTGGGCGGCGGTGTGGGCGCGATGCACTATCTGGGTATGGAAGCGATTATCGCCTCAGTGGGCATGACCTACGATCCCTGGCTCTTTGGTTTGTCCATTATTGTGGCGGTCGGGGTGGCCTGGCTTGGTTTGTTCAGTAATCTTTACCTGGTACGGCACAGCCACCGCTGGTTGGCCTACGTCGTCGGGTCAGTCGTGCTTGGGCTGTCGGTAACGGCCATGCACTACGTGGCTATGTCGGCCACTAGCTTCTACCCTGGCGGTGATGTGCATTTTGAGGGAATGCGCATGGATTATCAGGTGGTCTGTATACTGGTGGCGGCGGCGGTCATTATCATTGTCACCCTGCTGTTTCTCGCCGTCATGGTGGACCGGCGCTTCAGCCTGATCAGCGCGTCGCTCAGCAGCAGTGAAATGCGCTTCGAGCTGTTGGCTGAAACCAGTGAGAGCGGCATTTTTACGTGTGACCAGTCATTCGACTACATCAATCCCGCCATGAGCACCATCACGGGCTACAGTGAAGGCGAGCTGTACCAGATGCCGGTGGTGGATCTGTTCGGTTTCGATCCGTCGCTGGAACTGAGCAGCGGCCACTCCGGCGAACACTTTTATCGAGAAACCTTTATTGCGACCAAAGACGGGGATCACCGCTGGCTGTATGTGACGCTGGGGCGGCTGCATGGTACCGCGAGCGGTCGGTATCTGGGCAGTGCGTTTGACATTACAGAGCGCAAACAAATGGAACAGGAGTTGCGCTATCTGGCCTTTAACGATCCGCTGACGGACCTTCCCAACCGCAAGTTCTTTATGAATCGTCTGAACGCCCTCTTGCGGGAGGCCGAGCGTGCGGATGTGTCGAATACCACTCAGTTGCCGGCGGCTTTCGCCGTGATGTTTGTGGATGTTAATCGTTTTAAACTGATCAATGATAATTTCGGAATGAGCAAAGGGGATCAACTGCTCAAGGTGATTGCCCGTCGCATCAAATCCGCCCTGCCCCGCGCGGTGCTGGTCTCCCGGGTAGGGGGCGATGAGTTTGCGCTTCTGTTCGAGGGATTAAGCCTGTCCGAGAACACCATTGAGCAGGAAGGTGAACGTCTCCACCAGGCGTTTAGTCAGCCGTTCCGGTTGGGTGAACAGGAATTTTTCCTCTCGCTGAGTGTGGGCATCGCCCATTACCACTTGCGCCACACCGACGCCGAGCAGCTGTATCGGGATGCCACGCTCGCCAAGGATGTGGCCAAACGGGATGGTCAGGGCCGCAGTTGCGTATTTGATGGCGGCATGTACCGCGATGCCCAGCGCCGGCTGGGAATGGAAAGTGATCTGCGCCAGGCGCTACGGGATGAATCCTTCGAGTTACTGTACCAGCCCATCGTGGCGTTGCCTGGTGGCGAGCTGCGGGGCTTTGAGGCATTGATTCGCTGGCGCCAGCCGGATGGGTCACTGATTTTCCCCGGTGATTTTATTGCGCTGGCGGAGGAAACCGGCCTGATCAACCCTCTGGGCGACTGGGTATTGCAGGAAGCCTGTCGGCAAATCGGTGCCTGGCAGGCGCTCGGTGGCGACAATTTTTACGTCAGCGTCAATCTGTCCAGTATTCAGTTTTTCCAGACCGGTCTGATAGAAACCGTGCGCAATGCCATGAGCCGCCACGGTGTTCGCGCCGGCCAGCTCAAACTGGAGTTGACCGAAGGCATACTGGTGGATGACAACCCGCAAGTGATTGAGCGCATGCGGCAACTGCGCAGCATGGGCTGTGGCATCATGGTGGATGACTTTGGCACTGGCTACTCGTCACTGAGTTACTTGCAGCGCTTTCCTCTGGACGTGCTGAAAATCGATCAGAGTTTTACCGCCAAGATGGGCGATAGCACCGGCTTACACCTGGTGCGTGCGATTATCTCCATGGCGCATGCGCTGGAGCTGGGGGTGATTGCCGAAGGCATTGAACACGAATCAGTGGTGGCCCAGCTGGCCGAGCTGGGGTGCGGGTTGGGCCAGGGTTATTATTTTGCCCGACCACTGTCCGTTGCCCAGGCAGAGGAGAGATTCCGGGAAAAGCCGATCAATCGCTCTCAGGGGGCGCTGTTTTAAGGGGCGTCATAAGGGCCACCAGACAGCAGGAAGCTGGCCCTTTTGAATTAACGCCGCGGTGTCCATGCTCAGCGCTACCCCGGCATGCACCAGCACCCCTCCCCAGATGGAGCGCGAGCGCAACGCCAGCACGCCCAGGAAAAGCCCGAATAAAATAGCGCCAGTGGCTTCCAGCCACAGTTTTGGGAAATGGATCATCAGGTAGGGAACACACATTACCCAAATGGCGTTGGCCCCCAGCGCTGGCCGCAGCGCGCGCAGCATGTATCCGCGAAAGAAAAATTCCAGCACGACAAACTGCGTCATGTAAAGCAGCTCCCAGGCCAGAAAGTCGGCCCAGCTGCGTCCCGCATGCGTGTAGAACGGGTAGTGATTGACGAAGTCCTCACCCTGGCTCACGATTACCACAAAGACGAGAATAGGGCTGAGCAGTAACAGATAGCCTCGCCAGTGCTGGCTTGTCTCGTTCCAGCGCCAACCAAAATCCGCCAGCGATTCCCTACGCCAAAAACACCGTATGACCGTCCAGGGAATGAGTAAAAAGCAGACAATATGCCAGCCCGTCCACCAGGCGTAGCCAATCAAATGTCGCCACTCGGACTGCTGTATTGCGCGGGTGTAGCTATCGCTGGCCTTCCCCTGCCACTGAGCCAGCATTTGCAGCAACTCGTAGAGTAAATAGGAGTTCTTGGCGTAGTGCAGGATCAGCAGGCACACGCTGACGCTGGCCAGTGTGACGAACACACGGCGCAGGGCCGCAGGACGATCCAGGGTGTAGGACTCCGGTGCCCGATCAATGTCGTCGAGGGCTTGTAACAGGCGACCGGGATGGAGAAGGGAGCGGGTCATGGTATGTCCAGGGCAGTCGAAGTCGTTGTGGCGAGTCGTGTCGACAAGAGGCGCCCTATTTAACCCGATTTATTGGCGTGGTGCGACCCTTGGAATATCGGCACCCGATGCTAGTCGTCCTGTCGATAGGGCAAGTGGGCTCGCGCGTCTTCGCGATAGGCCAGAATGTCCACTCGTTCGCGGTCGACGAAATGCTGTACCGCTTTCTGAAACGCGGGCTCGGCGAGCCAGTGAAAGGAGTGCGTCAATTGTGGCTCGAAACCCCGGGCGAGTTTGTGCTCGCCCTGGGCGCCACCATCGAAGTGTGTCAGCCCCCGCTCGATGGCGAAATCCAGACCCTGGTAGTAGCAGGTTTCAAAGTGCAGGAATTCGAATTCGGCACGACAGCCCCAGTAGCGACCATAGAGAGTGGTTTGATCGTACAGAAACAGAGCGGCGGCGATGACGTTACCGTTCAGCCGCGCCTGAACCATCAGGGTCTGCTCGGGCAATTGTTCGCCCAGTGCTCGGAAAAAATCACTCGTGAGATAGCCGCCGTGCCCGCTGCGCTTGAGGTAGGTTAACTGGTAGAGGCCGTAGAACAGGGTCCAGTCGTCCTCGGTGATGTCGTGCCCGGTTTTGTGCGTGAAACGAAAACCCTGCTCGCTGACCTGGCGACGTTCCTTGCGCAACGTTTTACGTTTGCGTGAATTCAACTGCGCCAGAAAATGGTCGAAATCCCGGTAGCCCCGGTTATGCCAGTGGAACTGGCAGCCCAGGCGCTCCGTAACGCCGCAATCGCGCAACGCGTCGCTCTGTCCGGCATCGGGAAACAGCCCGTGCCAACCCGAGGCTCCTGAAGTTTCGGTTTCGTTAGTCAATGCCGCCACTAGCTCGGGCATCAATTCCGACGCTTTGCCCGCAGCTAGCAGGCGCGGCCCCGTGCAGGGGGTGAACGGAATAGCGCACAGCAGCTTTGGGTAATAGGCCAGCCCGTGCTCCTCGTAAGCCTGGGCCCAACCCCAGTCGAATACATATTCACCGTAAGAGTGCTGTTTGCGGTACACCGGTGCAGCGCCACAGAGGGTTCCCGCCGCGTCGCGCAGCAATAGGTGATGAGGCTGCCAGCCGCGATCCACGCCCACACTGCCGCTGTCTTCCAGAGCGGCCAGAAAACAGTGGCGGGTGAAGGGGTAGTCACTCGTGCTCAGGGCATCCCATTCGTTGGCGGATACACGGTGGATACTGTCGACAAACTCAGGAGTCATGCTTGAGGGTCATTGGGGGCGAATGTGGCAAATGCCTTGCTTTCTGCAACAGGTACGGGGCTTCGACCTCGCGGTAGTATTCAGTATAGAGCTCCAGAAAACGGTAGACCACTTCGCGCGCATAGCGATTTTCAGAGTTGGAGAGGAAAACCAACCCCAGCTGCAACTTCCGGTTGAATAGCACTTCTGTGCGGGTGCCCTGCACCCAGCCGCCGTGATGGACGAAGTGGCGATGCTCGCCAAAATCGAACATTCGCCAGCCCAGTCCATAATAAATATTGCTGAGCTCGGGGTGCGCCCGGTAGTGGGCCTGGCGGTAACTCGTAGCGACCTGAGGGCCTTGAATCGTATCGAGCACATCTTCGCTTAATACGTCTGGATAGCGTCCCAGTTGAGCCTGAACCCACCGCGCCATATCAGTGATGCTCGCGTTCGCCCCGGCAGCCGGTGCCACGTGATAATAATTGGAAGAGGGGTTCACCGGAGCCCATTGCCCTCGTCGCCGGATATGGGGTGTGGCGTGATTGGGGTTGTCCATGAATGCCTGCAGGCCAAAGGAGGCATCGTTCATGCCCAGCGGCTGGAACAGGCGGCGTTCGGTGAAGGTTTCATACGACTCTCCCGTGGCGGCCATCACCATATCACCCACCAGGCTGAAGGCGACATTCTGATAGCTGTAGCAGGAGGAGGGCGGGCAGATGAAGTTCACTTCGTTGAGTCGCTCAATCACCGTATCGTAAGGGATATTGGCTTCGATCAGATTGGTGTAGGCCTGGGGCATCAGACCTGTGGTGTGGGACAGAATATTGGTGAGCGTAATCTGCTGGCCGTACTCCGGGTTCTTCAGATCAAGGGACAGATAATCGGTCAGCGGTGTGTTCCAGGTGAACCAGCCATCGTGCACCGCCGCACCAGCTGCCGTACCAGCGATGGTTTTGGAAACCGATGCGAGCCGGAAAATGGTATGGCGGTCGATCGCTGTGGGTTCACCGCGAGTGCGCACCCCGTAGCCCTCCAGCAGCTCAATCTGGCCGTTGACAATAATGGCCAGAGCGGCGCCGGGGATTTCCGGCATGATGTGTTCGACGACGTATTGCTCGGTGGCCTGCACAAAATCGACCGGGCGATGCGCCATGTCACCGGCTTCGGTGGACGCATGGGCGAACTGAGCCCACATAGTGCAGAAGCAGAGCGTCCACAGCGTCCAGGCAATGACGCGCGACCCGTGCGGTTTTTGAGCAACGTGCGGGGCAAGGGCCTGAGGACGGGGTACAACCATGGTAAACGCGAAGTCCGGCTTGTTCTATTTCGAGGGTGGCGGCGTCCGTGGGTTCGTGCCAGGGACGGCCCGACGAGACCCTTCCTTGGTGTGTTTTTTGCGTTAATGGTTCCCCGGTGCGTGCCGCTCCTGTTCCCGAGGCTGGGGCAAATCCGGCAGTCGGTCGGTGGTGAGCAACAGGCCCTGTTGATAGTATTCCGTACTCTGTTTGTGCTCTCCTAAATGCGCCAGCAGGCGCGCCAGTTCGGCGCAGGTTTCGGGGTTTTGCTGCAACTTCAGGCTGTGTTGAAAGTACTCCCGCGCTTTGCCCCACAGCTGATTGCGCAGGCTCAGGCGGCCCAGGGTCAGCATCAGCATGGCATCGGCGGGTCGTTTTTTCAGCCAGCTTTCGGCCGCGATGAGTTGTTGCTGGGTATCGCTGGTCCGAAGGATGCCGTACAGCCTGACCAGCTCCGCCGACCACTGTTTCTCCAGGGTTTTTTGAATCAGAAGACCGGCGTCATCGTGAAGTTGGTTGGCCTCCAGCTGGCGCGCGTACAAAACGGCGGTTTCCGGCTGCTTGCGCAGATGGCTGGGCACTTCTTTCCAAGTTTGCGACAGGATGTCCCGGGCGCGTTCGCGCGATAGCTGACCGGCGCGCTGGCCGGCCTGCTCCAGCAGCGCGCGGTGCAGCTGCCCGGCCAGCTCATCCAGGGCGCTCTCGCTCAGGTTGCCATAGGCACGCAAGCTGGGCATCAGTGCTTTGAGCGCGTCCCAGTCTTGCAAGGCAATGTACACCTGTCGCAACAGGTCCAGCACCACAGGGTGCTGAGGGGCTTTGCGTTTGACCCGCTCCAGCGTGGCCAGACATTGCTCATAGCGACGACTCATCAGCTGCATACGGGCCTGGGTGAGGGCCACGGCCAGTTCATTCTGCGGGCTGCTTTGTTCGGCCTTGTGCAGTAGCTCCAGAGCCGTGTTGTTGTCCCCCTGCTCATAGGCGCAACGGGCTGCGGCCAGATAATTGATCAGCGGTGTTCCGGATTTTGGCGCCGAGCGCACCAGCTTGCGCTGGGACTGTTTCCAGTTGCCTTCGATAAACGCCACCAGGCCACTGGCCGTGCGGCGCTGAGCGCGGGCACTGGTGCCCGAAAAGAGCTGCCGGGAAACGCGGCGGCCCGCTCGCACCCCGCCGCGCAATAACCGGGTGACCAGCCAGAGAATGCCGAGCGTACCGAACAGTAACAGCACGGCCATCCAGAAACTCATTTCCACACTGGTGTTGCCCAGCGCGATCAATACATAGCCGCTGTCGGCCTGAATGGCGCTCAATGTCAGCGCACCGAGCAACATCGCGATAAAGAGGATAATCAGCGTCCGCTTCATGCGTCAGACTCCTCGTCGTTTTCCGGCGAGGATTGCCCGTCGCCTTCCGGCGAAGATTGAAAGCGCGGTGACAACCGGTTGCGTTCTTCGCTGTAGCCTTCTATCTGATTGAGCGCTTCGTCCAGATCGGGCAGTTCGGGCGCGATGTCCAGGGCGGCCAGCGCCCGTAAGTCGTTCAGGGCGGACTCGGCCTGGGGGTTCAGCGCGTAGTGCGTTTCCAGCCAGTTGATGGCGTTGTTCAGGCTGCGCTGGTAGAGGTCGGTCTGTTCACGCAGCAGGGCCGCCTGTGCCTGGGAAATCAGCAGTTGCAGCTGTTGGCGAACAATAAACTGCTCCCGGGGGTCCGCCAGTGCCTGGATCGACTCGTTGTGGCGACGGATGCGGATGTGGTTGCTCAACCGCTGAACCAGTTGCCCGAAGCTGCGTTTCACCGTTTGCCACACGCCCTGCCCCGTCGACTGTGCCGCTCCAGTGTCGGTTGTAGGGTCGCTCTCTGCCAAGAACATGGGTTCCACCATGGGCAGTTCCGGCAGTTGTTCGCCCAGAGCCTGTAACCGTAAATAAATGCCCTCGCGGTCTACCTGGTCGGCGAGTTTCAGTGCTTGAATGTCGCTGGCCAGAGTGCGGCGCACGGGAAGCAGGTCGCTTTGGCCGAGTTCCCGCAGGATATTGTCGGCGGTTTCGGCAAGCGCCAGTGCATTGCGGCTGTCTCTCTCCAGCACCAGGCGCTGGTTGGCCAGGCGCAACAGATACTCGGCCTCGGCCAGCTTCCAGTCATCGCGGTCGGTACTGGCAATCCGGCTCAGGCGTTGCTCCAGGCGATCCATGCGCTGCTCGACGCCGCTGACCATGGCTTGCTGTTGTTGCCGCGCTTGTTGGGTATCGCGGCTCAGTTGCTGCCGCAAGGAATCGGGCAATTGATTTAACGTGCCGGACTGCTGGCGCAGCTGGCGTGTCTGCTCGCTCATCCGTTCTTCGAGCGATTGCAATTGCTGGCGTTGCTGCGTCATGTCTTCCCAGACCCACCAGGCACCGTAACCAGCAGCGATGGGTAAGCCGATAATCATCAGAACCAGCAGCCACAGCGCCAATCGGCCCCAGGATCGATTGGGTTTGGCGCCGCGACGGTGGGCGCCAGGCTTTGCGCCGGTTTGTGTCCCTGTCTTCTGGGAGTCGGCCCCTTTTTGAGAAGCACCCAATGGGTTCGGTTGAGCCTCGGTGTTCGACGTAGTCGGGCTGTTGGGAGTGTCGTTGTCAGTCACGGGTTTGGATTCCGTTGGTCTGGAAAAGGGCCGGATCGAGGCGTGCCTGCGAGAGGGCGGCGCGCATACCGGAGTCAGTGGCGTTTACCGCCACAATCAGGCGAGTATAGCCGAGTGCACGAGCCTGGTCGGCTACCCGTTCGCCGGGTACCAGCAGCGGTGCCTGTGCCAGCCGCTGGCGAGCGGAACTGTGCGCAGGCAGCTGCTGCCACGTGTGGTGATAATTGTCCAGAGTCTCACCGCTGTGTAAAGCCACGATCAATGGCTCTTTCGTCGCTTTGCCCACAGCCGCTTGCAGTGCATCGCGGGCATCGGCGGGAAGGCGGCGTTCATACAGCTCGCAAAACTCTACCTGGGCTCCGCGCTGGCGCAGGGTCTCTGCCATCAGGCCACGACCGCCCACGCCGCGAAAAATCACAATGCGCTGTTCGTTGACCTGATGCAACTCCGGCGCGTCGAGCAGCGCTTCACTGTTCATGGCGCCCTCGGATTGCAGCGCGGTTACCGCCACACCTTGCGCCGCCAACGCCTGCGCCGTGCGTTCGCCCACGCCAAAGTATTCTACGCCCATGGGCAGTTGCGGCCAGTAGCGATCCAGCCAGTCAAAGGCGTGAGCCACCGCATTCTGGCTGACGAAAATGGCCTTTTGGTAGCGATCAAATTCCAGAATGGAAGCTTTGATGGCGTTCATTCCGTCGGTACCGTCCACTGGGTGGAGCGTCATCATGGGGGCGATCAACGGATGTGCGCCCTCGTCAGCCAGCCGCCGAGCCCAGCGGCTGGCGGCGGGTTCGGGCCGGGTAATGACGATCTGCAGGCCGGAGAGTGCACTCACCGCGAGACATCTCTTCCGTAAACCTCGGCGAGCACACGATCAGCACCGGCGGCCAGTAGTCGCTCCGCAAGGGTGATACCCATGGTCTCTCCTTCGGCCACCGGACCGCGAATTTCGTCGTACAGCATGGTTTTGCCATCGGGTGAGCCTACCAGTCCGCGCAGCCACAAACCCTCTTCGCTGGGTAGGGCGTAACAGGCAATGGGCACCTGACAGCCGCCTTCCAGGCGACGGTTCATCGCCCGCTCGGCGAGCACCAGTTCAGCCGTGGCCGAGTCGTGGAGCGGCGCAATCAGGTCCACGATGCGTTGATCGGTGGTGCGACACTCAATGCCCACCGCGCCCTGCCCGCCGGCGGGCAAGGATTGCTCGGGCGCGATGCGGCTGCGAATTCGATCTTCCAGTTCCAGGCGCACCAGCCCGGCGGTGGCCAGGACAATGGCGTCGTACTCGCCATCGTCGAGCTTGCGCAGCCGGGTCTGCACATTGCCGCGCAGGAACTTCACTTCCAGATCGGGCCGAGCGGACAGAATCTGGCACTGACGACGCAGACTGGAGGTGCCCACGACCGCTCCGGTTGGCATGTCGCTCAATTCGGCGTAATGGTTGGAGACAAACGCATCGCGAGGGTCTTCTCGCGGACAGATCACCGGCAGGCCGAGCCCTTCGGGAAATTCCATGGGGACGTCTTTCATGGAATGCACGGCGATATCGGCCTCGTTATTGAGCAGTGCGTTTTCCAGCTCTTTGACGAACAGCCCCTTGCCGCCGACTTTGGCCAGCGGTACATCCAGAATCTTGTCGCCACGGCTGGTTAACGGCACCAGCTCTACGTGCAGACCGGGGTGGTGCCGCTCGAGTTCCGCCTTGACGTATTCAGCCTGCCAAAGGGCCAGCAGGGATTTGCGGGTAGCAATGCGCAGGGTCTCGGACATAATTCATCCCGTAGCCATGTAGTCAATACATGTAGTGAAGCGGTAAACCCTTGATGATAACAGACCGGGGGCTGGGAGGTGGGAGCTGGGAGGTGGCAGGCACCTCCGGGCCTGTGACTTACAGTCGGTGCAGCAGCGCTTTAAGGGTGGCCGCGTGACGGCGACTCACCGGAGGGCGATGGCTGGTGTCCTCCAGGCGCACTTCGTACTGGCCCTCGCTGTTGCGTTCCATGGCCTGAATATGGGGAATAGAGACCAGCGCGCTGCGGTGGGTGCGTAAAAAGCGATCACTGAACGCCTCTTCCAACTCCTTGAGGGTATCGTCCAGCAGGTGTTCGCCTCCCGTGTGATAAACGGTCACGTATTTCTGGTCTGCCAAAAAATAGCGAATATCGTCGAGCGGAATCAGCGTGACGCCGCGTGGCGTTTTGGCGCTGATGTGTTGCCGCCCCTGGCTGGTCGTCGCCGATGATGTGCGCTTTTGCAGCTTGTTTGGCGTCCGGGCTTTGTTTAGCACCGTTTCGAGCTGCTCCGCACGCACCGGTTTCAGCAGATAGCCCACCGCATGGGTGGCGAAGGCATCCAGAGCATATTCGTCGTAGGCGGTGCAGAAAATCACGGCGGGCGGGTCGTCCATCTGGCTAATGGTCTGGGCCGCACTCACGCCATCGTTGCCGGGCATGCGCACATCCAGCAACACCACGTCGGGGTCGAAGCGTTCGATGGCGGTCAGGGCGTCGTCGGCACTGTCGGCCTCGGCGATCACGCGGGTATCGTCCAGTTGGGCCACCATGCGGGTCAAGCGCTCGCGGGCCAGCGGTTCGTCATCGACGATCAATACGTCCATGGATTACTCCGTGGGATAAGCAGCGAACAGGATAAACCTACTGCTATGGATCGACAAGTGATTATAAACGGTAAGCCCAGTGCTCCGGGAGAGCTTCCTAAACTGCCAAATCTAGAGGTAAATCACTAATATCCTTTAGCCTGTGGCCGTCAATCATTATGTTCAGGCTTTGTAACGCATCCTCGTAGTCATCATTAGACTTCAACACTTGGATGAGCTCGTATAACGCAAAGTGGTACACGCAGTCGATATCACCAGTACCTAATGCAAGTGAGCCCAAACGGCTCGGAGTAGGTTCGGTAGTGACAGCTACTATATGTGGTGAGCGGCCTTTTCGATTTCTGATTAAGTTTAATGCTTCGGTGCGAGTGTTTTGGGCACGGTCAGAGCGCATCGTAAATTTGCAAGAAATGCTGGCATGGAGGAATGGCTTTATGTCTGCTTCAGGGTGGTTTTCCTGCCGTAACATTGCTCTTTTGGCTGAGTTGCTGTCCACTAAGTAGGAGTGTTGATTAATGCAGGCATCCGGTTCAGGAAATCTCGCAATTACAAGATCTGGTGCAATGGTATATCCGTTGCCAAGAAAGGTCGCTAGGTCATCGTATCTTTCAGCTAGTTTTTTTAAGTCATGAAGGTGTGCATATTGAGCGAACCGAGCGATTATGGATTCGTTTCTAGTGTTAACTTTCTCAACCAGCCATCGCCCTGGACGCAAGTGAGATAGCTCGAGGAAGCTATCTCTGACAAAGTTGCAGCATATATCTTCGAACTCATTTCCCAACCGCTGCCCGTCTTGCTTCTTAGGAATTTTGGGAGCGAGAGTGTTAACATTCTTTGCAATTTTTTCAGCTAAAAGCTGAGAGATAGTTGCACTGAAAGTTTGGCCGCTGTCTCCGTTGCTTGCAATAAAGCCGAATTTTGACTTGGAGCTGCTGCTTAGCGTTAACACCTGCCTCTCGAAAAGCTCACGGTGAAAGTTTGCTCGCAGTGTTGTAATAAAGGACGTTTCTGTCTCGCAGGGTGTCATGCGGCCTCTTTTTTGCCAGCTTTCGTGGCTTTTTTTGACAAAGATGATCTGTATTCTTCGATTACTTTTTTTATCCGCTCTCCTAGTTTCTCAGCGACAGGGGGAGGGAAGGCATTACCAACCTGCCGATAAGCGTGTGTCTTTGTGCCCGAAAACTCCCAATAATCTGGGAACCCTTGGATTCGAGCAACCATTCTTACGGTAAGCAAAGGGAGGTGTTCAAAGCCAGGGCGTACTTCGCCCGTGCGCAGTAAAACACCTTCAAAAGTACGCTCTGGTATTTCGTGGTCTGCACCCACCCTGTGAGCGTTCACTCCCAAACTGTGCCATTTGTGTTTTGCTCGTGTTGGTCCTAAATCCGGTCCACCGTGCTTATGAGAGCCTCCAACTACAGTTGGTGCAATATCGTTGGCTCGATTACGCCACTTGATCGCTCCTTTCCAGCCTTTAGACGACATTAAATCAAATAGTGTTTCTCCCACAGTGGGCGGTGGCTCACTTGAAGGTTTGGGCCATTCAAAATGTTTTAAAAGACCCTTGCGGAAAGCTATGAGAATGGCTCTAGGACGCAATTGAGGAACGCCAAAATCCGAGGCTTGTATAAGCCGCCACTCACCTTCGTACCCCAAGGCAAGCAATTTGGCGATAATGGAATCCCGGTAGCTTTTAAATTTCGTTTCAAGTAATCCAGGAACGTTTTCCAAGAGGATGGCAGTAGGTCTTACACGCTCGACCACCTCAAGAGCCGCAGGAAAGAGGTCTCTTTCATCATTGTTTCCGAGTTGCTTACCCGCTTTGGAGAACGGCGGGCAAGGTACACCGCCAGCAACTAGATCTACAGAGTTCCTATAGCGATGCGCCTCGGTTGAGGCAAATTTTCGGAGATCTTGTTCTAATATTGGTCCCCAACCGAGCTGAAGGGCGTCATTGTTTTTGCGCAGAGTAGCGCACGCATGGGGATCTAGTTCCACTAAGGCGGTGTGAGTCGCTCCTGCCAAGTGTAAACCTATTGCTTGGCCCCCGGCGCCGGCGCATAATTCAATGGTTCGCATGGTGGTATTGGGTGGTGTCCTGGCTGGAGGCCGACTTTGGATTGAGTAAAAAGAACCTAGGCTACCCAGCTCAAAGTTCTTCAACGGCAAATCAAGCTGATGTTGGAGTTTAGTGCTCATTCTTAGTCCAGTCAATCCTGAGTTTCTGTATTTATATACAGTTATAGCTTGTGGCTGCCGTGCTTGCAAGGAGAGTGATATGCCACATATTCTCTAGTACTGAAACCGGGATCAGGATGTTAAGGAGCATTTCATGTCATGATGGCCACTTCGCAGGATAAACAATCAACAGGGTAAACCTACCGTCATCGCGCCGGGTGGACAAGCGGGCGGTCGGGCCGAAGTGGGCGTGGAGGCGATGACGGATGTTGTCCAACGCCATGCGGTTGTGTCGGCCTGGCTCGGGCGGAGTGGTGTTCGGCAGCGGGTTGCTGATTCGCACCGCGACCTGCGACCCGGAGCGAGCCACCTGAATATCGATGGTGCCACCCCCCGGTAGCGGCTCGATGCCATGCAATACGGCGTTCTCCAGCAGTGGCTGCATCAGCAGCGCCGGCATGGGGGTGTCCTCCGGCAGTTCATCCAGGTGCCACTCCACCTGGAGACGCTTGCCCAGGCGCAACTGTTCCAGGGCGAGGTAATCCCGGCACAGATCGATTTCGCGCGCGGCGGGGATCAATGCCGGTTCGGCCAGACTGGCCCGGAACAGGCTGGCCAGATCCTCGACGGCGCGTTCGGCCTTCTCGGGGGCGATCGGAATGAGGCTGGCGATGCTGTTCAGGCTGTTGAACAGAAAATGTGGTCGTATGCGCGATTGCAGCGCCTGAATCCGGGCATCCAATTCGGCGCGCTGTTGGTTGCGCAGCTGTTGTTGCAGGTAGAGATAACGCAGGCCGATGCCGGCGAGAATCGCGGCGGTCAACAGGTTTTCCGCCAGTTGCCACAAGTGGCGTTGCCAGTGTTCGAGGGGTGAACCGGACGTACCTGAAAAACCGCTGAGCAGCCATTGGCCGAGCAGGGAAAACACCAGGGTAACCATCAGCACCAGCCCGTAGCTCAGCGCCCCGGCCCGCACCGGGTGCAGGCGGTTCAGGCAGGGTTTCAGCCGGCACAACAACACCGCGCTCACCAATACCACCCACTGCAGCTGAAAGGAGTACAGGGCAATAGCGTCCCAGGTGAGCGCCGCCAGGCCATGGTGAACGATGGCCAGCAGCAGCGCGAGCAATTCAGCCACCAGCACCAGTACCAATACCGCCTGGGGCGCGCACAGGTCTGGCAGGAAGTGAACCGTGTCGGCGCGAGGCCTGGCATCACCTTGGGTTGTGGAGGCGTATTGCTCGGTCAAATCGATGGCCTGTTGGTTTATACTGTGCGCCTTTTGTTGTGCGGACTTTCAAATACGCAAACGCCAAATACGCAAACGCGCCGCCCAAGCAGCAAGCCAGTTTCAACCAGCGGCGTTTGCCGAGCGCGTTTCTGCCAATACGTGTTTCTGAATGGCACAGCGGCTATCCTACGCGGTTTTGGCGCCATTGGGCACGGTTGCCTGTGGCGGTTTGAAGGTTTTGCCAGCGTTTTGTTACCCACGTCAACTTTACAGCGAGTGTCTTCATGAGTCAGAGCGATCAGAAAACGGAGCAGACCAACCAGTCCTGGGGCGGCCGCTTCTCCGAGCCCGTCGACGCCTTTGTCGAGCGCTTCACAGCCTCGGTGGGTTTTGACTATCGCCTCTACCGACACGACATTCAGGGCTCCCTGGCCCACGCGGCGATGCTGGCCAAAGTGGGGGTGCTCAGCAGCGAGGAACACGAGCGCATTGTCGAGGGCCTGGAAGCCGTGCGTGCCGACATTGAGTCCGGTCAGTTTGAATGGTCCGTGGCGCTGGAAGATGTGCATATGAACGTGGAGGCGGCGCTGACCCAGCGGATTGGCATCGCTGGCAAAAAGCTGCACACCGGCCGGTCGCGCAACGACCAGGTGGCCACCGATATCCGTCTGTATCTGCGCGATGAGATTGACGCCATTAGCGCCGAACTGAACCGCTTGCAACAGGGACTGCTGGATCTGGCTGAGCGTGAAGCCGACACCATCATGCCGGGTTTCACCCATTTGCAGACTGCTCAACCGGTGACCTTTGGTCACCACCTGCTGGCGTGGTTTGAAATGCTGCAACGCGATCACGGCCGCCTGCTCGACTGTCGGACGCGGATGAACCAGTCGCCGCTGGGTGCGGCCGCCCTGGCGGGCACCACCTACCCCATTGACCGTGCCATGACCGCGCAAGCGCTCGGGTTCGACAAGCCGACGGAAAACTCCCTGGACTCGGTCAGCGACCGGGACTTTGCCATCGAATTTTGCGGCTTTGCCAGCATCCTGATGACGCACCTGTCGCGCGCGAGCGAGGAGCTGGTGTTGTGGACCTCGGCGCAGTTTGGTTTTATCGATTTGCCCGACCGCTTCTGCACCGGCTCTTCCATTATGCCGCAGAAGAAAAACCCCGATGTGCCGGAACTGGTGCGCGGTAAAACCGGGCGGGTAAACGGCCATTTGATCAGCCTGCTGACGCTGATGAAATCCCAGCCGCTGGCGTACAACAAAGACAACCAGGAAGACAAAGAGCCGCTGTTCGATGCGGTGGATACCGTTAAAGATTGTCTGCGTGCCTTCGCCGATATGGTGCCGGCGATCCAGTCCCGCAAAGACAACATGTACGAAGCGGCCAAGCGCGGATTTTCCACCGCTACGGACCTGGCGGATTATCTGGTGCGCAAGGGCACACCGTTTCGCGATGCGCACGAAGTGGTGGGCAAATCCGTGGCCTACGGCATCGAAACCGGCAAGGACCTGTCCGAAATGTCGCTCGAAGAGCTTCAGCAGTTTTCCGAGACCATCGGCCAGGATGTGTTTGAGGTGCTGACGCTCGAAGGATCAGTGGCGGCCCGCAATCACACCGGTGGCACGGCGCCCGACCAAGTGCGCGCTGCGGTTAAACGTGCGCGGCAAACCCTGCAGCAAACCCCGTAAGGGTAAGTCCTTCACAGACAGCCTGTTGGGGTTTGATCGGTTCATTGCCATCGACACATTGAGCGCTGCTTGAGCGGCCAGCGCGTTTTTTCTCTTTGGCTAAGGCTGTCTTTGTTGTACACCGCCAACCGCACCGGCTGGACCCCCAGCGACGCTCACACGGCCGAAACCTGCTATGCTGTATGGCAAAAGGGGTATCCAGGCGTAACACTCGAGCAGTTTGCGTCTGACTTTAATATCCCGCCGGGCAGTGAGATATTAAAGTTCACTTAACTTACGAGGATACTAACCATGGAACTTCCCTCTATCCTGTACGGCGTTGCAGGCTTTCTGTTTGTTATGGCGGTCACTTACTGGGGCCACAAACACGAAGCCAAAGATGGCAGAAAAAGACGTTTGTCTCGCAGCGATCACAACTCAGGACCAGCGGCAGACATTGCCCGGACCGGTGGCCGGATGTACGGCGTTGGTTACTCCGCCAGGTCGCGCCGCTAATGAAGCGACGCCTTATTTCTGATCACCAATTTATACATGTAAAAACCAGCCCACCGGAAAGGTGGAGAAATCCCTTGCTCAAACGTCCATCTGTAACTGGCTCTTCTCCCGGAAATAGAACCAAATCTTGTGGACGGCTCGGCCTTTGCGCTCCGTACGATAATGCACGTCGTAGTTGCTCTTGACGTTCAACTCCTTAATGGCGGGCTCAATAATCCAGCGCTTGAGATCGGCGGACCGAGGGTACTTGTCCTCCAGGTCAAACTTGTGCCGCAGCTGCTCGATGGTAATCCACCGCTCCCCAACACTTAAATACTGACGTTACCTTCCCCTTTTCTGTACACCTCTTCATCATAAATCCAGCGGGTGCGCTATCATGGGGTTTGAAAACCACGAACCCCATAACTACAAACCCCATAGAGGGAGAGAGAGAAATGAAGTACCGTTGTACCCCCCTGCTGGGCTGGGTCGTGTTGGCTATGGGCGTCGCCCTGATCGGTTGCCAGCATGTTCCCCCCGTGGCACCCGGGCTGGATGGCCAGCCGCTGACGCTGAATGAGCACACCCTGTACGTGGATGGCCAACTGAAGCGCGACTGGCCAAAGCAGCATATTTTCCACAGCTTGCACACGGCAATCGCGGCGGCGCCTGTCGGAACCGAGCAACGCCCCACCACAATCTATCTTGCGCCGAATGTCTACTGGATGCACGGCACGGAGACGGACCGGGGCCTCTATATTCATCAGGACTGGATACGGCTGGTCGGATTGAGCGACGATCCCCGGGATGTGGTGCTGGGCGATAACCGTGGCCACACCATTGGTGCGCACAGCACCTCCGGCTCCTCTCCAGCGGAAACCCTGTTCGTGACAGGCACAGGGTTCAGCGCGGAAAACCTGACCATTGGCAACTATTGCAATGTCGATCTGGTGTACCCGCGCGATCCGTCGAAAAACCGGACCAAGCGTTCCGATACCATTACCCAGGCGTATGTGATTGGCGCCTCCAGCGAGGAGAAAACCCTCGATAAGTTTGTGTTTCGCAACGTGCGCTTTATCAGCATGTTGGACACTCTCGCCTTGGGCGCTGTCGAGCGTGCGTATTTCGACGGTGTGTATGTGCAGGGCACCGACGATTACATCGGCGGCGGTGATGTGCACGTGTTTGAACATTCCGTGCTGCACAGCTACACCAGCAAGCCGCTGTATACCGCCGGGCGACATGGTACGGCCTTTATTGACAGCCGCTGGGAGGTCAGCTTTTCCGATCCACAGGATCTATGGCTGTCGAAAAACGCCTCTACGCTCTTTTTGATGAACGTGGATTTTGTGGATCGCACCGGTCAGTTGGGAGACGTGCACTGGTCCCCCTACCCCAAAGCGTCGGTGAACAGTTACCAGTACGGCGTGACCGTCAAGGGCGAGCCGTACCGGATACTTCCGACGAACAATGGCCGGGTGCTGAATGCGGAGCAGAAGCCGGCGTACAGTGCCGCCCACCTGCTGGCTGGAGATGATGGCTGGAATCCGACCGGTAAGCCGTTGGATCCGAATCGTGCGCACGAACCGCTGGATATTCGCCTGAGTGGCCCCACCGAAGTGCGTTCCGGTGAAGAGGCCATCGAGTGGAATGCCGCTGTGTTTCCGGAGCAGGCGACCGGGGCACTGAGCTGGTCCACTGATAATGAGGTGTTAGCGGTTTCCGAACTGGACCATCAGAGGGTGCAGCTCACCGGAGAGTACGATGGGGAATCGCCCATCCAGGTCAGTGTGTCGGTCCGTGCCGATAATGGTTTGGAGAATCATCGTGACGTGACGGTGTATCCCCGGTTGTTACCCGCGCCAGACTTCGATCAGAAGCCGAAAGTGCATATAACGAGTGAGGGGGAAGCCCGCGTTGAGTATGCCCTGAATCTGGACTGGGAAGGTGGTGAGCGCCCGGATCGTTCACAAATTCGCTGGTATCGATTGAACGACCCGGACGATGATAGCCCCGTGCCGGTAGCGGTGGGCCGTAGCGAGCAGCCGCTGAGTCGCTATCCATTGACGCGCAGTGATGTGGGGCATTACCTCATGGCGATGGTCGCTCCGCAGCACAATCGCAGTCAGGCGGGAGCCGTCCGGAAAGTCATTACCGAGCGCGCCGTGCGCTCGGCGGATCTGGCACCGGGCGTATTGTCGTCGGTGAACCTGTCCGCGAGCACACTTCAAAGCTTTCCGGTTGCAAGGCAGTCCCGGCCGATGAATGAGGGGTGGATTCGGGACACCTTTTATCCCGACGACCAACGCGTTGGCTGGACCGCGCGCCCAGTGGACGGTTGGCGCTACGGCGTCGGCGTCAATGGGGCAGATGGTCGTGTCGGGCTGATGCCAGCTGCGCAGGGAGCCCGTCTGCTGTACACCCGTGACGATTTCAATGGCGAGATGAGCGTGGAAGTTGCGCTGGATACCGAGAAAACCGCAGGTCAGGGTTTTGGCAGCCCCAATGGACAGTATCTTGAGGTTTACATCCGGTACGACACTCGCACTCAAAGTGGCTATGCGCTGCGTATCGAGCGCACCGCCCGGTATGGCTTCGCCACGGATTTTACGCTCTATCGCTACGAGAACGGCACTGGCACACCGATCAGCGAATCGGTCTCCTCGACCGCCTTCAATCCAGGCAGTCATATTCATTTAGCCGTTCATGATGACCGACTGGTCGCCCGGGTCACCAGTGACACGCTCCAGTCGAGCGACCAAAAAGCGGCTGGCTTGCCCGCAGAGGTCAAACTCGAGGCCAGCCTGGGGTCATCCGTCGCGTCCGGAGGGTTCGGGTTGCAGCACACCGGCACCGTGGGTCCGGGGGGCCGATTCGTTCTGCATCAGTTGACGGCGCACTACCGCGACGACGGATCGTTATGAATGGTGTAGGGGCGCACCGGAGTCAGTGCGCCCTTACCGGATAATGAGCTTATCGGTAACAGTGTTTTAGCCGCCAGGTGCAGGGTCTCGGTGATCCCAATCTGGGCAAAGATCATTGATGTGAGGCGCTTTGGAAGCACTGTCATTATTTTTTCCTTTGGCAAATGGCACCAAATGCACTAGCCTTTAGAGCTGTGGTTTGATTCTAACAATTTTTCCTAAACGGCCGTGGTGCTCTGGCAATGGCGACAGACGATCCTTCCCTGCATCAGCGCATCCGGCAGTTGGAGCGGGAGCTGGCCGACCTTAAAGCGCAAGCGGAGCGGCCTCCGACCACTGGCGATGGTGCCTTCCTGAGCGTTCGCGACGCTCTGATCGCCGCCAAGACTGAAGCCGATCTTGCCAATCGCACCAAAAGTGAGTTTCTGGCGCGCATGAGCCACGAGATTCGCACCCCCATGAATGCCATTATTGGCCTGGGGCATTTGCTGGGCGATACGGAGCTGGATAAACAGCAGCTCAGCTACCTCAACAGCATGAATGCGGCGGCTGACTCCCTGCTGCACATCATCAATCAGGTGCTCGATTTCTCCAAAATTGAAACCGGAAGGATCGTGCTGGAAAACGCCCATTTCGATCTGGAACAGGTGTTTGAAAAGCTCGCCCGCCTGTTTGAAGTCAGTGCCGTACACCGGCATGTGGATATTACCTACGACCTGCACCCCGACGTGCCGCGCTTTTTGCGCGGCGACACCGCGCGGCTGGGCCAGGTGCTGAGCCATCTGGTCAACAATGCGCTGCAATACTCCTCCAGCCGTCAGGTACTGGTGAGCGTCGCCCGCGAGCGGGAAACGACTGAGGAGGTGGCGCTGCGGTTTTGCATTACCGATTTTGGCGTGGGCATGTCGGCGCAGCAGATTGAGCACCTGCAGGCCAGCTTCGACGCGCTGGCCGAGGGGAAAAACCTGCCGATCGCGCCCGGCGATGGACGTGCCGGTGTGTTAAGCAACACCGGCTTCACGATTTGCTATCACCTGATTCGGCTCATGAGAGGCCGCCTCGACATCGAGAGTCAGCCGGGCGAAGGCTGCAAGATCCGTTTTACCGCCTGTTTTGAGCACAGCCAGATTGGCGCGAAAACCCTTAAAGAACACCCCCACCGCTTCGAGAACCTGCGTGCGCTGATCGTCGACGACAACAGCCTGGCCCGGGATATTATTGGCCGCACCCTGCAAAGCATGCATCTGCGCGCGGACTGCGCCGACTCGGGGCGCGGGGCGTTGGAGCTGTTGCGGGCGGCGGATCGGGCGGGAAAACCCTACGATCTGGTGCTGATGGATTATCAGATGCCGGGTATGAACGGCCTGGAAACCACCGCGCAGCTTAAAACCCATTGCCGGTTGCAGCAGGCACCCCAGGTGCTGCTGATTTCCTCCTACCATCGGGATGAAATCTTCCACGACGATATCAACGCGGAGCTGGTAGATGGCTTCCTCAACAAGCCGGTGAGCGAGTCGCGCCTGTTTGATGCGCTGACCCAGTTGTTTAGCGGCGAACTGGCGGCCCGCCTGGAATCCCCTTTGGTGGAAGACAGCCATCCGCTCAAAGGGCTGCGGGTACTGCTCGCCGAGGACAACCGGGTTAACCAGCAAGTGGCCCGAGGTATCCTCGCCAAACGGGGCGTAGAAGTAACGTTGGCGAGCGATGGCCGGCAGGCGCTGGAGCGTTTTTATCTGGATGTGGACGCTTACGATCTGATTTTAATGGACCTGGAAATGCCGGAAGTGGATGGCTACGAAGCCACCCGGATCATTCGGGCCGGCAGCCAGCGTCCTGACATTCCCATCGTGGCGTTAACGGCTCAGGCGATGCGCGGCGACCGGGAGCGATGCCTGGCCGAAGGCATGAATGATTACATCAGCAAACCCATCAAACCCGCGTTGCTGTACGACACGCTGGTTCAGGTGCTGAACCGCGTTTCAGCGACCCTCAACGATCTTAAGTAAACCGATGTCGACGGGATCAATTGCGCTGGACGACATTGAGTCGGGCCTGGATCGGCAACAGTTGACCCGTGTGCAAGAGCGCTTTCTCGGCCTCAACCGCGAGCGTCATCGGCGCATGCTGGCCGGTTTGACAGATCGACAGAGCGATGTCGTAAGCTTGCTGCCATTGCTGTTCCACGTTAATCACCCGGTCCTGCCCGGCTATGTCAGCCGGGAGGCCCCTTCGGGTCTGAGCCGGTACGAGCCCGACCCGGCGGATATCCGCCTCGCCCGCACTCTCGCACTGAGTTTTCGCTATCGCGCCGAGGTGCGCCGCTCCCAGCCCGCTGTCGAAGCGCTGTTTGTCATGGGCAGCGTGGGTACGGTGGCGCAGAGTGACCGTAGCGACCTGGATGTGTGGGTGTGCCATCGTGGTGATTTGTCGGCGGCCGGGCGTGAGCAATTGCGCCTGAAGTGCGAACGGCTCACCGCCTGGGCCATGGAAAACACACGGTTGGACATCCATTTTTTCCTGATGGAGCCCGGGTATTTCCGCAGCGGCCAATTGGGCCAGCTCAGTGAAGAAGGCAGCGGATCGGCCCAGCGCTACCTGTTGCTGGATGAGTTCTACCGGACGGCGGTCTGGCTCGCCGGGCGCCTGCCACTGTGGTGGTTGGTGCCTGCTGGATGTGAGACCCGCTATAGCGAATACGCCCATACCTTGTTGTCCCGACGCTTTATTAACCCCGATACCGTCATCGATTTTGGAGGCTTGCCCGGTATTCCCGAAGAGGAATTTGTCGGTGCGGGTATCTGGCAGCTCTACAAAGGGATTGATTCGCCCTACAAGTCCGTCCTGAAGCTGATGCTGATGGAGGCGTACTGTCGCGGTCGGGCACGCCGCCCGTTGGCGCTGGATTTCAAATCGGCCGTCTACGCCTCTACCCCTCGACCCGATGCGCTGGACCCTTACGTCATGGTCTATCGCGCGCTGGAAACTTACCTCACGGCTATCGACGCGTCCGACCGACTGGATCTGGCCCGGCGCTGTCTCTATTTCAAATGCGACAAGCCATTGACCCGGACGGCCCGCTCCGGCGAAGCGGACTCGCAGCGTCGCATTCTGGAGCAGTTGGTCTCCGAGTGGGGGTGGGACCGGGAAACCTTGCGCCAACTGGATGAGCGCCGCCGCTGGAAAGCACCGCAGGTGATGCAGGAGCGCCAGCAATTGGTGGCGGAACTCAGCACCAGCTACCGGTTGATTCACTCACTGGGTCAGGGAAAGGCTGAAGCGCATATCCGGAACGATGAGCTCACTCTTTTAGGGCGCAAACTGCACGCGGCTTTCGAGCGCAAAGCTGGAAAAGTCGAGCGGCTCAACCCCGGCATCTCCCGGGATATGGCGGAAAGCGAAGTACAGTTCGTCAAAGAATCAGAAGGAGAGGCGTCCGCGTTAACGGAGCCGGTGTGGGTGCTGTACCGTGCCCGGCAAGGCCGGATTGAGCCGCCCGCGTTCAAGCGTTCACGCCATTTACTGGAGCTGCTGGTGTGGAGTCAGAGCAATGGCGTGTTGACGCAGGCCACGGCTTTTGAAGTTCGCAACGGACCACTCCAGTGGAGCGCCCCGCAATGCCAGCAGCTCGTCTACCGGTTGCAGCAGTGGCTGCCGACGTCGGCCGTGCCCCACAAGGCGTTCCAGCAGCCGGCCAGAGTGGAGCGCATGCTGTGGCTTATTGATATGGATGCGGGAATGGCGGCGCCGGGCGACGTCCGCTCGTCGGCGGACTATCAGGCAGGCGCGCAGGCGCTGACCATGCATTCGCTGGATATCGTGCAGTGCAATAGCTGGGGCGAAGTGATTTGCCGGCGCCTGGAGGGTGATCTGCTCCAGGAAGGGTTGCAGTACCTGCTGCGCGGATTACCTCCGGGTGATCGCCCGCCCGCCGTTGAGGTGAGTTTTGTCTCGTTTGCGCGCCAGGGGAACGTGTTGACACAGTATCTCGATCAGCTTTGGCGGGATTTGCAAATCGGCTTTTGCGCCGAACCACGGTCGTCGCAACGCCGGTACCTGGTGGAGGCGTCCCAGGGGTATTTGTTGGTTCACTGGGTGCAGCAGCAACCCAGTGTGACCCGTTGCGAAGACTACGCCTCGTTACTGGAAAGGCTGGGGCAGCGGCAACCCGGGTACAGCCCGCTGGTAGTGGATCGGCACGCGTTGAAAAACCGACCACTTAGACTGATGGCGCAGGCGGCCCGCGAACCTGGGGTTTATGTATTTTACCGAGTGCTCGCGGCGCAGGCTGAGGTCAGCCTGTGGGATGAGCGAGGCTCATTGCTGACGGTGGTGATGCCCTTTTACAGTCATGCCACCTTGCTTCGGCCGCTGGCGCATTTCCTGCGTGCCGCCCAGGCGAGGCTGGCGGCTGAAGAGGGTCGCTTCGCCGTTAGAGACACGGGCATTCGCTTTTTTGAAATGCTGGGCCGGGTCGAACAGGGGCAGGGCTATCTGGAAGAGCGTACCGGCGGTGGTGAGCTGGACGGGCTGAATATGACGGATGTGCAAGTGATTGCGGAGGCGGAAGCGTCGGGCGAGCTGCGGTATACGGTGTTTTGCAACGGGCGGGAATTCTCCGAGCTGGATTATCCAAGCAATCGGCTAGACAGCGAGGCATTGTTTGTCGCCGTGGTGCAGGATATCCTCGCCAGCCGTCCTTCCGGTGTGCGCTATCCGTGTTATATCACCGATCTGGACATCAGCCAGTGCCGGGATTGGCTGGCCCCCCAGACCGGCTTGCAACTGAGCGATTACCTGCGGCTGAAAGCGCAGTTGGAGCAGCGGCTGAATAGTGCGCTACACAAGGCGTAGCCAAACGTGCAAAATCTGTAGACCAACATGAACCATAACAGGAAACCACTATGAGCAGTACAGTCAATCGTCGCGCCCTGCTGCGCGGAGCGGTGGCCAGCGCGCTCGGCTTAACCAGCCTTGGCGCGCTTGCCAGTTCAGGTACCGTAGGAAGCCTCAAAACAGCGGCGGATCGACGCGGCTCCGAGCTTGAACTCAAAGGTAACATCCGGCACTCGGTCGCCCGTTGGACCTACGATTTCCTGTCTGTGGAAGAGCTCTGCGGATTGGTTAAGCGCATCGGATTTTCCGCGATTGATCTGGTCGGCCCAAACGAGTGGCACATTCTGAAAGAACACGGTATTGATTCATCCATGTGTAACGGTGCCGAACCCAGCCTCGAGGAAGGCTGGGGTAACGCCGAGCATCACAGCGGCCTGATCGAGAGCTACCGCAAGCACATTGATCTGGTCAGTGAAGCGGGCTACACCAACCTGATCTGTTTCAGTGGTAACGCCCGGGGCCTGGACCCGGAGGATGGACTGAAAGCGGCGGTCAAGGGTTTGAAACAAGTCATCGGGCAGGCGGAAAAACGCGGCGTGGTGCTGCAGATGGAACTGTTCAACAGCAAAGTGAATCACCCGGACTACCTGTGCGATAGCTCCGCCTGGGGCATTGAGCTGTGCAAGCGCCTCGGCTCCCCGAACTTCAAACTGCTGTATGACATCTACCACATGCAAATCATGGAAGGCGATATCATTCGCACCATCCGGGACAGCCATCAGTATTTTGGTCATTACCACACCGCCGGTGTGCCCGGTCGGCATGAAATTGATGACAGCCAGGAGCTGTACTACCCGGCGATCATGAAGGCGATTACCGAGATTGATTTCGATGGCTACGTGGCCCAGGAGTTTATGCCCGACCGCGCCACCGATGAAGAAAAAATCGCCTCACTGCGTCAGGCCATTCAAATCTGCGACGTATAGTGAGCCCTCGCAATGGTTCCGTGGTGCACGGAACCATTGCGAGCCTTCCCCGATCTCTATAGGGTGATTGGCTGTACCAGCCAGTGCTTACCGGGGAATGTCTTATGATTAATCGGATCGCTTTTTTCATCCTTCTGCTGGGCGCTGCCCTGCCGACCTGGGCGGATACCGCCGCAGACGATACACCCGCCTACGATGCCCGATTAAGCCAGTACCCCTACCCGTTTGACGTTCACACCTTCGCGTTTGACAGCCAGAGCCAGCCACTCGAAATGGCGTACATGCACCTGCCGGCGGAAGACGGGCAGCCCACGGTCGTGTTGATGCACGGGAAGAACTTCGCAGCGGATTACTGGGAAGGCACCGCACGGGTTTTGCACGACAAAGGCTATGGCGTGCTGATGCCGGACCAGATCGGGTTCGGAAAATCCAGCAAACCGGCGCATTACCAGTTTTCCTTTGAAGCGCTGGCCGCCAACACCCGGGCGCTGGTGGATGAGCTGGGGCTTGCGCGTGTCATCGTCATGGGCCATTCCATGGGCGGTATGCTGGCCACGCGCTACGCGCTGCAATACCCCGATCAGGTGGCCGAGCTGGTATTGATGAACCCCGTCGGGCTCGAGGATTACCTGCGCTACGTGCAGTACAAAGACCCGGCTTTTTTCTTCGCCAATGAACAACAGCAAACCCTGGAAAAAGTGCGTGCCTACCAGCGCAAAAACTATTACGACGGCGACTGGAAACCCGAGTACGAAGCGCTGATCCGTATCCACGAAGGCTGGTTGAACGGACCGGACTGGGAGCGTATCGCCTGGAACAACGCACTCACCTACGACATGATTTTCACGGGCCCGGTCGCGAATGAGTTTCAGCGCCTGAGCGTACCCACACACCTGATTATCGGCACCCGCGACACCACTGGGCCGGGGCGTGGCTGGAAGAAAGACGGTGTCGACTATCAACTCGGGCGATACGACCAACTGGGGAAAACCGTCGCGAGGCAAATTCCCGAGGCGACCCTGCATGAGCTGGAAGACGTCGGGCACATGCCGCATATCGAGGCCCCCAAACGTTACCGCGCCGTGCTTGACGACATATTCTGAGCGGGGTCCGTTTTGTTGAGCCGCCGACACCCCGGCGGTATACTGCCCGCCGATTATTATCTGACGTTGACCGGACCCCGGGAGAAGCCGCCATGACCCTTCGTGCTGCCATCGCCAGCGCCGCATTGGCGGCCACGCTGCTGCTGACCGGCTGTGGCCAGAAAGGCCCCCTGTACCTGCCTGAGGATGCCGACACCACACCCGAGGCGGCCGTGGCCGAACCGGCCCCGGAACCGGAAGCCTCTCCGGTCAATTAATCGCCTGTTTTGAGACTGACTATGTCCGTATTTGAACGCCGTGATGGCGAACTGTTTGTGGAAAATGTGCCCCTCGCGCGAGTGGCCGAACAGTATGGTACTCCCACCTACGTCTACAGCCGGGCCGCGTTTACCCGGCATTATCTGGCCTACGCCGAGGCGCTGGGGGAGCACCCGGGCATGGTGTGCTACGCGGTCAAAGCCAACTCCAACCTCGCCGTGCTCGACCTGCTGGCCCGCCTGGGTGCCGGTTTTGATATCGTCTCCGGGGGAGAACTGGAGCGAGTGCTGCGCGCGGGCGGTGATCCGGCGCGAGTGGTGTTCTCCGGCGTGGGCAAAACCCGCGAGGAAATGGCGCGCGCACTGGACGTGGGTATTTTTTGCTTCAACGTCGAATCCGAGGCCGAGCTGGAACAGCTCTCCGACGTCGCTACCAAACAGGGCCGGACCGCACGCATCTCGCTGCGCGTGAACCCGGATGTGGACGCCCAGACGCACCCCTATATTTCCACCGGCCTGAAGGAAAACAAATTCGGGATTGATATCGCCCGGGCGCCAGAGGTGTATCGCCGCGCCCGCGAACTGCCCGGCTTGTCCGTGCAGGGGCTCGATTGCCACATCGGCTCCCAGCTCACGCAAATTGACCCGTTTATGGACGCGCTGGACCGGCTGCTGGCCCTGGTAGATGAACTGGCCGAAGTGGGCATCGAGATCCAGCACCTGGATCTGGGCGGCGGCCTGGGGGTGACCTACCGCGATGAAGTGCCGCCACCGGTCAGCGATTACATGATGGCCATCAAACGCAAGTTGTGCGGGCGTAACCTGGCGCTGATGTTCGAACCCGGCCGTTCCATTGCCGCCAATGCCGGTGCCCTGCTCACCCGTGTGCTGTACCTCAAGCCCACCGAGCACAAGAACTTTGCGATTATCGATGGCGCGATGAACGACAATATCCGCCCCGCGCTGTATCAGGCCTGGCAGGAGATCGTTTCTGTTAGTGTTGGCCGTGCTGGCTCGGCGGCACCAAAAACCTGGGATCTGGTGGGCCCGGTGTGCGAAACTGGAGACTTTCTAGGCAAAGACCGGGAACTCGCACTGGCCCCCGGCGATCTGTTGGCCATGCTCTCCGCCGGGGCCTACGGGTTTGGCATGAGTTCCAACTACAATACCCGGGGCCGACCGGCGGAAGTGCTGGTCGATGGTGACCAGATCCACCTGGTCCGCGCCCGGGAGACCATTGAGGATCAGTTGCGGGGTGAGCAAACGCTTCCCTAACGCTCACACAGTAACGCCCACACAGTATTGGGGAATTGACGGACACATGCGCCTGCGCTTCAGTAAAATGCACGGTCTGGGGAATGACTTTGTGGTGATCGATGGCATCACCCAGAAAGTCCGCCTCAACGCCGACCGAATTCGCGCTCTGGCCGACCGGCATTTTGGTGTCGGTTGCGATCAGGTATTGCTGGTGGAAACTCCCAGCCGTCCGGATGTCGATTTTCGCTACCGTATTTTTAACGCCGATGGCGGCGAAGTGGAAAACTGCGGCAACGGTGCGCGGTGTTTCGCCCGCTTCGTGCGTGACCGTAAACTCACCGGAAAACGTGAGATTCGCGTGGAAACCGCCGGCGGTGACATTCTCCTGCGAGTGGACGACAATGATCAGGTGGAAGTGAACATGGGCGTGCCCCATCTAACGCCCGACGACATTCCATTCCAGGCCGATGCGCAGGCGGTCAGTTACCCGTTGACGGTTGACGGTGAACAGTACGACATTTCGGCGGTCTCCATGGGCAACCCGCACGCGGTGCTGCTGGTGGATGATGTGAAAATCGCACCGGTGGAAACCCTGGGGCCGAAAATCGAACGTCATCCGCGTTTTCCACGTCGGGTCAACGCTGGCTTTATGCACGTGGTCTCGCCGGACGAAATTAATTTACGCGTGTACGAACGCGGTGCCGGTGAAACCCTCGCCTGCGGCACGGGCGCTTGTGCCGCCGTGGTGGCGGGCCGTCTGCGCCACCTGCTCAATGAATCCGTCACCGTTAATTTACCCGGCGGAAGCCTGAAAATTCGCTGGGCCGGACCCGGCGAGCCGGTGATCAAAACCGGTCCGGCAACCACGGTATTTCACGGACAGGTCAAAATCTAAATGAGCGAACAGAACTCTGAAGACAGCACCAAGCCATCCGCGCTGAGCGATGATCAGGTCGTTGAGTACCTGAAAACCCACGCGGATTTTTTTGTGCACCACCGCAAGTTGCTCGCGGACTTGGAGTTACCGCACGAAAGTGGTTCCGCCGTCTCCCTGGTGGAGCGTCAGGTCTCCGTATTGCGTGATCGCAACATGGACATGCGCCACCGCTTGAGCAAACTGCTCGATAATGCCCGCGAGAATGACAAGCTGTTTGATCAAACCAAGCGGCTGGTGCTGGCCCTGATCGAAGGGCGAGACCTGGGGGACATTGTGGATGCCCTCTTCTACAGCTTTGATCAGGAGTTCGATATTCACTACACCAGCTTGTTGTTGTTCGGCCATGTCAATCGGGTTCCCAGCAGTCAGGCCCGCGTGGTGTCCCTGGATGAAGCGCGCCGCCACATTGCTCCCCTGCTCAAAAACAACCGCGCCATGTGCGGCACGCTCGGCGAAGGTGAATTGTCCTTTCTGTTTGGCGATCACGCCAGCCAGATTGGCTCCGTGGCTACCGTGCCATTAGTGCACGGCAACGCTTTTGGCCTGCTCGCCATCGGCAACCGCGATCCGCACTACTACCGTTCCAGCATGGGCACCCTGTTCCTGGGTTACATCGCCGAAGTGCTGAACCGCTTGTTACCCGACCACCTTCCGCGCTAACCTAAGCACCATCAACCTAATGGCTGAATGCCCTTGGTGCTGCGCGGACCCCACACATGCCACACCCTTTCCAATCCGAGCGAACCGCTTTCCTCATCTACCTGCGCACCGAGAAACAACTCTCGCCGCGCACCGAAGACGCCTACGCCCGCGATCTGGACAAATTTCTCGCCTACTGCGCAAGCCGTGAACTGAGCGACCTGAACACCATCACCGTCCATCACGTGCGCGAAAGTCTCGCCAGCCTGCATCGCAAAGGCCTGACGGGGAAAAGCCTGCGCCGCTGGCTGTCGTCCCTTCGCGCCTTCTTCCGCTTTGGTATTCGAAGAGGTTGGCTCAAAACCAACCCCGCCGATGGTTTACAGGCACCGCGCGTTGAAAAAAAACTGCCCAAAGTCTTGGACGTCGACCAAGCCGGGCAATTTGTAGAAGTAAAGGATGATAGCCCGCTGGGCAAGCGCGATCATGCCCTGCTGGAACTGATTTATTCCTCCGGCTTGCGTTTGGCGGAAACCATTGGCCTGAATGTCAGTGATCTCGATCTGAGTGACGGTGCGGTGATCGTCACCGGTAAAGGCAATAAAACCCGACAACTGCCGGTTGGAAAACCCGCACGCGCCGCGCTCAAAGCCTGGTTGCAAGAGCGCCAACACATCGCCCCCGCCGATGAGCCCGCCCTGTTTATCAGCCAACGCGGCAAACGACTCAGCCACCGCGCCGTGCAACTGCGGCTGCAACAACTGAGCCTCAAGCAAGGCATGGACGAACCCGTCCACCCGCACATGCTGCGCCACTCCTTCGCCAGCCACATGCTCGAATCCAGCAGCGATCTCCGTCTGGTACAGGAACTGCTCGGCCACGCCAACATCTCCACCACACAGGTGTATACCCATTTGGATTTTCAGCATTTGGCGAAAGTGTATGATCAGGCGCATCCGAGGGCGCAGAAAAAGAAATAGCTGACAATTTTAACATGGAGTATCCCACGATACTGAGGACACTTCGACTAATTTTGTGTGTGTGGACTTAAAATAGTGTCTACTTTTGGTGGGGAAGATCAGTTTTAGTAATAAGTGCCCAAAAGATAGTAACTGCGAAAGCGTATACGGTTGCACCACTGTTATGCTCGAAAAATGCTTGGGTCAAGCTGAAGCATATATAAGAAGCGCATATAATTATGCCCGCAAGTGCTAAAGATTTTTCTTCTGACCGGATTATCAAAAATTTTCTAATAAACATGATCAAAGGTATACCGTATAACAATGTGAAAACAATAAGACCAAAAGCTCCTCGTTTTTGCCAATTGTCCAGGAAGTCATTATGGGCATGACTAAACTTAAGAATGTAGGGATCTAGCCCTTCTTCTTTAACAAGCCGTTTTTTCTGATCTTCTACTTCTTTTTCTCCCCAGCCTATAATGGGACGTCTACTCCCCAATATGATTGCAGCTTTCCACATCTCTAGTCGCGCGCCAGTTGATGTGTTTGCCTGTCCTGTTGACAAGTAATCCCGCACTTCAGTTACTGCTTGTTGAGAACGATGAGCCACCCCAGTTCCTTTTATAACTAGCAATGCGGTTATGATTAAGCCAATTGCAGCAATCACTACTAGAATTTGTGCTTTGGTTAAGCTTGGGGCCAGGAAATAAAGGCAGATAAAGGTCATTATTGGAAAGCTTACCCATCCGCCCCGGCTGCCAGAAAGTATCGAAGCGGCTATTCCTCCGATTACCCCTAGGATACTTAATATTTTCAACACCTGAAAATTTTTCCTTTGGCGTATTGCCCAGAAGAAGCCTGCCAAGTTTAAAAATCCAAGAAGAATAGCAATATTGCCAAACTGGATTATATGAGTATTGCCGTGTGCCCGGCTTATACCGTCGATAAGGACCTGTTTGCTTGCCCATAGACCAGCAAGAATCGCTCCTACGGCCATGCCCGACCATAGAAAGCTGGGGCGTGGCGGATACTGCACCAAAATTGGAAAAACTAAAATGGCAAAAAGAAATCTGCTCGGTCGATCAAGCGTTCTCAGATCTAGATCGTGGATAAAAATATTGCATAGGGCTAGCAAGAAGAACAAGGCAAAAGCTACCGCGATTGGTATGTAATCCTTTCTGAAATCAATAGGGCAACGGGATTTGGCATAGCCAATTATAGACAAAGCTAACAGAAGAGCTGGGCCCCAGGAATATCCTGATGGTGCAATCAGTGTCAGGCTTCCGAAAAGAAAAACTGCCGTGGATACCGCTAGAGATAATACAGCTCTGCTTAAGGGTGGAATACGGGGCACTTCCGAAGATTCAACCATTATGCGATTCTCGAAATTTCCGGGCTCGCTTTGATACTTTAATTTGGGTTTCTAGGCGTGTGGGTAGAACGTGCCATGCTCGATGCAGCCATAGTTTTATCAAATCTGGATGAAGAGAGAGCTTAGAATAATTTGCGGCGCAGTGTTTTTTGTAAGAATTAATCCATTCAATGTGCTGCCACTGAGCACACTGGCCTTTGGTTCTTGATATTCGGGCTTTTCCTAGGAACTTCTTACATAGACCTAACCCCAGTTGTTCCGGTGATGCGATTACAAAGTTGTTGGCGAAGCAGATATCCGAATCTCCAAGAGCACCATTTGATGTATCCAGGAGTCCCCCAAGGGAGATCGATGGGTTAAACTTCTGCAATGCGGATATCCAAAACATCTGTGTGCAATCTATGGGAAAACCGCTCTTTTCTGAGAACTCGCTCTGTTGCTTGGGATCGGTGGCATCATCGTAAAGTGGCAAATCCCATATCGACAGAATATCTTGGGTGAGTCCAAAATAGAAGAAATCACTCAAGTGGTAGGCAACAGGATACCCCTTGGCATATCTTCTTGTGAAAATATTACTGACAACAACTCGCTCTTGTAAATACTTGTGTTCTGAAGACCTCAATCTATATTCTTTTTGTAGTTCTACGAACCGATTCCCAGTGAGATAGTTATCACTACGTAGTTTAACTGCATATAAAGTTTTAACCCTTCTTAGGCCCCCTCGGCTTGTTACGATTTGTCTGTTATTGTTGAAATAACGGGGAGTTCCATCTAGCTTAAAGTAACGAATGTTAGGCCCCGGATCATCATTGATGACCAATTCATCAAAATCAAGACCTTTAAGGTTTTGATCTCCCCATGTAGATAGTATGAGAGTGCTTCCGGGGAGGTGCTCTCGCACAGACTCTAGGCATTTCTGGGTTATTCCCGAATCTTGCTTCCGATTCTCAAAAGTTTGAACGGGGCCCTGAACAACAACGCTTATATCTTTAAAATCTATCATTGTTTCTATTCCTGTGTATGTCAGATCCCTATGTCAAACCCGATGGACTCTTCTAACATCTCTTTAAGGTCGTCACTGTTGCGTTTAATATTGATTGCATCACAACTTTTGTAAGGGTTGGTTCTTGCGTAATCGTTGATAACAATTCTCCGGCCATGAACGAGACCAAAGATGATATTGTCGTAGGGAATGTTGAGGCTTTCTAGCTGCTGTATGGTTGCTTCCCGAAATTTCTCCTTTCTCGATGTTGTTATAATGATTTGTACTTTTCCTGACTTATGTAGTTCGTTGAGGGCCTGTATATTTTTTTCGATGCCACCGGTTTCTCCCCAATACGGTGAACTATACTGGCCAGAGTTCTTGACGAGGGTTCCATCAAGATCAACAAAAAGCGTTGAGTATAGTGCCTTGTACTGATTCCATTCTCGGAGGGTGCCCCAGTCATAGTAGTTGGCTGCATGCTGGGACCTAATGATATGACCATCAAGAAGCAGTTGATAGATTAGGTCGGAGATGTAAAGGTTTGGGGATCCCTCGTCAACCTGTTCGAAAACCTCACTGAAAATCTCGGCCGATTCAAAGCCGTAACCTCCGACACAGAACGTTGAGCTTACGATCTTTTTCTCTACAATATTGTGAATGTAACCGTGCTCGTTAATTTCTATATAGCTCTTGTTTTTTGCATTAACACTGTCAAGTTCGTGAAGGTCAAGATAACACACGTAGTTACCCTCACTAACTGGGATTGAGAACTGGTTGTCGGAGTCTTTGATAAAGATGGGTCCACTGATTCCAGCTTTCTGAATTCCGCGATAAACCGTTTCTGGCTGGTTCTGGGTGCGTTCGTCTAGCATGATGAATGAGAGCTTATCCCTGTGACCAATCTCTTCAAATTGGGTTTCGATGGCAGTCTTAACAGAATACTTTTCGTTGTGCTCTTTTAAACAAATTAGATTAATAGATTTAAACTTATCGAGTTCAAGGTTCTTAATTGCCTCGATAATCATCATATGTCCCCTAGGATGTGTAAGCAGCCATTTTGGTTTCATATCTGGAAAGCGGGACGAACTTCCCGCCACAGGAAGAATCAGGTGCATTCAGGCCTCCAATATATTGAGGGATCTTTGGATGAAGCTCAGAGTTAAAGCATCGTTTGCGTATGGCAGGATCCTCAATATATTCACTGCCTGTAACACGTTATAGTCCTCTTTGGATACATCTAACTCAGAGAGCTTTCTCTCCGCAAAGAGATCCATTTGGTTAAGCCCCTGGTGGATGCGGATACGAGAGGAAGGTTTTCGGGTTTTGATAAAAGACCAGCCCAGTTGTGTGTCTTGTCGCAGTTTCACAAGATCAATAGCCGGAGAATCTATGTAGCTATCCAGAAAATCAAAAAGCCCTATATTCTCTCCACTGGTTGTGAATACCATGTTCGAGAGTGTGAAGTCCCCGTGACACTCTCCGTTGGGTAAGAATATGTCTTTGTTTAACAGGATATTTCTGAGCTGCCTGGCTGAATGTTGAATTATTTGAATCTTGTCCTTGTCAGTAGTGACTTTTTGCTCAATTTCATAAAGTTTTGCAAGGGCTGCGAGGTTGATCTTGCTAGTCGAGCTGCGAGTATTTTCGTCTATAAACGCTTCTATCGTGTCAATGCTTTTGAATAATGCAGGCACAGAGCATGTTCCAAAAAAATCAATAAAGTCAAGGTATGGTAGAAACTCCATGACGGCGCAGTAATGATTTATGCTCTCCGACTCCCAATACAGTTCCGGGATACTTATGGCAACGCTTGAGGTGAATGCTCTGAAGGTGTTTTGTTTTTCAATCTGCGCTTTCAGCCGAGGGATATACGAAGCTTGGCTGCAGGATTTTTCGACGGCTAACTGATAACCCTTCTTAATTAAGCGAACTGAGCAGCCAGAATTTCCAGATATATCCATGGAAGGGGCTTGAAGCATCAGACAAAGTCACCCTGTATTATGAACGATAGTTTTCGTTAGAAAGGTAAAGACGATTGAGTAGAGCTAGCACAAGCTTGATACTTGTTCGAAGCAGTTTGTTTTCGGATTGCAGGAGATTAGGCTATTAACATAGATTTAACTCCCCAAGAATAGGAAGTTCTCCCAACCTTGTTGGTTCCATATCTCTCTTTGCCTATCATTGGTAATGATACACCGGGAGGAGAAGAGGGGCAAGCTGAGCTCTTTCTCAAGAGCCATGTTCAGACGAAAAATGATGCTCGGCCGAAAAAGAGAAAACCTAGCCAGGAATGACATGCTCGGAGGTTGTGGCCTAACTGTCGCTAATCTTATCCCGCACGGCCATCAACACTTTCCCGTACTGATTCTGCCCACGCAGATCTCGCCCAAGCCCCCAGAAATAATCGTAAAGCGACACTTCCAGAATGTCCTCTTCCCCGGTGGCCAGCAGGGCCTCGGCGAAGTCAGGGTGTACTTGGCACTGCGTGTAGATAGCGCGGGTCATGGCGACGGTGCGTATCTTTTCCCAATCCTTGCGCGGGCGCTTGAGCCAGCCGCGGCCTATTTTCCGGGCCTGCTCAGCGGTAGCGGCGTTGCGGATGGCATCGGCTCGCGGGCGCCCTGGGTATTTCATGGCCTGATACTAGTGCTCGGCGGTGGGCCATTCAAAGCCGTCGAGTTCGAAGGGCCGAACAACCGTGCAGCCCAGAAGGTCGTCCGGTTGCAGGCGCGCCACCTTGATGGCGTTTTCCTGAGAGGATGGCTGAAACAGGCTCATGTGGATTGAAGTCTCTCGAATACAGGTTGACCGCAGCAGTGTAACAGAGACGGTCCACGTAGGCCCTAGGGTAAGAGCCAGCGGGTTTTGGCGGAGCGGGACAGCTGCCAGCTCAGCGCCAGTGCCCCACCCCCACTGAGCAGAACCCACAAGGGAATGACCCAGGCGGGGTGGCCGCCGTGCCAGCCGAATGTTTTCATGGGCCACAGGAAAATCGGATGAAGAATGTAGATGCCCAGGCTGTATCGGCTGATGAACTGAACGACCCGGTAGGCGCGTTCGGACAGCTTATCGGCCAGTGCACGGCACAGCACGAAGATCATGCTGGCGGCGAAGATAACGTTCAGGGTTTTGTAGGACAGCCAGCGTTTAAAGCTGTAGTCGCCGCTATCGAGGCAGAGCAGCGTGACGGCGGCGACGGTGGTCACCAGAGCGGCGATGCCAGCCAGGGTAAACAGCCCGACACTCCAGGCATTGATTGGCACCTTTTTGTAGAGCACGTAGCCGAGCGGCAGGTATCCGCTGAACAGCCACAGGTTGAACTCCCAGGGGCCGTCAACGTAGAACAAATACAGCGCGGAGGTGGTCAGCCACAGCGCCAGGTAGATATACAGCACCGGGTCGTAGTCGTTCCTGGCCAGCCATTGGAACAGAGGTGCAATGAAGTACAGCGGAATGAAGTAGTAGAAAAATCCCAAATGGTAGTAAGTGGCATGGTGGGGACTGTCCATCAGGGCATGTTTGGCGGATTCGGCGTCGTACCCCATGGCGGTCCAACCCGAAAACCAAGCGTAAAACAGTGACCAGACGATGAACGGTAACAGCACTTTTGCCAACCGTCGCTTCACATAGTATTGCGGGTTGAACGGCCTCGGGTCGCTGACCAGCAGCGCGCCGGTGACCAGAATAAACACCGGCACGGCCCATCGGCTGATGCCATTGATGGTGGTGGCTGTGAGCCACTCGGAAAACGGAATGCTGCCCAGCAAGTCGCGATAGGGAGCGAGTACGTGGATGGCGATAACGGCAACGGCGGCCAGACAGCGCAGCAGGTCGAAAAAACGCACCCGTTCGGTCATGGTGTAGTTCTCTTACGGTCTCGGTCCATCAGGCCATAAGAGCGACGCGCGGGCCTGATACTGCATTGCCCCGTCAGTGGGGCAATATTCATGTTGATGGCTTTACGTTGTGCGGCGGATTAGAGATCAGGCGACGAAAATGGTTCAACCAAAAACGGCGTACACGACGGCTGTGACGCTGGCACCGGTAAAGCTAAACGCCAAAAAAGCGAGTAAACCGTCCCGCCCAATTAATGCCAGACCAAAGAGCGTCAGCACGGCGCCGGCGAGGTTGGCGCTGAACGGAATAAATTCCATGGCCGGTATCAGCAATGCGACCGCTAAACTGGCGAGCGCCACAAAGCGGGTGGGCAAGTAGCCACGAATCAGGAAGGTCAGGCGCGGTCGTACCAGTCGGTCAACAAAGCGTGCCGGTTTACGCGAGAGGTTTAATGCCTTGAACAGCGTTTGTGTCCGGATGGAACGGCAGAGTATCCACTGCGGCAGCCAGAAATGTTCCCGATGCAGCAATAACTGCACGGAGATAAGCAGCACCATGAGCGCACACAGGCTGGGGACGCCGGGGATGTCACCAATGAGAGGCGCGAGAATAATCAGCCCCATCAATAGCAGAACAGGGCCGAACGAGCGCTGCCCGATAGCATCCATGATCTGGTCAATGGAAATGCGTTCATGCTCCCGCGCTACGTTACCCACCCGGTCCAGAACCTCTTCCAGGGTGGCTACATGCTCGTGATCGCTCAAACAGTGTTCTCCTTGCAATGATAACGGGTCGGCCATCATAACGTTTATGGCGATTATAGCGTCGCGATACAAGGCGAAAGTGTGAAGTGTGTTTCAGGACCGAAACAATGCGGCAGGGGAAGTCAGCCCGCTGTCCTTGCGGGCTTGTTCCGACATGCATCGTCCTTGAAGTGGGTATTCCTCCTTGGGTTATTCGTCGTCCTTGGCGAGCGCCCCTGCGCCAGGCCTTCCTGGGCCAATCGTCTCAGACCGTCAAGCGGTGACCGAGAAAAGCCTGTGCCGCGTATACCTTCCTTGAGCACGAGCAAGCAGGCGGTAACTGAGCGACTGCAGGGTAAAACGTACTCAGGCGATGTTTGGATCACCCGGTGCGTTAATTCTTTCATAAGCAGGCACCATGCCATGCGAAGCAAGTCGTTGTTTGCCAAGGTATTCATTGAGAGCCGTGGTGTGGTGTGGTCGCCGTTTGTAAAACCCCTCGACTCTGTTGATGCTCGATTTTGTTGACTAATGAGTGGTGGTCGGTCCCTGATAAGGACGCACCTGATAACCGCGTTTTTTCAACGCGGCAAGCAGGCTGTGTTCTCCGGCCAGATGCAATGAGCCGACCAGCACCAGTTCCACCGCTTCATCGTTGAACAGCCGTTCAATTTCCGGCAGCCATTCGGCGTTGCGTTTCACCATCAGGATGTCATACATCTCGGGCGCTTCTCGCCGCATGGGTGCGCCCAGCTCCTGGTCCAGAGCGTCCAGATCGCCTCGTCTCCACGCGTCGACAGTGCTGGTCATCAGCTCGTCGAAACGTTTCAGATCCGCCAACGTGGCCTCGATAATGTCGTCACCATTCTGCCCCGAGAGGGCTTCCATGTAGCTCAATACCGCGTCGGAGTCTTCCAGGTAACCGGTGGGCAGGCCGTCGCGGTGGGCGCGATTTAAATAATAGGCATCCACGCCATCGCTGATGCCTTTTTGCTGCGCCGCCATGACGGTCATCACCATGCTGACAAAGGCCGGATCAAATCCCAGGAAGTTCTGCACCGGGAACCCGTTGGTTTCAGAATAGGCCTTGAGGCGCTCCCACACGGTGGGGCTGAGTTCGGTGTTCAGAGATTTGCCAGGCGGGTACAGCATGGCCTGCATCAGGCGCTGGGCGAATTCAGGCTTCTGGACCGCCACCAGATCGGCCTCCAGATATAGCGCGTCCGCCTCGTCATACGCGGCATCAAACGCGTCGGGCAACGGAAATTCATCCGGGTGCAAGAGATGGATGGTGCCACCGAGCAGTACCCGATGATCGCCTTTACTGACTTCGTAAAGCGTGGTCCCCGCCAGCGCCGATGACAGGGGCATCAGCGCGAATACCGCGAGCAGGCATTGCAGTAGGCGGGAAAGCGCTGTGAACCGGTGGTTAAGCATGACCTTCTCCTTCGTTGAGCGGCCTTCATTATAATCGACGGGCAAGCGGACGGACACACGCCGATTTTGATGACTGCCGCCTGTCGAATTAGCCCACTCTCTACCTACCGCTGATCGATTCGTTGACTCTCAAAGGCGGGAATGTTGCGGCGGTTAATTGCGACGGTACTCCCGTGGCCGCCTACAGTCCCAATCCCCGTTGTATGGCGGGTGCGACGCCTTAATCAGAGGGGCTACTTTTTCTTCAGAGCCTCTTGCAGCAGCGCGCCCATGCTTCCCATTGAGGGCTGTTGGCCGCCCTGCCCTCTCGGGTTACCGCCGCCCTTGCCTTTCGGCGCGCGACGTGAGCCACCGCCTTTGGCACCCTCGGTTTTTTCGCCCGGCTGGTCGTCCATCCGCATGGACAGGCCGATACGGTTGCGCGGTACGTCCACCTCCATCACTTTGACTTTCACCACGTCACCGGCTTTCACCACATCGCGCGGGTCTTTGACGAAGGTATTGGACAGCGCGGAAATGTGGACCAGGCCGTCCTGGTGAACACCGATATCCACAAAGGCACCGAAGTTGGTCACGTTGGTGACGGAGCCTTCCAGAATCATTCCCGGCTCCAGGTCCTTGATGGTATCCACGCCGTCCTGGAACTGGGCGGTCTTGAACTCCGGGCGCGGGTCGCGGCCGGGCTTATCCAGCTCGCTGATGATGTCGGTCACCGTCGGCACACCAAAGGTCTCGCTGGTGTAGTCCGCCGCTTTGAGCGTTCTCAGGAAGGCTGAGTCACCAATCAGCCCTTTGAGCTGACGCTGGTTTTTCTCGGCGATCACTTCCACCACGCGATAGGCTTCCGGGTGAACGCCAGAGGCATCCAGCGGGTTGTCGCCATTGGCGATGCGCAAAAAACCAGCGGCCTGCTCGAACGTTTTCTCGCCCAGGCGTGGGACTTTTTTCAAATCATTGCGCGAGCGAATCACACCATTGGCATTGCGAAATTCCACAATGTTGTTGGCCAGGGTCTGGTTCAGGCCGGACACCCGGGCCAGCAGTGGCGCGGAAGCGGTGTTCACCTCGACACCGACAGCGTTTACACAGTCCTCTACGACCGCGTCCAGTTCACGCGCCAGCTGGGTTTGTGACACGTCGTGCTGATACTGACCCACGCCGATGGATTTGGGATCAATCTTCACCAGCTCCGCCAGTGGGTCCTGCAATCGGCGGGCAATGGAAATGGCGCCGCGAATGGTGACGTCCAGATCCGGGAACTCCTTGGCGGCAAATTCCGAAGCCGAGTACACCGAGGCGCCGGATTCGTTCACCATCACACTTTTGGCGTTCAGGTCGCTGTGTTTTTTCAGTACTTCCTGCACAAATTTCTCGGTTTCCCGCGAGGCGGTTCCGTTGCCAATGGCGATCAGCTCCACGTTGTGTTTCTTGCACAACGCTACGATGACTTTTTCCGCTTCCGCGATCTTGAACTGAGGCGCGGTGGGGAAAATGGCGCCGTGATCGAGCACTTTGCCGGTGGCGTCCACCACGGCGACTTTCACGCCGGTGCGCAGTCCGGGGTCCAGGCCGATGGTGGCTTTTTGCCCGGCGGGAGCCGCCAGCAGCAGATCTTTGAGGTTGGCGGCGAACACTTTGATGGCCGCTTCCTCGGCCTGCTCGCGCAGCTCGCCCAGCAAGTCGGTTTCCAGGTGTGTCAGCAGCTTGACCCGCCAGGTCCAGCGCACCACTTCTTTCAGCCAGGTGTCCGCCGCCCGGCCCTGGTCGCGAATCTCCCAGTGCTCGGCGACCATGCCCTCACAGGGATGGGCCGCGCTGCGGTCTTCTTCGTCGCCCAGCGTCAGGGCCAGCGTTAGTACGCCTTCGTTGCGACCACGGAACATGGCCAGCGCACGGTGGGAGGGAACGCTTTTGAGCGGTTCGCTGTGCTCAAAATAATCGCGGAATTTTTGCACATCCTGGGATTGATCGGACTCCTTGCCGGGTGAAACCTTGGCGGTCAGGTTGGATTCCTGCTTAAGAAAGTGGCGCAGCTTGCCCAGTAGCTCCGCGTCTTCGCTGAAACGCTCCATGAGGATGTACTTAGCGCCGTCCAGGGCGGCCTTGGCATCGTCGATTTTGTGCTCGGGATTCAAGTACTTGGCCGCTTCGCTGTCCGGGTTGAGTGTCGGATCGGCCTGCAGTGCGTCGGCCAGCGGTTCCAGGCCCGCCTCAATGGCGATTTGACCTTTGGTGCGGCGCTTGGGTTTGTAGGGTAAATAGAGGTCTTCCAGGCGGGTTTTGGTATCGGCGGCTTTGATGTCGCGTTCCAGCTCCGGGGTCAGCTTTTCCTGCTCGGAGATGCTTTTGAGAATGGCCTCGCGGCGATCTTCCAGCTCCCGCAGGTAGCGCAACCGCTCTTCCAGCGTCCGCATCTGGGTATCGTCCAGCCCGCCGGTGACTTCTTTCCGGTAGCGGGAAATAAACGGCACGGTAGCGCCTTCGTCGAGCAGGGCCACGGCGGCGGCCACCTGTTGCTCCTGACACTTCAGTTCTTCGGCAATTCTCTGGGAGATGCGGATCATAAACAGCACCTGAATCCTGCGGTCGGTTAATAGACAAGGCGCTCATTATCCGCAATTGCGGCGGTCAGACCAGTCTTGTTTTTGACGGGATTTTGTGAGAGCGGGTATTGAGCGAATAAGGATTTCCATGGCCGTCGCAGGCGCGACCCCTCATTTTCATACAATGACTTGTCAGCCTCCAATTTGGTGATATAGTTATGTATATCACCGTCTCACCAAAGGAACCCTTTTGACCATTATCTGGACTGACAATCAGCCGATTTATCGCCAGCTTTACGAGCGCATCGTGCTGTTGATTCTGCGTGGGGAAGTGGCGGAAGGCGAACCGTTGCCATCGGTGCGCCAGCTGGCCGCGGACTACCAGATCAACCACTTGACGGTCGCCAAGGCTTATCAGCTTCTGGTGGATGAGGCGGTCGTGGAAAAACGGCGCGGGCTGGGGATGTTTGTGCTGGACGGCGCCCGCGAGCGCCTTCTGGGCCGAGAGCGGGCGGATTTACTGGATCGGGAATTACCGGATCTGGTGACGCGCGCGCGCGCGCTGGGAATACGCCCGGCCGCTCTAAAAGATGCGTTGGCCACGCTGTGTGGCGAAGACTCTGGAAAGGAGGAACGTGAATGACAGCCGTTATTGAAGCGCGTGGTCTGCGCAAGGCTTATGGCGGGAAAGCGGTGCTGAAAGGGGTGGATTTGACGCTGCAGCCGGGTCGGATTATGGGGCTGATCGGCCCCAACGGCGCTGGCAAAACCACGCTACTCAAAGGCATTCTTGGTCTGGCGGAGATGGAGGGTCATCTGGAAGTGCTGGGCCTGAACCCCCGAAAGCAGCGCACACGCTTAATGGAAAGCGTGTCCTTTATCGCGGACACGGCGATTTTGCCGCGCTGGCTTAAGGTCAGCGAGGCGCTGGCCTACCTGGAGGGGGTTCATCCCAGGTTTGACCGCACTCGCGCCGAGGGTTTTCTGGCCAATACGAACATCTCGCGCCAGAGCCGGGTGGGAGAACTCTCCAAGGGCATGATGACGCAGCTGCACCTGGCGTTGATCATGGCCATTGACAGCCGCTTGCTGGTGCTCGATGAACCGACACTGGGGTTGGATATTCTTTACCGCAAGCGTTTTTACACCAGTTTGCTGAACGATTATTTCGATGAGGACAAAACCATTCTGATTACGACGCATCAGGTGGAGGAGATTGAGCACTTGCTCACGGATGTGATGTTTATCGGTGACGGCGAGATTCGGCTCAACCGTTCGATGGCGGATATTGAGCAGAGTTTCGTTGAGCTCAGCGTGGGGCGTGAACGATTGGACGAGGCGCTGGCCTTGGGTCCCATGCACCGACGTGCCCGGCTCGGTGGAGAAATTCTGCTGTATAAAGGCGTCGCAGCGGAGCGTTTAGCGCCTTTGGGTGAGGTGGGTACACCTTCCTTGACCGATCTGTTTGTCGCGCACCTGGACGATACAGCGGCGAAACCGTTGGCGGATGGGAGGGGAGCGCCATGAGTCGGTTGAATAATCATTCCTGGTTCAATGCACTGTGTCGGCGCTCGCTGGTGACCCAGTATCGGCGGGAATTCTGGGAAGCTCGCGGCAGTTTTCTGAAAACACCGCTATGGATCGCTGTGGTGGTGGCTGCCCTGTTGATTATGGCCATAGCGAGTTCCGGGCTGGAGTTGAACCGGGCACTGGACCAGTTGCGAGCTACACCCGAGGAGCTTCAACAGCTTGAGGGTGGTGCTGATTTGATGCGTGCGCTGGTGCGCGGCGACTTGTTCGGCAGTCACCCAAAACTGTTGCGAACCGCGCTGCTGGGGATTGGAGTGCCCTTCGTTCTGGTATTGTTGCTGGTCAGCCAGACCTATTTGTTGAGCTGCCTGAACCAGGATCGGCGTGATCGCAGCATTCTGTTCTGGAAATCCCTGCCGGTGTCAGAGACCAGTGTGGTGCTGACCAAACTCGGTTTCGGGGTGTTGGTGGGACCGGCGGTGTTCATTGCCGCTTCATTGGTGGTCGGTTTGCTGCATCTGCTGATGCTGGTGGGCTATGTGAGCTGGCAGTTGGGGGTGGACCTGCCTAACCTGGGTGTGCTGCTGGTTACTTTTTTGGGGCACGGCGCGGGATTGGTGTCGGGTTGGCTGCTGTTCTCACTGTGGTTTCTGCCGTTGTCCGCCTGGTTGCTGTTAGCGTCGGCGTGGTCGCGTAAATCGCCTTTCCTGATGGCGGCGCTGCTTCCGTTGTGCCTGGTGGTGGTCGAGCTGTGGCTGCTGCACAGTGGGCACTTCTGGGGCGCGATTAGCCGCGCCGGGCACCGTGCCATGGATGTTCTGGTTCGTTCCCAGATTCAGCCGGATCAATGGGTAACGCTGTGGGCGGATACTCTGACAGACCCTGCGCTGTGGTTGGGTCTTCTGGTTTCCGGAATCCTGACGGGCCTTGCTGTGTGGCGTAGAAATAATCATTATGAATGAAGGCTTGCGGTGGCAAGCCTTACTGGCGTCTTGACTCAATAATAAGGAGACTGTTCGTTGAAACCATTGAACGCGTTGCGGCGTATTCCACTGGCCGTGGTGATCGTGATTATCGGTGTAGTGGGCTTTGTGGCGTTAATGACACTCAAGCCTCGCCCGGAACCCCATCCGGAAACGGAGCCCCCTAAACCCACGGTGAACGTGGTGCCAGTGGAACTGGAGGATCGTGCGCTGAGCGTGGTGACGCAGGGAACGGTGGAACCTCGTCGGCAAATCCAGCTGGTAAGCCAGGTAGCGGGCCAGATCGTGGAGACAGCCTCGGACTTCGCAGATGGGGGGCGTTTTGCGCAGGGTGACTGGCTTGTGCGTCTGGACCCCAGGGATTATCGCCACGCGTTGGCCAGTGCGAATGCCCAGCTTCGGGAGGCCGAGCGCGTACTGGCCGAAGAACGCGGGCGAGCACGCCAGGCCGAGCGGGAGTGGCGAGATTTGGAGAATGAAGCGGCTAACGATCTGTTTCTGCGGCGCCCTCAAATTGCCTCTGCCGAGGCTTCCCTCGCGGCCGCTCGCGCTGAGCGTGACCAGAGGCAATTGGACCTTGAGCGTTCGGAAATCCGTGCGCCGTTTGATGGCCGGATCCGCGAAACCCTTGCGGATCTTGGTCAGTATGTGGCGCCGGGGACCGCCGTGGCCGAGCTATACGACGACGCCGTGGCTCAGATCCGTCTGCCGCTGACCGACGATCAATCCGCGCTGCTGGATCTGCCGCTGGGTCGTAAGATTGCCCCCGACGATCAGCCGGTGGTGACGTTCACCGGACACACCTTGGGTGAAACTTACGAGTGGCGCGGTCGGCTCGTGCGCACTGAAGCCAGCCTCGACCCCCAGTCCCGGGTATTGCACGCCATTGCCGAAATCCCCGAGCCTTTTAATGCAAAGCGCCATCCGGCCCCTCTGCTGATGGGTACTTTCGTCAGTGCGGAGATTGAAGGCCGCTCGTTGCAGCGTATTGCGGCGCTGCCCTTAACGGCGGTTTTTCAGCGCGATCATCTGTACGCGCTGGATGACGAGCAACAGGTCGTGGAAAAGCGAGTGCGCGTGCTCAAAGTGGACGGTGATCGAATCTGGGTGCGCGGCGATTTGCGCGACGGGGAGCGGGTCATCATTGATCGCCAGGGCTATGTGAGCCCGGGCGTCGCGGTCGCGCTGGCAACAGACGCCGAGGAAGCACCGGCGGCGGAGGGCGGTGCCGATGCGCCCGCCGAACCGGCCTCCAGCGAAGAGGCAGACGACCTTGAGGCTGCGCCATGAACCGCTGGATTCAATGGTTCGTCGAGAACCGCGTAGCGGCCAACCTGTTGATGGTGATGATCTTTTTGGGAGCGCTGGTAAGCACCGGCAAGCTCGACAAGGAGGTGTTCCCGACCGTCTCCCTCGACATGATCGAAGTATCCATGAGCTACCCTGGAGCCGGCCCCTCGGAGGTGGAAGAGCAGGTGGCCATCCGGATTGAGGAGGCCATTGCCGACATCGATGGGATCGAGGAAATCACCTCGCAGTCCAATCAGGGCTACGGCACGGTGACCGCTGAGGTGGTGGAGGGATACGACGCGCAGCGAGTGCTGAATGATATCAAGACCCGCGTAGATGCCATCAACACCTTCCCCGGTGATGTGGAGCGACCCGTAGTGCGCCAGATCGTGGGTCGCAGCTACTTGGCGGCGCTGGCTCTCTATGGCGATGTCAGCGAAGGCGTTCTGAAAGAAACCGGCTGGCGGGTGCGCAATGAGCTGACCTTACTCGACGGGGTCACCTATGCCGAGTTGAACGGGACGCGTCCTTACGAAATGGGCATTGAAGTCTCGGAAGTGGATATGCGTCGCTACGGTCTGAGTTTTGGGCAGGTGGCCCAGGCGATAGCCTCGTCTTCCCTGAATGTACCGGCCGGTACCATCCGGGCTCACGGCGGCGATATTCAGATTCAAACCCGCAACCAGGCTTACACGGCAACGGACTTCGGAAGCATTCCGGTGATTACCAGTGCCGATGGCACGCGCGTACTGCTGAAAGATGTGGCCACCATTAGGGACGGCTTTGAGGACTGGAGCGTATTCGCCCAGTACAACGGCAAGCCCGCCGTCTTTATGGATTTGTACATCACCGAGAACCCGGACATCGTCGCTTCGGCGGAGCAGGTCGAGGCCTACATCGAGCGTACCCAGAAGCTGTTGCCCCCCGGCCTGACACTGGAAGTGTGGCGGGATATGTCCTCGCTGTACGAAAGCCGTCTGAACCTGCTGATGGAAAACGCGTTTACCGGTCTGTTACTGGTCTTTGTGGTGCTGATGTTGTTCCTTCGACCGGTGCTGGCCGCCTGGGTATGCGTGGGTATTGCCACCGCCTTTGCCGGTGCCATTTGGCTGCTGCCGTACACAGGCGTCAGCGTCAACATGATCTCGCTGTTCGCGTTCCTGTTGGTTCTGGGCATTGTAGTTGATGACGCCATTATTGTGGGGGAGAGTATTTACACGCGCCATCAACAGGGACTCAAAGGCATGGCGGGTGCTGCCAGTGGCACAAAGCTGGTGGCCGTGCCGGTCTTTCTGGCTGTTATCAGCACCATGATCTTTTTCGCGCCCATGTTGTCCATTCCCGGACCCATGGGGACCGTCACGTTCGCCATTCCGGTGGTGGTAATCCTGTGTTTGCTGTTCTCTCTGGTTGAAAGCCTGCTGATTCTGCCCACCCACCTTTCCCACCTGAAACCGGAACGCGAAAGTCGTAATCCGATGCTCCGTCGGCTGACGCGCGCCCGACAATCGGTGGCCGACAGCCTGGACTGGTTTGCTGATCGGATCTATCTGCGGGCGCTCAATCGCCTGCTGACGCACAAGGTGGCGACGCTTGCGGGCTTTTCCGTGGCGTTTTTTCTCTCGCTGGCGGTGTTTGTTGGCGGCTGGCTGGTGGTCAGTTTTATGCCCATGGTGCCGTCGGATTATTTGGAAGCGCGGGTGACGCTGCCCGAGGGAACGCCCTTTCATGAAACGCGGCGCATCATGCGGCAAGTGGAGTCAGCGGCACTGCAACTGGAAACCGATGAACGCCTGACAGCGGAAGGCGACCAGGATTTTATCGATGGTATCCAAACCTGGGCCTGGAACAACAATATCTACATCGCCGTGGGACTGTCGGACGCTGAAAACCGTGAAATCGGCAGTCCAGCGGTGAGTCAGCGGTGGCGAGAACTCATAGGTGATATCCCCGAAGCCAAGGAGTATCGGCTGGACTTCACGATTAATGCAGCGGGCGATGACATTAACCTGAACCTGAGCATTTCGGATAACGATCTGGACGCTCAGCGCCGGGCGGCAGAAACCGTCAGCCGGGCACTGGCGAGCTTTGCCGGTGTGTATGACGTGGAGAACACCATTGAAGATGCACGTCCTGAGATCAACATCCGCCTCAAGCCGCAGGCCGATTCTTTGGGAGTGACGCTCGGTCAAGTAGCCGAGCAGGTCCGGCAGGCGTTTTATGGCGCCGAAGTGCAGCGTATTCCCAGAGGGATTGAAGATGTCCGGGTGCTGGTTCGATATCCGCAAAGTGAGCGCCGCCATGTGTCCCAGCTGGATCGTATGCGCATCCGGCTGCCGGACGGCACTCAGGTCCCTCTGCAGGAAGTGGCGGAAATCGACTTCACGCCCGGTTACACCTCCATTCAGAGACGCGATCGCAAACGGACTATTGGTATCCGGGCGAGCGTTGACGAAGGGGAAGACGCCAACGCTATTGTGGGGGAGCTGTTGCGTCGCAACCTGCCCGACTGGCAAAGGCAGTTCCCCGGCTTGACGTTGGCGCCGGATGGCAATATGCAGGATCAGGCCGACTTTATGGCCTCGCTCAGCAAGAACTTCTTATTAGCGGTATTGCTGATTTACGGATTGATGGCCGTTAACTTCCGCTCCTATTGGCAGCCTATCGTGATTCTGACCGCCATTCCTTTCGGGTTCATGGGGGCGATTGTCGGTCATCTGGTGATGGGGCGGGAGATCAGCATGCTCTCCATGCTCGGCTTTATTGCCTGTGCCGGTGTGGTGGTCAATGACAACCTGGTATTGCTTGACCGTATCAACACCCTTCGACAACAAGGACTTGCGGTATTGGATGCTGTCATTCAGGCGGGTCGGGACCGTTTCCGGGCCATTGTTCTGACCTCGGTGACGACCTTTATCGGCCTGATGCCGATTATGGCTGAGCAAAGTGTGCAGGCGCGGTTTCTGATCCCTATGGTCATCTCTCTGGCGTTTGGGGTACTCTTTGCCACCGCTGTGACTCTCATTCTGGTGCCTACGCTGTACTTGACGGCGGATCGCTTCGGTCACCGTTGGAAAGCATGGCGGACCTGGCGCCGTCGGGCTCGTTCCCGTTCACATTCCCGTTCGGACCCTACTGGAGACGTACATGACCCAATCGCGTGATGAAGAAGCCTTCTGGGCGCTGGTGGATCACTTTATCGAACAGGCGAATGAAGCCGTTGGAGAGGCGCAAGATCCCGCCCTGGTGTCCGCCGCTCTGCTCCAGGCCAGCGCTCGTTTCAATGCCTTTGTGGTGGCAGCGTCCTCGATTGACCGCAAGGAGTACACGGAAGAAATGGCTCCGGCGCTGGACTTTCTGTCCAATCAATTTCGGGAACAGTTGGCTTCTGACTTGGAAGATTACCGAGAGCATTACAAGGTCTATATCACCAAGGAGCGTCCCGGTGATGAAGACCTTGATAGTGATCTGCTTCATTGAAACGGTCGAATAACCAAGGACAATCCCTGAGACTCTGCCCGGGAAATTTCCTGAGACTGTGATAGTCTGGCCACCTCCCTTCGAGGTGGTGGCCGCCCATCTGTGGCCCCGGTACGGGGAGCCCCTTCCATAAACCCCGTCTATTCTCACCGGTGTGTTCGGTGTTATGCGACGATGTTGGAGCTGTCGAATGCGCGTCTGTCTGTTTGCCTTTTCCGCCGCCTTGCTGGTGAGTGTATCTTCTGCCCGGGCCGGGGATATTGACTGGTTTACGGGGGTTTGGCACAACGATTTATTTGCCGGCTCCGACGGGGGCGGCTACACCAACGGTCTGTATCTATCCTGGTTCGACCTGTCGGATACCCACCCGGATCATTACGGAACGCCCTGGTTGACACGCCCGTTCGAAAGCTGGCTAATGCCTGAAGCCGAAGGCAATCTTGAAGTCAGTGCTTACACACTCGGCCAGGCAATGATGACGCCAAAGGATATTGAGAAAGTGGTGCCGGATGAAGATGATGCCCCCTACGCGGGCCTGTTGCAGCTTCGCTCCGCGTATACCGTGGTGGGCAAGGATGTCGCCGATACCCTGTCGGTGACGGTGGGTATTGTAGGGCCGTCGTCGGGTGCGGAAGAGGTGCAGCGTGCGGTTCACCGTATGGTGGGCGCCACGGAACCGCGGGGCTGGGATTACCAGATCAAAGACGAGCCCGTCGGGCAAATTGAGCGAATTCGTGTGTGGCGCTTTGGTCCGGCGCCCACCGAAGAGCCGCACTTGGACTTGTTGCTCATCGGCAGTGGTTCACTCGGTAACCTTGAGAGTTCAGCGGGCTCAGCGATGCTGGTGCGGTTCGGGACACGGCTTGATCGCAGCTTTGGCACGGCTTCGCAGCTGGTGGGCCGCGTGAGCAATCCGATGGCGATTGACGGTGGCTGGAACGTGTATCTTGGGGCCAGTGCGACCTATGTATACAACCAGATATTCATCAGCGGTGGCGGTCTGCGCTCCGGTCAGAGTGCTGATCTTCGGCACGATCAGTACGCGACCTACGCCGGATTCTCATACTCCTGGAGCCGTTTAAGCGTGTCATTCAGCTTCGTGGCCAATACCAATCTGGATAAAAACGCCAGTGCCAGGCAGAAGTTTGGCACCTTGCAGCTGGGCTGGAAATTTTAACCCGTTTTCATGCAGCACCCCTCCCCCTTGCGGCACCTCATCGTAATCGGCAGTGTTTGGCCGGAGCCCGCCTCTTCCGCGGCGGGTTCCCGGCTGTGCCAGCTGCTGGCGATGTTCCAGATAATGCGCTGGCGCATTACCTTTGCCAGTGCCGCGCAATACTCAGAGCACGGCGTGGACTTGGCGGCCATGGGGGTGGCGCAGGCGCGCATCGCACTCAACGATTCAAGCTTTGATGACTGGCTGGCCCAACAGGCGCCTGACGCGGTGATGTTCGATCGCTTTATGACCGAGGAGCAATTTGGCTGGCGGGTGGAACGCACCTGTCCGGAGGCGATGCGATTGCTGGATACCGAAGACTTGCACAGTCTTCGTGCGATCCGCGGGGAACGGTTAAGAAAACACCAGCAAGCCTATACGGGTATCGTGGAGCGACACCGTGTGGGACCCGTGCTGGAAGCACCGGATGCGCTGTTTGACGAAATGATGCAAAGCGATATCGCTCAGCGTGAACTGGCGTCGATCTATCGCAGCGACCTCAGCTTGATGATCTCTCCATTTGAAATGAGGTTGCTTCAACAGTGGTTCGGAGTGCCCGCCTCGCTGCTGTGTTATTTGCCGTTACTGGCCGAGCCGCCAGACGCTGCGGACGAGGACCGTCCAGCGAGCCTGCTACCGGATTTTGAGGAACGGCGTCACTTTATCAGTATGGGTAATTTTCGCCATGCGCCCAATTGGGACGCGGTGCTGTGGTTGAAACATCAATTGTGGCCCGCGATTCGTGCCCGACTTCCGGCGGCCGAACTGCATGTCTACGGCGCTTATCCGCCGCCCAAAGCCACGGCATTGAATCAGCCCAAACAGGGTTTTTTGGTGAAGGGCTGGGCGCCAGACGCGCTGGCCGTTATGCGATCTTCGCGCGTGTGCCTGGCACCATTGCGGTTTGGTGCCGGGCAGAAAGGCAAACTGCTTGACGCCATGATGACGGGCACACCGAGTGTGACCACCTCGCTTGGGGCGGAGGGGATGGGAGAAGCCCCGACCTGGCCGGGTATTGTGGCAGACAATGCCGACGCGTTGGTCGAGGCAGCGGTTACCCTGTATGAGGACGTCGAGCTATGGTCGGCGTCTCAGGCCCGTGCCGCGACAATGCTTCGCGAGCGGTTTGCCGCCCCACCTCATCGTGCGAATCTCGCCTCCTGCGTCGCCGCCGTCATGGCCGATTTAGAGAAACATCGCCGCCACAATGTGGTGGGCACGTTGCTTCGTCACCAGCAACACCGAAGCACTCAGTATATGAGTCAGTGGATTGAAGTGAAAAACCGCCACCAGCAACTAAAAAATCGTTACCGGCACTTGGACAACCCCTCCTGATTACCGCCGCGCGCCGGCTTGAGAGTCGCGCTCGGCGTTTCCGTTTCTTAATAGCATGTCGCCGTCATATTGCAAATCCATCTAAACAACAATGAAAAATGCGTCCCTATTGGGATCGGTGCGGTTGACTGTTGATTTTTGAGAGCTGTGTCGCAAGTCGCCTTAAAATTCTTGTGCTTGAATGAAGTGGGTCGTGAGAGACAGGAGCTATACGTAGGGAAACACACAGCCTGAACCAAAAAATCATAATGTTAATGAAAGGTTATCACCATGAAGATCATCAACCCCAACCGGCATTTGCGCCGGATTCTTGCTATTGCCGTGTGCAGTACCCTATGTTCCTTCCACTCCCTGGCTCATGCTGATCTGGGCAGCAATCTTGCGCTCAGCGGTGGCGCCGATGGTTCCAGCAAAGGCGGTGGCACCAGTTATGGCAATGTTGTCGATGGTGACTTGTCCAGTTACTGGCAGCCCAACGGGACCAGCGGTGAGCGGATCGGCGTGAAGAATTTCTACGGAACCTTCAACACCGTGATCATTCGGGAATTGAATGCGGTCACCACCAGCTGGCGACTGGAAAATCACGACACTGGCGAAGTGTTGGCCTCCGGATCGTCGCTTGGCTCGGAGCGCGTGATCAGCGGTTTTGGCGATCAGCAAATGTACAAAGTGAATCTGGTTATTGAAAGCGCCAACAGCGCACCGCAAATCGCGGAATTTGAAATCTACAATGACAGCGGCTCGGGAAGCTCCTCTTCCAGCAGCTCTTCGTCGTCCAGCAACTCGTCGTCGTCCAGCTCTTCCTTCTCTTCATCGAGCTCTTCCTCCAGTAGCTCTTCCACACCGGGTACGCCGGGCATGGTGCTTTCCTGTCAGGAGGCGAATACGGTGCGCGGCTTTGCCTCCATGGGTGGTGGCACCACTGGCGGCGCCGGAGGTGATGTCGTTACCGTGTCCACCGGCACACAGCTGGAAGATGCCTTGAGTAATAAAGGCAGCAATCCGCTGACGATTTATGTGAACGGCACGATCACGCCTGGAAACTCCAGCGGCAGTAAATTTGATATCAAGGATATGGATGATGTTTCCATCATCGGCGTTGGCAATAACGCGCTGTTCGATGGCATTGGTATTAAAATCTGGCGTGCCAACAATGTGATTGTGCGCAACGTTACTATGCGTTATGTCCGCATCGGTGATAAGGATCACATCACCATCGATGGGCCGTCCAGCAATGTCTGGATCGATCACAATACCTTCTACAATTCTCTGGATGTGGATAAGGACTACTACGACGAGCTGGTCAGCGGTAAAAACAATATCGACAACATCACCATCAGTTACAACATACTGCGCGATAGCTGGAAAACCTCGCTGTGGGGCAGTAGCGATGGCGATGATTCCCATCGGCGTGTGACGTTCTGGGGCAACCATTGGGAGAATGCCAACTCGCGCTTGCCGCTGTTCCGGTTTGGGGAAGGTCACGTAGTGAATAATTTTTACGACGGTGTGCTGAGCACCGGTATTAATTCCCGTATGGGCGCGACCATTCGCATTGAAGGCAATGTGTTCGAGAATGCCCAGAACCCAATTGTGTCGTTCTACAGCAGTGATATTGGTTACTGGGATGTTCAGGACAACATATTCAATAATGTGACGTGGCAGAGTGGCGACGGCGTGACGGCCGGACCCAATGTGCAATCCACGGTTAGTTATACCCCACCCTATGGTTACAATCGCCTGCCGGCCTCGGACGCCAAGGCGCATGTACTGGCCAATGCCGGTGCTGATGTAATCAGCAACTGCGTAGCGCCTTAACACTTCGGCTATCCATTAAGAACGGTTCAGGTTGAATCCCGCTGGCATTATTGTCAGCGGGATTTTTTATAGCGGTTGCAGCAACTCGCTATGAGAAAAGCGCCGGCCCCCTACATTAGAAAACCTGATAATAAAGGCATCTGCCATTTCAAATCGCTCTAGCACGGCCCCTCAAATGAGATGAAATTCACTTTTTAGGCGTGGAATGTGTGATTGAATCAGCTCGCTGAGAGATGGGGAGTCGTTCGGAAAGGATACCTAAAAAATCATAAACATTGACAATAAGGTAAGTCTAATGAAGATCATCAACCCTCCTGGACGTATCACCCGATACGTCTCTACGCTGTTTTGTGCTTCTCTGTTCAGTGCCGGTGTGGCCTACGCCGATCTCGGTCCCAATTTGGCTTTGGGGGCTGGCGCGGATGGCTCCAGTAAAGGCGGTGGCTCCAGTTACGGTAACGTCATTGACGGCAACTTATCGAGCTATTGGCAGCCGAGCGGCACTAACAATGAACGCATTGGCGTCAAGAATATCGGGGCCAGTTTCAACACTGTGATCATTCGTGAACTCAATGGCACGACGACCAGTTGGAGACTGGAGGACCACGATACTGGAACGGTATTCGCCTCTGGCTCATCCCTTGGAAGCGAGCGAATTATTTCCGGCTTCGGCGACCAAAACGTGTACAAGGTTAACCTGGTTATCGAGAGCGCTTCCAGTGCGCCACAAATCAGTGAGTTCGAGGTGTACTACGAGACCGGCGGTGGCAGCTCCAGCAGTGAATCCTCCAGCAGCGAAAGCAGCTCATCACAAAGCTCATCCCAGAGCAGCAGTGAAAGCAGCTCGGAAAGCTCTTCATCCAGCAGCGATTCTTCACAGAGCAATTCGTCTTCCAGTAGCAGCTCCAGCAGCGTTGGATTCCCGGATTACTCCGGTCCGATCAGTAATGACTGCGTAGACCTTGCTACAGACCCGACGGTCAACTGGTACGATACCTCGTTGCAAACAGACCAGGAAATTGTTGAATGTCTGGCGCAAACGCTGGGCCGGGCTGTCGGTTATGGCGAGAATGCGCTTGGGGGATATGATCCAAATGGCAACAGCCAGTTAACGGTCATCACCAAAAGCGACAGTACCTCGGTGGAACAGCAGATTCTGGATGCCATCAGTGATGATGATCATAACTGGATTGTTTTCGACAAGAATGACTTTGCCAGCGATTCCGAAATTGGCATGTATCGCTTGCAATGCAGCGAACCGGATGTGTTAAGTGCGATTGGCGGTACCGAGGCAGAGTGTATCGATTACCGCCAGTGGTGCGACAACAACGGATACAGCGATGATATTCAGTGCCTGGAAGAATTCTTCAATGATCGTCTGGATGACAAAGACTTGCCAATCCGTAACCCGGTCATCGGTTCCAACACAACGCTCGATGGTCGAATGAGCAACGCCTATTTCCGCTTCAGCGGTTTTGCGATTGGCAAAGACAGCTCCGGGCAGGCCACGCAAACAGCGAACAGTGTTATCTTGACTCATCTGGATTTCCGGGGCGCTGGCCACACGGAAGACCATGGGTTGGACCCGGATATGATTCGCTCTACCGGTGAATCCCACGATATCTGGATTCACAAGAATACCTTCGACCTCACGGGTGATTCCGCGTTTGATGTGAAAGTTGGCGCATACGATATCACCATGTCATTCAACCGGGTGGTGGATGTAAAGCGGTCTACTCTTCACGGTTCCAGTGACAGCCGTACCATTAACGAAAGCATCACGACAACCATGCACCACAATGCCTTCGTGACCCGCGATGATCTCTACTTTGAGTTCGGTAATACGGCGCGGCGTGTACCGCTGTTGCGTCGTGGTACATCGCATATGTTCAACAACGTTTTCGTGAACTATCGCAAAGACATCTTCAGCGTGCGAGTCGGTGGTACGTTATTGTGGGAAGACAACGCCATTGTCGTGAACGAAGCCTTCCAGGAAAAAGACGATATCAACGATGCCTTGGCCGAATTGCAGGGTAACCTGACCCGCGATATTCGCAGCAACAGTAATTATCGCGGTGATGGCGTCTACCTGTGGTTCGGCAATTCGGCCTGTGATGTGAATGCAGCGACGCAAACCCAACTCACCGATGCCGGTGGCAGTGTCGCTGATCTATCGCAGCAATACACCGCGGATTCTCGCTCCACCATCAACGAATTCCGTCTGAACGCCGGGCAGGACCTGATTGATTACGTGAGCGCCACAGCGGGCAAGTACGGACAGCTGCCCTTCAACTCGCCACTAGCAGGTGATATTTACTACGTATTGAGTCTGGGCAAGGTGCCCTGTCAGTAAGACACGCTATTGGCACGAACCGCATAAGACGGGGATACCATTATGAGGCCGTTACCCGCCTGGATGGCGGGTAACCCGAGCCCCCATGGATGGGTTCACGGCGTGCCTCATAATGGTATCCCCGTCTTATGCACTCCCAGTGTGGCAGTGAAGGTCGCTACTCTTTCAACCAGGGACGTTGACCGTCCCTGCGGCCCGCGGGTAATTGGGCGGCGGTGGTTTCAATCCATTCCTTGACCTCTTCGGTCAGCTGCTTGCGGTCCTTGCCGTCGCTGTCGATCGGTTCGCCGATCACAATGGTGATCGTGCCGGGATATTTCAGGAATTGTTTGTGAGGCCAGCACTCGGCGGCGTTGTGGGCGACGGGAATCACTGGTCGACCAGCGGCGCAAGCAATGTCGGCCCCGCTACGCGCATAGTTTACGACTTCGCCCGGCAGTGTTCGGGTGCCTTCCGGAAAAATCAGTACGCTGTTGCCGTTATTTAACGCCTGCACACCTTTGGTTTTGACCTCTCGCAAGGCCTTGGTTTTATTGCGCCGGTCAATGGCAATAGGCTTCAACGCTGCGAGGCCCCAGCCAAAGAAAGGAATGCGCAGCAATTCTTTTTTCAGGATAGTCGACATCGGCTGAAACAACAGCTGCAAATACAGGGTTTCCCAGACGCACTGGTGTTTGGACATGATCACATAAGGCTGTCGCTCTTTATGTACATGACCACGCATTTCAATGCGAACGCCGCAGCACAGGCGCAGCCATAGCATTACAAAGCGATTCCACTGGTTAATCAGCCGGTAACGCTGCGGATAAGGCAGCAGTGGCCAGATCAGAGAGCTCAGCGTGCCGAAAATAACACCCGAGCCAAAGTAGCCGATGTTAAACAGGGCGGCCCGGATGTAGAGAAAACAACAATACAACACAGTGCGTTATCCCAGGTCAGAGGCGTCAGCGTTACTCAGCAAGGCATCCGCCGCTGAGGCGAGGTCATCAAACCGTAACAGATCGGCCAATGTATGTTCGTCAAAGTGATCGGCCAGGGTGGCCTCGGTAGTGGCGCCCCGCCCGGTTCGCACGAGGCAGGGGCGACAGCCTTTGGCAAGCGCTGCCTGAAGATCCTTGAGGTTGTCCCCAATAAACCAGGTGCCCTGCACTGAAGTATTGAACTCCGCTTCCATAGCGTCGAGCATGCCGGTACGCGGTTTACGGCATTTACAGTCGTCGTCCGGGTGATGAGGGCAGTAGAAAATAGCTTCTAGCTTGCCGCCATGCTCCTCTACCAGAGCCGATAGTTTGGCATGCATCGCCTCCAGATCATCCAGATCAAAGAGGCCGCGTGCGAGGCCGGACTGGTTGGTGGCCACCACGGGCGTGAAGCCGGCGCGACTGAGCCGGGCGATGGCTTCGATGCTGCCGGGGATAGGCTGACACTCGTCGGCAGACCGGATGTAGTCACCGGCGTCTTCATTGATCACGCCATCCCGGTCCAGAATGATCAGTTTCATGGCGGTGCTCCCTTATTGGGTACGACAGCAAATGGGTACGACAATAAACGTTAGCTTTTACTGGGCGCCAACAGTGAAACATCAGCGACGGCCAGGAACAGATCACCCAGTTGGCGCAGTAACGCCAGGCGGTTATTGCGCAACGGTTCGTTGTCAGCGTTGACCATGACCTGATCAAAAAAGCGGTCCACGGGTTCCTGCAAATCAGCCAGCTGGGTCAACGCTTCAGTGTAGGTGCGCTGCTTGAACAGTGGCGTGACCTGTTGAGTTTTGGTGGCCACGGCTTCGGCCAGTGCCTGTTCTGCGGCTTCTTGCAGTAACTGGGGATCGACCGATGCGGCACCGCCATCCGACTTGCTCAGAATGTTGGCTACCCGTTTATTGGCGGCGGCCAATGCCTGTGCCTGGGGCAACTGGTAGAACTCGTGAACGGCTTTGACGCGTCGGTCAATATCCAGCGGATTGGTCACCTGACGGGCACTGACGGCGAGAAACACCTCGACGGGAATGCCCAGGTCCTCATACCAGGCACGGAAGCGCTCCAGCATGTAATCCAGAATGCGATCCACCAGACCGTCGGTATCGGTCAGGCCGGTGTGTTGCATGACGGCACTTTCCAGAAGCTGGCGTAAATCCAGATCCAGGCCTTTATCCACCAGCAAACGCAGTACACCAAGGCTGGCGCGACGCAGGGCAAAGGGATCTTTTGAACCGGTGGGCTGCTGGCCGATACCGAAAATGCCGGTAATGGTATCCAGGCGGTCCGCCAGCGCGATGATGGCGCCCGTGGTGGAGGTGGGCAGTGCATCGCCGGCAAAGCGCGGCTGGTACTGTTCCTGCATCGCGAGGGCGACGTCATTGGGCTCGCCATCATTGCGGGCGTAATAGTAGCCCGCAATACCCTGCATGTTGTCGAACTCCAGCACCATTTCGGTGACCAGGTCGGATTTGCACAGCTGTCCGGCGCGCTCGGCCAGTGCTGTATCGACACCGAGTTCGGCGGCAATGTGTTTGGCCAGGGCAGCAATGCGCTCGGTTTTCTCGAAAAGACTGCCCAGTTGCTTTTGAAACACAATGGACTTGAGCGCGTCGCGGCGACTTTCCAGGCTGTGCTTCAGGTCGGTTTCGAAAAAGAAAGCGGCGTCCGACAAGCGCGGGCGGATCACCCGCTCGTTCCCGTCGATCACCTGAGCCGGGTCTTCGCTTTCGAGGTTGGCCACGGTGATGAAGTGCGGCATCAACTGGCCGTTGCTATCCACCACATGAAAATATTTCTGATGCTCTTTCATCGAGGCGATCAGCGCTTCGGCGGGCACGGAAAGGAACCGCTCTTCAAAGTTACCCAGCAACGCCACCGGCCACTCTACCAGCGCGGTCACTTCATCGAGCAATTCGTTATCAATAACAGCGGTGCCGTTGACGGCTTTCGCCTCGGCCTCTACCTGTTCGCGAATCAATTGGCGGCGCGCGTCCCTGTCGGCCAGCACGTAACCGGTGGACGCCAGCGTTTCCAGGTAGTCGTGCGGGCTGAACAGCTCGATATCACGGTTGTAGTGGAAACGGTGGCCGCGTGTCTGACGACCGGCTTGCAGGCCGAGTACGCTTGCGTCTACCACTTGCTCCCCATAAAGCATGACCAGCCAGTGAACCGGGCGGACAAACTCGGTGCGGCTTGCGCCCCAGCGCATGCGCTTGGCGATAGGCAGCTTGCCCAAGGCGTCGTTGACAATGCCGCCGAGCAATTCGGTCACGGACTGACCGCCGGCGCGAGTACGGGCCACCAGCTTGTCAGCCTTGCCGTCGTTCTCAGTGGCCAGCTCACTGACGCTGAGGCCGTTTTTGGCGGCGAAGGCTTCGGCGGCCTTGGTTGGCTGGCCCTCTGCGTCAAAGGCGATTTTGGCGGGTGGACCCCAGGTGAGCACTTCGCGCACGGGGGTTTGCTCGGCCAACTCTCTGACCAGTATCGCCAGGCGGCGCGGACTGGCGTAGGCATGCAGAGAGTCGTAGGCAAGATCCTGTGACGCCAGGCCTTGGGCAACGCCATCGCGCAGCGCGTTCATCAGGGTTTTCAGAGCTTTGGGGGGCAGTTCTTCGGTGCCCAGTTCAAACAAAAAATCGGCGCTCATGACTTGTCTCCCTCGGCGGCGGCGAGAAGTTCGTTGCGTAATGCGTCGGGGGCCAGCGGGAAGCCGAGCGATTTGCGCGTATCGAAATAGGCTTGCGCCACGGCTCTTGCCAGGGTGCGCACGCGAAGAATGAAGCGCTGGCGCTCGGTCACGGAAATGGCGTGGCGGGCGTCCAGCAGGTTGAAAGCGTGTGACGCTTTCATGACCATTTCATACGCGGGCAGCGGCAGGCCCTGTTCAATCAGGCGGGTGCTCTCGCGTTCGTAAACATCAAAACTGTGGAACAGAAACTCGGTGTCGGCCTGCTCGAAATTATAGTGAGACATTTCCACTTCATTTTGATGAAACACATCCCCGTACGTGACCTTGTCGCCCGCCGGGTTAATGGTCCACACCAGATCGAAGATGGAGTCCACGCCCTGCAGATACATGGCGATTCGCTCCAGGCCATACGTGATCTCCCCGGTGACCGGGTAACACTCCAGGCCGCCAGCCTGTTGGAAATAGGTAAACTGGGTGACTTCCATGCCGTTCAGCCACACTTCCCAGCCCAGGCCCCAGGCGCCGAGTGTCGGAGACTCCCAGTTGTCTTCCACAAAGCGGATGTCATGCACCGCCGGATCAATGCCCAGTTCCCTCAGGGAGCCCAGATACAGTTCCTGAATATCCGTGGGAGAGGGTTTCATGACCACTTGGAACTGATAATAGTGCTGCAAGCGGTTGGGGTTTTCACCGTAGCGTCCATCGGTGGGGCGGCGGCACGGTTGCACATAGGCCGCGTTCCAGGTTTCCGGGCCAATCGCGCGCAGGAACGTGGACGGGTGAAAGGTGCCAGCGCCAACTTCCATATCCAGAGGCTGCAGAATCACACAACCCTGGCGGGCCCAGTACGACTGCAGGGCGAGAATCAGCCCCTGAAAGGTTCCTATATCGGGGCGTTCGGCGGTTTGGCTGTCGGTCACGAGGATGTTGCCTCCCAGCATGGGGTCGAAAAATTGATTGGGCACCGGCAGTGCACAAAACCGGCGATTATACCGGTAGAAGGGGGTGGATTGGTACGGCTGGCGTTCAGTCCGGACGCATTTTCCCGTAAACTGCTCCAGAAGTTGACGTCTCCTTCGGTTTCTGGAGAAGCCGTGGTGGATTTTTGCCGTTGGGGCTCACTCTGAACAGCCTTGGAGCTGTGTGACGAGAGGGCTGGGAGGACAGCAGGATTGAAAGAAACACTGGCGCTTGGGCTGCTGAAATTGATCGGTGCGTTGCCGTTGGGTGTGGGGCGCGCTATGGGTGCCACTGTGGGCTGGATGACTTGGCTCTCCAGTGGGCGTTCAGCGCGTATTACCCGGCAGAATCTGGCGCACTGCCAGCCGCACATCACGGGGCGGGCCCGCGAGCGACTGGTGCGCCAAAGCCTGACAGAAACGGGCAAAACGGCCGCGGAAGCAGCCGCCGTGTGGCGGCATTCCTGGCCTTGGCTTCAACGCCGTATTCGGGGTGTGGAAGGTGATGAAGCACTAAAAGCGGCACTGGCAGAGGGCCGGGGTGTGTTGGTGTTGGCGCCGCACCTGGGCAACTGGGAGGTGGTGGCCCCGTTTCTGGCCAGCTATGCCCGCCTGACGGCGCTCTATCAGCCTCCTCGCCAGCCGGGTCTGGACAAATTGGTGCTGGTCGGGCGCAGTAAACCCAACATTGATATGGCACCAACCAATCGTCGTGGTGTCAGTCAGTTACTGAAGGCGTTGCAACGCGGTGAGATCGTGGGCATTTTGCCCGATCAAGTGCCTGAGGTTGGCAATGGTGCCGAGGTGGCTCCCTTTTTTCGCCAGCCGGCGCTAACCATGACGCTGGTGCACAGTTTGATTCAGCGCACGGGTTGTCGAGTGGTCAGTGTATTTGCGCAACGCGTGCCGAAAGGCTTTAAAATGGTCGTTTTGCCAGCCGATGAACGTATATACGATGACGACGTGGTGACATCAGTGACCGGTCTGAATCGAAGTGTTGAGGATTGTGTGCTGCGTGCGCCAGTACAGTACCAGTGGGAATACAAGCGGTTTCGCCGCTTGCCCGATGGCTACCAGGATCCTTATCAACAATAGGTTTACATTTATTGACGGAAGTTCTTTGGGCCGCTTTGCCCAGGCGTTTCCGGTGTAAGTTACACTAGCTGACTGACAAATTTTGGAAGGAAATATGGTGAGTTGCCCCCTGAATACCTCCTGGATGAACCTCATTCGTAGAATTCGCGTGAAAGCGGTGTTTAGAAAATCCGTTTGGGTCGTTGCCGCGGCGACTGTGCTTTCCGCTTGCAGCAGTGGCCATGTTCTGGTGAAAAAGTCGGATATGGAGGCGGCCAATCAGTGCCTGCTCTCTCAGCAAAAGCGTGATGAAAGCCTTGTTCGTCAACAGGAGCAGATGGCGGAAACCCTCTCGCTGTTACAAAAAACCGTAGAAATGCAACAACAGGGCGATACCGCTCTGCGCGATTTTATCCAGGTGGCCCGCCAGGGGCTGGATGATGAGCCAGGGCAGCTGCGCTGCCCGCCCGCCAGCACTGGCCAGGGTGTGAGCGGTAACCAGAATGTCCTGGATAAAAAAATTGTGGGTGCTACCGAGCGTGTGCTGTTGACCGATCTGGGGATTGTGCTGCAATCCCGGGTGGACACTGGGGCAACCACTTCGTCACTGGATGCGCGCGATATTGAGATTTTCGAGCGCAACGGCGAGGAATGGGTCCGCTTTAAAATTCAGGACCCGGATATGGAGGAGCTGGTGGAACTGGAGCGTCCGCGCTCTCGCAAGGTACGCATCGTTCAGGCCAACAGTGAAGAGACGGAAAGTCGGCCTGTAGTGGAAATGCGCATTACCATGGGCTCTTTAACCCAGATGGCGGAGTTCACGCTCTCGGATCGCAGCCACATGGAGTACCCCATGTTGATTGGCCGCAATATTTTGCGGGACCTGATGCTGGTGGATGTCGCTCAGGATAATGTCACTGAGCCACAATCGCCCACGTCGGCCACCAGCCGTAATAGCAGCAGTAGCCGCAACGACAACCCGGCTGACGAGAGCGACTCAGAATGACTCAGTCGCGCGCGCCTTTTTACCTGATTGTTATCGGCCTGGTGGTTGCCGGTCTGTTGACGGCCTGGGCGCGGCACCATGAAATGGAGCTGCCCTTTCTTCCAGGAGAACAGCGGCCGGTATGGCTGGTGGAGGCGAGGGTCGATTTCGAGGCGGCGGAAGGTCAGGTGCTGGTCAGTCTCGACCTGCCGGACCGTCCGCCGGGCTTCCGGCTATATACCGAGCACGCCACGTCGCCGGGATACGGATTTTCCATCATCGAGCAAAGCGGTGATCGCCGGGGTGAATGGTCCAAGCGCAGTGCGGCCGGGGAGCAAACGCTCTATTACAAAGCGCAGTTTATTGCGGGGGTTCCCGAGCGCGAACCGTTGCTTGACGATCGGGAAGAAGAGGCGCCGAGGGCCCGGTCTTTATACTGGGAAGAACCGCAGGATACGGCGGCGGACCAACTGCTCTCCCAGGCATTGGAGACCTCCAGCAGCACGGAGAGCTTGACCCGGGAACTGATTAAGCGTCTGAACAATCCCTCCAGTGACCAGAATGCCGCTTTGCTGATCGAGGAAGTCGGCAGCCCTTCCCTGCTGTTAGAGCGCTTGCTGAATGAAGCCGATATCCCCGCCAGGCAGGTGATGGGCTTGCGCCTTGAAGATGCCCGACGGCGTCAGGTGTTGGCACCGATGGTGGAAGCCTACAACGGAGAGGAGTGGGTTCTGTTCGACCCGGCCACGGGTGAGCAGGGCGTACCGGATAATCTGTTGCTCTGGCATCGCGGTGGCGAATCATTACTCGATGTGAGTGGTGGCAGTAATTCTGGAGTGACCTTTTCCATGATCCGCCAGACGGTGCCCGCCGAACAGCTGGCGGCGGCACAGTTCAGTGACAGCCCCTTTGCCCTGCTCGGTGTGCAGCAACTGCCCATCGAGGAGCAGAGCATGTTTAAAATGCTCTTCCTGCTGCCGCTGGGTGCGCTGGTGGTGGTATTTATGCGCATTATCGTGGGGTTGAAAACGTCTGGTACGTTTATGCCGGTACTGATTTCACTGGCCTTCTTGCAAACCTCACTGGTGCCGGGTCTCATTAGTTTCGTGGTGGTGGTGGCCCTGGGCCTGATGCTGCGAACCTATCTGTCGTATTTGAATCTGCTGCTGGTTTCGCGAATAGCGACGCTGGTGGTGCTGGTGGTTTTCATGATCTCCATGCTGAGCCTGCTCGGGTATCAGTTGGGCTTTAGCGCTGGGATGACCATCACCTTCTTCCCGATGATTATTATCGCCTGGACCATCGAAAGGATGTCGATTCTGTGGGAAGAGGAAGGGCCGCGTGAGGTCGTGGTGCAGGGCGGTGGCAGTTTGCTGGTGGCGGTGCTCGCTTATTTGATGATGAAGCTGCCGGTGGCCAATCACTTGAGCTTTAATTTCCCGGAGCTGAATCTGGTGATCCTCGCGTTGATCATGTTGATGGGTCAATACACGGGTTACAAACTGTCCGAGTTGCGCCGTTTCCGTTCGATGGAAGCGGTAATGGAGGATAAGCAGCCGTGAAATGGGTGACTCCGTGGGCGCTTAAGCGTATGGGCATTCTGGGAATGAACGCTCGCAACCACGACTTTATTGGTCGTTACAATGCACGGCACCTCTACCCTCTGGTGGATGACAAGCTGAAAACCAAGCTGCTTACCGAAGAGTATGGCCTCGCCACGCCTGCCCTGCGGTTTGTGGTTTCACAGCAGCATGCCATCAACCATATTGAACAGCAGTTATTTGATCTGGATGGCTTTGCGATCAAACCCGCAAAAGGCTCGGGCGGCAAGGGTATTCTGGTGATTGTTGGTCGCCACGGTGATAAGTTCATCAAACCCTCGGGAGCGGAAATCGGTATTGAGGAAATCCGTCGTCATATGTCCAATACGCTGGCGGGTTTGTATTCTCTCGGCGGCAAACCGGATGTGGTGATCGTCGAGGACCTGATCGAGTTTGACGATATCTTCGATGGTTATTCCCACGAAGGGGTGCCGGATATCCGCGTGGTGGTGTTCAAAGGTTACCCGGTGATGGCCATGCTGCGCCTGGCCACACACGCGTCGGACGGCAAAGCGAACCTGCACCAGGGCGCGGTGGGCGTAGGGCTGGACATTGCCAGTGGCCGCTGCCGTAAAGCCGTGCAGTTCGGGGCTCCCATTATCCTGCACCCGGATACGCACCGCCCACTCCATGAAATCAAAGTGCCGGACTGGCGTGAAATGCTGGTGTTGGCGTCCCGTTGCTATGAAATGACGGAGCTGGGTTATATCGGGACCGATATCGTGCTGGATAAAACCCGCGGGCCGCAACTGCTGGAATTGAACGCCCGACCCGGGTTGGCGATCCAGATGGCCAACGGGCTGGGTTTGCTGCCGCGCCTGCGCCATATTGAGACACTTAAGCCGCGGCAGCACAAATCTCCTGAAACCCGCGTAGATTACGTGATGAAGGCGTTTGCTGACACCCGTCTGCAGGCGCAGCATACGGACGGTGGTGAGCCTGCGGTGGGGAACATCGCCTGACGGGCCTCGGCGGCAAAAAATTGTGTTTTGCCCCTTTGGTTTTTGCAGGGTTGGCCGATAACGGTTAACAAATACCCCGACGACCAGACATCGATCCCCGACTATGAACGGTACCGCTCAGCACGTTCAAAAACTTCTCTTATTCCAGTTGACGCCCACGCAGTCTTTCGCGATGGGTACCCTCAAAGTGCGCGAAATCATTCCTTTCACCCGTTTTAATCGGGTAATGAAGGACCACCCGGCCGTGCTGGGCGTGACGACGGTGCGCGGCACCACGCTTCCGGTGATCGATCTGGCTTGTGCCGTTGGCTATCGCCCTCTGACGGAAGAGGAGATGCATAAAGGGTCGATCATCATTACCGACTGCCAGCGTCGGCATATTGGCTTTTTGGTGCGTGGCATCAATCGTATTATGGATGCGGACTGGAAGGCGGTTAAGCCACCGCCGGAAATGCTGGGCACCGGCGCGTTTGTGACCGGGTTATTCATGCATGAAGACCGGGCCGTGCAGTTAATCGACTTGGAGTTGTTGTTCTCACAAATTTATCCCGATCCACCGCGCAGCCGTTATGCAACGCTTACGGATGTGCAGCGTGAATTGTTACGGCCCTTGAACATATTGCTGGTGGATGACTCGCATGTGGCGCGAAAGCAATTGCAGGATGCATTGGACAGCATCAACATTCCTTACCATGTGGTAACGACCGGCGATCAGGCCTTGCAATGGATGCGCGACAGCGCGCAAGCCGGTAATCCCGTGGATATCCTGGTCAGCGACATTGAAATGCCCGGCCTCGATGGTTACGAGCTGGCTTTTCAGGTACGTGATGACAAAACGTTAACCCACAGCTACATTATCCTGCACACCTCGTTGAACAGCGAGATGAGTGTCAGTTATGCGCATCAGGTCGGTGCGAACGAAGCGCTGACCAAATTCGATGCCGAAGAGCTGGTGGTGGCTATGCTGCGAGGCGCAGAGGCACTCGCCAGCCGACAATAATGTGCTCTTGAACATTCCGGTCAGTGCGGACCGACGTGCTTCAGGTCGACGGGTATTTGCGTACGTACACGCTGCAGTCGTTCCCGGAGCTGTTCGATGTACCCTTTAATGGTATCTGAGTAGGCGTGGATGCCGCCCAGGGTGGAGGGATCAATGCAGTCGTCGGTTTTTAACAGCGCAATGACTGCATCGCACAGAAAGGCGCATCGGTCGCCCAGTTCGGCCAGGTCGTCATCCAGGTTGAGCAGATCCAGAGAAGGGTCCTGGGGTACAGGTTGAGGGCTCTTGGCATCCGGCACAGCAGTCCTCCATAGTGCATGGCATAGCGTTTGGTTGCTCCGGCAACGTTGTACCGAGCGGCCAATTACATTATTTATGTTGCTGAAGGCAGCATAGCGGTCGGATAGTATACCCGTCAAGCGCGTATATACGTTTATTTAACCTGTTGAGGGTTTTGATTGTCATGTCCAAACCATTGGTCAATGAATTTGATCGTTATCTTGGAGCCCGTCTACGGAAGCTGCGCCAGCAACAGGGCATTAGCGCGGCCGTACTGGCAGAGGCGGTTGGCTCCACTCAGCAGCAGATATCCCGCTATGAAAATGGTGAAAATAAATTGAGCGCTGTGCAGCTGTATCGCACCGCTCAGTGTTTGAATATGCCGGTGGGCTGGTTTTTCCAGGGGGCGGAGGAGATTGAAAGCACCCCGGCCATCCGCGATGCGGCGGCAGACTACACGTTACCGAAGGATGCGGAGCCTTTGCGGGAAGAGTTGGCGATTTTGCAGCGGGTGTGGCCGCAACTGCCATCGGCGCGGCGGGCAGCAATCCTGCAGCTGATTGACTCGCTGCTGGAGCGCTGACCGCCCGTCGAGGCGGGGTTGTCACAGCACCATGACGCCTTCCGCCTCCACCAAAGCGCCTTTGGGCAACTGGCTGATGCCCACGGCGGCACGCGCCGGGAACGGCTCGCGAAAATACCGCCCCATCACTTCGTTCAAGACCGCGAAATTATCGAGGTCGGTCAGGTACAGGTTCAGTTTGACGATGTGATTCAGGCTGCCGTTGGCGGCCTCACAGACGGCGGCCAGGTTTTTAAACACCTGCTCTGCCTGAGCTTCGAAACCTCCCTCCACCAGGGTCATGGTGCCCGGATCCAGCGGGATCTGGCCGGAGAGGTAAACCGTGTTGTCCACCTTGACGGCCTGGGAATACGTGCCGATGGCTTCGGGCGCATTTTTGGTGTGAATTACGGCGCGATTGGTCATGAATGTACGTCCTTACTCGGCTCGAAAAACCACCAAGTATAGTGGAAGCCTGCCCCTCGGGGCCAGAGAGTGACGGAGCGTCTCGCGCGAAAATCCTGTATACTGCGCCGCAGCTGTGGATTCACACCCCAAATAACCTCTTTCTCCCCACAATCACAATTGACCGACAGCCCGGACCCGGTGCCCTCTGTGGTGACTGTGCCTGTGCTGTTGGCTAAAGGCAATGGTATACCGTTATGACGCCCAGTGCGCCCAAACTGACAAAAGCCCAGATTTGGCTGATTGAAATTGCGCTCGCCGTGGGAGGCTTTGCCATCGGCACCGGTGAGTTTGCGACCATGGGCCTTATGCCCGGCATCGCGGCGGGCATGGGGGTCAGTGAGCCCCAGGTCGGGTATGTGATCAGCGCTTATGCGGCGGGCGTGGTGGTGGGCGCTCCGTTGTTGGCGGTGTTTGGTGCAAGATTGTATCGTCGTCATTTGCTGATTGGTTTGATGGCCTTTTATGCGGTGGCGAACGTGATCAGCGCGCTGGCGCCTAATTACAGTTCACTGATGGTGGCCCGTTTTGTGGCCGGGTTGCCGCACGGGACGTATTTCGGTGTGGCGGCGCTTGTGGTGGCGGATCTGGCCGCTCCCGGGGATCGTGGCAAGGCGGTGAGCCGGGTCATGATTGGCCTGACGTTGGCGGTTCTGGTAGGGAACCCGCTCGCCACCTGGCTGGGGCAGTGGTTCAGCTGGCGTTATGCGTTCGGGCTGGTGGGAGTGATTGCCGTGCTGACGGTCGCCTTGATTGTGATTTACCTTCCGCTTGATCGCAGCCAGCCGAGAAATCGTCCCTCTGCGGAGCTGCGGGCTTTTCACCGCCCAGAGGTGTGGTTGGCACTGATGATTGGCGCGACGGGCTTCGCGGGCGTTTTTTGCGTATTTGCGTACCTGGCGCCGACTCTGTTGCATGTGACCGGGGTGAATCAGGGCTGGATTCCCGTCGCCATGGCGATTTTTGGCGCCGGTGGTTTTTTAGGCAACATTATCGGCGGCTGGCTGTTTGACCGCTTTCAGTTTCGGGCCGTGGGCGGGGCCTTGTTGTGGAGCCTCGTGATATTTCTGCTCTTCCCGTCCTCAACCGGGGAGTTGTGGAGCATTTTAATTATGACCTTTCTGGTCGGTACGGTGGCAATGATGTCTCCGCCGCTGCAAACCCACTTGATGGATGTGGCCGTGGGTGCGCAGACGTTGGCCGCCGCCTCTCATCACGCGGCGTTCAATACCGCCAACGCCATTGGACCCATGCTCGGCGGAATGGCCATTTCCATGGGCTTTGGACGCAGTGTGACGGGTTACGTGGGGGCGGTGACGGCGGTGATTGGGCTGATGTTCTTCGTCTGGGCCTGGCGCCAGGGGCAGGCTCGGTGGACTGGGGCGGAGCACCGCTAATCGTTAGTTTTTGGCGCGATTGATGCGCAATACGAAGTTCAGGTTGCGCAGGCGCCGCATAATCGTGGCCAGGTGAACGCGGTTGTGGACACCGATGCACAGATTGATCACGCTGTTATGAGCGTCCCGCTCGTTGACCTTGATGTGTTCAATACTGCCGCCCTGCTCCGTTATGCGCGTGGCCAGCGTGGCAATGATGCCGCGCTCGGACTCCACCTCAACACGGATATCCACCAGAAACTCCCCCGAAACGGTAGGCGCCCAGTTCACGTAGCTGATCTTCTCGGGCTTGTGCCGCAGCTCGGTGATATTGTGGCAAGTGTCCTGATGCACGACCAGGCCTTTTCCCGAGCTGATGTGACCGATGATGGGATCACCTGGGATGGGTCGGCAGCAGCGCGCAAACGTAATCATCATCCCTTCAGAAGAATCGATCGTCAGCGGTGAATAGATGCTGCCGCTGGGCGGGTTGATTTCCGCATCTGGTTGCAGCAGCTTGGCAACCGCCTGTGCGACCCGATTTCCCAGCCCAATATCCTCCAGTAGATCCTCCATGGACTTCATTTGGGTGGCGGCGAGCAGTTGTGCGGTTTGCTCTTCGGTGAGCTGGTCGAGTTCCAGGTCGGCTTCGGTCAGGGCGCGGCTCAGCAAGCGCTTGCCGAGGGCGACTGACTGGTGGTGCCGCTGGTGTTTGAGGAAGTGGCGGATGGCGCTGCGCGCCTTGCCGGAGACGGCAAAGTTCAGCCAATTCGGGTTTGGCTGGGCGCCCTGGGAGGTGATGATGTTCACCTTTTGTCCGCTTTGCAGCGGCTGGGAAAGGGGCGCCAGGCGGCCATTAACGCGGCAGGCGACACAGTTGTGGCCGATGTCGGTGTGTACTGCGTAGGCAAAGTCGATGGGGGTGGCCCCTTGGGGCAGTTCTACAATTCGGCCTTTGGGGGTGAATATGTAGACTTCGTCCGGAAACAGGTCGATCTTGACGTTCTCGATGAACTCCAGAGAATCCCCCGCTCGGCGCTGCATTTCCAGCAGGCCCTGGACCCATTGCCGGGCGCGGTTGTGACTGATGCTTTCGTCGCCGTCGTTCTTGTAGAGAAAATGCGCGGCAATCCCGTTATTGGCCATCTCGTCCATTTCCTTGGTGCGGATCTGAACTTCAATAGGGACACCGTGCATGCCGAGCAGGACGGTGTGAAGCGACTGATAGCCGTTGGCCTTGGGGATGGCGATATAGTCTTTGAACTCGCCGGCTACCGGCTTATAAAGGTTGTGAATCACACCCAGTACGCGGTAGCAGGTGTCCACGCTGTCCACAATAATGCGGAAGGCGTAGACGTCCATGATCTCCTTGAAGTACTTCTTTTTCTGCCGCATCTTTTCGTAGATGCTGTACAGGTGCTTTTCCCGGCCAATGACCAGGGAGGTCAGGTTTTCGCGGGACAGGCGTTTCTCGATGGCCGTCTGGATTTGCTCCACCAGTTCCTTGCGGTTGCCCCGGGCTGTTTTCAAGGCGGCTTGCAAGCGGCTGGCTCGGAGCGGGTACATCGCGTAAAAGCCGCGATCCTCGAACTCCAGGCGCATATCATTCATGCCCAGCCGGTGGGCGATGGGCGCGTAGATCTCCAGGGTTTCCTTGGCGATGCGGCGCTTCTTCTCGGGGGGCATGGCACCGAGCGTGCGCATGTTGTGCAGTCTGTCGGCGAGCTTGACCAGAATCACCCGCAGGTCGTTGGCCATGGCCAGCGCCATTTTCTGGAAATTCTCGGCCTGCTTCTCAGCGTGGGATTCGAACTCGATCTGGGTGAGCTTGCTGACCCCGTCAACCAGTTCGGCCACGGTTTCGCCAAATTGCCTGGCAATGGCCTTCTTGCTGATGGCGGTATCTTCAATGACATCGTGCAACATGGCAGCCATCAGGCTTTGATGGTCCATGTGCATGCTGGCGAGAATGTCGGCGACGGCGAGCGGATGGGTAATGTAGGCTTCGCCGCTGCGCCGATTCTGGCCGTCGTGGGCTTGTTCCGCGTAAAAGTACGCCCGCTTCACCAAATTGATTTGGCTGTAGTCGAGGTAGGATGAAAGCCTGTGACTTAAGGCTTCAATAGTTTGCAAAGCCGTCCTCCAACGTAAGCCGGGCGTGATTCCCGGCCATGACTGCGGGCAATGCGATTACTCGTTGCCGGGCTGGGCCTCGGTCTCCTGGATGTGCTCTTCGCTCGGTCCTTCCGGACGCATCGGTTCGTCCGCTTCCAGCAGGATGCTGGCATCTACAAACCCTTCTTCAATTTCGCGCAGGGCAATCACGGTGGGTTTGTCGTTTTCCTCGGCAACCAGAGGGTCTTTGCCGCCCACCGCCAGTTGACGGGCGCGTTTGGCGCTGACCATCACCAGTTCAAAACGGTTGTCGACATGATCCAGGCAATCTTCAACGGTAATACGGGCCATAGCGTTTCATTCTCACAGGTTATTGGTGGCGACGGCGGCCCCTGACTTCAAGGGGCGCCGGGGCGGCTTCTGGGCTCGCCGGGCTGCCGTTGCCGGAAATTCGGGAATCAGGCCGATTATTGTACACAAATCGGGGGGTGTGCGTCAGCCTGGTGTTTCTGCCGAAACGGTGCCGTTACCCTAACAACTCTTGCAGCATAGCGGCGTGCAGTTGCTCTTGTCGCTCGCGTCTCAGGTGCTGGCTGCTAATGAGCGCCTGAAAGTGAGCCAGTGCCGTGGTAAAGTCGTCATTAACGATCAGGTAATCGGCCTCCCGATAGTGGCTGATCTCATTAATGGCCTCATTCATTCTGGCCTCAATGACCTCGGCGTCGTCCTGTCCTCGGCCAGTGAGACGTTGCCGCAGCGCGGCCAGCGATGGCGGTAAAATGAACAGGCTGACGGTGTTGGGCAGCAACTGGCGTACTTGATAGGCACCTTGCCAGTCGATTTCCAGAATGACATCCATGCCTTGCGCCAGTGTTTGCTCCACCCAGTGACGGGATGTCCCATAAAGATTGCCAAAGACCTGAGCGTGCTCAAGGAAAGCGCCCTCTTCCAGCATTTGTTCGAACAGGGGGAGATCCACAAAGTGGTAGTTGACCCCATCTTCCTCGCCGGGCCGCTTTGGCCGGGTGGTGTGTGAGACGGATACACAGACTTCCGGGCTGGACTTTACTAAAGCGTTGACCAGGCTGGTTTTACCCGCCCCGGAAGGCGCGGAAACGGTATAGAGGATGCCTCTGCTGCTCATCGACGTCTCGACTTTGGTAGGGGTTGGCTCCCGCGTTAGCGGAAAGTTTCAGGCAATAGGCCAAGCAGGCCGCATTATGACACAGCTCGATCAGACCTTCATGAGGGTCGAACCTCTCTAAAGGGTCTAACCAGTCTAAATTGATTCAGTGCCAGAGGTACATGTGCAGAACCATCTATCTGTTGAAGAGACCGCAACACGTCTTGGTGTCAGCGAGTCATTCGTCGAACGTATGGTCGTTAAAGGACGTCTACAACCGACGCCGGATGGCCATTTCAGACGAGAACAGGTGGATGCCCTGGCAAGTCTGCTTGAGCGCCTTAAAGGCAATGGGGTAGGAACATTGCTCGGCCTGCTGGAGCAGGAACTGGGTGAGAGGAAGTAATAAATTACCCGATATATTTTATATATAAAATAACTTTCAAAAAGTTAGTTTGGCTCTGCCTGATGCCTGATTATGTTTGCGCATCATCCAAGCGCGGTCTATGTTTATAGAGCGTCTTTTCACTCGGAATTAATCCCCTTTCAATAAAGCTGATTAATTGTTGACAACCTATGGGTGCGAGTGTAATAGTCTGCAAGACTAATATTTATAGTCATAATAACTTTTATGTCGATTTGGGCGGCACGCCCGCCTCTAAATTGCCGTTAAGGTTTGAGTCTCATGCACTGTAGAAATCCATGATATTGATGTGTGGGAGCGTCTAAGCTGGTAGGTAGGAAAAAATAGTGACGCAAAGGAGCGATGCGGTCAGTGTTCAAAGACAACAGTCGACCAAACCCAGTACAACAGCTATTAGAAAAATTGTTGATTCAAAGATTTGCGGTGCATAGGTACTACATAGGCACCGACGATAATAACCTGGTCTCAGTAAGGAGAGTTCCATGAATTCCAATAAGAAGTACTTTCAAAAGCGCTTGATGGCTACTGTAGTGGCCTCAACGGCCTTGGCTGGTTTTAGCAGCGGTGCGCTAGCTCAACAAGGTGAGCCAGTGCTGGAAGAGGTAGTGGTTACCGGTATTCGGGCGTCGCTTGAGCGGTCAATGGATATCAAGCGTGATAGTGCCGGTGTGGTTGATGCCATTTCCGCCGAGGATATCGGTAAATTCCCGGACACCAACCTGGCTGAATCACTGCAGCGCATCACTGGTGTTTCAATCAATCGTACTAACGGTGAAGGCTCGCAAATAACCGTTCGCGGGTTCGGTCCTGACTTCAATATGGTTACCCTGAATGGAAGAACCCTTCCAACGGGTAGTGCTTACGGTGGTAGCTCAGGTGCGGACTCCACGACACGAGGCGGTAACTCACGTGCATTTGACTTCGCTAACCTGTCTTCTGATGCCGTTTCTGGCGTAGAAGTATACAAAACCAGTAAAGCTAATATCGCGACGGGTGGCATTGGTGCAACTGTAAACGTTAAAACGGCCAGACCGTTGGATAACCCAGGTCTCAAGGTTAGCGTCGGTGGTAAAGCGATAGCGGATACCACTAATCGCACTGGCGATGACGTCACTCCTGAAGTTTCTGGTATATTCAGCTGGTCTGATGACGATGGTGTGTTTGGTGTGTCTTTGAGCGCAAGCTATTCAGAGCGTGACTCAGGCTTCATTGGCGCCACCGTTAACGACTGGACTGTTGCAGAATGGGAAGGCGGCGACAACCAAACCATTTATGACAACCCGGCGAACAGCGCAATATTCGAGAATGCGCCAGATGTTGGTCAGCTTTATTCGCGCCCCAACGATGTTCGTTATACTTTCTCTGACCGTCAACGTGAACGTACTAATGCGCAGCTTACCCTCCAATACAGGCCTATTGAGAACCTGACGGCCACCCTGGATCATACCTTCGCGGAAAATTCTCGGACTGAGCATCGCGGTGAGTCAACTACTTGGATTCAAAATGGTAGTAACGTCACAAGCGTTGAATTTGATGATTCAACTATTAAAACGCCAAAGTTTATCACCGAGGACTATGGCGTTGATCGGTATGATTATGGTGTCGAGCAGCAATATCGTGCACAGGACGACACTCTGGAATCTACAGGTCTGAATTTGGATTGGGCTGTTAACGATCAATTTTCCGTAAGGCTGGATGCGCACCACTCAACTATGGAGAGCCTGCCTGCCGGCCCAGGCCATGCAGGTTCACTTGCTGTAGGTGTTGGTTCCAGCATCAAAAGTGGTGCAAGCTGGCAGTTCAGTGGTGGCGAGATCCCTACTTTTAACCACACTATCGACGACAGTATGGGCACCCTGGAGGAGAATCTCAGCTCTTCAGTAATGCGTGTATGGTCAGCTGAGCAGCGCTCTGAAGTAAACCAGATAAAGCTGGATGCCACATGGGAGTTTGATGACGGCAGCTATTTTGACTTTGGTATTGAGCGCCGCGAAATGGAATCAGACACCATAACCTACAATGGTAATAACGCTCAGATATTGGGTGGCTGGGGTGCTTCAGCGCCTGGCGAGTTCCCTGATGGCCTCTTTGAACCTTTCGACGTGACCGGCGAGTTTGACGATCCGAGTACTGGCAACTCGCCTAACATCGGCTTCCGCGCGGACGCACGCGACCTAGCTAATTTTCTGGTAGACGAATACAGCGATCAAAACGCCTATATTGGCGTGATGAATGATGAGAACCCAGACGGGATTCGCAACAGTAGAGGTAATAACAAAATTCAGGAAGATACCGATGCTGTTTACTTCCAGCTTGGCACTAAAGGCCAAGTGGGCGGTTTTGATGTTGAAATACTCGCAGGTTTGCGCTATGAAACTACCGACCAAACCTCATCTTCAGATACCCCTCCGTTGGCTTACTATATATGGTCGTCGGATAACGACTTTACTCCTGTAAGTGCGCCAGCGGGCACCGCAACTGTTGACGGGCAGAGTTATGACGCGTTGTTGCCAAGCCTGGATCTTTCCATCCACCTATCGGATGACTTAATAGGTAGAATGTCCTTCAGCAAAACCATCGCTCGTCCTGGTTTAGCAAGTTTGGGGTCAGTCGTTTCGTATGGTGCACCAAACGGCTCTACGCTGAATGCTGGTACCACTGTTCAAGCAACCGGACAAAACCCACAGCTGAAACCGCTTACATCAAATAATGTTGATTTGTCCCTCGAGTGGTACTTCGATGACGCAAGCTACGTATCTGCCGGGGTGTTTGAAAAACGCGTTCAGAATTTCACGGGAACAGAAACAATAGAGCGAACGTTTGGTGTTCGAGACCAAACCGCTGGCCCGAGAGCGCAAGCAGCTGTAGCAGCACTGGAAAGTATCGGTGAAAACGTTGATAACGCTGGCATTTATGCAATGATGCAAGTCCTTGCTAACCCGGACGATTATCCTGGTGGCGCTGATGACTATAATGGTACAGTGAGACAGGACTTTAATGATCAGAGCGGGTATGAGTTCATCACTCCGAATGACGACGATCCACTGATGAGCTACCAGTTCAGTAGTACCGTTAACAACCGTGAAGCGAAGCTTTATGGTGCTGAGTTTGCAGGGCAACACTTCTTTGGTGATACGGGTTTTGGTGTTCAGGCCAACTACACCATCGTAAGGGGTGATGTAAAATTCGACAATTTGGATATTACGGAAAACCAATTTGCATTGTTAGGTCTTAGTGATACTGCAAACTTGGTGTTGATGTATGAAAACTATGGGTTCGAAGCCCGGCTTGCTTACAACTGGCGCGATAAATTCCTGAACAGAACTGGTTGGGGGTCTAACAACCCTGGATACGTTGAAGATCGTTCACAAGTCGATTTGAATGTGACTTATCACGTCACGGACAATTTAGCTGTATTTTTCGAAGGTATAAATATCACCGGAGAAGATCGTCGTGAGCATGCCCGCAATTCAGACATGTTGATAGAGTACTCTGATTTGGGGGCTCGCTACCAACTGGGTGCTCGTTACAACTTCTAAGTTTATACTTAAAAGTTGCTTGACAACAGAAGAACCGCCTGCTGGGCGGTTCTTCTGTTAATTCATCTCATAAAATTCGTTATAATGTGTAAGTAATTTGGTTACTTTAAATGCAAAAAATAGAATCATTAAATAATATTACTCATGAAAAATTGAGAGTTAATGCAAGTTTTTCAACTGAACTCGGTGACAACTTAGCTAGCACCATTACATTTTTTACTGAACTCCGCGAGATCGAAAAAGAGTATCCAATACTGTGCCGTAAAGACCCAGAAACGGGTGAGCATCAGGCTGTTGTGTTTTTTGGATTGCAAAAAGATGAAAATTTGTTCTTGACAGAAGCTGATCCGGCACAGCAACGGCATGTTGGGTGGCGCGCTGAATATGTACCAGCCGCTGTGGCAAGAGGTCCTTTTTCAATAGGAGTTCAACGTGAAGCGGATAGTGGCTCAGAGCAGCGGGAACCTGTTGTCCACATTGATTTGAAGCACCCCAAGGCATGCTGTGATGAAGGCGAGGCGTTGTTTTTAGAGAATGGCGGGCGCAGTCCATATCTCAATTATATTACAACGATTTTGGACACAATTAATGATGGTATGCACCTTACTAAAATAATGTTTGAAGCGTTCAATAAGCATGAGCTACTAGAGCCTGTCACTTTGGATATACAGCTTGTAAATCAAGATAAGTTAAAGTTCAATGGATTTGAAACAATCAATGTTGAAAAATTATCCCAACTAAGCGGTGAAGAACTTGAGAAACTTAATAAGTCTGGTTTTCTTCAGGCAGCTTATTTTCTTGCTAATTCCATGTCCAACTTTGAAAAACTGATTGATTGGAAAAATCGTAAACTTTTGGCAAGTGGACACACTAATTGACTGTGAAAGAAATTAATATACTGAATGGAATTAATTCACATAACATTCCAAAAGATGTGATTGATTCTGCAAAGCCAGTTATTTTTAAAAAAATTGTTGATGACTGGCCTCTAGTTCAGCAAGGGCGGATTTCTGATAGGTCATCAGTTGATTACCTGAAATCTTTTTACAACGGTATCCCTTCTATCGTATGTAAAATCCCCCCCCAAAACAAAGGAAAAATGTTTTATAACGAAAACTGCACGGAGCTCAATTATAAAAGTTTTAAAGGATACATTGATGAGATCCTGGATACTATCTTGGAAGAAGCTGATGAATTGGATGCCCCGGCGTACTATATTGCATCCAATATAATCAGTACGCATTTTCCAGGTTTTAATGATAGAAATAACTTGGTAGTTCCTAGGGATAAACACCCTGAAGCATTGGATGAAAGAGTTAGTATTTGGATCGGTGGAGCAGCCACGGCTACCTGTCATTTTGATGCTTTAGATAATATAGCATGTTGTGTTGCTGGTAGGCGAAGATTTACGCTTTTCCCTCCTGATCAAATAGGCAATCTTTATCCTGGGCCGCTCGATCCGACACCGGGAGGGCAGGTTATTAGTTTGGTCGATTTCAAAAATCCCGACTTTGAAAAGTTTCCTCGTTTTAAAGATGCACTTTCAACGGCTCTAGTCGTTGACTTGGAACCTGGTGATGCCTTGTTTATACCGGCTATGTGGTGGCACCATGTAGAGAGCTTGGCGCGCTACAATATTCTGGTAAATTACTGGTGGGATGACGCGCCGGCCTTTTTAACCTCTGGTATGAATGCACTCCATTTTGCCATGCTCGGAATTCGAGACAAATCTGATCATGAGAGAGCAGCCTGGAAGCACATTTTTGAGTATTATATTTTTAATGGACCGGAGAACGCTAATTCCCACCTTCCGTTAGAGGCGAGAGGTTTTCTGAACACTCTGGATAGGCTTGGCGCTAGAAAACTAAGGGCTTTGCTTAGTAATAAATTAAACCGCTGATGCCAATAGAAGTGGGAAGCCTAGGGCTGAAGAAGTAGCGGCCAAAGCAGCTACATTAACTTGTCAGCACAGGTGATGGTTTATACGGCACATTCAATTAGTGATGGTCTGGTCCCAAAGTTGCTCCGAAAGGCGCTAGGTTATAGAGCACAGAACAAAGTTTTATGGCGTAATCAGGGAACTTACTGGCCGAATGATCGTTTGCACTTATTACTTAAATCCAGGTGATAGGAAATAAACCTGAAAATATGCATTTTCCTGATGTGTCGATAAAAGTTCTCTTGGATAATGAAGACGCCACGCTGAGGCAAAAAATGCAACTATCGTTAAATTCCAATATGATCACTAATATTCATCAGCTGGGCGAAGAAAAATCGCCCCTATTGGTGGTCGATAACTTTTTGCAGGACGCTGAGCTATTGGTAGAGCATGCTTGTCAACAACGTTTTGTCCAGAATTCACCGTTTTATCCAGGTGTGCGAGCGGCAGTCCCGATTAGTTTCAAGTCGTTACTATTAAGCTCGTTAAAACAGCAACTAAAGGAAGTATTTCAGCTAACAGGAACAAAGCTTGGATTGTCTTTGTGCCAGTACTCAATTGTAACGACGCCTGTGGATCAGTTAGTGCTCTTACAGCGAATTCCTCACTTTGATTCGACAAAGCGTGATGCGTTGGCGGCTGTATTTTATTTGTTTAAAGAAAACCTGGGAGGGACGTCCTTTTATCGTCATAAGAAAACGGGTTTCGAAACTATCGATGATGAGAGGCGGATTCCCTATTTCAAATCACTAGAAAATGAGAATGGTGGTGACAACATTCCGCAGAAAGGGTATATCAATGGTGACACGACATTGTTTGAACGGATTAGAAACCAAAAAGGTATCTTCAATCGGCTTATTGTGTATCGTCGACAAAGTTTACACAGCGCTTCAATTAGCCCCAACTTTGTACCCGAAGCCGACCCCCGTAAAGGACGATTGACAATTAGTATTTTCATTGACTGTGTATGATTAGACCCAAGAGTCTAGCACCAATGTCGTCTCCTACAGTTACCATAGAGTTACGTTTTTCGTTCAAGTACCGGAGCCCTCATGTCTCAACAAGTAAAAAAAGTGGTTATTGCTGGCGGCGGTACTTCAGGTTGGTGCATGGCTGTGGCGCTATCGCGGCAGTTGGGCACATTGCTGGACATCACACTCATTGAATCCTCGGAAATAGGGACAGTTGGGGTAGGAGAGGCTACCATTCCGACAATATGTGCTTTTCATAAAATGCATGGTATCAATGAAAAGGAATTTTTAAGCGCCACCGCTGGCACTATCAAGCTGGGGATATCCTTCGAGAATTGGACTCGCATAAATCACCGCTATATTCACTCGTTCGGTGATTTTGGGAAATCCCCCTGGATCGGTGATTTCTACCACTATTGGCTGGCCGCAAAAACCTATGGTTATCAGAGCGAACTAGACGATTTTTGCTTCGAATTACAGGCAGCGAAATATCACAAGTTTTCCATCATAGAGAAACCCAAGCTCAACTATGCCTATCATTTTGATGCAAGCCTTTACGCACGCTATTTACGTCGTATCAGCGAGAAGAATGGTGTTAAAAGAATTGAGGGTAAGGTCGTCGATATCAAGCAGGATACTGATACCGGCTTTATCGAAACGGTAGTTCTGGAATCTGGTGAGCGCATCGACGGCGATTTTTTTATCGACTGCACGGGCTTTCGTGGCGTTCTGATCGAGCAGACATTGAAAGCTGGCTATGAAGACTGGGGGCATTGGCTGCGTAATGACAGCGCGGTGGCGTTACAGACAGACTTCTCTGGTGATATTCCGCCTTATACACGCGCTATTGCTCATGAAGGTGGCTGGCAATGGAAAACTCCGCTGCAGCATCGTCAGGGTACTGGATATGTTTATTCAAGCGCTTATATCTCTGATGAAAATGCCCGAAAAACCTTACTGGACAATCTTGACGGAAGTGTTCGTTCGGAACCGCGCCTGCTCAAATTTAAAACAGGCCGCCGCAAGAAAGCGTGGGTTAAAAACTGTGTTGCTATAGGTTTGTCGGGTGGTTTTGTAGAACCACTCGAATCGACCAGCATTCACTTGATTCAAATCGGAGTGACGAGATTATTGCAACTGTTCCCGTTCGGCGGTTGCAGCGATGCTTTGACCGATCACTACAACGAGCTACTGAGAACCGAATACGAGCGAGTTCGCGATTTTATTGTACTGCACTACAAAGCTACCGGGCGGAACGATACACCCTATTGGCGCGATTGCCGTGATATGGAGATTCCGGATTCACTCGCGTCTAGGATGGAGCTGTTCAGGGAATCGGGCGTGGTATCTCCGTATAACAGCGATATTTTCCGGTCAGCCAATTGGCTGCAAGTGATGTTGAACCAAGGAATTGAGCCACGTAACTACCACCACTTCCCGCATGTAATGGATAAAGATCAGATAATCAATAATCTCGATAAGCTAAAAAACAGTATTGCAAGAACTGTCGAGAAAATACCGTCACATGAAAACTTCCTAAAAAGCTACTGCCCCATGCGATAAGAGATATCAGATATTATTTAATGGATTGCTACAACTGGTGGCGAGCCCATCAATTCAACGACGGGGTGCCATTACATCTTCACTAAGCGATGATTCAGCTGTGGAGTTATACCGGAAGAATTATTTTGAGTATATCTACATGATTATTTCCTCGCTAAGTCAAATGAAAAACTTAATTGATCTGAAAAATAGTTGCTTTGCTAAAAAGTAGCTTTGTCGAATAGTACAGGGCTCTGCTAGAGCCCTGTACTTCTGATCAGTCCGTTAAATAAACTCTCCAGTTTTCACAGTTGCCCTCGGCGAAATAACCATCTTCTTGAGGGTAGAATGTGCATGTAGGGCTGTAGTAAGGCTGGCTGGGGTTCTGAGTACGTACGCCAACTACATAAGTGCCATAGGAAGGGCAGGTAATTGTGTATTCGTCATAGCGATACCCTGGCCCTCCCGCCCCATACGTTTTATTGAATTCACAATCGTTGTAGTCATTGCCAATGATTGGATCCCCGTACTCCGCCACCTTGACATACGCGTGTGCGGCCATTGAAAAAAGCATTACAAAAAACCTAAAATTAAGCTTTTCCTCATCATTCTATCTCCTTAAAGCATTAGTCATTGAATGCCTGGCGTCCTGCCTCGTCCCTTATGGTGAAAGGATGACCAGCCTAGGCAAGGCTTGTCACGATACTCCTCCGTTACTGGTTAGCTGATGGAAGGTTAAAAAGAGAAGAGTCACCTTCCTCGGATAAATATATGACCAACTCTCCCCTGTTGTGGTCGTAAAAGTAGGTGGATAAAAATGAAGAGTCTGATTCACTGTAAATACTTTCTGCAGATTTTGTGAAATCATCGAATAGCTTATTATTAGATCCATCGCCATTATCCGCCACAACAATTTGGCAGTTTTTCGATCTACAATTAACATTAAGTGGCGTCACGTTGGATAACGAATTTTCTGCTCCCTCGATTATTCCCATAATCATTGTTCTTTGCTCCTGAGCCCAATCGTAATCAATAGGCTCTTTTTGATACTGGTCGCTAACGATCTCGGAAGGTGATTGATGCTTGGAATTTTCTAAAAATTCTCTGAATATAGAGATCTTTTTCTCTTGATATTTCCATATTTCTCTTTGTGAAAATTCCTGAAAGGATCTGATTTCTGGATATTCTCTAGCCTGGATGTTTGTTGATTTTTCTTTGTTGTGATTTTCTTTTCCTCTCCTGTATTTTTCTAGCTCCTGTTGATAAACGCCGTAGTCATTCGTTGCTGAACTGCTTGGTGGTGATATGGCAGAACACTCTCTAGAAAATCTCTCATGACCTTTCAGAGTAGGGGTTGGTGAAAAACTGTCGACTTCGTAGCCAACTAGAGCCCCTAGCGAGGCTGAGAGTATTACTGCCAACAATGTTCCTCTGTTGTCCATGTAACACCTTCTAAATCTTCGGTTATTTGTTTTTATGTTAAGGTCGACTTGAATATAACAACAAAATGGACGCCTCGCTATAATACGAAGCGCCACTAGTAAATCGTTTTTGAATTAGAGGGAGAATGGTTATGACAGGAGAGCCCACGATGTAGATGTTATGTGGGGAACCAGTGGCGGACTGTGCAGCTGAATTTGACTTAAAGTGACACTGCCTTCCTCACCCCGCAGCGCTCACACTCATAACTGGTGACCAGCTTCCCTTGTTTTACATCAAACTTCCGCTCCGTGATGACCTTCCATTTATGGAAGCCACTACGGCAGAGGGTTTTGCCTTTGTGCTTTTCTTTGGCGCTGGGGCGCTTGAACGGAACGATATTATCCTTCATAGGGGCTACTCCAGGTTGGCGACGGGTTTCATTGTAAGAGCTCGGAACCCGTTAAATCTATAAATATTGGAGGCCAGGCGGGTCTTAGCGGCATCTTCGAGGATCCTGGTCTACAATAACGTTAACGGCCAGTGGATGAGCGGCCCAATGCGACTCAAATCGCGGAAATGAGTGTTTTTGAAGTGAAAACGTTTGCAAAAACATTAAATTTTGAGAATTTTTTGAAATATATAAGTTATTTTTAACTTCAAATAAGAATAAAAAGCATGCCTTTTACCCCCCATTTGGATAATTGCGGGGAAAATGATTCTTACGCCTATGAAAATAGATATCACAAAAATAAAATTTAATTGATATTTTATTTCACGGTTGCTATGTTCGAAACTGTGCACTCGCCTTGTGTGGGGTACATACCCACTGGAAGGGTGCTGTGTGGATGTTTCTGACAAGGTTGTCAGGAGATTTCGCCGGACAGAACACTATAACTACCGAACAGATATTGCCATTAGGGGATTTAACATCATGCAAACCGTGTTCAATAGAAAGCTGCTCAGCCTGGCTGTGTGCGGTGTAATGACGGCTGCTGTTCAGCCTGCCCTCTCGCAAGAAGAGCCAGTTTTAATGGAAGAAATAGTCGTACGTGGAATGCGTTCGAGTGTCCAAACCGCTCAAGATATTAAGAGAGATGCTGACACCGTTATGGATGCCATCTCTGCGACTGATATCGGTGCTTTGCCTGATAAAAGCGTGACAGAAGCTCTGCAGCGTGTGCCGGGCGTGACCATTGAGCGATTTGCTGCCTCCGATGACCCTAACCATTATGCAGATGAGGGCACTGGGGTTTTGGTGCGAGGCTTAGACCGTGTGCGTAGTGAAATCAATGGTCGTGACTCATTTAGTGCCAACCCTAATGGTGGATTGAATTTTGAAGATATTTCACCAGAGCTTTTGGGTTCCGTGGAAGTGATCAAGAACCAGACGGCAGATATGGTTTCTGGAGGGATCGCGGGTACCGTCAACTTAGTGACACGTAAACCGTTTGATACAGACGGACGTATGATCGGGGGCACCCTCAAGGGTAACTACGGAGATTTCCGTGAAGAGTGGAGCCCTTCAGTTTCGGGTCTTTTCAGTGATGTCTGGGAAACAGATGTTGGTGATTTTGGGTTTTTGATTTCCGCCTCTCACTCTGATCTCCGCACTCGTGGCGATGGTATTGGTGTCGCCAACTTTTATTCTCGGAGTGATGAACATATTCATGTCGGAGCCGCTTGGGATCCTAATGCGATTGCAGGTACAGCGCCGGAGTCTCCTGTTGAGGGCCCTGCAGTTTTCACAGGCCAACCTTCTGGAGTTAGGTACTATACACCAGGGCAATATTCCCTTAGGACAGCGGAAAATGACCGCGAGCGTAGCGGTTTCGCGACATCATTCCAATGGCGTAGCCCGGATGACAGTATAGAGACTACTTTGGAGTATGTACGCTCTGATGCATCGCTGGAGTGGCGTGAAAACGTCATCGGCCCCCAGGCGCAGGGTTTTGCTTGGGAACAATGGACAAACTCGTCAGTGTTGACTGCTGACGAAGCTCCGGAGGGGATGGGTCCGACCTGGGATGACAATAATATGTTCACCAGTGGCGTGCTTCGTTTTGGGGCGGAGATGCCCATGCACTTATCCACCCGATATAACGAGACTGAAACAACTGTTGAAGACCTTTCATTTAACGTTTCGTGGCAAGCTACTGATCGTTTGACAGTAGATTTTGATGTGCAACGGGTTGAGTCTACTGAGACTATGGCGAACAATGGTATTAACGCCCGAGCTCAGCCCTCTGTATCCGATGTTTATCTTGACCTCCGAGGTAGCACACCGTACATCGAATTCTTGAATGATCGTCTTTTTGAGCCGGATTATACCCCTAACTGGGATGGGCCTCGCCCAGATGTTTTTCTCGGAACCGCTTTGGATACTGCCATTGACTCCGACGCTTCTATGGATGCTGTGAAGTTGGACTTCTCCTACGATTTGGAGGGCAACTGGGCAAGATCTCTGAAGTTCGGTGTGTACCACTCTGAGAAAGATCTGACAGTTCGAGACACTGAATATTCAAACTGGGGTGCTGTCAATACGCCATGGTCTACAGAGCTTTCCATAAATGGCGACTACAATGCTATTCCGGACGAATTTGAACGGCAATCATGGGATGATTTTTATCAAAGTAAAGGTGCGCTTGGTGGCCGTGACGACTTCTTGTTTATTAACATGAGCGCGGCGGAGAATTTTGCTGATTTTATGCGCCGTGCGTGTGATGAAGGATTTAATACCGCTCCCTATGGTGAGACCAACCCTGGCGGCGCATCCGATGTAGGTCAAAGTAATCCTAACTGCTACCAGGCGATGGAGGATATGGGAGGGCGAGTTGCGCCGGGAAGCCCGTTTGCCCCACATGATATTACTTCGACTAACGAACAGCGTGCTGAAGCCTATGTTCGTTTTGATTTTGGCGACGATACGTTGAGCATGCCGTACCGTGGCAACATTGGCTTGCGCTATGTCAATTACCAGCTGGAATCTACTGGTTATACAGTAATGCCGAATGTTGGAGGCGACGTAGCAGAGTTCTTGAGCCAGGACTTGGTTGATTTTGCGGACGGTCTTGGAGAAGTCACTACTGTGGATGGAACAGATTATAGTACGGTACTCCCGAGCCTGAACCTAGCTTTGAATGTAACAGATGATGTAATCGTTCGGTTTGGTGCGTCGAAAAGCTTGTACTATCCGAATCTTCGAGATACGCGTAATTCTCGAATCGTTAACCTGAACTACAGCATTATTGAAGATGATGATACAGGGGATAGGGAGCTTGTACCGGGAAGCCTGGGGATCAACGGTACCGCTCGCAATCCTTTCCTTGAGCCAGAAGAAGCAATCAATCTCGACCTTAGTACAGAGTGGTACTTTTCTGATGCGGGGTCCTTATCCTTAGCTTTGTTCTACAAAGATATTGATAATTTGTTCCGTGAGCGCCCATTTATTGCTGAAGTGACAAATCCTCGCAGCAACGTGACGCAAGAGGTGTCGTTCAACGGTCCCGCCAATGATGGGTCGGGATCTATCCGTGGCTTCGAAGTTTCGTATAATCAGTTTTTTGATATGTTGCCCGGAGCCTGGAGTGGTTTAGGTGTTCAGCTAAACTATACTTATATTGATCAAAACGACCTTAACGATCCAATGAGTGATGATCAATTTGGTTCTGTGCGTTTCGATACAAACGGTGATCCAATCAACGATAACAGAAACAGTTTCAGAGCGTTTACGGACCTTCCGTTGCCCGGTTATTCGGATGAAAACTACAACGTTGTTGGGATGTACGAGTATGGTCGTATTAGTGCTCGATTAGCTTATACCTGGCGCTCGGACTATCTTGTAACACGTCGGGATTCTAATGAGTTTGCACCTGTTTATGCGAAAGCCAATGGCTTTATGGATGGGTCGATCTACTTTAATATAACCGACAACGTTAAAGTTGGTTTTGAAGCAAGTAACATTCTTAATAGCACTACGGAGACGCAGGTGCAGTTTGACCAAGCAGGAACGCGTACGGATGCTCTTAATTTCCGGACAGACCGTCGTTATGCATTAAGTCTTCGAGCTAGCTTCTAGGAAAATTGTATTTATCTTTTAAAAGCGTACCACTGTACAGTGGTACGCAATTTTTATTCACTCCGGATTTAGTTAAGGGTTTAAGTTATTCCGAACAAGCATTAAGTATGCTGGTCGACTTGTCTATAAAGACACCTATAAGAAAATTAATATCTTGTTATATAAAATAACGTTTCAGAAACCTGAATAGTAGAAATTTCAACTGTAAAGTCTCATTAGATAGAACCAATTTTCAGTGCAGAATCCTCTTCACTATCGTTTGATGGAAGGATCCAATAATATGAAAAACATTGTATTTTTACTCTCGGTTTCAATTGCTGCCGTTGGTGGCTATTGGGTTGGTAAGAGTAGCCATAATGGCTCGCCCAGAACCGAAGCTCGTCAGGTGATAGTTGACGAACTATCTAGTGCCCCTGACTCTGCTAGCCCCTCTCATCCTGTTGCTAAGAAATTCATAAACCAAGCGTCTGATATTAAAAACACCTACGGGAATTGTAAGGCCTCTGGCGATGAACTTTGTTCTCATGAGCGGGTTGATGTGGCCGTTTCCTCAGAGCAGTCAACGCAAGAGAAAATTGATGCTATTAAAGAAGATTACGAATTCAGGCGGCGTTCTGATTTATTCACTAGCTGGGTTCTTGAAGAAACCAAGAATAACTTTCAATTTGACATTGGTCATGAAGTTAACGAACGATTTTCCGTGGAAGAGATTGACTATGACTGGGCATACGATGCGGAAGGGTCTCTGCAATCAATGTTTACACAAGAACAAGATCTGTCAGGCGTTGCTATGAAGTCTACGGTATGTAAATCAACTGCGTGCCAAATAGTTATTGGCGTAGTAGATGTTGACCACGCTAGCGATAGCGCCGATTTAGTTATCAAAACGTTGAGTGAGACTGGGTTTTCACACATTGTTGTCGATAACCAGATTGATAAGGGAGAAACAACTTTTTATGTATCAAGAAGCGAGAAGGGATTTGAGTTAAATTGATGTTTCCTATGCGATTAACTCAAGTATCTGATTGTACAATCAGATTACATCGATGGGGTGTAAGAGTGACATCATGGATATCGCTCAAGTGCCTCACATAATAATGTTGTTGATTAAATGAAAGGAGCGTTATGTTATGAAAATACAAAAAATTCTAAGCATTATTATTTTAGGATTTATTGCCTTTGTGGGTGTTCATGTGAATGCGGAGGCGGTGCCGGTTTCTTGCAGTTGGTCCGTTATCAGTTCATATGGCCCACCTGACAATTCGTGGCGAGATATTGTACGCGAATGCAAGGAAACCGATGGAACTTTGGTCGCCACTCAAACTTTTCGCGGGTACTCGAATGGCAATGTAGAAAATTGTTCGATATTGCCAGAAGACGGCATTACATACACAGGAGCTTGTATGACCGCCGAGTTTTTTAGAGAGGAGTTGAATGGCGGCGGGAATGGCGGCGGGAATAGTAGCCAATGTACAACACCTGGAATGCGGGTGCAGGGAGGGTGTGCAAATAGCTATGATTCAAGTATGTTGACCGACCCCGTTATTCTTGGTCGTTGTGGTTCTGGTTGCAGCCTGAGATTTGAAACATTAGGCTGGACCGAGGCATGTCCGTTTGTAGGCCATAATCGCAGTCCGGAGTATGGGCTTTTTTGTAAGTAGCGCTTAAGTCTACGCCTGAATTTCGGTAGTGGACCATTACCGCGAGCGAGGTGGTGCACACTGAAAGCGCTGCCTCGTTCTCTGATTTCTGGAAGCCTGGCTGACAAAGAATAATCTAGCTCCCCTTGGCAGAGGAACTGCTGGCCGGTTACGGCGTGTTCCCGCCGTTGCGTCCGAACGAAGCGAAAGTCAAGGGCAGCTCTCAAGCCGATCTTTACCAGCTATCGGAATTTATTCGCCGGTGTGGACTAAACTTTAAAAAGCATGAAGAGCTGCTGGCTTCGTTATAGCGGTTACAGGCGCTATTGCGCTATCGTTTTGCTCAATTCAAAGACTTCTACGGCACCGCGCTGCTGTAATGTGACGTAGGCGCTCGCGTTGTCTCCTGAGAAATCCAATGCAATATTGGTCGGGTATCGTCCTGTTAGTGGTATTTGTTCAACCATACGTCCCGCTGGAGACAGCACCGCGATCACTCCCGCCCCATAGCGGGCAATGTACAGATTGCCTTCTGGATCTACCGCCATACCGTCCATCCCGAAATCATCAAAGCGGTAGAACAGTCGCTTGTTGCTGATGTCGCCGTTGTCCGCGACGTCATAGGCCCAGACGTTACGCTGCACGCTTTCGTTGACGTACAACACGGTTTCATCGGGGCTCAGCTCAATGCCGTTGGTGGTGCCCATATCCGCTTCAAGCAATGTGAAGGCACCTTCCGGGTTCAGGCGCCAGAGCTGGCCTGTGCTGTCAGCCCAGTTTGGGTCACTGGCGAACACGGTACCGTCGCTGCGTAATACGATGTCGTTGGGCTGATGCATGTCGCTGTTGTGATGAGTGGCGATAACCTCGCCGCTGGCCTGGTCTAGCTGAAGTACATTGTGGCCGGTGTAATCCGCGATCCACAGGTTGCCTTGTTGGTCAAAGCGAATGCTGTTGCCGATGCTGCCTTCTGGCAACTCGGTAAATACGGTTCCGCTATCCTGGGCGGTGACTTTGCCGATGGTGCCCTGGCGTTGGAAGTTGACCGCGTAGAGGGCGCCGTTTGGCCCCATCGCCGGTCCTTCAATGCCGGTGGTGAAGCTGTCGTCGGGCATCCAGTCAGTTGTGATGGCGGGAGCGGGAACGGCGTTCAGCAGGCGCTCGACTGGGTAGGCAATGGCCACCACCATCTCATCCTGAATGTGCTGCGCGTTACGCAGAGCACTGTGCGCAGCACGACGCAGGGACGGGCTCAAGCCACGGTGTTGTTGCCAGTGCTCGGCCAGCACCAGGCCCCACTCGGCGGTGGTGAGCACTCGCTGAGTATTGGCTTTCAGGTTGGCCGGGTCCGTTCCGTCGTTGAGTTGTGTCAGCAGCTGTTTGGTCGCTTGCCGCCAGTGCTCCAAAGATTCCCGGATGGTTTGGGCCACGGCCTGATCGCCAGGGTTCGCGATCCACTGGTCCATGCGACGGGAGAAATCCCGTGCGGCCATACTTTCGGCGGGCAGGGTGTCCACAAAGCGGTTTAATGGGTCGCGGCGGGAGTAGGTTTCGTTGGCCGACTTTTCGTGATGGCGATGGTAGTACTGCGCTTGCTCCAGAGTGTCTGCAAGAACCTCCGCGAGTGGTTGTTGTGCCTCGGGCAACAGCTTTTCACGGGCGGCGTCGGCCTGGGTAAAGTGCTGTAGCCCGACGGACTCGGCGGCCCATTGGGAAACGGCGGGCAGTCGCTGGTAAAGGTTGTCGGTATCGCGGCGCTCATCCGGCAACCACAGCCGCTCTGCTACCACAAAGCCCCGAGGCCATAACCGTGTATCGAGGCTTTGTTCGTCGATCAGTTCGGCCCAAAGGGCGATTTCTCCCCCCAGGATGTGGGATTTGGCTTTGTCGCTTAATGTAGGCCGTGTGCGTTGCTCGGTCGGCAAGGCGCTGTTATTACCGCTGCGTGCGGTCAGTTCCCCGTGCGTGGTGTAGGGCGCGTTGCCGACGATCATGTCGCCCGTTAAGGTCTCGTCGCGTCGCACTAAACGAGCCTCAACGGGGCCCATCCAGGTATCCAGCGTAAAGCGAATACGGTCGCCCGTCAGCGCAAGGTCGTGCAGCTTTTGGCGCGATTTCCCGGCGAAGTCCATAAATCCACGGCGCTGGTTACCGGGGCTTTCGATCAGAGTAAAGGTGCCTTTGATGGCACTGCCACGCTTGCGCGGCATTTCAAAGGCCCAGGTTTGCCATGTTTCCCCGTCGGCGATATTTGTATCGAAATCCAACGGCTCGGGAACAATGCGATTGCGGTAGTGGTAGCCGGCCGGTTGAGGCTGGTCCAGGTAAAAGCCGGTGGACAGAATGGCTGGATGGCCGGCGTCGGCGGCTTCGCCGAGGGCGTCCGGCCCTTGCCAGGATTGTACCGCTGTTGAGGTGGGCAACGCCGGGTGCAACACTTCATCCCAACCCATCATTTTGCGATCTAATGAGGTGAGAATGGCCGACAGGCGCTGGTTGAAATAGGCGTGTAAATCGTGAGCATCGGCCAGCTTCATGCGTTCCATGAAGGCCTGAATGTCCGGGTTGGTTTCCCAGTGCTGAGGGTCTACCTCGTCGCCGCCGATGTGAATGTAGTCGAACGGGAACAGGTCGGCGACTTCTTTTAAAATGGCGTGGGCAAAACGGTAAACCTCATCGTTGGCCGGGTTAAGCAGGGGGTTGTGCACGCCCCAGCGGTCTTCCGGTTCGTAGGGACCGGGCGCGGACATCAACTCCGGATAGGCCACGGCGATGGCGCTGCTGTGGCCGGGCATGTCGATTTCGGGCATCACCTGGATGCCCCGATCAGCGGCGTAGTTCACGATCTCGCGGACCTGCTCCCAAGTGTAATATTGGCCCCCCGAGGCGTCCTCGTGCAGTTTCGGGTAAGCGCGGGACTCCAAACGCCAGCCCTGATCGTCCGTCAGGTGCCAGTGGAAAATATTGAGCTTGGCGGCGGCCATGCCGTCTAATTGCCGCTTAATAGTGTCCACCGAGAAAAAGTGCCGCACGGTATCCAGCATTAATCCACGCCAGCCAAAGCGGGGTTGATCGTCGACACACATAACCGACAGCGTGATTTCGCCGGAGTCGTTCAGCCCGAGCAGTTGCAGCAAGGTTTCCAGGGCGTGACCGGCGCCTAACTGGGTGGTCGCCTGAATGTGAATGCTGTCGTCCAGCACGTGTATCTGATAACCGTCGGTATAAGGTTGAAGGTTGTCGGATTGCCGGAACCGGGGAACAGAGTCTTCAATGTGAATCAACAGCGGCGTAGCCTGCCCGGAGTGCTCCATGGAGTGCCCCGTAGAGTGATGGTGGTGCTCTGTGTCTGCCGGTGCTTTCCGGGTCACGTTCATGCCGGTTTGCTGTTTCAGGCGCTGCTCGAAACGTGTTAGTACCGCCTCGGGTAACGCCTCCGCGCCGGAGCCTGCCAGGCTCAACGCAAAGCCGGACTGAATGACCAGCTCCCCTTCACTCTGGTCCACGGAAGCGGGATAAGGCATAAGCGGCAGGTCGTAGACTTCGACGGCCTGGGCGGGACCGCCAGCGAGCAGCCCCAGAAATAGTGCGCTGATAAGAGTCTTTTTATTCGGCAACATGGTAGAGGCTCGCTAGAAGTGAGTGTCGACGCGGCGCAGTAACTGGTAATGATCATTGATCACCAACAATTGGCGCCACTTATCAAAGGTAAGGCAGGGGTGGGACGTTGACAGCGCAATGATATCGCCCACTTGCAGATCCGCATCAGGCCGGGTACGAAGCCGACTGTGGTGGTCCATGATGTGGTCGACCTCCCAATCATTCGGGGCGGGCTGGGGCTGAGCGCTGCCGGATTCCGTGGAATCGGTTGGACGGTAGTGCAATACCGGCTGCGGCAGACCGGCATCGAATGCGACTTCCCGCTTGCCAATAGTCAGGATTGCCATGCCCGGCTCGGGAATCGACTGTACATAGGCCCACACCTCCAGGCTGGATTGCAGATTACCGCCGGGCTGACAGTCTCGCGGCAGACGCGTCATGATGTCGCTTTGTGCCTCCCAGTAGATCCCTTTGTCGTGGATCAGGTAGCAGCCGGGCCGCAGCACCGGCAACAGCCCCTGGTCGCGCACAGGGCCAAACTCTTCCATCACCACGTCGTACCAGGCGGAACCGGCACCGGTCAGAATGGGCGTTTCGACCGCAAACTGACCGCTTTGGTGAAGCTCCAGCGTCAGTGCCCGGACGCTTTGCAAATGAGCGCGTATGGCGGCCTCGGGGTCGCTGCCATGAATGACCCCTTCATAGGTTTCCACCCCACTCAGCTGCAGTGCGGGCGCGTCTTTCAGAGCGGCCAGAACTGTGTCTATCTGGTGCCGCGTGCGGCAGCCGCAGCGTCCACCCGGTACACCGACTTCCAGTAACACGGGTAAGGTTTGACCGCGCTCCCCGAAGAACCTGTTCAGTGCCCGAATATTGTCAGGGTTGTCCACCAGGCAATAATACTGGAGCCCCTGCGCTAGCAAATCGCTGACGATATCCATATTTGCTCGACCGACGAGCTGGTTGGCCATCAAAATTCGTGGCACACCGGCGTCGGCGGCGGCTTTCACCTGGGGCACGGTCGCCAGTGTCAGACCCCAGGCCCCTGCATCGATCTGGCGGCGAAAAAAATCCGGCGTCATGGTGGTTTTGCCGTGGGGGCAGAGCTGCACCTGATTGTGTTCGGCAAAACGCTGCATCCAGTGCAGGTTATTGTCGAGCCGGGACTGGTAGATCACTGCGGCGGGGAGTGGCAGGCTTTCGTCGAGAAGATTGGGTGTGCTCATAGGAATGTCTTTATACAGAGGGTGGCCCGGTCCCATTGGAGACCGTCTTGAGAGGGATGATAGAAATTACCAATAAATAAAGTCAAGTGTTGAAAATAACAAACACGGTAACTATACTGCCCTGAAGTTCCGTATGATCGTAGCAGGTGCCTTCCCTGCCCGCTCAGCCAGCATGGAAGGTGATCGGTCTCAAAACCTTAGGAAACCGCCTGTGAGTCACGAGCCAGACATTATTTCTCGAATTAACGCCCTGTACAGCCATTTGCGTGATGCGGAACAGAAAATAGCCCGGCTGGTGCTGGATGATATGAATTTTGCGGCCCGGGCCAGTATTAGTGAACTGGCCGATCGGGCCGGGGTGAGCGAAGCCACGGTCACCCGCTTTGCCAAGGCGATTGAATGTCGCAACGTGCGGGACCTGAAAATGCGTCTGGCACAGGCGGAAGCTGTAGGCCAGCGCTTCTACACCGAAGTCCGGCCAGAGCCCGGTGGGCTGTACAGCGTTTATGAAACCATCAAATCCACCCTCGACCACAATGCCCAGCTGGTCACCGAAGCGGTGATCCGGCCTGCGGTGGAGTGGTTGTCCAAGTCCCGGCAGGTGCTGGTCTTCGGCGTTGGAGGTGGCTCAACGGTGATGGCACAGGAGTGCCAACATCGGCTGTTTCGTCTGGGCTTCCCCGCCACCGCCTACTGCGACCCGATGTTAATGCGCATGGCAGCTTCGGCCATAGAGTCCAATGATGTCGTGGTCGCCTTGTCGTTGGGTGGCTACAGCCCGGATGTTCAGGACGCCGTGGAGATTGCGAAAGAGTACGGCGCGCGCACGATTGGTATCACCGTCGCGGATTCCCCGCTGGGTAAAACGGTGGATCAGTTGATTCCGATGCAACCGCTCGAAACCGATTATATCTTTAAGCCAAGTGCGTCCCGTTACGTGATGCTCGCGGCCATTGATGTACTGGCCATGGAGTTGGCCGCTAAGCACAAGCGCAAGAGTCGCGAGGCCCTGCGTCGCATAAAACACACGCTGGACAGCCACAAGTGCGGGCAGGATCGCTTGCCGCTGGGGGACTGAGCCGGCTTTGATGAGATGAAGTGGGTTCCTGATGAAGTATCACACGCTGATCCGCGCAGCGCGGGTTGTGGATGGCACGGGTAGCGCCGAGTATCGGGCCGATGTGGCCATTCAAGACAATCGCGTGGTGCGTATCGCACCGTCTATAGAAGAACCCGCTGAGCACGAAGTGGATGCGGAAGGCCTGGTCCTGGCACCGGGCTTTATTGATGTGCATACCCACGATGATCTGGAGGTAATTCATAATCCCCAGATGACGGCCAAACTCAGTCAGGGAGTGACCAGTGTCATTGTCGGCAACTGCGGTATCAGCGCCAGCCCAGTCCGACTGGACGGCCCTCCCCCTGACCCACTGAATCTGCTGGGTGAGCAGAACGACTTTCAGTTTGCGACCTTCGAAGCCTACGCGCGCGCCGTGACGGCAGCCAGCCCGGCCGTGAACGTCGGCGCGCTCATCGGCCATACCAGCCTGCGTATCAATCACATGAGCGACCTGCAACGCAGCGCTACGGTGGCGGAACAGGAAGGCATGCGCGCGCAGCTGCGGGAAGCCCTCTCTCAAGGTGCGCTCGGCATGAGTTCAGGGCTGGCCTACCATAATGCCAAGCAGTCAGATACCGCCGAAGTCATGGCCATGGTGAAAGAGCTCACACGCTTTGGCGCGTTGTACACCACGCACATGCGCACCGAGTTTGATGCGATCGTCGAGGCTATGAACGAAGCGCTGGATACCGCCCGTGAAGGCAAGGTTCCTCTGGTGATCTCCCACCTCAAATGCGCTGGCAAGGGCAACTGGGGGCGCAGCGGCGAAGTGCTCGGCCATTTGGAGGCCGCTTCTCAGCATCAGAAAGTCGCGTGTGACTGTTACCCCTACTCGGCCAGCTCAAGTACGCTGGATCTCGCTCAGGTCACACCGGACAGCGATATCTTTATCACCTGGTCAAGCGCCTTTCCCGATCAGGGCGGGCGACGTCTGGAAGATATTGCCCATGACTGGAACCTGTCTCTGTTGGACGCGGCGAAGCGTTTACAGCCCGCAGGCGCTGTCTATCACTGCATGGATCCGGACGATGTCGAGCGTATTCTCAGCCACCCACTGACCATGGTGGGTTCCGATGGCTTGCCGAAAGACCCGCATCCCCACCCGCGCTTATGGGGTGCCTTCCCTCGTGTACTGGCGCACTACTGCCGCGAGCGGAAACTGTTCGATCTGTCAACCGCCATTCATAAAATGACCGGCCGCTCCGCGTCAGAGTTTGGTTTGAAAGACCGGGGCGTGATCGCGGAAGGCGCCTACGCCGATCTGGTATTACTGGATTTCGAAAACCTCAAATCCACGGCGACCTACGAACAGCCGGTGCAAGTGGCGACGGGTATTCACAGCGTATGGGTTAATGGCGCGCTTAGCTATCGACCAGGCGAGACTGGGTTAACGCGCAAAGGTCAGTTCCTGTTCCGTTCCGCCTGATTCGCCTTTTTAGAGTTGCAGCGCTGTCATCGGCAGCGCTGCAATGTATGTTTGAAATCATCCATTTTGAAAAGAGGAAGTAGCAGTGACAATTCAACGTTTCGGTGCCGAAGGTGGAGTGGGAACCGGTGGACAGGCCTTGCCGTTTGCCCGGGCAACGCAGGCAGCCGGCTGGCTGTATGTGTCCGGTCAGACACCGATGCTCGAAGGCGAAGTGGTTGAGGGCGGAATTGTCGAGCAATCACAGCTCGCCATCGACAATTGTTTTGCCATTATGCGCGAAGCGGGCTACGGCCCCGAAGATGTTATGCATGTGACAGTCATCCTGACCGACTCCCGTTATTTCCAGTCCTTCAACAAAGTCTTCAAAGCCAATTTTGGTGATAACCCGCCTGCGCGTATTTGTTCTGTGTGTGATCTGGTGGTGGACTGTAAAGTCGAAGTCGGCGTCGTGTGCTACAAAGCGGACAAGGCATGAGCACCAGCCTGTTTCTCGGCGCTTTCGGCGCTTACATTGCGTTTCTGATTGTACTTAGCTGGTGGGTCTCTCGCCGTCATGACAGCGGCGAGGACTTTTTGCTCGCGGGCCGCAGCCTGCCCATTTTCCTGATCGTTGGCACCACCGTCGCCACGATGGTGGGAACGGGTTCCTCCATGGGCGCGGTGGGTTTTGGGTACGCCAATGGCTGGGCCGGCGCCCTGTATGGCATCGGCGGTGCCATCGGCATTTTGCTGTTGGCCTGGTGGTTTGCGCCGGTGCGACAGTGGCGCTTTATGACCATGAGCGAGGAGCTTTCCTTTTACGTGGGCGCCAGCCGTTTGGTGAAAAATCTGGTAGCGGTGTTAATACTGCTGGCCTGTATCGGTTGGCTCGGCGCGCATATTCTTGGCGGCGGATTGTATCTCTCCTGGATGGCGGGCATTGATTTACACTGGGCGCGGGCCATTATTGCCCTGGGCTTTGCCATCTACGTTATCGTCGGTGGTTATCGCGCTGTGGTGTGGACCGATACCCTGCAGGCAATTGTGCTGTTTTTCGGGTTTATCCTGATGGCGCTGTTGGTGCTTAATGCCGTCGGTGGCTGGGAAGCGCTGATGGCGGCGCAACCGGAGGCCAACCTGACCTTCAGTGGTGAGGGCGCCATTGGCAGCTTGCCGGCGCTTTCGCTGGTACTGGTGATTGCCGTGGGGGTGCTGGCCACACCGTCGTACCGCCAGCGTATTTATTCGGCCCGCACGGTGGGGTCAGTGCGCCGGTCCTTCCTGATTTCAGGAACGCTGTACCTGTTTTTCTCCTTTGTGCCGGCCATTATCGGCATGGGCGCTTACGCGCTGGATCCTTCTCTGGAGAACCGCAATTTCGCGTTTCCGTTTTTGGCCGAAGAAGTGCTGCCGCTATGGATTGGGCTTGTCGTGCTGATTGCCGGCCTATCGGCGACCATGTCCAGCGCCAGCTCTGATGCCATGGCGGGTGTGGCGGTATTGATGCGGGATATCTACGTGATGGTTACCGGACGGATGCCCCCCAGGGAAAACGTCATTCGCGACTCCCGGGTGGGGTTGGCCGCCGTGATTGGTCTGGCGTGGGTGATGGCCTCCCTGTCCGATGACCTGATTGGCTACATCACCAATATGATCGCCACGATTATGGCCGGTATGTTCGTCTGTGGGCTGCTCGGTCGTTTTTGGCCGCGTTACAACTGGCAGGGTGCGCTGGCCTCACTGATCGGGGGCGCCTTGATGTCCGTCTGGGTATTGCTCTACAGCAAGGAATTCTGGGGCAACCCGATTATCCCGGCGTTGGCCGCAGCCCTGGCCGCGGGCATTGTGGCGTCTCTGCTGACCCCGAAACAGTCTCTCACGCCCGAACAAGCCCTGGAGCAACTGGACCGGGAGCGTGATCAAATGGAAAGCGTGTGAGGCGAACGGAGGCGTCCCTGTCATTCGCTCTGAGAGAATCACTTCGGTATCATTCCGTCGAATCGTTATAACCGAGGTGAAACCATGAGTTCCACAGCTTTGAAGGCTCTTGAGCTCGCTCGCTCAGGGGATTGGGAGGGCGCCCATACACTGGTGCAGGATGGCAGTGACAGCCTGTCGGCGTTGATTCACGGCTACCTGCACCGTGAAGAGGGTGATCTTAGCAACGCCGCCTATTGGTATCGACGCGCCGGAGAGACATTACCGGATAACACCCTGACGGAAGAATGGCAGCGGCTCTATCAACGAGCGCAAGCTTGAGCCCTCCCTCTTATTGTGCGTGCGCTCCGTTGTGGACTCTCTTGTGCGCTATTGTGGGGCGTTTTTCAAGGTCAGCACGGCTATAAAAGACCATCCTTGCACTGACTTTGCGCGCCCCGCGAGCGTTTGCCCCTCATCTTGGGGCGTTAAACCGTTCTGCATTTCCGCTTGGTATCAAACTTGCTCCGCTTCGAGTTAAACAACAGCGTTTAAGCCGAGGGGGTCACCTTGCTGGAAAAATTCTCCGTGGGGCAGAAAATTCTGCTGCTGGCCGTTTTGTTTATCATTACGCTGCTTGCCAGCGGTGTGACGGCCTGGCAGTTTGCCGAGCGGCAGCGTGCGGTCAATGATTTTGTGCAACAAAGCGGTACGCTGAGTGAGCGGCTGCGATATCTGGACGAAGTGCTGACCATGTCGGCCCGCATGGCGGCATTGACGGGCGATACGCAATGGCTGGATCGCTACAACGCGAATGCCGACGACATCAATCAAGTGATCGACAACCTATTGGCACTGGCGCCAGCATCGGTGGCCGAGGAGTTTGATCGCTCTACCGCCGCCGCCAACGAGGCGTTGTTTGCCGAGGAAGATGAAGCGTTCGCCGCGATAGAACAAGGAAACAATGAAGAGGCGATCGAGCGTCTGCTCGGTGCAGATTACAACCGCTACAAAGCCACACTGGACCAGGGCACCGGTCAGTTCCTCTCGCAGGTGGCGAACGAGGCCGACCAACGCATGGTCGCGCTGGCGAGTTTCGGACGAACGATTGTCATCACCACGTTGGCGGCGCTGGCGATCATTGTTCTGCTCAGCCTGGGCGTGATTCGTTCCATCACTCGTCCGTTGAGTGAAGCAGTGGGCTATGCCCATCGGATTGCCGAGGGCGAATTGATACGCGTACCCGAGAGCGAAGGGCGTGATGAAACGGCGCAGCTGCTCAATGCCATGTCCCGTATGAGCGCCCAGCTGCGAGAGTTGATGGAGCGAGTGCTGGATTCGTCCTCTCAGGTGTCCAGTGCGTCGGAAGAGCTTTCCGCCATTTCCGAGGAAACCCGTCGTGGTGCGCAACAGCAGAGCGAGCAAACGCTGCAAGTGGCCGCCTCAATGAACGAAATGACCGGCACCGTGCAGGAAGTGGCCCGGAACGCCCAGAGCACTTTTCAGTCGGCTGACGAAGCGGCCGATAAAGCGCGTGAGGCGAGAGAAGTGGTGCAGTCGTCCACCGACAGCATTCAGGCTCTGGCCGCGGATGTGAGGCGGGCGGCGGAAGTGGTACTGAACCTGGAACATCAGAGCGACACGATTGGAAAAGTCCTCACCATGATGCGTAAGATTGCCGAACAGACCAACTTGCTCGCGTTGAACGCCGCGATTGAAGCGGCTCGTGCCGGTGAGCATGGTCGTGGGTTCGCTGTCGTATCCGACGAAGTGCGCAAACTGGCGACCAACACCCAGCAGTTTATTGGTGAAATCGCGGATATTATTGAACAGTTGCAGGCGGGAACGCGTCAGGCCGTGTCGGTGATGCAAGAGGGGAACAATAACGCCGAGGCGACCGTTTCCCGGGCGCAGCAGGCATTGCAAGCCATTGAGGGTATCTTGGCCGCCGTCTCCCACATCGCGGATTTCAGCAGCCACGTCGCCAGCGCTGCGGAAGAACAGACGGGCGCCGCCGAAGAAATCAACCGCAATGTCACCACCATCAATGACATTGCCGATGACACCAGCCGCGCGGTGACCGAAATCAACACCGCCAGCCGCGACCTGGCACGACTGGCGGGAGAGCTGGAAACAGCGGTGACGCGTTTCCGGTTAACGTCTTAGTGGAGCGGCTTAACTGACGTGAAGAGTCACCTCGACGTTGCCGCGAGTGGCCTTCGAGTAAGGGCATAATTCATGCGCCTTATCGGCAATGGCTTTGGCGTCTTTCGCGTCAACTCCCGGCAAACGGATATAGAGGTCCACTGCAAGGGCAAAGCTTTCCTCGTGCTTGCCAATCCCGACCTGCGCCTCGACGGAGGCGTCTTTGGGAAAGTTTATCTTGTGCTTCGAGGCGGCCAATTGCAGGGCGCTCAAAAAACATCCGGAGTAGCCCGCAGCGAATAGCTGTTCCGGGTTAGTGGCACTGCCACCCTTGCCACCCAACGCTTCGGGCGTTGCCAGTTTCACTTCCAAATTGCCGTCGCTGGACTTTGCCTGCCCGTCGCGACCACCCGTTGCGGTAACTTTAGCCGTGTATAAAGGTTTCATCAGGTTCCTCCTTACCATGTTGCCTGGGTTCAGCGTGATTGAAGTTCAACGTTGTTGATGCCCAGTGTATTACCTGAGTGCGGTGAAGGAGGTTTTCAACCCCGTTTGCTCTACTCGATATTCTGGATCTGCTCCCGCATCTGCTCAATCAACACCTTCAACTCCACCGCCGCCTGCGTGGTTTCTGTCACGATGGCCTTGGAGGACAGGGTGTTGGCTTCGCGGTTGAGTTCCTGCATCAGGAAATCCAGGCGGCGGCCCAGGGAGTTTTTCTGGGTGAGCGTGTGCTTCACCTCGGCTACGTGGGTGTCCAGGCGGTCCAGTTCTTCATCCACATCGGCTTTCTGGGCCAGCAGGGCAATTTCCTGCTCCAGGCGCTCCGGGTCCAGTTCCACTTGCAGGGCTTCGATTTTGGTTTTGAGTTTCTCGCGCTGGGCGGCGAGTATTTCGGGAAGGCGTTCGCGTAATGTGGCCACCTGCTCGCTGATGTTATCGAGGCGCTGGCGGATAAACTGTGCCAGCTCTGCCCCCTCGCGTTCCCGGTGTTCGAGCAGTTGTTTCAACGTGTCGTCAAACAGGTTCAAGGCGGATTCGATCAGGGCGTCGCGGTCGAGTTCCGGCTGTTGCAGAACACCGGGCCAGCGCAGCACGTCCAGAGGGTCGACGGGGATGGCGTTGTGCAGCTCGTTGCCGATCTTGCGCGCAGCTTCGGCCAACTGGCGGACTCTGTCGAGGTTCACGCCCAGATCCTGATCCGGTACGTCGTCCTTCTGCACGGTGAGGCTCATTTCCAGCTTGCCGCGATGAAGTGACTTTCTAAGGCGTTCGCGTAATTTCGGTTCTATTTCGCGAAAATCTTCCGGGAGTCGGAACGCGGGTTCGAGGTAGCGGTGATTGACGCTCCGGATTTCCCACGTAAGCGTCCCCCAGTCGTATTGCTGCGCCTTGCGGGCAAAACCGGTCATACTGCGTGGCATGGAAAATCCTCTGTGCTGGTCAGTGGTTACCCTCCGGGGCGATAGCTGATAGGCTTCGCTCCATCGAACAAGGGATGTTATCACAGACGTCCTTTTCTTCCTTTCTATCGTCGTTAACAGGATTCAGCATGCCCGACACTGATATTCAGCGCCCCAGTGGCCGCCAGCCCAACCAATTGCGCGATGTGCGCCTGACCCGCCACTTTACCAAGCACGCCGAGGGCTCGGTGCTGGTGGCGTTTGGCGATACTCAGGTAATTTGTACCGCCAGTGTGATTGAAGGCGTCCCGCCTTTTCTTCGCGGTCAGGGGCAAGGGTGGCTGACTGCCGAGTATGGGATGCTGCCGCGCTCCACCGGCAGTCGCATGGGCCGTGAGGCGGCGCGCGGCAAACAAGGTGGGCGTACCGTGGAAATCCAGCGCCTGATCGGCCGCTCTCTGCGGGCGGCCGTGGATTTGCAGAAGCTGGGAGAGTACACCATACAGCTCGACTGCGACGTGATTCAGGCCGACGGCGGCACGCGCACCGCCTCCATTACCGGAGCCTGGGTGGCACTGGCCGATGCGGTCGCTTTTATGCAGCGTGAAGGCAAGTTGAAAGAAAGTCCGATCAAGCGCGCCATCGCGTCGGTTTCTGTGGGTATCTATCAAGGCTTACCGGTGCTGGACCTCGATTATCCGGAAGACTCTTCGGCGGATACCGATATGAATATCGTCATGGGCGACGATGGCGGTATGATCGAAATTCAGGGAACCGCAGAGGCCGAGCCGTTCACCGAAGCCGAGTTCGCCGCCATGCTGGCTCTGGCCAAGCAGGGGATTGGCGAGCTGAACCGCCTGCAGCAGGCCGCGTTGGCCGAGTAAATGCCGAGAGGCCGGCTTCGCTGTCGGCCTTTCAAGCCCGCGCCTTCTCTTACTCTCCATCTATTCTCCATCCTCTCCCTCGCGCCGAAAAACATCCGCGTCAGGCCGGATCATGCCACATTTATGGCGTGATCCAGTACCCGTTTTCGGTGTGCCACTTTATTCGAACCGCAATCGGCACGAGCACTGGGTGGGGTTAGCGCTACACTCTCTGGGTTAACCCGCATTGATCCCGCAAAGGAAGGTGGAGCAGCCGCAATAAACATAACAACGCGAACATAACAATGTTCGGGCAGTGCCATTGTTTGGAGAGTGCCATGACTGTACGCCGCTTCCTCAAACCGGTTCTGTACGAGGACACCGGTCAGTATTGGACTGGGCAGCTGATTTTCTGGTTTATCCTCTCCGCCCTGCCGTTTCTCGGCATGATGCTGTGGTACCAGAACGCTCACCTGATCTACATCGAACATCTGTACCTGCAAACGGTGCTGGGGTTGATGATTTCCCAGCTGCTGGCACTGACTTGCCTGAACCTGTGGTACTTGCCCGCAGGCCCACGCATGATCCTCGTTGTGGCTCTGGCTGGATTGGCGGCGGCGGGCTGGACCTCGTTGCGGCTGATCACCTACGTGTGGCTCACGGGTGAAACGCATATCTGGTCCGAGTACGGCGGTTGGTACTTTGGTGCCTTTTACATTTATCTGTGCTGGTGTGCGCTGTATCACGGTATGAACTACTACGGCCTGCTGCAAAAGGAGCATGCCGAACACCTGCGGGATATTGAGCGAGGTCGCAACGAACAAATCAAACGGCTACAGGCCGAGGCCAGTGCTCACCAGGCGCAGCTTAAAATGTTGCGCTATCAAATCAACCCGCACTTTCTGTTCAACACACTTCATTCCATTTACGCACTGATCCGGCTCCGTGACCGGGAGCGTTCGCTGGCCATGTTGGACCGGCTGGGGAAATTCCTGAGGTTTTCCCTGGAGTACGATCCCAAGGCACGCACGACGCTGGAGGACGAAGTGGCCCTCCTGTCGTTGTACGTCGATATCGAGCGAGTTCGTTTCCCCGAGCGCCTGCGGTTCATCGTGGATGTGTCGCCCGACGCGGCGCGTGCCGAACTGCCCAGCCTGTTATTACAGCCGTTGGTAGAAAACGCCATTAAATACGCTGTGGCAGGGAGTGAAAACGGCGCGAGTATTTCGGTTCGCGCACGAGTAATCGCTGATTGTTTGAAAATTACCGTGTCCGACACCGGCGCGGATGTGGAACCCTCAACCACGTCCGGTACCGGTGTAGGGCTGAGCAATATTCGCCAACGGCTGGAAGCGCTGTTCCCCGATGACCATTCGCTCACGCTGCTGGAGAATGACCCGCGGGGCCTGTCGGTTTGTATTGAAATACCCTATCGGCCCGAATCACCCCACAACAACAATAGAGATAACGATGAGACGAGCATTGAAAACCGTGATTGTGGACGACGAGCCGCTGGCGCTCGACGTGCTGCGTAGCTGCCTGGAGGAGTATCCGGACATTGACATAGTCGCGGCTTGCCGCAATGGCCGGGAAGCCATTGCGGCGACACTGACGCATCAGCCGGACTTAATGTTTCTCGATATTCATATGCCGGGCAAGAATGGCTTTGAAGTTATTAAGGCGCTCCAGAACGATGTAATGCCCATGGTGGTGTTTGTCACCACGTATCAGCAGTACGCACTGGATGCCTTTGATCTTCATGCGGTGGATTACATTCCCAAACCACTGGATGAGGAACGACTGGCGCGAGCGGTAAAGCGAGCCGTAGTCAGGCACCGCGCCGCTGGAGAAACGGGCGTAAACAAGCCGCCCCTGATCGGCGCCATTGATGAGTTGCTGGGTCGTCTCAATACGCGAGAAACGGCCGCGTCGTTGAATAAACTGATCATTCGTGATGTCGGCAGCGCGCGGCTGATCGAACAGGAGCGGATTGACTGGGTAGATGCGGCGGGTGATTACATGTGCATTCACGCGGCGGGGGAAACCCACATTATGCGCAGTACCGTGAAAGAGCTGGTGGCTTCGCTCGACGACCGCGTGTTCAAACGCATTCATCGCTCCACCATCGTTAATATTGAAAAGGTCTCTCAGGTGGAATCGCTCAGCAAAGGTGACTACCTCGTATCGCTGGATTGTGGCGAACGGCTTAAAGTCAGCCGCAGCTACAACACCGCCGTCAAGGCGCTGATGCGCCCGGCGCTCAGCCAGACCCAGGCATAATCAGGTACAGCGTCAGCCCAGTTTGTCGTAGCGGCGGTCCGGTTTATCGAAGCGGTATTGCGGCGGTCAGCGAGGTCGGGGCATGGTGCGGGGTGATCGTTCAGTCACAATAACAACGGAACAGCAGGATAAACGATATGACAACCTTGAAGACTCCCTTGTGGCAGGCGCTGTTGATCGCCGGTGGGTGCGTGTTCACGCACGCCGCAGCGGCACAACAGGCCGAGCCTGTGTGGGCGGAAGAGTTCGACGGTGAACGCCTTAACCGCTCCTTCTGGAATTTTGAGACCGGCGGCCACGGTTTCGGCAATGGCGAGCTACAGTATTACACCGCCTCCAGCGAAAACGTCTACCTCGACGATGGCCAACTGGTGATTGAAGCCAGAAATGAAGAACATAACGGCAACCTCTTTACCTCCGGTCGAATTAACACCCATGGCCGGGTCGGCTTTCGCTATGGGGTTCTCGAAGCGAGAATCAAACTGCCGGATCTGGGCAATGGCCTTTGGCCCGCCTTCTGGATGCTCGGTAATAACTACGGCATTGATGGCTGGCCGAAATCCGGCGAATGGGACATCCTGGAAGCCGGCTCCCGAGAAGCTATCGACAATGGCACTGTCAATCAGACCGTGTCGGGGGCCATGCACTGGTGGCATGAATCCGGTGACTGGAGCGACTGGCTGCAAGCGGATGCCGCCAGCAGCATTGATGTCGCCGGTGGGCTGAACACCTACCGGGTGTACCGTATGGAATGGACGCCCTCCGAAGTGAGCATGAGCGTCGATGGTACTGAATATTTCAGTATGGACATTACGGACCCGAACATGTCCGAGTTCCGGGAGAATCCGGCGCACATTATTCTTAATATGGCGGTCGGCGGATTCAATTTTGTTCAGATTACCGACCCGAACAATATTACCGCCCCGTTCCCCGCGAAAATGTACGTGGACTATGTTCGGCTCTATGAAAACCAGTACACCGAACTGGACATCGCCGAGGAACATCTATTCAGCGGCAATTACGGCATCATGACCGAAACCACACCGGTGCTGAACGAACTCAACTGGGGTGACAATACCAACCTGTACATTTGGAACAACATGACCACCGTGGCCACCGCGCCGTCCGAAGGCAGCGCCGCCCTGGCCTACGAAGTGGCTCCGGGTGACTGGTGGGGTATGGGGCTGTTGCACAAGGACCAGAACCTGCGCAACTACCAGCACGGTTATCTGCACTTTGATATGAAAACCGAGTCACCCACGCCGATTACAGTGGGCATGGGAAGCACCGCTGGGGGTGACGGCTCGGTGGAACTGTCGGCGGGCGCCGAGCAATACGGGCTCGAACGCGACGGTGAATGGCACCATGTGGCGATTCCGTTATCGCAGTTTAGTGGTGTCGATTTTGAAACGGTACAGGCATTGTTCACCCTGTCCGGTCCTGCGCCTGCGGCGTTGATGACGGTGGCCGTGGATAATATTTACCTGACGGAATCGGTCGCGCTGGAAGCGCCAGAGTATGGCAACTTCGGTATTTACACCGAGACGCCCGCGCATCGCGATGCCGGTAATTTCGGTTTTGGGGTGAGCGGCGACCTGTTTATCTGGGAGAACACGCTGACGCTGTCTCCCGGTGATGTTAAAGAAGGTAACGCTTCACTGAATCTGGCCTCCAATGACCTGGGCTGGTACGGCATGGGATTGACGGCGCGCCAGGGATTTAACCTGACGGCCTTCGATAATGCCAGTGCGATGCTGCACTTCTCCCTGAAAACCACCTCCCAGTCCGCGTTCCAGATTGGGATGAAAAGTGGTAATCGGGATGACATTGGCCAGCTCTGGATTGATTTCGAGGCGGGTAACGACCCCTATGGATTCGTGCGCGATGGCACCTGGCAGGATATTGCGATCCCCATGTCGGACGTGGCCAAGGACGTTGACCTGGCGGATGTGCGTCAGCTTTTCCAGCTGTTGGGTACCGGTGAAATCGACAACATCGCGATTGACGATATTTATCTCTCCGGAGGTCAGCAGGCCGAAGCGCCGGGCACCGATGGCGAAGAAGTGAACCGGGCGCCGCGAGCGGCGGTGAAAACCTCGGCAATGCGTGGTTCTGCGCCGTTAAACGTCACGCTGGATGCCTCCGACTCAGTGGATGTCAACGGGGATACGTTGACGTACCTGTGGGACTTTGGCGATGGCACTTTGGGCAGTGGCGCGACGGTGAATCACGAGTTCACAGAAGAGGGCCGGTACGCGGTCAGTGTGACGGTCAGCGATGGTGAACTGTCCGACACCACCACCAACTATGTGCTGGTGGACAATGGTCATGCCAGCGTTCGCAGTGAAAAGCGGGGCCTCGGTTACGGTTACCATTCAGAAGAAGACTTCGCGAAAATTTCCCAAGGCATTAGCTGGTGGTACAACTGGAGCCACAAGCCCGATGTCATGATCGAGGATGTGTACCAGAACTACGGTGTGGAATTTGCGCCGATGGCCTGGAACGGTGGCTTTGACGATCAGGCCATGCGCGAGTATCTGCTTGATCATCCCGAGGTGCAGTACCTGCTGGCTTTCAATGAACCCAACTTCCTGGATCAGGCCAACATGACGCCTTCTCAGGCGGTGGCGGAATGGCCCCGGCTGGAAGCGATTGCCGACGAATTCGATCTGGAAATCGTCAGTGTTGCCATGAACTATTGCGGGAACTGCAACAGCGAAGGTGGCACCACTTACTATGATCCCATCGATTATCTGGATGACTTCTTCGACCTGTGTCCCGACTGCCAGGTGGACGCCATTTCCATTCACGCCTACATGCAGGATGCCGGTGGTGTAGAGTGGTACGTGGATCGCTTCAAGAAATACAATAAACCGATTTGGATGACCGAGTTTTCCCACTGGGAAGATTTCACCACGCAGGAAGATCAGAAACGCTTCCTAGTTCAGGTGGTCGATGCCTTTGAAAACGACCCGGATCTGGAGCGTTACGCCTGGTTTACCGGTCGGCGCGACGGTCATCCTTTTAATGGGTTGTTCGACAACCGGCAATCGGGTGTCCTGACTGAATTGGGCAGCATCTACGTGAACATGCCAGTGCACAACGCCTCCAATGTGCACACCCTTCCCTCTCGGGTGCAGGCCGAAGAGTACGCGGCCATGAGCGACATCATTTATCCGAACGTGGAAGACGACAAGCGGGATGTGCGGGTCGAGCTGACCGAGGATCATTCCGGCTTCCTGAATCTGAGCGATATGGACCCGGGTTCGTGGGTGGAATATCGGGTCAGTGGCGATGGCGGTCTCTACGAGGTTACCCTGCGAGTGGCCAGTGCCGTAGGCGGCACCCTGACCCTCTCTTCCGACGGAAACGAACTGGCGCAAGTATCCGTCCCGGCCACGGGTGGTTTGCAAAGCTGGCAAACCGTGACGACAACGGTGGATCTTGACGCGGGGAATCAACCTCTGCGCCTGATGTTCAGTGACGCCATCAATGTGAACTGGCTGACGTTCGAGGAGGGCTCGGACAACGGTGGCGGCGATGAAGAACCTGAGCCTACCGGGGATTTGGCAGAGGGGCAGCCCGCTGTGTCTTCTTCTCAAGAGGCGGGCTGGCTGTCCGCCGCACAGGCCGTGGATGGCGATGGTGGCACCCGCTGGGCCAGCGCCTGGACCGAAAGCGAATGGATTTATGTGGATCTCGGCACGTCACAAACCCTCAGTCAAGTGGTGCTCGACTGGGAAGGTGCCTACGGCAAGGGGTATGAGATTCAGGTGTCGGATGACGCCAGTACCTGGACGACGGTATATACCGAAACGGCCGGTGTTGGCGGCGTGGATGATATTGCCGTTAACGCGACGGGGCGCTACGTCCGTATGCTCGGGACCGAGCGTGGTACGGGTTACGGTTACTCACTCTGGCGCTTTGAAGTCTATTAAGACGGACGTTCCTGGACAGGACCTGCGCTTTTCGGCCCGGCATTTATCTGCCGGGCCTTTTTTTACGGGGCTTTTATGGTGCGTTACAGCTCGTTAAGGGGCGTTATAGCTCGATGTCGTAATCCACAATCACCGCCAGGTGAGTGGAGAACTGCTGGTTCTTGTAAATCGCCGCGTGCTCCACACGATGTCCGATCGGTGCCGAGACGACCTGGAAGTCGGTGCGCCAGCCTTCTCCCTCACCAATTTTACCGCTGGGCCACCAGCTGTACTCATCCGGGTCCTTGTTCGCCTTGCGGAAGGAATCCACGTAACCCAACTGGTTAAACAGCTGGCTCAGCCACTGCCGTTCGTGGGGCAGGAAGCCGGATTCGTGCTCGTTCTTCTCCGGATTAGTCACATCGCGGGGAGTATGGGCCATGGCCCAGTTGCCGCAAAAAATGAACTCACGCCGCTTGCGGGTGATTTTGTCCAGGTGAGCCTGCAGGTCATCGAAGAACTTGATTTTGACTTCCTGGGACTCCAGCTCCGAGGTGGCGCTGGGTGCCAGCAGCGAGCCAATACTCAACTGTTCGTAATCGATTTGCAGGTAGCGGCCTTCCATATCGACACCGGAGGAAAAACCCAACCCGAAGATCAGCGCCTTGGGTTGCTTTCGGGTGTAGATGGCCACGCCATTGTAGTGAGGTGTCCCGGAGTCGAAAAAGTAGGCGAAGTAGCCGTCCAACTGAAACACCGGCTTGTCGTCCAGTTCATATTCCAGAGCCCGCAAATCCTGCAGGCAGATGACATCCGCATCCTGACTGTCCAGCCAGTCGAACAGACCTCGCTGAGCCGCCTGGAAAATACCATCGACGCTAAGACTGATAACTCTCATATTAGCCCCTTGTTTACGGACTGTGTATGATACCCGAGCTTGTTCTCTTTGTGTTAATTAGTGACAGAAAAACCGCGAAAATTGGTGATTTTTACACGTGTTCGGCGCGATTTTTCCACTGCAGTGCGGTACGGACCTGTACTGGATCGCTATAATTGTTGTTCCGGCGGGGGTGAAAGGCCGGGCAGGTGCAGGCCGCTGGTGCCGGAATGTTCCGTTATTTCGCGTTCAACCTATTGTTCAATTTAGCGTATTTGCGAGAGATTTTCATGGAGAATTACCAACGCGCCTTTATCGAGCTGGCGATTGAGCATCAAGCCCTGGGGTTTGGTGAGTTTACCCTCAAGTCCGGGCGGCGCAGCCCCTACTTCTTCAATGCCGGTAAGTTTCAAACCGGCCGGGCGCTGGCGCAACTTGGGCGCTGTTATGCGGCCGCGCTGATGGCGGCGAATATCGATGTGGATTTGATTTTCGGCCCTGCCTACAAAGGCATTCCGCTGGCGACGACCACGGCGGTGGCCCTGGCAGACCAACACGGGTGCGACCTGCCCTATGCGTTCAACCGCAAAGAAGCGAAAGACCATGGCGAGGGCGGGACCATTGTGGGTGCACCGTTGGCGGGCAAGGTAGTGATTGTGGACGATGTGATTACCGCCGGCACCGCCGTGGGTGAATCCATGGAGTTGATCCGTGCCGCCGGCGCTTCACCGGCAGCGGTACTGATTGGCCTTAACCGTCAGGAGCGGGGCAAGGGCGCCGTATCGGCGATCCAGGAGGTGGAGCAGAACTACGGCATTCCGGTGATCAGTATCGTCAAGCTGGACCAGGTCGTAGCCTATCTTGAAGCCGATGGCGGGCGCGTGGAGACGGTAGCCGCCATCAACGCGTATCGGGCTGAGTATGGTGTGTAACGGTCACAAAACAATCCGGCGCCTGGTGTGGGCCTTGAGCGTATTCGCTCTGGGCTGTTTGCCCATGGCGGGGCTAGTGAGTGCCCAAGCGCAGGAAAAAGTGTACTACCGGTACGTCAATGACGAGGGCGTGCAGGTGCTGGACGACCATATCCCGCCCCGTTTCGTGCCCAAAGGGTATGAGGTGGTGTCGCTCAACGGGACGGTGCTGCGCCGGGTAGCGCCCGCCCCGTCGCCCGAAGAGCAGCGCGCTCGTGAGGAGGCTAAGCGCCAGCGCATTCAGCAGGACGCCTATCACCAGGAGTTGCGGCGCCGTTACAGTACGGTCAAAGATATCGAGGATGCCAAGCGACGCAACCTCGCGGAACTTCAGGGTAATATCAGTATTCTGGAGAGCAATCTGAGCAATGTTCGGCTACAGATTCGCGATCAGGAAGGCCGGGCCGCCCGACTGGAGCGCAGTGGACAAACGGTACCGGACGCATTGCTTGATAACATTGCGACGCTCAAGCAGGAAGTGCAGAAAAATCTGGCGCAAATCGAACGGCGGCAAACGGAATACGACGAAGTGGCCGAGAAATTTGACGAAGATGCTGAAGCCTTCCGTGCGATGAAGGCGTCGAGTCAGTCGGTGCCCTAGGCGCGCATCAACCCGTTGATCAACACCGGCCATTGCTCGGCCCAGTGTTCCGTGGGGGGGCGTCGAAACTGGCTGCGCACGAACTGCGTGATCCGGCCATCGGCACAGGCCATCAACAGATTGGCGGCGGCCGAGAGAGGCAGGTTGGGTCGCAGCCCCTCGCGTAACTCCGCTTCCCGCAGAATTTGTTTTAGCTGGGTCTCTATCCGCTCAAACAGTTGCGCAACGCGATGGCGCAACCGCTCGGTTTCGCCCGTCAGAGCATCGCCGGTCAGCAGGCGGGTGATGCCGGGATTGCGCTCGGTAAAGGTCAGCAGGAGCAGCAGTATTTTTTCGCACTGACGCAGAGCCCCGGGTTCGTCCCGAACGATCAGGGAAATGCGGGTAAAAATGGTGTTCTCAATGAACTCGATCAACCCTTCGAACATTTTGGATTTGCTGGGGAAGTGACGGTACAGTGCCGCCTCTGAGACGCCCACTTCCCGTGCCAGGGCCGCCGTGGTGATCCGGGCGCCGGGGCTGGCTTCGAGCATGTGAGCCAGAGATTCCAGGATCTGTTGGCGTCGGGAAACTTTGGTGCTGGGTTTGCTCATGGTGTTCCGTCTTGAGGCTGTTTGAATCCGTCGGCACAAGCGTCAGGAAGTTTTAGGCGACGTGGGTAATGCTATCCGCATTGTCGCCTGTCTTCAATCAAAGTGTGCGTTTTGTCGCAAATCGTGTGTTCCGAGTCTTGTTGATTACGGCTTGTTGGTAATCAGAGTGCCCACACCGGCGTCGGTGAAAATCTCCAGCAGCACCGCATGGGCCACGCGCCCGTCAATAATGTGAGCGCTGTTGACGCCGCACTTGACCGCATCCAGGGCGCAACCAATTTTGGGGAGCATGCCGCCATAAATGGTGCCATCGGCGATCAAATCATCCACCTGCTGCGTGGTCAGCCCGGTCAGTACCTCGCCGTTCTTATCCTGCAGGCCAGCCACGTTGGTGAGCAGCATCAGCTTCTCGGCCCGCAGCACTTCCGCGATTTTTCCGGCCACCAAATCGGCATTAATATTATAGGACGCTCCGTCATCGCCAACGCCAATGGGGGCAATCACCGGAATAAAATCGCTGTCGATCAGCATGTCGATAACGGAGGTGTTGATGCCCGCGACTTCCCCCACATGACCGATGTCGATAATCTCGGGCGCCTGCATCTCCGGAGTCTGACGTTTGGCGGAGAGCTTGCGGGCGCGAATCAGTTGCCCGTCCTTGCCGGTAATGCCGATCGCGTGACCGCCATTGTGATTGATCAGGCTGACAATCTGTTTGTTCACGGTGCCGCCCAGAACCATCTCCACCACATCCATGGTTTTGCTGTCGGTCACCCGCATGCCGTTGACGAATTCGGACTCAATGTTCAACTGCTTGAGCAGTTCACCAATTTGAGGGCCGCCGCCGTGAACCACAATCGGATTCATGCCCACCAGTTTCATCAGGACGATATCGCGGGCGAAACTGTTTTGCAGGTCCTCGTCGATCATGGCGTTGCCGCCAAACTTGATCACGATGGTTTTACCGGTGAAGCGCTGGATGTAGGGCAGCGCTTCGGTCAGTACCTGAGCTACATTCATGGCTTGAGTGCGATTCAAAGACATAACGTGTTCCGTCCGGTTAAAGGTCGATCTTGAGATCCGGCGCGATTTTCAGCAGTTCGCGCAAAAACAGTTGTTGCAGCTTTTCCAGGGCGTCCTCGCTGTCGGCCTCGAACCGCAAGGTCAGGGCGGCAGAAGTATTGGAAGCACGCACCAGTCCCCAGCCTCTGGCAAAGTCTACCCGCACCCCGTCAATCGTGGTGAGCTTGCCGCTGCGGAACTCGCCTTCCCGGGCAAGCCGTTCCACGATGGTGAATTTTTCGCGGTCGTCCACCGGGATTTTCAGCTCCGGTGTGGCGGGCAAGGCTGGAAAGGCGGCGAAGATATCGTCAATGGACTGATCGCGCAAGGTGATGATCTCCAGCAGACGGGCGAGTGTGTACAGACCGTCGTCGAAACCGTACCAGCGATCCTTGATGAAAATATGGCCGGAGTACTCGCCGCCAATTAACGCCCCGGTTTCGATCATTTTCGATTTCATGTGCGAGTGGCCGGTTTTCCACATGATGGGCCGACCCCCGTAGCTGGTAATCAACTGGCTGAGTTGACGTGTGCATTTTACATCGAACAGGACATCAGCACCGGGGTGGCGGGTGAGCACATCGCGGGCGAACAGCATCATTAATTGATCCGGCCAGATGATCTGTCCTTTGGGTGTCACCACGACCAGGCGGTCGCCATCGCCGTCCAGTGCCGCCCCCAGGTCGGCGCCAGTCTCGCGAACCTGATCGATCAGGGCCTGAAGGTTGGAGGGCTGTGTGGGGTCCGGGTCGTGATTGGGGAAGTGCCCGTCCAGTTCGCAGAACAACGGCGTGACGGTGCAGCCAAGTTCCTCGAACAGGCGCGGTCCCACAATGCCGGTCACGGCATTCCCCGCGTCAAACACCAGGGAGATATCACCCGCCATCGCCACGTCGGAAAAGATTCGCTCGATATAGTCGTCGGTAATATCTTGCGCTCGTCGCGCGCCTTGCCCCTCGCGGTATCGTTGGTGCTCAATTCGCGCACGTACATCCAGCACCGAGTCGTCTGCCAGTGTGACGCCGTTGATGATCATTTTGAAGCCGTTGTAGGGGGCGGGATTATGGCTGGCGGTTACCATCACGCCGCTGGAGGTTTCCGGCAGGTGGTGGGTCGCGAAGTGCATTAAGGGCGTAGGCACGATACCCAGATCAATCACATCGCAGCCGGTGGATAACAGGCCCTCGCACAACGCCTCGGCCAGTGCGGGGCTGTGCGTGCGACCGTCCCGTGCGACCACGATGGCGGTTTCACCTTGCTCCAATGCCTCGGTGCCGAGTGCACGCCCAATGTGTTCAGCCAGCTCGGGGGTCAATTGGGTGTCCGCCAGCCCGCGAATATCATAGGAGCGAAAAATGCCATCGGGGATAACGATGGAATCAGGCGCGGGAGAGTCGTCCACTACGGGACTTTTCGTCGGAGCGCGTTTCATGGTGGTGTTGTCCAGCGCCAGGATATCTTCGTCCTCATCGCTGACCTCGATATCCAGAATGTCCTGGTTCTGGAACAGAGGGCTGGCCATGACATCGTCTTCGTCTCGCTCTTTCGTTGTTGGCGCGTCGTGTGTCGTGGCGGACGAGGTATGAGCGTTGTCTTTTTGGCGGGGCAAAGCGCGCGACTTCATCAAGTGGCCCGCCAGCCAGGCGCCGAGCAGGCCGCCAATGCTGGTGGCGGATAGAATCAATAGCCAGAGCGTGGGAGGTTCCCGAGTTTGTTCCACCAGGGCCGGCGATGCGGTAAACGTCAGAGTCCAGTGGCTGTTGGCGATTGGAACTTCATGAGAAACGCCCCCGCCCTCCTCGCCGCGTTGATAGACGGTTAACGTGGCGCTGTCGAAAATTCGCTGTGTCAGCTCGACACGGCCCAGTGTGGGATCAAGCGTGGAGAGCGGCGCTCGCCAGCTCGGCTCATCGAACGTGACCAGCAAAGTGCCGGCAACGGGTTCACCTGGCGCAGGCGGAACGGGAGCAATCACATGCAACTGCCATTGTTGCTCGATACGGGCCAGCTCCGGACGGTACATTTCGCGGCGCTCCGCGCGGCGTATAAGATCCACCTCGGCAAAACGCAGGGGCACGGCATGGTTCCGGTCCAGTTCGGCCTGCCCGGCGGGTATCAAACGCACCGCCAGCACCTGTTCCAGTTGCTTTTCCAGAGTGGCCTGGTAAGCCGCCTGGGAAGCGGAATCGGTCAGCGCGGTCAGTGTTGCCGGTTCGGCGGCCAGTTGGGCTACCTGATTCTGGGTGTCGGTTAGAAAGCGCTGCAACGTTCGCGCCGCTTGCACGGCCTGGTTCTGCGTGCTGGCCACCAGCCGTTCTTGCCCCGACTCGACCACCATGCGTTGGTACAGCCAATAGCCCAAGGCGGCGTTGAGCGCGATGACGACCAGCACCAACAGGGCAATTCTTTGCTGGCGGGCCTGTCGGGCGCGTTGCTGCTTTTGTTGTTGTGGAGTTCTGCGTGTCACCGTGTCGAGTTCCTTTAGTGTCGGGACTGAAAAGTGTCGGGGACTGGAATTATTAGGGCAGATAGCGGGCCAGTTGTTCTATCAGCGCACGTGCCAGCTGCGTTTTGCTCATCGGCTCGTAGGATTGTTCCCGCTCGCGATCAATAAGGACCACCGCATTGTCGTCACTGTTAAAGCCAAGCCCGTCGCGAGTGATATCGTTGGCGATAATAGCGTCGAGCCTTTTCCGCTCCAGTTTGGCCCGCGCGTGTTCGAGCACCTGCTCGCTCTCGGCAGCGAAACCGACGGTGATCGGTTTGGGGAACAACTGAGCCACGTCCGCGACAATGTCCGGGTTTTTGACCAGCGTGAGCTCTCGCTGTGTCTCGCCGGCTTTTTTCATTTTTTGGCTCAGGTACTGCTGCGGCCGATAATCCGCCACCGCAGCGGCGGCAATAAAAAGATCGCACGGCTGTGCTTGTGCCAGGCTGGCTTCGTGCATATCCCGGGCACTGATCACATCAATACGCGTGACCCGCTCGGGTGCTGGCAGTGCCGTGGGGCCGCTGATTAAAATGACCTCCGCCCCGGCTTCGGCGGCGGCTTCGGCCAGCGCGTAGCCCATTTTGCCTGAGCTGTGGTTGCTAAGGTATCGCACCGGATCAATGGCCTCCCGCGTGGGGCCAGCGGTAATGACCACCCGGCGCCCTGAGAGCAATCCCGTTTCAAATCCGGCTGCCAGGGCGGTGGCCAGCGCCTCCGGTTCCAGCATTCGACCGGGGCCGACCTCACCGCAGGCCTGGCTGCCATCGCCCGGCCCCAACAACTGAATGCCCCGACGGCGAAGCGGCTCCAAATTGGCTTGGGTGGCGGGGTTTTGCCACATGCCCTGATTCATGGCCGGTGCCAGGCTAATGGGTGCCCGGGTGGCCAGGCACAGCGTGCTGAGCAGGTCGTCCCCCCGACCCGACGCCAGTCGAGCCATAAAGTCGGCGCTGGCCGGCGCCACCAGAACCCGGTCGGCCCAGCGGGCCAGCTCGATATGTCCCATGGCTGCCTCGGCGGCCGGGTCCAGCAAATCGGTGTGGACTGGGTGTCCCGACAGCGCCTGAAACGTCAGCGGCGTCATAAACTTCTGCGCGGCCTCCGTCATTACCACGCGCACCTCAGCGCCGCGCTCGCGCAGGCGACGCACCAGTTCGGCACTTTTATACGCGGCGATGCCGCCAGTGACCCCAAGGAGAATACGTTTGTTGGTCAGCGAGCTCATAATGGCGCGGCGCGAAGGCTCCTACAGCTTGACAGATAGTCGCTAAGATACCATTCTCGGGCCTGTTACCACTAGGCCGGTACCGTTACCGTCAACCACCGTAAACGCCAAGGCCGCTTCTTATTCAGGAAAACCAGACAGGGAGTCACACAATGTCCATTGCTCTGTGGCCGGAGGCCGAGCGCCCCCGCGAAAAACTGCTCGCCCGCGGCCCCGCCGCCCTATCCGATGCCGAATTGCTGGCTATTTTTTTGCGCACTGGCTGTGCCGGTCAATCCGCGGTCGACCTGGCGCGCAGCCTGCTTAGTGACTTTGGTGGCCTGAGACCATTGCTGGAGGCGGGGCAGCTCGACTTCTGTCGCCGAAAGGGGCTGGGCACCGCCAAGTTTACCCAGTTGCAGGCGGTGCTGGAGATGGGCCGCCGTCACCTGTCCGCCCGGCTGGAAAGTGGCGATTCGCTGACCAGCCCCACACTGGTTCGCAACTACCTGAGCGCGCAGCTGCGCCACCGTCCGAGCGAAGTCTTCGCGGTGTTGTTTCTGGACAACCAGCATCGTCTGAAAAGTTTTGAAGAACTGTTTCAAGGCACAATCGACGGCGCCAGTGTGTACCCCAGGGAGGTGGTGAAGCGAGCGCTTGCTCACAACGCCGCAGCGGTCATCCTGGCCCACAACCACCCGTCCGGGGTGGCGGAACCAAGTCAGGCGGACCGCCGTATTACAGAGCGGTTGAAAGCGGCTCTGGAGCTGGTGGACATTCGGGTGCTGGATCATATGGTCGTGGGCGACGGCGAGGTGGTCTCCTTCGCCGAGCGCGGCTGGCTGTAAATTTACCTCTCCCGCCAGACTGTCCAAAAAACAACCAAAAAAGCCGGAAATTATTGCTATTGCTCCAGGCTTCTGGTATAAAACGCGCCTTTCTGTGGTCGGGCCGGTTGGGCTGCGGCCAGGCAGCGGGGAAACGCGCCGGGACGACCGCCAGGCGCCGGGACCCAGGTTTCGCGTTCCAGAGCTGCAAACAAGACTGAACAGGCTGCAAAAACACCCCGCGCCGGGCTGTGGTGTGGCAAAACCAATCCGCAGCGCAGCGCGCTGAATACAATGAGGCACAATCATGTCTAAGGTATGTCAGGTAACCGGCAAACGCCCCGTTACCGGAAACAATGTTTCTCACGCAAAAAACCACACCAAGCGTCGTTTTTTGCCTAATTTGCACAGTCACCGCTTCTGGGTGGAATCTGAAAAGCGCTTCGTGAAGCTGCGCGTTTCCTCCAAAGGCATGCGTGTGATCGACAAGCGCGGTATCGACGCCGTTCTGACTGATCTGCGTGCTCGCGGCGAACAGGTTTAACAGGAGACTCCACCATGCGCGATAAGATTCGTTTGAACTCCACAGCGGGCACCGGTCATTTCTACACCACCGACAAGAACAAGCGGAACATGCCCGAGAAAATGGAAATCAAAAAATTCGACCCCGTTGCCCGCAAGCACGTGGTCTATAAGGAAGGCAAGATCAAGTAAGTCTTGCTGCTTGGGTTTCGTCAGGAACCCACGCCTTGAAAAACCCGGCCTCTGTGCCGGGTTTTGTCGTTTTCAAGGGTCGGAGTGCGCCGAAATAATGCGCCGAAATGGATACCGGTTCGTTGATCCTTGCGGTGTCTGTGCGATACTTGCCCGATAATGTTAGTCAATCCGATTCATTCATCCAGGGAGACGCTTATGAAATTGCTGTGGAGTACGGGCGCTGTAGCGCTGGCGCTGATGACTGCCCCCGCGTTGGCCGACAATCAACGGGGTTTTTATGCGGGTGTCGGCGGCGTGGTGGTGACGGGTGATAGTCGCACACCCTATGAAGACGCTCAGATGCCAGCCGTTGAATTCTCGGCCGGTTACAAATACAACGGCCTGCTGGGGGTGGAAGCCCGCCTGGGAGCCGGTGTAAAAGACGATCGCGACAATGACTCGGATTACTTTTTGAGCGAGCAGGACAACGACCCGGCCCTGAGTGAGATCAAGCGCTCGGTCAACCATTATGCCGCGGTTTACTATCGCCCTGAGTTGACCAATCAGAAGGCTCGCCTGTACGGCTTGATCGGTTACGCCGAGCTGGATACGGAGGTCACCCGCTGGCTGGGCAACACCAGTGTCCAGGCGGATGAAAGCCTTTCCGGCACCTCGTTCGGGGTGGGCATTGGCTGGTTTGTGAATGACGCGCTTAATTTCAACCTGGAATACCGGCAGTTGGTGGATACCGGGGATTATCGTTTCGAAACCTATACGATCCAGTGGGACTATCGATTTTAGTGAAACGGTCAGCTCCCATGAAACAGTGAATTCCCGCGCCATGACTGCCATGTTGGTGTATTTTCGCCGAAAAGGGCTTTGGTAATGAGCGACGAGGTGCTGGCGGATCTGTACCGACGTGAGTCTCGTCGTGTGCTGGCGACCCTGATTCGGCTGCTTGGCGATTTTGATCTGGCCGAGGAGGCACTGCAGGAGGCGTTTCTCGCGGCGGCGCGCCAGTGGCCTGATGAGGGAGTGCCGGATAACCCGCGCGCCTGGCTGGTATCGGCCGGCCGCTTCAAAGCCATTGACCAGTTGCGACGGCGCGCGCGCTTCAATGACTCGCTTGAGCCCATTGCTGAGAGCCTCTACCAGCAAAGCGAGCGCGATGTTTTTAGCGATGATGATCGCATTGAAGACGATCGCTTGCGTCTGATCTTCACCTGTTGCCACCCCGGACTGTCTTCCGAAGCGCAGATTGCGTTGACGCTGCGTGAAATCTGCGACCTGAGTACCGAAGAGATCGCCCGCGCGTTTCTCACCACCCCAACCACCCTGGCGCAGCGCATTGTGCGCGCCAAACGCAAAATCCTGAAAGCGGGTATTCCCTATGAAGTGCCAGGCCCGTCGGAGTTGCCAGAGCGGCTCGCGGCGGTACTGCACGTGATTTATCTGGTGTTCAATGAAGGCTACTCAGCATCGGCTGGTGAGGCCCTGACCCGGCACGACGTTGCCGAGGAAGCCATTCGCCTGTGCCGCCTGCTTTTGGAGTTGCTGCCCGATCCCGAGGGGGAGGGGTTGCTGGCTCTGATGTTGTTCCAGCAATCACGACGCCGAGCGCGAGCGGATGCGCAGGGCGATCTGGTATTGCTGGAAGATCAGGACCGCACCCAGTGGGACCGTGCGCTGATTGACGAGGCGGATCACTGGGTACAGCGAGCCCTGCGGTCGGGGCAGGCGGGAACCTACTCGCTGCAAGCGGCCATCGCCGGAGTGCACGCGAGCGCTCCCAGCGCGCCAGCGACGGACTGGGACGAGATTGTTGCCCTTTATGATCTATTGCTCAGGGCGCACGCCAGCCCTGTCGTAGAGCTGAACCGGGCGGTCGCGGTGGCCATGCGTGACGGTCCCGAAAGCGGGCTGGCGCTGATCGAGACGCTGGCGTCACGTGGGGTGCTGTCCGATTATCATCTCCTGTACGCGGTCCGGGCCGACCTCCTGCGGCGGATGGGACAGATCGAGCCTGCGATGAAGGCGTACCGTCAGGCAATCGATCTCTGCCAGCAGGTACCGGAGCGCCGTTTTATGGAGCATCGGTTGCGGCAATTATCCATGTAAAACGTTGCAGCGTTTCCGTGGGTGGTGTTTATAAAGTGTTTATAAATAGTGTCGAAAGGCTGTGCTGCTGAACGACTGAAGATGACTTTCTGTTTTTTTTGAGGATCTGGTGATGAAATACCTTTGTCTTGTCTACAGCGATGAAAACGATCTGCACAGTCTCCCCGACAGCCCCGAAGATAAGGAGTGCCACGCCTACGCCACGCACTTGGCCGAGTCGGGCCAGATGATCGCCGGTGAGGCGCTGGAGCCGGTAGCGACGGCCACTACCGTGCGGGTGCGTGGTGGGCAGGTCAGTATTACGGATGGCCCTTTTGCGGAAACCAAGGAGCAACTGGCGGGCTTTTACATGATTGAAGCGAAAGACCTGAATGAGGCGGTACGAATTGCAGCGGGAATTCCCCCGGCACGGGTTGGCAGTATTGAAGTGCGCCCGGTTCGTCAATTGGCCGTCTAACGGCGCATAAAACGCCCAGCCCGCGGCGTAGAGCCTCAACTGATCGCCATTGGCGTCTCACTGTACTGCGTCAACACGGCCCGTGCCCGTTCGGCCACTTTCGCTTTCAGTGCCTCTGGCGCCAGGATGCGCGCTTCATCGAGAAAGCTCAGCGTGCGGCGGGCGGCCATGTCCAGATCCGGCGCGCGGAAGCCGACAACAACCGAGCCGTCTGGCCGCTCCTCGTAACTTTCCCAGCAACACCGGTAATCCTGCGCCACTGTGGCGTTCTCAGCACTGAATAACAGCCGCACCTCCTGAGTGGGGCGCGGGTCGAAATGTTCATCCATGTATTCCACCGGGTCAAAACTCGCCGGTTTCTCAAAAGAGGTCTCCAGTGAACGCAAGGCCTGAATTCGGTCTACGCGAAAGGAGCGCATGGCGCCGCGCAGGTGACAGTAAGCCACACAATACTGCCGCCCCCAACTGTAGACCAAAACGTAAGGATTGATACGCCGCCATTCGGGGTTGGTGTGCCGCTCTTTGCCCTGGTACTGCATGTCCACCTGGGTGCTCTGGCGCACGGCCTGGTAGAGCGTTTCGAGCATCTCCATATTGAGGTTCGGGTTAATGCGCGGAATACCCTGGGTAATCAGATTACCCCGGGCCCAGGCGATTTCCTGTAACTGGTCGTCAGGCAACACGCTCTCTATTTTGGTCAGTGCACTCAGCGCCGAGCCGCGGAACAGTTTGCCCCACACATACTCGATGAGACCGGTGCCGAGATGCACGGCCACCGCCTCTTCAGGTGTCAGCATCAGCGGTGGCATACGGTAGCCGCGCACCAGGGAATACCCTCCGAGAGGGCCGCGTTCGGCATACACCGGGATGCCCATTTCCTCCAGCGAGACGATGTAGCGTTGCACCGTGCGCGGTGATACCTCCAGCGCTTCGGCGAGCTGTGAGGCGGAGCTGTTGGGGTGGCGTTGCAGAAAAGCGATCAGGTTGAACAGGCGGGTCGCGGTAGTGGCCATGGGGCTGCCCCTGTGAGTCGAAGTCCTCGTACATCCATTTTGCGTGCTAACTACGTCAGATAATGTCGTAATTATCCGGTAAATTCCATTACTCGTGCTCGCCCATTAAGTGCGCACCTGGCCCCTCTTCGGACAGGCAGTCACCGGGGTTGCGCAACGGGCAGGCCTTAAGCGATAGGCAACCACAACCAATACAACCGTCGAGATCATCGCGCAGCTGTAATAGCTCGTCGATGCGTTGGTTGAGTTGTGCGCGCCACTGAGTCGAAAGCGTGCGCCAGTCGGCGGCGGTAGGGGTGCGGGCATCGGGCAACGCAGAGAAGGCGTCGAGAATATCGGCGAGCGGGATACCAGTGTGTTGAGCGGCTTTGATCACGGCCAGTCGGCGCAGGGTTTCCCGGGCGTAGCGGCGCTGGTTGCCGGCCGTACGCGAACTGCGAATAAGTCCCCTCTGCTCATAAAAATGCAGAGCGGACACGGACACTCCACTGCGGCGCGCCAGTTCTCCGACGCTGAGTGCCTGTTTTTGTGCGTCTGGCATATGTCGATACCCTATTGACCTCAATTTAAGTTGAGGTTTTAGCATTCTTTACCGTTGCGCTCAAGGCGGTGTTTCGAAAACAAAGTTCGAGGGCAGAGTTAATAACTGAAAGGGTTTTCTCATGACTGGAATGCAAACGTTAAAAGCGATGTCTATTGCCACGCCTCATCTCATGGGAGTAAAAATGGAAAAAGCGGTTCGCCTGACCGGACTGCGGCGCCGTATTGAGGGGCTGCCGGCCAAGGTGATCCCCGGGTTCTGGGACACATTCTCCCCCTACCGTGGCTGGATTCCGGGCCAGACTGGCAGGGCCAGCTATGGAGCACTGATGGAGGCGCCGGGCTCGACAGAGGGATTTGATTATCTGACGGCGGTCGAGGTCGAGTATTTTCGCGACTCCGAAGGAGATTGGGACCAGATACTCATTCCAGCTCAGCGTTATGCCGTGTTTTCCCATCGTGACCACGTGTCCGAGCTGCGACCGGCACTGCATACCATCTTCGCCCACAGTCTTCCGGGCCTTAATCTGGTTCCGAAGCGGCATGTGGATGACGTGCCGCTGTTGCTGGAGCGCTATGATGAGAACTTTGATATGCGAACCGGCTGGGGTGGCATTCAGGTCTGGGTGCCCCTTCGAGATTAACTCTTAGCCGACCGACATCGTCGGCTATTCCACACATGTAAACAGGCTCTGGCCTTCAGGAGGTGACGTGCAGTCCATTATCTCGGTGGAAAGCGTCAGTAAAGTTTATGACTCTGGTTTTCGTGCGCTCAATGATGTGAGCCTCGGTATTCACAAAGGGGAGATTTTTGCGTTGCTCGGCCCCAATGGCGCGGGCAAAACCACGTTGATTAGCGTGATCTGTGGACTGGTTAACGCGTCCTCGGGCCGGGTTTTCGCCGATGGCTATGACATCGTGCGGGATTACCGCAAGGCTCGTCAGAAAATTGGTTTGGTGCCGCAGGAGCTGGCAGTCAATATTTTTGAAACCGTGTGGAACACCGTGCGCTTCAGTCGCGGTCTGTTCGGCAAGGCCAAAAACGATGCGTATCTCGAACAGCTCCTGCGTGACCTGTCGCTGTGGGATAAAAAGGATACGAAAATCCTGGCGCTCTCCGGTGGCATGAAACGCCGCGTATTAATTGCCAAGGCACTGGCTTATGAACCGAGCATCCTGTTTCTGGATGAACCCACGGCAGGGGTGGATGTAGAGCTGCGGCGGGATATGTGGGCCATGATCCGCCGCTTGCGCGAGAAAGGCGTCACTGTGATTCTCACCACACACTACATTGAAGAGGCCGAGGATATGGCCGATCGGGTGGGGGTTATTCAAAAAGGTCAGCTGATTCTGGTGGAAGAGAAACAGGCACTGATGGACAAACTGGGGAAAAAGCAGCTGACGTTGCAACTGGTAGAACCATTGCCCTCGGTGCCGACCGCCCTGTCTGACTACGCGCTGGAGCTCTCTGACGATGGTGTGAAGCTGACTTATCAATACGATCACCAAAGTGATCAGGCTGCGATTGCCACGCTGTTGCGTAAGCTGTCGCAACTCGGTATCGATTACCGCGACCTCAATACGGCGCAGAGCTCGTTGGAGGATATTTTTGTGAGTCTGGTGGAGGAAGCACGATGAATGGGCATGCGATCAAAGCGATCTACTTGTTTGAGCTGGCTCGAACCTGGCGAACTCTGATGCAGAGTATTGCTTCACCCGTGCTTTCCACGTCTTTGTATTTCGTCGTGTTTGGTGCGGCGATTGGTTCACGCATGGTGGCCATCGATGGCGTCAGCTACGGTGCGTACATCATCCCCGGCCTGATTATGTTGACCGTGCTGAATGAGAGCACCTCCAACTCGGCGTTTGGTATCTACATGCCGAAATTCTCCGGCACGGTATATGAGATCCTGTCAGCGCCGGTCTCGGCACTGGAAATTGTCATTGGCTTTGTGGGGGCAGCCGCCACCAAATCGGTGATCCTCGGCCTGATCATTTTGTTGACGGCGCGGGTATTTGTCGATTATTCCATCGATCACCCCGTGTGGATGCTGGGTTTTCTGGTGTTGACCGCGATCAGCTTCAGCCTGCTCGGTTTTATTATTGGCGTGGTAGCGGATAGTTTCGAGCAACTGCAAATTGTGCCAATGATGATCATTACGCCACTGGCTTTTCTTGGCGGCAGTTTTTATTCCATTAACATGCTGCCACCGGTATGGCAGACCATCACGCTGTTCAACCCGGTGGTCTATCTGGTCAGCGGTTTTCGGTGGAGCTTCTACGGCACGTCGGATGTGGGCGTCGGGCTCAGTCTGGGAATGATCGGCCTGTTTACTCTGGTGTGCCTCGGAATCATTGTGTGGCTCTTCCGGACGGGTTACAAGATCAAGCCCTGACATTCTTGTCAAAAGCGTTGTTGCGCATTGCCCTTCGTGAGCGGCAATGCGCAGCCAGCGCCTTCCGCTGGCGTTGCCCGCTTCGCCCCCGTATACTCCCCGCCATGCAAACCCCTCAGGACATCCTCCAGCACGTTTTCGGCTACCATCAATTCCGGGGCCAACAGGAAACCATCGTCAACACGCTTATCGGCGGTCACGATGCGCTGGTACTGATGCCTACCGGCGGCGGGAAATCGCTCTGTTATCAAATTCCGGCGCTGGCCCGCCCGGGCACAGGTATCGTTGTCTCTCCCCTGATTGCCCTTATGCAGGATCAGGTAACCGCCCTGCGCGAACTCGGTGTGCGCGCCGGTTTTCTGAATTCCACTCTCGCCTGGCCCGACGTACAGGACACCGAGAGAGCGCTGCTCAACGGCGAACTCGACCTGCTGTATATCGCTCCCGAGCGGCTGATTCAAACCCGCACACTGGATTTACTGCACCAGGCGGAGCTGGCGTTGTTCGCTATCGACGAAGCGCATTGCGTGGCGCAGTGGGGGCACGATTTCCGGGCCGATTACCTGCGTCTGGATTTGCTGCACAACGAATTTCCGCAGGTGCCGCGAGTAGCGCTCACCGCCACGGCGGATATGCGCACCCGGGAAGAAATTATCGAGCGGCTGCAATTGCAGGAGGCCCAGCAGTTCATCGTCGGCTTCGACCGCCCCAACATTCAGTACCGCATACAGCAAAAAGACAACCCGCGCCGTCAATTGCTGTCTTTCTTGAAAGACGAGTACCCGCAGCAAGCCGGTATTGTGTACTGCCTTTCCCGGAAAAAAGTCGAGCAGACGGCCGAGTGGCTCAGCGGGGAAGGTTTTAATGCCCTGCCCTACCATGCCGGTCTGTCCCCCAGGTTGCGCGAAACAAACCAGAGCCGCTTTTTGCGTGAAGACGGTGTCGTTATGGTGGCCACCATCGCCTTTGGCATGGGCATCGACAAACCCGATGTGCGGTTTGTGGCGCATCTGGATTTGCCCAAAAGCATTGAAGCCTACTACCAGGAAACCGGACGCGCCGGGCGTGACGGGCAACCGGCTACCGCCTTGTTGCTCTACGGCCTGGAAGATGTGGTAAAGCTGCGGCAGATGATGAGTACCTCCGAAGGGAATGAGCAGTTCAAACGAGGGGAGCAGCAACGTCTCAACGCCATGCTCGGGCTGTGTGAACTGACCAGTTGCCGCCGGCAGGTTCTGCTGCGGTATTTTGGGGACCAGCTCGACGAGCCTTGCGGCAATTGCGATACCTGCCTGACGCCGCCGCAGACCTGGGATGCCACCGAAGCGGTGCGCAAAGCGTTGTCCTGTGTGTACCGCACTGGGCAACGTTTCGGAGTAACACACATCGTGGATGTGTTGCGCGGCAGCGGTAATGAAAAAGTGATCACTCAGGGGCACAATCAGCTCTCCACCTATGGCATAGGCAAGGAACTGACGGTGGATGAGTGGAAAGCGGTATTGCGCCAGTTGGTCGCGGCGGGTTATCTCGATGTGGATGCCGAGGGGTTTGGCGGACTTCAGCTTACTGAAAGCTGTCGACCGATCCTTCGCGGTGAACAGCGAGTGAACCTGCGGCGTGATATCCGCACCCGAAAGCCGACCGCGCGTGCCGCCCGGCGGCCCGATGCCGATATTGCCGAGGTGGATCGGCCGTTGTGGGAGGCGTTGCGTGCCTGCCGTCGGCGCCTGGCCGAGGAGCACGGCGTGCCGCCCTACGTCATTTTCCACGACGTTACCCTGCGGGACATGCTGGAGCAGCGCCCGCACACCGCCACCGAGCTTCTGGCCGTGAGCGGCGTCGGTGACAGTAAGCTGGAACGCTTTGGCGCCGACTTCCTGGAAGTCATTCAGGACTTCTCGGCGCTGGCGTCCTGACCGTTTGGAGAGAGCAGCGCTGTGTAACCCGCTCGATAATCGGGGTAGGCAAACCGGTATCCTGTCCCAAGTAACCGGCGATTGTCACAGCGTTTGCCGAGTCCGCCTTCCTCCGGTGCGAAACGGGCTTTATCCACTTTGAGTTGCTGGCTCAGCCAGTTGACGACTTCCGCCATGGGCGCTGGCTCACAATCACTGGCGAGATACAGCGTATCCAGGGCTTTCCCCTGACGTTGCCGTTCGATCAAATGAGCCAGTATTCCGGCGCAGTCTTCCGAATGAACCCGGTTGGTGTAGCGGCCGCTTAATGTGGCCCGACCCCGTCGCACCCGTTCCACGAAGCGGTCCCGGCCCGGTCCGTAAATCCCGCTGAAGCGGACAATGCAATGCGCGAATCCGCTGTTGGCGATGACGGACTCCGCGTTGAGCAAGTGTTGAACACGCCCGCTGTTTTCCCCTGAGCCTGTGACGGACCGTTCATCAATCCATTCGCTGTCGTTTTGCTGATAAACCCCCGTGCTGGAGACATAAAGAATCAGTCGCGGCGTTTTTGCGTGTTCACACAACCCTTCAATCAAGTGCTCACAGGTTTGCACATACGCCCGGTGATAGCCGGCATCCGTGCGTTCAGACGGGGTCATGGTGACCACCACGACATCGTAGTCATCTTGCAACACGTTCCTCATGGCCGCGCGATCCGATGTATCAACAGCTCGGTAGTGAATGCGCGGGTCGTTTTCCGGAGGATGACGGCGCACTCCGTCCACCGCGTAGGACGGCGTCGGCAAGTGGGCTGCCAGGCGCCGCCCGAGGTCACCGCAACCAACGATCAATAGTTTTTCGCTATTTCGCTTTGCGTCTTCGATCATAAAAAGGCAAACTCGTATCTATCCACACTAACCATTCCACACTAACCATTGAGCCTCCCATTCAGGAAACCGCAAAGCATGACCTTAACAGAATTGCGCTACATCGTAACGCTTGCCCAGGAGCAACATTTCGGGCGTGCCGCTGAGCGCTGCTTTGTCAGTCAGCCCACCCTCAGTATCGCGGTTAAAAAACTGGAGGAAGAGCTGGGTGTGGCCTTGTTCGAGCGCTCCAAATCCCGGGTGCAGGCAACCCCGCTGGGCGAGAAGATTGTGGCGCAGGCCAACTTGGTACTGGAGCAGACCTCCGCCATCAAAGATATTGCCAATGCGGGCAAAGACCAGTTAAGCAGCCCGCTGCATGTGGGAGCCATCTTCACGATCGGGCCCTATCTGCTGCCGCATTTTATTCCCGAGCTGCAAAAAATCGCCAGTAAAATGCCGCTGTACGTCGAGGAAGGTTATACCGCCACCCTGCGTCAGAAACTGCGTAAAGGCGAGTTGGACGTTATTATCGTCGCGCTTCCGTTCACGGAAGCGGACGTCGTCACTCAACCGTTGTTCGATGAGCCCTTTGTGGTGCTGATGCCCCACGACCATCCGCTGGCGGATAAAGAGTCGATCCACCCCGACGACCTTGATGATCAGAATGTACTGCTGCTGGGCGAAGGCCACTGTTTCCGCGACCAGGTGCTGGCCACTTGCCCTAATCTGCAAACCTCCATAGAAGACCCGCACAGCCGTATTCGCACGGCGGCCGAGGGCAGCTCGCTGGAAACCCTGCGGCACATGGTGGCCTCCGGGCTTGGGATTACCATCCTGCCCATGTCGGCGGCGGTGACCGCCAACTACACACCGAATATGCTGGTGACCCGGCCGTTCACTCAACCGGCACCGAGCCGCACGGTGGCCCTGGCCTGGCGTGCCAGTTACCCCCGCTACAAGGCCATTGAGGCGCTGCGCAAGGCCATCAACATGTGCCGCCTAAGCACAGACGCCGCGTAACGAGAGGCGGCCGGTGACGGAACGAGCCGACAGTCTGGATCGCCTGCCGGTGACCGCTCTCAAGGGGGTGGGAGGCAAATTTGCGGAAAAGCTGGCCCGGCTCGGTATTCACAATGTGCAGGACCTGCTGTTTCACCTTCCACTTCGTTATCTTGATCGAACGCGAATAACACCCATCGGTGCCCTGCAACCCAACGTCAATGCCGTGGTGGAAGGCGAGGTGCGCGCCGCCGATATTGTGTTTGGTCGCCGTCGGCGCAGCCTGGTTTGTCGGCTGCAGGATGGCAGCGGTACCGTAACGCTGCGCTTTTACCACTTTTCCGTCGCGCAGAAACAACGCCTGGCCCCGGGCACGCGGTTGCGCTGCTTTGGTGAAAGCCGACGCGGGGTTTCCGGGCTGGAGCTTTACCACCCTGAATACGAATTTATTGATGACGCTCAAGGTGTGCCTCTGGAGCAACGGCTCACGCCTGTCTACCCGGCCACGGAAGGATTGACCCAACAGCGTATGCGGGCACTGGCCACTCAGGCGCTGGAACGACTCGATACGCATTCCCTCACGGAACTGTTGCCCGACACCTTGTTGACGGAACTGGGCTCACAGGGCCTTCAATCCGTGCCGCTGGCTGACGCTATCCGCTACGTACATGCGCCACCACGCAACGCCAACGTTCAGCAACTGGTGGATGGAGAACACCCTGCGCAGAAACGGTTGGCGTTTGAGGAATTGCTGGCCCACCACCTCAGTCTGCTGCTGCGGCGTCGCGACGCTCAGGCAGAAGGCGCGCCAGTGCTCAAGCCCGACCAGCGTTTGCGTGAACACTTTCTCGATGCGTTGCCCTTTCAGTTGACCGATGCGCAGCAGCGCGTAGGGGCTGAAATTGATCGTGATCTGGGTCAGCCCCGGCCAATGTTGCGGCTGGTCCAGGGGGATGTGGGGTCGGGCAAAACGCTGGTGGCGGCGTTGGCCGCGCTTTCCGCCGTCGCCAGCGGTTGCCAGGCCGCTATCATGGCGCCCACTGAAATCCTCGCCGAGCAGCATCGCATCAACTTTGGCCACTGGCTGGAACCCCTGGGTGTTGAGGTGGGGTGGATCACCGGCAAACTGACGGCCGCCCGTCGGCGTGAGCAACTTGCGCGGCTGGCCAGTGGCGAGGCTCAAGTGGTGGTGGGCACGCACGCCCTGTTTCAGGAGGAGGTGCAGTTTGCCAACCTGGGGCTGGTGATTATCGATGAGCAGCATCGTTTTGGTGTTCATCAACGGTTGGAGCTTCGTCAAAAAGGGTCCCGGGGCGGTTTGCGGCCTCATCAGCTGATCATGACCGCAACGCCCATTCCCCGCACCCTGGCCATGAGCGCCTATGCCGACCTGGATACCTCAGTCATCGACGAACTGCCACCGGGGCGTACGCCGGTCTCCACTGTGGTAATCAGTGAGCAGCGCCGCCCGGAGGTTATCGAGCGGGTCAGCCGGGCCTGCCGCGATGGGCGTCAGGCCTATTGGGTGTGTACCCTCATTGAGGAGTCGGAAACACTGGCGGCCCAGGCGGCTGAAGCAACGTCGGAAAATCTCGCGGCGGCCCTGTCCCACCTGAGAGTGGGTTTGGTGCATGGGCGGCTGAAAGCCAAAGAAAAAGAGCAGGTGATGGCGGCGTTCAAGGCGGGCGATATCGATCTGCTGGTGGCGACCACGGTGATAGAGGTGGGGGTGGATGTGCCCAACGCCAGCCTGATGATTATCGAAAACCCCGAGCGCCTGGGGCTGGCCCAGTTGCACCAGCTGCGGGGTCGGGTCGGGCGTGGAGCGCAGGCCAGCCACTGTGTGCTGTTGTACGGCGCGCCGCTGTCCCGCCAGAGCAAGCAGCGCCTCGCGGTGATGCGGGAAACCAGCGATGGTTTTGTGATCGCCGAGCGGGATCTGGAGTTGCGCGGTCCGGGGGAGGTACTTGGCACCCGGCAGACGGGCGAAATGCAATTCCGCATCGCCGAGCTGGAGCGGGATGCCCCCCTGTTGCCGCAAGTGCAGCGCAGTGCCCAAATGTTGCTGGAGGGCAGTCCGGCGCTTTGCCTGCCGATCATAGAGCGCTGGCTGGGAGAACGGCGTCGTTATGTGCGGGTTTAATGGCCATGCGAAAATGCTTGATCACAGGCCCGGCTTCTTACACACTGATTGTATAAAGCCCTGATTGAGGCCGGGATTACGCGTTAGGGTTTCCGATAAGTCAGACACGGGCGGTTACAGAATATTAAGGAGTCAAACGTGCCCCTACCTTCCAGCGTTGAGTCGCTGTTGAACAGCCAAAATATTCATTACGATCTGGCGCGCACGCCAGTGGATGCCAACAATCAACCGCTTTGGCACGATCGCCACCTGCGGGAGGTGGGAGCCGCCAAAGCGGTGTTGTTGGAAGACGACAAGGGGCGCATCCTCGCCCTGGTCTCTGCGGATACCCTGCTGGATCTGGCGGCGGTGCAGCGACAACTGGGCCGGGAGTTGCGCGCGACGACACAGGACGCCGTGCGACAATTCTGTGATACCTACAGTCTGCAATCAGTGCCGGCGCTGCCCAAGCTTGCCGGTTTGCCCACGCTGGTGGACAAACAGCTTCTGCGTCGCGACAGCCTGTTGCTGGACTCCGGCGATGATAGCCAGTTATTGCATATCAACCGCGATGATTTTCAGACGGTGCTGGAAGACGCCATCATCTGTGATATCGCCACAGCGCTTGAGCCGTTGGAAGAAGACAGCGGACCCGAGATGGATGAGGTGCATATCCTCGGGGCTGTCAGTCGTTTTACCCGTCGGCGCATCCGTCAGCGATTGGAAGAAACGCTCGAGTTGCCGCCGTTATCGGAAACTGCGCAACGAATCATCAATCTGCGGGTAGACCCCAACGCCGATATCAGTGACCTGGCCCAGGTCGTGGAAACCGACCCCAGTCTGGCGGCTCAGGTGGTGAGCTGGGCGGCCTCGCCTTACTATTCGGCACCGGGGAAGATCAAATCCATTCACGATGCAATCGTGCGTGTGCTGGGGTTTGATATGGTGCTTAATCTGGCACTGGGGCTGTCGTTGGGCCGGAGCCTGAAACTGCCCAAAGATGGGCCGGCGGGTTATCTGACCTATTGGCAGAAAGCGGTCTACACCGCCGCTACGGTGGAAGGGCTGGTCACTGCCATTCCGCGCGAACGCCGCCCGGCGTTCGGGTTGTCCTATCTGGCCGGTTTGCTGCACAACTTTGGTTTTTTAGTGTTGGCTGAGTTATTTCCACCCTATTTCAGCCAGTACTGCCGTATGACAGAGGCCAATCCTCACTGCCATCACCAGCCCATAGAACGCCACTTGCTGGGCATTACCCGCGAGCAGCTGGCCGGTACCCTGATGCGACTCTGGTCTATGCCGGAAGAGCTGGTGATTGCGCTGCGGCACCAGAATAACCCCGACTATCGTGGTGAACATCATCAATACGCCAACCTGATTTTCGTTGCGGAGAGATTGATGGCACAGCAAGGCATCGGGGGTGGACCGAAACAGGAAATCCCCGAGGCCCTCTTCAATGACCTGTATCTGGACAAGGACAAGGCAATGGCGACAGTGGCCAGTGTGGGTGAGTCCCTGCCCGAACTTGATCACATTGCGCTGCTGCTGAACCCGCACTGAAGCGTGACCCGGTGTGCGCACTGATGACGTTTGAAACCCGTTAATTATTTTTAGAAAAGGAACGGTATGCTCTCTCCCATTGAAGTTGCCAAAGCGGCCCATATTCTGGCGGAGCGTCGGCGCAGCGGTGTCCAGGCCGAGCGTTTGCCCGGGGAGTGTCGGCCAATGGACCTCGATTCAGCACTGGCCGTGCAATCGGCGGTGACTCGCGAGCTGGGCAGTGAGGTGGGTGGCTGGAAATGTCTGCTGCCGCCACCGGACCGTTTGGTGGTGGCCCCGATTCTTGCCAGCGATATTCACCGAGATGTGCCGGTTCCGGTTTGGGCGCCTGACGGGGTTGCCAAAATCGAACCGGAACTGGCGTTTGTGTTTGACCGGGACTTACCGGCTCGAGACGAGGCGTATTCCTCTGAAACCGTGCAAAGTGCGATTGCCCACACTCACCTGGTGCTGGAATTGATTCACAGTCGTTACGCTGATCCAGCCGCTGTGGAATTTCCCGAGTTGCTGGCGGATGGTCTGCTCAATCAGGGCCTGTTTATCGGCCCGGAGGTGGATCCGGATCTGGCCGTGGCGGCGAGTGAAATGGCCATTACGGTGCACTCGCAGTCAGGTGCGCCGGAAACTCACGCCGGGCGGCATCCAAATACCCACCCCAGGGCACCCCTGGAATGGCTGGTGGACTTTCTGCGCGACACCGGAGCGGGCATCAAGGCGGGCGATATTGTGATTACCGGCTCCTACGCGGGCGTTCTGGAGGTGCCGCTGGAAGAGCCAGTGCGAGTACAGTTCGGCGAGCTGGGGGAGCTGAGCGTTGCCTTTAAAGCACGAGTGCAGTCCTGAGCGTTGACGGCGGATTTGAGTGTAGGTTTAGTGTAGGTTGAGTGTAGCAAGAAGGAGGAAGAGGTTATGAGCGCAACGGAGTCGACTCCCTGCCGTTTTTCCTGCGAAATTCCCATGCGTTGGGGAGATATGGATGCCTTCGGCCATGTGAACAATACGCTGTACTTGCGTTACTGCGAAGAGGCGCGCTTCCAGTGGTTGAGCGAAGCAGGCATTCGCCTTTCGGCCGACAGTTATCCGGTAGTGGTTACGGTCGGGTGTACTTTTCTTCGTCCCGTGGTGTACCCGGCTATGCTTCGGGTGGACTGCTACGCCGATGAACCGGGGCGCTCCAGCTTTATGGCCCGCTTTCAACTCTACACCACTGACCAGCCCGAGGCGCCGTGCGCTGAAGCCTACTCCAAAGTGGTGTGGGTGGGCGGCGATGGCAAGTCCCGCCCTTTGCCGGAACCGGTAAGCGCCTGGTTCAGGTAGATTCATTTCACGTAGGTTGATCGCCGGGGCGTTCCTCGGTTGACCGGGGGGCTGTATCGTCTTCGGTCAGAGCCTGCTGGAAGCGATCACGGTCCAGCAGCCCCTCGCTATTGGCCACCACAGTGGATACCATGGCATCGCCGGTGATGTTGACGGCGGTTCGAACCATATCCAGCAACCGATCCACGCCGATAATCAGTGCTACCCCTTCCACGGGTAAACCGGCCTGTGTCAGTACCATGGCCAGCGTAATCATGCCGACGCCGGGTACGCCAGCGGTGCCCACCGAGGCCAGGGTGGCGGTCAGTACCACCATCAAATAGCCGGTAATTCCGATATCGATGCCGTATACCTGTGCGATAAACGCCGTCGCTACGCCCTGCATAATAGCGGTGCCGTCCATATTGATCGTAGCACCCAGGGGGATGGTGAACGAGGCGACCCGATTGTCCACGCCCAGGTCTTTTTCCACTGTGCGCAAGGTAATGGGCAGCGTGGCGTTGCTGGACGCGGTGCTGAAGCCGAACACCATCACGGACCACATTTTGCGCAGGAAAATTTTCGGGCTCAGCCCGGTCAGTGTTTTAAGCAACAGGCTGTAGACACCCAGGCCGTGCAACAGGAGCACGAACAACAGCGTGCAGAAATACAGAGCCAGATCTCCGATGGCGCCCCAGCCGAGATCCGCAAACAGCTTTGCCAGCAGGCAGAAAACGCCGTAGGGGGCCAGGTGCATCAGCATCATGACCAGCTTCAGGATAGCCGTGTTCAGGTGGCCAAAGAACGCCTGAAGATATTGCGAGGTGCGGGCTTCCGAGCGCGAGATAGCCACGCCGAGCAGCAGGGCAAAGACGATGATTTGCAGCATATTGCCTTCGGCCATGGCGGCGATGGGGTTGGAAGGAAAAATGCCCACCAGCGTTTCCTTGAGCGAGGGCTTTTCCTGCACGCTGAAAGCCTCCACCTCGCCGGGCATATCGATGCCGTGGCCCGGACCCACCAACTGCCCAATGGCTAGCGCCAGCGTAATGGCAACGGCGGTGGTGGTCAGGTACAGCCCCAGAGTCTTGATCGCCATGGGTCCCATACGGCTGTGCCCGCCCAACGCGGCGCTGCCGCAGACCAGCGAGACAAAAACCAGTGGCACCACCAACAGCGTCAGCGAAGCGATAAACACCTGGCCGACGGCGTCGAACAGGCCTTGCGCGAACCAGGTATGAAGAAAGTGCTCCTTGGATGGGGCCACCAGGTTAATCAGCACGCCAATGCTGATGCCCAGAACCATGGCCAGTAAAATGCGCTTGGTCAGATTCATGTCGAGCTCTTGGAATCGTTGTCGTTGTGAGCGGCGAGGAGTGCTCGACGCGAAAGACTCATTAAACCAACCTGGAGCGCCAGCGTAAAGCGATAGCCCAACCTCCCTGTTTCTCAATGCAGGTGCCGGGGAAGCTGTTAGAATACGGGCCAAATGCCTGATCGACGTCTTTTGTAGAGGTGTTTTTGACGCAATCCAACCCCCTGTTTCAAGCCGCGAACCCCCGCCGAAAGACGGTAAATCTCGATGGCTGCCCCGCAGAACTGAAGCCCTGGCTGTTGGACCGCGGCTCGCTGACCGCCAAACTCAAGCGGCACAGCGGGGGGCAGTTTCGAGTGCAAGTGCTGTCCCAGCGGTTGGCGGCACCGACGCTGAATGAGCGTCGTCGCCTTGGTATGAAGTCTGGACACTGGGCGCTGGTGCGCGAAGTGGTGTTACTCGGACACGAACAGGCCTGGGTCTTTGCGCGCAGCTTGGTGCCGTTGGCCAGCTTGACCGGCCGATTGCGGCAGTTACGGTGGCTCGACAGCCGGCCGTTGGGCGAGTTTCTGTTCGGTCAGCCGGATCTGGAGCGTGAGCCGTTGGAAGTGGCCCGCCTTTCACCCTCTGGAGGATATGCGCCCGCTGAGCTTCAACAAGACCAGGTGCTGTGGGCCAGGCGCTCGGTGTTTCGGCTGAACGATCGAGCGCTTTTGGTGGGTGAAGTGTTTTTGCCCGACTTCCTTACGCCGTTGAAACCCTCTTGCAATTGAAGCGATCGCAGAATTCAAGGTCCTTTATTTATGGCTTCTCCGTCTTCCAATAACCGCTCATGGTTCAATCACCTCCGGCAGAACTGGCGCGAACGGTTGTCGGTTTATTGGCGTCTGACCCGCCTCAACCGGCCAATCGGCAGTCTTTTATTGCTGTGGCCTACGCTCTGGGCGCTGTGGCTGGCCGCTGAAGGCTGGCCGAATGCAGGGTTGTTAATCATTTTTGTATTGGGCGTGTTTTCGATGCGCTCGGCGGGGTGTGTGATTAATGATTACGCCGACCGCAATCTGGATGGCCACGTAAAGCGCACCAAAAATCGGCCAATGGCCACGGGGGAAGTGTCTGAGCGTGAGGCATTAACCTTATTTGTCGTGTTGTGCCTGTTCTCCTTCGGGCTGGTATTGCTCACCGACCGTTTTACCGTTTTGTTGTCGTTGGGCGCTGTGGCGCTGGCGGCCTGCTACCCCTTTATGAAGCGGTACACGCACCTGCCGCAGGTCGTGCTCGGGGCGGCTTTTGCCTGGGCGATCCCTATGGCGTTCTCCGCCCAGCGCGGCAGTCTGGGAACGGATACCTGGCTGCTCTATACCGCCGGTGTGCTGTGGCCGGTCATGTACGACACACTCTATGCCATGGTGGACAGGGACGATGACCTCAAGGTGGGCATCAAGTCCACCGCTGTATTGTTTGGCGATATGGACCGGGTGATGGTCGGTATCCTGCAGATTTTCACGCTTTACGCCCTGGTGATGGTGGGCGGCCGCTTCGAGCTGGGGGTGTTTTACTATCTGGGTCTGGCCGGGGCGGCCTTGCTGTTCTTGTACCAGCAGTACCTGATTCGTTTTCGGGAGCGGGAGGCCTGCTTTCGGGCCTTTCTCAACAATAACTGGGTGGGACTCTTGATTTTCGTCGGGCTCGCCCTGGATTTGCAGCTTCGGTAAAGGCAGCTGATCCATCTTATTGTGACAGTAAGCGGTTTTTCCGGGGCTCTGTCATAATTGTGTAACACGGAGTTTATTAAATACGCTGGCGCGAGGTTGATATTCAACCCGGGGGCGCTGGTGTTGCCGCCGTCCCGATTGTTTACTGATGACAGGCAGAGATTATGGCAGGGCGCAGGATACTCATAGTGGATGACGAGGCCGCTATTCGCGACATGTTGCGAGTGGCTCTGGAGATGGCCGACTACGAATGTCTGGAGGCCAGCAATGCCCAGGACGCACTGGCACTGATTGTTGATGAGCGGCCAGACCTGGTTCTGCTCGACTGGATGATGCCAGGCACGAGCGGCATCGAACTGGCCCGGCGACTCAAGCGCGAGGAAGTCACCGCCGAAGTGCCTCTGATCATGTTGACCGCCAAAGGTGAGGAGGACAACAAGATTCAGGGCCTGGAAGTCGGCGCTGACGATTACATCACCAAACCTTTCTCGCCGCGCGAGCTGGTGGCCCGCCTCAAGGCCGTGCTGCGCCGTGCAGACCCGCAAATGAACGGTAACCCGATCCGTGTGCAGGGCCTTTGCCTCGACCCGTCCAGCCACCGGGTAACGATCAACGAGCGTTCCGTGGATATGGGTCCCACTGAGTACCGACTGCTGGAATTCTTTCTTACCCACCAGGAAAGGGCCTATACTCGAAGCCAGCTGCTCGATCACGTCTGGGGCGGCAACGTGTACGTGGAGGAACGTACCGTAGACGTGCATATTCGTCGGCTGCGCAAGGCGTTGGCGGTGGATGATCATGAAAATCTGGTACAGACGGTGCGCGGCACCGGCTACCGTTTCTCCACGCAGGCGGGCTAAACGCCACCCGCGACTGTTACTCTGGTGAGCACCGGGGCCAAGGCTGCCCCCTATGAGGCCAACTGTTTTGTTGCGAGGCTACAGCGTCGAAGTCCGGCGTCTTCTTATTATTCTCTCTCTGTGTGCTCTGGTGGGCCTGTGGCTGGACCATGTGGTTTGGGCATTGCTGGTGGGGAGCCTGTTCTATCTGGCGTGGATGGTTTGGCAGATCCGCCGCCTCAACCTCTGGCTGCTGCGTAAGAACGACGAGCCGCCGCCCGAGTCCAGTGGTATCTGGGGGGATTTGTTCGATAACATTTACCACTTACAGCGCCGTCAGGTACAAGAGAAAAACAGCCTGCAGGCAGTGATCAATCGCGTCCAGGAAACCAGTGCGGCCCTGCGCGATGGTGTCATTGTGCTGGATTGGCGCGGTTGCCTGGACTGGTGGAACCCCTCGGCCCAGCGGCTGTTGGGATTCCACAGTAGCGACCAGGGGAAATCGGTCATCAATTTCATTCGCCACCCGCGCTTTGTCAGCTATTTTGAAGAAGGCGATTACAGCGAGCCGCTGGAAGTTCCCTCCCCTCGATTCACCTCCAAACAGCTGCAGTTTCAGGTCACCCGCTTTGGACGCAACGAACGCTTGATCGTCGTCCGCGATGTGACCCAGCTACACAAGCTGGAGCAGATGCGCCAGGATTTTGTGGCCAATGTCAGCCACGAGTTACGCACACCACTGACGGTTATCAGTGGCTATCTGGAAACGCTGTCTGACAGCGGCACTGACTTGAGCCCTCCATGGCAGCGGGCTCTCGCGCAGATGCAGCAGCAATCAAAACGCATGTCGCTGCTGATCAATGATTTAATTACGCTTTCCAAACTGGAAACCACCGAGTCGGGCCACAACCATAAGCCGGTCAACCTGGAGCCGCTGCTGCACACCGTGAAATCCGAGGCTCAGGCGCTCAGTGCGGATAAGAGCCAGACCATTACTCTGGAAGTGCAAACGCCGGGCTTGCAGTTGCAGGGCAACGAAAAAGAGCTGCACAGCGCGTTTTCCAACCTCGTCACCAACGCAGTGAAGTACACCCCGGCGGGCGGCAAAATCGCCATGCGCCTGTGGCAGGCACATCAACAGATCTTTTTCTCGGTGAGCGATAACGGCCCTGGCTTTGACAGCAAACATATCCCCCACCTGACCCAGCGCTTCTACCGCGTGGAGCAGAGCCGCAACAGTGGCACCGGAGGCACCGGCTTGGGGCTGGCGATTGTGAAGCACGTGCTATTGCGCCACGATGGCGAGCTGCAAATCACCAGTGAGCCGGGTGTCGGCAGCATATTCACCTGTGTGTTCAGTCCTCCGCCAATGAGCCACTGAGAAGCCCGCACTTCCTCAACTCCCCTGTTATCAGCTGTTTAAAGTCACTGAAAAAGCGGTTGACAAATCTACTTTTGCAAAGTACTTTGAAATTCAAAGTTAATGATTTTCTATTCATTGGGTATAAGCAGTCGGTCTTGACGTAAACATGGAGATGAAAGGTTATGAGTGACAATGTGCGGGAAGATTTGACGTATATTCGCGAGCTAATGGCGGGAACGCGTCGTGCGGCCAGCATTAGTGGCGGATATTTCATTGTCTGGGGCGTTGCAACCGGTGTCGGGCTGGTGCTGACTTGGTTGCAGGTGGTCGGTGTATTGCCTTACCGACCCATGATGACTTGGGTGCCGTGTATCGCCTTTGGGATGATCGGCAATTTATTGTTGATTCGGCGGGACATCCGACGGCCGGTGCAAAGCTATGCCGGGCGGTTGGTGGGCATGGTGTGGGTGGCGGTGGGCGTGACGCAACTGATTTACTTTTTTGCCGGACTGGGCACCCACACTCTACCGGGACAGGTGCTGCCCGCGGTGTTTTCCGCGCTGATTGGTACGGGACTTTTCCTGACGGGCGTGTTGGCGGGCCTGGGCTGGTTGCGCAACCTGGCGCTTGGCTGGTGGCTGGGTTCTCTGGTGATGTTTCTGTGGCCGGGTGAGTATGCCATTTTGTTAATGGGGGTATTGCTGCTGCTGTGTTATGTGCTGCCAGGCGTCGTGTTGATTCGCATGCAGCACCGGCGTGATGACGTCGAGGAAGTTTGACGTGGCAGAATTTGATCACAACCAGATCGATGACTTAATTCACTCGCGCATTCGCCTGGCGGTGGTAGCGGTACTTGCCGGTGTCGAAATGGCCGAATTTACTTTCATTCGGGATCAGGTAAAAACCACGGACGGTAACCTGAGTACGCATTTGCGTAAGCTGGAGAGCAAACAGTACATCACCATGGAAAAGCGCTTTGTCGGCCGCAAGCCGGTGACGGAAGTATCACTGACAGTGCTGGGGCGCGAGGCGTTCGAACGTTATTTGGAACATCTGGAGTCGATGCTGGGATTGTCCAAATAAAAAGCATCAGGTGAACGGAGACTATCCGGCTCTTTGCTTGACTCTCATTCCCCTTTACTCCACGAACACGGGTTTGTGGAGTTTTTTTGCCCCCCCCGCGCTTTTCTTCATCAATCTGACATCAAATCAGAACACTCTTGTCACATTTCCCCTTCACTATGACGCCCAAACACTCTTTAAGTCATCAATGTGTCATATAAAGTGCTAGGAGAAGTTGATATGAAGTTTTCTCGACGGTCACTCGCAGTGGCGATGTCCACTATTACAGTCGGCATTAGTGCCAGTGCGTCAGCACAGAGCGAGCCGCAATTGCATGAAGAAATGGTGGTGACCGGCCAACGTGAAGCGCGCAATGAGGCGATTGACCTCTACCGTGATTCTGACAGTATTACGAACTTCATTGCGTCCGATGAGATGGGGCAGTTTGTGGATCAAAACGTGGCTGAATCTCTTCAGCGCCTGCCGGGAGTCTCCATTTCCCGAGATCAGGGGGAAGGACGTTTTGTGAGTGTGCGCGGTGTGAGTGCCGGGTTGAGCACCGTATCCATTAATGGCATGCGTATTGGCACCCCAGAGGACGGTTCCCGGGCGGTGCCACTGGATGTTATTCCCACCGGTTCGGTGGAACTGATTGAAGTGACCAAGGTGCCAACCCCTGATATGCCCGGTGATGCCATTGGTGGCGCCGTGAACGTAACCTCGGGCTCTGCGTTTGATCACGACGGAGAGCGCTTTCGCTATCGTCTGGAAGGCTCTTACAATGAGTTGAGCGAAGAGGCCAGCCCGAAAGTGCAACTTAATTACACCGATGTGGTGAGCGCATTGGGTGGCTCGGACAATGTGGGTATTTCGTTCGGGATCAACTATCTCGACCGTGAGTTCCAGTCAGACAACATTGAAGCAGCGTATTATCAGAATGATGATTTGGGCGAGGAAGTAAAAGCCCTTCAGGAAGTGCAGCTGCGCAAATACTACGTTAATCGCGAACGGCTGGGCGCTAACCTGAACCTGGAATATCGCCCCAACGATGCCAGCCGCTATTACCTGAATACCGTATTCAGCCGCTTCACGGATGCCGAGACACGTCAGCGCAGTATCTTCGTATTTGAAGACGGTACTCTGGCCGACTTTGACGGACGCGCTGGAACGTTCGAGGAGATGCCTGAAGATGCTTTCCGTCGCCGTATCCGCTTCCGCACCAAGGAGCAGGATACGCTGGCAATGGCGCTGGGTGGTGAGCACGTTACGGATCGTATGGAGGTGGATTATCAACTGGGTTATTCCGAAACGCGCGAGCGAGTTCCAGATGAAACGGAAGGTCGTTTTGAATATGGTCTTCAGGCGCTTACGGGCGATTTCTCGATTGGTGGTGGTCTGCCAACCTTCCAGATTTTGAACGAGCGTTCCGCAGACGCATCGCACCTTAATCACGATAATTATGTGTTGGATCGTGTGGTGCTCGAGCCCAAGTTTATTGATGACGATGATCTGAATGCGTCGATCAATGTGCTTTTCCGTGATATGTTCGGACACAGCGCGCTTTCCGTGAAAACCGGACTGGACTTCCGCGCGAAAAGCAAAGATGTGGATGTGAATGAAATCGAGTTGCGCGATGTTCCCGATCTGGGTTTAGTGCCCTACACGACCGGGGCACCTGATTACCCGTTCCATGAAATGGGCGCTGGGATTAGCAGAGAAGCGTTCCTGAATGATTTTTACAGTCGCCGCAATGAGTTCAACATCCGCGAACAGGATGAGATGGAGGCGCTTGAGCTTCAGCAAGCGGAAGACTTTGTCGCTGATGAAGATGTCAGTGCGGCTTATCTTATGGGAACCTACGAAACTGATCGTTGGCAGTTAATTACCGGCGCTCGAGTAGAGCATACCCGATATGATGCCACGGGTAATTTGTTGGACTTTGATGCACAGGGTAATTTGTCCATTACGCCCCGCTCGGTCGATTCCAGCTATACCGATGTACTGCCGGGTATTCACTGGCGTTACAATTTGCGCGATGACATGACGTTGCGAGCGGCCTGGAGTACGACAGTGGCTCGTCCGAACTTTTCGGACATTTCGCCGCGGTTCTCAATTAACCGGGAAGACCTGGAGATCGAGGCGGGCAATTCCGAGCTGGACCCCTATCGTTCCAATAATTTCGACCTGATGTTTGACTGGTACCGAGACGGTGGCGTGATTTCTGCCGGCGTTTTCCACAAAAAAATTGATGACTATATTGTGGATTTCACCTCGACCGCCAATGCAGAATTTCCCGGTTATGAAGTCACTACACCTGTGAACGGCACCGATGCTTCGGTGACCGGTATCGAGTTGAACTGGGAAGAGCAACTGGGTGCTTTCCTGGTCGGTGGTAACCTTACCTTTCTGGATACGGAATTGTCCCTTGAGCAGCGCGATGGTGAAAAGTTCGCGTTGCCAGAGTCTGCCGAGCGGTCAGGCAATTTGTATCTGGGGTATGAAATGGGCCGCTTCAGCAGCCGTCTGAGTGTTTCTCATCGCGATGAATACCTGAGTGAGGTGGGTGACACCTCCGCTTATGATTTGTACGTCGCGCCGCACACTCAAGTGGATCTCACAGCGGCCTATCGTGTAAACCCGCTGATGGATCTGGTGTTCGAGTTGACCAACATTAATGATGAGCCGCTGGAGTTGTATCAGGGCTCGGAAGGGTATACCTACCAACTGGAAGAATACGGTCGCACCGTCTCTGTGGGAGTGAGGGGCCGTTTTTAAGATTGTCAGGGTAGAGATACCGGATGGCGGGTAGGCGCTCAGCGCTCCCGCCATTTTTTATTGGCGATCAGGCGCTCTCGATCTCGTTGCGGTAACCATCCGCATCCAGTGCGTCGCTCAGCTCAGCGGTGTCTGCGGGTTTGACTTTAAAAAACCAGCCGTCGTCGTAAGGGGAGTCGTTCACCGTCTCGGGGGTGTCTTCCAGAGCGTCATTAATCGCGATGACTTCACCGCTGACCGGCGAATAAATATCGGAAGCCGCTTTCACGGATTCTACAACACCCGCTTCCTCACCTTTGCTGACGCGGCTGCCCACTTCCGGCAACTCTACGAACACGACATCACCCAGGCTGTCCTGCGCGTGGTCACTGATGCCTACGGTCACGGTACCGTCTTCTTCCACTCGTGCCCATTCATGGCTGGGCAGGTATTTCAATTCGTTGCGGATCTCGCTCATGGCTCGTTTTCCTGTTGTCAGAATGAATTAAATCAGTGACTGTCCGTGACGTACAAACGCCGGTTTGGTCACCTCCACCGTCACCCACTTGCCGCGCAGTTCCACTTCGCAGCGTTCCGCCGCCTCCTTTGGTACCCGGGCCAGGGCGATGCTGTGGCCCAGGGTTGGAGAAAAGCTACCGCTGGTGATCACGCCTTCTCGTTCAGTGCCGTCCACCCGCACTTTCTGACCGGCGCGTAAAACGCCGCGGGCGGTCATGCTCAACCCTACCAATTTGTCGTCAATGCCCCGGGCTTTCTCATCTGTCAGGGCCTGGCGGCCCACGAAATCGCGCTGCTCGGGCACCCAAGCGAGCGTCCAGCCCATATTGGCGACCAGCGGTGATGTCTCTTCGTCCATTTCGTGACCGTACAGGTTCATGCCCGCTTCCAGCCTCAAGGTATCCCGTGCTCCGAGGCCACAAGGAGTCGCGCCCGCATCGGCCAGTGCATGCCAGAGTGCCTCGGCGTCGCTGTCAGGCAGCATGATTTCCACGCCGTCCTCTCCCGTGTAGCCGGTGCGACCAATAAACCACTGGTCGTGTTCGAATGCGTGGAACACCGCAAGAGTATCGAGGGCGTCGGCGTGCTGTGGCAATACCTGTTTGACCTTGGTGAGCGCCTCAGGACCCTGCACAGCAATCATGGCCAGTCGGGGACGCTCACTGATAGCGATATCGTAATCGGCGCCGACTTGCTCGATCCAGGCCAGGTCTTTTTCACGGGTCGCGCAATTCACCACCAGACGATAATGACCATCGCGCAGAAAATGCCCCTCCCGATTGTAGACGATCAAATCGTCGATCACGCCACCTTGATGGTTGAGCATGCCGCTATAGAGCGCCTTGCCGGGTTTGCCGTCGAGCTTGGCGACGTCGTTGGCCAGCAGGTATTGCAGGAAGGGTTTAGCGTGCTCGCCGTCGATGTCTACGACGGTCATGTGAGAGACGTCGAACATACCGGCGGTTCGTCGGACCTGGTGGTGCTCCTCCATTTGGGAGCCATAGTGGAGGGGCATATCCCAGCCACCAAAGTCTACGATTTTGCCGCCCATGCGTTCGTGAAGGGCGAAAAGAGGGGTGCGGTTGCCCATAAAAGCGTCGATCCCGAGCGTGAAAGAGGCGAAGGCAGGGTTTGGCTGGCCTTCGAAAAGGGCGCCATTTTAGCGGCCCGGAGGGACTTTCTCCAGTACCTCGTTCTCTCGTGTCTTTTGCTCCGGTATATCGCCGGTGGGGGTGAGCACGGCGGCTCGAGCTCTGGCGGGCAGCCGACTTTGGCGAATCATCAGTATGACCGGCGCGATACTGAGTAAAACCAGCGTCAGGGCGGGTAGCGCAGCCATGCGCCAGCGCCCTTCCCCGGTGAGTTCATAGATGCGCACCGCCAGTGTGTCCCAGCCGAAGGGGCGAAGCAGCAGGGTGGCCGGCATTTCTTTCATGGTATCCACCAGAACCAGAAGCGCCGCGGTCAGTAGGCCGGGGGTCAGCAGTGGCAGATAAATGCGCCAGAGCACACGCCACTGGTTGGCTCCCAGGCTGTTGGCGGCCTCCTGATAGCTGGGGCGAATGCGCTCCAGGCTGGAGTGAACCGGCCCGAACGCCACCGAGAAAAACCGGATGGTATAGGCCAGCACCAGAGCGATCAGTGTGCCCATGAGAACCTGGTGTTCCGGTTGCCCGAGCAAGCGTTGCAGGCGATTGACGACTTCCCGATCCAGGAAGGCAAAGCCGATCATGATGCCCACGGCCAGGACTGAGCCCGGCAGGGCGTAGCCCAGACTGGCCAGCCGCACCGTGCCATTGATGTGATGCCGCCCCAGCAGTCGTTGCCCGTAAGCTACCAGCAGCGCGAGCAAGGTGGTGGCCAGCGCGGCGGTGCCGCCGAGCATAAACGTGTGCTTCACCAGTGCCCAGTAGCGACCGTTGAGTGCTTCGCTACCCTGCTGCCAGGTCCACAGGATCAGCTGGCTGGTAGGAATGATGAACGCCATGGTGAACACGGCCAGGCAAAACCCGCTGGCCAGCCAGGCGCGCCAGCCGGTGAGAACATAGCGCTCAGTGTCGCGCTGCGGGGTTTGGTGGAAGCGGCTTCGGCCCCGGCCTTTTTGCTCGGCAAACAGCGCCAGCCCCACAAACAGCAACAGTAATGAAGCCAGTTGCGCAGCAGCGGTCAGGTTAAAAAAGCCGAACCAGGATTTGTAGATGGCGGTCGTGAAGGTGTCGTAATTGAACACCGCCACTGCGCCGAAATCCGCCAGGGTTTCCATAAGGGCCAGAGAGACGCCCACCGCAATGGCTGGTCTGGCCATCGGCAGCGCTACATGCCAAAACGCCTTAAAAGGGCCGCAGCCGAGGAGGCGGGCCGCATCGGTGAGGCCGCGCCCCTGGGCGATGAAGGCGCTGCGTGCCAGCATGTAAACATAGGGGTAGAGTACGCAGGTCATGATAAACACGACGCCGAGCGGCCCACGTACGGGAAGAAAGGGTGTGTCGGGACCGAACCAGCCTCGCCATAGTGTCTGGATGGGCCCAGCGTAATCGGTCACCGCGAGAAATACGAAGGCGACCACGTAGGTGGGGACGGCCAGGGGCAGCATCAGCGCCCAGTCCAGCCAGCGTCGACCCGGGAATTCACAAACCGCTACCAGCCAAGCGAGCCCGACCCCCAGTACCAGAGTCCAGGCACCGACACCGAAGATCAGAATGAGCGTGTTTTTCAGTAGACGGGATAGCTGGGTTTCGATCAGGTGTTGCCACACATCGGTCTGCGCGCTGCCCCAGCTGAGAATGATCACGCTGATTGGCATCAGAACCAACAGGGCCATCAGCCAGGCCGGTACTTGCCAGAGACGGGCTTGCCAGTAATGGCGACGCTCTGGCGCGGGCGGTGTGTTGAAGTCGTGTGGATTCAAGCGGAACCTGTCGGGGTAATGCTCAATGTGGGGCGGCCGCCTGCTGGACGGCCCCAGTTAAATGGCACGCCGGGGCGAGTCATTTAACCGGGTAAACCGGCAGCCGGTAAAAACTACCGGTAGCCAGCGCGGTCCATCAGTCGAATCGCATCGCCCTGTAAGCGTCCGGCGGATTCTACATTGACCGAGTCGGCTTTGAAATCGCCCCAGGCGGCAACAAACTCGGACGGCTCGACATTGCTGTTGGCCGGGTACTCCTGATTGGCTTCAGCGAACTCGTGCTGGGCCTCCGGGCCGGACAGCCATTCCAGCAACGCAATGGCCGCTTCGGGTTGCTTGGCGTACTCGGTCAGGCCGGCGCCCGATACGTTGATATGCACGCCGCGATCATCCTGGTTCGGCCAGAACGGAGCCAGTTTGATCTCCGGGTTTTCCTTTTGCATACGTCCAAAGTAGTAAGTGTTCACAATCGTTACATCACACTGCCCGGCGAGAACGGCCTCCATCGCCGAGGTATCGTTGGAGTGCGGGGCCGTCGCGAGGTTATCCACCCATCCGCTGACGATCTCCTCCGTCTTTTCCTCGCCCAGAGTGCTGATCATGGTGGCGACGAGCGACTGGTTATAGACCTTCTTGGAGGTGCGCAGGCACAGGCGATCATTCCACTGGTCATCGGCCAGAGCCTCGTAGGTGCTGAGCTCTTCCGGGTCGACCCGGTCGGTGGAGTAAACAATGGTGCGCGCCCGCACTGACAGGCCAAACCATTCATTGTTAGCCGATTGCAGGTGATCGGGAATATTGGCTTCCAGGGTGTCGGATTCTACGGGCTGGAAAAGCCCTTCCTGCTCAGCCTGCCACAGGTTACCGGCGTCTACCGTCAGCAACAGGTCGGCGGGGGTGTTGCTGCCCTCGGCCTTGAGGCGCTGAATCAAGGCTCCGGCGCTGTCAGTGATATAACGGATTTTTACACCGGTTTCTTCGGTGTACCGATCAAAAATGGGCTGGATCAAATGTTCGGCCCGGGCGGAATAAACGGTCACGGTGGGTGGCTCGGCCGTTTTTTCGGGAGAGGCTTTGGCCGGAGTTTCGACGGATGAGGAGTCGCCGGAATCGCTACAGGCGGCCAGCAGCAAAGCGGCGGAGCCAGCCAGCAGCCCCTGGAACAGATTGCGTTGGAAAGATGCCATAGGAAATCAACCTTTTCGTTCAGAGTGTGGAATCGGTCAAAGTGGAAAATTCATTGAGTGCGAAGTCTAACAGTATACAGATGATAAGTATTCTTATTTACCGAATCAAATCGTTTCTTTACACCAAAGGGCTGCATCGCAGGACATCACAGAACATCACAGATCCGCGCAGAAGATCACAGAGAGGGTAGTCCGCAGTAAACTGGATAAGGTATATATACGTTCTACAGTTATAGAGTGAAAAGCGCTGGCAGGGCTCTACATTGGCACATTAGATAGAGCGGGTGATACAAGCGCCATCTTGTCGTCCATTGCTACAAGGGAGTTAGGTGAAGTGAAAAAGTTTCTGGGTCGTCTGTTCAAGATCGTGGTGGTACTGGTGTTACTGTTGGTCATTGCCGCCGTCGCACTGGTGTTTTTACTGGACCCCAATGTCTTCAAGCCGCGCCTGGAAGCCATGGCTCGCGAGCAGGGGATAGAGTTGCAGATCAATGGCAACCTCGGATGGCAGCTGTGGCCCGCGCTCGGGGTAGAGCTGAACGATATTCAGGTGGCGGCCCTACAGGCCCCGGAAGACACGATTGCCCGGCTGGAGCAAGCCAGCCTGCGTGTGGCCGTTATGCCGCTGTTTCGCCGCGAAGTCCAGGTGAATCATGTCCTGGTCGACGGCGCCGCATTGAATCTCAGTGTGGATGAGAGTGGTGAAGGGAACTGGGAGCGGCTTATTCAGGCGTCCGACTCCACCGATGCCACCTCGCCGCCTCCGGCTTCCACCGCCGATGACGCGCCCACTGCAACGGCTTCTGATGAGAGCGAGGAGACTGCCACCGAGGCCACCGAGGAAGGCCCCGCGCTGCAACTGGCGGTGGAACGAATCACCCTCAGTAATGCCTCCCTGCGCTATCGTGACCTGGGTACCGGGCAGGACCTGACGCTCGAACCGATGAATCTTGAGGTCGTGGGTTTCAATCTGCAGGGTCAACCGTTTGATCTGGATCTGGGCCTGACGGCCCAGGTGGAAGATCCAGAATTGCTGGGCAATGACCCGCTGGCGGTAAAGGCAGCGCTTGCCGGTCGTATTACTCTGGCCGATGACATGTCCCGTGCGCTGCTGGAAGAGGGCGTGTTGCGCGTGGAACTGTCGAGAGCGGGCGCTTCGGATGATATTCGCCTGACGGTGAACGCATCCGCTGAAAACCTGAACGATAACCCGGCCTACCAGGCGGAACTGGCGCTCGAGCCGTTTAGCCCGAAAACACTCATGAATGTGCTTTCACTGCCTGCGCCGGATATGGCCAGTGCCGATGCTCTGGATCGCCTGGCTTTTCGGGCGACAATTCAGGGCGATACCGAACAGGTGCGAATTGAGCCCCTGACTTTGGAGCTGGATCAGACCCGCGTCGAGGGTCGCGCGGCGGTCACTGACCTGAGCCGCATGGCACTGGATGTGGCCTTGACCGGGGACCGGATCAACATCGATGACTACCTGCCCCCTGCCTCCGAAACCCCGGAGGAAACCGCAGAGAGCTCCAGTGGCGACGAACCGCTGATTCCGCTGGAGACCCTTCGGGATCTGGATGTTGCCTTCGGCCTGGATTTCGACGCAATTACCGCCATGGGCTTTTTGATGGAAGACCTGAGCGTGCGGGTGCTGGCGCGCGACGGTGTGATTAACCTGGAGCGCGCGACACTCAACGCCTACGAGGGGCGCCTGGAGTCGCAGGGCTCACTGGATGGCGCTGGCGAGACGGCCGTTATCGAGATGGTGGCCGGACTGAATGGGTTGCAACTGGCGCCTTTGCTGGCCGACCTGGACATGGATGAAAAACTGCAGCTGAGTGGCGCAGTGAACGCCGATGTGTCCGCTGACACACAGGGTGTTACCATGAACGAATTGATGGCAGCGCTGGTGGGTGATGTGTCATTCTCTGGCGCCGAAGTGCGGCTGGCACCGCTGAACGTGGAGCAGAAATTCTGCGAAATGGTCACGCTCGTCACCCGTGGCGACGCCTCCGGCAAGACGTGGCCTCCCTACACTGAATTGACCGCGCTGTCCGGGCGAGCCACGATCCGTGATCAAGTGATTCGCGTGGAATCCATGCAGGCGGGCGTCGAGCGCCTGACTCTGGGGCTGGAAGGGCAGGTTGATCTGGGCGAGGCGCGGTATGACTTTACGCTGCCCATGCGTCTTGGTGGCGAACAGAGCAGTGATGGCGGCTGCCGCGTAAACAGCAATTATTGGGTGGACCGCAGCCTTTCTTTGTTGCGCTGTAGCGGGTCGCTGGAGGATCCCAACCCGATCGGTGATTGCGGTCTGGATTCAAAAGGCGTTCAGTCGCTGATCACCGAGTTCGCCACCTTCAAGATCAAGGATCAGTACGGCGACCGTATTGAAGCCGAGAAGGCCCGGGCAGAACAGAAAATCGAAGCGGAAAAAGCCCGGGTGCAGGAAAAGCTGGAGCAGGAAAAACGCGAGCTGCAAAACAAAGTACGTGACCGGCTGCTGGGCGGCTCAGGTAGCTCTGAGGAAGGTGAGGACGGTGCAGAGGCAGAGGGACAAAATACCTCGGAACAAAACACCTCGGAAAAAAGCGCCGAGGAACGTCTGCGCAACCTGTTTCGCCGCTAACGCGACCTCCATGATGCCCCGCCTCGTGTCAAACACGAAGTGGGGCCAGTGGACCACTACAAAGGGCTCAACCCCGAGCCGGAACGTTAACCCGTTGTAAAACCTGACGATGTGTAATGAGTGAGACGGCCTTCGCCCGCGCGGTATTGCGCTGGTTTGACCGCCACGGGCGCAAGCACCTGCCCTGGCAACAGAATATTTCAGCGTACCGGGTCTGGTTGTCGGAGATTATGCTCCAGCAGACTCAGGTGACCACGGTCATTCCCTATTTTGAGCGCTTTATGGAGCGCTTCCCGAGTGTGCATCAACTGGCAGCCGCGCCATTGGATGATGTGCTGCACCTGTGGACCGGGCTGGGCTACTACGCCCGGGCGCGCAATCTCCATCGGTGCGCGCAGACCGTAGTGGAAGATTACCACGGTGAATTTCCAGACAGCGTGGAGGAGCTCAGCGCCTTACCCGGTATTGGTCGCTCCACCGCGGGAGCGATTGCCAGCATCGCCTACGGTCGGCACGCCGCGATCCTGGATGGCAATGTCAAGCGAGTGCTGGCGCGCCACTACGCGGTAGAAGGCTGGCCCGGCCAAACGGCGGTTCAGAAGCAACTGTGGGGGTACGCCGAAGCCAACACCCCGAAGCGCCGCGTCGCCGATTACACGCAGGCGATGATGGACCTGGGGGCTTTGCTCTGTACACGTTCGCGCCCGAGCTGTGAGCGGTGCCCGGTCGGTGCCAGTTGCGTTGCTCGCGCTCAAGGTAATCCGACGGACTACCCGGGCAAGAAACCCAAAAAAGACAAACCGGTCAAGGCTGTGCAGTTTCTCATGTTGCGAGGGCCATCGGGCGATATACTGCTCGAACAACGTCCGCCGCAAGGCATCTGGGGAGGGCTGTGGGGTTTCCCCGAGCTGTCAGCGGAAGCCGACGCACACACCTATGCCGACGATCATTACGGCAAGGTCGTCGACCGCGAACAGTGGGACACGTACCGCCATACCTTCAGTCATTATCACCTGGATATCACGCCGGTATTGCTGCAGCTGGCCGAGGAGCCACAGACCGTGGGCGAGCGCGCTCTGGTATGGTATCGGCTCGATCGACCCGAAACGCTGGGGCTGGCGGCACCGGTAAAAAAGCTACTGCGACAATTGGCACAGCTGGATCCACGTCAGTTGGGCATCGGGCTGAGCACTTGACGTAAACGCCCGATTTAAACACTCGATCTGAACACTCTGTGCGAACAACAGGAGACGAAAGCGTGAAAAAAATAACAAGGTCAATACTGGGAACGGTGTTGTTCAGCACCAGCCTGTGGGTTTCGGCGGCCAACGTGGAAACGTTTCAGGCTTATACCCGCCCGGCGGTGTCGTTGAATGGTGAATGGAAAACGCTTATCGATCCCTACGACAACGGTTACTACAATTATCGCTACGAGCCGTTCGATCAAATGGCGTCACCGCCGCGCAGCGCCTACTTTATGGATGCCAAACCGCGTCATCCCGGCGAGCTGATTGAGTACGACTTCGATGCGGCGAAAACGCTCGCCGTGCCCTCCGACTGGAATACGCAGGATGATGCCCTGTTTTATTACGAGGGCACCATTTGGTACCGCAAGCAATTCAACGCGCCGAAAGTGGAAGGCAAGCAACGCACCTTTATCCACTTTGGTGCGGCGAACTACCGCGCCGACGTTTACCTGAATGGTGAAAAACTGGGGCACCACATCGGTGGTTTTACGCCCTTTTATTTTGAAGTGACCGGCAAGCTAAAACCGCAGAATAATTCTCTGGTCGTGCGCGTCAATAACGAGCGACATCGAGAGGCCGTGCCGACGGTTAACACCGATTGGTGGAACTACGGTGGCATTACCCGCAGCGTGCGTCTCATTGTGACGCCAGGCGTGTTCGTGCGCGACTACAAAATTCAGCTCGATGATTACCAGACGGGGGCCATCTCCGGCTATGCGCTGGTGGACGGCGCGGGCGCCGGCCAGGAAGTACGGCTGAGCATGCCGCAACTGGATCTGGATCTGCGGGCCAAAACCGACGCCAACGGTGTGGCCCAGTTTCAGACGCAAGTCTCCGGTATTCAATACTGGTCACCCGGCAGTCCGAAAATGTATCAGCTCAGCCTGCGTACCGGCACCGACCGACTGGACGATGAGGTGGGGCTGCGCACGATTGCAACCCAGGGCAAACAGCTGCTGCTCAACGGTAAGCCCCTATTCCTGCGGGGTATTTCGCTGCACGAAGAGTACGCCGTGCACGGTGGCGGGCGAGTGAAATCCGCTGAGGAAGCGCGCCATCAATTGCAGTGGGCGCAGTCCCTGGGGGCTAACTTTGTCCGTCTCGCGCACTACCCGCACAACGAGCACATCGTGCGCCTGGCCGATCAGCTCGGCATCATGCTCTGGTCGGAAATTCCCGTTTACTGGACCATCGACTGGGAAAGCGAAGAGACCTACCAGAATGCCGAGACCCAACTGTCGGAAATGATTGGGCGAGACAAGAATCGCGCCGCTATCATCATCTGGTCACTGGCCAACGAAACCCCGGTCAGTGACGCGCGCAACACGTTTTTGACCCGTCTGGCAGATCAGGCCCGCGCTTTGGATAGCACTCGCCTGATCAGTGCGGCCATGGAAAAGCATTACGAGGCAGATAACCCGGAAATGGCGGTTGTGGAAGACCCTCTGGCCGATCTGGTGGATATTGTGGCCTTTAACCAGTACATCGGCTGGTATGACGGTCTGCACGAAAAAGCCGACCGGGTGAACTGGCGAATCCCGTATGACAAACCGGTGTTTATCAGTGAATTTGGCGCGGGTGCCAAACAAGGGCGTCGTGGAGACAGCAACACATTGTGGACGGAAGACTACCAGGCCGAGCTTTACCGCAAGACCCTGGCGATGCTGGATCGCATTGACGGTTTCGTCGGTACCTCGCCATGGATTCTCGCGGATTTTCGCTCCCCGCGCCGCATGCTGCCCGGCATTCAGGACACCTTTAATCGCAAGGGGCTCCTGTCGGAAACCGGCGTGAAAAAAGCGGCGTTCGACGTGCTCAAGGATTATTATCGTCAGCGCGCTCGTCACCCTGCGCAACCCGCTTCCACGGAAGTGGAAACCGGGGAGCAGAGCCAGTAGTATGCTAGGCCGTTAGGCATGCACAGGGCTGAGGAGCCAAACCTATGTCACGCACCGTATTCTGCCGGAAGTACCAGCGCGAACAGGAAGGGTTGGAACACCCACCGCTGCCGGGGGCAAAGGGGCAGGACGTTTACGACAATGTCTCAAAGCAGGCATGGCAGGAGTGGCTGGCCCATCAAACCATGTTGATCAACGAGAAACATCTGAACCTCATGGATATGGGCGCACGCACCTATTTGAACGACCAGATGGACAAGTTCCTGTCCGGGAAGGATTATGACCAGGCGGAGGGATATGTCCCCCCCGCCTCGCAGACCTGATTAGTTACCGGGTATTGTCCATCCACGCGTACGATCCATACGCGGGTGCTATCTCACTATCCACTGACGCAAAGGCGACCCTCCGTGGCCGAATTGATAAAAGCCCTTCTGATTACCAACCCCAAAAGTCGCCAAGGGGCGTCTGCGGCGCTTGATGAAGGGCTGGAGCGATTGGCGCAGGCCGGTTGGCGGGTGGAACATCTGCAATCCCAGGGGCCTGAGGAAAGCCAGCGAGCGGTACGTGACCGATGCGGTGATCTGGACCTGGTGATCATGGGCGGTGGTGACGGCACCATCAGCTCCATGGCGGGCACGTTGTACGAATGTGGTATCGCCCTGGCGATCCTGCCATTGGGAACCGCTAACGATCTCGCTCGTTCACTCGGGGTTGGACCTTCTCTGGAAGAAGCGTTTGATGCGCTGATTGCCAATCGGCGAGGTCGTATCGATCTCGGTATCGTCAATGACCACTATTTTTTCAACGTGGCCAATATGGGGTTGGGTGTACAGGTGACCCAGGAGCTGACCCCCGAGGTAAAACGTCACTGGGGTGTCTTCAGTTATCTGAAAGCGTTTTTGGCTGCGGTAATGCGCATACGCCAGTTCAAAGTTAATTTGCGTGTGGATGGTAAAGCCCATCGCCTGCGATCAATCCAGCTCGCCATTGGCAATGGGCGTTACTACGGTGGAGGCAATGTCATTCGCGATTGTGCCAGCATCGACGATGGTAAGCTGACGCTATACAGCATCCGGCCGCAAACGCTCTGGGAACTGTTAACGCTGGCGCCGCTGTTGCGTGGAGGACAATACGACCTGGACCGTCGGGTATTTACCATTCAGGGCCAGCACATTGACGTGGTAACACGCCCCGACGGTATGGATATTCACGCGGATGGTGAGCCCATCAGTCAGACCCCCGCCCGCTTTCGGGTGATGCCGGGTGCGCTGGACGTGGTTATCGGGCCGGAAAACAACGGCGCGGTATGATGAACCCGGGGCGTACTGCCAGGGTCAAACCCATTTTCCCCAAGGCCTAATTTCCATGAACCTGATCAGAACCGATTTGCAAACGGCACTGCATGACCTGTACACAGCGTTGGAAGAGAGTGCTGATCATTATTACGACGCCGCGGACTTTGTAGAGAGTGCGACGGCCAGCCAGCTGTTCAAATCCATCGCGCAGGAGCGGGATCAGCTGGCCGACGCCCTGGAGCGGGTGATTCGGGACTCGGGTGATATGCCCGCCCCGCCCAACGATGAAAAGGAAGCCGGCGAACAGCTGCTGCACCGGCTGCACTCCTTTTTCTCAGCGGATCAAACGGCCGATGTGATCGAGCAGCGTCTGGAAGCAGAGGCTCGGCTTGATCAGGTACTGAAAGATAATCGCGCCCTGGACACCGGAGCTCCCTATGCCGAGTGGGATGAAAAAGTATCCAGGCATGTGGTTGAAACGCGCCGCCAGCTCGAGCGCGCGCGGTCTCAAAGCGACGCCGATTGAGATCAAATCGCCGTTTTTGTTTCACCCCCTTGACTCAGGCAATGTGAAACGGTTTAATACGCGCCTCGCGCAAGCCACGGCCACCGTGACTTGATCGAAATTTGCCCAGATAGCTCAGTCGGTAGAGCAGTGGATTGAAAATCCTCGTGTCGGTGGTTCGATTCCGCCTCTGGGCACCATATATAAACCTCGCCGCTCAGGCGGGGTTTTTTTATGCCTCGTTTTTCTGCCCTGCCTTTTCCAAAAGAACCCTTTGCCTTCTCCCCGGTCTAAGTCGGATAGAGAGTGTCCGTCTCACTCTCCATGACTTAAAACCAAGGGAGGTGATTATGGCCCGTCATGAGCTAATCAGCGGTGAGCACTTCGATCATAAGCTGGCTGCGATTTTTGATTCCGAACCGGCCGCCACGTCGTGGTTGGAAACCCTGAGTAATGACACAAGCCTTCAGCGATCACAACTGATGGTGATCCAGAGTGGTGATCGCCACCCGGGCTGGGAGCTTGAGCCCGAGGATCATGGTATCTGGAAAACTCTGCTTCGGTCGCATTTATGGCTGGCTGTAGCAGGGGCGGTGCTTGGTGGTGCACTGTGCGTCGTGCTGATGGTTCTCGGTGTGGGATTTGTCAGCGCCAACGGTCTGACCGCTCTAATGGTATTTGTGGGTTTTGGCGCCGTGTTCGGACTGCTGGCCGGTGGACTGGTAACCCTGAGGCCGGATCACAGCCCCTACCTGGTCAAAGCGCAGTCGGCATTGCGTCGCGGCAAGATCGTGCTGGCGGTTCACGCCCGCACTCACGAACAGTTGGAAGAGGCGCAGCGGGTATTGAAAGGCGCGAATGTTGAGGTAGTGTCGACTTTCTAGGTTTTTTCAAGCTGGTTTTCCAGGCCAGTGTAGTGCTTAGTTGGAGACTCTGATGCCAAACGGGTGCCGGTTTGCGCGCAAAGGGCAGGATGTGGCGAAAAAACGCTTGACGCCGCCTGCAAACCGGCTAGTATGGAGGTTGCTAGAAAGCTTGTTTTATATTTATGCACTACCATTTCGATTCCTGCCTGTAGCAAGTCGTCCTGTCTGTCATAAGTAATAGCACCATTTCCGGCACAACCGACCTTCGGGTCATTTTATAGATTGAAATTGTTAAGGTAAGACTATGTCTACAGTTACTGGTACCGTTAAGTGGTTCAACGAATCTAAAGGTTTTGGTTTTATTGAGCAGGAGTCCGGCCCGGACGTTTTTGCTCACTTCAGCGCCATCCAAGGCACTGGCTTCAAAACCCTGGCCGAAGGCCAAAAGGTTAGCTTCACCGTGACCCAAGGTCAAAAAGGCCCGCAAGCTGAGAACATCCAGCCTCTGTAAGCTTTAGCCTGTTCAGGTAAAGCGCCGGCGAACGAGCCGGATAAGCCACGCCGGGTTTAGGCTTGGCGGTGGCTAATTGAAACGGCGCCTACGGGCGCCGTTTTGCGTTTCAGTCCGTCGCTGAAAAGCCGGGTTTCCTGCCCTGTACTCCTTCCTCATGTTCGCCTCTTCCGGTGTTTTCCCCTGCCGGGCACTGTCGTAGAATCACTGAATAGTCTTAATGCGGGAATACCTTTCATGTTTGACTCCATCGGCCTGGAGCTTCAGGGCCTGGCGGCCACCAGCACTTTGCTCAAATTGTTGATTAGCACCGCTTTACTGGTGATTGCGGTGGTTTTGATCCGGATGTTGATCGGGCGCTATATACGGCGCAACGTCGCCTCCATGGAATTGCGTCGTCGTTGGTTGATCTATTCGCGCAACGGGTTGCTGCTGTTTATGCTGCTTGGCCTGGTGATCATCTGGGCGGATGAACTGCGCACTTTGGCGCTCTCTGTGGTGGCCATCGCTGTGGCGTTTGTCGTGGCTACCAAAGAGCTGATTCTCTGCGTCACCGGTTCCATTCTGAAAACCGGTGCCGGTTCGTTCAACATTGGTGATCGTATTCAGGTCAAGGATTTTCGAGGCGATGTGATTGACCAGAGCCTTCTGGCGACCACTATTCTGGAAGTCGGCCCGGGCAAGCTTACGCACCAGCGCACCGGTCGAATGGTGGTTATCCCCAATGCGCTGTTCGTATCCGAGCCGGTGATCAACGAAAGCTACACGCACGAGTACGTGTTGCATGTATTTACCGTGCCTTTCAAGCGCACCGCAAACTGGCGCAAAGCCCAGGAGTTGTTGCTGGACGCGTCCAATCGTGCCTGTGAGCCGCACCTGGCGGAGGCAAAGCGTTATCTGAAAAAGCTCAACGAGTACCGCGGACTGGATGCCCCCTCGGTGGAGCCCAGGGTGACGTTGCAGGTGCCGGGGGCCGAGGAAATTCATCTCATTGTGCGAATTCCCGTGTTGACGGATCGCCGCAGCGCCTTGGAGCAGGCCATTCTGGCCGAGGTGTTTGCGGACGGAGATTACGCACCGGCCAAATCCGAAGGCTCGGAGGGCACATCGCTGCCCCTGTCTTCCGAGCCTTCAGCGTTATCCTAGATCATTCGATTGCCGCTTACAGGTATTGCAGTAAGTGTAATGAGAACTTCGCCGCTTCTTTGGCGGCGATGGGGCCCAGGCGAAGATAGTCGTCGTTTGGCGCTTCCTGCGCCTGGTTACTGCCGGAACGGACTATCAGATAAGGTACGCCAAAACTCTCGCACACATGGCCAAAAGGGCCGGACTCCATCTCCATAATGTCCGCTTTAAAACGATTACGCAGCGTATCGAGACGCTGCGCGGTGACACCAAACAAATCGGATGATGCCACCACACCCAGGCGTACGTGGTTCTGATAGGTTTTGCCATCGGCCTCAATGGTTTGCGCGGGATAGCGCTTCATGGCCTGCTCGGCCTTGGCGAGTAATTCCGGGGTGGGCGTAAATTCGTTTTCCACCTCATTACCGTCGTCAGGGCCGTTCATGGGGCGATAGACCATGCCTTCGGCGGTCAGGCTGCCGTAGTCGTGCTCGTAGGTGTGAGTGGCTACCACGACGTCGCCGGTTTTCAACTCAGGATTGACCCGCGCGCCCGTGCCGGTCATCAGTGCCAGGCGCGGCTGGAATTCCCGCAGGAACAGCGTCGTCGTCATCCCCGTATAGGTTTTGCCGATACCGGTAATGGCAATAACAACGGGCTTACCGTGCAGTTTGCCCTTCCAATACGGTACTCCCCAGAGATTTCCCGTTTCTGCCTCTTCCAGCGCATCCACCAGTACGGGTATTTCCTGGGGCACCGCGCCGAGGATCACAATGGTGTCGGTGGGCTGGTAGACCGGTTCACTGGCCTGGGCACCCAACCCGGTCAGACAAACGGCGAGCAAAATCAACACTGTCTGTAGAAATGAAAGGTTCCGCATAAGGACGTTTCCTGTGTTGGAGGATGGGGGCACGGGTAACGAAGGCGCTCCGTTGCCCAGGGCAGTAGGCGTAGCAGCAATATTTGTACCTGCTTTTCTATTTCCTGACTTTTAAGACAGGAAATGGAGGGCGGGGTGGCTAGAAAGAAAAAATCCCACGATAAAATGACCTAAAACAGGCTCTTTTCTCTGACAATGCTCTTTATTTGTGCGAATTATTTACAAACTTTACCCCTTGGTAAACGGAGGGCATCGTGACGGGCGCGGTTTAGCTAAGTTGTCCAGTTGGACAATATTTTGCATGGAGGAGTGTGAAATGTTCTTACGCTGTTAAACCCATCAATGACGAAACGAGGTAAATCGTGTTGAAACGACTGTTGCAAACCGGCCTGATATTGGCTCTTTTTAGTGTGGCCCTGGGGGCTAACGCGGCCACACCGATTAAAACGGTGGTGGTCACCATGTTCGAAAATGGCGAGGTGACCGGTGATCGGCCAGGTGAACTTCAGTTCTGGGTGGAACGCCTGGAACTGAAAAAAGTGGATTTCCCGCTGGGGGTTCACGACCTGTACACCAATGAGGATGGTCTCCTGGTCATCTGTACGGGCGGCGGCGTTACCAACGCGACGGCCTCCATTATGGCGCTCGGTATGGACGAGCGTTTCGATTTGTCCAAATCCTACTGGGTGATTGCCGGTATTGGCGGGGGTGATCCTGAGGATGTATCGCTGGGAACGGCGGTCTGGGCCAAACACGTCGTGGACGGCGACCTGTTGTATGAAATTGATGGCCGCGAAATTCCGGACAGCTGGGAATATGGTTTGATCCCGCTGGGCGCGAAAGAACCCAATCAGGAGTCCACCGGCTGGACCGTGGATACGATTGTGTATGACCTGAACCCGTCGCTGGTTGAGTGGGCGTATGAGCTGACCAAGGATCATCCCACGCAGGACACGCCGGCGCTCAAGGAATTCCGGTCGCATTACGAAGGTTATCCCAATGCCCAGAAAGCGCCCTTCGTGACCATCGGTGATACGCTCGGTTCAAGCACCTACTGGCACGGTGACCTGTTGAACAAGTGGGCGAACGACTGGGTAAAACTGCACGCGGGCGAGCAGGCCAATATGATGACCACCAATATGGAAGATAACGGTACGCTCACAGCGTTGCACCGTATGGCCAAGGTGGGACTGGTGGATACGGACCGGGTTTTGGTACTGCGCACCGTGAGTAACTATAGCGCACCACCCCCCGGAAAAACGGCCGCGTGGAGCACTACCGCTCCGTATCCGGATCAGGGTGGGCCCGCATTTGAAGCCGCGTTTGAACTGGGCAATCGTGTGGTGAAAACGATCAACGGTAACTGGAAGACATTTGAGAACACCATTCCGGGTGATGCTCAGTAGATAGCGAGAGTGCGAATTCGTTCTAGCGGGAATGCGTATTCCAGCGTTCCCGCAGGCGTTTAGCCTGTACACCATGGCGCGCCATAATGTCCTGGATATCCTGATCAACCATCGTCCCGTGGCGGACTTTCCAGTTGCCGCCCACCATCACGAAATCCGCACGGTGTGCTCCGCACAATAACAAGGCGGCCAACGGATCATCGTGTCCGGAAAAGCGTGGTTCATCCAGTTTGAACAGTGCCAAGTCGGCCTGCTGCCCGACGCCGAGGCTGCCCAGCTCCGGTCGGTGCAATAAGTCGGCACCGCCGCGTGTGGCCAGTGATAATGCATCGATATGGCTGCATTGATCCGAGCCGTACGTCAGCTTCTGCATCAGCATGGCCTGTCGGGCTTCCTGAATCATATTGGAGCCGTCGTTGGAAGCCGAGCCATCCACACCCAAACCGACGCGGACGCCCGCCCGGTTTAATTCCAGCGCGCGGCATTGTCCGGAGCCGAGCAGCATATTGGAGCTCGGGCAGTGGCACACGCCCACTTTTCCCCTGACCAGCTGTTCGATTTCCGCGTCATTAAAATGAATGCCGTGGGCCAGCCACACGCGTTCGTCCATCCAGCCCACCTCGGCCAGGTATTCCACAGGCCGTTGCCCGAACCGTTTCAGGCAGAAGTCGGTCTCGTCGGCGGTTTCCGCCAGATGGGTGTGCAGCAATACCTGTTCGCTGGCCGCCAGCCGGGCGCTTTCTTTCATTAATTCGGGCGTTACCGAAAAGGGCGAACAGGGGGCCAGGGCGATTTGGCAGAAGGACTCGGGAGACGCATCGTGGTAGTCGCGAATCAGGCGCTGGCTTTCCGAGAGGATGAGCGCTTCGGGCTCCACCACCGAATCCGGCGGGAGCCCGCCGGCGGACTCCCCTAAACTCATGGAGCCTCGAGTCAGCGTTACCCGGTTGCCGATGGTGCGTGCGGCCTCTACCTGAACATCAATGGCGCGGGGCAGAAGGTGACTGAACACGTAATGGTGATCGGCCGCCGTGGTACAGCCGGACAGTAACAGTTCGCTCAGCGCCAGCTGCGTGGACGCGTATATGGCTTCGTCATCCAGGTTTGCCCATACCGGATAGAGTGCCTGCAACCACGGAAACAGCGCCTTGTTCAGCGCTGGCTTCAACGCCCGGGTCAGTGTTTGATAAAAATGGTGATGGCCGTTAATCAGGCCGGGAATGAGCACATGGGCCGAGGCGTCGAACGTCTGATCACAGTCGGTGGCTGGAGTGTGACCGTGAGGCACTAGCTCGACCACGCGTGCGCCGTCAATCACGATGCCGTTGTCGGCATCCTCCCCAGTGCCGGTCCAGCAGGCGAGTGGGTGCCGCAGCCAGAGTCGGCTCATGCCGAAACGCCGTGTTCTGGCTGGCGGGAGCGTTCAGGCGGTTCCAGTCCACAACCGCGAAGAATGATCTGGCTGAGAAAGTTGGAGATGTCTTCAATCATATCCGGCTCGTACTCCGCCCGGTTCATGATGGTGAGCACCTGAACATCGAAGTCCGCGTAGTGTTGGGTAGACGACCAGATGAGAAAGATCAGTTGCACCGGGTCTACCGGTTTCATGCGGCCTTGTTGAATCCAGGTGTTGAGCACCGCCGCCTTGCGGCGCACCCATTGTCGCATCTCCGTCCGGATGTAATCTTTCAGGTGAGGCGCGCCCTGAATAATTTCCATGGCGAACAATTTTGACGCCCGGGGGTGAGTGTAAGACAGCTCCACTTTTTTGCGAATGAACTCATCGAGGACCACCGCCGGGTCGTCCCGCTCGGTGATCTCGTCAAAAAAGTTGTTCCACAGATGGATGAGGTTATCCAGCACGGCGATGTACAGGTTCGATTTACTCTTGAAATAGTAATGTACATTCGCTTTGGGGATCTGTGCACGGTCTGCAATCGCTTGAATGCTGGTGCCCCGATAGCCGTGTTGCACAAACTCTTCTTCGGCGGCTTTAATGATGTTAGTCAGATTCCGATCCCGGATTTTTCCCGCCCGGTATTTGCCGGTCGGGGTTTCATTGGGATCGAAATCGATAGCGTGTTCCAGTACTTTGCTAACCATTGTTATTACTATCTCCGGTTATGGGTTCAGTTTTCCGTCCACCCCATTGACAAACCATTCCTGCTCCAGAAGATCGCTATCGCTCAATGCATCGCCTTCCGCCACGACCTGTTCTCCGGCCTGGTTATAGAGGGGGCCCTGAAAAACCTGTCGGGTGCCTTCAATGATCTCCATTTTATACGCCGTAACTTTTTCAACAACCTCTTGTGGCACGACTTCATTAAACGGGGAGAGGTCCACCACCCCTTCCTTGAGACCGTGCCAGATCGCGGTTGATTCCCAGTTGCCGTCAAGCACGGCCTGAATCTTGTCGTGGTAAATGCTCTCCCAATGCATGGTAACCGCCGTCAAATGTGCATTGGGGCCATAGTGGCTCATGTCGGAGTTGAATCCCACCGCGTACACATTACGCGCCTCGGCCGCCTGAATGACAGCGGGCGAGTCGGAGTGCATGGTCAGCACATCGGCGCCTTGCAAAATCAGGCTGTCGGCCGCCTCCCGCTCGCGGGCGGGATCGTGCCAGGTGTTGATCCATACCACGCTGACCCGTGCGTCGGGATTGGTGGTTTGTACGCCCAGAGTGAATGCGTTGATGCCGCGAATGACCTCGGGAATGGGGAAGGCGGCCACATAGCCGATACGGCCGCTTTCGCTCATGGCGCCAGCGGTCATTCCCGCCAGGTAACGGCCCTGATAGGCCCGTGCCTGGTAATTGCCCACGTTGCGCGCGGTTTTATAGCCTGTGGCGTGTTCGTACTTCACGTTGGGAAAACGTCGGGCCACTTTGAGGGTCGGGTTCATATAGCCGAAGGAGGTGGTAAAGATCAGATCGTGTCCGCGCGCGGACAGGTTGCGGATCACCCGTTCGGAATCCGAGCCTTCCGCGACGCTTTCCACATAAGATGTCTCAATCTTATCTCCGAATTCTTCGGCAACGATTTGTCGCGCCTGGTCGTGCATGTAGGTCCAGCCCGCATCGCCGATCGGGCTGACGTACACAAATCCGACTTTCAGTGGTTCGTCGGTATAAGGCTCGTCCGCCTGGGTTGCCAGGCTACAACCGAGCAAAGCGAGCGCGGTGGCGGCAATGCGTTTTTTTAAAGCCATTAGCGCGTCATCTAAAGCCATTAGCGTGTCCTCTTCTGCGTATAATCAAATAGTTGAACCGCTTCGCTTACTGCGGTGGATAATAAGGCTGGCCCAGCGAGCGAGGCGCGAACAAACCGCGTGCGCCCTTGCGGCTCATCATGAAAACCAGTACGACGATGGTGATCGCGTAGGGCAGCATGGCCAGCAGGTTCGATGGCACGTCGTAGCCAAAACCCTGCAACAGCAGGTGCAGAATACTGGCGAAGCCAAACAGCCAGGCACCCAGCAGGATCCGCTCGGTACGCCAGCTGGCAAACACGACCAGTGCCAGTGCAATCCAGCCCCGACCGGCGGAAATGCCCTCGGCCCACATCGGGGTATAGGCCAGCGACAGGTAAGCACCTGCCAGCCCTGCCATGGCGCCGCCAAACACGACCGTGGCGTAGCGCACCAGCAGCACCTTGTAACCGAGAGCGTGTGCTACCTCGGGGTTTTCGCCGACGGCGCGAACAATCAGGCCCAGACGGGTGGAACGGAATACCCAAAAGACCAGGGCGAACAACACAAAACTCAAGTAGACCAGCGCATCCTGCCCGAACAGTGCCGGGCCGATCAGCGGGATATCACTCAGCAGGGGAATGGGCAGGCGGCCGAGCCCCGAAATGGACTGGCCTACATAATCGGCGCCCACAAATGCGCTTAGGCCCGTGCCGAAAATCGTCAGGGCCAAACCAGTGGCCACCTGATTGGAAATTAACGACAGGGCCACAAACGCGAATATCAGCGAAACCAGGCCGCCGGATAACACACCAATCATTACGCCGATGAGCATTGAATCGCTGAGGTAGGCCGCGATGAAAGCAAACGCCGCACCCACGAGAATCATCCCTTCTTGGCCCAGATTCAGGACACCGGAGCGCTCGGAAACCATGGCTCCGAGTGCCACCAGTAACAGCGGTGTACCGGTGCGTACCATGGCGAACAAAATATTTTCAATCAGTGCGAGATCCATACTTGTGTTTTACCTACAAACTCGGGTACAAAAACAGTCCGTCAGGCATTGGTCGCTGCCGTTGGGTTGAGGTGCTGGGTGAAGACCAGCCTGTAGTGAATCAACAGGTCGCAACCCAGCAGGAAAAACAGCAACATGCCTTGAAACAATCCGGTAATGGACTTCGGAAGCGAAAGATCCATTTGTGCCATCTCCCCGCCCAGATAAGTCAGTCCGAGCAACAGGCTGGCGAGCACAATACCAAACGGATGCATCCGTCCCATGAACACCACAATGATGGCGGCGTACCCGTAGCCGAGCGACAGCGTTGGGATCAACTGACCAACCGGCCCGTTGGTTTCTGAAACGCCGGCCAGGCCTGCCATGGCACCGCTGAATAGCAGCATGAACCAGATAATCCGTTTACCGTTGAATCCCGAGGTGTGAGCGGCGTTTCGGTTTTCACCCATGACGCGCAGTTGAAAACCGAGCAGTGAGCGGCTGAGCAACACCCAGATCACCACTGCCATGAACAACGCAATAAACAAGGCAATAGTGACCCGGTAATCGGGAGAAAGCAGCGGGAGCAACGTTTGCTCCGAAAACAGGGCGGACTCGGGGAAGTTAAATCCCGCCGGATCTTTCAGTGGGCCATGCACGCCCCACAATAAAAGATTCACGGCAATGTAATTGAGCATGATGGTGGTTAGAATTTCGTTGGTGTTAAAACGGGTTAACAACAGGGCGGCAATGCCCGCCCAACACAGACCCGCCATTGCACCGCTCAACAACACCAGTGGAATCACCCAAAAACCGTCGGCATCACTCAGTTGCAGGGAAACGGCACCGCCGATCAGAGCCGCGAAGACAAACTGTCCTTCGGCACCAATGTTCCAGATCTTTGCCTTGAAGCACAGCGTTAACCCGGTGGCACACAACAGCAACGGCGTAACTTTGACGGCCAGCTCTGATAAACCGTACAGATCACTGATCGGAGCGATAAAAAAGGTGTGCAGGCTGGATAGTGGCGCATGCCCCAGTGCCGCGAACAGCAGACCGCCGGCGATCAATGTCAGTATCAGTGCCAGCACGGGTGACAGATACAGCATGGCACGGGAAGGCTCCAGCCGTTTTTCAAGACGCATGATGAACCTCCGCGCGATTTGGGTGGGCTTCAGGGGCAGTATCTTCAGGGCCAGTATCGATAAAACTGCCCGCCATCCACTCGCCGAGCTGTTCCAGTGGCACTGCATCACGAGCGTTCAGCGGCGATAACCGGCCAGCGCAGATCGCACCCAAACGGTCGCTCAATAGATACAGTTCATCCAGGTCTTCGCTGATCACCAGAATAGCGGTGCCGTTGTCACGCAAGGCAATCAATGCCTGATGAATTTTGTTGGCGGCACCCACATCCACACCCCAGGTCGGGTGAAAACAGACAAGGACGCGTGGAGCTTGTTCGATCTCCCGACCGATAATAAATTTTTGCAAATTGCCGCCAGAAAGGCTGCGTGCCGAATCATCCGGACCTCCGGCTTTCACGCCGTAGCGTTGAATGATACGGCCGGCGCGTTCGCGCACCGCTTTCCAGCTCACCAGCCCCCGGTTGACGCCGTGGGTGACATAGCCAGTCAGTAACTGGTTTTCTGTCAAACTCATGGCGCCGACCGATCCGCGCCCCATCCGGTCGGCGGGAACAACGCCAAGCCCGCGCTGGCGACGACGAACGATAGACGTATTCGCCATGGCGGCGCCATCGAGAAGCAGCTCGCCCTCGTCAGCCGATAGTTCACCGCTGATAAGATCGACCAGTTCATCCTGTCCGTTGCCCGCGACGCCGGCCAGGCCGACGATTTCCCCGGCCTGCACCGTCAAGTTGATGTTATGCAGGTGAATCGCGAAGGGGCTGGCAGGCTTGACACCGATTCCGCTCAGGCTCAGACGTGTCTCGGCGGGGCTGCCCGCCGAAAAGTTGCTTTCCATCTCAAGATCATCGCCGAGCATGAGCCGGGCCATATCACTGGCGGAGGTTTCTGAAGGGATGCAAGAACCCGTTACTTTGCCCCCGCGTAAAATAGTGGCCTGGTCACACAATGCGTTCACTTCGTGCAATTTGTGGGAAATAAATAAAATGCTGCACCCTTTCCGGGCAAGCTGCTTTAGCACACCGATCAGTTGCTCCACTTCCGGCGGTGTTAACACCGCCGTGGGTTCGTCCAGAATCAGCAGTTGAATGTCCTGGAGCAGGCACCGAATGATTTCCACCCGCTGTTGCTCGCCGACTGACAGCGTATGCACCATCCGGTCCGGATGAATGGCCAGGCCGTATTCATCGCCGACCGACTGGATGCGTGCGCGCAGGTTATTCATAGACCCGTATTCGGACGGGCTCAGGTACAGGGCAATGTTTTCCGTCACGGTCAGCGTTTCAAAGAGTGAAAAGTGCTGGAACACCATGCCCATGCCCAGCGCTCTCGCCTGGGCGGGCCCCTCAATGCTGACTTCTTTATCGTTCCACAGCACCTGCCCGGCATCGGGCTTTACGACACCGTAGATGATTTTCATCAAGGTGCTTTTCCCGGCGCCGTTCTCTCCCAGCAGGGCGTGAATTTCCCCGGGAGAGACACGCAAGTTGATGGCATCGTTGGCCACGCAGCCGGGATAGGCTTTGGTAATTCCGATTAACTCTAACCGGTTTGGGTTGCGCTTCGACATAAACCTGACTGTTTAGACAAAAATGATAGAAACGCTAAAGCAAGGAGTATGCCACCGTCTGCATTGACGCCCCTTTTGGCTCGCCACTAAAAAAATTGTCTGACTGGCCAGATTTTTGCTTTGTTGAAGTTAGGTTATAGAACGGCTCTCGGGCCGAGACGTTATTGTGGGAGGTGAAAACGTGCAATTGGTGGTAAATGGCAGCCTGCGGGAAACGGGCGAGCTGGCACCGGACACAACGCTGCTGCACTACCTGCGCCGCCACTGTGGCTTGACGGGTACTAAAGAGGGGTGTGCGTCGGGCGACTGCGGCGCCTGTACGGTCATGATAGAAGAAGGTAATGCGGCTGATCGGCGCTATCGTTCGGTGAACAGCTGCATATGCCCCCTGGGCAGCCTGGAAAACCAGAAAGTCGTGACGGTTGAGGGGCTGTCGGGGGAAGCGGCCACGCACCCGGTGCAGGCAGCAATGGTGGCTTGCCATGGTTCGCAGTGTGGTTTTTGTACACCGGGGTTCGTGATGTCTCTGGCGGCGCTGCACGGGCAGCGGAACCCGCTTCTGGCGGTGGACGACAAGGCTCGACGCGCCGCTGTGCTGGATGCCATTTCTGGTAATTTATGTCGTTGCACCGGTTATCGCCCTATTGTAGAAGCCGGTTTGCAGGCGCTGGAAAAACCTGCCCATTTAGACAATTTTGTTCAAGAAGAGGGCGCAAGTGCACCGTTAACGGGCATTCGGGCGGATGTTCCAATACCCGGCTATTGGCAACCCCGGCAGGAAGAGCAATTGCAGGCCCTGCTGAGAGAACACCCTGAGGCGCGTCTGATCGCCGGTGGAACCGATCTGATGCTGGAAGTCACCCAGCGTTACGTGACGCTGCCAAAACTCATTGATCTCAACGCGGTGGAGAGTTTGCGTCGCATTCACTGGAACGCCGAGGACGTAGAGGTGGGCGCGGCTGTGACCTATACCGAACTGGAGCGCGAGCTGGGCGCACAATCACCGCCTTTATTGGCATTGCTCCACCGCCTGGGTTCGCGTCAAATCCGCAACCGGGGCACGCTCGGCGGCAATATCGGTAATGCGTCTCCGATTGCCGATACCCCGCCCTGGCTGCTGAGCCTGGATGCGTCGTTGTGTATTCGCAACGGTTCGGGAGAAAGCCGTTATGAAAAGCTGACCGATTTTTATCGGGGCTACAAACACACCTCTTTACAGCCCGGCGAGTACATCGCCCAAATCGTCATTCGCCGCACAGCGCTGGCCGATCCGTTGCGTTTGTACAAACTCAGCAAGCGGTATGAGGATGACATTTCCGCCGTCATGGGCGCCTTTCGATGGGACGCGAACGGGGCGTTGTGGATTGCCTACGGCGGCATGGCCGCCACGCCCAAACGGGCGACCAAAACGGAAGCCTTTCTCAATCAATCGATCTGGCATCGCGAAGGCGGTGTGGACGAGGGTGTGCTGGATCAGGCGTGTGAGTGCCTGGACACCGAATTTTCTCCCATGACCGATGTGCGCGCGTCCGCCCGTTATCGCTTGGCCATGGCGAAGAATATGTTGCGCAAGGCGTGCCGCAGTCTGGCCGCTGAACGGTCGGGCCGCGTCTGCGAGCCGGGAGTCTTTGAACATGCGTAAGTTGACTGAGCCGCGCCCCGCGTCGGGTGTGCCCCAAACGCCAGGACAGGCTTTGCCTCATGAGTCGGCGCATAAACATGTGTCCGGCGCGGCGACGTACATTGACGATAGCCCGGCGTTGCCGGATACGGTTTATATCGCCACCGGTCAGTCCACTGAAGCCCACGCCCGTATTCGCCGACTTGACCTGGAACAGGTGCGCGTAGCGCCCGGTGTCGTGGATGTGATCGTGCAGTCCGATATTCCGGGGAAAACCGATGTGGGGCCAGTGTATGGGGGTGATCCTTTATTGGTGGGCGATGAAACCGAGTATGTGGGCCAGCCATTGTTTGCTGTAGCCGCCACCAGTCAGGAAGCCGCGCTGCGCGCGGTGGAACTGGCGGTGGTGGAGTATGAGGCACTGCCCGCCCAGTTAACGGTGGAAGAATCCATGGCCGCCGACAGTTACGTCCTCCCGGAGCACCGCTTGTTGATGGGCGACCCGGAAGCGGCGCTGGGCTGTGCTCCTCATCGAACGGAGGGCGAACTGTATGTTCGCGGCCAGGAACATTTTTATCTGGAAGGCCAGATAGCCGAGGCGCACGCCACCGAAGATGGCGGCGTGCATGTGGTGACTTCGACCCAGCATCCCTCCGAAGTGCAAAAGCTGGTGGCCGAAGTGCTGGATGTGCCCTTTCACCGGGTGGTTGCCGAAGTGCGCCGCATGGGAGGCGGTTTCGGCGGCAAGGAAACCCAGGGCGCACCGCTGGCTTGTCTGGCGGCGATATTCGCCCGGCGCCTGCGTCGCACAGCGCGTTACCGCATGCCCCGACGGGACGATATGGTGCAGACCGGAAAACGGCACGATTTTCTCAACCGTTGGCGTGTGGGCTTTGACAGCGATGGTCGCATTCAGGCGGCGGATATGGTGTTGGCGGGCAAGTGCGGTTTTTCACCGGACCTTTCCGAGGGCATTGTCGACCGCGCCATGTTTCATGCCGATAACGCCTACTTTCTCGATAACGCTGCCATTGTGGGGTTGCGTTGTAAAACGCACACCGTTTCCAATACGGCGTTTCGGGGCTTTGGCGGTCCTCAGGGCATGATGGCTATCGAGGCGATTGTCGAGGATATTGCGCGCTGTCTCGGCAAAGACCCGCTGGATGTACGCAAAACCAATTTGTATCGCCCCGGCCGGAATGAAACCCCCTACGGTCAGCAGGTCTCGCAACTGATTCTGGAAGACCTGATTGAAACACTGGAAAAAACGTCCGGCTACCGTGAGCGCCGTCGCGAAATAACCGCGTTCAACCGTGAACACCACACATTGAAAAAAGGTCTGGCGCTCACGCCAGTGAAGTTCGGTATTTCCTTTACGGCCAAGCATCTTAACCAGGCCGGTGCGCTGTTGCAGATTTATACCGATGGCAGCCTGATGATCAATCACGGCGGCACGGAAATGGGGCAAGGCCTGTACACCAAAATTCAACAGATCGTGGCTCGTGCGTTCGGTGTCTCGGCTAGCCGCGTGCAGGTGACGTCAACGCGCACGGATAAAGTGCCCAACACCTCGCCGACCGCGGCTTCCTCCGGCAGTGATCTCAACGGTATGGCGGCACTGGATGCGTGTGAACGGGTTAAAGCGGCGCTGGCTGCGTTTGTGGCCGAGCACTTTTCCGTGTCGGAGCATTCGGTTCGCTTCGAAGAGGAGCGTGTGCACTGGGGGGGTGAACAGCATTTACCCTTTGAGAGTCTGATCCAGTTGGCGTACCTGAACCGTGTACCACTGTTCGCGACCGGGCATTATCGCACCCCGAAAATTCACTACGACCGGGAAACGGCCAAGGGCCAGCCATTTTTGTATTTTGCGCACGGCGCGGCGGTCTCTGAAGTGACCATCGATACCGAGACCGGAGAGTATCGGGTCAATCGGGTAGACATCCTGCACGATGTCGGTGAGTCCCTAAATCCGGCCATCGATATTGGGCAGATTGAGGGCGGCTTTGTACAGGGCATGGGTTGGCTGACCACGGAAGAGCTGCTTTGGGACGATAAGGGACGGGTGCTGTCCAACAGCCCGGCTAACTACAAGATCCCCACCGCGTTTGATGTCCCCGAGCGGTTTAACGTCGCGCTGTACCACTGCCCTAACAGCGAAGAAACGGTCTATCGATCCAAAGCCGTTGGCGAGCCGCCGTTGATGCTGGCGATCTCGGTTTGGTCGGCACTGCGCGATGCCTGCGCGAGCCTCACTGATTATCGATTCAGCCCGCGCCTCGATACACCGGCCACCCCCGAGCGGGTTTACTGGGCGTTGCAGGAATGCCGCACGTTCAATCGCAAGCACCGGCCGTCGCCGGAGGTGGTGACGTCATGAGTCGTTTTATGAACTGGCAGGAAGCGATTGTCCTCTGTACGCGACAGGGGCGCGGCTATGTGATCGCCACGGTGGTCGGTACTCAAGGGTCCACGCCGCGTGATGGCGGTAGCAAAATGGTGATCACTGATGAGGCGACTTACGACACACTGGGTGGCGGGCAACTGGAGTTTTTGATCGTTCAGCAGGCGCGGGAACTGTTGGTGACGAACCAGACCTGCCAGGTGTTAAAACCCTTTCCGCTAGCCGCCGAAGCCGCCCAGTGTTGCGGTGGCCACGTGACGGTGATGATGGAGTGTTTTGCGGCCTGTGACTGGCCGATCGTTTTGTTTGGAGCCGGTCACGTCAGCCGCGCCTTGACGACGGTACTCGGCGGCCTGCCCTGCCGCGTAGAGGTAGTGGATAATCGCCAGGAATTGATGGACCAGGCTTTGCGAGAACAGGCTTTGCAAGAACAGGCCCTGCCGGACAACGTTCACTATCGTTACTGCGAACATCCGGAACAGTGGGTGACCAGCATGCCGGACAGTGCCTGGGTGGTAGTGTTTACGCACGACCATGCGCTGGACTTTCGCCTGTGCGAGCAGTTGCTGTCTGACCCGCGCTGGCGTTTTTTCGGCCTGATTGGATCGCAAACCAAAGCGCTACGGTTTCGCAAGCGCCTTGAGCAGTCAGGGCACGACTCGGCACTAATTGATCGTATGGTCAGTCCGGTGGGGCTGCCCGAGGTCAAAGGCAAACGACCAATGGAAGTGGCGGTGTCCATTGCCGCGCAACTGCAAAGCCTTTACTACTCCCAGAAAACGGCGTCGGATAAACCCGTCACCACCTGGCGAGAAATCAAAACCCTGTTGAAGAATAATCCCGTGCTTGCCCCCATCCCGTCACCACAAGCCCCCGTGTTGGAAAAAAAGGAAACCAACGGATGAAGAACACCGATACGAATTCCAGCACTCCAGCAGGCCACGATACATCGATGAGCCTCGAGCGCTTAAACACCTTGCCCGACAAGGCGGCATTTGCGCTGTTCCTCGAATGTTGTCATTCCCGTCGCTGGGCTGACGCAATGGTTGCAGCCAGACCTTTCACAAGTGAGCGTGCGCTGTTGGCCGAGGCCGATCGCCTGTGGGAAAACCCTTCGGAGGCCGATATTCTGGAGGCATTTTCCGGGCACGCCCGCATCGGTGATATCGAGTTGTTGCGCTCGAAATTTGCCGGGCGAGCCATGGGTGAGCAGGGGCAAGTGCTGGAGACTGACGAATCAGTGCTGCGCGAGTTGCGGGATCTCAATATCGACTACGAGCAGCGCCACGGTTTTATTTTTATTGTTTGTGCCAGTGGAAAACCGGCGGAGACCATGCTGGATTTACTCAAGGCACGAATCCATAACACGCGCGAGACGGAGTTGCGTCTTGGAGCCCGCGAGCAAGGTGCTATTACCCGCTTGCGATTGAAACAACTGATACAGGAAGGTGAGCCAAACGCATGAGTCGATCCCCCATCACTACCCATGTTCTGAATCTGGACAGTGGCCGTCCCGCCGAGGACGTTGCTGTTACTCTGTTCCGCCTGCCCTCCGATACACCTTTGGCCAGTGCGCGTACAGACAGCGATGGTCGTGTCGTCCAGTGGTCGACACCGCTTGCCTTGCAGGAAGGCACCTACCGCCTGCAGTTCGACACCGGGGCGTGGTTCGAGGCGCAAGGCAAGCACTCCTTTTATCCGGGCGTTGTCATTGATTTCGCGGTGACGGCAACCGATGAACACTATCACGTGCCGCTGCTGCTGAACGCGCACGGCTATTCCACTTACCGGGGGAGCTGAAGCAGGTGTCGTTTTCCATGAATGATGTGAAAGGCTACCGGGGGCAATTGCTGCATTTTACCGGTGAGCCCAAGCCGACAGACAAGCGCAGTCCGACAAATAAGAAGGATGGCGATGACCACTACGTGTATCACGAGGACGGCGTTCTTCTGGTGTCGGGCAGTGGCCACGTGGTGGCGGCGGACAGCGCCGAGGCCCTGGCGGCTGAAGGGCTGGATCTGACACGCTGTGAGCACTTTCCCGGCCATTTAATTATGCCGGGCATGGTGGATACCCATATTCACTACCCGCAAACCGGCGTGATCGCCTCCTATGGCGAGCAGTTGATCGACTGGCTGAATCAGTACACCTTTCCGGAAGAGCAGCGTTTCGCTGACCTGGAGTTTGCTGCGTCACAGGCCGAACAGTTTCTGAATCTTTTAATGGATCACGGTACGACCACGGCGATGGTGTACACCACGGTGCACCCTCAATCCACGGAGGCGTTTTTTTCGGCCGCCCAACAGCGCGGCGCACGCATGATTGCCGGCAAAGTCATGATGGACCGCAACGCGCCGCCAGCCTTTCTCGACACCCCGAAAAGCAGCGAGCTTGATTGTCGCCAATTGATTGAGCGCTGGCACGGGACTGACCGTTTGCATTATGCCTTGACGCCGCGCTTCGCGCCGACGAGTACCGCCGAGCAACTGGCCGTGGCCGGAACCTTGTTGCGCGAGTACGAGGGCTTGTATCTGCAAACTCACATTTCCGAAAACAAGGCGGAAATGGCCTGGGTGGCCGAACTGTTTCCCGATGCACGGGATTACCTTGATGTGTATGACCGGTACGGTTTGCTCAATGAGCGCAGCGTGTTGGGACACGGTATTTATCTGAACGACAGAGAGCGACAGCGGCTGGCAGAAACCGGCGCGCGCGTGGCGTTCTGCCCGACCTCCAACCTGTTTCTCGGCAGTGGCTTACTGGATCGTCGTGCTCTGGCGGATGCGGGCGTGGATGTCTGTCTGGCGACGGATGTGGGGGGCGGTACCAGCTTCTCCATGCTGCGCACCTTATCGGAAGCCTACAAAGTGATGCAGCTGCAGCATCAGTCGTTGCACCCGCTGGAGGCACTTTACTGGGTGACGCTGGGCAACGCCCGAAGCCTCGGTCTCGATCATCGCATCGGTAATTTTGCGAAAGGCAAAGAAGCGGATTTCATCGTACTGGATTTGAACGCTGACGCTTTGCAGGGTTATCGGCAAAGCCGGGCTGTGACGCTATCGGAAAAACTGTTCGCCCTGATGACGTTGGGCGATCGTCACAACGTTGTGCAGACGTATTTGATGGGGCATCGGCAGGCAGGATACCAAACCGTAAAAGGGGACGCGCGTTGAGCACCGTATTGATTGAGTGGTTGAATCTGGGGTTACGCTGGTTCCATGTGGTGGCGGGTATCGCATGGATTGGTGCGTCGTTCTATTTTATCTGGCTCGACTTGAACTTGCGCGAACCTCCGCGCTGGAAAAAAGATCAGGGCATCAAAGGCGACCTCTGGGCTATTCACGGGGGAGGCATTTACGAAATCGGTAAATATCAGCTACGGCCGAAAAAGATGCCCGAGCGCCTGCACTGGTTCAAGTGGGAAGCCTACAGCACCTGGCTTAGTGGCACGCTGCTACTGATCGCGTTCTATTATGTGCAGGCGCGCTCCTACCTTGTGGGGCCGGACAGCTGGGTGTCCACGCCGGAAATGGCCATCGTGGCGAGTATTGCGTTCATTGTCGGTGGGCAACTGCTCTACGAAATGTTGTTGCGTACCGCCCTGGTGCGCCGCGGTCTTTGGTTTGCGGTGGTGCTGGTCGGGGTGATTGCGCTGGCGAGCTGGTTGGCGCAACAGTTGTTTTCGGGGCGTGCCGCGTTTTTGCATGTCGGAGCCCTGATCGCCACCTGGATGGCGGGCAACGTGTTCTGGGGCATTATTCCCGCGCAGAAAAAATTTATTGCCGCTGTCAGTGACGGGCGTGAACCGGACCCGGCGCCCGCGGTGTTTGCCAAATTGCGCTCCACGCACAACAATTACCTGACCCTGCCCGTTATTTTTTGCATGATCAGTAATCACTATCCGTTTTTGTACGGCAGCGAATACTCCTGGTTGCTGTTATTGGCGATCGGGGTGCTGCTCGCCTGGGGGCGGCACTTTTTTAATCTGAAACATCAAGGCATTGTGCGCCCCGGAATTCTGGTCAGCAGCGGCCTGGGTCTGGTGTTGGTCGCTGTAGTGGCGTCGTGGGCCGCGAGCCACTCCAGTATGGACGAGGACGCGGTTGGTACGAAAATGTCTGCCACCGATATTGATGTGCTGATCGACCAGCACTGCACGAATTGCCATTCGCCCTCCCCGACACAACCCGGCTTTCAAGCGCCGCCCGCGGGGTTGGTGATTACCGATACGGACAGTCTTCTGACGTACCGGACCAAGGCACTTCCCGCTCTGCATTCGCACTACATGCCACTGGGAAATATGACGGGAATGAGCGATGAACAGCGCTCGGCGATGGTGCACTGGCTGGAGCAGCAGGAGTGATGGTATGAGCGCTTACATTATTGTGGATATCGATGTGCATGACCCGGATACCTATCGCGATTACCTGACGAAAATCACACCCACCGTCGCGGCCTGTGGCGGGCGTTATCGGGTGCGCGGCGCCGACTCGGAAACACTGTATGGCCACTGGCAACCAAAACGGATCGTCGTGATGGAATTTCCCGATTGGGCGCAAGCACACCACTGGGCTACCAGCGAAGAGTATCGACCCATTCACCAGCTTCGCCAGAGCAGCGCCACGGTCAATATGGTGCTGGTGGATGGCACCGTGGAGACTGTGCTTTCTTCCTGAGCCTGGTTTGATCCTGTCTCGAGTTGGTGTGGGTTGCGACCGTGCCGGGTTTTTGGCGCGAAAATTGCCTGAACCTCTATCAAAAGCTTTTCAGTGTGTCGAGAGCCTTCCTCAGGCATCACCATCGGCACGCTGTTATTGATGAGAGAGTGTTTTATGGCCGGTTCCCTGCTCGATGTGTTGTGGCTGGTATTGTGTTCGGCGTTGGTGTTTAACATGCAACTCGGATTTCTGTGCCTGGAGTCCGGACTGACCCGTAGCAAGAACGCCATTAATGTGGCCTTGAAGAACATTACCGACTTTGCTCTCGCGGTGGTGCTGTATTGGCTTTTTGGTTTTGGCCTGATGTTTGGGGCCAGCGCGGCCGGTTGGCTGGGCACTAGCGACTTTTTGCCGTCGGCGTTGCTGGACGATGCCTGGTACGCCGCCCTCTTTCTGTTCCAGGCCATGTTCTGCGCCACCGCCGTCACGATCATTTCCGGAGCGTCGGCGGAGCGCCTGCGCTTCGCCGCTTATGTCCTTATTGGCTTTCTGGTGGCGGGGCTGATTTATCCGGTGTTCGGTCACTGGGCCTGGGCGGGTGTTCATGCGGACGGTTTGGGCTGGCTGGCCCGACTCGGTTTTGTGGACTTCGCCGGCTCTACGGTGGTGCACAGCGTAGGTGGCTGGGTAGCGCTGGCTGTCTTGCTGATCATTGGTCCCCGACAGGGACGGTTCGAGCGCGAGGAGCGAGCCATTCCGGGTTCCAACCTGCCACTGGCCATGCTAGGTGCTCTGCTGCTGTTCTTTGGCTGGTTCGGCTTTAACGGCGGCAGCACGCTGGCCGCCACCCGCGAAATTCCCGCGATTGTCGTCAACACCTTGCTCGGCGGCGTGGCTGGTGTACTGGGAGTGCTGGTCGTTAACTGGCGTCTTAAAGGCTACACCGACGCGGTGCAGCCAGTGAACGGGTTGCTGGCGGGGCTGGTGTCGGTGACTGCCGGGGCTCACACCCTCTCCACTCTGGATGCATTACTGGTCGGCGCGGTGGGTGGTGTCGTGATGATGGTTGCGGATAACCTGCTGGCGCGACGGCGCATTGACGATGCGGTAGGCGCTGTGCCCGTGCATTTGGCGGCGGGCATTTGGGGCACGCTGGCGGTGGCATTGTTTGGCGATAACGAGCTGGGGCGACTGCAGCAGTTCGGGGTGCAATTGACCGGCATACTGGCTTGTGCGATCTGGAGTTTTGGCGTGGCGTATCTGTTGCTGCGGATCCTCAACACCGTGTTTCCCCTGCGAGTGAGTGCGGAGGCGGAGCGACTGGGTTTGAATGTGGCCGAACACGGCACTCGCACCGAACTGATTGAATTGCTGGAAGCGATGGAGGGCGATGCCCGTGCGGGGGATTTTCACGGGGAAGTCCCGGTGGAGCCGTTTACCGAAGTCGGGCAAATCGCCTTTCAGTACAACAAAGTAATTCGTGCGCTGAGCCGCGCGGTGCAAACCACTCAGGCCATTGTGCGCGATATTCGCGATGGTATTTTAACCTTTACTGCCGAAGGGCGATTGACCAGCTTTAACCCCGGGTCGCGCAAGATGTTTGCGTTGGCCTCCGATCATCCGGGGCTGTCTTTACGGGAGCTTTTGGACGAGGAGGACTGGCGGCCGGAGTTATGGCTGCCGTCTCCCGGGGGAGAAATCAAGCGGGAAGTAAAGTGTCGGCGAGGCGACGGCAGTCATTTTCTGGCGGAAATGACCATCAGTCGTGATGCGCTTTCCGGTGGCGATCACTACACTGGAATCGTGCGGGATATCACGGAGCGGCGCCGAATGGAGGAACAGCTCTACCACGAAAAAACACTGGCCCAGGTGACCCTGGCCTCTATTGGCGACGGGGTGATTACCACCGACAGTGCCGGCTGTGTGCAATACCTGAACCCCGTCGCCGAGGAGCTTACCGGTTGGTCATTGGCGGAAATGAATGGCCGTTTGTTCACCGAAATCTATCAGTTGGTCGACGAAGTCAGCGGCGCGCCGTTGCCTAACTCAATTGAACAGATTCTGCGCAAACCCTATCGGCCCAAAGGCCGGGACGATGGCGCCCATCGTGCACTGAAACGGCGAGACGGACGCACAATTCCGGTGCAGGATTCGGTGGCACCCATCCGCGATCCGGAGGGACGTTTGCTGGGTGTGGTACTGACGTTCAGCGACGTATCGGTGACCCGGGAGCTGGCCAGGGAGTTGACGCATCAGGCGGCACACGACGCGCTGACCGGTTTGATCAACCGGGCCGAATTTGAACGGCGTCTGGAGCGGCTGCTGAGCGACGGGGGTGAAGGCGAGCATGTGCTGTGTTACCTGGACCTGGATCAGTTCAAAGTGGTGAACGACACCTGTGGCCATATTGCCGGTGACGAACTGCTGAGGCAGCTTTCTGTGCTGTTTCAAAGTCGAGTGCGCGACTCCGATGTGCTGGCCAGGCTCGGTGGTGATGAATTCGGTATCGTGTTGCATCGGTGCGGTGTGGAAGAAGCGTTGCGAGTGGCGGAGAGCATTCGTGAGCTGGTGGAGGATTTCCGGTTTTCCTGGGAGAGCAAAACTTTTGCGGTGGGCGTGAGTATCGGACTGGTGCCGATTGCGCCATACGACCACGGCTTGAGTCCCTTGCTGGGCGCCGCTGATGCGGCCTGCTATGCGGCCAAAGATTCGGGCCGTAACCGCGTGCATCTGTATGAGCCCGACGACCAGGTATTGCTGGAACGACAGGGCGAAATGCAGTGGGTGAACCGTTTGCGACGGGCGCTGGACGAAGACCGGTTGCGGCTGTTCGTGCAGCCGATTGTGCCGCTTAAAGTCGATAGCGCAGACCCGGCTGATAAGCCGGTGCCAAGCTACGAGGTGCTGGTGCGCATGCTGGATGAGCGCGGTGGCCTGATTCCGCCGGGCGCCTTTATGCCGGCGGCTGAGCGCTACAGCGTGGCGGCGGGCATCGATCGTTGGGTGGTGGAGAATACGCTGGCCTGGGTCGGGGATGATTTCCGCCGCAGCGGCCGCCTGCCAGGCTACTACAGTATTAACATCAGTGCCGACTCGATTACCGACCCGGATTTTTTAAACTTTGTGCTGGCCGGACTGGAGTCCTCAGGGGTTCCCCCGGAAAGTATTTGCTTTGAAATTACGGAAACCAGTGCCATCGCTAATCTATCCAGTGCCGTGCGCTTTATCGAACGGCTGAAATCCATCGGTTGTCGCTTTGCGTTGGATGACTTTGGCTCAGGCGTATCGTCGTTTGGTTATCTGAAAAACCTGCCTGTTGATTTTATCAAGATTGACGGGAGTTTCGTGAAGGATATCTGTCGTGACTCCACAGCCCATGTGATGGTAGCGTCCATCAATAATATTGGTCAGGAAATGGGCCTCAAGACCGTGGCGGAGTTCGTAGAATCCGAGGAAATCCTGATGGCCTTGCAGGCATTGGGCGTGGATTACGCCCAGGGTTATTTCCTCGGGAGACCCGAGCCACTGGATAGCCGCTGGGAGGTTCGGATGATGCCGCGCTGAGTAGCCGTGGAGCGATAAATAATGCTTGCCAGAGGCGCGGGTGCAGCGCAAAATTCGCGCTTCCGGCGCAGGCCGTTTTCGTGAGTCGCTGTCCTATGAATCTGGTTAGTTTTGACCCCTTCCGTACCTTGGGTTTTCCCAATACCCGGGTTATTAAACCCGAACACTGGATGCGCCATCAGGCGGAATTGACTGCTGCGGATTGGGTGTTGTTTCCCGAGTATTGGCAGATCAACACGCTGGTATACGGCCTGGGTTGCCGCATCTTCCCGAGCCAGTCCAGTTATTTAATTGGCCACAATAAAGTAGAAATGAGCCGGGTGTTTGAAGCGGTGGCGCCCCGACATGTGCCCACCACTCACATTTTGGCGAACACACCCGAGAACGCCGAACTTCTATGGGAACGTATGTCTCCGCCCTTTGTGGCGAAGCGCCCCAAAAGCAGCATGGGGGAAGGCGTCTGGTTGATTGAGGACCGCGAGCAATGGTGTCAGTACCTGACGCGTACCGAGACCTTATACGTTCAGGAGTGGCTTCCCATCGACCGGGATATTCGCGTAGTGGTTGTGGGCCGTAGGGTTCTGGCGGCCTATTGGCGCCTGCAGTCCAGTTACAGTTTCCACAATAATATTGCGCGAGGCGGACAGGTGGATGAAGCGCCAGTGCCTGAAGCGGCCCTGGCGCTTGCGTTGCGGGTGGCGCATCGCTTGCAGGTAGACCACGCGGGTTTTGATATTGCCATGCTCGGCACTCATCCCGTCCTGATTGAATTCAATCGCCTGTTCGGACATCAAGGCATTGCCGGAGGAGCGGCACACTTGCGCGAGGCGGTGCTCGGTTATCTGAGTGAAGCGCTCAGCCCCGGGGACGATCCCGACCACCCCATTGCCGCCTGACGAGGCGAACACTTACCGGGAATAGGCGGGTAAGGCCGCTTATTCCCGAGTGAGTTGTCGAATGGCCTCGGCATGTTGTGGAAATTGCGATAGCAATGGTTGGCGCTCGCCCAGTGTCATATCTGCAAAGTCAAAACCGGGCGATACCGCCTCGCTGATCAGTCCATATCCCATGCGGCCTGGCAGTACACGCGAGGCTTTCCAGACGCCGCCCTTTACCGTCATTTGTAAACGTTGGCCGTTGACCACATCGGGGCCCATGACCAGCGTTTCCAGGCTCCCATCCGGGTAAATCAGGGTGTACTCAATGGGATCACCCATATGATAGTAGTGCACGATATCGGAGCGGTTCAGATGGAAATGGCCGATAGGTGATTTTGCGGTTAACAGATAAAAAATCGAAGTCATGGTGTAGCGTTCACCATGACGGGTCATGATGGGGCCGCGGTCATCGGCCTGAAAGGTCCGACGGTAAAAACCGCCCTCCACGTGACCCTCCAGGTTCAACGCCTTGATCACCGCGCGGGCACTGTCCGGCACATTCGTCATAGGGTGTTCTGCCTCACGGGATTGGGGTGTGAGCTGACAGCCGGCCAGAAGTGCTGAAGCCAGGCAGGGTGCCATGATCCGTTTTAATAAAGGGTTGCAGACAGGTTTTATCATAGCGGCTCTTTCATTATGTAAAAGCAATCATTGTTTAAAAGCATTGTTGTGCTGTCTCTACCGACGGCGGCGTTGTCCGTGCGGTGTTTTTCGATGTCCGTTAAGCGGGATGGTTTTGTCGCCAGTGGTGTGCGATATCCGCCCGACGACACAGCCAGACATCGTTGTGGCGCCGTACATAATGCAAAAACCGTTGCAGCGCCTGGAATCGACCCGGGCGACCGATAATGCGGCAGTGCAGCCCGACGCTCATCATCTTGGGCGCATAGGCCCCTTCGGCGTACAACGTATCGAAACTGTCCTTCAGGTAGGTGTAGAACTGGTCGCCGCAGTTGAACCCCTGGGGCGCCGCGAAGCGCATATCGTTGTTGTCCAGCGTGTAGGGAATGATCAGGTGTGGATCGTGTTGCTCGCTGTAATGCCAGTAAGGCAGATCGTCGGCGTAGGAATCCGAGTCGTAGAGAAACCCGCCTTGCTCCAGAATCAAGTGACGGGTATTTGGGCTGTCTCGGCCCGTATACCAGCCCAGCGGTCGTTCGCCCGTGACCCGGGTGTGGATGTCGATGGCCTGCTCAATATGAGCGCGCTCTTCGTTGATGGGCATAAACTGGTGGTCAATCCAGCGGTAGGCGTGGCTGGCAATTTCCCACTCGGCGGCCTGCATGGCTTCTACGGCGCGGGGGTTGCGCTCCAAGGCCATCGCTACTCCGTAAACGGTGACCGGGACACCGAGTTCGGTGAACAGCCGGTGCAATCGCCAGAAACCGGCGCGGCTTCCATATTCGTACATGGACTCCATGCTCATATGGCGAGCGGGGTAGGGTTTGGCACCGATAATCTCCGAAAGAAATGTTTCGGAATAGGTATCACCATGTACCACGGCGTTCTCCGCGCCTTCTTCATAGTTAATCACAAACTGCACCGCCAGACGGGCGCTGCCGGGCCAGCGTACCCGGGGCGGGTGGCCCGCGTAGCCGATCAGGTCCCGGGGGTAATGGTTCTGGGTCATGTGGGCCTCGCTTAAAACCCGTGGGTAGACCCTGGACTAATCAAAAATTATGCCATCAGACAAGGTATTCCGAGTGGCTATTTGTACGTGGTGGCGCTGTATTTCGGGGCACTTTTTATAAACTTGCACCACATGAAAACAAATCTCGACCGTTTGGACAGGTTATTGCCTGCGCTGGCTAGGCACGGTACGGGGCGTTAAAAGTGGTATCACTATTGCATTGGTCAGTTCACCGATGTGGACCCACCTATTGGTCCGCTTGCTGAGTGGTACCCTAACCCGAACGGAACAACGCCATGAGTTTTACCCCTCTTTCCAAACCCCTGACGGCGGCCTGGTGCGTCGCGGTTTTCTGGCTGGTGCTCGGTGCTATGCAAGCCCGGGCGGACGATGCATGGTTCGAAGCCTTTAAGGCCGAAGCCAGTGACCGCGAGCTGTACACCTTCCTGTACGCGATGCCTAAAGGGGGGGATCTGCACAACCATATGAGCGGCTCGGGTATGTCCGAGTGGTGGTACGAGCTGGCGCTGGCGCAAAAAGCGCATGGCTACGAGTTCTACACCAAAGTGCGTATCGACAACTGCAAGCCTTTTGGTCACAACGAATATGGACGCTCTCCTTACTTATTGATGTTTCACAACATACGGGCCTCTACCTACGAGACATTGCCGGCGTGTGAAAAAGGTGAGTACAAAAAGCTCTCGGAGCTGAACGAAGAGGAACGCCAGGGCTGGCTGGATAGCCTTCGTCTTAATCACGATCATGAAGGTCGGGACGAGTTTTTCTCCACGCACTGGCAGCGCTTTGACGAGCTGCTTTCCAGCCCGTACCTGATGATGGAAATCCTGTATAGGAATATGGAGGCTTTCGGTAAAGAGGGGCTCATCTACCTGGAGGCCATGATGGGCGCCAAGGGCTTTCGCAAGCCGGACGGATCGCCTATTCCGGCCGAGACGGTCGTGCAAATGTACAAGGATCGCCTGGCTCAGAAAGATGCAAAAGATACGGGCGTGACGGTGCGCTTTCAGGAGTCTATTCTGCGCTTTGCTCCCAATGCGGAGCAGCAGCTGATCGACGCTTACGAATTCGTTTCCGAGAACAGCGATTTGTATTTGGCGGTAAATATGGTGGGCCGTGAGGACAACGACAAGGGCTATCCGATGCGTTTCAAGGATACCCTGCGGGAACTGCGTCGCACCTATAATAACGTTCGTTTGTCGATTCACGCGGGTGAACTGGATGAACCCAACCGCCACGTCCGGGATACCCTGATGCTGGGGGCGGATCGTATCGGACACGGGATTCAGGTAATTAATGATGAAGATTTGTTGCGGCAAATGCGCCACGGTCCTTACCTGATCGAGATTAACCTGATTTCCAATCTGCTGCTGGAGTATGTGGATGACTACAGTCAGCACCCGTTCCCGGAATATCTGCGCATTGGTGTACCGGTAGCGCTCTCCACGGATGATCGCGGCATGTGGGATTCCAACATCACGGACGAATTTTTTGTAGCGGTCAAGGAGTACAACCTATCCTGGAGTGAGTTGAAGCAACTGAGCAGAAACTCCCTGGCTTACTCGTTTGTGGACGACGAGACGAAGGAGGCGTTGCTGAAAACATTCGAACAGCGCATTAAAGGATTTGAAACGGCGTTCCGCAAGCGTGGCGTCAGAGTGCTGGAGGATGTGGAGCCGGTTAGCTACAGCTTCACCTGTCGTTTCTACGACCTGTGTGACTGGGGACGCTAAGGCTCCGTTCGTCGCTGACCGGAGAAACACATTTGCAGGCATTGATTGGGAAACCCCGATCAATGCTTTTTTCTTTTCGATGATCGCTCAGGGCTGACCACCTGATCGCTCAAGGCTGATCACCTGATCGCTCAGGGCTGACCACCTGATCGCTCAGGGCTGATCACCTGATCGCTCAGGGCTGACAACCGACCGCTCAAGGCTGGCGGGTGTTGTGCCCCATTTGGTGCATGCGTTCCGGGAGTGCCTCAGGAATGATCGCTCTGGCCCGTACAGGGCGTGAGTGGTGACCAATCGCCGCCAATAATAATCGACTGTATCAAGTTTCTCCCCTCATAACTCCATGATTTATCTGAAATATTATCGGATTTCCTAAAATCGTAACCATTTGGACAGGAAATGGCATGGCGCTTGCAAACACTCTGAATAGCTGTTCAGGCAATCACAAAACAGAAGTTTGGAGTGCATATCATGACCACGAAAACCCGCTTTAAATACAAAGAGCTTGCCATAGCCATCGGTTTGGGCTGCGGCTTGGCCAGCGCTGGTGCGATGGCTCAGGGAGAGCTGGAAGAGGAAGCTGTGGAACTCGGCACCTACACCACCGAAGGCGCTGTTGAAGACACAATGGGCATTATGCCCACCGAGCCGGTGGAATCGGTGTTCGGCTTTGGGAAAACGGCTCTGGAGACGCCCCGCGGTGTGACATCAGTCAGCGCCGAGATGATGGAAAACTTCAATATCACCGATATCGATGACCTGGTATTGATCGCGCCCGGTTCATTTACGCAATCCTTCTTTGGTGTCGCCGGTTCGCTCGATGTGCGCGGTACGCCGGGAGAAGTGTACTTTCGCGGCATGCGCCGTGTGAACAACCCGGGCAACTACCCCACGCCGATCGGCGCTTCCGATCGTGTGGATGTGGTGCGGGGGCCTGCCAGTCCGATCTACGGCCCGTCCAAAATCGGCGGTTTCCTGAACTTTGAGCCGAAGTCGGCTCGTGCGGAAACCGGACAGTATCTGACTGAGCCCACCGGCGCCCTTTCGGTTACCCGGGGCAGCTGGGAGAAAAACGTACTGACGGCGGAAGTCGGTGGTCCCGCGAGCATTGGCGACAAACCGCTGGGTTACTACATTTATGCGGAAACCGAGAACTCCGGCAGCTATTACGAGAACAGTAAAACCGATCAGAACATTTTTCAGGCTTCCTTCAACATGGACCTCACGGCTGATACTCGCATCGAGTTTGGCGGTATGTACCATGAATACGATGGTAACCAGATCGCGGGCTGGAACCGTGTTACCCAGGACCTGATCGACAACGGTACCTACATTACCGGAACGGCGCAGCCCGTGGACACCAATGGCGATGGTTACAATTCACCGGATGAATACGACGCGTGGAAAGGCACCTTCGTTAACCCGAACAACTTCTTTGTTCCGGCGTCCTCGGCGACTGATGCCGACATGGATCCCGCCTGGGCGTTGGAGAATTCCGGGACTACTCAGCTGGATGGCAGTCAGGTACTGGTCGGCCCTGAAGACCAGCTGACCACCGATGTGGAAACCTTTTATTTCGATTTGATTCATCGGGTGAATGACAACTTTACCATCACCAACAAAACCTTCTATGAGGGTGTCGACAACTTCAACGAAAACGCCTACGGGTTCAGCGCCAAGTTCAACACCTACGCGATTGAGAACCAGACGATTTTTGCGTTTGACTCGCAACACAGCGACTGGCTGCACGGCAGCTATCAAATCTCCCCCAGCATTCGCTACACCGATTTCGAGCACGGTGAAGAGTTCGATTATGAGTATTTTGATCGGCGCGATCTGAGCCAGCCGATTGCCGGCATGGATCGTATGCTCCTGGCCACCATGACCGATTCCGATTACTCCAGTTATAAGGTGGGTGATTTCACAGACTACGGCCTGGCGTTCCTGGCGGACTACGACATTGGCGAAAATCTCGATGTTATGTTGGGCGCACGCTACGACAGCGTTAAGTTCAATACCGACGTAGTGACCGAGAAAGTGCGTGTCGTGCCGGAAGTGACATCAGCGTCTGAAACCGAAGACGGTGTTTCCTGGACGGCCAGCGTGTCCTACAAGCTGCCCTTTGGGCTTATTCCCTACGCCACCGTTTCTGAGCAGGCCACCATCATCATGGGCCAGGGCTCCGAGATCAGCCCGGACCTGGTCGCCAGTGGTGATGTTATGGCCGACTCCGAGCTGAAAGAAGTGGGTGTCAAAGGCAGCTTCCTGGATGATCGTCTGTACCTGTCGGCTGCCTGGTTCGAACAGTCGCGCACCAACTACAGCGCGCAGGACATGGTCAGTAACGCCACCACGGAAAGTGAGGGTTACGAACTGGAAGCGCGTTTCCTGGTGACCGACAACTTCACCTTGACCGCCGCCATGACTCACGTGGAAGTCACTAACCTGACCGCGCTGGAAGACAGCGGCAGCCAGTTTGGTTTCCAGGGCGCCGGTGACCTGACGGGCGTCAGCGATCCCGCTCTGTTCTACGGTTATGTCATGCAGGGTTTGACTCTGGTGGGCTCTGAAGAGGAAGCGCGCAAAGTGGGTATTCCGGAAAACATGTACAGCGTGACCGGTGCCTATGAGTTCGCTGACGCTTGGCGCTTCACGGCCAGTGCGGTGCATGCCGACTCCACGTTCAGTGGCTTCTCCCGTGGCGTAAAACTGCCCTCCTATACATTGCTGAATGCAGGACTGAGTTATACCACGGACGACTGGACGCTCAGTTTCCAGGGTAAGAACCTGACGGATGAAACGTACTTCCGTGCCAACTTCCCGGATTTGTTTGGCGGCACCATTGTGTTGCCGGAGCTGCCGCGGCACTACTCCGTCAGCCTGGCCTACCGGTTCTGATAATGGGTCAGCACCATCAGCACAACTGGGGCCGGCCGTGCCGGCCCCGAATTTTGATAGAGGTTAACTATGCGACTTCGTAAACCCCTGCTTTTTGTCGCCTGTGGTCTGCTGATGGCGAATGCGTCGGCGCAAACCGTGGACGACAGTCTGTCCCGTCAGGAGCAAATGGACCGCGACGGTGCCGCCAGCCAGGCCCGGATTGACCGGTTGGACGATCAGGCCAAAAGCGATTTCCAGGAATTTCGGACGGTCTCCCGTCGGTTGGAAAGCCTGAAGATCTACAACCAGCAAATGGACCGCCTGATTCAATCCCAGAATCAGGAAATGGACAGTATTCAAAACCAGATTGAAACCATTGACGACATCGAAACCGGCGCGCTGCCACTGATGTTGGAAATGACGGAAACGCTCGATGAGATCGTGGAAGCCGACGTGCCTTTCCTGCTGGATGAGCGGCAGGACCGCGTGGCCAGCCTCAAGGAGCTTATTGACCGTGCCGACGTGAGCGCCGGTGAAAAATACCGCCGTATTCTCGAAGCCTATCAGGTTGAGGTGGAGTACGGCCGAACCATTGAAGCCTATCGCGGCGAGCTGGTTATGGACGGCGAAGCGCGCAAAGTGGAATTCCTTCGTGTCGGTCGTGTGGGTTTGTATTACCAGACACTGGATGGCAGTCGCATAGGCCGCTGGAACAGCAGTCGCAGCGATTGGGAAGCGCTGGATGCCGGCTACCGAAACAGCATTCGTGACGGGTTGCGCGTTGCGCGTAAACAAGCGCCACCTGAATTGTTGAAGCTTCCTATCAACGCGCCGGAGCAGTGAGGACCACCCTATGAATTTGATCAATCGCCCGCTTAAAGGGCTGGCACTGGCCGCGCTGGGTTTCGCATTAGCGAGCCCTGTAATGGCGCAACAAACCCTGGACGCTCTCTATCAGAAAGTCAGTGCGGATGCGCGGGCTGAGTCGGCGTACAACAGTGAGCGCGAAGCGGAGTTTCTGTCTCGCGCCAACGAACGTGAGCAGATGCTGGAGACGGTGAAGTCGCAACTGGCCGAGCAAGAGCAACGTCGCGAAACGATGAAGGGCATGTTCGATGAGAACGAAGCCGTGCTATCGGAACTGACCGAACAGCTGGATCGGCGCACCGGCAACCTCGGCGAACTGTTTGGTGTTTTCCGGCAGGTGTCGGGTGATATGCAGTCCATTTTCTTTGACTCGATAGTCAGTGCGGAATTTCCCGAACGGCTCGAAACCATTGAAACGCTGGCGGATGCGTCCGAGGTGCCGACCATCCCGGAGATGCAACAGCTGTGGTCCGTGATGATGCAGGAGATTGCCGAGTCCGGTCACGTCAGCCGCTTTGACAGTGAAATCGTGCTCGCCTCGGGTGAAACCTACGAGGCCCCGGTGGTGCGTGTGGGGACCTTCAACGTGGTTTCAGGGGATACCTACCTGAATTACGAATCCTCCACCCAGGAGCTGGTGGAACTGCCCCGTCAACCGTCGGGATCGGTGCGCTCCACGGCCGGTGCTCTGTACGATGCCGGCGCCGGTGAAGCGGTGGCCTTTGCGCTGGACCCCTCGCGCGGTTCCCTGCTGAGTCTGCTGGTGCAGTCGCCCAGCCTCGGAGAGCGGGTGCAGCAGGGCAAGGAGGTGGGCTATGCCATTCTGTTTATCGGTTTTATCGGCCTGCTAATTGTGATCGAACGCTTGATAAAGTTGTCCCGCGTGTCGCAACGCATGCGCCGCCAGCTTAAAGATATGGATCACGCCGAGTCGGACAACCCGCTGGGCCGGATGATGCTGGCTTACTACGAAAATCGTCACCTGAACGACCTCGATGCACTGAGCAAAAAACTCGACGAAGTCATCTTCAAGGATCTCGCCGAGCTGCGTCGCGGGCTGTCGGTTATCAAGGTGCTCGCGGCCATCGCACCGCTGATGGGCCTGCTCGGTACGGTGACCGGCATGATCGGCACCTTCCAGGCGATTACCTTGTTCGGCACGGGCGATCCCAAACTGATGGCGGGCGGTATTTCCCAGGCATTGATTACGACGGTGCTGGGCCTGGTGGTTGCGATTCCGCTGTTGCTGTCCAGCAGTTTGTTGAGCAGTCGCGTTCAGCAATTGAGCAAGATGATTGGTGAGCAAGCGACCGGTCTGGTCGCTGACAAGGCGGTCGATATTGCGAAGACCAAAGCGTAAGCGGAGGCACCGATGAACCTTCTGTCCCGTTTTAACGACTTTCTCAGCGCCGGTGGTGATGTTTTGTGGTTAATCCTCGCCGTCACTATCTGGCTCTGGTGTCTGATTGTGGAGCGTTACTGGTTCTTCCTGCGTGAGTATCCCTCCAGCCGGGAGGAACAAGTGCGCCGCTGGGAGCGTGTGGCGGAACCCGCGTCCTGGGGTGCGCAGCGCAAACGCCAGCAATGGTTTTCCGAAGTGGATTGCCAGATGCTGCGCAACCTGAAATTGATTACCGCGCTGATTGCGCTGCTGCCCATGCTCGGGCTGCTGGGCACAGTAACCGGGATGATTCAGGTGTTCGATGTCATGGCGTTCATGGGATCGGGTAATCCACGTGCCATGGCGGATGGTGTCAGCGCCGCCACCATCCCGACCATGGCGGGCATGGTGGTCGCCATTCTGGCGATTCCGTTTGCTACAGAACTCAACCGTCGTTATCAGCGGGAACGCCGTCGCTTGCACAGCGCGTTGTCCCGCCACGAGTAAGGCTCCGCCTACGAGGAAGCTATGAGTGATCAACAGTTTTTTATGAATGAAGACGACGATAACGATATCGACATGACACCCATGCTGGATGTGGTGTTCATCATGCTGATCTTTTTTATCGTCACCTCCACGTTTGTGAAAGAAGCCGGGGTTGATGTTACCCGCCCGCAGGCCGACACCGCGATGGCGGCCGAAGCCAACAGTATCCAGGTTGGCATTGATGCCAGCAATCAGGTGTACATGGATAAGCGGCAGATCGATAAGCGCGCCATACGTGCGAATGTGGAGCGCGGTCTGGCCGAAAGTCCCGGCGCGGCCATTATTATTGTCGCTGATCGTGATTCCAATACGGACACCCTGATACAGGTTATGGATCAGGCGCGGTTGGCCGGTGCGGAATCGATCTCGGTGGCTTCGGAGAATAACTGATGTGGGTGAAATATGCGGTGAGTCTCGGTGCGGCGGTGGTGCTGGGTCTGCTGATGTTTCTGATCATGCAGACAATGATCGCCACTGACGGTCGCTTTTCCGATTCGGGTGCAGAGTCGCCGGCGCTGAACTTTGTGCGCGTGGATACCACGCAGGACCGTCTGGAAACCAAAGATCGGCGCACGCCGGATGAACCTCCCGAGCCGGAGACGCCACCGGAAACGCCCGATGTGAGTGTCCAGAACGATCAAGTGCAGAACCAGACGGCCCTGGCGATGGATATGCCCAGCATGGATATGCCGTTGCAGACTGGCAGTGGCCCCAATATGGCGGGCTTAAGTGGCGGCGGTGGTGCCAGCCTGGGTGGGTTCGATTCCGATGTGATTCCCACGGTGAAGGTGCCGCCCAATTATCCGCAGCGGGCGCGGCAGGCCAAACTGGAAGGGTACGTCACGATGGAGGTGTCCATTCGGGCAGACGGCACAGTGTCGGACGTAACAGTGGTGGACGCCAAACCTCCGCGTTTGTTTGATCAGGCGGCGGTCCAGGCCATGCAGCGTTGGCGCTTTCGGCCGAAGATGGTGAACGGTGAAGCTCAGCCACAGCAGGCTCGCCAGACCATTGAATTCAAGTTGGGGGAATAAGGCGCATGAAAGTTGAGATGATTCGCCGTTTTCGCTGGCTGCGTGCATCACTGCTCTTGTTGCTGTTGTCGTCAGCCGGTTCAGTGCTGGCTCAAGGTGAGTCCCTGAGTGGCAAGACCTACAACACGTTGACCGACGTCCAGGAGATGATGGCGGAGGACCGACTCGGAGACGCGTTCAATGAGTTGAGTGAACTGCGTGACGAAGTGGACCCCGACACGATGGATGAAGCCATGGTGTTACAGATGCTCGGCTATGTGGAAATGTCCCGGGATAACTACCCCGAGGCGCTGCAATACATGCGGGCGAGCCTGGATATTGGCAAGCTGCCAGAGCAAATGAAAGTAGAACTGGGATACATGGTGGCGCAGCTGTATGCCATGCAGGAACAGTACGATGAAGCGATCACGTTTGCGCTGGAGTGGTTTGAAACCCTGGAAGATCCGAAACCGCCGCAATTAATGTTCATGGCAAACCTGATGGCACAGACCGACCGTTACGCCGAAGCGCTGCCCTATGCCGAGCGCGCTGTCGAGATCAGTGAAAAACCGCAGGAGAGCTGGTATCAGCTGTTAATTGCTTCGAGCTTTCAAATAGAAGACTACCAGAAGTCCGCCCGCTATTTGCGCGCCGTCGTCAGCGGCTGGCCGGACAACGCCCAGTACTGGGAGCAACTGGCGAGCGTTTACATGATGCTCGACGACCAGCAAAAAGCCCTGGCCACCTTGCAACTGGCGTGGCGACACAGCGTGCTGGAAAAAGAGAACTCCATTCGTTCGCTCGTGCAACTGGCGATCACCGAAGGTATCCCGGACCGGGGCGGCCGCTTCCTGGAGCGTGCGCTGGAGGACGATTTAGTGCCCTCTGATGAGTCGTATCTAAGTTTGCTCGTCAACGCCTGGAGCACCGCGCGGGAATACGACAAAGCCGTGTCCGCGTTGCAGGCGTTGGCGCAGGAGACCGGTCAGGGAGACCCCTATCTGCGTATCGCCGGCATCCGGGTTGAACAGGCGCGCTGGAATGAGGCGGTAAGCGCATTGCGCAATGCTCAGTCCATGCCCGTCGAACAACCGGGACAAGTGTGGCTGACGCTGGGTATTGCATTGACCGAGCAGGAAAACTTTGAAGACGGCCTGGAGGCCTTGCGCAAAGCGCGCGCCTATGACGACACCCGGGAGCAGGCGTCCGGTTGGCTGAAATACGCCGAAAGTCTGCGTCGCCAGCAACGCTGGCAGAGCCGCAATAACAGTTGATTTTACTTCGCATTTTTTTAGGAGTCGTAATGAAAGTCTTTCCGTTACGTTGGTACCGTTTTCGATCCCTTCGCGTGATCGTCACCGTGTTCTTCCTGTTGGCCGCCGGTATGGTCGAGGCCGCGCCGAATGTTCCCAAGGCGCGCATCGCTGTGCTTGGCGGCACTTTTTTGAACGATATTATTTTTCACCGGGACGGGCTGATTCAATCGGAGTTCACCATCGACACCAAAGTGGGAAAATCTCCTACCATTTATTACGCCGAGTATGAAGGGCTGCCGTTTTACTACGTGGATTCTCACGGTGGTGGCAAGTGGTTGGAAACCTGGGTGGCGCTGTATGACCTCGGTGTTGAAGAAGCGGTGGGCGGGGCGACCGCCGGCGCGATCAATCGCAGCATGAACGTGTACGACTACGTGATTCCGGATGACTTTATCGATTTGAACATCGATCGCCCGATTCGTATCCCTCACGAGGTGTATCGCGATCCGGACGCTATTCCGCTGCCGCGCTTCGTGCCCGCCGTGGATACCGATATTCGGGACATTCTGTTGGATGAAACGCGCAAGGCGATTCTCGACAATAAAAAGTACGAAGACATTAGCATTCACGATGGTGGTGTGATCATTCAAAGCCGGGGCGGCCGATTTGAAACCGTCGCTGAAGTGGAAATGATGGCGCGCATGGGCGGCGATGTGGTGACCATGAGCGTGGGCACCGAGATGGCGTACTCGCGAATGCTGGGGATTAACTACGCCAATATTATCGTGATTTCCAACCCCGCGGAGGGGCGCAACCAGTGGGATTTCTCCCTCATGGAAGAGCTTTATCCGAGGGTCAATCCTCTCAGCCTGGATATTGTTCTGGCCGCGTTGCCTCGTATCGCCGGGCTGGAAGGAAAGCCGCGCGTTTCGGACGGTTTGATCAACCACCCGGAGATGACCTCTCAGCCGACTGACAAGAAGCACTAGGTTTTATTTTCTATCGTTACTGTTTTTATCCTTTCTGGAGTACACCTGATTATGTTACACATCATTCAGCGTTCTATTGTCGGGCTGGCCGCGGCGGTGGCCCTGGCCAGCTGCGCGACCACAACGCCTAAACAGCCGGAACCGATTCCCATTAAATTTGTGGTGGTCTCCATGTTTGAGATCGGTGATGTCGAAGGCGACCAGCCAGGCGAATTCCAGTTGTGGAAAGAGCGCCGGGGGCTCGATACCGTGTTGCCCTTTAAAAACTCTCCGCATGATATTTACCTCAATGAAGAGACCGGGGTGCTGGGCATTATTACCGGTATCGGCACGGCCTATTCCGCCAGTACGGCCATGGCGCTGGGTCTGGACCCGCGCTTTGATCTGACCGAAGCCTACTGGATGGTGGCGGGTATCGCCGGTATTGATCCGGAAGACGCCTCCATTGGTTCGGCCGCCTGGGCCGAATACCTGGTGGATGGTGACCTCATGCATCATATCGATGCACGGGAAATTCCCGACGACTGGGAAATTGGCCTGTTCGCACGACACACGGAAAAGCCTTATGATCCCAACCGACCCGAACCCTCGTTTGAAGTGTTGCAGTTGAATGCCGGTTTGACGGACTGGGCTTACGCGTTGACCAAAGATGTTGAGCTGCCGGATTTTGAAGGATTGGATGAAGTGCGTTCGCAGTACACCGATCACCCCAACGCGCAAAAACCACCCGTGGTCATGAAGGGGGATCAACTGGCTGCCATGCGTTTCTGGCACGGTGAAATTCTCAACGACTGGGCCAACAAGTGGGTGGACTATTGGACCGATGGCAAAGGTAAGTTTGTCACCTCTGCGATGGAAGACACCGGCACCTTTTTGTCCTTGAGCCTGCTGGATAACCTGGGCAAAGTGGACAAGGACCGCGTGATGGTTCTGCGCACTGGCAGTAACTTCACTATGCCGCCTCCCGGTGTCACGGCCGTGGACAATTTGCTGGCCGAGAACGAGGGCTATGCGGGCCTGGACGCGTCATTGGAAAGTGCCTATATCGTCGGTTCCAAAGTAATGGACGAAATTCTCGACAACTGGGACACCTACAAGGACCGCATCCCTTCCGTGGATGACTTACCCTAAGAGCTGACATGGATTCACGTGCCTACACCTGGCGGCCGGACTCGGCCGTCTCTTCCGAGCGGCGCGGCCCCTTGCAAGGGCTGCGCCTTGTGGTTAAAGACCTGTTTGATATGGCCGGGCTGCCGACTACGGCTGGCAATCCGGACTGGGCTGCCAGCCATTCTATCCCGACGGTAACCTCCCCACTGGTGCAGCAACTGCTCGATGCCGGAGCCGTATTCAGTGGCAAGACGTTAACGGATGAGCTGGCTTACAGTTTGAACGGCCAGAACATCCACTACGGCACGCCCGATAATCCTCGCGCACCGGGACGATTGCCTGGAGGCTCAAGCAGCGGCTCAGCGGTTGCCGTCGCCGCCGGTGAGGCCGATATCGGTTTGGGAACTGACACCGGAGGCTCCATTCGAGTGCCTTCAAGCTACAACGGTCTGTTCGGCCTGCGCCCGACACACGGTGTTTTATCGTTGGCCAACACGGTGCCGCTGGCGCCGCGTTTTGATACCGCCGGTTGGATGTGTCGCGATGCACAAACGCTCTGGCGAGTGGGGGACACGTTGCTGCCGCCAAGCGAGCACAGCGAAGTGAGTGCCGGAACGATTCGGTTGGCGGTGCTCATGCCCGAGCGTGATGGACCCTTGTGGCAAGACGTCCATGAGCAATGGCTGTCTGGCTTGCAGGATGTGGAGGTGGTGCGACGCCTGAGCGTGTCCAGTGAATGGCTTGATAGTGCCAGTGAGTGCTTTCGTATATTGCAGGGCCGGGATTTGTGGCGCACCCACGGTGAATGGATTACCCGGCAGCGTCCACGGTTTGCACCGGATATTCAGGGGCGTTTTGAATGGGCCAAATCTCTCAGCGCCGCCCAAGAGGCTGAGGCTGAAGAAGCGTGCTCTTCGCTGTGTCGCACAATAACCGGTTGGCTCGATGGTGTTGACGCGGTGGTGCTGCCCACCACCCCGGGTCCCGCGCCTTTGCTCAATGCATCGGCTGAATGGATGGCCATTTATCGCTCGCAATTGATGGGGCTGACGGCGCCTGCTGGCCTGGGTGGTTTACCGCAGTTGCACTTGCCGGTGTTGATGCAGAACCAGGCCCCCATGGGGATATCGCTGTTGGGGGGCCGGGGTAAAGATCGCGTGTTACTGCAAATGGCCCGGACCTTAAGTTCGGTGTCGGGAGTGATTGATCGATGAGTGGCGTAGCCTTTAGTGCACCTCACAAAGAGGCCGCCGAAATCGGCTTGAAGGTGTTAGAGAAGGGCGGCAATGCGGTGGACGCGATGATCGCCGCAGCGGCGGCCATCAGTGTGCTTTACCCTCATATGAACAGCCTGGGCGGCGACGGTTTTTGGCTGATCCACCGCCCCGGCGAGGCACCCCAGGCCATCGACGCCTGTGGCACCGCCGCCGAGCGGGCGACCGTAGCGTTCTATCGTGATCGGGGGCTGGAAGCGATACCGTCCCGCGGCGCTCTGTCGGCGCTGACGTTGGGCGGGACCGTATCGGGGTGGTCGCGCGCGCGCGCGCTGGCTGGCCAGTACGATCCATTAACGCCGCTGACACAGTTGTTGAAACCGGCGGTGGATCTAGCCCGTAATGGCATTAATGTCACTGAAAGCCTGGCCGCAGCCAGCGCCAAAGTGGCGAGCGAACTCGAGTCGGAAGGCGAGTACCGCAACGTGTTTACCCGCGACGGTGTGCCGTTGCGTGAAGGCGAAACGTTGCGCAATCCCGAGCTGGCGGACTTTTTGACACAGTTGGCGGATCAGGGGCTGGAGAGCTTTTACCGTGGCGATATCGCACGCCATCTGGCCGCCGAACTCGAAACACTGGGAAGCCCGTTGCGGCTGAGTGATTTTGAGCAGTTTCACGCTCGGCGCGTCGCACCCTTGTCTGTGGCCACTCGGTTCGGTCGCGCTTATAATCTGCCAGCGCCAACCCAGGGTCTGGCTTCATTGATGATTCTCGGGTTATACGATCGTGTGTACCAGCCACATTGGAGTGAAGCCCAGCGGGTGCACGCTCTGGTTGAAGCCACCAAACTGGCGTTTGAGGTGCGCGACCGGGAAGTGGCTGACCCGCGTTATATGGAAACATTGAGTCAACGGTGGTTGGATGATGAACGGCTCGATACGTTGGCATTGCGTATGACCGATACCGCTGCGCCCTGGCCTCGCCCTGCGGAGCCCGGCGATACCGTCTGGATGGGCTGCGTGGACCGCAACGGCGTTTTGGTGAGTTTTATCCAGAGTATCTACTGGGAATTTGGCTCCGGGGTAGTGATTCCCGGTACCGGGCTGGTGTGGAACAATCGCGGCGTAAGCTTTCGGCTGGATGAGTCGCACCACAATGTGTTGCGCCCCGGCGCCCGCCCCTTCCATACCCTGAACCCGGCCATGATATTGCTCGATGATGGCCGCCGTTTGAGTTACGGCACTATGGGTGGAGAGGGCCAGCCCCAGACGCAGTCGGCGCTGCTGACACGTTACCTTTATGATGGTATTCCTCTGGATGAGTCGATCCGCCGGGGCCGCTGGCTTCTGGGTCGCACCTGGGGAGATGCCGATGACGATCTTAAGCTCGAAGCCGACCTTGCCGAACATATTGGCGCGGCTTTGGTCGCTAAAGGTCACCGATTAAAAACACTGCCGGAACACAGCGAACTGATGGGACATGCGGGCGCCGTATTGAGCTTGTCGACCGGTGTGGTTTCGGCAGTCAGCGACCCACGCAGTGACGGCGCGGGTCTGACAGGACGATACGATTCATGAGTGAGACAGTAATAACCTGGTTGCCGTTGATCGCGGCGATGTTGGTCACGGGTGCATTTGCCGGCGTTCTGGCCGGGCTGTTGGGTGTTGGCGGTGGCATTGTCATCGTGCCGGTGTTGTATTTTGTATTGCAGGGTATGGGGATCGACCCCGATGTGGCCATTCGTGTGGCCACGGGCACATCGTTACTGGTGATCGTGCCTACTAGCCTTTCCTCGGTGCGCTCGCACCACCGCCGCGGCAATGTGGATTGGGCGCTGATCCGTCGCTGGTGGCCCTTTATGGTGGTCGGCGTGATTCTCGGCAGCCTGACCGCACTGAAAGTTCACGGCAATGTCATCGGCGGTATTTTTGGTGTGATCGCGCTGCTGGTGGCGGCCAATATGTTGCTTCGCCCGAAAGCACCACCGCTGACGCAGCAACTGCCGGGCTTGCCCGGGCAGGGGCTGATGGCCGGCGGCATCGGGTATTTTTCGGTGATGATCGGTATCGGCGGGGGCACGCTGGGCGTGCCGATGCTGACCGCCTGTAACTACCCTCCGCATCGGGCGGTAGGCACCGCTGCGTTCTTTGGTTTACTGATTGCCCTGCCGGGTGCCACAGCCATGTTGCTGGCTTCTACGCCGGAGGGGGCTCCCGACGGCATGGTCGGCCTGGTCAACCTGGCGGGCTTTGCGGCCATTGTGCCGTTGACTGTATTACTGGCACCGGTCGGTGCCTGGCTGGGTTCGAAATTGAACGCGCTGTGGCTCAAACGCGTGTTCGCTGTGTTTTTGTGCATCAGCGGCGGCCGTATGCTGATGCAGCTGTTGGGGGTTTGATATGACCGATCACTTGCAGGCGGCGTCGCCGCTGATGCGTCCTTTTTCGCCGCCGCCGCGGCTGTTGATGGGGCCCGGGCCGATTACCGTTGATCCGCGTGTGCTGCGCGCCATGTCCGCGCAACTGGTGGGCCAGTACGACCCGGCCATGACGCAGTGCATGAACGAGACCATGGCGCTGTATCGCGCGGTGTTCGAGACCGACAATGAATGGACATTGCTGGTGGACGGTACGTCCCGAGCGGGTATTGAAGCGGTACTGGTGTCCCTGCTGGAACCGGGTGACAAAGTGCTGGTTCCGATTTTTGGACGCTTTGGCCATTTGTTAACGGAAATTGCCGAGCGCTGTGGCGCCGAGGTGCATCGCTTGGAAAAAAACTGGGGCGAGGTGTTTACCCCGGAAGAAATTGAAACGGCGGTACGCGAAATACGGCCCAAAGTATTGGCGGTGGTCCAGGGCGATACCTCCACCACCATGTTGCAGCCGCTTGAGGAGCTGAGCGCTATTTGTAAGCAATACGACGCGCTGCTCTATTCCGATGCAACGGCCTCTATTGGTGGCAACGCCTTAAAAGTCGACGAGTGGCAGCTCGACGCGGTATCGGTCGGTTTGCAGAAATGCCTGTGTGGTCCCTCTGGCAGTGCCCCGGTTACGCTCAGTGCCAAAGCGGTGGACGTTATTCGGCGGCGCAAACACATCGAAGCGGGGATTCGCAGTGAACATCATCGTGAAGGACGGGGCCAACGTATCGGGTCCAATTATTTCGACCTCGGCATGATTATGGATTACTGGGGCGAAGAGCGGCTCAATCACCACACCGAAGCCACCACGATGCTGTATGGCGCGCGCGAGTGTGCCCGCATCTTGCTCGAGGAAGGGCTGCCGAACGCGATTGACCGTCACCGCCTGCACGGTCGTGCGATGACCGAAGGGCTGGCGGCTATGAACCTGAAACTGTTCGGTGACCTGAAACACAAAATGCACAATGTGGTCGGGGTTTACATTCCCGATGGAATTGCGGGTGAGTCGGTCCGGCAATCCATGTTGCAAGACTATGGCATCGAGATAGGCACATCGTTCGGGCCATTGCACGGCAGGATCTGGCGCATCGGCACCATGGGTTATAACGCCCGTAAAGACGCCGTTCTGCAAACGCTCGTTGCACTGGAAGCCGTGCTCAGGCGAGGAGGTCATTCACTGACGGCTGGGGCCGGAACCGATACCGCGTTGAACATCTATCGCGAGGAGGGGCTGTGAGCAGTCGTACATTGGAGGACATGGCCCGGCAGGTATGGGACTGGTGTGAAACACTGGCAACGTTCAGCTCCGATGAGGCGGCTCTGAGCCGGTTTTATCTGACCGCTGAGCATCGCCAGGCCAACGATCAGGTGGCGAAGTGGATGCAGGCCTCCGGCATGAGTACACGTGAAGACGCCGCCGGTAATTTATGGGGACACTATCCGGCCGCACCGGATGCGCCGACCCCCGTCAAACGGCTGGTGCTTGGCTCGCACCTGGACACCGTGCCCAATGCAGGTCGTTACGACGGTATGCTGGGCGTGATGCTGGCGACCGCCGCCGTGGGTTTGCTGAATGAAGAAGGCATACAGCTGCCCTTCTCTATTGATGTGGTCGGGTTTGGTGATGAAGAAGGCGTGCGCTTTGGGACAACGCTTTTGGGAAGCCGCGCCGTGGCGGGCACCTGGCAGGACGACTGGTGGGCGTTGCAGGACCGGGACGGGGTGACACTGGCCGAGGCGTTCAAAGCGTTCGGCCTGGACCCGGCCCGCATTGGCGAGGCGGCGCTTGCACCGGAGGATGTGCTCGGTTATCTCGAAGTGCATATTGAACAGGGGCCGGTTCTGGAGGAACGAGGATTGCCGCTGGGTATTGTAAGCGGTATTGCGGGGGCGCGGCGTTTTCATGTGGACTTCACCGGCTTTGCCGGCCACGCCGGGACTGTTCCGATGGCAATGCGTCGCGACGCCATGGCGGGCGCTGCTGAATGGCTGTTGGCCGTGGAGCAAGTGGCTCGCGACGTCGATGTGGTTGCGACGGTGGGTCAGGTGGATTGTCGGCCCGGCGGCGTCAATGTGATTCCCGGCCAGGCGCGCCTTTCTCTGGATATTCGGTCTGGAGACGATGCGCGTCGTGATAGCGCCGTCGAACGTTTAAAAGCCTTGGCCTCTGAGATTGCGCATCGCCGAAATCTGTCGGTGGCGTGGCAATCGATTCACTCAGCGCCTGCGGTTGCCTGCGCGCCGTGGTGGCAGAATTTGCAAACCGAGGTTTTGAAAACGTTAGGGCACGAACCGCTGAGCGTGATGAGCGGCGCGGGTCACGATGCCATGGCGATGGCGCATGTGGCCGACTGCGCCATGTATTTTGTGCGCTGTGAAGCGGGAATCAGTCATCATCCGGCGGAGGCGATCAGCCGGGACGATATTGCACCGGCCTTGGCGGCGCTGAAGGAAACACTGTTGCAACTCAGTGGTTACAACTCAGCGTCTCGGTGTCACTGAACCCGGTATAGACAACTTGATAGAAAGTGATCCTTGCTCATCGAGTGAGGAACATCGAGGGCTTACCGGGCACCTTTATCATCCTTTCGAATAATAAACCCATTCTTATTAACAATTAGTCTATTTGTTTTTAATGTTTTTTTTAAATAAAAGAATTTTTTTTATTCAATAAAGACATTTAAAACACTGCTTTTGTGCAGTACGTCTCAGTAAGCCTCTTTAAACGGGCAGTAAATGTGATAATCGTCTTTGTTAATAACTAACATTTAAATCTTAGTTATTTGAAAGTAACTATCCGGTGTGCTTCTATCTCATGACCCGCTAAGGAAAAGCCGCAAGGTTTGGCCTCGGTGGGCTTGCGTCTATTTTTCCAACCAACGAATTACCACGAATCACGAAAGGGGTAATAACAATGAAGAGTAAGTGGTTTAGCAGTCTCCTGATAAAAGGCTTCGGCCTCGGATGTCTGGCAATGGCCAGCCTTTCGGTGCCGCAACTGGCCAGCGCTCACGGCACCATCGAAACGCCGGCGAGCCGGGTTTGGAATTGTTACCAGGAAGGCGGCAACCCGACATCGGCTGCGTGCCAGGCGGCGGCCTCGGTAAGCGGCAGCTACATTTATGACTGGAACGGCATTCGTCAGGGTAATGCCGACGGTGACCATCAGAATGTCGTACCCGATGGTCAGCTGTGTAGTGGCGGTGATCCCGGTACTTTCGGCGCTATGGATCTGGTTCGCGATGATTGGGTAGCGACCAGCGTTTCACAGGGTCCTCAGACTTTCACCTGGTATAACTCAGCGCCGCACAAGTCGCAGTACTATCGCTACTACATCACCAACAACAGCTACAATCCTAACCAGGCGTTGGGCTGGGGCGATTTGACCCAGATTTACCAAAGCCAGCCGAGAGATGGTGAAGTGAATCCCTCGCACACGGTGAATCTGCCCGCTCGCAGTGGCCGTCATGTGGTCTACGCCGTATGGCAGCGTTCCGACAGCCCGGAGGCGTTCTATGCCTGCGTGGATGTTGTGTTTGATGGTGACAACAGTTCCAGCTCTTCTTCCAGTTCCAGCAGCTCTTCCTCCAGCAGCTCCAGCTCATCCTCAGCACCGGGTAACGCCTGTGTGGGTGTTCCGAACTGGGACGCGGATGCGGTTTATCTGAATGGCGATCAGGTTCGTTTCAACGATACCCGCTATGAAGCCAAGTGGTGGACCCGCAACGAAAACCCGGCTCAGAACAGTTCTGAGTGGGCCGTGTGGATCGACCAGGGTGCGTGCTCCGGTTCCTGATCAGGAGCGACGATACCATTGAAACAGTCAGGGCCAGGGAGGGCTCTTTGTGAAAACCCCGCTTCATGCCATGATTGGTGGAAGCGGGGTTTTTTATTGAAAGGTGCCGGTCTTGAAGAGGTTCAATACGTGGCGCGCTTTTGATGGGTGGTGCGGTGATCCCCGCCCAGTTGTGCAACAGTCGTGGAGACTTCGCGGGCACCTTTCCCGATTTCCTCAATAACAGTTACCGTTTCCCGGTTCATCTGATCGCCCCGCGCGACGGCTTCGGAAACGCTGTCGATCTGTACCGTCATGCGCTGAGTCAGTTCCCGGTTATTTCGAACGAGGTCGTCTATTTCGCCAGTGGACTGAGTGGTGCGTAGAGCCAGCTGTCGCACTTCGTCGGCCACCACAGAAAAACCCCGGCCCGAATCCCCCGCCCGTGCGGCTTCAATGGCAGCATTAAGGGCGAGCAGGTTGGTTTGTTCGGCGATGGCATTGATGGTGGAAACAATGGAGGCAATATTCTGAGACTGTTCTGTCAATGTTTTGGTCAGGGCGACCGTGTTGGCCACCCGCTCGTTAATGTCGGTGAAATTTTGCAGCGATTGTGTCAGTAGCTTCACACCCTCTTCAGAAACGTTATGCGTTTTCAGGGCGGTATCGCGAGCCAGTTCCGCCGCCTGAGCCACTCGTTGTTCCTGCGCCATCTGCTCGGTAATATTGGCCGCGAACTTGATTACTTTATAAACCGTTCCCTGATCGTTGAGGACGGGGTTATAGCTGGCTTCCAGCCAAATAATGTCGCCTTGGGCATTACGCCGCTCGAACCGACCGGTTTTGAACTCCCCTCTGGCCAGGGTTGTCCAGAAGTCTGGATGGCGCTGATAGAAATCTTCCAAACAGAGAATTTTGTGGTGTTTGCCCTGCAGGCTCTCCAGTGAGTAACCCACCGTTTGCAGAAACAGCGGGTTCGCCGTGAGTATGGTGCCGTCCGGGGTGAATTCGATAATGGCCTGTGAGCAGTCCAGGGCGGCGGCCACGGCGGCGTGCTCGTTCAGGCGTTGCCAGCCGGAGGTGATGTCTGAGGCGATAGCCACCACTCGAGTGACCTTGCCCTGCTGTTGAACAGGAAAGTAGAGAGTGTGCAGCCAGAACCGATCTCCGGTTGCGTTTATGTGCTCGATGGTGTCATTGACGCTTTGTCCGCTGCGCAGCGCTTTCCACAATCTGTCGTAGGACGGGCTGTGCGCGTAATCACGAGCGCATAATAGTCGGTAAGGCTGCCCCACGAGTTGTTCACTCCGGTGGCCGGTGATAGCCAGAAACGGGTCGTTGACTTCGGCCACGGTGCCCTCGGGCAGCAACTCAATACACGGCACATGGGTTTTTAACGCAGAGAGCCAGGCCTGCTGTATTTCATGCGTTTGGCTTAGCTCTCGCCATTGTTGTTTCAGAGTGCGATTAAACATAGATACCTTGAACGATAAAGAGATAAAAACAAGGCACATCGAAGCGAGATCGGGGCCGGTTGTCGTACGGAACGGCGCGGTGAATCCGGCCGAAAGGTCCATGTGGTGCCGGTACGGGAACGGCTCACAATGTTGATTAATACGTCGTTTTAGCGGGTATGGATCATGGGGTGTGATCGGGGCGGGTTTGTATAAGTGTGATCCCAGTCCTATTTTCCTCTCGTTTCTCACCTTTTGTTTTGACAACGTTGTCCAGTGCGTCTAGCTTTTCGTTGTAGCATTGAAAAATGTGGGGCGATTGTTGTGGTCCCCGTGTCCTATTTTTCATCCTGTAGAGCCGTACACCCTCGCGGCGTTTTAGCCGTGATTCCACGATCCGCTGCAGTATCGCGGTGCGAACAGCCCGTTCAGGGCAACGTATGCATTGGCAACCAAAACAACTCAAAGGATCCTATTATGAATTACACAAAAATGATGGCGGGGTTTGTCCTGCTGTTGCTGTCCTCGGCGCACGCGCTGGCTTATGACTGCTCCGGTGTTCCTCAGTATTCAGATGGCAGCGCCTACAGTAACGGCGCGATTGTCCGGAACAATGGCTCGGCGTTCGAGTGCACGGTGGGCGGCTGGTGTTCGGTCGGTGGCCCCTATGCCCCGGGCGATGGCTGGGCCTGGGGGGATGCCTGGAATGGCCTGGGTGCTTGTGACGGTTCACCCGGTGGGCCATCGAGTTCAAGCTCCAGTTCCAGCAGTTCCTCGACGCCAGGAGCGGGTAACGGTTCCTGCCCGGCGTGGTCGTCCAGTAATACGTATTATGCGGGCGATGTGGTGGAATACGGCGGGTATTACTATATCGCCGAGCACGATAATCCGGGTTATGACCCGACCATCAGCACCTGGTTCTGGGAGCCGATTGCCTCCTGTCCCGGCGGCAGCAGTAGCAGTAGCTCTTCGTCCTCAACGGGTAATGGCTTTTCCGCGATTGTGAGCCAGGCCCAGTTCAATCAGATGTTTCCCAATCGCAACAGCTTCTACACCTACAATGGACTGGTGAATGCCGCAGCGACCTTCCCTGGCTTTGCGAATACCGGTGATCTGACCACTCGCAAGCGGGAGGCGGCTGCTGCGTTGGCGAACTTTTCCCACGAAACCGGAGGGCTGGTCTACATCAATGAAATTGCCCAGGGTGAATACTGCTCGGGCGGGGCAACGCCCTGCGGTGTGTGCGCACCGGGTAAACGCTATTATGGTCGCGGCCCGATTCAGTTGAGCTGGAATTACAACTACTGCGCGGCGGGTCAGGCACTGGGGCTGGATCTGTGGGCCAACCCGGATCAGGTCGCCAATAATGCGACGACCGCCTGGCGTACCGCGCTGTGGTTCTGGATGACCCAAAACGGTGCGGGCTATCGGCCGGCACACAGTTCAATGGTTAATGGGTTTGGCTTTGGGGAAACCATCCGCACCATTAACGGATCGCTGGAGTGCAATGGCGGTAATCCGGGGCAGGTGCAAAGCCGCATCAATACCTATAGTTCGTTCGTTCAGATTCTTGGGACGACCACGGGCAGTAATCTGGGTTGCTAGTCAGGGCGTTAGCCTGAAAAACCCGCGCTTTGTCCAAAGCGCGGGTTTTTTGTCTTCACGCTTCACTCTGCAGCGATGGAGAGCGTACCTTGCGAGTCGGCGACCCACACGTAGCGCTTGTTCTCCAGGGCGTGAACGTCACAGTGGAAGGTGGCGCAGTCAGCGTGCGCGTCGATAATTCGTGCGGTCACCAGCAGGGTGTTGCCGGGGATGGCCCGGTGGGAGCGCAGTTCGCTTTCTACGAGTTCGCACTGGCCCAGTACGGGCTGGGCGGCCAGGCGAGCCGCGTGATCCACGATGCAGCCGAGTGCGCCGCCGAGCACGTTGCCGGAGCCCGGGTTGGGGTGGCGCCACTTCAGACTCAGGGTAACGCTCAGGTTACCTACGTCCAGGACTTTGACGGTAAAAAGCGAGCGCACCGGGTGGTAGCGGGTCAACTCGTCCAAGGGGAGTTGAGAAGGTAACGTTGCTTCGGGTTGTGTCTCGATATGTGCTTGAGCAGTTATTATTCTCATGACAGGCCTCTGTGTTGCCAGTGAACCAGCGGGTTGAGCTAATCTGTGTCCAGATTATGCAAATCGGGGCCTGCGTGTTATCGCTTTTCTAAAAAAGCTTTGTGGTTGACGAAAACTGTTAGTTTTTTTGTAAAAAGTTGAAGCGTGGGAGAGCACTTCCAAAGCCCTTTCATCGGCCTCAGGGGTGCGTTAGTGCTTACTTGCTATGAAGCGACGCTTTGTCATAGATTCCTTTAAAAGCCTTGGGGGTGCAGCCGTATTCGTCCTTAAACAGCTTGTTGAAATAGGAGACATTCTTATACCCGACCGAGTACGCAATTTCGGCGACATTGGTCCCGCTGACTTCCACCAGCAGGCGGGCCGCTTCGGTCAAACGGATTTTGTTCAAGTAGCCGGAGAAGGTAAACCCCAGTTCGGCTTTTAAAATGTCGTTGATCTTGGTGCGGCTGATGCCCACGGCGCTGACCATGGTATCCAGCGTTAATTCCGGGTTGGCGTACTCGGTGGCCATGTAGTGGAGAATTGTCCCTTTGTCTTTATCCCGGCGTGGCTCCACGGAGATCTGCTGGTAGGCAACCAGGGGCCTGTCCTGTTGTATCTTGTCCCGCAGGTCGTGGATGAGCGCCCGCGTGTGCTGGCGGAAGAGCCAGATGCCAGCCAGCCCCCACATCAGCAGCAAAGTCCCTACCAGCAGGTACACATAGCGCCAGTCCCGTCCGGTCAATTGCAGGCTGGTGATCTGGATGCGTGTGGGCTGGTTCATCGGGCTCTGGTAGGAGGAGGCAAACAGTAGCCGGGGCACCTGATCCCGCCGATAATCCCGCATGGAAATCTTGAGGTCGAACATGTCAATCCACCACCGCGGTACTTCCAGGCGGGTCAGGTCCAGAGAAATGCGACGCCACTGATCATCACAGGAAAAAAAGGTGATAGGCCCGCGGTAGGTGACATACTCGTCCGGCTTGGTAATGGTGTCGTCGACGGTGTAAAGGGTAAAGTTGAGGATGTTGGCCGGGCTGCACTTGACGTTGAAGGTCATGCCGCTGAAGCGGGTCAGGTCCACCAGGCGCCGTTCGCCGTTTTCGTCGTGGAACAGCAGGGAAACTGACGCATAAGGTGTTTCAACGACATCGGACACGTTCATTTCCACATCCAGGCTGAAACGTTCATCCAGTAATTTGATGGTGGACTGACCTTCAAAGTGATTATCCGTTTCGGTCAGTGCGTGCCACGGCAGCCCACTTTCATCCTGGGGGAGCAGGGGCAGTTCCAGGAAGGTTCGGTCAAACGCCAGGTAGGCGGCCGCGAGGCTCAGGATAATCAACCCGGCCGTCAACAGGGCGGCTTTTTTGTAGAAGCTCAGCATTGGACAGTGTGCGGGCCTTGTTATCGGGAGTGATCGGCTCGAGCGCTTATTATTTCCCGGCAAAGCAACAGCGTCAATGACAATCTCCGACGGTGCATGCTCCCGCCGTACATGTTTTGCGCTAAATGGCTTGCATTACCTGGGATGCATTACAATGCCGCGGCGATGGCGTGCAGGGAACAGGGATACGTCGGTTGCGCTGAGCCTGTCACCCCCTCTTTTTGTGCAGTTTGAGGAACGCCGGTTATGTCTCCCTCTATGTCTCCTTCCCATGGAAATCCCGCTCTGCGAGCGATGCCCTGGGCTGCCGTTCTGGCCGGTCTGTGCGCCAGTCTGGTGGGAATTGGTCTGGCGCGATTTGCCTACACTCCCCTCCTGACGCCGCTGATTGACGAAGGGTGGTTTGCGGCAGATCAGGTGGTTTATCTGAGTGCGGCCAACCTGGGCGGGTATTTGCTGGGCGCAGTGCTGGCCCGGGCTGTGGGGCGACGCTTTGGGCCGGTGCGGGTACTCAAAGTGACGATGTTGCTCACGGCACTTTCGTTTTTTGCGTGCGCCTTTCCGCTGTCGAACAGCTGGTTTTTCTTGTGGCGCCTGCTTTCCGGGGTGACCGGTGGGATCATTATGATTCTGGTAGCCGCTACGCTAATGCCGCATATTCCGCCCCGACGTCGTGGCCTGGCCAGCGGAGCGATCTTTCTTGGCCTGGGCCTGGGCATTGCCGGCTCCGGTACGCTGGTGCCGTTGTTGTTGCACTGGGGGCTGCAAGCCACGTGGTTGGGGCTGGGTGCAGTGGCGCTGGCACTGGTGGGGCTGAGCTGGTCCGGGTGGCCTCGCGAGGGCGGGCTACCGGCCTCTCCCCCGCCGGTCACGGCGATACCGGCCAAGCCCGGAAAAGCGTTAACCGTGCTTTATATCCAGTACGGCCTGATGGCGGTGGGGCTCGTGCCCGCCATGATGTTTCTCGCGGACTTTGTGGCCCGGGGGCTTGGGCAGGGGGTCCACATCGGCTCAATGTTCTGGGTGTTATACGGTGGGGGTGCCCTACTGGGTCCGATGCTGTATGGCCAGCTGGGCGATAAGCTCGGCACCGGACGCGCCTTGCGCTGGCTGGTGGCCGTTCAGGCGCTGATGCTGGGAACGTTGCTGTTGACGCATTCTCTCTGGTGGGTGGCGGTGGTCAGCGTGGTGCTTGGCACCTTTCCGCCGGGTATGGTGCCTCTGGTGCTGAATCGTGTGCACGATTTATTGCCGGGAGACCACGGAGCCCAAGCAGCGGCCTGGAGCCGGGCCACGGCGACGTTTGCGCTGCTCCAGGCGTTGGCGGGGTATGGCTATTCGTTTTTGTTTACGGCGTCCGGGAACAATTACTGGCTACTGTTTGCCTGTAGCAGCGGCGCCCTGGTCGGTGCATTGGCCGTGGAGGCGGCGAGCCTTCTGAAGCGGTAAGCCTTCTTCAACGGTAAGTTTGACTGAGGTCAAAACGCAGGTGGCAGTTGGTCCAGCATTTCCCGGCGGGAGTGAATAAGCTCCTTGTAGGTTTGCATCATGCCGAAGTCCACCGGCTGTTCACTGCCTTTCAGGGCGTTCAGCTGGCGCTCGAAGCGGGTGATTTCCCCGAGCAGCTTCTCTCTCAACGGGCCGGTTTTCTCGAAGTTGGTGTCAACGTGATTGCCGGGAATAAACGTGGTGCGGCTCATAACGATCTCCTTGCGTAATGGCTTACCTGGGGTGGCTTAAGTGGTCGCTATCTTGGGAGCGCCCGCTTACTTGGTGGACTCCCGCTTAGGATAGTTCACTTTTATCCGGTTTCTTCATGGATTTTTAGACTGTTTGGTTACCAGGAAGCGGGGCTAAAGACCGTCATGACCGCGGTGGGTTATAAGACCTCAACCGTGCCGCTCCAGCCAGGCCCGCGCGTAAAAAAGCGCGGCGATGGTGCGGCCTTCGCACACCTCGTCCATGGCGGTCAGGCTCAGCAGGTCGTCAAAATCCATGGGAACCACTTCGATAGGTTCGGGCTCGTCGCCTTCCAGCCGCTCGGGGTATAACCCTCGGGCCAGCACCACGTGAATGCCGTGCTCCATGTAGGCCGGCGACAGGTGTATATGTTTGAGCAGTTGCAGATCCCGGGCGCCGTAACCAATTTCCTCTTTCAGTTCGCGATCGGCGGCTTCCAGCAGGGTTTCCCCCCGATCCACGGCGCCTTTGGGCAGGCCGAGGTGGTAATCGTGAATGCCGGCCGCGTACTCGCGAATCATCACGACGCGCCCGTCATCCAAGACCGGCACCATCAGCACCGCACCGGGGCCACCGGCGCAGAGTTTTTCGTACACACGCTCCTCGCCGTTGCTGAAGCGCAACAGCAGTTCATCGGTGCGGAACAGTCGACTGCGAGCCACGGTGTGCTGCTTTAATATCTCGGGCTTTCTGGGCATACTGGGCATTGAACTCCGTGGTAAAGGCTGTTCCCGGCAATGATCAACTGGCAAGCGATCGATACCGTACTTCTGGATATGGATGGTACCCTGCTGGACCTCCATTTCGACACCTATTTTTGGCTCGACCATCTCCCCAGGCGTTACGCCGAGATTCATGCACTGGATCAGGCAGCGGCTCGTGAGGCGTTGCTGGCGCAGATTGACGCCCGGCAGGGGACACTGGAGTGGTATTGCCTGGAGTACTGGTCGCGCTCACTCAGTGTGGACATCCGCGCTCTAAAAGAGGAAATCCGCTACAAGATCCAGATTCGTCCCCATGTGGAAACCTTTCTGGACCGCTTGCAGGCGCAGGGCAAGCGTCGATTGCTGGTGACCAACGCCCACCCGTTGAGCCTGTCCCTCAAGCTGGAAGAAACCGCCATTGATCGCTGGCTCGATGGTATCATTTCCTCCCATGAGTTGAGCGAGCCGAAAGAGTCCCAGGCGTTCTGGGAACGGCTCAATGAGCGCGAGCCTTTCGACCCCGAACGCACGCTGTTCGTGGACGATACGCCGCGAGTGCTTGAAGCGGCCGCGCGCTATGGCATCCGCCATCTGCTGTGTATCCACCAGCCGGACAGTCAGGTGGAGCGGTGGATTGACGAATACCCGGCCATTCACCATTTTGATGAGATTACACCGTCATAGATGAGCACGACGCTGGAAAAAGTCCGTATCGACAAGTGGCTCTGGGCCGCCCGTTTTTTCAAGACCCGCAACCTCGCCAAACAGGCGATTGAAGGTGGAAAAGTGCAATGTGAGGGGCAGCGGGTCAAGGCCAGCAAAGACATCACGACCGGTCTGACACTCACGATTCGCCAGGGTTATGACGACAAAACGGTGGTCGTGAAAGCCCTGTCCGATCAGCGTCGTGGCGCGCCGCAAGCGCAGGCGCTTTACGAGGAAACCGCCGAAAGCCTGGTGAAACGGGAGGAGCGAGCGGCGCAGCGCAAAGCCGGTGGGCTGGCGGGGCAGTTAATCAGCGATCATCGGCCCAACAAGAAAGAGCGTCGCCAGATTCACCGTTTCCAACGGCAGCAGCAGGACTCATGACGAAGGCCGAGCGGGGCTGCCAGGCCTTCTACATCATTCTAGGCTTTCTACATCATTAGTGACTCAACCACCACAGCGAGATCCCATGTCCGAAAACGATGTACTGCACCGCTTCTTGTTCGATGAATGTGACGTGCGGGGCGAGATAGTGACCCTGGGCGACAGTTATCAGGAAGTGATGAACAACAACCCCTATCCAGGGGGCGTGCGCGAACTGCTTGGAGAGTGTCTCGCGGCCGCCTCTTTGCTGTCGACCACCTTGAAATTCAATGGCCTGATCAGTCTTCAGGCGCAGGGGGATGGGCCGGTGAGCATGGTGATGGCGGAGTGCAATCACCACCAGGACCTGCGCGGGATTGTGCGCCTGGCGAACCCCAATGACCGGCCCCAGGGGCGCGGTGTGGGGGAGTTGCTGGGCAAGGGCGTAATGGCGATTACCATCGAGCCGGAAAAGGGCGAGCGCTATCAGGGCGTGGTGCCAATGGACAGCGACAGCCTGGCGCATTGCCTGGAGCATTACTTTTTCCAGTCTGAGCAATTGAAAACCCGGCTGTGGTTCGCCAGCGATGGGCGGGCCTGTACCGGGTTAATGTTGCAGGCGCTTCCTACGCCGCGCCACGCGGATGCGGACGCCAATGCGGAGCACTGGGAAACGCTCGGCACTCTGGCGGGTACAGTAACCCCGGAGGAGCTATTGGCACTGTCGCACGCCGAACTGCTGTATCGGCTGTTCAATGAATACCGGCTGAGACTGTTCGATCCGGCGCCGCTGCGCTTTGCCTGCGGCTGCTCCCGGGAGCGAAGTGCCAACGCCCTGTTGTCCCTGGGGCGGGAGGAGTTGTTGGCGCTGTTGCAGGAGCAAGGCGGGAAAATTGGGATTGACTGTCAGTTCTGCAATCAGCATTACGCCTTCAATGCCGCCGATATCGACGCCATGACTGGCGGGCAAGCGCTTCACTAGGAGGCGTCAGGCGGCCTTTTATTGTCACCTTGACAATATCAAAATGCTGTCTTATGATCATAAATACCATAAGCGAGGACGATGGTGTCCGGGGCCTCTCCCCTTTCAAGGCCTCGGTTGGAGCGCGCCGAAAGGCGTCACTGTTGGTCAGCGCTATGTGTCTTGGTAGACGTTGTTTTGGTTGTATCGTTTGTTCTCTCCATGTTTTGCCGGGCTGCCTTTGCAGCCCGGTTTTTTATGTCCGCGAGCAGCGCGGTTGATCATCCCCTTTTCTTGTGTTGTCTCGCCCGCTATTGCCGATAGGGCGCGGCCTCCCGGCCGTATTAGGATCCCAATCGGGCGGGTTGAGTGCCGCTCGCGGTGTCAGAGGTGACGTTAAATGTTGAAACCGGTTACAAAATGTTGCAATATGCGCGTCAGGTTGAGGCGTGAACAGCTGGTTTTCGAAAGTTTACCGGTTACATCTGGCTCCTCCTCTCCGCTGCGCGCGCCTCTCGGATAGAGGCGGCGCTCAGTGAGCTTTTACCCAAGCTGTTGTACCCTTTCGCCCCGGCTGTTTCGGCAGCCGGGGCGCTTTGTTTGTAAGAAGCGGGTGCTGTAAAAACGGGCACCGGGTAAACTGCTCGGTTTCCCGTCTGAGATTCGAAGGTGAGTACAAGAGTGGATAGCGTTGTTATGAAGAGCACGATTGTGGAAGCCGCCGGGCGCCTGGAGCGCTGGATGACTGAAGAGGCTCTGCCGCTCTGGCAGGAAAGAGGGTTGAGTCCGGAAGGTGGGCATTGGGAGGCGCTCAATGCAGACGGTTCGGTGGACGAGCAGGCCAATATTCGGGTGCGGGTCCTGGCCCGGCAGGCATTCTCCTTTGCATTTGGCACGGCCCGTCAGTGGTGCCATGGCGAAGCCATGGCCCGGCAACTCATGGCATTTGTTACCGAGCGTGCTGCGCATCCTTCGGCCGGTGGCGGTTTTACTCACCTGATGAATCCGGCCTTTGAGGTGATTGATACTCGCCAGGATCTCTACGACCATGCGTTCTTTCTGTTGGCCTATTCCTGGTGTTATCGCGCTTTCGGGGATGACTCATTCCTGAAAGGGGCCGAGGCGTTAATGGCCCATCTCGACCACCGGTTCGGCTCGGTGTATGGCGGTTGGACCGAGGGGGATTACGCGTACACCCAGCGCCGTCAGAACCCCCATATGCATTTGTTCGAGGCCATGATGAGCTTGCACGAAGCCACGGGTGACGCCAAATGGCTGGCCCGGGCGGGTGAGCTGTTCGCCCTGTTCCAGAGTCGCTATTTTGATCCTGAACGGGAAGTGCTGTTTGAATTTTTCGAAGACGACTGGACGCTGAAGCACGCTCCGAACGAGGCACCCATTGAGCCAGGTCACATGTTTGAGTGGGTGTGGCTGCTGGACTGGTATCGTCGCCTGACCGGCCAGTCGGTCACTCGCTACACCGAAGCGCTATACCGCAAGGCGATGGACATTGGCCAGGTGGCCTCCGGGCTGGTGTGGGACGAGGTGCGCCTTGATGGCACACCGCTCAAATACACCAAGCGCTGCTGGGGGCTGACAGAGTTCATCAAGGCGAGTCTGGTGCGAGCGCGCGAAGGCGACGCTCAGGCAGAAGCTCGTGCGGTGGAGGCCATTGATACGCTTTTTACTTACTATCTGACCGCCCAGACGCCGGGGGCGTATGTGGATCAGCGGGGAGCGGACGATGAGGTTCTGATCGACAAAGCCCCCGCGAGCACTCTGTATCACCTGGTGGTGCTAACGGCGGAAGTGTCGGATTACGTGCGTCGACGCCACGGTTAATGAACAGCGGCCTGTCTCGTGTCGGTCACGAGGCAGGCACCGCTTTGGGCGAGTGGTTGGGCACCGGTGCGGTGCTTTTGCGAATAATAAACTCGGTGGGTAACACACACTCGGTTTGAGAAAGTGGCTCGCCTTCGATCACCTTCAGCAGCATATCCATCGCCATCTTCCCCATCTCCTCGGCGGGCTGGGACATGGTCGTCAGGCTCGGGTCGCAGTATTTGGCGTAGGCGATATCATCGAAGCCGGTCACGGAAATATCCTCCGGCACACGAATGCCCTGGGACTTCAGGGTCTGGATCGCGCCGATGGCCATTTCGTCGTTCATACAGAAGATAGCGGTGGGCCGTTCCTTCATGTGGCAAAACTGAAACGCGCTGTTCAGGCCCGACCACATGGTGAAATCGCCCTCGGCCACCAGTTCCGGATCAAACGGTATTCCGTGCTCGGCGAGGCATTCCTTGAAGCCTTTCATGCGGTCGACGGCGTGGGGGTTATCCTTCAGGCCGGAAATGACGCCGATGCGGCGGTGCCCCAGCGAGATCAGGTAATTGGCCATGGTCTTGGCGGCGCCCCGGTTATCGATTCGAACCGAGGGGCCAGTGGTGTATTCGCAGCCACAGGCGTTGACGGTGGCAATATCCGGCGGGATGACGTTGTGGGCTTTTTCGGAGTGCGGGCGCAATTGCAGAAGGCCGTCTGCCAAGCGGGTTTCTACCCGGCGGATGTACTCCAGCTCGCGCTCTGGCGTGCCGCGGGTATCCCCCAGAAGCACGGCATAGCCTTTTTGTTGCGCCCGGTCCTCGATAGCGCGGATGACCAGCGAGTAAAAAGGGTTGGCAATATCGGGCACCAGAACCACAATGGCATAAGAACGCGCAGAGCGAAAATTCCGGGCCAGCATGTTGGGCCGGTAACCGACCTTATCAATGGCCCGATGAACTTTGGCCATGCTCTCTTCGGACACTTTTTCAGGGTTGCTGAGCGCCCGGGAAACGGTCGCGACAGACACGCCCGCTTCGCGGGCGACATCTCGAATACTGGACATAGGCAGTGATTCCGGGTGGTTGAATCCACCATGTTATTGCGAGTTCAGCGCAAAATTTACTATATCGGCGCCATACTGGCTACCCCAACAGCTTGTAACCGATTACAATGCGGAGTAAACTGCCGCCCAATCGCGCCGGAGGGACGGGTATTGTGCCAGACTTATAGTCTTGTTGAACACCTTGGCTGGGCATGGCATGATTTCTGGCGGCTGGCCGCCGGGCACAATCATCGGACACAATCATAAATATGCCCACCGGCCCTGGGTGCCTGCCTACCGCTAATCCGGCAGGCTCCACAACCAGTCGGGCTCGCGCCGGGTCGGAATGATTCGGTCCGAGTGGAATTCGGTCTCTCGCTACGGGACGCCCTCATAATAACCGGGACTCAAGCATGCAACTCAACCTGGCCGCTTTGGACATCGCCATTATCGCGCTTTATGTGCTGGCGACGCTGTTTATCGGATTCTGGATCTCAAAACGGGCCTCCAGCAATATCCGCAGCTACTTTCTGGGGGGCAACAAACTGCCCTATTGGACTCTGGGTATATCCAACGCCTCCGGCATGTTCGATATCAGCGGCACCATGTGGTTGGTGTATCTGCTGTTTATCTACGGCCTGACCAGTATTTATATCCCCTGGCTCTGGCCGGTCTTCAACCAGGTGTTCATGATGGTGTTTCTCTCCATCTGGTTGCGGCGTTCGGGAGTGATGACCGGGGCCGAGTGGATCAACTTCCGGTTCGGGGATGGTCTGGGAGCGCGACTGTCCCACATGGTGGTGGTGGTCTTTGCGTTGATCAGCGTCATGAGCTTTCTGGCTTACGGGTTTATCGGCATCGGCAAGTTCGCCACGGTGTTCCTGCCCTGGGAGCTGCACTCGGACCCCTATTGGAACGAAGTGTTTTACGGCCTGATTATTACGGCCATTACCACGGTGTACGTGGTGAAGGGCGGGATGTTCAGCGTGGTCTTCACCGAAGTGCTGCAATTTTTCATTATGACCATTGCTTGTGTGGCCGTTGGCATTATTGCCATGCAGCAGGTTTCCCCCGAGGTACTTAGTGCCATTATCCCCGATGGCTGGACCAGCGTCGGTCTGCACTGGAGTCTGGATATTGACTGGTCCGCGCAGCTCGAGGCTGCGAATGCCAAAATCAGTGCCGATGGCTACGAGCTGTTTGGCATTTTCTTTATGTTGATGCTGCTCAAGGGTATTTTGGTGAGCTTGGCGGGGCCGGCGCCGAATTACGATATGCAGCGGGTGCTGTCCGCCCAGTCTCCGATTGAGGCAGCCAAAGTCAGTTGGTTTGTGAATGTCGTGCTGATTTTTCCGCGCTATATGCTGATCGCCGGTCTCACCGTGCTCGCGCTGGCCTTCTTTATGGACGACCTGCGGGCGATGGGCGATGCGGTCGACTTTGAGCAAATTCTGCCGATGGCCATGAAGCACTACGTACCCACCGGTTTGCTGGGGCTATTGATTGCCGGGTTGCTGGCGGCGTTTATGTCGACCTTCGCGGCCACCACTAATGCCGCGCCGGCCTATGTGGTTAACGATATTTACAAGCGCTACATCAACGACAATGCCGACCCGAAAACCTACGTTTACTTAAGCTACATTGTGTCGGTGGTTTTCGTAGTCATTGGTGTATGCATCGGGCTGTTTATCCCGACGTTGAACGACGTCATTCAATGGATCGTCAGTGCGCTTTTCGGTGCCTACACCGCTTCCAATGTGCTTAAGTGGTACTGGTGGCGGTTCAATGGTTTCGGTTACTTCTGGGGTATGGTCATCGGTATTGGCATTGCGCTGCCGTTGGTGTTTACCGATATCAATCCGCTGCACGCTTTCCCGTTTATGTTGCTGGCTTGCCTGGTGGTGTGTGTGGTGGCCTCGTTGCTCACCAAGCCGGACGATATGGAAGTGCTGAAGCGCTTTTATGTAAAAGTGCGCCCCTGGGGTTTCTGGGGGCCGGTGCGGCGCGCCGTCCAAGAAGAGTATCCGGACGTGAAGGCCAACCCGCACTTCTGGCGCGATACGGTGAACGTGGTGGTCGGTGTGGTGTGGCAAACGGCTTTGGTTGCGGCACCCATCTTCATGGTGATTCAGTACTGGTGGGAGTTTGCCGGTGCAATGCTGGTAGTGGTGCTGACCAGTCTGTTTTTGTGGCGTAACTGGTGGGTCAAGCTGGAAGACTACCCCGACGATATGCCAGCGGAAATGGTTCGCGAAGCCGAAGCCAGCATCGTATCCAAGCAGTGAGACCAGCGGCCCCGTCCCAGGCGGGGCCTGTATATTTTTATTTTGAAAATAAGGTTGCATCCGGCGCTGTAACCGATTACATTACGGCCATTGTCTCCTCCGGGTAGTGCCCGATTCAAGACGTGGCCTCGCCCTCTCCAGGGTGTTTGGATAGACAGCACAATAGACGGCACAAACAATGCCTCCCAGTGCATCAACCTGGGGTTAGGCGAATAACATTGAACACAACGTGTATTAAAAACCGGATCATTATCGGACGTACGGCCGATGTCCGGTCCAATTGTCAGGACCCATTGTTCATGAGTGAATTTAACGACGCAGTGAACGCGCTGTTGCGCGACCACGAGACGCTTCTTACCCGCAAAAACGTTCCAGAGCCTCGCGGTAATGGTGTCTATCAGCGCTGGCAACACCCGATTCTGACCGCCGCCCATGCGCCGGTGTTCTGGCGCTATGACCTGAATGAGTCCACCAACCCGTACTTGATGGAGCGGCAGGGCATTAACGCCACTTTCAATGCCGGCGCGCTTTATCACGAGGGTAAATATATGCTCGCCGTGCGCGTGGAAGGGGATGACCGGAAGTCATTTTTCGCCATCGCCGAGAGTCCGAATGGCGTGGACAACTTCCGTTTCTGGGACTACCCCATCGTATTGCCGGAAACCGATTGCCCGGATACGAATGTGTACGACATGCGGTTGACCCGTCATGAAGATGGCTACATTTACGGCTTGTTCTGCACCGAACGCAAAGACGAAAGCCGTCCGGAAGATTTGTCCGCTGCCGAAGCCCAGTGCGGAATCGCCCGCACCAAAGATCTAGTGAACTGGGAGCGCCTGCCGGATTTGGTGACTTACTCCGGCCAGCAGCGCAATGTGGTACTGCACCCCGAGTTTGTGAACGGCAAGTACGCACTGTACACCCGTCCGCAAGATGGTTTTATCAGTGTTGGCAGCGGCGGCGGTATTGGTTGGGGCTTGTCGGAGTCAATGGAAAACGCCGAGATCAAAGAAGAAGTGATCGTTGATGGCAAGGAGTACCATACGATCAAAGAAGTTAAAAACGGCCAGGGTCCAGCGCCGATCAAAACCGATAAGGGCTGGTTGCACCTGGCTCACGGTGTACGCAACACCGCGGCGGGTTTGCGCTACGTGTTGTATATGTTCATGACCGAACTGGAACGTCCCTGGGTAATTACCCACCGTCCGGCCGGTCATTTCATCGCGCCAACGGGTGCCGAGCGTGTGGGCGATGTTTCCAATGTGGCGTTTGCCAATGGCTGGATTGTCAATGAACAGAACGAGGTATTTATTTACTACGCGTCGTCTGATACACGCTTGCACGTGGCGACGTCCACCGTGGATAAACTCGTGGACTATGTCATGAATACCCCGGAAGACGGTTTGCGCTCGGCCGCCTCGGTGCAGGTGCGCAACCGTTTGATCGAAGCCAACCTCAAGGTATTGGACGAGTTGAAGTAATGTCATTGGAAGCACTGGATATCCGCACCCCGTTGAGCGAACTCAACAGCGAATTTCATGCAGAGCTGCTGCGCATCGCCGACTGGTGGCTGACGTATGCCCAGGATCATGAGCGAGGTGGTTTTTATGGGGAAGTCGGTATCGACAACGCCCCAAATGCCTCAGCGGATAAAGGGGTGGTGCTGAATACCCGCGTTCTGTGGTTTTTTAGCGAGCTGGCTCTTGCCGTACCGCAAGCGGCTTATCGCGAAGCGGCGGATCGCGCTTATCAGTACCTGCTCGATTATTTTCTCGATCCGGAGCACGGTGGCGTGTACTGGCTGCTGGACTGCGAAGGGCATCCGAAGGATACCAAGAAGCAGATTTACGCCCAGGCGTTCGCCATCTACGCCCTGGTCTCTTACCACCAGTTGAGCGGTGACGCCCGGGCGTTGCAGGAAGCACAGAAGGCGTTTTCGCTGCTGGAGCAGTACGGTCGGGATCGGGCAAAAGGTGGTTATCTTGAGGCCTTCACCCGTTGCTGGGAAAGCATGGACGATGTACGCCTGAGTGACAAAGATCTTAACTGTCCGAAAAGCATGAATACGCACCTGCATGTGCTGGAAGCCTACAGTACGTTGTACAAGGTGGATGCCTCGACGGAAGTGGCGGACGCGTTGCGTTACGCCATCGACTGTTTTGATCGCCAGATCATTAACAAAGACAATTTTCACCTGCGGATGTTCATGGATTACGACTGGCGTGACCACTCTCCGTCCTATACGTATGGCCATGATATTGAAACCAGCTGGCTGTTGGCGAAAGCGGTGGAATCGTTGAACGAACCGGGCGTAACACAACGGTTAATGCCGAGTATTCTGGGTATCGCCGATGTCTGTTTACGGGAAGCCATGGGCGAGCACGGTGAAATGTACGATGGCTATGAATTTCATGACCAGAGCGTGAATCGTGATCGCGTGTGGTGGGTGCAGGCCGAAGCCATGGTGGGCTTTTACAAAGCCTATTGCCTGTGCGGTGAAGAGCGCTATGCACAAGCGGCGGCCGGGCTGTGGCAGTTTATTAAAGATTATCATCTGGCGGATAACGGTGAGTGGCTGTGGTTGTCCAAACTCGACGACCAAAGCAATGCCCCGGCCTACAAACTGGGGCCGTGGAAAGGGCCTTACCACAATGGTCGCGCCATGCTGGAAATGCAAAAACTGGTATCGACTCATTGAGACGATGCCCAATAACACTACAGCCCAAAACAATACGATCCAATAAAACCAACGAACGATGGAGAGAGTGTGTTTATGAAATTGCATTGGCTGACGCGAGTGTACCGTCCTGCGATGTTATTGCTGATGGTGTCCACTTTCCTGGGTGCCTGTGCGACTTCCGGGTTGCCGGAAGGTGTGGCGCAAAATGATTTCGTTAAGGTGGAGGGCAGGCACTTCATGTTGAAGGGCGAGCCTTACTACTTTGTCGGTACGAACGTTTGGTACGGCGCCTATCTGGGATCGGTGGGAGAGGAAGGCAACCGTGAACGCCTGATCCGCGAACTGGATCTGCTGAAGGCCAACGGTGTGACCAACCTGCGCATGCTCGCCCTTTCGGAAAACAGCGAACTCACGCAAAGCGTGCAACCGGCCGTGATGGAACAGCCGGGCCAGTACAACGAGAACCTTCTCAAAGGCCTCGACTTTCTATTGGCCGAGATGGCCAAGCGGGATATGAAAGCTGTGTTGTACTTCAATAATTTCTGGCAGTGGTCCGGAGGGATGTCCCAATACGTTTCTTGGTTGACCGGCGATCCGGTGGTGGACCCGGACCTTACCGGAAAATGGAACGAGTTCATGGATAACTCCGCCCGCTTTTACCGGCTGCCGGAGGCGCAGCGCTGGTATCGCGATGCGATTAAAACCGTTGTGACGCGCACCAATACCATCAATGGCCGCCGCTACAACGAAGACCCCACCGTGATGTCCTGGCAGCTGGCCAACGAGCCGCGCCCCGGCAGTCACATCCACGGCCCTGAGCACTTCGATGCCTACAAAACCTGGATTCACGAGACGGCCAAATACATTCATTCCCTCGCCCCCTACCAGTTGGTCAGCACCGGCAGCGAAGGCGCACGTGGTGCTCTGGATGACATCGAACTGTTTCGCGAGGCGCACGCGAGCCCGTATGTGGATTACCTCACGTTCCATATGTGGCTGAAAAACTGGGGCTGGTTCGACATCCACAACCCGGATGCCACCTACGATTCCGCCATGGCCACCGCCACGGATTACATTGACCTGCACGTGAGTATGGCCAACACCATGAATAAGCCCATCGTGCTGTCCGAGTTCGGAGCCGAGCGCGACGAAGGGGAATTCGAGCCGGGCACGACGACGCAATACCGGGATCGCATCTATGCCGAGGTCTTCGAGCAGGTCTACGAACATGCCGCCGAAGGCAGCGCCATTGCCGGTACCAACTTCTGGGCCTGGGGCGGGTACGGCCGTGCCGCTCAGGAAAACTTCAAGTGGCTGGAGGGAGACGACTTTACCGGCGACCCACCCCAGGAAGCCCAGGGTCTGAATTCGGTGTTTGATACCGATGATTCCACCCTGTCTGTTATTCGCGGCCATGCAGAGAAAATGCATAGCTTGCAGTGAAAAATCGAACGGGTGCGCCCCGTTGATGGTTACCACCTCCTAATGGCTTGCCGCAGTGTGATTCACTGCGGCTTTTTTGTATTTGAGCCGCTTCGGCTTTGCATTATAAAAGTTATGTTATACCATAACATTCTTTGGCAGGTGTGAAGTTCTAGGAGGTTCGTGTGCAGTTCAAACAGTTTTCCCTGGCAGCCCTGAGTGGTCTGTTGATCGGAATGGCGTCCCCGGCCGTTTTGGCGGCCTCGCTCAGTGGCGAGGTGCTGGACCCGCAGGGTCAGCCCGTAGCGGGTGCCCTGGTGGAGCGAGTGGGCAGTCAGCGGTCGGTCACCACCGATGCTGAGGGGCGCTTTGAGCTGGACGCGTTGCGCGGCGACGAAGTAGAGCTTCATATTGCCGCGCCTCGCTATGTGCATCGGCAGGTACACGTGGCGCTCAACGGAGAGCCGGTGACGGTCGAACTGACCCCTACCCATCTTGAAGTGATTGAAGTCGTTGCCCTTCCCTGGCATGTCTCGACGCTGGAGTCCGCCCAGCCGGTGAATGTGCTCGGTGGGGAAAGCCTGGCGCGGCGGCAATCCTCTACCCTGGGGGAAACGCTCAAGCACGAAGTGGGGGTTCACACCAATTACTACGGCCCGGTCGCCAGCAGTCCGATTATTCGCGGGCTTGACGGGCCGCGTGTCCTGATTACCCAGAACGGCCTGGATGCCGGCGATGCCTCACGAGTGGGACCGGACCATCTGGTCACCACCGAAGCGTCCACCGCCGAGCAGATTGAAGTGTTGCGCGGCCCGGCGACGTTGTTCTACGGCAGCGGTGCCATTGGCGGGGTAGTCAATATCGTTGACCAGCGCGTGCCTAAAGACAACGCCCTCAATGGCCAGTGGCACCTGCGTCATGACAATGTGGCCGACGAAAAAATGGCCAGCGGCAGCGTGACGGGCGGCGTCGGCAACTGGGCCACCCACATTGACGGCTTTTGGCGTGAATCCAACGACTACCGCATCCCGGTGCCGGCCAATCGCGGCGAGGAGGGCGGCAGCACCCGCTTGAACAATTCCGCCTACCGGGCAAAGGGAGGCAACCTCGGGGGCAGCTACTTGCTGGACAATGGTTTTGTCGGCATTTCCGTGGGGCGGCTGGAGCGCACCTACGGCATTCCCGGCCATACCCATGGCGGGCACGATGTCGAAGACCTCGATGTATACGCGGACCTGGAGCAGGACCGGGTACAACTGATCAGTGAGCTGAGCCTGGATAACTCCTGGTTCAGTGCGTTCAATACCCGCCTGGGCTATACCGATTACACCCACTCGGAAATGGAAAATGGCGAGGCCCTGACGACCTTTGCCAACACCAGCCACGAGGCACGTTTCGAACTGTTCCACCAGCCTTTTATGTCCTGGCGTGGTGCCTGGAGTCTGCAATACAAAAAGCAGGATTTTGAAGCGCAGGGAAACGAAGCCTTTGCACCGCCCTCCACCACTGAAAGTCTCGCGCTGGGCTGGATGGAAGAGCGTCACTTCGGCCCCCTGCAAATGCAACTGGGCGCCCGGGTCGAGCGCGTCGAACTGAGTGCTGATCAGGTCACTTACCCGACCGGTGATGACAGTGGGCTCCTGGCCGTCTATTCCGTGGAGCAAGTGTTCGAGCCGTTCAGTGCCTCGGCCGGGGTGGTCTGGGACTTCACGCCGGGTTACAACATGGGCGCCTCGCTCTCCCATGCGCAGCGTGCGCCTTCGGCCGCCGAGTTGTATTCCTTTGGTCCGCATATCGGCACCAGCAGTTACGAAGTGGGTGCCCTGTTCGAGTTGCACGATGAGGGCGCCGGTGATTTCCACACACACATCAGCGACGCCACCGTCGAGCTGGAAAAGTCCAACAACCTGGACCTGACGCTGCGCAAGTTCAACGGCAATATCGGCTACACGCTGAACGCGTTCTATAACGAGATGGAGAACTTCTACTACTTGGCCGCTACGCCCTTTGAAGCCGAAGACAATCATGTGCACGACCACGATCATGAAGGCGAGGCGCACGATCACGCCGAGGAAGACACCGCCACGCTGCCGGTTTACCACTACACCGCCCGGGATGCTCGCCTCTATGGTCTGGAGGCGCAGTGGGTGTGGCAGGTAGCCGCCCCCTGGAAACTGACCCTGATGAGTGATTACACCCGTGCGACCTTGCGCGGCGGCGAGCCCATGCCGCGTATTCCGGCGCTGCGCGCCGGTGCGCAATTGGAGTACCAGTGGAACGACTGGCGGGCAGAACTCGGTGGCATGCACTACTTCGAGCAAGACCGCGTAGCGGAACGCGAGGCGGTCACCCGGGGTTACACCCTGGTCGATGCTCAGGTCAGCTATGACCTCTCTTTTGGTATGCAGACTATGACGCTCTACCTGCAGGCCAACAACCTTCTGGATGAAGAAGCACGGCCGCACACCTCCTTCCTGAAAGACAAGGCGCCGATGCCTGCCCGCTCTGTGGCGGTGGGTTTGCGCTCGCGCTTCTGATAACGCGCTTCGGATTGACAATAACTGATTGAAAGAGGACTGAATGATGATGACCTGGAACCGAATGAACCCCCTGGCGATTGGTCTGAGTGCGTTTCTGGCGCTTGGGCTGACGGCCTGCGGTGGCAGCAGCACGAATATTGTGGAGCGTGAACCGGTGGAAGATCCTGGCCACGACCACTCGCATGGCGAAGTGCCTGAGACCAAAGGCCGGTTAGTGGTTAACGCTTTCGGCGAAGGCGAACTGGTGGTCTACAGCCTGGACGACGGCGAGGAATTGAACCACTTTGAACTGGCCGCACCGGCGTCGGCCCTTTACCCCAGCCCCGGCGATCGTTTCGCGGTGGCGATTCAGCGAAACGAAGACCAGGTCAATGCGGTGGATGCCGGTTTGATTCGCGAGTCCCATGGCGATCACTGGGACTACAGCACGACCTCCCCCGCCTTTATGGACTTTACCGCGCCGGGCTCCCGCCCCACCCACTACACGCTGGGTGATGGCCGAGCGGTGATTTTTTATGATGGCAACAGTGGCAGCGGTGAACTGGCGCGAGTGGGTGTCTTCACAGAAGCGGATCTGGCGGACAACGGTGCCGGCCGCTGGCTGGATCTTGATTCCCAGCACCACGGTGCCGCTCAGCACTTTGACGGTTCTCTGTTTGTGACTCGTAAAACCGATGACAGTGCGTCGTTGCCGGATCAGGTGGCGCAATACCACTGGCACGAGAGTGTTTATGAAGAGGAAGTAGTATTCGATACCCTGTGCCCGAGTTTGCACGGCAGCGCACAGTGGGACGAAGGCGTGGCGTTTGGCTGCGCCGATGGTGTTCTGCTGATTCATGCACACGGTGACCACTTTCACGAGCTCAAGCTCGACAACCCGGCGGGCATCAACGGCCGAATCGGCAGCCTGTATGCACACGAAGCCTCTGAGCAAATGGTGGGCGTCGCTTCAGGGGAGCTGTATCTCGTGGATGCCCATGAAGAAACGATCACCGCACTGAATTGGCAGGGCGACGCCACTCGCTCCGCTATCGCTTACGCGTTTGATGGTGAGGGTGAGCACTTTTTGATACTCGACGACGATGGTGGTCTGACCCGCCTGGAAGTGGCGGACGGCTGGGCGCCTCTGGAACGGGTTTCTGTCGTAACCAGTGACCTCGTTGGTTTGGACGAAGGTCTGAACCTTGCGATGGCCGTGTCCAAGGCTGGCCCTCTGGTCTACGTGACCGATCCGGTGGCCAACACCGTGATGGAAGTGAATCTGGAAAGCGGTGAAGTCAGCGAAGCGCTGGCGCTGGACGTTACTCCGGCGGGTATCGTATGGGCCGGCTTCGAAGATGCGCTGGTGGATCACGATCACGACGAGGAGCACGATCACGCCCATTGATCGGTAAAACCGGTAAGCCTGTTAACGCCCCGCCTCTAAAGCGGGGCGTTTTCATATCAGCCGGGAACACGTTAAAACGTATAGGTCAACGAGACAAAGCCCCGCGTGAGCGTATGAGCGTCCACAATAGGGCTGTCCCGTAAACCCTCGTCGAGTTGTTCGGCGCCCGCAAAGCCCAGTAGCTGCCATTGCGGGGAAAGCTCGTAAAACAGGGACAGGCCCACCTCGGGATTGATGGCGGAACCCGGGGCATAAGCAGGGCGCCAGTCCAAAGCGTTGTCGAGCGGGACACCAAACTCGTACGCGGTAAGGTCGTCGTTCAACCAGGTCGCGCCGAGCGATGGAGTGATGCGCAGCCTTTGCCACTGAAAGCCCCGACTGAGACTCAGGCGTGCGAGTGCGCCTCCAGAACGGTCGAGAATATCCTGGGAAACGCTGAGTGTCAAAGATGCACTGGCGGGTAGGTCGACCGTTAACGCCAGGCCCAGCATCACGGTGTGATCGCGATCCCCCAGGCCCGTCAGCCACGGGCTATCGGTTTCCTCATAGGCGCCCAGACGAAGGTCGCCTTGGGCCGCCAATCGCCATTTGGCGTGACTGACCAGCGTGTAGCGAACCCGCGGGCCAGTCCATTGCAAGCGCTCGCCGAGATACACCAGAGTCGGGATGGGTTGCACAGCGTTCGCATCGCTATCCCGGTACGGTGAGCTTTGCACGATAGCGCCCAGCCCGATGCCCCACTGGCCAAGGCCACCCAATGGTCGGTAGAGCGACAGCGTCTGCTGCGAAGCCGACTCCTCCCGCAGTGTAATGCGGGCCTGGGAAAAGCTTGGCGGACCTTTGGGGCGGTAGTTGTTGGACAGGGCGATTGGCTCACTGGGAATGCCCACAAAGTTGCGGTCCAACTCTCCGTTGCCGTTTTCATCGTAGAAGACCAGCACCGCGTAATCGCCGCTGGGCGCGTTTACCTCAATAGGTTCTCCCGCAACAAAGCGCGCCCGGTAATCGGGTTCACGAAATGCGCCGAAGCGGTCAGGGTCCTGGTACAAATAAACGATCCGTTCGCCCGGGCCGGGTGAATCGGCCAGCTCAATCTGCACCGAGGCGGCCTGCGCCGGCAAGGCGATGGCATAAAAGGTGATCCCATAAAAAGTCCCGAGGGATGTTAAAACAAGGGACACTAAAAAAAGGCGAAGGTCACGCATTGGACGGTCACGCATTGATTGATCCATTAATGGTAGCAGTTACGACTTTAGCCATCGGATGGATTACCATATACCGTCCGGTTATAACCCTAGAGCCAATCACTATTGTCGCTTTGCCGTGGCTTTGGTTATTCTGCTCGCCTTTTATCACGATTTGTGGAATGTATTTTCTATGGAGTGGCAAGGCCTCTTTTCTCTGCTGTTGACCATCGGTGCATTGATGACATTGATGTTGACCCGAATCGGGCCGCATCTGGTCATGGCAGGCGTCATGATTATCCTGTTGGTCAGTGGGGTACTGACGGCCGAGGAAGCCCTGTCTGGTTTTAGCAACAGCGGGTTAATCACCGTGGCGGCGATGTTCGTGGTGGCCACGGGTATCCACGCCTCCGGCGGCATAGAATTGGTGGTGCGCTACTTTCTGGGGCGTCCGACGTCCGTGCGTCGCGCGCAGATGCGAGTGGCGCTGCCCGTGGCGTTGTTCAGCGGTTTTTTGAACAACACGCCGGTGGTGGCCACCATGATTCCGGCGCTGCGCGCCTGGGCCAAGCAAATCGATATGCCCACGTCCAAACTGATGATTCCGCTCAGCTACGCCGCTATTCTCGGTGGGACCTTAACCCTGGTGGGCACCAGTACCAATTTGGTGGTGAACGGGCAATACCAAAGCCTGACCGGTGAGGCCGGCTTTTCGTTGTTTTCCATCACGGCGGTGTCATTGCCGGTAGCGATTATTGGCCTGATTTTCATGGCCATTTTTTTCCCCCGCTGGTTGCCTGATCGCCGGGAGAAAGCGTTGTTTGGCAACCTGCGGGAGTTCACGCTGGAAGTGGCTGTGGCCGCCGACGGCCCACTGGTAGGGCAGACCGTGGAACAGGCCGGGTTGCGTAATCTGAAGCGTATTTATCTGGTGGAAATTGACCGCGGCGGCGCTATCGTTCCCGCCGTGGCTTCCGAGGAGCCGCTGCAAGCCGGAGACCGACTGGTCTTCGCCGGTGACACCGAAGCCATCTCTGATCTGTTGCGAATTAAAGGCATCGTGCCTTCCACCAACGGTGAGCCGACACTGGGTAGGGAGCACAGTGAACGGCGTCTGGTGGAGGTGGTTATCTCCCCGCACAGTAACTGCATTAACCAGACGATTCGCGATTCTCAGTTTCGCGAGCGTTACGGTGCCGTGGTACTGGCCGTGGCGCGCAATGGTGAGCGGGTAGCGGGCAACCTGGGCACCATCAAGCTCAAGCCCGGCGATACGTTATTGCTGGAAGCCCGGCCCGCGTTTGTCAGTCGGCAGAAATACAACAAGGATTTTTTGCTGGTCAATGACCTCAATACCGAGGCCCCGAGACACCAGCGTGCCTATCTCGCCTGGGCGATTTTGCTGACGGTAGTGTTGATTGCCGCGCTGGGGGTGTTGCCCATGCTGCACGCCGCGCTGCTGGGTGCGGCTGTGATGCTGTTGACCGGTTGCTGCTCGGCGCCTCAGGCGCAAAAAAGCCTGGACCCGACCGTGTTGCTGACCATCGGCTCTTCCTTCGCGCTCGGAGCTGCTCTGGATAAAACCGGTGTCGCGCACTGGCTCGGAGAGCTGACAGTGGGACTGAGCAATGGGCGCCCGTGGCTGATTCTGATTCTGGTCTACCTGTGTGTTTCGGTGCTTACCGAGGTGATCACCAATAACGCCGCGGCGATTATCATGCTGCCCGTGGTACTCAAGATTACCGAAAACGCCTCATTGAACCCGGATCCGTATATTTTCGCCTTAATGATTGCCGCCTCGGCAAGCTTCGCCACCCCTCTGGGTTATCAGACCAACCTCATGGTGTATGGCCCGGGCGGCTACCGGTTCAACGACTTCCTACGAGTCGGGTTGCCGATGAATCTGCTGATTGGTGTCGCCACGGTCATGGTACTGGCGTTGGGCTGGCCTCTGGTCCTCTAAGCCCACAAACCATCTTTTAACGAGGGGTGGGTGTTGAATAATTGGCCTTACCACTTGACAGTAAGGCTGTTTTTACGACATAGTGATTTTGCCTAAAAATCCACGCAGTTGCGGAGAATAAACATAAGGTAATCGCTATGAGCATTTATAAAACATCAACCCTCCTCTGTTTGGCTGGCCTGTTGAGTGCCTGCGGAGGCAGTATCGGCCATGAAACACCGACCCCCGGATCGGGTGTCAGCAGTAGTGCCGACAACAGTGCCGACAACAGTGTGTCCTCATCTTCCGGTCAGTCATCGTCTGGTGGAAGTGACGCCAGTGGCCCCGACGTGCTACGCGGTACGTTTTTGGACAGCGCCGTGGGTAATCTGCGCTTCAGCACTGCCAGCCAGAACGGCAGCACCACGGACGCCGGTGAGTTCTTCTACCGGGCCGGAGAGACCGTTACCTTTGCCATTGGTGACTTGACGCTGCCAGAGACTCGCGCCCGCGCTACGCTCACGCCACTCGATCTCGCTGACACCAGCGATCTGGCGGACCGTCGGGTGATTAACATGGTGCGGCTGCTCATCTCGCTGGACGTCGATGGCGATCCCGGCAATGGCATCACGCTGGATGAACAGGCCCACGGTGCAGCCACCGCACTGGATTTTGATCAGCCCGCCGAGGATTTTGCGCAGTCGGCTGCGGTAATCAACCTGCTCAGTGCCTCCGGTTCCGGCCGTGCCGCGCTGGTGTCCGAGGGCGACGCCATGGCGCATTTCCAGAGTACCCTGAATGGCCAGATCAACAGTCGTGTGATTGCCTCGGCCGATGGCCCGGGAGATACGTATGAACTGTTTGATGCGGCGTTTGGTGGCACGGCGGTGGAAACGCCGGTCTGTGATGAATCCACAGACAGCTTTGGCCGACGCATTACCGAGGTAATGGACGACGACCTGGAAACCTACGTGTTTGCGTTCCATATTCTGCGCGATGTGGATGGTGACCGTTGCATAGACACCATCACAGACCGTCAGCGTATTGAAGTCAAAACCTACTCGCCCTCGCCGGAAGATCGCATTGCTCGTGAGGGAGAGATTCACACCTACCGCTGGAAGTTCAAGCTGCCGGAAGGTTTTCAGCCGTCTTCCTCGTTTACACATATCTTCCAGATCAAAGCCTCCGGTGGTGATGACGGTATGCCCATCGTGACCTTTACGCCGCGTGCCGGCTCGCCCGAGCGCTTGCAGGTCATGTACGCGCCCGACGGTCCCACCGGGGCCTCTGAGGTGGCCGCTGCCAACCTGTCGGACTTTAAAGGTGAGTGGGTGGAAGCCTATGTGCGGACGCTGAACGCGGAAAGCGGTCGGCTCGAAGTGTCCCTGACCCGCCTGAGCGATGGCCAGACGCTGGTGGCCTGGAGCAATAACGACATTGATATGTGGCGCGACGGGGCCAACCTGAATCGACCCAAGTGGGGGATCTATCGCAGCCTTAACGATATCGCAATGCTGCGCGATGAAACCGTCTGGTTCAACGATTTCTGTATCGCCGAAGGTACCAATATTTGTCCGTCCGATATCACCGGCCAGAACCCGCCGGGTGGTGGCGATGTGCCCGATTTTGGGTTCGAAGCGGAAGCGCTGGGGCAGGCTCCCGCCGACTTTGAGGTAGAAGGTGATATTACCGTCTCCGACGAACAGGCGCGTGAAGGCAGCCAGTCCGTCAAGCTCTCCCACCCGGAGCCAGGGCAAGTGCGTATGCGCCAGGCCTTTGGCGCCATGGATACGGGGCGCTTGAAAGCCTCGGTTCGCCTGCCCGCCGACAGCGGCGTGGATACCCTGCTGACCGTGTACGCCGAGTCCTATAACTCGGCGAATCGTGCGATCGATATCATTCTGAAAACCGATGGCACGGTGCGCCGACGTGAAGGCAGTGCCCAGGAAGATGTGGTGACTGTGTCTACCGATGACTGGGTGGATATTGAAATCCAGTGGCAGTCTGTGTCGACCTCGAATGAATTTACCCTGTGGGTCAATGGCACAGAGGCCGGCACCTTTCCGGTGGCAACGACCGGTCTGACACCCGAGCGGGTGGAGTTCAAATTTGGTCAGAACGCCGAAGCAGTGAGCCCCGACAGTGTGTATGTGGATGCGGTGACCATCTCCGATCAGCTTGGCGAAGCCGATGGAGGCGACGGTGCTGAGCCGCCCCCGAGCGCGCCGGACTTTGGTTTCGAAACCGACACGCTGAGCGCGGCGCCCGCCGGCTTCGACGCCGAGGGTGATATTCAGGTGAGTGCAGAGATGGCACGGGAAGGCAGTCAGTCGGTTAAGTTCACTCATGCCGTCGAGGGTCAGGTACGCCTTCGGCAGAGTCAGGTACCGGCGGCCACTGGCTCTCTTAGCGCCGCCGTGTACATTCCGGCAGGCGTGGATGCAGATACCTTGATAACGCTCTACGCGGACACCTATAACTCGGCCAATCGATCCATTGACTTGTTGTTTAAGGGGGATGGAACCTTACGTCGCCGCGAAGGAGGCAGCCAGGAAGATGTGATCAGTTATAGCGTGGATGCCTGGAATGAGGTGACCGTAAGCTGGGAAGACGTCGCGGTTAGCAACGAATTCACCCTTTGGCTCAATGGCGTTGAACTGGGTACTTTTCCGGTGGCAACGCCGAATCTGGTGCCGGAGCGCGTTGAGTTCAAGTTCGGTGGCAATGCCGGTGAAATTAGCCCCGTCAGTGTCTATCTGGACGCGGTTTCAGGGTTTTAGGCAAGTGGTGACCGGCGCTTGATGTCAGTCTCTTCCCAAAGCGGCCCCGCCGGGCCGCTTTGGGGTGGAGCGGTGGGGCAGACCCATATTGCAAATTTGACTGAAAGCGATACAATTGGTCAGGCAGATTTACCAATTCGCCGCCCGGACGGGATGGCGTAGCCAATGATTTGAGAGGACAGAATGCAGGAAACTTGGAGATGGTTTGGCCCGAATGACCCGGTGAGCCTGAAGCATATTGCACAGGCAGGTGCCACGGGTGTGGTGACCTCGCTGCACCACATTCCCACCGGGGAGGCTTGGCCCATGGACGATATTCTGGAACGCAAGGCCTTGATTGAAAAGCAGGGTATGAGCTGGGCGGTGGTGGAAAGTGTGCCCGTACACAATGACATCAAAACGCGCAGCGGACAGTACCAAACGTACATCGATCATTACAAAACCTCGCTGCGCCGCCTGGGCGAGGCCGGTATTGATACCGTGTGTTACAACTTTATGCCGGTGGTGGACTGGACCCGCACCAACCTGACCTATGTGCTGCCGAACGAGAGCCAGGCGCTGCGTTTTGAGATGAGCGACTTTGCCGCCTACGATGTACACATTCTTCAGCGCCGCAACGCCGCCGCCGATTACGAGCCGGACGTACTGGCCCGAGCCGAGCAGCGCGTGCTGGCCATGAGTGATGAAGAGAAAGTCCTGCTGGAGAAAAACATTATTGCCGGGCTGCCCGGGGGCGATGGCTCCTATGACCGCGCCGGTATTATGGCGGCGATTGAACAGTTTATTGAAATTGGCAATGATGGCATGCGCGCCAATTTGTTTGCCTTCCTGAAAGAAGTGGTGCCGGTGGCGGAAGAAGCCGGAGTGCGTTTGTGCATTCACCCGGATGATCCACCGTTTTCGCTGTTCGGCCTGCCGCGTGTAGTCTCCACGGCGGATGACGCCCGCGCGTTGCTCGAAGCGGTTCCCAGCCCTGCCAACGGGCTGACGCTGTGTGCCGGTTCCTACGGAGCGCGTTGCGATAACGACCTGGTGAAAATGGCGAGCGAGTTTGGTTCACGCATTTATTTTGTGCATTTGCGCAATGTAAAACGTGAGGACGATGGCTCGTTCTATGAAGCCGATCATCTGGATGGTGACAACGATATGGTCGGCCTGATCGACCAGCTGCTCGCGGAAGAGGAGCGTCGCAAGGCTGAAGGAGGGCCGCAGTTGCAGATTCCCATGCGCCCGGACCACGGGCACCTGATGGCGGATGAAATTGGCCGCCAGGGTGTGAACCCCGGTTACTCGTATGCGGGCCGAATGAAAGGGTTGGCAGAGCTGCGCGGCGTGATTCACGCGTTGAAAATCATGCGCGGTCGTTCCGTCGCAAGCTGAAATCGGTGACATCGGAAAGCGCTTTGCCTTAAGCGTTGGATGGTAATAAAAAAGCGGCCGCTACCGGCCGCTTTTTTAATGGCGTCAAAGAGCTGGAGTGACTCGGGCGATCAATTCTGTCCGAAGTGCGTGGCCGCCGCTTCGGTGGCGTTCTCCAGATGTTTGCGCATGGCTTGCCGGGCGCCTTCGGCGTCACGGTTTGCCAGGGCTTCAATAATGGTGCGGTGGTCTTCCAGGATAGGGTGAACGCCTTCCTGGCGAATGCGCTGCGAAAAAGCGGTGTGCAGCTCGGATTGATTGCGCAGTTCCCACAGCCAGTCCACGACCGCATAAATAGCCGTGTTCTGGCAAGCCATTGCAATAATGTTGTGAAATTTCCAGTCCGCCTGTTCTGAGGCATCCTGTTTTTTGTTTTCCTCTTCCATTTCCCGGTAGGCGGCCCAGAGCTTTTCAATCTGCTCGTCCGAAATACGTTCAGCGGCCAGGGCGCAGGCTTCGGTTTCCAGCAGCATGCGGGTTTCCAGAATCTCGAAAGGGCCGATGCCTTTATCCCGTACTTCCAGCCTGGGTTTTTTACGGGTCACATAAATGCCGGAGCCGGTCCGGATTTCAATCACGCCTTGCAGTTCCAGGGCGATCATGGCTTCGCGGATGGTCGGGCGGCTTACCCCCAGGCGCTCGGCCAGTTCCCGTTCGGCGGGAAATTTCTGACCGGGCTCAATCTTGCCGTCGGAAATCAGTTGCGATAACTGGTTGGCGACCTTGATGTACAAACGGTCGGGCTTAATGGCTTCAAACTGCATGGTGGTGTGTCCTCGTGAGGCGGGGCGCGACCCTGGCAGTAGTTGGTGTGGCACGCTCCGCGCGCAGCGCGTTGCGACGTTCGTCGAGCGCCTTCTCTGATTAACCATCAAGTGTACTATGGACAAGGGGTAAAGCCAATTGGCCTTGGTGTTGTTGGCGGGCGGGCGGGATAAAAGGTAAACGGTAGGGTGAAAAAACGGGCCGGAGCACAAGGCGTGCTCCGGCCGTGCGTCAATCAGGGCTGAATTTCGCCCGTTTGATCCACGTAGACGTACACGCCTTTGACATCCTGACTGCGCAACTCAATGATGGAGGATTGCGCCGGGTCGGGTCGGTAGAGAATGGAAGCGTAGCCATTGGCCATTTCAATCTCGCTGCTCTTATCCGGCGTCCCATAGTTTTCCAGCAGCTCGCCCGCTTCCCCAAGGTTGCTGAAGTACACGCGCTCGTCACAGGTAATGCAGCGGTCGCCGTTCTTGTCCACCGCTTCGGCCTCGATTAACAACAGGCCGTCGTCCTGGGTACTGGCACTGAGTTTGATGTGCTCCAGCTTGTTGAGCGGATCGACGATGTAGGTCACGGTCATTTGATCCTCGGCGACTCGCTTCCCGTCTTTGTAACCCACGACGGCCAATGCGTTTTCGCCTTCGTTCAGCTCGGTGGTCCACACCAGGCCACCGGCGGGGACTTGTTTCGGATCGCGCTCCAGGCGTTTGAGGGATTTGCCGTTGACGCTCAACTGTGCCGCATCGGTGTTGCAATACACGGTAATGGTTTGCGGCTCGTTTTTCGCGCCACCGCGATGCGTCCAGGTATGGGACTCGATACGGCAGAACGGGTCCGTGGCCCAGTAGCTGGCGAACACGTAGTAGGCATCTTTTTTACGTCCCTGGCGATCCACCAGACCTTTCTGGTTCATGTAGGGAATCGGGTTTTCCGGACGCAAGGGGGTGGCGAAGTCTTTGAACGCCCACTGGGCGCTGCCGGCAAAGTTGGGCAGATTCTCCTGCACCTGAAGGTGCCAGTCGAACAGATCAACAATGTAGCTTTCGTTCCAGTCGGAATCTTTCGCCACGCTTTTCACCACGGCCTGGTTTACGGCTTCTTCCACATCCACCTGAGCGCCGGGAATCCCGTCTTTGGTGATGGGAGTCGGGGTATGACGCCCGACATGGCTGGAGCCGCCGTATTCCATATGCAGCATGTGCGGGTAATCGTTCATCGCTTTGCGCAAGGCTTCTTCATATTGAGCATAAGCGCCGCCGTACCAGCCGGCCCAGATGGACGGTGAGAACACATCGACAATATGCGCACCTTCATAGTATTTGCGAATGGAGGTCAGCCGCGTCGGGTCCAGGTCGTGGGCAATATCGTTCAGGTGCTGCAAGTACGGATTGAGCTTCTCGGGGTCACCGCCACCGGGGAAGTCTTCTTCCCAGTAAATTTCGTTGCCCAACGACCAGAATACGATGCTCGGGTGATTGCGGTTTTGTGCAATTTGCTGGCGAAGCAGGCGCTCGGTGTTGTCCTGCCATTGTTCGCCACCCATGCCGCCGCGACACCAGGGCAGTTCGTCCCACAGAATCAGGCCGAGTTCATCGGCAGCCCGGTAAATTTCCGGGTCCTGGGGGTAGTGGCCGAGGCGCACAAAGTTTGCGCCCAGATCCTTGATCATTTGCATGTCCTGGCGGTGCAGGCGGTTGGGCATGGCCGCGCCGAGCCCGGCGTGCTCTTCGTGGCGGTGGGTGCCGCGCAACAGTACCCGTTCGCCATTCAGGTAGAACGCGCCGTGGTCCTTAAATTCAAACCAGCGATAACCGTAGCGGGTGTTGTTGCTGTGCAGTGTGTCGCCGCTTTGTTTCAGTGCGACATCGACACGGTAAAGGTTCGGGTCTTCCGGTGACCACAGTGCCGGGTTGGGCATGGCTTCGGTGGGCAGCGGCACTTCGAACGCGCCCGGTGCCAGCGATACCGAGCGTGTCAGCTCGGCCACAGCGTGGCCATCGGGATCGATAATGCGGGCGGTCACCTCGTAGTCACGTTCTTTATTCGAGGTGTTGCGACCGTATACGAGAATGTCCGTCAGACCGCGCTCGGCATCGACCTCCGGCGTGTCCACACGGACTTGCCCAATGTAGACCTCGGGCACGACTTTCAGCCAGACATCCCGGGTCAGACCGCCGTGAATGACGAAGTCGGATTTTTGCGACGGAATCAGGTTGGGGTCGTAGGCGTTGCTGACCCGAACCATCAGCGTGTTGTCCTGATTGGCTTTCAGCGCATCGGTGATGTCCATTTCAAAACCAATATAGCCACCGACATGCTGGCCGATGTGGTCGCCGTTCAGGTAGACATCGGTGATCATGTTGGCGCCTTCGAAATACAGCAGGTAGCGCAGGGCGTCCTCGCTCGCTTCAGGGCGCAGGGTTTTTTGATACCAACTGGCGTTGCGTCGATAGCCGGGCAAGGCATCGACACTGTCGGTGGCGTTCCAGGTGTGGGGGAGGTTCAGGGACTGCCAGCCGCTGGCATCGCGCGCCTGGGTTTCGTTCTCGGTAATATTTTCCAGATAACCCCAGTTGGCGTTGAGCAACAGGGTATCCGGTTCGGCGGGCACGACAAACGGCGAGGCCTGGGTCTGGCCCAGTGCCAGCAGCAATCCGGCCAGCAGGCCGGTAGCGCTGCGGCGCAAACGGGGGCGTCGGGGTTGATGGTGTTTCACGTTGTACCTCTCTGAAAGGTCGTTGTTCTCATGGGTGGTTATGGTTGTGATGAGGCTGGAGTGCCGGGACGCCGGCGGCGCGCTCCGACAGCCACAGTAACGGATGGCGCACCGGCAGGTTGCGCCGCACTTCGTATTCGTCGGGGTCGGCGTCCAGTGATTGCCAGAGATCGATATCGCCCGGTTTTTCATAAGCCCAGGCGGACAGCACCAGGGAAATCTGCCGTACCGGCCAGTTGTCCCAGTACATGGCGTCCGGCGGCAGGGGCCATTGGGTTTTGTCGGCGATATAAGGCCGCATAAAAGCCATGGCACGCGGCAAGCCGCGCCCTTTGTCATCGCGGTACTGCCACAGGTTGTCGTCCGGTGTGGAGGCAATTTGCGCGAGGGTAGCCATGGCGTCGAGCACGAACAGCGAATAGCCGTAGGGCTTGGTGCGCGCAAGTTCGGCAGGAAAACCCCCGTCGGTATTCATCATTTCGCCGACGAACCGCGTTTTGAAATCGTGACGAATCTCCGCCAGCAGTGCGGTATTGCCGGTCAGGTCGGCGAAGGCGGCCGCTTGCATGGCCCAGGTAACGCCATGGTTGTTGGGATGTTCGCGTTCTTTAAGGCCAAAAGGATGCGTGGTCAGCCAGTGAAGGTAATCGGAAAACCAGGTGAGTACCTGTTCGCGAGTGTCTCCAGTCAGCTGGTCGCGGGCCATCAGATGTTGGGCACTGCGGGCGACTTCGACCAGGTGAATGGTGTCGATCACGCCGATGCTGCGCCCGGTGTTGCGGCCGTGAATGGCCTGGGCATAGCGCAGGTGTGGCGTCATTCGGGTATCCGCGTCGACAAACCAGGCGTTCAGGTGGCGGATGGCGGCTTGCGCGTAGCGGCGGTCTTCGGTCAGCAGATACGCGGAGGTCAGGCTGGCCACGATATCGCTGAAGCGCATCAGTGATTGCCGGTGGGCGATAAAGTTGTCCGGGTTGCTCAGTCCGTCACGCCGAATGTAAGGGCCGTTCGGATTGTCGGGGTCGGGCCACCAGTAGTCGCCTTCGGAATAAAAATCGTGGGCACCACCGGCACTGCGTTCACTGTGGTCAGCGGTCACGGTGCGGGGCTCGGCGTTCAAGTAGGCATTGGCTTTGCGCTCGATGCGCGGCTGTTCAATGCGCACCACCTCCGCTTCGAGGGAGGTGGTGGACGCCAGGCTCTGGTAGCCGCTGAGGCCCTGGTAGTCGCTGAGGCCCTGGCAGCCGCTGAGCCAGGCGCTCACCGCAATGGTTATTAACAGCCGCCAGGCTTTGGTCGAGCGTGCGGGGAAACGGTGTGGCTGGCTCATAAACTGGCTCTTCTAGCGCTCAGTCTTCGAATAAAGCTCAGAGGCCGCCAGCAGCAGCGCGCCGACACCGTAGAGCTGAGTGTCGTCCTCGGTGGCACTGCCCGGAGCGAAGCCCACCTGCTGGACCCAGCCGAGCATGCCGGACGGTTGCACGGCGTTGACCAGCGCCTGCCAGCCGAGCGCCACACTGTCCTCGTACGGTTCGCCTTCAATCAGGCCCTGATTCAGTCCCCAGGCGAGCGCGAAGACCAGCAGGCCGGTGCCACTGGATTCCGGCGCGGGTGCCTCGTGGTCGGCCAGCAGCGATGAGCGCCAGTTGCCGTCCGGGTGTTGCAGCTCCACCAGACGTGCGGCCATACTGCGGTAGAGACGCTCGTAGTTTTCCCGGTGCGCAAAGTCCTCTGGCATTTGCGCCAGAATACGCGCAATACCGGCAAGCACCCAGCCGTTGCCACGGCCCCAGTAAATCAGGCGACCGGCCTCATCGTGCCGCTCAAAGTAACGGCTGTCGCGCAGGTAGAGCTGTTCGTCTTCGTTGAAGAGGTAACGGGTGGTTTCCCAGAATTCCTGGTCGGCAAACTCGGCGTAGCGCGGGTCGCCGGTCAAACGGCTCAGGTCGAAGAACACCGGGGGGGCCATAAAAATGGCGTCGGCCCAGCACCAGCGTTCTCGGCATTTTTGATCGTTGAACACGCGGCCATCGGCTTCGAAGCGGTTGCGCTCGTCGTTGATAAACGCCAGATCCACCTCGCTCGGATGTTCAACCACCTCTGTGAGTACATCGCGGGTGTTCTCGATCATGTGCTCTTTACCGTATTGGCGGTAGAGATCGATGTAGACCTGTCCCATGGCGTGGTCATCGGCATCGTACACCCGGGGGCCAAGTTGCCACTGGTTAACTTCGCTCAGGTGTTTCACGGCCGTGCGGTACTCGGGTTGTCCGGACGCCTCGGCCCAGTGCATCAGGCCGATGTTCAGGGTGGCATTGACCCAGCCCTGGGGCAGCTCACTGGCCCGCTCTTCCTCGCGAAAGTTGTTGGTTTTCAGATCGTATTGCGCCAACTGCCAGTCAGCGACCCGGTTGGCAACGGCGCGCACAGCGTCCGGGGTGAGTTCGCCGGAGAGGTCCGTGCCGGTGCTCTCTGGCGGGTGGGCGCAGGCTGCCATGCCCAGGCCGAGCCCCAACGTGAGCAGCGCAGCGAGAGATCGTTGTGGTGTAGTCATGGTTACCCTCGTGTCATTATTTTACTGGCTGCGCCCGGGGTGAGGGCGCAGCATGATTGATTTTGGTAATGTGGTAATACCAATTTTGGTCAGTCTAAAGGCCTTTCCAGAAAATGTCTATGGCTGGTCCAGTCTCTGCCGAAGCTGGTATTCATACAGCGAGGGTGTGCCGGGCGGTGGTGCGTTCAGGCCGCGCACCACCGCATCGGGCCCATAGTCCACTTCCAGGGGGTAGTTGCCGTGCACACCGAGCAACCGAGCCTGAGGTCCATCGCTTACGCCATACAGTGCCAAGGGGCGCTCGCTGTCCGCTGGATAGGTATCGAGTTGAACCCGGATATTCCAGAAGGTGTTGTAGGCCCCGTGAGTGGGTTTCCAGTAGCTGGCGCCGCCGCCCTTGAATAACGGATAGCGGGCGCGCTCGCGCTGATCCTTGTCCAGGTGTACCAGTACTTCGATGTCATCAAACAGGTTCTGGTGGTTGGCGCCGGAATGCTGATCCAGCACCGGCGCCGTGAATACCTGGCTCTGGGTATAGATACTGCGGGTGGAGTAGGTGTTGAAGCTCAGCGGGTGGCGTACCTCGTTGTGAACCTTCAAGTGCTTGACCAGCACGTTGTGCGTATCGCCCATGGCAATACTGTAGTGGGCGAGATTCTCGCCGCTGGTGGTCACGTTTTCCAGCGTGAGATTGGCCACTTCCTCGGTCAGGATACCGCTGTCGGCGTTGCGGATTCTCAGGTCATTGACCCAGCCGTTGAACACTCGGGTAAGAAAAAGGCCGTTGTAACCGGGTTCGACGTGGTGAGCAATCATTGGTGAACGGGGGAAGGTGAGGCTCAGCCGCTCAATGCCCACTTCGGTGAGGTGCGGCCAATCGGTGATTTCGGTATGGCCACCACTGGCCTCAATGTCGTGCAGCAAAGTGTCTTTGATACGAATGCGATTGCCGTCCACCTCAGTGATCAGCACCGGCTGCTTGACCAGGGGCTGGTCGGGCAGTGTCCAGTGGTGCGAGCCGATATTCAGCTCATTGTGGGGGTAGGGGTACAGGGCCTTTAGCAGCGGGCCGTCTTCGCCGTCCCGGTTGTGCCAGTTGATACTGATGACCTGCCCGGCTTTCAGGGAATGGTCGGCGTCAACGGTCAGCCAGGAGTCGCCGCGCTGGCCCTGGATAGCGTGCGCCAACGACGCCTGCGGTTGATTGTAGTCTTCCAGATACGCTTTTACCCGCTGGCCGGGAACCCGCGTCCAGATAAAGCCACCTGCCCAGGAGTATTGAGAGAAAGCCAAATCGATATGGTTGGCTTTTTCCCGCTGGCGTTTGTCCTGGGCGACCAGGTATTCGCGCAGTTCCCGCAAATCCGGCGGGTCTGGCAGGTATTGCAACGGCCGTGGGAAGTAGAGCTCGGTGGCGCCGCTGCCCTGCCCTCGCAAAACCATCTGGCTGCGTTCCAGGTAGAGAATATCACTGACAATAATCCGGCCAGCGGGCAATTGCAGCACCACTGGCCCTGAGGTGTCATGAGCCACGGCCAGGGCTTTTTTCAGGGCCACACTGTCGTCTTTATCGTCATCGGCTTGCACGCCGTACTCGGTGGCCTCAATGACGGTGGGGTTGTCGAGTGCTGGAGCCTTTTCCCCGAATTGATAGCCCGCATAGGAGAAGTCCGGCAAATAACCGTCTTCGGCGGTGAAAGGGGCGGGCTGAGCCTGCAGGGCGGCTGGTGCAGAAAACGCAAGGATTATTGCGCAAATGCCCGCACCTTTGCGGGCAGGTGTCCTCTCTCTTCGGGATCGCAACATACATCCATCCTCTTAATTAGTCGTTATCGTAGGGTGTGTCCGGTTGATTCTTGTTGGTGCGAGGTGATGGTATCAAAAAAATTGGCCTTACAGCTTTACCATCATACCATGTTGGTGCATACTCGCCATAACGGTGACAAACAGAAGCCTGGGAAAACAACGGCGCAACGACGTCAGAGAGAAGCCTGTTTGTCCGCCAAGTTGGCCTGACCGTTTTACAATAAGATCCGCTGGCCTTTGGGTCAATTGATCTGAAACCAATAAAACAACTCTGCTAATAACAATCCCATGAGGGAGGACAAGACGTATGACATTCAACTGTCCACAACAGGCACGGTTTCCGCGTGCCCGGCTTGGCTTGTTCCGCCGCAGCGCTCTGGCGCTGGCCTTAACCGCGGCCGCTGCTCCACTGGTGGCTCAAGATACCGCACAAACGAATGCCCAGACTGAGGGTGTCCAGGCACTGGAAGAAATTCTGGTAACGGGCGCCATTCGGGATACGCTGCGCAATTCGATTGAAATCAAACGCGATTCCACCACGATTGTCGATGCCCTGTCCGCCAGCGAGATGGGGGCATTGCCCGACCTGTCTGTGGCGGAAACGCTGGAGCGGATTACGGGTGTGACTGGTGACCGCTTCAAGGGTAACTCCAGTGAAATTTCCGTGCGCGGCCTGGGCCCTTTCCTGGGGGCTTCCACCTATAACGGCCGGGAAGTCAGCTCCGGCAGCGGTAACCGGTCAGTGGCTTTCTCCCAGTTTCCCTCCGAGCTGGTAAACGGTGCCGTGGTTTACAAGGCGCAACAGGCGAGCCTGATGGAAGGCGGTGTGGCGGGCGTGATTGACTTGCGCAGCCTGCGCCCGATTGATTTTGGCAAACGCCGTATCCAGGGTGAAGTCAAGGCGAACTACAACGAGTACCAGGCGCGCATGGCGGGCGAGAATGGTGTGGGGCTGCGCGGCTCCGCCTCTTACACTGATGTGTTCGACACCGCCATTGGCACCATCGGTTTTGCCATTGGATACGCGGGGCACGAGTCGTCCACCCCGGAAGAGAGCTACAACACGAGTTCCACCTTGCGTAACTGTAACTCCGATTACGTGGCGGACTTTGGCGGTTCCGGCAGTTGGAATCCCTGTAGCTGGAGTGACGATAACGCGGCGGCGGGCGACGGTCCGGCGGCCAATGGCGATTACTACTTTGTGCCGAACCTGCAATATTTCCGTCAGATGGAATCGCAGGAGCAGCGTGACGCCGTGATGAGTACGATTCAGTGGCAGCCGAACGACGACTGGGATGTGACACTGGATCTGCAAAAGTCCGATCGTTTCTACTATGAGGATCGCCACGATCTGTATCTGGATGACGGGCAGAACAATATCACCAATTGGGAAACCAATGACGCCCATGCGCTGACGTCTTACACCGGGCAAACCCGATTCAGCACCTACGGTGAGTATCGCGAGCGCGATGAGGAATACACCGGCAGCGGACTGAATGTTTCCTGGAATGCCACTGATCGTTTGCGTCTGGAAGCGGACTTGTCTTACTCCGACACCACGCGTTACCAGGAAACCTGGCAAACCCGTTTCCGCTCGGATCGCTTGTGGTTCGATTGGGCCGCCAATGGCGATGAGTGGCCGACCATCGATCGTGTGTATTCCGATCTCAATGATCCGGAAGGCTCGGCGGTGGGGCGTGCCGCGTTCAATGACTTGTCTTTCTATGAAGGTGGTGCGACCGACGGTCGCCGTGCTCGTTACGGTGAGTTCCTGATTGAAGATACCATCAGTGCGGTCCGCTTTGAGGGTGAATATTCTTTCGATGGTGGTTTTATCTCGTCCATTGAAGCGGGCGTGCGTTACTCCGACCACGACCACAACAACTACAGCGAAGACCAGTACGCCGCTCAACAGGAGGCGGGAACCTACGCGGATGTCAACGACATTGCCGAGCATTGCGCTACGCCATTCCCGCAGGCGGACTACGGTTCGGATACCTCGGTGACGTTCGACCACTGGGCCACCTACGATACGTTGTGCGCGTTCGAGCGGATGGTGGGGAATGAGGACTGGTCCCAGTCACCCGAGGACCCGAGCTCCGGTGACGTTGTGCTGAACGAAGAGGTGACCTCTGCGTTCGTGATGGCCAACTTCGAAACCGAACTGGCGGGTATTCCTGTTACGGGGAATGTGGGTGTCCGTGTGGTGAACACCGACATTACTTCGGAAGGCTACCGTCAAAGCTTCCTGGTGGAAACCACTGGTGCCGGAACGGATGAAGATCCGTTGAGCTTCATTATTACCGAAGATACTGACACGTTGACCCAGGAAACCTACACCAACAGCTACACCAATGTGCTGCCCAGCGCGAACGTCAATTTCCTGCTGCGGGACGACATTGAGCTGCGTCTGGCGTACTACAAGGCGGTGTCGCGTCCGGATATGTGGTGGCTGGGTGCCGGTCGTGACTTGAATCTTGGGGGTGGCGAAGAAGAGTACGCGAGTCTGGAAGATGCCGTAGCCGACGGTTCCGTGACGGCCTTTGGCAATCCGCAAATGGAAGCCATCGAGTCCGATAACTTCGATATTTCGGTAGGCTGGTACCCGACGGAAGACACCGCGATTTCCGCGGCGGTCTATCACAAACGCTTCAATGCCGGGCTCGATACGGCCGATGGTGTGGTTGAAACGTTTGTGATCAATGACCAGCCGGCTCAGATGGAGGTCAACGGTATTATTGAAAACACCGGTGACAGCTCTTCGATCAACGGCGTCGAACTGACAGTGCAGCACGGCTTTACGTATCTGCCGGAACCGTTTGACGGGCTAGGTGTGTCGGCGGGCTACAACTACGCCGATACCGATTTCGAGTACTTTGAAAACGGCTCTGAAATTACCGATGACATCTACGTTCCGCCCGCCAACCTGCCGGGCTTCTCTAAGGAGAGCTACAACGTGGAAGGTTACTGGGAAAAGTACGGTGCCAGTGCCCGGCTCTCCTACAAGTACCGCTCGGATTACCTCAAGCCCTTTGGCAGTGACTTCGGGCAAACCAATCGGTACGTGCAGGCCACCAAATCTCTGGATTTGTCCCTGGCGTACAACCTGAGCGCGAACCTGCAGATCAAACTGCAGGCACTCAACCTGGCGAACGATGCCTACGTTGAGTATCGCGTGGCGAACGATGCGTTCAACCGCATCGAGTATAGCGGACGCAGGTACTTCTTGGGCTTGCGCTTCCGCATGTAGGTGATCTCCTACTCCCACGACCTTGTAGTAAACGGATTATCTCTCACTACTACTTTATTGCGGGCATGATGCCCGCTTTTTTTACGTCAATTGTTGACAACGTTGTCGTTATTGGTTAAAAACTGTCCTGCCTGCCTTTTCCCCTATTGGCTTCCGTTTCAGATTTGTCTGATAAATCTTCCAGGGATTGAGTGGCTAGGTCGCGGTCTGGCTCGTCTGTAGCTCTCGCCTGCGCCTGAAAATGCCTGTTTAGAAGGAGTCTTGTGATGCTAGTTTCACACCTGTTGTCAGTATGCTCCGGTTGTTACACAACTTTCAAAGTGTGGCGAATATTGGTGATAGTCCTGTTATCCATGGCGGGGAATTTGGCTCACGCTGCTGCGCAGTTTACTTCAGCGCCTAGTACCAGTAGCAGTGGCACTTATACCTTGAGCTGGAGCGGCGCAACCAGCTTTAGCGCTATACATGAAAAATACGGTGCTGATGGAGAGTGGGTTATGCTCCTCAATCCATCAAACCCTACAAATTATGATCTGGGAAAATTTCCAACAGCCTATTCTTTAACGCTCACCAGAACAACACCTGGCTTATACCATTACAGACTTTACAATTGTTTTTTTCAGGGCGGGCCACCCAGTGGAAACCCGGCCTGTAATATTACCGATACGCATACTGTTACCGTGGGCTCCTTGCCTGCCCCAACGGTAACAGCGTCATTCTCTCCAAAAACCATCAACGAAGGCGGTACCGCAACCCTGAGCTGGAGTGCCACTAACGCGACCAGTTGCAGTGCAACGGGTATCAGCGGCGTCAGCGGTACATCGGGCAGTACGACCTACCACGCCCCCACAGCGATGAGCAGCAATCAAACCGTTACTATTCCTGTCACATGTGCAGGCGGTGGTGGCAGTAGAACGACAAAGGCATCGATCAATGTCAATTGGATCAATGATGTCCCAACGATTTCCGCTATTGGTAACCGTACAATTAACGAAGATACCAGCACCGGACCGATTGCATTTACCGTCAGTGATGCAGAAACTCCAGCGAGCTCACTGGTGGTGACTGCTACCTCCAGTAATACTTCACTGGTGCCCAACAACCGTCTTGTTCTGGGCGGCAGCGGAGCCAACCGCACAATTATCGTGACGCCCGCCGCCGATGCCTTTGGCAGTGCAACCATCACCGTGCGAGTGACTGATGCGCACGGAGCTCATGCCAAGCGGACATTTACGGTCGTCATCAACCCAATGAATGACGCGCCGACGATTTCCGCTATTGCCAATATCACGATTAACGAAAACAGCTCTACTGGTGCTCGCAGCTTTACTGTCAATGATGTAGATACGGCTTTATCGGCTCTAACGATTACCGCATCTTCCAACAACACGACGTTGATACCTAATGGCAATGTCGTGCTGGGAGGATCAGGCAGCGACCGCACTATCAATGTCACGCCCGCTACGAATAGACACGGCAGTGCAACAGTGACAGTCATCGTATCCGATGGCAAGCTGAGTGCTAGCCGAAGCTTTACGATAACGGTCAATGACCTGCCGGCACAATTCACGTCTATACCGACGACCAGCGCCAGTGGTGTTATCGCCATGAGCTGGAGTCATGCAAGAGAGTACGTTGGCGTTCGTGTGCGTGAAGGCACCACGGGTCAGTGGACCCTGGTAGTGCATCCGGCCGCTGCTACAGGCTCTTTTACGGATACCCGTTTCCAGAATGGAACCTATTATTATGAGCTGCTTGATTGCTATCACACTGGCGGGCCACCGAATGGGAATCCGACCTGTTCAGTAACCGATACTCGCACCGTGGTGGTCGCCTTCCCGGCACCGATAATCACCGCCAGCTTCAACCCGGCCAGTATCAGCGAAAGCCCGAACAGTGGTGGTGCCAAAACCTCCACACTCATCTGGAGCACAACCAACGCTCACACATGCAGCGCCACCGGCATCAGTGGGGTGAACAGCACAGCCGGCAGTGTGACCTACACCGCCCCCTCGACTATGAGCAATAACCAGCAGTTGGACGTAGTGTTCAGCTGCACCGGTCAGGGACCTTCCACCGTTACAAAAACGGCCTCACTGACCATCAACGCCGTCAATGATGCACCGACAATTTCCGCCCTGAATAACCGTACCATCGACGAAGATACCAGCACCGGCGCGATTTCTTTCACGGTGGCTGATGAAGAAACTGCCGCTAGTGCCCTGACCGTATCTGCCACTTCTAGCAATACCGCACTGGTGCCCAATAACCGGCTTGTCCTGGGTGGCAGTGGCACCAATCGCACCCTGACGGTGACCCCGGCAGCCAATGCCTTCGGGATCACGACCATCACGGTCACCGTGACCGATGTCAACGGTGCCTCTGCCCAGCGCAGTTTCGTTTTGACCGTCAACTCCGTCAACGACTTGCCAACCATCTCGACCATTCCCAATCAGCACATTGCGGTAGACACGTCAACGCCCACGCTGAACTTTACCGTCAGTGATATCGAGACCCCGGTAGCCTTGCTCAACGTGACAGCCTCTTCCGATAAGCCCGGTCTGATTGCGTCCAGTGGTATTGTTCTGGGCGGCAGCGGTGCCTCCCGTACAGTGAAGGTTACCCCGATAGCTGGGCAGAGTGGTCTGGCAAGGATGACGCTCAAGGTCACGGATACCGACGGCGGTGAAAGCACCCGGTCAATCAATGTCTCAGTCTTGGCCGATACCAGTACCACTTTTGACATGAACCAAGCGCCGGCAGACTTCAATTACAGCCTGACCGGTAGTGTCACAAACCTGGGTGAGGGTGATTTTGTGGCCATCACCCAGGGAGCCCTGAATGTGGATGGTGGTGCTGCCAGCTACAGCATCCCGATTGAATTACCGTCGGCCATCCGTGGCCTGGCACCCAAATTGAACCTGGGTTACAACAGCCGTGGCGGCGACAGTGTGATGGGAGTTGGCTGGTCGTTGGGCGGCTTGTCCTCCATCCATCGCTGCCGCACGACCTTTGCGACAGAGGGTGGACAAGCCCAGAAATCCAACCCGCGTTATTCAAAGGGGGATCGTCTGTGCCTGAATGGCCAGAAACTGGTGATTGCTGACAGCACCACACCGGTCACTGACAGCACTTACTGGGCAGCCAATGCGGTCTATCAAACCGAGATCGACAGTTTTGTGCGTATCCAGGCTTATGGTGCTCACCAGGGCGGACCACAGTATTTCACTTTGACCACCAAAGATGGCCGTACCCTGACCTTTGGAAGGCAAGAGGCCAGCCAGAACAGTCGTATCTATGCGCCGGGACAAGCCAATGGTCCGGTTGATACTTGGGCACTGGACAAGGTGGAGGACCGCTATGGCAACCACTACCAGGTGCATTACCTGCGGGATACCGCCAAAGGGGAATACTACCCCTCCCATATCACCTGGGAGCCGGAATCGGCAGTGGTGTTCAGCTACATCAACCGGACCGGCAACACGCCCTGGGGTTATGACGGTGGGCACAAATACGAACGCACAAAATTACTGGATAAGGTGACGACCTACATTGGTATCACCAACAGTAGTGCGCCGACAGTCGGCACCAAGGTCAGGGAATACGGCATTGATTACCAGCTCAGCGAGACGACCAACCGTCATCTGGTGCAGGAAATCCAGGAGTGCGGTTTTGCCAAAACAGGAGAGAAGCAGTGTGCGAAACCATTGCAGTTTGAATGGCAGGAAGGAGAGCTCGGGTTTGAGGACACACCGCAACCCTTACCCTATAACGGTGTTCTTTTTGATGATGTGAACAACGATGGTTATGTGGATATCATCGGCGAAAAGAGTTTGCTTGCCTGGGGGGCTGCTAATGGCTTTTCCGCTGCGAATTATGAAGAATCTGATTTTTTTCATCTAATTCAGACCGCGCAAGGTAAGGCTGTGATCAGGGGGGTGCGTCGCCCAGGTTATTTGGATGTCTATTTGAGTCGTATGTCGCCCTCGACGGCCATGACCTCACAATTGATTACCACCTTGCAGCGGCGTGATCATGATGCACCGAGAGTACAGGTCGAAGATCTGAATAACGATGGTTTGACGGACATTATTATTCAACCAATTATTGCAGAAGGTCTTCCCTATGGTAGCCGCTTTTGGATACAACAAACCAACGGGACCTTTGTGCAGTCCGGGACACCTGGTGCGCGTATTTATAACGCCTCGGAAGTTGTTTATTTTGACATCAATACCGATGGACTGGTCGATCAGACTTATGTGGCATTCCCTGATTCTAATTCCAATCAGGCGCCTAACAATCGGTTTGTTGGCAATCTCAATGAAGTGAATTTTTTCAGTTTAGAAAGGCACAGCAGGACCATTGTCAGCCCTGAGCCGCCGATAGTCCCTGCACCTGGCAGTATGGGGGGTGTCGGGGCTCGACAGATATATGGGAACAATACAGGACTTTGGCGCACGCTGATCGATATCAATGGTGATGGCAACACAGATTTGCTCTACCGAGAGCCCTATACTGAATGGGTCGTACGCCCGTCTATGGCAGGTGGGGGCTCCTATGACGATGCTCCAATAATCTATACCGGAGTGCCTGTTGTACCCATGGAATACCCAAATTCTGGCCAGTATTCATTTGTGATGGATTACAACAAGGATGGGTTGGATGACTTTATTGTCTTCTCTGGAGAGCGCTATGCCTGGAATATGCGCGTCTTTTACGCTGAGTACAAAAACGGACAATTGCAGTTTGTTGATGCCGGTGTAGACCCCTTTAAAAATAAACTGGTTTACCTCGCGGCCTATCCGATTGCGCCTAGTGCAGCAACCACTAATCCGCTGCGTGGCGATATCAACAACGATGGTTTGGTGGATATGGTTGTAGGTTCATACTACTACGCCGCCAAGCAGCAACAACCCGACTTACTCAAAAAAGTCACCAACGGCTTTGGCGCAACCCAGGAGCTGAGCTACAGCCCGCTGACCGGTGACGACAACAACGGTAAGCCCCTGTACACGCCGGACAGCACGGCACCGACCTTCCCGCAGGCGCCTGTTGATCGTGGCATGCAGGTGGTCAAAAAGCTGTCCGTCAGTAATGGGGTGGGCGGTAAAACCCATACCTGGTTCAACTATCGCGGTGGCAAGCAACATCTACAGGGCCGAGGCTTCCTGGGTTTTGCATCGGTGGAAACCACACGCAGTGATACCGGCGTACAAACCACCACCCGTTATCGCCAGGACTACCCCTACACGGGCAAAGTCAGTGAAACCCTCAGCCAGGATGCCAGCGGCAATCTGATGAACCGTGCCCAGCACCACTACGCCGTGCACCCGGATAACAACCGTTTCCCTTACCCGGTTCACTCCATTCGGCAGGACTACCAGTTGCTGACCCGCTCCCAGGGCGCTCCCCTGAGTGTCAGCAAAGAGAAAAATACCTTTGATGCCTGCGGCAATCTCACCGCCCGTACCACGACCGTCGGCTCCGACCTGTCCGGCACGACCGTCACGGGCGTCCTCAACCAAAGCGTGTTGACCAACACCCTGATCAACACCGGGAATAACGACTGTTCCGATGATTTCATCACGGCCACCACCGTGACTGACTCTGAAGCCGGGGGCGTTAATTCACGCACCGTCACCACCGAGTATGAGCCCAACAGCCAGTTTGATGTGTACCAGCAAACCCTGTTTGAAGGCACAGACTTGGAAGTGGTGACCACCACCGACCGTAACGCTCAGGGCGTGATTACCCGCACGGAAACCACAGCGGCCGATCTGAACAGTAGCTCGGCGGCGGCCCGTGTGACCACCTTTGGGGACTTTGACAAAAACCTTTACCCGGCCACGATCACCAACGCCGAAGGGCATATTACCCTGGCGTCTTACGATGACCGCTTTGGTAAAATGAATCAGGAAGCAGACCCCAACGGCCTGATCAGCACACGGGAATACGATGCGCTGGGCCGCACCGTTCGCAAAGTCGCAGCGGACGGCACCGTCACCGAACGCCTGTCCTGGTATTGCGCGAGTGCGCCGCTTGCGTGTCCGGGCAACGCTGTCTATGTAACGGCCACTCAAATTACCCACCCGAGTGAATCCGGCAAGCTCGGTGCGCCGCTTTCCGTCAGTTACTACGACAGCCAGCAGAGAGTGGTACGCGAAGAAGCGTTCACGCTCAACCAGACGGCGGTAAAACGCGATACTCAATACACGGCGGAAGGCTATACCCATCGTGTATCAGAGCCTTACACCGGTTTTGCCAGCCACTGGACCACCTACAGCGATTACGATGCCCTGGGACGTGCGGGCACCGTCACCGGCCCCGACGGGGGTGGTGTGCATGTCGCCTACAGCCGGGATGGAAATACGGTAAAGACCACAGAAACTGCCACCGTCATGGCCCCCAACGGCTCCGACACTCAAACCACCCAACGTTACACCAATGCCCTGGGTCAGGTCGTACGGGTAGAGGATGCGCTGGGCACCCCGGTGGAGTACAGCTACGACGCTCAAGGCAACCTCAGAACGACGCGAGTGGATAACAATACCGCCACGACCATTACCGTTACCCACGACCTGGCGGGTAACAAAACCCGCATTGTCGACCCGGATGCCGGCGTCATTGATTTTGCCTACAGCGGCTTCGGCGAATTACGCCGACAAACCTGGCAGGCGGGCGTCAGCGGTCACGCAAAATCCATGACCTATACCTACGACCGCCTGGGCCGTAAAACCAGCCGAACCGATCAGCCCGCCAGTGGCAGCGCCACCAGCTACTACTGGCAGTGGGATGCCCCCGGCCAAATCGGCTTGCTGGCCAGCCAGTCCGGTAATGGCTACAGCGAATCCTTCGCCTATGACCACCTGTCGCGGCTACAGGCTCAAACCACAACCCTCAGTGGCCTGTCCGGTAGCCGGGCCTTTACCTACGGCTATGACCACTTTAGCCGTCCGACCACGACCACCTATCCTTCCGGCCTGTCCATCACCCGGGACTACCAGGCCAGTGGCCTCCATGTGCGCACCCGCAACACCACCGGCAGCGCCAACGACACCCTCTGGGTGCAAGGCGACCTCATCAACGAACGGGGCCAACTGACCCACGAGCTCTTTGGCAACGGCGTGGTGACCGCCCGAGGCTACACCCCGAGCACGGGTCGACTGCAAAGCATTACCAGTGGGCGACTGACCGACAACAACACCTTGAACCGGCTCAACGGCGATATTCAGGCGCT